>NZ_LJIY01000002.1:224020-493905 GCF_001420585.1 Psychrobacillus sp. FJAT-21963 | reverse complement strand
ATAAAGATTTATTATTTTATCAATGAAAGGGATTTGAGGTAGTTAGAAGTATTATTTTTTTCGGACAAGTCTGTTTGTCATGATGATAATGTATTTCTCAACAGGTATATCATGTAGTTAGAAGAATGGTGAAATAAAATAAAGAAAGGAGGATACTCATGATTGGGGAGGGAAACATCGTACAATTAATTGGCAACTTCGGATTTCCCATTGTAGTCACTATTTATTTATTACACCGATTTGAGAATAAAATAGAGTCTCTTGAAAATACCATTCACAATATAGCAAATGTTGTTAACAATAGTATTGAAAAAAGAAAGTGATGGTGTAACATGGACGAAAACTGATATCCTGTTGATTAAATAAATTTTTTTAAAATAAACTACTTTTTTCATACGGCAGTTTAGCTTATTTTCACTCTGGACCAACGATACTCTTTTATGAAGATCGACAGTAGTGAAAAGTAATCCATCACGAGTGATAACTCAGACATGGATTACTTTTTTCATGTCAATAATAGATCTACACCAACTGTAACACTCCTTCTTTCTAAAAAAAGATTATCCCTCCAAATTCCATTCACTTTTCCAATCCTCTCACGAATGCCTATTATTCTATATCCATTTTTCTTATGGGGCTGAATACTAGTATTATTTTCAGGGAAGATTGCAGCTTGCAAAGTCCAAAAATCGGCTACATCCGACTTTTTGATTAATGCTTGCAGTAGTAAATTACCGATCCCTTTCCCCCTTGCATTTAGATGAATATAAATACTGACCTCCCATAAGCCTGAATATACACTAACGTACAATCCAAATGTGCTTTCATCTTCTATTGTTCTAATGAAAATGGAGCTTTCGTCTCAAATGAAGCCAACAGAGAAAAAACTAAAAATGGAGCAAGAATCAACTTTTGGATGTTGATTCTTGCTCTTCTCATTTATGCTTAAGATTTAACTGAATAGCCAGTGAATCTATTAAAGTATGAAGCGGATTAATAACAGTTATAGAGGTCTCCTTCTCCACTTGAATAGAAGCATTCACCATCGATAATTGGGCAACTGAAATAATTTTATTTTCCGCTTCCAATAATTTATGTATGCATTTAGATATTGCTTCATTGTATTTCTCACTTAGACCCTGCATAAGTAGTTCAAATGAATCTTCAATTATGACAACATCCATCTCTATATTCTTGTGACGATCACTTAAATAATTATTTAATCTATCCAAAGTACCTTCGACAGTTGCAGGATTAGTAAACAGAATAACTTGTGGTTCATCAATTGAAGCTATTACTTCGAAAAAAGGTTCATCGATTTTGATAATTGGTATGGATAATAAATGATCAGCCTCATTAAGCAACGCAACGTAGTTAGTACAAGTTATAAGTATTGCATCTACGTTACTTTTTGAAATCCATTCTATTTGTTCCTTAACTTTTTGTTGAGCATCTGAAATGCAGAAACTAGTATCATGAGTAACCCTATTCACAAGACCAGGGTCTACAAAATGAACTAGTTCTATTTCATAAGACACTAAAGCAGATTCTATATATTCGATATTTGAATGATGTGCGTGTAAACATGCTAATTTCATTTTAACTCTCCTGAATACATGCTGTAATTTAGATTCTTGAGAGAATGTTTGAAATCCATAATTTTAGTGAATATCTGATTTGGTTTTGTAATAAAATCATCTGCTTTATAATTTTCTAACCATTGTACTCCAATTGTAACAATTCCTGCTTGAACGCCAGCTAAAATATCAGCCTCGCTATCTCCGATAAATACCGCTTCCTCTTTTTGAACGTTTAGAATGGACAATGCCTTATTTACTCCCTCTGGATGTGGTTTTGGGAATTGTACATCATCTCCTGTTATTATTACATCGAATAGTTCCTCCATTTGGAGCGCTTTTAATGAAATATCTAAACTTCTCTTTGCTTTACCTGTAACGATTCCAAGCTTTATACCCAACCCTTTTATATAAATTAGTAAATCTTCTATTTCTATGTTACTTTCTACAAAATGGTGATGTTTTTCTAAATAGCTTTCATAATACTTCTCAATTGCCTTCTCTTTGTTATTATTTATAAGGTTTTCTCTAATGATTCCAGTTTCAGAAGGACCAAACATAGCTTTTATTTCTTCTGAAGATAATTCTTTATTATCAAACTCTTGAAAAACACTCTGAAAAGAGTAGTAACAAATTGGCAATGTATTCGCTAGCGTTCCGTCAAAATCAAAAATAATGGCTTTCATTTTAACAATCTCCTTATGGTTTATATTATTTAATCATTAAATTCCATATGCTGTTTTTCAAGTCTGTAGTACTCCATTCTGTCTTGTAATGTACCGGTATGAAATTCGAATTTATGACCGTCTAGATCAGTGAAATAAATAGACTTCTTGTCTCTTTTATCTCTTTCTCGTCCTACAAGTATATTTACTCCCAACTCCATTAATCTTACGTGTGTATTCTCAAAGTCGGCTTCCTCTATTGTAAAAGCAATATGTGTATAGGACTCATTAATTTCATTTCGTGGTACATTCTTTTCTTCATTTAATGCAAGCCACATTCCACTTAAATCAAAATAAGCGGTACTTTTTCCTTTCACCAATAGCCTTGCATCAAATACATCTTGATAAAATTTGATTGATTGCTCTAAATTGGATACAGAAAACAAAAAATGATTTAAGCCTTTAATCTTCATTTCTTCCCCTCGTTTTTAATTTCTATAGGTTTATAAATTGTGTATCCGGTATTTAACGAGTTCTTTTTATTCTCATCTATTCTTCTAACTTCTATTAAGTGATTCTCATAAAAAGATAGCCTATATATGTCTGGCATAGCGAGCATCTTCCAAAAATGAAAATCATATTGCTGATCAAAGAAGTTCATGATCAAAACCATGATGTTACCATGTGTGCCGATAACAACATTTTTTCCTTTGTATTCATCTAGAACTTGCATGGTTGCTGTAATCCCTCTTTGTTGTGCTTTTTTATTCGACTCACCACCATCAAAAAAGAAATCAGGGTTTGACCATACTTTTGTTATAGCCTTATTAAAATCTTCTACAGGAAGTAAAGACAAAGTGCGTTCTCTAAAATCTTTATTAATCTCAATGTTACAGCCAAGGTACTCGGAAATACCTTCAACTGTTTGAATCGCCCGTTTATATGGGCTAGAAATGACAAAGTCAATGTTTTCTAGCTTTAATCGTTCGGTTACTAACTTTGAGTCTTCTTTACCTCTGACTGATAGTGGTCTTTCAAGTTCATTAGTCGTATATGTAGAGTGCGCATGTCTAACAAAATATAAATTTGTAATCATAATTTTCACCTCTTAATTTGTACGTAGAGAAAATATACCTTTCACAAAAGGTTCTTTTAAATTTGTATACGTTGTTATATTTATACTTTTTCTTTCAGCTAAAGCTACTTTTAACTTTTTATATTCATCTCTTGCCTCATCTATTGTATTTAAGTAGTCTCTAAAAAAAATTAGGTTTTTCCAAAGCTCTTTGTCGTAATCGACTAAATGGATATAATGTGTTTTTACTTTGTATGTATCATCTATAAATTTTGCTAATACAATTTCTCCCGGCCTTTCCACTCGCAATGGAAGAAAACCAATACTCTGGAGAGCTTTCATCATGTTGTTATCTATATGTTTTGTATCTTCAATGCCGATTAAAATATCGATGATTGGTTTTGCCACCATATCTTTAATTGCCGTACTACCAATATGTTCGATCCGTTTTGTTTCCAATTTAGTTACCAACATGATCTCTTCTTTAACTCTATTAAATTCTATATTCCATTCACTCGTATAATTATTTAATTTTACTTCATCTTTAGATAATCCTAGCCTCATGAAAAACTCTCCTTTTTCATAAAATTACCCCTCTTACATATTCTTCAAGAGGGGAGGATAATCCTTTATTTTACTAATAGTTCGTCTAAAAAGGTAACTAAATCTCTTTGATTTTCTGGTGCAACACCATGTGAAACAGGATAGTTCTTAAAGGTAACACTTGCTCCCTTTTCTAAGAAATAGTCTCTACTAGCAGTTCCCCATTCAAATGGAAGCATATTATCAAATTCGCCATGAGATATAAATGCATTTAATTTATTTACTGGTTGATGTGTATACTCATCTTTCACAAACAACGGAATATAGCCACTTAGTGCAACAATTCCTTTTATTTTATCACCCATTACTAATGCTAATGATTGAGTCAATATAGCACCTTGGCTAAAACCAAGAAGGAAGAGCTTATTTGAATCAATCGAATGATTATTAGTTATTTCTTCGATAAATGACTGAAGATCTTGTACTACCTGATCAAAGACTGCACGATGAGGTTTTCCGAGACCCTCTATCGTGAAAAAGGCATATCCAGGTGATTGAGAAATTGGCCCACGTATACTAAATATATGGCATTTCTCCTTTAAGTTAGAAACGAGTCCAACCAAATCGTTTTCATTACTTCCCATTCCATGCAATAAAAATAATGCTGGATATTTTTTATTCTCATCTAAAATTTGTGGAGAACTATGAATATAAGTAAAATTTGAATTCATTACTTCTTATCCTTTCTTTTAGGTATCGACAAAGTAGTCCACTTGTCTTCTGGTGTAACTTGTTTGGCTATATATATTACCTGTCCCACATGAATTGAAATATGTGTAATACTCCGAATGATTGCTTCCAAAACAGTATGTGGTTTATTGCGAATATAAATAGTTTGAAGTAAGTGTTTTTCTTCTATACTGTCTATCGCTTTGAAAAATGCATTACACCCATTTTCCCACACTTTAAGCAACTCTTCCCGTGATTCTATCGTACTTTCGAATTCACTATCACGATCTCTGTCTTTTTTTTCTCCATCAGTTGATAAAAAGTCTGTCCAACGAGAAATTAAGTTTCCACTCATATGCTTCACCAGTACATCTACACTATTTGATTGTTCGTTTGGTGACCAAAAAATGGATTCTTCCTCCATTTGCATGATCGCTTTCTTTGTATCACTTTTCAATTCCTCCAATTTTGACCGTATATTTCGAATAAAGTCAGCATGAAAATTAGTTGAATTTGACAATCTAATCATCTCCTTTAAAACATAGTTCAATAAATATTATGAATCTCCTTCCCCATTTCTTTTAATAAACCAAAATTCTTTGAGTAAAAGGTCATTATTGGTAATATTATACTAGAATATATAGAAGAGGAGTTGTTTTTACTACTATGAGTAAAAAAGTAGAAATTGGTAAAACCGGATTATTTGTAAATCCCGTTGGACTTGGAACAAATGCAGTTGGTGGCCATAATTTATTTCCGAATTTAAATGATGAAACCGGAAAAGACATTATGCATACAGCACTTAATCATGGAATTAGTTTTCTAGATACTGCCTTTATTTACGGCATCGGAAGATCAGAAGAGTTAATTGGGGAAGTATTAAAAGAAACGAAGAAACGTAGTGAAATAATTCTTGCTACTAAGGGCGCTCATAAAATGACCGGTGAAACAGTAGTCATTGACAACTCACCTGCATTTTTAAGAGAAACTGTGGAAAACAGTTTAAAACGACTTCAAACGGACTATATTGATTTATTCTATATTCATTTTCCCGATGAAAACACACCAAAAGCTGAAGCAGTTGGTACTCTTCAACGTTTAAAGGATGAAGGAAAAATCCGTGCAATTGGAGTATCCAACTTTACTTTAGAACAGTTAAAAGAAGGTAACCAAGATGGTTATATTGAAGTTCTTCAATCTGGATATAATTTATTAAAACGCGATGCAGAAAAGGATTTGCTTCCATATACAAATGAACGTAATATTTCCTTTATTCCTTATTTTCCGCTTGCTTCGGGCTTATTAACAGGTAAGTATGATAAAGGCAGTACTTTTAGAGAAGGTCTCACAAAAAATCCGTTATTCCAAGGAGAAACATATATTAACAACTTAGATAAGGTAGAGCAGCTTCGCCAAATTGCTAATGATAAAAATGTAGGTGTTTCTAATATTGTGCTTGCATGGTATTTAACGAAAGAAAATATTGATGTTATTATTCCAGGGGCTAAAAAACCTGAACAAGTTATAGATAATTTGAAAACTGTAGATGTTCAATTAACTAAACAAGAAATAGATAGAATTGACCAAATATTTCATTAAATAAATAGAACAAGAGGCTGAACGAAAGAAAAATCTTTCTCAGCCTCTTCTGAATTATTCCCATTCGTATGGCGTTTCTTGATAGACATAATAATTTAACCAATTAGAAAACAATAAATGAGTATGCGAACGCCAAGAATTTAATGGTTGTGTCGAAGGATCATTATTAGGAAAATAATTTTCAGGAACATCGATTTCAATACCTTTATTCACATCCCGAGCATATTCTTCCGCTAAAGTTGTTGCATCATATTCTAAATGACCAGTAATCATGATATGCTTTTCGTCATTTGATATTACAAGGAATACCCCTGCATCTTCAGAATTTGAAAGCAGATTAAGTCTGGAATCAGTTATTATTTCATCATATGAAACAGAAGTATAACGAGAAACGGGCGCATAAAACTCGTCATTGAAACCACGGACTAAATTCACAGTTGGATCGGATAAACGGTGAGAAAATACACCAAAGCATTTCTTAGACAATTCAAATTTACCAATTCCATAATGATGATAAAGTGCAGCTTGTGCACCCCAACATATATGTAAGACAGAAGTGACGTTTGTTTTCGACCAATCCATTATTTCTGTCATCTCACTCCAATAATTTACATCTTCAAAATTCAAATGTTCAATTGGTGCTCCAGTAATAATCATCCCATCATATTTGCGAAGTTTAATCTCTTCAAAAGTAGTATAGAAAGTGTCTAGATGCGTTTTACTAACATTTTTGGATTCATGTGTAGCAGTATTCATAAATGTAACATTCACTTGTAATGGTGTATTACCTAATAGTCTTAGTAGTTGTAATTCCGTTTTTTCTTTTTCTGGCATTAGATTTAATATAATTATGTTTAGAGGACGGATATCCTGAGCAATTGCGCGCTCCTCGTCCATGATAAAAATCTTTTCTTTCTTCAGCAATTCAGCTGCTGGCAATTGTTTGGGAATCTTAATTGGCATACATTTCTCCTCTTTTCCGTAAAAATAAAAACCCTCTCTTCTAATAAATAAGAAAAGAGGGTAAGCAAATGCTCTCAGTTCTTATCTTTCAAGATTGATATCTTGTAGGAGTTAGCACCTTTCTGACATGTGTCAGAGGTTGCTGAAGCTTCACAGGGCCATTTCCCTCTGCTTCTCTTGATAAGAGTATATTATTTGTTATTCTACTACATTATTTTATATACTATCATTTTCTGAACATTTAAGCAATGGAATATTATACTTTAAAACGATTCACTGCTTCTGCTAATTTATCGCTAAGTTCTGTTAATGTTTCAGAAGCATCTGCAACGGATTGGATTGCCCGAAGCTGTTCATCTGAAGATGCACTAACTTCCTCGCATGCAGCAGCAGTTTGTTGAGAAGTCGCTGCCATCATTTGAATCGTTTCAACTACTTGTTCTTTGTATTTAAAAACTTGGTTAATTTCGTTGGAAACCTCATCAATAGAGGATTGCATATTCTCCATTAAATTTGAGATTTCACTAAATGTTATTTCCGTATCAGTAACTACTGCCCCTTGTATACGGAAAGTTTCCCTAGTTTCAGTCATTTGTTGGCTTACTAAAACTGATTCTTTCTGTAATTCAGTAATAGTCTTTTTAACATCTTCAGTCGCTCTGGCTGATTGCTCAGCAAGCTTTCTTACTTCCTCTGCTACTACCGCAAAACCTTTTCCATGCTCACCAGCTCTTGCTGCTTCTATACTTGCATTTAATGCAAGTAGATTTGTTTGAGCAGAAATCTCCATGATGGTTTCCATAACCCCTCCAATGGCTTTTACTTTGTTTTCTAAAGTATCGACTACATCAGACATAGACTTTAAATTGGACTCCCAATTGTTAAAGGATGATTTAAGTTCACTCATTTGTTTTTGGCCATTTGCATTCATTTTATTTGCTTTCGTAGCAATATCAGTCATTACAAGCGATTTTTCATTAATTAAATTAATTTGATTACTTAAATGTGAAGAGCTATCTGTTACTTCTTCCGCATCTTCAGCAGATTTTGAAGCACCTTCAGCTATTTCACCCACAGCTACGGATACTTGTTCTGATGATGCAGTTGTTTCCTCTGCAACTGCACTAAGACTTTCAGAACTTACTTGAACATTACTTGCAGATTCTTTTACTACTTGAATAATTTCATGCATGCTCTCAGTCATTTTATTGAAATTTTTAGCTAATTGTCCAATTTCATCGGATGACTTTACGTTCGCGTGAACAGTCAAATCTCCTTCTGCAACCGAATCCATTAGTTTTTTTAATTGATCTATCGGTTTTAAAGTGTGATGGGTAGTGTAATATAGCACAATAAACATCAGCACTAATATAGCAGCAGTAATAAATAAAATGAGATTTCGAATACTATCAGCTGTTTGATTAACTTTTTCTTGCTCGTATACTGCACCTAGCTTCCAGTTCAAATCAGGTATTGTCGTAAATACAGTAACCGTTGAAAGTCCTTCGGAAGTATCTGTGACTACTCCTTCATTTAAAGAACTAGAAAATATTTTATTAATATAAGCATATTCGGACAAATTTTCACCAAACATGGTAGGATGGACAATTGCTGTGCCGTCGTTCTCCACGATAATCGGAAAACCTTCAAATCCTAACTCATTAGATGAAATTGTTTCTGTTAACTTCGAAAGTAATATATCAATGCCGACAACTCCAACAACTTGACCATTCTTAAGTACTGCTTTTGCACCAGAAATTGCATATTCTCCCGTTGCAGCATCTAAATAAGGTTTGGACCAACTAAAATCATCTTTATTGGCTACCGCATTTTTATACCAATCTCTAGTTGTTGCGTCGAAATCTTTCCCTAAATCAGCTTCAGGTATTATTTCAATATGCTTGTTCGGTAATGCATAGTAAACGGAAGCAACCGCGTCGTACAACGTTGTAAACTCAGTAAATTTAGAATCTAATTGTTTCTCTAGCTGTGAAGCAATGATTGCATCTGAAATACTAGATTCCGTTTGAAAATCCACCACTTCCTTTGTAGTGGATATTTGTATAATACCCTTTTCATAGACACTGAGATAATTTTGAATGGAAGAGGACATTTCGTTCACTAATACATGACTTTGATCAGTTAAACTTTCTTCCGTTTTGTCTTTAATCGTAAAAGTACTTATGAAACTTAATGCAGACATACTAATTACAATTAAAATCATTACAGTAATAATAATTTTCCATTTGATAGAAATTTTCATATTTCATCTACTTTCTGTTTTTTTAAAGATATAATCGCCTTAATAAGGATAAATTTACTATTTCAAAAACTAGGACATAGTATATCTTTCTGATTATATCGGCTAAAAACGAGAAAGTTAATATTAAATTATTAATTTTATAGGAACTATCACACATTTATTTGGAGTTAAGCGGACTTGATAATCATGAATATTTTCATTCTTGTCTCTCCAACCAGATCTCTATTAATTTTTCAAGTTTTTGTTCCTTCTCGTCAATCGACAATAATAATTTTTCATAATCATTCCAGTCCTTCTGAATATCCTTTTCTTTCTTTAGTTTACTTAGTACGTTTTCCAATTCTAAAATTTGTTCTTCTGTTGATTTTTCTTTTTTATCTCTACTTTTATAAGTTCTTACCTTTTCAACGTATTCTGCTGTGTTGATTGACTCCTGTTTTACTAGTAGCTCGTTCCATTTCCCTCGAGCCCAATTATAAGGCCCTTCAAAAGTTGTCATATTTCCTGAATCGAGCCAAACTGTACGATGAAATAACTTATTTAAAAAGTATCGATCATGAGAAACGCATAGAATAGTTCCTTGAAAATCTTCTAGAGCATCTTCCAATACTTCTCTCGATTCAATATCTAAATGGTTTGTTGGTTCATCTAATATCAACAAATTTATATCTTGGTGCATTAGTTGAGCAAGACGAAGACGCATACGTTCTCCTCCACTTAAATCCCCAACTCGTTTAAAGACATCAGGACCATAAAACATAAACTTAGCTAAAATATGCCGTGCTTCTGCTTCAACAACACTCACTTCACTTCTAAATACATCTATTAAACGTTCTTTTGGATTCAATATTTCAAAGTGTTGTGAAAGAAATCCGATCCTAACATTACTACCTATTCTAGCATTTCCTTCATCAGCCAAAGTTTCTCCTAGCAATAATCGTAAAATTGTTGATTTTCCAGTTCCATTTCTACCAACGATCGCAACTCTTTCTTTCCAATACACATACAAATTTGATTTATGAAGCAAAACCTTATTGCCAAATGATTTAGAAACGTTATCCATTATGACAACTTCTTTTCCACTTCTAGATGCAGCTTCGAATGATAAACTCATCTTTTTAGGGTCGATAATTGGTTTTCTCAGTTTTTCCATTCTTTCCAATGCACGTTCCATGTTCCTAGCTTGCCGATGAAGACCTGGATTTGGAGGAACAGCTTCATTTGCCCACTGTCTTAACCGTTTAATGGCTTCCTTCATTTTCTTTATCTTTTTTTGTTGTTCCTCATATTCTTGAAATTCCCGCATGAGTCGTTCTTCCTTGTTAACAATATAAGAAGAATAATTACCATGGTAGAGAGTTAGTTCACCATCCTCTAAATCAGCTACTTTTGTAATTACTTGATCTAGGAAAAATCTATCGTGCGAAATAATTACAACTGTACCTGTGTAGTTAACTAAATATTGCTCCAACCATTCAACTGCGAATAAATCTAAATGGTTTGTAGGTTCATCTAATAACAGTAAATCAGGCTGTGATAACAATAATTTACCAAGCATTATCTTTGTTTGCTCTCCTCCACTTAGGTTTGAAAAAGATTGATGAACAAATGAAGATAATTGTAAACCCTGGATGACTTTATCTATTTCTGAATCCAAAGAATAACCGCCCTGGTTAGTAAAGTCCTCTTGCACATCTCCATATTCCTGGAGTAATTTTTCCATATTAGGTTGATCGGTACACGATAACTTTTCTTCTAATTGTTGCATTTTTGTTTGCAGTGCTTTTAGCTTTTCAAATGCACTATTTAAAACATCCATTCCTGTTACTTCATCTGAAAAGGTAGGTATCTGTGCTAAATATCCAATTTTAGTTCCTTTTTTAAAGCTGATAACACCTTTATCAGGTGCCTCCGAACCGATGATTAATTTAAAAAGTGTCGTTTTACCTGAGCCGTTTCTTCCAACAATACCTAATTTTTCTCCAGTTTTAATCGACAATGATAAGCTTTCAAAAATGGTATTTCCTCCGAGCATTTTGCTTACATCTTTAATTGTACAAATCATTATTTCCGCTTCCTTTCAAGTTCAATATAGCTGGAAGCATTTTTCTGCATAAAAAAAGACTGCTTAAAAAGCAGTCTTTCCCACATATTATGGTTCAGAAAGAATGACTTATCAGCTGTGAATTACATGTAATTTGCTAAAAATGGGCAGACTTATCCCGTTGTTAGAAATTTCATGAGTAATCGCACACGAAGTGGATAAAAATTCCAATATAAATCCATGTGCATTCACAGTGTTTTTCATTCTTTCTTCACCTCCGTTCAGTTAGTTACGAATATTCTAACACATAATTTTTTCCAACACAATAATCATTTATCAATTAAATGATCATTGTCATTGTTTTTATCAATAACACCTTCTTCATTTTCTATATTTACATCTTCATTACCGGTAACAGGAGTATTACCTGTTTTACTATCTAGCTGCGTTTCCGGTTTTGGCGGACCATTTGTATCACGATTTGAACCGCAAGCAGATAGACTGAGCAATAGAAAAACTAGAGTAACGCTTATAAATTTTTTCATAAATTGTCTCCTCGTTTTTGATTAGATTGCTCAAATCCACAACATTTATCCATAAAAAAACTCCAATACAGAATGTATTGGAGTGAATGAAACCGGTTGGTTATTCTTCAATATCAAAGTGAATTTCATCTTCGTCATTATATTCAGAACCATTTTCGAATAATACGGTAGTTCTAAGTATAAGATTGCTTACGTCGTCATCGCCATCTGGAAGCCATCTTTCATCTGGCATTATTTCAAAGGGAATCATTTGAACATCTTTAGAAGCCACAGCTCCGACAAGTTCAATCGAATGCTTGGAGATAACTTTTGTAACTTCCCCATTTACTAATTTGAAAACCTCTAGTTTGATATTTTCAATTGATTCATCATCATGTACTCCGTTAATATATATTGTCCCTGATAAGTTAATACCATGTTCAATATATGGATGATCAACTACTGTTTCTATTTTTATTGATTGTACCTCAATGCAAGATTCAAATTTCCTCGCCATTACTCTCAATCCACCTTGTTATTTGTATACTCATAATGATTTTCTATAAGTGGTTCATATTTATTGTAACGTCTTTTAAATAAAGTATAAAAATGTGAAATTATAACCTTTAATATTGCATACCCTGGAATCCCTAGTATTACACCTGGTACACCAAATAATGATCCAGAAGTAATTAAAACAAATATTATAGTTATAGGATGTACATGTAGAGATTTACCCATTATTTGTGGAGAGATAAATTTCCCTTCTACTAATTGTACTATTGTCCATACTACTGCAAGCTTTACTAACATTAAAGGAGAAGTAACAAGAGCAATTATTGCTGCAGGTGTAATTGCTATCACTGGCCCTAAATATGGTACGACACTTGTTACAGATGCTATAACCCCAAGTAGTAATGCATAATCCATTCCAATAATGGAGAAACCGATAAATATCATAAATCCTATACATATCGAAACTAAAATCTGTCCTTGAATGTATGAACTAATTTGTTTATCGATATTATGGAAAACGGATTGTAAATCATCTCGCATACGTGGTGGAAAAAGCTTCATAACATATTTTGGTAGATTTTCACCATCTTTTAATAAATAGAATACGATAAATGGTACAGTTACAATTGCCAAAATGAAGCTAGTCAACATACCAACTAATGAAGATAAACCAGTAGCTATCCCTGTTACAGTGCTTTGAATAAACTCACCTATTTCAGCTGGAAGATCTTTTAAAATGGTATTTACTTGAGTTTCGATTTGTGAATAATAATCGGAAACTATAGATGTTCGTAAAAAAGTATCAAGTGAATTAAACAATTGTATAAAATACCCAGGGAACTCTGCAACCAGCTTCGTAGACTGTGCCTTTAAAAAAGGAAAGACTAAAAAGACAAGTAGTGTGATAAGACCAATTAATGCTAAGAAGATAATTAATATACCCCATACTCTCGGAATTTTAATACGCTCGAGCATGCGTAGTAATGGTCTTAGCAAATAATATACAATGACTGCTAGTATGATAGGTAAAATTACATTACCTAAAAAAACAGTTAACGGAACAAATATAAATGATATCTTGTCGTATATCATAATGACAAGTCCGATTAACAAAAGCATAATTAGTGTAAAGAAAGTATTACGTCCACCTAGAAATTTTATGTATCTCGTAGAAAAAAAAGAAGGTTTTTCAGGCTCCACTTTTATCAAACTCCCTTTTCTATATATTCTTATTTTACGGAGGAAAAAAAAGTTTAGCAACGTATACGATTTACTTTTCTAAAAATTTCGTAATGGCTGTTTTATTTTCTTCTGTATCAATCTCAATAACAGAACCAGCATGAGAATAGCTATTAAAGGAATACGACCCTTCCACTGGAATCGTTAATTTATCAATTTCAAGCTTTCCACTTGTAATAGCATCAATTACTCGTTTTCCCTTATCGGTTTTAGAATAGTCTGTTTCTATATAACCATCCATAGCACCTACAAATTTGGGTACATTCGGTAAGCTTTGAACAGAAAGCATTTCATCCTTTAATGCCTCAATAACGATTTGCTGACGAGAAACTCTTCCAAAATCTCCTTCTTCATCAGAGCGGAATCTTGCATAACCAAGCAATTCTTTACCATTTAGGTTCTGTTGGCCTTTCGTTAAAGAAACACCAATTTTCTCTGACATATCTTTTTCAACATTTATCGGCACCCCTTCAGGAGCAATTATATCTACCAATGATTCAAAACTGCTAAAGTCAATAAGCGCATAATGATGAATTGGTATATCAAACATTCCTTTGAGTGTTTCTGTCAATAATTGAACTTCTCCTAAATAATAGGCAGTATTTAGTTTATATGATTTATGCCCTGGTATATCTGCATATATATCTCGCATAAAAGAAATAATTTTCACATCATTTTCCTTTTTATCCCAAGAAATAATCATCATAGTATCTGTACGAGCTTTATCTTGTCCACGAGAATCCACACCGAGAACTAAAATATTTTCCCTTTCCCCAGAAGCAAGTACATCACCCTTAAATTCTGAAGGAATATTATTACTATTATTGCTACTTAATTTGTATCCAATATTATATTGAACAATAGAATATACTCCCACAATTAATATGACTACTACTAATAAAGAAATAAAAACTCTACCTAATCTAAGTTTTCTTTTGCGCTTTCGCCTTGTTTGTTTTTCTTGAATTTCATCCATCCTAAAATCTCTCCTTCATATTATAATAATAACGTATTTTGAAACATTTAGTTTCAGTTTTTTGTGCATCGTTACTTGAAATGATAGAATAGGTTTTAGAAGATTAGGAGGGGTAAATTTGATAGAAAAAGCAACTTTTGCAGGCGGCTGTTTTTGGTGTATGGTAAAACCGTTTGATTCATGGGATGGTATACATAAAGTGACATCTGGTTATATGGGAGGGCATTTAGAAAATCCAACATATGAAGATGTTAAAAAAGGTGAATCGGGTCATCTAGAAGTTGTAGAAATTCAATTCAACCCTGAAGTTTTTTCTTATGAAAAATTATTAGAAATTTATTGGCAACAAATAGACCCAACAGATGCTGGAGGTCAATTTCAAGACCGCGGTGAAAGTTACACTACAGCAATTTTCGTACATTCAGAGGAGCAAAGAAAGCAAGCTGAAAAATCGAAGGAATTACTTGCAGCAAGCGGTAAATTTTCAAAGCCAATTGTAACGAGCATTCGAGAAGCAAAGACTTTTTACGAAGCAGAAGAGTACCATCAGGATTTTTATAAAAAGAGTCCGAATCATTACAAAGAAGACAGAGCCCAATCTGGCAGAGACGAATTTATAGAGAAAAACTGGAAATAAGAGCTAGCTTTGCTAGCTCTCTTTTTTATACTTCCGTATTTTCTAAGTATCTATACAATGTTGATTTACTAATGCCTGTTTCATTTTTAATATCTAACAATGTGTAATGATTGCTATGGTACATTTCAATAGCTTTTTTAATATTTTCATCTGATTTTTTGGGACGTCCTAAACTTTTCCCTTGGCTCTTTGCGGTCTCTAGTCCAAGCTTCGTTGATTGTTTAATAATATCAGAATGAAACCGTATGAAGTGCGACAAAATAGTTGACAAACTTTCCTCCAAAACTCGATCACTTGATAACTCTTCATCAATAAATCGAATAGATACTCCATCTTTTTTTACTATTTTTAATAAATCCATTAAGTGATGCAAAGTATCTGCAAGAACGATGAATTTTTCAACTACGATTACATCCCCTTTTTGCATTGTCATCAATAATTCTTCTAAGGCCTCCCTTTTTTTAGGTGAGCCGTGTTTCTCTTTTAAAACATAACTTACTTGAAAATCATTTAATTTTTTGGTTTGTTCTATACAATCTTCGTCGTTATACAAAGGTCTTTTGTATCCATAAATCATATTTATCGCCTCAAATCAGTCTCATAAAGGTTCCTTTTTAGGAATATGCGTGCTATGATATTTTAGTCAATTTTAATCGAAGGAGTTTTAACATGCAAACGATCAAAGAACAATGGTTTGGAAATATTCGTGGTGATATACTCTCGGGCATCGTTGTAGCTCTTGCGCTAATTCCAGAGGCTATTGCTTTTTCAATTATCGCTGGTGTTAATCCCATGGTAGGTTTATATGCGTCTTTTTGTATAGCAGTCATTATAGCATTTGTTGGTGGGAGACCTGGGATGATATCAGCAGCAACAGGAGCAATGGCTCTTCTTATGGTGCCACTAGTTAAAGAACACGGACTTGACTATTTACTTGCAGCGACCATTTTAACTGGAGTTATTCAAATATTATTTGGTGTTTTTAAAATAGCAAAATTAATGAAATTTATTCCCAATGCTGTAATGATTGGTTTTGTAAATTCACTTGCAATTCTAATATTTATAGCTCAAGTTCCTCATTTTATAGGTATTAATACATTAACATATATTTATGTAGCGATAACTCTTGTAATTGTTTATGTAGTACCTCGCTTTTTTAAAGCAATTCCCGCCCCGCTTATTGCGATTGTTTTATTATCATTTGTTGCAATATCTAGTGGAGCAGAACTTAAGACAATAGGTGACTTAGGAAATCTAACACAATCTTTACCTAACTTTTTAATACCGAATGTCCCTTTCAATCTTGAAACGTTTGCTATCATCTTCCCTTATTCCATTGCTCTTTCTATTGTAGGTTTACTTGAATCATTGTTAACTGCATCTATTGTGGATGATATGACGAATACAGAAAGTGATAAAAATAAGGAAGCACGTGGTCAAGGAATTGCAAACTTCATTAATGGTTTTTTTGGTGGAATGGCTGGTTGTGCAATGATTGGACAATCCGTCATTAATGTCAAATCTGGCGGTAGAGGACGCCTTTCTACACTTATTGCTGGACTTTTTTTAATGTTTTTAATAATTGTGTTAGGGAATCTCGTTGTAAAAATTCCAATGCCTGTTCTTGTAGGTATTATGATTATGGTTAGCATCGGTACTTTTGATTGGGGCTCCTTTAAATATATTATCAAAGCACCGAAAACAGATGCTTTTGTGATGCTCTCAACAGTAATAATTGTTGTTGCAACTCATGACCTATCAAAGGGTGTCATAGCTGGTGTTTTATTAAGTGCTATTTTCTTTGTTGCAAATATTTCTAAAATAAGTGTAATTGAACGTAATGGAAGATTTATTGTAGAAGGTCAATTGTTTTTCGCCTCAACCGAAAGTTTTATCAAAGCTTTTGAAAATGTTGAAGACAAAAAGATTCAAATCGACTTTACAAACAGCAATCTTTGGGATGAATCTGCGGTTGGTAGTGTATTGAAAGTTGCAAGAAAATTAGAAGATAAAGGGACGACCGTTGAAATCATAGGTCTAAATGCATCTAGTCAAAAACTATATAATATATTGTTAGGATTATCACCTAACCACTAAAGGGGGATATTAATGTATAAGCATATTTTACTTGCAGCTGACGGCTCTGAAAATGCTCTACGTGCTGCAAAGGAAGCGGTTAAAATTGCAAGATGCACAGAAGAATCGTTTGTTGAAGTCGTCTATGTTGCAGACTTCGAAAAAGTAAAAACAGAAATGTTACATGTTGGTTCACCTGAAGCTTTGGAAGTTACTCGTCGACAAAAATTATTTCATATCGAACAACTGCTAAAGAAAAATAATATTGCTTACAAAGTGTCCATTCTCCACGGTACTCCTGGACCAGAAATTATTAAACAAGCAAATGAACAAAATGTTGATCTTGTTATTATAGGAAGTAGAGGTCTTAATAATCTACAAGAAATGGTGCTAGGTAGTGTAAGTCATAAGGTGATGAAACGTGTTCACTGTCCTGCGCTTATCGTAAAATAGATACTTATGAAAAAGAGTAACGAATACAAATTAATGGCGAATGCACAGCAATATGTACGGGTGATTAGGTCAAAGAGCACCTCTTCATGAATTACACCCCAATTGTTAGACACGATCTCACAATTGGAGGTGTATTTTTTTATGCTAAATGTACAACTAAAGATAAGATAGCTGCCGCTAAACGATTCAAAAAATCGACCAACTCACTGGAGAGGTGATCGATTTTTTTGAAGAGAAGATACAAAATGGGTTTGTATCGATATTATTTTATACTAATTAAAATGAAACATCTCTCTAAAAACGATAATACAGACAAATTGCCCACTACTATTAAGAGCTATACTTGTTAGAGTGAAACTCTCTTGAACAATTCAAATAATGTACATCAAATTTTTTTAGTACTTAATAAAAGATGCTCCTACAATAATTAGTAAGATAAACAGCACAACAATCAACACGAAGCCCGATCCACTATTACCGTATCCGCCGTATCCACCACTTCCACCGTATCCAGACATCTTATACCCCCTCCTTTCATATTACTATTTATAGATTATGAAAAGATTATGTTATTGATAAGGTTATTTACCTAATATCGGAGTATTTAATTTAAACGCTTTAATGGTGCACTCTTCTACTTGTGGTTGTTACTTTCATAAAACATTTTTCACCTTCAACTAATTAAGGAATCCACTCTTCCTTTTGTTTATAGAGTGTAAGCAGATTTAGGTTTACTAACCATTTATTACATCTGAAAACTCATATGCTACTACATTAAGAGGAAAGGAGGATTATACATGGAAAAACATTATTCTTTGAATTGTAACTGCAAAAAAATATGCCATAACAAAAAAAACTGCCTGGAACACAAAAACTGTTCATGCAAGCGGTGTTGCCACAATGAATATTGCAGAACTTGTCACTGTAACCTTTGCCGTGAAGATTTATGCGGCACTGATTTTAAAATCCGATTGGCTGGTTTACAAGGTGGGCTTAACTTCCGACTAAGTCAGCAACTGTGGCGCGAAGCTGAGTTCGAGTTAGATAACGGGAATATAATTAAGGGGATGATTGTCTTTGTTGGATCTAATTTTATTGAAGTGCAAGTAGATGAAATAGTGGAGGATTCATTACAAGATTTGGACAAAGAGTTAACACAGGAATCGCCAGCAGAAGAAAATAAACTAAATGAGTCTGAAACAAGACATCATAGGAAAGGTAAAACATGGATTTTTTCCATCGAAAAAATTGCAAATGTTAAATTATCAAGTTCTAACCATCAAATCTCAAGTCATTAGTTTTGATAGTTGTACTTCCTTTTTCTTCAAAATATAATTCAGCAAGTGAAGTGAAATTTCACTTGCTGACTTTTTTTATTTAAGAATTTATTGTAATAAGTGTAATCTTACCTATTGGGATGATGTTTATTACTTCTTCCATTTTTAAAACAATCGTTTCTTTATTTACATCTACAAGAAATCCCTCAACAAGTGATTCTTCTATTTTCACTTGAAATCGTTTAGCTTCCATATTAAGTAAATAGATATTTAAACGGACTCTGAAAAATAAATGAATCAATTCTGGGGAAGAAGAAACTACTTCACCAAAGTGAAATGTTAAATCTCGTCTGAAGCATGGATCTATCTCACTCAGTTCTGGGTCATGGTAATGCTCAGCAAACCGACCATAGGGCTTGATTGTTTCAATTTGACTATAAGGAAAAATGATAATCATCTCTTCTTCTCTAAGGACGACAAAATTATATCCGGCTAAGTTTACGGTTCCCTCGATTTTTTCACCTAGCAAATTTGTAATTTCAACTCGTAAACCAATCAAACCATCAAAAGCTTTTTGAAATGTTTCCTCTGGAGGGCGTTCATCAGCTAAAGCAAGATCCAAAAGAAGTTCATTTGCATCTCTAATCTCTTCCTGCAGTTTTTTAAGATCTCCTTGTTGTAGACAGTCCGTTGGGGATGGAAGTTTTGGTGAAGGGAATCGTTCGGGGCAACAATCTTTTGGAAAACATAAATCTTTAGTTTGTTCTTGTTCAAGTATTAAACAATCCATATCCTTTTCTATTTCCATTTTCTCACCACCTTTCTCCTAGTGTTTATGTAGAAAAAAGAGAAGAAAAATCTCTTCTCTCATAATTACTTATTGATCTAGCGGGGGTAAGTGTTCTTTTTCCTCAACGTGGACTCTCATAATCCCCCACATGCCTTGCTCTATATCCCATTGAATATTTCCTGAACGATACATATAGTCTCCTGGGAAATTTCCATATGCTCCTGCTCCGCCTAACAATTCTAAGTTCCGTTTAGCACCTGCGACGTTGAATCCAACGAATGATTCTGTTCGAGAATTAATATCCGTAACGTCAAAGCGAAAGCGGTGACCGTGAAGATGAAACGTATGAGTTCTTCGTCTTTCCGCTGGTGTAACTAGCCTAATTGTCACTGGTTCCCCTGCATAGCATTCAAACAACGGGGTTGCCGGATCCCCGAACAATTGTGAACTAAATACTTCTTGAAGTACAGGATGTTTTTTATAGCGGTTGATTAATCGTTCGCTTCGATAGTTAAAGCCCCTCGATCCTTGATCATACGTGTCAACTACTTCTTCTTCAGCATCTGTCGGCGGCAAGAGTATTCCATCGATTGGGTCGAGAATAACCTGATCATTTTTATCAAGCAGTCTCACTCCATCATGCATAATCATGACAAACTCTCTAATATCCGGTAAGAAAGGATTGCGCAATACAACATTAGCTCCTGATTTAACCGGCTTTAGTGTATAAGGGTCCAGATATGTCGTTCCCCGTGGTTCTGCAATAAAGGCTCCAAAAGCCCCCTGTGATTTATGATTTCGAATATCCGCCATATCCCACATCCCACAAGCTCCTACTTGAGAATCGACCCACCATCGGTACACCCTTTTTTCTCCTGGTCCAACTGTTTGGTCTTCATTGAAACCTACTGTTTCCCCTGCAGAAGTTTTCACATCATACTGAATCAATTGAGGGTGAAGCGAGATCCGCAAGGATGGAGGATAAAATGCTTGCTCTTTCACTTCAGGATAAGGGTATATTCCATCTTTGAAGGGGAATAGATCTAATTTCAACATGCTCGTTAAAGTAACTTCTACTGTATCACCAACATTGGCACGTATGATTAAAGGTTCCGGCTTTTTTGTGCCTTTTAATATATCATCCATATCTTCCTTTAATGAAAAAATAATTCCATGTGGATCGTGATCTCCGAAATCGTTGTAAGTAATAGGTAGTTGGAAAGCCACAATGTCAAAATAGCAAATTGGTCTTGGTCCGTTTTCATCCTTATGAGGAACAGGATTTTCAGCTTGCGGTGGCTTTTTTCCTTCACATTCAGGTAGTGGCTTCGATCGTTTTAATGGCTCTGGACGATCTGATAAAGGAATTAAATCTGGTACTTTTTCGTCATATGCTCGAATCAGTCCCCAAAGACCATTCCATAAATCTTCTTCTGTCTCGAATGCCCATAAGTAATCTCCAGCTCGAGGGATAAACGTTTCCAGAGTAAATGATTCTGAAATACCAATATGCTGTTGATCTTCTAACTTAGAATTCAAACTGCCTCTCTCTTTATGCCAGACAAGTCCATGAACATTAAAACTGTGTGATTCTTCCTGAGCTCCTTGTAGTAGCCGTATTCGAATCGAGTCACCTTCGTATGCTTTAAAAATAGGTGTTATCGGATCACCATTCACGAAGGAACTGAAGGAATATGCTGGATCACAGTCAGGTCCTAAACGAAATTGCAGCGGCTCGTTCTTATAATTTACTCCAAATAGTCCGGGATCATCTTCGGAACCTGGAAATTTTGGTGGTTGGAGTGGTTTTCCATTTTTATCAAACAGCATAGTGAAATCTTGGACAAATAAAGCAAAGTCACGATAATCAGGAATTAATGGATTGACAGTAGTAATCTGTGTTCCATGATCGACTTTCTCTCCCGAACTTGAATCGAGGAATTTCGAGAAGCGCGGATGAACTACACCTGATCCAAATACTCCATGTTGCTGATGAGCATTTGGATATAAATGATCATGGAAAAACCATGCTTTTAACTCAACATCTGCGTAATAGGAATACTGTATTGTTTCTCCAGGTAATACTGAGGAATCATAGTTCCAGCCGACATTTGCTCCATCATTAACAAGCACATCAAATTTCACAAAATGGATATGGAATCCAGTTTCATAAGTTCTTGTGACGAGCTGAAATGCATCTCCGTCGAGAATGTGGGGTAATTTGTTCGTAAAATTAATGTGAAAGCAAGTATGTGCTGAGGCGTGAATCACTAGTGGTTCTGGTTCTTTTTTTCCAGAACAAACATCTTCTAGATCTTCGTCGAGAACAAAAATTCTTCCTTTTGGATCATGCCAACCTTGTTTATTGTATATAATCGGTAGCTCGATTACTGAGATGTTAAATTCCTTCTCCGGTGTCCCTTCAGGGCAAGGATCTGTAAATACTGCTCCGGGTCTAGGATTGTTAATAGCAGCGTGACGTTCTAACTCTGTTAGTCCACGCCCACCTTTAATACTAAGCGGTGGGCGAGGTGCCTTGTACCCAACTTTACCGGGTATAAAATTAGGGAATCCAGGTTTTATTTTTGTCGGCTTTGGAGGCGCTTTTCGGTCAGGCAAAGGCTTTAAAGATTTTATGAGAACCCCATTTGGATAGCACTGACTTCCATCCTGAAGTGTATTAAAAACACGATTCAATCCCCACATACCAGCAGCAAAATGTGGATAAAGATGACAGTGAACAATAGCATCTCCAAAAGATCCTTGTAAGCATCCTAAACCATATAAAGGCTCAATAGTATAATGTGATTGAGGACTAATAGATTGTGAATCAATAATTTCCGAGTTGAGGTCTTGCGGGTCACTCAACCATTGATGAACGTGATAATGAAAGACGTGCGTTTCTTGCGTACCGCCGTGTATAACTCGAATTTTTGCAGGGTCTCCAACATAACCTCGCAAAATAGGCGTGGATGGATCTCCAAATACCCATGAATCATGATGGACTTCTTCCCCCTCAGTATTCGGACCAACAACACCTTCTGCAATTAGTTGTTGACGTCTGTTTATCGGCTCATATCTATAATTAGCTCCATGAAAAGATTCCTCTTCTTGGTTAGTTAAATGATTGATTGGTCGATTCCCCGTTAAATCGTCTACTTCCATTTCATCATGAAATATCCATGCGTATTCCCTGAATGAGGGTAAAAGCGGATGATGAACATCAGCATACACTCCACTATTCATCGGCTTCCCGGTCTCAGGATCTGTCCACCAGGAAAAGCGTTTCTCCACAAACATTGCTCCGAACAGGCCATTTGAGTTAGAACCATTTTGACCGCTTGAAGGATTACCTAAATCAGAAAAATAATACGTTCCTTCTTTTACAGCATTTATTCGATATAAAATGGAATCTAAAGGAGCTACCGTACTATCTTTGTTTAACCCAACGTTCGCTCCGTCAGCTCGGTCCACTTCATACTCCGCTTGCTGAAAATGCATCCCAATGTTAAATGGCAGTTTATTTTCGAGTAAAATTTCCACTGTTTCTCCTTCATTCGCCCTGATTACAAGAGGCTGAACGAGATCAACTGTTGAGAAAGGATTTTTTTTTACTAATTCTTTTACTTTCTGTTCATTCTCTTTTAATACATACATCATTCCATTTGGATTGTGGTCACCAAATGAGTTCAAAACTATTCGAATTGGAATAGCAATTACGTGGTACCTTCTTTTCATATTTCTTCCCCATCCGAATTATCTTTTAAATGTGGAATTTTTGCTCCAATCCCCGTTTCAATATAGAACACATCAATTGAGTCGATATGCACGTACCATTCTTTCCCCTCTAAAGCAGGTACCGATGTCGTTTGCACATCCAATACGACTATATCTCCAAGTACATCTTTAATTTTTCCGATAAACATAAATGGAAATGATTCTGTCAGTATAAACACTCTTCGCCCAATATTTTTACTAAAATGATTGACTAGAGCTACTTCTCGATAGTCATTAACTATACTAGCTTTGTTCTGGTTAGTCATTCACGCATCCCTCCTCAATTATGCTAATGGGAACACCAAGTCACTAGGTACTTCAGTTGAATAAGATACAATCTGCTCAAGTGGAATACTAAGTGGAAATGGAAATCTATAAAAAGGCGCATTCACCATTTTGATAATGACAGGTGATAGCGTTATATGCCCTTGATGGACGTCAGAAATTGTTCCTGAAAAAACGGGACGAAATACTTGCCCCAATAAGTTAAGTTGTACTGCCTCTGTAATTACAAGTACTTCTTCTCCCATCCATTTTTTTAATTCCAAATATAATTTATCTTCCGTTTGGTCCAATAAAAAGCCTCCTATAATTAAATTTCAAAACCCTTCATTTTATATCAATTTTTTTTAAATAGGACTTCAACATATTACTCCATAAAGGAAAAAGACCAATCGTAGACACGTATCGAATCGCATTTAGTGAGATTCTCTTTTCTGTCTTGAACATTCGAAGGA
Source organism: Psychrobacillus sp. FJAT-21963 (assembly GCF_001420585.1). NCBI lineage: Bacteria > Bacillati > Bacillota > Bacilli > Caryophanales > Bacillaceae > Psychrobacillus > Psychrobacillus sp. FJAT-21963. Next base: position 469,445 of record NZ_LJIY01000002.1, on the reverse strand, counting down.
TTAGCTCTTTTTTTGTTGTTTTTGTTATTTTTCCTAGAAATATTTTCTCACCTGTCTTCACTTCTACCCACAGTCCACCCCATGAATTAAGATTTGTTCGTAGTGATTCTTCAAAGAACTGTCTAATTAGCGCATCCTTTTTAGCCACTGTTTCTCCAAATTGAAGAACGAGCTTTTGCTGCAATTGGTTATCATATATAAAGTGTTGATGTGGATTGGAATAGGAAGGAAAACCGAAAGGGATGTTTGCAGTTTCTATTGCAGTATAAGGAATCCAAATCCTTTTTTTAAGGTTCGTTAGCATTATGAAATCTCTTCCAATCGTTGCAACTTTTCCTTCTGTTGTTATATTTGCATCTTTTTCGATAATGGAAGAAACAACTACTTCTTGATTTCGTTTCATTTTAAAAAATTGTTTCAGTATAAGAGGCTTCCTGCGTGTTTCATCTTGAGTGACCACGTTAAATAAATTTTTCTGGTTATTAAATTCTGTAAGAATTCTTGTTTCTTCTATAGAAACTGCACTTGTAGGTGACGAAAAAGATGGAGGTCTCTTCGATCGTTCCTCTGTTTGTGTTATCTTTTCTAATTTCACAAACTTTTCATCCATAAATGATTCCCCCCAATCACTTTATTAGCTGTTGTAAATGATTTGCGATTTCTTCTATATTCACTCGTTTACTCCCTACCGCCATGTCATGATGAGCTCGAATTTGATCATTTGAATCCACTATATACATAGAGGTGGAGTGAGTAAGAAATCCATTCTCGTCTTTTTTATAGTAAAAATCGAAGTTATTAGTTAATTCTTTTGTATCTTCTTCTGAGCCTCTTAAAAACAACCAATTAGTGCTTGATATCTCAAATAAATTTTTATACTGCAGGATTCGCTTATTTGTATCATATTCTGGATCCAGCGTGACAGATAGGATAATATACTGATCTTCTGATATCCCCTTTTCCTTCATTAATTGTTGCAATTTTATTAGGTCCATCATGGTGGTAGGGCAAATATCCGGGCAATTAGTATAGTAGAAAGAAATAAGCTTTGGTTTTTTCTCTATGGACAAATCATTTCCACTTACTTCAGAGAGTTTCCATTCTTTTACTTCACCAATATTTGGTAAATTAATTGATTTCGGCCATAAGAAAAAGAATGCCATAAAACCTATAACTAATATCAATATACTGACAAATGCTTTCATTGGTCCCTCCAAATAACTTATTGTGAAAAGAGTATTTTTACACTTTAAACGAATAACGGATGAAATGACTTATGAGCGCATGAAGACAAGCAGCAAAAATAGTAATACTATACATATTTGTTGCAATCATCGTTTCTGACTCTATGGGAATATTGCATAGTGCAGGATTTTTTAGAACAGCACCTAGCATTGTCCCCATAATTCCGCCCATTGCGCCATTATAAATACCAATTAGTGTAGCAGGAGCCTTCATGATTGCACTAAATTTCCACCCAATGAATAATCCAATTAATACTGGAAGAAGAGAAAAAACTCTTTCTATGGAAAAAAGCAATAGTTCAAGATAAAGTGCTAAGACAAATGAAGAACTCATGGTTATGGCCATACACATTGTCTTAATAAATCGATCATCAAAAATCCAATGTTTCTTTTTGAAAATTCTATAAACAAAGCCTAATTCAATTAGATTCCACGTAAATAACATCATGATGAGTAGCAAGGATTACATCACGACCTTTTTATTGAAATAATAATTGTCATTAAACTTAAAACAAAAAAAATATGCATGAACCAAACAAACACAGTTGGCATTTCTAATACTGTTCCAATCATCGGCGACATCAACCCTATGAGCATTCCATTTGTTAAGCCTGTCACAAATGTTTGATAATCGAATAACTTTCCAAATGATCCCCCCGTTATCATTCCTAACGACGTGGCTATAATGGTAATTAAAGTGAAATGAAAAGGAAATTGGATTATTAGAAGTACACCGAATAATAAAGAAATCATGCCTCCCATAACAACACTAATATTCATTCCTAATTGAAAACCAATTAGTTTCTTGTTTTTTCGTAAGTACATATAAAAACCAATAATTAAACAGACATCTAAATATAGGAAAAGCAAAATTTTAGTATGTTCCATAGCCCCACCTCTACATACGTTATGTAATATTGGAAGAAAACGAAACGTGTCCTATATAAAACTCTTTGAGATATAAGCTAGTAGGCAGTCTGACAGATCAGCAGTCACCTCTTTAACTCTTTTTATCCATTGTTCATACACTATGTACAGTTTCACGTTATATGTGAGGACTAAAAGCATAATAAATATACTTAGAACTGGAAACACTCGAAAACACTTTATTCTACTAATATAAAGAGAGGAATAAGAAAAGTTTTTTCTTTGCTTTAAATACTAAATCTATTATGCTATTTACTATTATTCGGGAGGTATTTTATGGAAGTTGGACCGATTAATGCTTTTGATGGATTTCCTATATGGTATAAAGATGAAAATGGTTTACGGCTTCAACTAAACGTTGACCCTACTGATCCATTCTCTGGTATCACTCCTGCTGATTTACCAGATCCATCACAACCAGTCTCTTTCCCAAATAATTATCCAGGAGAGGCTTTTTATATGCAGGCCGAAGCTGAAATGACAACGGGTACGGGTGAAAGAGCTAGGCTCGTTTTGGCATTGGAAGCTGCATTTGTAAATGAAGTTCCAAGAGACGATGAACAGGTTGTGTTTGGCAGAGTACGTATTCGTGTTGCAGGATTACAGCCAAATATAGAATATACGGTTACACATCCTTATGGAGTCGACACATTCATCGCTGAACCAGATGGAGAGGGCTTCGGAGAAATTAATTTTACTGAAGATATTGGAGGATTAAACGGCGGTGAGTTTCATCTTGCACTGAATAGTCGTGTGCATCCTTTCTTACAATGGGATCCTTCTGTAGCACCAAGTGCCCCAGAAGGATATATTGGCAACCCTGCTGTGTTACATCCAATTGTCGGAAGTTTATTTACTGATCGATTCGGGCAGCCTCAAAACTATTTTCGTATTGAAGGTCCCGGAATCGGGATCGGCTCACCAGATCGTTCAACTACCCCAGGAATTAACGGAGATAACTGTATTGAAACGAACAACTTTACGTTATTAGGAAAAATCTCAACAATTTCTGGTGTTGATGTAACAAGAGCTACTTACACACAAAACGAAAGTTTAGGTGGATTGTTAGATGTATTCGCTACGTCTGACGATACGGCTCAAACTATTAATGTTACTGGAACCGGTTTTAACTCTACATTATTACAAGGTAGCGACGGCCAATATTTTACTCGTCTTCGTTATACGGGTGCACGTCCTCCCAGTACTATTACAGTTACAAATTTAAGTGATAATCCTAACAGTATAAAAGAAGTTGTCCCAGTTGACTTTATTACGGCATCAGCAAACTATGACACGGATACTCAAGACCTTATTATCACCGCTACATCTAGCGATTCAATTGGTGCACCTATTTTATCAATAGCAGACTTTGGCCTTGGTGAAATAATCATTCCATCAGATGGGATTAGTACGACAAATCTCACTTTTGCACCAGCCGTTGTGACGATTAACTCAACCGCAGGAGGTATTAGTTCTATACCGGTAAGTGTGACAGGATCACCAGATGGTCCGATTCCTGTGGCGTCCAATGCCGGTGAAGATGAAACAGTCATTTTCGGTTCTACGGTTACCCTTAACGGTTCTAACTCTACTGGTGTTATCACATCTTTCAGTTGGACTCAGCTTTCAGGTACACCAATTACATTAACAGGAAGTAATACTCCAACACCAACCTTTATAGCACCTAATTCAACTACAACTCTTGTATTTGAATTAACTGTTGAAGGTGAAGGTGGCCCATCCAGAGACACAGTGAATATTTCAGTAATAGAATTTGCACCAATACCTATTGCAATTGCAGGACCTGATCAAACCGTTTCAATAGGATCAGTCGTAACGTTAGCGGGGAATGCAACGGGCAGTGTTACAAACTATCAATGGGAACAAATCTCTGGGTTTCCTGTTCAGTTAACCAATGCGAACACATCAACAGCTACCTTTACCTTTCCTGCACAATCAACAACCCTATCTTTCCGATTAACCGTTAGTGGTCCTGGAGGCACTTCGTCTGACGACATCCAAATAACAAGCTTCCCCGAAAACCTTACTGTGACTCGTGCAGAATTTCGAACTGGGGAGGCTGAATGGCGAATTACTGGAACATCGAATGTGATTGGTCCTGAAGTCATTATTTCCATCTATATCGGTAATGTGTCGGGAGGTCGTCTACTCTCACAAGTGTCAGTAGATACGCTTGGAGAATGGGAGTATCGAGTAGAAGGATCTACCGTACAACCTGATGAAACAAGAGCAATTTCGATTCAATCTAGCTCGGGTGGAACACTCAATAATATCCCACTTAATATTCGTAATTAATATAAATAAGAAATTCGGCTATTCTAAACTAGTTTAATAAAGAAAGGAGAAGATCGCATGGATCAATGTCCAAAATGCAACGAGCAGTATTGTAAATGCGAACTTGGATCAAGAGGACCAAGAGGATATCAAGGCCCTCCAGGACCAAAGGGTGAACAAGGTCCCCCAGGGCCTAAAGGGGAACAAGGCCCTCCAGGACCAAGAGGACCAAAAGGAGAAACAGGACGTGGTAAACAAGGACCAGAAGGACTAAGAGGACCAAGAGGCTATGATGGCCCTCCAGGACCTAGTGGAGGGTCCCCAGGACCAAGGGGTGAACAAGGTCCTCCAGGATTAAAAGGGGAACAAGGCCCTCCAGGACCAAGAGGAGAACGTGGACCGGCCGGTACCTTAGATTCAGCTTATGGATTTGCCTATTCCGAATCTGAAAGTTTTGTATCTGGTGATGTGAAATTTATCATTGCTGGTCCATTACAAGATGTTGAATTAAAACGTGATGGCCTTGCGGTGGCAAAAGCTGGGGTATATCAAATTAGCTATAAAGTAATATTGGAAACAAATGATGAAACGAACATTCCTTCAAAGTTTCAAATCAAAATCAATGATGCTGTTAAGGTAGCATCATCAACGACACAATCTACTACTTCTACTACTCTAACTTCCACTGAATTATTTTCTTTATTGGAAGGAGACATTGTTAAGCTAGTTGCAGAATTACAGGAAGGTTTTAGTTATAGATTGGCAACATTATTAATTATACAAGTTGGATAAATTAAATTTAAAAGCTACACTTACAGCTAATAGGCGATATTTGTAGCTTTTTTTCTATAAATTTAATAGAAACTAAAAAACTCTTTTTGTAGTAATAACTTGGATTACCTATTCTGCGTATCTTTTATCTCTTGTGCCTCTCCTTTACCTCCGTAACAATTTTATTCTAAGGCCCTACTTTCTCTTATGTGCCAGAAAGTCGTTTATAATCCTGATTAATTACTAGTCAAAGTCACTCGGCTAATTAACTTGAATCCCTTTAAATAAAGGGATTATTTATTTTGTTTAAATTCCATGCTATAATAAGAGCATTGTGAATTTAGGAGGTACGAGTATGATTGCAGTAAGTAATGTTAGTCTTCGTTTTGGTGACCGTAAGTTATTTGAAGACGTAAATATAAAATTCACTCCAGGTAACTGTTATGGATTAATCGGTGCTAATGGAGCAGGAAAATCAACATTTATAAAAATTCTCTCTGGGGAAATAGAGCCTCAAGAGGGTAACGTAATTATGAACCCTGATGAACGTCTAGCGATTTTAAAGCAAAATCACTTTGAGTACGAGGAATATACTGTTTTAGAAACAGTAATAATGGGTCATAAACGTTTATATGAAGTAATGAATGAAAAAAATGCTATATACATGAAAGAAGACTTTTCCGATGAAGATGGCATGCGAGCAGCTGAATTGGAAGGCGAATTTGCTGATTTGAATGGCTGGGAAGCAGAATCCGAAGCAGCAATCCTTTTACAAGGTTTAGGAATTCCAGATAGCATGCATCAAAAGAAAATGTCTGAGTTAACTGGTTCTGAAAAAGTAAAAGTGTTATTATCTCAAGCATTATTTGGTAAGCCAGATGTTCTTTTACTGGATGAGCCAACAAACCATTTAGACATTAAAGCTATAAAGTGGTTAGAGGACTTTCTTATTAATTTTGAGAACACAGTTATTGTTGTGTCCCATGACCGACATTTCTTAAACAAAGTATGTACACATATTGCTGATCTAGACTTTAGTAAAATTCAAGTTTATGTTGGTAACTATGATTTCTGGTATGAGTCAAGTCAACTTGCCCTTAAAATGTCGCAAGATCAGAATAGTAAAAAAGAAGAGAAAATTAAAGAACTACAGGCATTTATTGCTCGATTTAGTGCAAATGCTTCCAAATCAAAACAAGCAACTTCTCGTAAAAAAATGTTAGATAAAATTGAACTAGATGATATCAAGCCTTCTTCACGTAAGTATCCATATGTAAACTTTGCGATGAAACGAGAAATCGGTAATGACGTTCTTCAAGTTCAGGACTTGGGGTACACATTTGAGGGAGAAAAATTATTTTCTCAAATAAATTTCACTTTGAATAAAGATGACAAAATTATTCTTATTGGTGATGAATTAGCTAAATCTGCTTTACTTCGAATTCTTGCTGAAGAGGAGGAACCACAAGAAGGCTCCATTCGTTGGGGTGTAACTACTTCACGTGCATATTTCCCTCTCGATAATGCTAAATATTTTGAAGGCAGCGAAGCTACACTTGTAGATTGGTTACGTCAGTACTCTCCAGAGGACGAAAGTGAAACATTCCTTCGAGGATTTTTAGGACGTATGTTATTCTCTGGTGAAGAAGTGAAGAAAAAACCATCTGTCCTCTCAGGAGGAGAAAAAGTTCGCTGTATGTTATCCAAAATGATGCTATCCGAATCAAATGTTCTACTTCTTGACGAGCCAACTAACCATTTGGATCTCGAATCAATTCAAGCATTAAATAATGGACTAATCGCATTTAAAGGCGCAATGATATTTACATCTCATGACCATCAATTCATTCAAACGATTGCAAATCGTGTTATTGAAATTAAAGAAGACGGTTCAATCTTAGATAAGCAGTTATCATATGATGAATATTTGGAATGGAAAGAACAACAATAAAAATAATAGGGTATTCTTATTCGATACTTATCGAATGAGAATACCCTTTTTTTATTACTATGGTCTATTTAGTCTTTGATGTAAAAGTCCATCTGATTGCTTGTTTTCACCTATTACAAAATCAGTCATATAATAGGAAAGATATTTGCCATAATGATTTCTCGTTTTCAACAATAGCTCATCAACATAATACGAACCTTTTGGTATTTGGTCTAAAAGCAATACTGCTAATGATGCATAAACTCCGCAAGCTACTTGAAAGTAGGTTGCATTCGTTTTGAATTTCTTTAAAATCTCATTATTATTTCCTATATTGTATATAAAACATTCTTTATCCTCATAAACTAGAAGCACGCCAATTAAATCTTCTCCAATTAAAGGCGATTCGAGAGGATCCAATACTTTCTTTTCCAAACTCCAAAGCTTATCCAATTCATCTATATTCGAACGGATTAACTCTGTTGTATGGTCATTTACCTTATATAAAAAGCCACACTCAAAATCAAATTGCTTTCCTAATGTGAGTACTTCCTCATGCGGCATTAAGCATCCATAAAACTGTTTGTCCCCTAACGACACCTTATATTCAATATTATAAACCTTTTCATATAAGAAATGGGGAGTGTGTTGCTTCATAAACATAGGATAGTTTAATATAGCCTCATCTAAAAAACTTTCTGGAGACCAAGTAGTATAAATGACATTCTCTTTAGCTATTTTATTGTTTTTATAAAATGTATTGTCATGTTCAACAATATAACAACCAAGAGCTTTACCTTCTGATGCATGCATATTTAGTAACTCGATTGCCATCCATTGCACTACACCTGGATTCATTCCAGAACCAATTATAGAAGTGGAATTATTTAATAAATCTTTCTTCTTTTCTAGAATATTTAATCGCTCAATTAACCCAAATCTTTCGTCTTGCTTTTCATCTCCATCAATTATTGTATTCTCTAGTGCTGTGTTTACATATTTAATACCTAATTGATCACAAATTTCAAGCATTTTAACAGTATCTGCACGAGAAACATCTATAACTACAGTTGTCATCGATTGTTTAAGATGATTCCTAAAATAATTAATATCATTTAAATCAAATTGATGGATTTCGAATTGGTTCATTAAATTAGGAAACAAATTAGTAAAATAGCATTCCTCTCTTTGCTTTTGATCAATTAAATGAATCTTACTATGCTTTATATGACAATGAATTGGATCCTCTGTATCACTCACCGACTGATTTAAAACAGAGAGTATGGATTTTGCAACCCCTCCACTACTCCCCAGTATTGATATCACTGTATTACTAACATTCACTCTACCACCTCGTATATTTTTTATTAATATATGAGATAAAATTAATAGAGTTTAGACAAACGGCTTATAGATTCCTAAATAAAAAACGACTTTAAATTCACGAGAAAATTTAAAGTCATTTCTATTATGATTATTTTGAAGTCTTCAACAATCTGCTAAGCAAAGATCTTGCAGGAAGCTTACCGAGCAACGAATTACTTGACTCAGATATTTTCTTTAAAGCATCTAACAACTTATGATCCCCTGCCCAATGCTCTTCAATAATGTCAGGGGAAAATTTATTTAATAACATATTAATTACAAACGTGGCAACAATAATATCATCAATAAAGCCACCTGGACCAACTAAACCTTCTGGCAACACATCGATTGGAGTAATAAAATATAATATTCCACTACCAATCAAAGTCTTACTTTTAGTATCAATACGATTATCGACCATTGCTTTAACTAATAAATGAAAAAGATCAGGAGCAAATAATAAATAGGGAGCGAATTTACTCGCTTTTCCTGTTTTACTTTCTAAGAAATCCGTCATTTTTACACGTAACTTTTCATAAAAATCTTTCTGTTCCTCATAGGCTGGTATATCTTTTTTTAGTTCAAAGTTCATTAGAATCTCCCCTCTCTCATTTTACTATACCAAAAAACATTTATTTTGAAACATTACAGCTCTTGTAAGCGACTATTTTAACAAATATAGGAGGGTTAAAATGAAAAGATTTCTTTTTCTAATAATACCATTTCTTTTTCTTATTGCTTGCCAAGCGAATGAGGAAGAAATCATTGAACCTAATAACGACACACCCACTAGTGCAGAAAATGAAACTACAATTCAAGATAAAACCTTAGCTGAATTTTTCCAAGAAGATCAAACTATTGCAAATTTTAAAGGTGAAGGAAATGAATATGCCTCTTACACTTTGCAAACACAACATCCATATGAAAACTACGTCGTAACGTATGAAGATAATGGAGGTACCATTGTTCAAAGAATTTACCGGATTACAAAAGACAATATCGGTCTGCTCTCAGAAATGGGAGAAGCGTATGATCCTGTTATACCTTCTTTTAAAGAATTGGAATCTATGCAAGTAATTGATATATATTTAGCTGCTCCACTTGAGGTGGGTACACGATTCAATGATTGGGAAATTATTTCTACTCTAGAAACTGTAGAAACAGAATTCCATACCTTTGAAAATGTTATTGTAATAGAAAAAAAGGAAGAACAGGGAAATATTACTCGAAAGTTCTTAGTAAAAGACTATGGCGAAATTAAAAGAGAATTTATTATGGTTTCAGATGAAGCAGAAGTAATCGTCACTTCTACATTTGAAAAGTTATTATAATTTAAAGAAGCTAATCATAATTAGATTAGCTTCTTCTATGTGATCAATTATTTTATTAGGAATTCATTTAAAGCTTGTTGTAAAGTACCAAAAGTTTTTGTTTCTTTATCAAAATTAATCCCTAGTTTAATCATTTGTCTAACAACATCTGGACGCAAGCCAGTAATAATTGTGCGACATCCCATCATGGAAGTACCGTATATAGTTTTCATTAGGTTTTCAATAACTTTGTTTTCCATTTCAGCTATGCCTGATAAGTCAATAATTAATATTTGTATATGAAGTCTATTAATCTCTGTTAAAACCTTTTCCTCTAGAATAGTCGTTCTAAATGAGTCCATTGTTCCAATTAAAGGTAGTATACATATAGTTGGTGTTATTGGAATAATTGGAACAGATAAGTTTTCAACTACTTCCCTTTGAGACAAAAGCAATGCATCCTTAAATGTTGAATAGTTAATAAAGAATGAATTTAAAAAGTCATCAATTTGATTATTGAGTTGTTTTTCCAATAAGAATATTGAATCTAAATTGAACTTTTGCTTTTCCTTGTTAAGTTCCTGCATGAAGCTCCAAAGGGTCCTGCGAATTGCCTGTACCCATTCCAGTTTAAAAGATAAAGTTAAGGAATGTGTTGCCCACGCGATTCCTTCTTGTTTTGCAAATAGCTTAAGTTCTGTTTGTTTATCGCCATCAAGGATAAAATCAATAAGTTTGTGTGCATTATTAATGAGGTCAATTTCACCAACCCTTAAGATGTCGGTTATTTTATCTTTTACATTTACAGCTTGACTCAATAATTGGTTTTCAAAATCTTGTTTATGTTTATTAAAATACCCTTTTACATCCTCATCTATAAGTACCTTTTCCAAATCATTTCCCCCTAGAGTTATTAATGCTTTCAAGAATTCTTTTTTCCCCTTTTAAGCAATCTTTAAACATAAATTATAAATAAAATTAACAAAAAAAAGAAGCCCATCGAAATGATGAGCTTCTCTTCTATTATTATAGTTTTGTTACGTTTGCAGCTTGAGGTCCGCGGTTTCCTTCAACTACTTCAAATTCTACTTTTTGACCTTCTTCAAGTGATTTGAAGCCTTCTCCAAGAATAGCTGAAAAGTGTACGAATACATCATTTTCGCCTTCTACTTCGATAAATCCAAATCCTTTTTCAGCGTTGAACCATTTTACAGTACCTTGTTTCATTCTATTACCTCCAAAAGTATTAATCAATATGTGAAAAACAAAAATTCACATATTCCATGAAGTACCGACATCACATCGATCACTACATAGGATATGTGAATTTCAAAACCGGCTTCTCACTATGAATTGTTATTTAAATTATATCAGTTGGATAAATTTAGTCAACAAATAATTTTATAATTCAAAATCGTTTATCGAAGATCATTCCAAATGATACCATGGTAAATTTGGAGATCCTCGTCACATGAATCACAAAAACATTGTTCTTTTACTGACCAAAATGCCCAATATTTATCTCTTTTTACTTTTTCAAAAGGGAAATTTTGTCTAAATTCCTCCAGTTTCTTATTTAAATATTCAAGCGCCTCATTTTCTTCTTTAAATGAAACCAGTTCTACTATATGCTCTTCCCAACCTTCAAATTCATACCAAGGTTCGTAATCTGCTTTCATATAAATAATTTCAATCATTTAATCGCCTTCTAACATATATTGTTATTTCATATTTTACTGCTATCTCTAAGAAAGTCTACTCAAATGACTTATTCAGAACATTAATAAATTGAAAATCCTTTAATTTTCAGTTAAGTTAAATGTACAAGTAATTATACATCTCAAAGGGGAAGATTTTTTTGAATAAACGAGCACATATTATTATGCGTAGTGATGTAGATGGTGTGGGTTTTCGTTTTTTAGTTAAACAAAAGGCTCAATCTCTTGGACTAAAAGGGCAGTGCAAGCAAAATAACGAGAAAGACATAATGATAGACATTGAAGGGAATACTAAGAGTATGGAAGAATTCATTCAATTTATTCAAAAAGGGGTATCTCCTTTTATGAAAAACAACTCATTTGAAATTGAGTTCTTTGACGATTTAATTGGATATACTACAATGGAAACAGATATTGTATAATTCCCTTTGCACTCTTTATATGAAACCTTCTTGTCTCCCATTCGTATAATGTATTGTATATATAAGGAGGTTACAAATTATGACTGAAGTTGCCCAAACTTTCATTCGACATTTTTTAAATATACCTATAATGATCACTTCTTGGTTCATTTTCTTTTTTGCATTTGATACAAGTTTTCTTATTAGTTCAGCTCTAGCTATTGGAATTTATTTTATATCAAATTTTAGTATAAAAAAGTTACAACAAAGAAGCATTATGAAAAAACACCAGCTGACTGTTTCGGAATATTTTCATATTCAAAAGCAGTTAAAAGAGGCGAATGTTAAAATTCGTACATTAAATAGCCTATACCTAAAGGTTAGATCTATAAGTTCATTTAAACAACTTTTCGAAATGACTCGCCTTGCAAAACGAATTATTTCATTGGTTAAAGCAAATCCAAAGAAATTTTATCATGCTGAGAACTTTTTCTATGCACATTTAGACTCAGCAGTTGAGCTTACTTCGAAATACACGTTATTAGTAAGTCAGCCTATTAAAAACAATGACATGAAAATCGCTCTACAAGATACGAGAGATACTTTACAAGCTATCAATTATAAAATGGAGGAAGATTTAAAAGATGTCCTCGCCACAGATATTGAACATTTAAAAATGGAATTGGATTTCGCTAAATTGTCTGTTGGCAAAAAAGAACAACCTTTATATTTAAAAGGAGAATCAGAAAATGACCGAAAAACTATCGAATACAAATAATGATTTCTTAATGGATGAATTATTAGAAAGTCCATTTGAAATGGCAAAGCCTCTAGAACAGCCAGTAACAACTACTTCTGGAGAACAAACTCCTACAAAACTAATTGATCGTTTATCTGAAGTTGAAAAGCAAAAAGCGAAGCAATTGGCAGATCAAATTCCTGCTGGAAATTATGAGGCAATATTAACATATGGGGCTAATGCACAAACTGAACTTTCTCGTTTTTCCCATCAAATGCTTGATCATGTTCAAAAGAAAGATATTGGTCCTGTAGGAGATATTTTAGGGGATTTAATGAATAAGCTTTCTGAAATAAATCCAGAAGAATTAACTACACAAAAGAAATCAGGACTCAAAAAATTATTTAATCGAGTTAATCGCTCTGTTCAGGAAATGATGACAAAATATCAAAAGTTAAGTACTCAAATTGATAGAATTGGTATACAGTTAGAACATTCCAAACGAGGACTTGTAGAAGATGTTCATATGCTGGACAAACTTTATGAGCAAAATAAAACCTATTTCCAAGCATTAAATGTATATATTGCTGCAGCGGAATTAAAAAAAGAAGAGATTATTAATAATACAATTCCAGAACTCCGTAGAAAAGCAGAGGCTTCCAATGATCAAATGGCGTATCAGGAAGTTAACGATATGGCCCAGTTTTTAGATCGATTAGAAAAAAGAGTATATGACTTACAATTATCAAGACAAATTACCATTCAGAGTGCTCCACAGATTCGTATGATACAACAAACCAATCAAACGTTAGCTGAAAAAATACAATCGTCAATTATGACGTCTATTCCTCTTTGGAAAAACCAAATTGCGATTGCGTTAACACTTAATCGTCAAGCAAAAGCCGTAGAAGCTCAAAAACAAGTGACAAAAACTACAAATGATTTACTTTTAAAGAATTCAGAGATGCTAAAAGTGAATAGTATTGAAACAGCAAAAGAGAATGAACGTGGTATAGTTGAAATTGACACATTGAAGAAAACCCAAGAAAACCTTTTACAAACAATTGAAGAAACAATTCGTATTCAAGCAGACGGTAGAGTCAAACGAAAAGCTGCAGAAATTGAAATCGGTCGTATGGAGGAAGAATTAAAACAACGTCTCCTATTAATTGCAGAACAATCTCAAAAGAATTAACAACTAACGAGTTTTACTTAAAACAAAACCGCCTTCAAAAAAGGCGGTTTTTTATGAACTCTTTACTACATGATGTAGTATTTTTTTCAATATTCTTAAAGTTTCTTCCGAGAATTTTTCTAATGAGGAAGCGGTTGCAGTTTTTTTCCCAAAGATTAAACGGAACAGCTCTAATTGTTCTTCGGTTGCATCTGCATCATTTAAAAATAAATGTAATACTGTTATATTCTTTCTTTCAAGCTCTACTACTGCTTCTGCTGTATCCATTATTCCGTTTTGGGCATATCCAAATGCGGAAGGTTCTCCGTCAGAAAACATAAGCAAAAATTTATGATGCTCCTGTCTATCTTCTAGTCTTTTACCCATCCACCTTAAAGCGAATCCATCGCGATTATCCTCATGTGCATTTATGGAAAGAATATCTAATCCATTATCTTGTTGTCCGTCTTCCAATTTATGAATCCATTCAAATGTGTTCGGCTGTTTTGACTCAGATGCTTCATATGCATCTTCGTAATGTACTACAATTTCATGTGCAATTTGTAGTTTCCTTAATACATCATGAAATAGTAGTACTGCCTTTTTCGTATCTTCAAGCTTATCTTGCATAGATGCGGAACCATCTACTAGCAAGCCGAATACTGCGTTTAATTGTGTGCTTGGTGCAGTTTTTTTATAAAATGGTTTTGGTCGTTCTTCTGTCCAAAAAACGGACAGTTTTGATGAAAGCCTACCTTTTGATAAATTCTCACGCTTAGCTATTTGTTTTTGTTCCATCCGCTTTTTCATCTCATCAACAAATGCTTTTACATAAGGTGCTTGTTCCTGTCGGTAATTTTCCAATAATCTATTATCTTGAGCGATAGAATTTGTAATTATTCGTTTTTCATCATACACTACATGAACATTCTCTTTACCAAAAGCAGTACCCGCTTTTTTTATAGAATCTGAACCCTTTAAAGATTGATTGTCACTATTAAGCTCAGCTGTGCTACCAGAAGATTGCCATTTCCCAATTTCTGTAATATCATGTCCTTCTTGCCCTTCTTCTGTGGCTATACGTTGATCAGCTTTCCCATCTCTTCCATGTTCCAATTCAAATTGTAAATGAAGTCCTTTTTCATCTTCATTTTCTCGGTGCCAACTTCTAAATACCTCTTCAATCGTTTCTTTCGATTCCTCTTCCCCTGTTTCAGAATTCTTCACACCTTTATGGTAATGAAAATCAGATTCTCGTAAATTGGAACTTGAAATAATCGAATAATATTCATGAATTGTATCTTCTTTTAAATCATCCATAAAAAGATAAAAAAATTCATATACCATACTAATGGAAGATTGTGTATGGCTATTTTCATAAGCTTTCTGAATAATACTATTTGCTTTATGAAATAATTCAGGCCCTGTTACACGCATAGTACCTTCGTAAAGACAAACATATAAGTAACTAATAAAAGCATCAGCTAAAAAGCCTTTTTGACTATTTACTACTAGTTGTTGTTTATGAAATGACAAGTACATTTGAATTCTTTTCTCAAATACTTTAATCGTTCCAACTCTTTTTTTCTGGATTTTTTCAATTAAGCGAAATTCTTCTAAACAAAACACTAATTGATCCATCCATTTTGAAAATGTTACTGGCTGATTTTCTTTGTAATCTCTCCATATATGGAGGTTGAAATCTTTCCAAAATCCCTCAGAAAGTAAATAGATATCAGACATCCTACCAGCATTCATTAGGCGTTCTTCACGATGTCTCCAAAACACACTTATTGACAAAGACTGCTCTTCTGGTTGAAATTCCATTAACTTACGTTCTTTAACCATTAACATTGAATTTGAAGTTAAAGCCTTGGCGACATTTTCATAATGCATTAACTGCCTTGCATCAATAGTTTCATTATTAAATTGTATAAAACGATCTATAGAAGGCATCTAAATCCCTCACTTCATCCAAGAAGAAGCTAGTTCTATTACAAGCTTTTTCTCTTGATCGTCCTCTAATTTTTCTGCAATTGCATAGGTGATTGCCCTCATTGGATCAATATATTCAGCTAGTTCCATTGCATATTGCATACTTCTAATCGAAGCCGCCTCTTCTGATAATAACCCTTGTTTCACTTGATTCATCAGATCTTCTGCTAAATTTAACATTAAAACATGCAATTCTTTAGATGAATTTGGAAAAAGATCCATCCATAGTTTTTCAAGAAGTTCTCCTGAGATATAGGGAATTGAATAGGATACAAATCGATTCTTTAATGCCTCATTCATAGGTGTAGTACCTATATACCCTTCATTGATTGCAGCAATAACCGAAAAGTCAGGGTGTGCTTTTATGACTTCACCAGTAAACGGATTGGTTAACATTCGTCTGTAATCCAATACACTATGTAGTATAGGTAAAGTTTCGGATTTTGCCATGTTGATTTCATCAATATATAATATATGTCCTTTTTTCATTGCTTCGAGAACTGGCCCTTCCACAAATTCAATCGAGTTAAGTCCATCTTTTAAAACAATCGTTTTAAATCCAAGTAATGCTTCCGCATCTAAATCAACTGAACAATTAATGCTTTGCACTGGCTGTTGAAAAAATGCAGATATTGTTTCAGCCAATTTGGTCTTTCCTGCACCTGTAGGTCCTTTTAGTAATACCGGCTTTTTTAATGTCACAGCTAGTAATACATCTTCTAGCAAATGTTCATTTGGTGACATATAACCACCTTCACCGATTAATTGCTTGTCTCCATCATTATGAGTTCTCTGCAATCTATTCTGTCTTTCTTGTTCGATGACATTAATCATTTCTAATTCTCCTTATGTAAAAAAAGCCGATGTCTCCACCGGCTTTTTTGTCAGACTCCTACATACATTTAACATAATTATTTTCTCTTATTGAAAATATTCCTTATAATAGCCGCCAACTTTTCCTGTATTGTCAATGACAAATAGAAATTCTTCTGTTTCATTTTTGACTTCATATGTGTTTCCAACAGTAAGAACGTTACTCACTAAGAATTTTTTTGCATCTGTATGAACACATTTTACCGTCTTAAGTGTTGGCTTTGTTGCCCAATTAGTATGTATCATATAACCACTTCCTTTATATTATAGTATACGATGGTGTACAGAAGATTTCAAACGAAAGTAATACATAAAGAAGTAACCTAGTCTGTACTTGTTCTAAATCGATTCGCTATCAAAGACAAATTCTACAACTACATTACTTTACGCGTATAACACAGATGTGTTATAGCCACTCGCTACACATAAGCCTTCGCAGGATGAGTCGAAGGGCACTTAAAAAGTCCTCAATGAGTTTTGATAAAAGTATGTGAACGACAAGTTGTTCACATACTGGATTTTTATTTTGGACCCGTTAATTTCCGTTCCAGGCGGACGCGTTCCGCCGGCATGGCTTCAGCCGCTTCCCTCGCGCACTCAGTCCAGGGTCTTCAGCTCATGCGATTCCGGCTGGAGTCGCCGCCTTCCACTCCACTCAACTATTATCCGCTTTTCAATTAGAAAACCATCATACCATTAATAGAGCAAGTTTTTATTCCTTATATTTTTACAATTATTATTTATAGAAAATCGTTGATAAAGGCGACACTCCTGCGGGAATAGCGTTGGCAGCAGACCCCGCGCAGTTGAGGGGAAGGCAATCTAAGTTCGCCGCATCCTGCACCTGCGCAAAGCTCGATTTCCCTCTACCTATAAAATAGAATTTTCACTGACCCCTACAATCGAATATTGGCGCAAAAAAATACAGACCCTCAAAAATGAGAGTCTGCATTTTATTACTAATTAAGAATTTAACATTAAGTCTTCTGGGTTTTCTAGAAGCTCTTTTACTGTTTTTAAGAATCCAACGGAGTCTTTTCCATCGATTACTCGGTGGTCATACGACAGTGCCACATACATCATTGGGCGAATTTGAATTTCATCACCAACAGCGATTGGTCGTTTTTGAATTGTATGCATTCCTAGGATACCTACTTGTGTACCATTAAGAATAGGAGTTGATAATAATGAGCCAAATACTCCACCGTTTGTAATTGTAAATGAACCACCTGACATATCAGAAAGTGCTAATTTGTTATCACGAGCTTTTTTAGCAAGTTCTCCAATATTACCCTCAATTTCAGCAAAGTTTTTACGATCTGCATCACGTACGATTGGAACAACTAAACCGCCTTCTGTAGAAACTGCGATACCAATGTCATAGAAATTGTTTTTTACAATATAATCCCCATCAATTTGAGAATTCACGTAAGGATATTTTTTAAGTGCTGCTACTACAGCTTTTGTAAAGAATGACATAAATCCAAGACGAACATCGTTTTCTTCAAAGAATTTATCTTTTTTGCGAGAACGTAAAGCCATCACGTTAGTCATATCAATTTCATTGAAAGTAGTTAACATCGCAGTGCTTTGTCTAACTTCCAATAAACGAGAAGCGATTGTTTGACGACGGCGAGACATTTTCTCGCGAGTAAAACGACCATCATCTTCTTGTCCAGCTGCTTTTGCCGGCGTTGGAGCAGGTGTTGCTGCTTTTACAGGAGCAGAACCATGTGCTGCAACATCTTGAACACGTACGCGTCCCATAGGGTCTACCGGAGAAATTTCACTTAAGTTAATACCTTTTTCACGAGCAAGTTTACGTGCAGCCGGACTAGCAATAGTACGGTCTTGTTCATTATTGTTTTCAACAACTTCTGCTGCTTTTGGCGCTTCAGATGGTGTAGAAGCAGGAGCTTCTGACGCTTTTGTTTCAGCACTTGGTGTTGGTGCTGCTGGAGCTGCAGAGCCTGAACCAGCTCCTACAATAGCAATTACTTGCCCAACTTGTACTGTATCGCCCTCTGCAAACAATAATTCACTAACAACGCCAGCTTCTTCTGAAATTACTTCAACGTTAACTTTATCAGTTTCAAGCTCAACGATAAACTCACCTTTTTCAATTGTATCACCAGGTTGTTTTAACCACTGTGCAATAGTACCCTCTGTAATCGATTCTGCTAATTCTGGAACAATAATTTCTGCCACTTTAATTTCCTCCTCTTATCTAACCTTACCTTAATTGCTTTTTAATGCTTCTTCAATAATGCGTGATTGTTCTAACTTATAAGTATCAATATCACCTTCTGCTGGGCTTGAACGATGAACCCGCCCAACGTACGAAATATCTTTTCCTTTAGCTAGATCTAGTAAATATGGCAGAGCAAAATTCCAAGAACCCATATTTTCTGTTTCTTCTTGTGCCCATACTAGTTGTTTTACGTTAGGATAGCGCTCGATAATGGCTTGAATTTTTTCAGCTGGGAATGGATATATTTGTTCAATACGAACAATATGCAAATAATCATATCCTTTTCCATCTTTTACTTTATCAGCCAAATCAATTGCCAATTTACCACTAGCGAAAACGATTTTTTCAACTTTTTTCGTATTTTGCCCAAGACCTGGTTGTTCGATAACTGTTTCAAATTGACCAGTAGTTAACTCTGCTACATCTGCCCCTACTAAAGGATGGCGTAAAAGAGATTTCGGAGAAACAATGATTAATGGACGAATTGCTTCTTCTTTTAACATTTTAGCTTGTCTGCGTAAAATATGGAAATAGTTTGCCGCACTTGATAGATTAGCTACTGTCCAGTTGTTTTCTGCAGCAAGCTGCAAGTAACGTTCTAATCGAGCACTAGAATGTTCAGCACCTTGGCCCTCAGATCCATGAGGAAGTAACATAACTAGCCCTGATTTTAATCCCCATTTAGAACGCGCTGAACTGATGAAGTTATCAAACATAACTTGTGCCATATTTGCAAAATCACCATATTGCGCTTCCCAAATGGATAAGGAATTACTATCTTCCAGGTTATATCCAAACTCATAACCGAGTATTGCAGCCTCAGTTAATGGACTATTGTGAACAACGAATGATGCTTTTGAATCACTAATACTGTGAATTGGTGTTAGCTCTTCACCTGTTTTTTCATCATGAAGAACTAAATGTCTATGAGAGAAAGTCCCACGTTGTGCATCTTGTCCAGTTAATCGAATAGAATTTCCTTCTTGTAAAATAGTAGCGAATGCCAATGTTTCTGCATGTCCCCAGTCTACTTTACCTTTTCCTTTAAATGGTTCCTCACGACGTTTTAATATTTTCTCTAGTTTTTTAAATGCAGTAAATTCTTTTGGCCAAGTTAATAACTCTTCATTAATTTTTGCTAATTGACTTTCTGGTACCCCAGTTTGAATTTCAGGCATGCCATTTAATACTGCTTCCGGAATAATAATATCATGTGCTGTTGATTGTGGCAGTTCTTTCACACGATCATATGCCTTTTGCATACCGCTGAAAACATCTTGGTCTAATGATTTAACATCTGTATCCTGTATTAAATTTTCCTCTACTAATTGTTTCCCATAAATTTCACGAACTGTTGGATGCTTGTGAATAATATGGTACATAGCAGGATTAGTTACAAGTGGTTCATCCATTTCGTTATGACCATAACGACGGTATCCAAGTAAATCAATTACAATATCTTTTCCAAACTGTTTACGGTAATCATAAGCAAATTTTGCTACAGCTATAACCGCTTCTGGATCATCAGCATTTACATGAATAACAGGAACTTCGTAACCTTTAGCTGGATCTGAAGAATAGTTAGTGGAACGAGAATCGTAATGTTCCGTAGTAAACCCTATCATGTTATTAGCAATAATGTGAATAGATCCACCCGTTTGGAAGCCACGAACTCGACTATAATTTAATACTTCAGTCACAATTCCTTGACCAGGAAAAGCCGCATCCCCATGAATTAATATAGCGAATGCTGCATTTTTATCTTGCACTGGATATCCTGAAGAATTTGTAGTCTCTTGAGCAGCACGAGTTTGCCCAGTGACAATTGGGCTTACAACTTCTAAATGGGATGGATTATACGCTAGCTTAACAGTTAGACCAGATTTAGAACGATAAGAAGCACCATTATGGTATTTAACATCACCATACCACCCTTTAGAAATTTCTAAAGATCCATCCTTTGGTAAGAATGCGTCACTTGGTACATGTGCAAATTCAGCGAACATCATTTCATACGGCTTATTTAAAACATGAGTTAACACATTTAAACGTCCACGGTGAGCCATTCCGATATTTACTTGTTTCGTATTTGTAGCGTCTGATTGACGTATTAATTCTTCAATAAGAACAACCAATGTGTCTAGACCTTCTACTGAAAATCGTTTTGCCCCAACAAAAGTACGGTGAATAAATTTTTCAAAACCTTCTATTTGAGTTAAACGTTTCAATAATTCTTTTTTATCATCTGCTGAAAGGTTCCCTTTTATAGCACCCTTTTCAATTCGTTCTTGTAACCATAAACGTTCGTCAGAATTTACAATATGAGCAAATTCAAAAGCAATATTATTTGTGTATACTGATTTTAAGTGCTCAATAGCTTGTAAACCATTTTTAACGTTTTCTGGTGGATTAGTAATAAGTAATTCTACTGGGATTTCAATCAAATCTTGTTCCGATAGATTGTATGTTTTTATATCAATTTTGGATTCGTTTTTAGGACCATCATTTAGTGGGTATACATTAGCAGCTAAGTGTCCATGTGAACGAATTGCATCTGCAAGTTGAATAGCACGAATAATTTTATCAAAATTATTCGGAGATACTGCAAGATTTGAAGCTTGAATATTTGATTCTGAGGATGAAGCTAAAGAAGGAGCTCCGTATTGTTTAAATAGATTCACTAATTCATTATCTACTTCTTCTGGAGATTGTAGATATAAATCGTACTGCTCCATTACATAACCAAGGTTAGGACCAGAAAAAGCTGACCAAGGTGTTTTATTGTTCGACATTTAGAAAAACCTCCAACATTTTGTGCCTATTATGGCTGATGATAAAAATGATTANTACACAATTTGTGCACATTTACAGTTTACCATTCTTTCGCAATGACATAAAGAACCTTTTGAAAGAACGATTTTTCCATTACCATCTTACTACTATCTGAAAAAAATACAATCCTTTTTCACAAATTAATTTGAATTTAAAATTATTTTTTATCGCTCATTTTATTTTCACTTATTTAATTGAAATATTAGGAAAAAACAGACGAAAAATTGTTCCTTTTCCAGTCGTACTTTCTACTTCAATCTTCCCTCCATATTCAAGCATTAACATTTTTACAATACTTAAACCAAGCCCAGAACCACCCTTTGATTTTGTCCTTGCTTCATCCACAATGTAAAATCGATCAAAGATTTTTGAAACTTGTTCTTCTGGAATTCCTATTCCATTATCTTGGACTGTAAGGATTGTATACAACCCATCTTGATAACCCTTGATTATTATAATTGGATCATGCTCATTGTACTTAATTGAATTATCCATTAAGTTCCTTAAAATTTGCAGTAAAGCAGTTTGTTCAATTGTAGCTACATAGGTTGAATCAATTTCTACTTGTATACGGACATTTGAATGTACAAGCTTATATTCATTTTGTAATTGGCAAATAACTTCCAATATATTTGTTAAAGATGTTTCTTTTGAATTCTCTCTTCTTGCAAGCTTCAACATTTCTTCCATGAGCTTTTTCATTTTTTGAATTTCAACAAGAGAAATTGATAACGATTCTTCTAATACTTCTTGTTCTTCCTTTCCCCAACGATTTAAAAGGGACAAGTGTCCTTCCACAACTTGTATTGGAGTTCTAAGTTCATGGGAAACATTATAAATAAACTCATCTTGCCTTTTAATCGTTTCTGAAACTTCATTCATTAGTTGTTTGTAAATAAGTAGAAGTTCACCGATTTCATCATTTGTTGAATAATTAAAACTTACTTGTTTTAAAAATTTGTGCTGTTTTGCTCTTTGCATTTCATTTCTTAACTCTTTAATAGGTTTTAATAAAATAGAAGAAATTGAATAACCAATTAGTGCAGATAATAAAAGAGAAATAACAGCAAAAATTAGCATCGCAATTAAAATATAGTTCATAAGCTGAGAAAAATTCTCAAGGTCATGAGAAATTTCTACATAACCCGAAAATGTTCCAAAGTTGAGTGTCTCTATTTTATGAAAAACAATTTGATCATTTATTACTTCGCGTTGAAAATCTTCCATATTGTACGTGAATTCCGGAAAATCACTTGCATCATTAATACGTAACAATTCTATACCATCTTTGTTCATTATTCGAACAGATTGTTTTTGGTTCACAATTTGATTTAACAGTGTTCGATTTCTACTAATATCCTGAATCGTTAGAAAAGGCCCTTTTGATTCAATGAAGAGAACAACCTCATTTAAGGTGTTTTGTGCTATTTTCTTTTCTGAAATAAGCATCCAGTTATAAAGAGAAAAATATAAAATGACACACATCGTAAGAAAGCTCAAGAAGATAGAAATAGCTGAACTAAAAGTCCATTTTTTTTGAAGGGTCCAATTTTTCATTTTCTCATCACATACCCTACCCCTCTGACTGTTTCAATCATATGAGAAACAGCAGGCAGCTTCTTTCTTAAATGCCTTATGTATACATCAACCACGTTAGTTTCAACCTCTGTGTCATACCCCCATACTGTTTGTAATATTGCATCTCTCGTTAAAACCTTATTTTCATTTTCCAATAGATAAACCAACATATCATATTCTGTCTTAGTGAGTTCTACCTCTTTTTCTTCAAAGAAAACTTGATGCGCATTCTTATCAACAACCAACTTATCCATTTCTAACTTTGTAGAGGGTTCCGTGTAATTAGCAACTCTTCTCAATACCGCACGAATTCTTGCGAGTAACTCCTCTATTGCAAAAGGTTTAACAACGTAATCGTCAGCACCAGCTTCCAACCCAGAAACACGATCAATTATTGCATCTCGTGCAGTTATAAGAATTATTGGTGTATTTTTTTGTTTTCTAACTCTTCTACATATTTCAAGTCCATTTAAACTTGGTAGCATCAAATCAACTAACAACAAATCATATTGGTTTGAAATTGCAAGCTCCATACCCTCTCTACCATCATGACAAACGGTAACTTTAAAGCCCTCATGCTTTAATTCCAATTCAACAAATTTAGCTATATTCACTTCGTCTTCTACTATTAATAGATGAAATTCCATATTTTAACCCTACCTTTTAAAATAGCCGTTCAAATTAATTTTGAACGGCATTCGTATAAAGAAAGTTATTTTTACCAAGTTTTTTAGCAGCGTATAATGCTTGATCTGCTTTATCTAATAACTCGTCAACGCTTTTCCCATCGTGTGGATAAATGGATATTCCAATAGATGATGTTGGGGTAAATAGATGATCTCCTATCATCCAACCAATTTTTAACGTATCTTGGATAGCGTATATCAATTTTAAAATTTTTTCACTACTGCCATCTTTATAATCGTCTACTTTATCTACTATTATAACGAATTCGTCTCCGCCAAGCCTATAGCAATTGAACTGGCCATTAACGCAATGTTGAAGCTTTTCAGCAAAACGTATTAAAAATTGATCTCCAACATCATGCCCAAATTGATCATTTACAGATTTAAAGTCATCCCCATCAATATATATCAATGCTATATTATTGTCGCCGTTTAGAGAGTCGATAGCTATTGGTAAATCTCGGTGAAACGATCGGCGATTTGGAAGCTCAGTTAAACTATCATGATAGGCCATAAACTTTAACTTATCTTCTAATTCTCTTTTTTCCGTAATTTCTCTTGAAACTACAACAAACCATTTCTCGTCTTCTTCATCTCTGTTCCTTTTTACTTCAGTAATTGAAGTATCTGCCCAGATAGTATTCCCATTCTTCTTCTTCATTAAAAGTTCTGTTCGATAAATACTATTTTCATCAATAGAGGGCAATAGATGTCCTGCTTCTACTCTGTCTTCTGATATTAGACTAAGATAATAAGTCCCAAGGAGCTCCTCTTTATCATATTGAAGAATAGTTTCATGACTTGGTGAAGAATATAGTAAATAACCTTCTTCATCTGTAATAGCTATGAGGTCATTTGAATATTCTGTTATTAGAGTAAATGTTCGCTCTATGTTTCGAAGCTCATCTATAATTCTTTTCTTTTCAGTAATATCAAATTGAATTGTTAAATACTTTTCAATTTCACCATGTTCGTTCATGATGGGTATTACATTTGCATCTACCCAATAAAAAGAACCTGACTTGGTCCGATTACGAATCTCACCCCGCCAAATACTACCATGTTTAACTGTGCTCCACATTTGTCTAAAGAAATTTTCATCATGGAAGTTTGAGTTTATCAATCGGAATGTTTTTCCAACAATTTCATTTTGTTTAAACTGGCAAGTATTTTCAAAAACTTGATTGACCATTTCAATTATGCCATTTTCATTGGTCATTGCTACTAAGGCAGCTTCATTGATTTCTTTTTTATAGCTTTCCAAAATATAAGTAGAAGCTTGCATTTCCTTAGATCGTGCTACTTTTTTTGTAATGGCGAGAATATATTGATTTTCTCCATCAAAAATAGGAATAGCTGTAGTTTCATTAACATGCGTTAAATTGGAAATCGAAAAATGATCTTGATAAAAAATAGACTTCTTTTCCAAGAAAGCTCGTTTATAATTGTTGACTATTGTCATATAATGATATTCTTCTAAACAATCTTCTAATTTTTTCCCAATAGGATTTTCAGAAAAAACTTCTTCTGCTTTTTTATTAATACATTCATATATAAAAGTATCGTCTAATTTCCGCATAAGAAAGACATAATCATCTGATAAATCATATAGTAAACTAAATTGTTTTGGAGTTATAACTGCTTCAGTCATTATTTCAAAAAATCTC
This sequence comes from Psychrobacillus sp. FJAT-21963, assembly GCF_001420585.1. Lineage (NCBI taxonomy): Bacteria > Bacillati > Bacillota > Bacilli > Caryophanales > Bacillaceae > Psychrobacillus > Psychrobacillus sp. FJAT-21963. The sequence continues at coordinate 443,689 of NZ_LJIY01000002.1, read as the reverse complement.
CTATCGGCATTGATTCTCATATCCTTTAATCATATTTATTTAACGATAAAGTTACAAGTATTTTAACAATTTTTTTGGAAATATCCTTCACAAAAAATTAACATATTATTAGAGACATTTCTCTATGCAAAAGGAAAAAAAATTAGTATATTATAAAAGCAAATAATTTTATAAGACAAAGTTCGCTTTGTCGAGGGAAGGCAAATGGTGCGCCACCAGTATTGAGCTGGTCCTAGTAGGTTCGATTCCTACCCCGAAATTTTTTATGCATTTTAAAATGAAAAATTTCAGGGAACCTAGGATGATTATGCTCATTTTGGTTCTTTAAGGGGGCACTTATTTTGATTAGAAAACGTGATTTACATGAATGCACTGCGCTTTACGAACTAATGTCTGACCCTAGCGTTCTTGCTTATGTTCGTCAAAAAGCTAGTTCAGCAGACGAATATTGGTTCATGACAAAGCAGTTAATGGAAGAAGAAGAGAAAGGTTTATCGATTTCTAGAACCATTATCAGTGATTATGGTCAACCGATAGGAACTATAAACTTATTTGATATAGAAGACGGAGCTGGATTCCTCGGTACCTGGATAGGAAAACCATTCCAAGGACTAGGTTACAATAAAAAAGCAAAAGAACAGTTTTTAAATGAAATGTTTTTCGAAACAGATATTCATACAATCTTTCTTCGTATTCGAAGAAGCAATGCCAAAAGTATTCGAGCTACTGAGAAACTTCCTTACGTTCTTAAAGCAAATACAACCCATTCTAAAATTTATGAGGCAATTAATAGACAGTCAGATATTTATGATCTTTACTATATTCCAAAAGACTTGTTCCATCTAGTAATGTTACAACAAAGTACAGAGGAAGAACAAGCGATGTAATAATAGAAAACAGAAGTATGTACGGTTAATTCATATAAAGAACTCCCGTCAAATAGCTATTTGACGGGAGTTCTTTATTTTTATTTTTTATGCGATAAAAGAATTTCAACAAATTGGCTTGGAGTTTTAGGAGAATTTGCAGCTTTTTGTTTATTTATAATTGTTTCCTTAGCGTTAACTAGCTTTGTAATCGATTCTAGAAATGATTGTTGTGTTAAGTTTTCCTCTTCTAATACAATTCCAAATCCTTGATTCTCAAAATAGTTCGCATTTAGTAATTGATCTCCCCTACTTGCATGAATCGATAAAGGAATTAAAAGCATTGGTTTTTTTAAAGCTAAAAATTCAAATATAGAATTTGATCCTGCTCGCGTAATAACATAATCTGAAATCTTTAATAAATGAGGGAGCTCAGTTGTGACATATTCGAATGCAATATAATTTGGTTTTCCTGTTAGTGATGTATTTAAGTTACCTTTACCACAAAGATGTATGATTTGATATTTTTTCGTTAACTCATATAAGTTGTCGTAAATGGCTTCGTTTATTTTAGCTGCTCCCTGGCTACCACCCATTATAATAATAGTCTCTTTGTTTGCTTTAAACCCAGTCAGCTGCTCTGCTATTAATTCATCGCCATTAAACAAATCTGGACGAATAATCGCTCCGATAGAAGATGACTTTTCTGCAGGAAGGTATTTTAATGTTTCTTCAAAAGTAGTAAATATGTGTTTTGCGAAGGAGCTAGCAATTTTATTTGAAAGTCCAGGTGTTATATCCGATTCATGAATAACTACTGGTATATTAGCGAATTTTGCAGCAATTACGACAGGAACAGAAACAAATCCCCCTTTAGAAAAGATGAGTGATGGTTTGACTTTTTTAATGATTCTTGTCGCTTGAAGTGTTCCATAAAGGACCTTAAATGGATCGGAAAAATTTTTAATGGAAAAGTATCTTCTTAGTTTGCCATTTGAAATTGCTTGATACGGTAACGATGGGAAACTTTTAGTGATAATCGATTTCTCTATTCCATCTGAAGAACCTATATAATGAAGTTCATAGCCTTTATCTATTAATTCGGGAATAATTGCTTCATTTAATGAAACATGCCCTGCAGTACCTCCACCTGTTAATACAATTGTGTTATTATTCATTAATAATCTCCTAACTATTTTATAACTTTAAAGGATGTATGCAAAATGCAAGAAACGAAAACATTATCTGATAAAATGATTCAAATGATTAAAATAGTCTTACCTATTTTAATCACACAATTAGCACTATATTTATTGACATTTTTTGATGTATTAATGACCGGAAAATTTAGTATTGATCATTTAGCAGGTGTTTCGATAGGTTCATCTCTTTGGGTGCCTGTATATACTGGTCTTACCGGTATATTATTAGGCATTACGCCAATTGTAGCACAATTAATAGGAGCAAAAAAGAAGGAAGAAGTCCGTATTTTTGTTCAGCAAGGATTTTATATAGCTCTCTTGTTAGCAATCATCATTTTTGTTGCTGTCTTATTTTTAATTGACCCTGTTCTTCAGCGTATATCCCTCGAGGATAGTGTACGCGAAGTAGCAAAGAAATATTTATATATGATGAGTATTGGTCTTGTTCCACTATTCCTTTATAGTGTAATTCGCTCTTTTATTGATGCTTTAGGAAAAACACGCGTATCCATGGTTATTACTCTTTTATCTGCTCCCATCAACATTGCATTAAATTATGTATTTATTTACGGGAAGTTAGGTATGCCTGCTTTAGGAGGCGTGGGTGCTGGATTAGCATCGGCACTTACTTATTGGTTAATATTCCTTATTTCAATAGTGATCGTGTATCGTAATAAACCATTTGCTGAGTTACATATTTTTAATGAATGGAGAGCGCCTTCCTTACAAAAAATTGGATCGATTACTAAGATTGGTTTTCCAATTGGTATTTCTATTTTTGCAGAAACAACCATTTTTTCTGCTGTCACATTATTTATGAGTGCTTATTCAACAGAAGTGATATCAGCTCATCAGATTGCTATGAACTTTACTTCCCTACTTTATATGATTCCATTAAGTATTGCGATGGGAGCTACAATACTTGTTGGGCATGAAGTAGGTGCAAATAGATTTAAAGATGCAAAAACTTATAGCTGGCTTAGTGTGGTAACAGCAGTCCTGTTCAGCTTTATATCCGCATCTATACTTCTCTTGTTTAAAGAGCAAATAGCCTCTATTTATACAAATGATCAAGCCGTAATCACATTAACAATTCAATTTTTCTTTTTTGCTGCGTTATTTCAATTATCAGATGCAATCCAAGCACCCGTTCAAGGAGCACTTAGAGGATACAAGGATGTAACAATCACATTCATTATGTCAATTGTTTCTTATTGGATAATAGGATTGCCTACTGGATACATACTAGCAAACTATACTTCTTTTGAGCGCTTTGGATATTGGATAGGTCTAATCGTAGGGTTAACATTAGGGGCTATCACGCTCTGTTCAAGACTTATCTATTTACAAAAAAGAATAACAAAAAACGACGCTTAATAGCGTCGTTTTTATTTTCCTATAAATTGTTGTGTCCAATAGAAACCACTATCTGATAATCCAACGCCTATATGTGTAAAGGAAGGATTCATTATATTTTCTCTATGACCTGGAGATTTCATCCATGCTTCCACAACCTCTTCAGCACTTGGTTGACCCATAGCAATGTTTTCACCCGCAGAATTATAAGTGATTCCTAAAGCTTTCATTTGATCAAATGGTGAACCGTATGTTGGACTAGTATGAGAAAAATAGTTTTTATTTTTCATATCCTGTGATTTTTCCTGTGCTGATTGGGTAAGCTTTACATCAATTTGTAACGCTTTTAGTCCTTCTTTAGCACGTTCTTGGTTAGTCAAATCCACAACTTGTTGAACTGTTGAAGATACTTGTCCAACATCATTTGTAGATGGTCCAGACTTTTGAGTACTAGCTTCCTGTTTTGTTGTTACAGGTTTTGTACTTTCGATTGGTTGGTTATTTTTATTTATATTTGAAAAAGGTTCATTCCCTTTTTGTTTTACAGAAATATTAGCTTCTGAAGTAGTATTTGAATTTGAATTTCCCGTGGACATAGAAGCTTCAACAGATTGAGTTGTAAATAACAGACTTCCTGCAAGTAATCCAACAATTAATGAATAATTTTTATTCATTTTCTATTCCCCCTTCTTTTGCTCCACTATTATAAACATATGAAAAAACAAATAAGTATTATAAAATATTCCATTGAAACCATTAAGATAGATAACTAGATAGCAACAACTATCCCTCTTCAAATAGATGGATATTATAACCACAGTTTAGAAATATTTCATGTCAAACACTGTTGACAGTTTTATATAAAAAATATTAAGAGACTGACCTAATAGATTGAGATTAAAAAAACATTGAGTTGAAGAACTGGAATGTAATATCTAAAACCAAGTTAACAAGCAGAAATTAGTAGCAGTAGATTTACAATTGCCAATGAAATAAGGAATAAAAGAATTAAACATTCGAAATAGAACACAACTCATTAATTAGATGCGGTTTTATTTCTATTTGATTCACTGGACCAGTTACCTACTTTGCCAAGAGATTTTACATTGCCCAGTCATCAGGATACATATGCATATCAACAAAAAGTTAAAAAGGCATTATTATGAGCTGGATGCCAGCCCGCTGATCATGCCTCAATTAAATCGTTTCACGCATCACTAAAGTCGGAAACATTTTAACTCGAACACTTGAAACACATTATGAGGTAATCGTATAGGGCACTTGCCCATATTATTTAAATTTTTTAACAATATACACATTCAAAAAAATAAACAACCAGTCGCCGGTGTAATTACCGTCAACTGGTTGTTTAAAAAGATGTTTTATTCCCTATCTCAATTATTAGGAGTCAGTCCCTAATCTTGGTAGGTTTCACTTCATTACTTACCTATAAATTGCTGAGTCCAATAGTATCCACTATCTGATAATCCAACTCCGATATGTGTATAAGAAGGATTCATAATATTTTCTCTGTGGCCTGGTGAATTCATCCATCCGTCAACTACTTCTTTTGCACTACGTTGACCCATCGCAATATTTTCTCCAGCCGCTTTGTATGTTACACCAAAAGATTTCATTTGATCAAATGGTGAACCGTATGTTGGACTAGTATGAGAAAAATAGTTTTTGTCTTTCATGTCTTGTGATTTTGCTTGAGCTGATTGTGTTAATTTCGTATCGATTTGTAATGCTTTTAAACCTTGTTTAGCACGTTCTTGGTTAGTTAAATCTACAACTTGTTGAATTTCAGAAGATACTTTCACTTCTTCTTTATTTTCTGTAGCTTGTTTTTGAACTACTGGTTCTTTTACTGTATTTGTTGGTGCTTGTGCAACTGGTTTTTTAACAGGAACATTTGGTTTTTCTACTGGTTGCTTCTCTGTTACAACTGGTTTTTCTGCTGGCTGCTTCTCTGTTACAACTGGTTTTTCTACTACCGGTTTTTCTACTACTGGTTCTTTTTCTTTCACAACTGGTTTTTCAGCTGCTTTTTCTTCTTCCATATTGACAAAGTATTTAGCAACAATTTGATTTGCAACTAATTTAGCATTAGCTACATATTTAAAGTTATCATATGCTCTCCAATTATATTGATTTATTAATTTATATGGAGACTTCAATTGATAATTAACAACTGCTTTTGCCTCGGAAGTGGTGTTTGAATTTCCAGTTGTTGTTGATGCTTCAGCTGTATTTGTAGATAAAAACAAGCTTCCTGCAAGTAATCCAACTATGATTGAATTTTTTTTATTCATTCTCATTTCCTCCTTCTTTTGTGCACCCTTATTGTAAACATAAAAGAGGAGAAATTTTTCACATAACATTTACCAACAAAACCATTAGATTAAAATATATTGATAGAAATAGAGTACTATTTGATTACTTTTGGATATAATGACCAATAAAATTAAAATTTACACATCATTCGCTGTTGACACTTTTAAATACTCCTCTTCATAGACAGATAATAAGACATGTTTATCTTCTTCACTAAGCTCACTACCTTGTATACGTTGAATCGCAAGTTGATACTTTTTTACTGAAGATAACCTTGCTCTAGGATGAGTAAATTCATCTTTTAACTCACTGTTTATAACAAGACGAATCTCGTCCTCTGTTTGAATTTTTTCTAGAGCAATTCTTCCTTTATATAATTGTTGAAAAGCATTTATCATTTTGAAACACTCCCCATCATCTCGAGTTTATCAATTTTATCTCCGATAATAACGATTTGAGGATCCATCTTCATGTACTCCGGTATCCATTGAACCATTCCATATGCATATTGAAATAGAAAGGGATATTTATGACCTTTTAATGGTACATAGCCTTTCATCCGATATACCGTATCAGGGAAACTTCTAACCCAAGTCTCAAACTCTTCTTGTTCAACTGCCTCCTGAAAAGTATATAGACGGGTAGACAGAAATAGTTGTTTACCTATAGCTGTTTCGTTAATGTCTTTTTCATGGTGAGTAGCTTCTAGCTTTTTTATTAATGATAATGGAAGTTTACTATTGGATGTTTGTATAATCGGAGCAGAACTATTTAAAGACTGTAATTGCATAGTGACAGTTGCTACTTCCGAATCGCTGAGTAAATCAATTTTGTTTGCTACTATTAGATGGGCGTGTCGTATTTGTTCTAAAAACAACATTCTAGTTTGAGGCGTCAAGTGATCACGATCTATCCATCTCTTACAATCCGCAACTGTTATAATCCCTTTCATATTTAACTTATTTGCAAATAGAGGTGAAAAAACTGCATCCATCGCTTCAACGGGATGAGCAGCACCTGTTGTCTCTATTATTAAGACATCAAATTCCTCTCCTTCTAAAAGCATTTGAAGCTGTGCTTCCATCTTTTCAGATCCTGTACAGCATATGCATCCTTCCAACATTTCTTTTAAAGGTATATCTTCATCTACAGCTCGGCTATCGAAATTAAGCTTCCCTAACTCGTTCATAATGACTGCAGGTTTAATACCCTCTTCTTTAAATTGAGCAATTAAATGTGATAATAAGGAGGTCTTTCCGCTTCCTAAAAAGCCACTTAATAGATAAACATCTTTCATTTTATGTTTTCTCCTTTCATTTCAGCTATGTTAAACTTTGCTATTGTTAAATTACAATCATACAAGATTATTGAATCAATTCGACTTTGAGCTTATACGCTAGACCGCAAGAGAAAAAGTAACTTACTGTCTCATATGACCGTTCATCCGGCTATCAAGTTGCAAATCTGAATAACTGAGCTTTCATTTAAAAAGCTGACCTATGAAGGTCAGCTTTACTTTTACTTATTCAGAAGCTCCAAAACAACTTCTTTAGCTTTTTGTAATTGTGGATCATCTTCTAATACTTTTGCACGAAGTTTATCCATTAATAAATAAGAAGTTTCTCCTGATAGTTCACCAGTTGATTCAAGCTTGTTTTCAGCTTGGAATTTTTTCACTGCTGTAGTCATTTGATTATCGAAGTTTTCGTTTATTTCACCAACTTCATATCCAACTGCTTTTAACATTTCTTTAGCATTTTGAATAACTTCGGAAGATTGGCCTTCTTTTAAAGTTTCAGCAGGATCTAATGGTGCAAGCATTGCATAGGATGGGTATTCGACAGCATAATCAGGGGCTATCCCTTTCTCATGTATCCAATTACCGTCAGGTGTTAACCATTTAGCAGTCGTAATTTTAATGTTCGATCCATCTGGTAAATCATTAACTGATTGAACTGTACCTTTACCAAATGAATTTAAACCTACTAATGGGATATCTGCAGATTCACTTAATGCGCCAGCTAAAATTTCTGATGCGGATGCACTACCTTCATCAATGATCAAGGATACTGGCACCTTAACTTTCTCACCTGGAGAAGCTGAATAAACAAACGGTTTTCCCTTTTCTTGTATTTGGACGATTGACTTTCCATCTTTTAAGAAAAGATTAGAGATATCAATAGCACTATCAAGAAGACCACCTGGGTTTTGACGAACATCAATAACCAATGCCTTCATTCCTTGATTTTCCATCTCGCTAATAGCGGTCAAAAGTTCATCATATGTGTCTCTAGAGAAGCTAGAAATAATAATATGTGCAACATTATCACCAACCATTTCAGCATAAACCGTTTCGATTGGAATATCATCACGAACTATTTTAATATCCATTGTTTCACTTTCTCCACGTTGTATGGAAAGTGTAACTTCTGTACCTTTACTACCACGTATTAGAAGTACGGCTTCAGAAGCAGTATATCCTTTTATATCTTTTCCATCTACTGCAAGAATTTTGTCATTAGGCAATATCCCTGCTTTTTCGGCTGGAGAGTTCTTAATAGGAGATACTACAGTGATCACACCATCTCTTTCTTGAATCTCTGCACCAATCCCTTGGAAGCTAGAAGATATACTCTCATTAAACTGGGAGGCTTCTTCTTTATTCATATAATCAGAATATGGATCTTCTAGTGCATCAATCATTCCATTAATAGCACCGTTAACTACTGAATCTTGATCAATATCTTTATAGTATTCTTCTTTTAACTTATCATATGCCATATAAAGTTTAGAGAACTCAGTTCTTTCTGACTCGGGTAATTCTTCGCCTAGGACATTACTTTTGCTAACATTTAAAATCATCATAGTTAGTGCAGCTGTTGCGACAATTAATGCTAAAATCATTACGAAAAAACCAAATGGCTTTATCTTTATATAACGTGATGCAGGTTTCTCTTCAGTAGATTCCACTTCATCATTTGATTGTTTTTGTTCGTCCAAATTTTTCACCCTTTTCTTCCAAAAATCTTATAAAATAGACTGTCATCTCCATGACAGTCTATTTATCAAGATAATCTAGTTAAGAAGTAAACTCTTCGAAAAAGACAGGTTAGTCTTGAATAGCTGCTTCTAACGCAACAACTACCATATCGTTGAAAGTAGTTTGACGTTCTTCAGATGTCGTTGCTTCACCTGTAATAATATGATCGCTTACAGTTAGAACTGAAAGAGCTTGACGACCAAATTTAGCAGCTAAAGTATAAAGTGCAGCTGATTCCATTTCCACTGCTAATACACCATAACTTGCCCATTTTTCATTTTGCGCATTTTCGTTATAGAATAAATCTGCCGTAAAAACATTACCTACTCTTAAATTTAACCCTGCTTCTTTTCCAGCATTATATGCTTTATATAATAAATCGAAATCTGCAGTTGGAGCATAGCTTACATCATCTAATAAAACTTTGTTTAATGTAGAATCTGTTGAAGCACTTTGAGCAAGAATAACGTCACGTACCTTCACGTCTTTTTGTATAGCTCCACATGTACCTACACGAATCAATTTTTGTACATCATAATCGTTCATTAATTCATGAACATAAATTGAAATAGAAGGTACGCCCATCCCAGTACCTTGTACTGAAATTCTTTTTCCCTTATATGTACCAGTATATCCAAACATGTTACGAACCTCATTATATTGGACAACATCTTCTAAAAATGTTTCTGCAATATATTTTGCACGAAGTGGATCTCCGGGTAGTAAAATTGTATCTGCAATTTCACCTTTTTTTGCTCCAATGTGTATACTCATTTAAATACCTCATTTCTATAACGTTTCGGCTTAATGATACCGTTTTTTTAGTTTTAATGCAACGATATTGCTAGCGTACCGCTTCATAATATGACTCCCAAAGTTCATCAAAAACTGTTGCACTCATATCAGGATGTGCAAGTTCTTCAATATACTTAGAGAGCGCATCAAATGAAGTCTCTGCTTTTGGAAAATCATGTTGATTAAACATCGTTTCTGCAAACCAACTCTTTTTATCCTTCTTTCCTCCTCCTCGGTATTTTAAAACATATAAATAAAATGATTGTTTCATATTACACCTCCAACTTTAGTCATGAAGTCATAGATTTCAAAAAAACATGTAGATAATTCTATCTAAAACAAGTAAACTTTAAAGTAATCAAAAAGCATTACAAATAAAGGGGTTGGTATGATTGTTAAAGAGGTTCAATAATAAAATTAAACCTATGAATTCAACAAAAAAGAATAAAAAAGAAAAGAAAACCTTAAAGATTAAGAAAATACCTTCATTAAATTTATTTAGTAAAAACAAAAAAGCGAAAAATTTCACTTCCATCTCTTCCAAAAAGAATATTGTAAACTCAATTAGAGGTAGAGTAATTATCATCTTTTCAGTGCTAATAGTAATCTTAATATCCATGCTAGTATTGACCTCTAATAAGATGTATACATCTCAAAAAGCTCTCGAGAAATTTACGAACGTAGATATTAAAGAACAAATGATGGTAAATCAAATTTCTACGGAAATTGCTCAACTAGCTAACGCAGAACAGAGCTATATCATAACCGGTAAGTCAAATTATATGGCAAGTCATAAGAAATATAAAGATGCAATCATTACACACATTAAAGAATTGAATAAAACTTATAGAAATCGACCAGAGGAATTACAAAAAATATTATCAATTGATCAGTTTTTTACAACCTACCTACAATATTCAGATCGTGTAATTAATATCCGAGATGAGCAAGGCATTGAATCTGCACAAAAACTAGTAAACGCAGGTAACGGGAAAACTGCAATGAATTATATTGATGTACATATAGCTTCAATGAACGAACTACTAGCCGAAAAAAATGCGAATCAAATTGCCCTATTAAAAAAGGAAAATAATACAGCAATGTATTTGTTCATTGCTCTAACGGTATTCTCAGTAGCTCTAACATTATCTTTTGGTATTTACTTATTCTATTCCATCAAACGTAGTACGAATTCTATTAACCGATCTATATTAGATATAGCTCAAGCTGGCGGTGACTTGACCAGAAGAGTAAAAGTTAGATCAAAAGATGAATTTGCTGAAATTGCTGAAAGCACAAACGTTTTAATCGCCTCTATCGCAGATTTAGTAAAACGTGTAAGTTTACTGACTGAGAATGTTTCTGCAAGCGGACAAGAGCTCATGGCTTCTTCTGATGAAACAGCAATAACAATTCAATCTATAGCTGATTCAACGAACGAAATCGCTGCAGGAAGTGAACAAACTATACGAAGTATGAATGTTGCTATTCAAAAGATGAATTTACTAGAAGAAGCAACAAGGTATTTGAACAATGATGCACAAGCAGTAAAAGAAGCAACAGATCAAATGATGACAGCTGCACGTAAAGGTGGAGAATCAGTACAACACTCTTCTAATGTGATGATGAGTATTGAAGAGACAATGGCTAACACTTCTCAAACTGTACAAGCGCTTGGTACAAAATCGTATGAAATCACTTCCATCATTAAAACGATTACTGCAATTGCTGAACAAACAAACCTACTAGCACTAAATGCAGCTATTGAAGCTGCTCGAGCAGGAGAACATGGACGAGGCTTTGCTGTAGTTGCCGATGAGGTTCGTAAACTTGCTGAGCAATCTCAAAATGCTGCAAAAGAAGTTACAGGAATTGTTACATCCATTCAATCCGAAGTTACTTCCATCGTAAAACAAAACCATGAAGGTGTAGAAAATGTAATTCGTGGTGTGGAAGTAGCAAATGAGACAAATGCATCATTAGAGCAAATAATGAATCAGACAAATGAAACGATTACAATCATCGATAAAATGGTAAAACAAATTGAAGAAACGCTTAACTTTAGTCATGAAGTTGCTGCTTCTTTCATTGAAGTTAATCAAATTGCTGAAAATACAGCAACTAATACAGAAACATCTGCTGCCGCTGCACAGGAAGGTTCAGCTGCAATGGAAGAAATTAATGCTTCTGCTGTAGAGTTATCAAATCAAGCAGATGAGCTTAGAAATGTTGTCAATGAATTTAAGCTATAAAATAAGAAGCACAGAAGATATTGCTCTTCTGTGCTTCTTTTTATTAGTAATAGTTATTCATTAGATTTGTATAGCAATTTTTCAGCAAACAAAACACGGATGTGCGCTTGCCGCAAGATAAGTTGCTCCTTAGTCGAACTCACAAACTAAAATAAAAGTGCCTTTATTTAAAATAACTTAATATACTCTTCGTAGCCTTCTTCGATAAGCTTTTCTTTAGGAATAAATCGTAATGCAGCAGAATTAATGCAATATCGAAGTCCTGTTTCTTCTTGTGGACCATCTGGGAAGACATGTCCTAAATGTGAATCAGCTGTTTTACTTCTTACTTCTACTCTTCTCATACCGTGACTATCATCGAATTTTTCTATAACCTCTTGATCCTCAATTGGTCTAGTAAAGCTTGGCCATCCACACCCTGCATCATACTTGTCTTTTGAATGAAACAAAGGTTTGCCAGAGACAACGTCTACATATATACCTTCTGCAAAATGCTTATCATACTCATTTTGAAAAGGAGGCTCTGTACCATTTTGTTGCGTTACATAAAACTGCATGTCTGTTAATTTTTCTTTCATTATATTTACCCCCAATTTTTTTCTTTGAAAGCTGCTCTTCCAGATCCAACATAATAACGATTATAATGGGTAGGATTTTTTTTGTAATAATCTTGATGATAAGCTTCGGCTGGATAAAACTCTTTAGCCGGAAGTATTTTGGTAGCCACTTTTGTTTGAAACTTATTTGATGCATCTAAATCTGCTTTTGATTTCTCTGCTTGAACTCGTTGTTGCTCAGAATGATAGAAAATGGCTGTCTGATAGGAAGAGCCTCTATCGAAAAATTGACCATTATTATCTGTCGGATCAATATTCATCCAAAATATTTCTAATAATTTTTCATAAGGAAATATTTCTGGATTGAACGTTATTTGGACTGCTTCATAATGACCGGTTGCATTGGAACAAACTTGTTCATACGTCGGATTTTCAATATGGCCACCTGTATAACCAGAGAGGACTTGTTCAATTCCATCATAAGTATCAAATGGCTTCACCATACACCAGAAACAGCCTCCTGCAAATGTTGCTTTTTCCATTTCTTTTTCCTCCTTACTCAGATGGGATAATTATTTCTAAAGTAATGATATCTTCCTCCAAATTCAATTCTTTTGCTCGAACACGGACTCCTGAAGACATCGGTATGCTGGCTAATTGGATAAGAACTTCCTCTTCTTCCGGTTTTACGATCATCCATTGTGGCAACTGAATTGAATCTTTTAATACTTTTAGCACTGTTTCCGGAGGAAGCTGTAATTGCCCTATTTCTACAGAAGATTGCTCTAAACGAATATTCCCATTTTCCTCAACATAAGGTTCAAAGAATAATTTTACAGGAAGAACAGTTGAGAAAATTGTTAACTCTGAGGATAGTATCACCTGATCTTCTATAGTCAAATTCACCGGAAGCGGTTTTCCCTCCATAGCTTTCTTCATAAAAGTATTAGCAAGTCCTTCAAAATCCTCTTTTGTCGCGTTAACTGTAAGGACATTTCCTGTAACATTTGGAGTTTCTAATAGGACATCTGAGGATTCAGATGGAGTAGAAATCCAATAAAAAAGTCCGATTATTGACCCTACTATTAATAATATTAATAAAAAAAATGCAATCTTCCATTTGTTCATCTCTCTCAACTCCCTAAAACAACAATTTCCTATTTTGCTCATCAATAAAACCACAATTATTTAAGGAGCTTATGATAGAATCTTTCATTAATTGATATCCCTTACTATTCGGATGAAAAAAGTCTGTGTGATACACTAAATTGGCATTTGTATCAAAATGCTTGCCAATAGGTATGTAACATGCATTTTTGTCCTCTTTTGCTATCATTTCGATTGTACTATTCCATTCCTCAATGATTGTTTCAAATTCATTCTCTTCGTTCGATACGACGGTTAGAGGGTTATAAATTCCTATCAAAAGTATTTTACCATTACTATTAATCTCTCGAATCTTCTTCATGATTTTCACATAATTATTCTCGAATGCATTTAGTCCCTTTTGGAATGGCTCAACTTTTAAATTAAATAATTCTTTTTTAACGATTTTCATCAAATCGTTTCCACCGATCGTAATAGTTATTATATCAGCGTTTCTAATAGCATAATCAAAGTCACCGTTATTCATAAGTTTTAATAATTGGTCGCTTCTTCTACCTCTTAATGCAGTATTGGTTAAAATAACATCTTCTATTCCTTTATATTGTAATAGTTCTGTCTTTAATCTTCCAATATATCCATCTCTTTTTAATTCATCTCCAACACCTTTTGTTAGAGAATCTCCCATTCCGACTAATTGTATAGTTCTAGGAAAAAAAGTATAAGGAATTACATACTCCTCGAATGAAATCGCTTCTTTTTTGGTAAAATCTGTAGCAAATTGCTCCTTATTTGTACAACCGGTTAAAAATATAATAATACAGAATAAATATAGGACGTACTTCATTCCTATCCCCTTTCGATAAAATAAAAGCAGGGACAAATCCCTGCTTTTCCTAAGTAAGTTAATCAGTCATATACATAAAACCAATAGCCCCTGGACCTGTATGTGTACTTATTACAGGGGAAGTAAATGATACTTGAATATTCTTAAAACCAGTTTCCTCTATTAGTCTCATTAAAGGTGTTGCCATGGAAAATCCATTTGCATGCGAAATCCCAACAGCTTTTACTATTTTTCCTTTTGTATCTTCTGTAAATTGTTTAAACAAATGACTTACTACTTGTTTATGACTTCTTACTTTTGCAATTGGTGTATATACACCATCTGTTAAATTAGCAATCGGTTTTATAGAAAGTAGTGACCCAATTATTGCAGTGCCCTTACCAATGCGACCACCTTTTACTAAGTTATCTAATGTATCAACAACTACATATAAATTTGTGTTTGACCGTATTTTTTCAATTCTATTTAAAATAACTTCTAAACTTTCACCATTTTTAGCCATTTTAGCAGCCTCTTCAACTTGAAAAGATAAAGCAAAGGAGATAAATTTAGAATCAAAAACTGTTACATCAGAATCAGTCATTTCAGCAGCAGCTTGAGCGGATTTAACTGTTCCACTCATTCCACCTGTCATATGTATAGATAATATTTGATCTCCATTTTCTCCTAACCTATCGTACAGTTCTTTAAAAACACCTACTGCAGGTTGAGAAGACTTTGGTAAATCCTTTGATGATGCCATTTTTTCTAAAAACTCTTCTGGATTTATATCTACACCATCGGTATATGATTCACCATCAATTTGTATCGTTAGTGGTACTACATGAATATTGAAGGCTTCAATCAGCTCTTTTGATAAATCAGCTGTTGAATCCGTTACAATATGAATTTTAGACACATGATCCCTTCCTTCCTATATATCTTTATTATAAGAAGAATTGAAGCGTTATGTAAACTATTTGCTATTTAAATTCATTTCGAAGTAACGGTTACTAATAATAGAATAAACCTCTTCTAAGACAATTTTAGAATCATTCATTTGAATACTTTCTACACTATATGATGGCAGTATAGAAATTTGAACTTTTGCAGCACGAATTTTGTTGTTATTTTTCTCCATAATATTTGATGTACCTTGTATAACAATAGGTACAATAGGTATTCCTGCATCCTTAGCAATTCGAACAAATCCTGATTTAAATTCTCCGAGTCCATCACCTTTGTTTCTCGTCCCCTCTGGAAACATTAAAATAGAATGGCCAGTTCTAAGTTGCTGCACAGTATCATTTATAGACTGATAAGCGCTTCTTCTGTCAGTTCGGTCCAAAAAAATGCAGTTCATCTCAGTCATCCACTTTGCTATTAATGGAATTTTCTTCACTTCTATTTTGGATATAAATCCAAAAGGTTTAGGTATATAAGTAATTAATGCTGGGATATCAAAATTTCCTTCATGATTGCTTATAAAAAGTACTGGTCCTGTTGGAACATTTTCTAGACCAGTAACTTCAAATGTACTTTTTGTTCTTTTTAATATTCCAGAAGCCCATCTTTTAGGTGTTTGTTGTACAAGTTCATCATACTTTTCGATAGACAATTCGTTTTTTTGAGCTTTTACTTGATGAAGTATTGGCATACTAGCTGGTAAGTAAGCAAATAAAAAGCCAAATGTTCTTAAAGAGCTATACAATTTAGTCATTTACCTTTCTTTCGTAAACTAAATAAGCGAATGTAATGCCTTCAGGTGTTTGAAAATCTTCCGAAGTATCAACAAGGTCCCATTCATCAGAACTATATGTCGGAAAAAAAGTGTCCCCTTCAAAAACATTTTCTATGAAAGTTATATAGAGTCGATCCGCTTTTGGTAAAACTGCTCTAAAAATTTGTTCTCCACCAATTATCATAACTTCCTCGTGGAAATCCTTCGCAAGATTAATCGCTTCTTCGATCGTACTTACTACATCTGCACCTTCTACCTTATAAGAAGGATTTCTTGTAATAACAATACTTTTTCTTCCAGGAAGAACTCTTCCTATCGATTCAAAAGTTTTTCTACCCATAACCATTGCCTTGCCCATTGTTTTATTTTTAAAATAAGCTAAATCTCCAGGAATATGCCAAGGCATCTCGTTGTTTAAACCGATTACTCTATTTGGATCATGTGCTACGATTAATGAAATCATCATTTTATCTCCTTTACTTCCTTACACCGCAATAGGTGCTTTAATACGAGGATGTGGATCATATCCATCTAAAGAAATATCCTCTACTTCAAAGTCAAAAATAGAATTTTTATCATTAGAAAGTAATAGTGTAGGTAACTTTTTTGCAATTGACATTCTTTTGCTATTAAATGTGTTAATAATGCGTACGAAGCAATATTAAAAGGAACACCTAGGAATTTTTAGTTAGCAATAACTTGATGAACCCATTGAATTATCATTATTTTTATCGTCTCTTATAAGTTCATCATTTTTACTGTTGCTAATTCTTTTAACTTATTTACGTTTAATTATTCTAAAATATAATTTTACTCGCAATTTATTTAGTGAAAAAGTGCCTGAAAATTTATGACTTTCAAGACACTATTTAAATTAAACCGCAATCGGTGCTTTAATTGCTGGATGTGGGTTATACCCTTCAATTGTTAAATCTTCCATCTCAATATCGAAAATTGATTTTTTCTCTGGATTGATGATTAATGTTGGAAGATCTCTTGGTACACGCGATAATTGCTCTTTTACTTGCTCAATGTGATTCGAATAAATATGTGCATCGCTAATACTATAAACAAACTCTCCAACCTGTAAACCACATTCTTTTGCAACTAAATGCGTTAGTAGTGAGTACGATGGTATATTAAAATTTGCCCCAAGTAGAGAATCGGCACTGCGTTGTAGGAGGTGACAACTTAACTTACCATTTGCTACATAGAATTGGAATAACACATGACAAGGTGGTAAAGCTGCCTTACTTCCTTTTGCACCAGCATTAACAACATCTTCTGGATTCCATGCATTTACAATTAATCGTCGAGAATCAGGATTATTTTTAATTTGCTCAATGACATCTGCCAGCTGATCAATTTCATTGCCTTCTGAATCTCTCCAACGTCGCCATTGTTTTCCGTATACGTTTCCTAAGTCACCGTATTTTTTTGAAAAATCATCATCTGTTAAAATACGATCACAGAAATTTTTCAATTCTTTTTCGTATAGTTCATTAAATTCTACATCGACTAAGCAGCGACGACCGAAATCTGTCATGTCTGGACCTTGATAATCATCTGATTCTACCCACTTTTTAAACGCCCATTCATCCCAAATATGGTTATTATGTTGCAGTAAATAACGAATATTTGTATCTCCCTTAATAAACCATATTAGCTCACTAGCAATTAAACGAAACGGTGTACGCCTTGTCGTAAATAAAGGAAATCCTCTTGATAAGTCAAAACGCATTTGATAACCAAATATACTAATCGTTCCAGTCCCTGTACGATCTTCCTTCTTTACACCATTATCTAAAATATATTGCAAAAAATCTAAATATGTTCTTTCTAATTCATTTTCCAAGATAACCCACCTCCAAATTTAATTCCTTATACATTATAGTTGAAAAAATAATTTTTTGTATGAATTATTGATACATATATTTTAATTAGTTGACTAGTTACTTTCATTAGATGTTCTAAAGGTTCTTTTACTAATTGTAATTCTTATAGTTCACTAATCACTTTTGAAAAGCGTTCATTCACCCTCTGAAATCGCTCTATATTTTAATGTATTTCTATCACATTTTACTTTTGAGACACTTTCAGCACCCTAATTTCCCATGGAATAATCTTCGCCAGACTTCTGTTTTTACTCTCCATGTTTAGCCCTTTTAAGAACAAAAAACTAACCACAAATTAAATACTTGCAATTAGCTTAAAAGTTATATAACACTCATAAAATTTTATCTATCTTTTATTTTATAAACCTTATTTTTTCTGGATATCCTGCAAAAGTATAAAATACAGACTCTGCTATATATCCCTTACTATTAAGTACTGCCTTCAGATGTCCATCCATTTGGTCTTTTTCAGCAACACTCAATAAAAGCTTAATTGTTTCTTGATGAAAATTACCTCGCTTAATTCTATTTTTTTCAGCCTTATCATGATACTCTTGTGCAGGGAGTTTTCCATCAATTTCTCTAGGAGTTAAAAACCATCTTTCTAATTTTGGTGACATTCCTAATATTTCAGTCACAATACCGTAATTTATAGCATTAAACCATGCTTCCGATAAGTTTCTACATTCAAATTTCCCATCTAATACTTCTGACACATATAAAAGAAATTGTTGTATTAGAACCCCATTTTTCTTTACACCAACTGGTATTAATGTCCCTAACGTTGCTAGTGCTCCACACCTTAAAAATGCCTCACTTATAGTATAATTCCCATTTCCTTTTACAGCAACATGACAAGCACTTAGTATTACTATTGGAGGAACTCGAATATCAACATCAGGTAGCCAAATCTCATCATTTATTATTATTCCTGCTACACCATTTTCATCGTAAGAACCGTGTGCGGACAAAATTAACATATGAATTGAACTATATTTTTCAAGTACCTCCTTTATTTCAACTGAGCTATTTACTTCCTCATAAAAAATTTCAATAAATTTATATTTTTTTGATTGGTTTTTGATAACTTCCCATGTCATATCAGCAATTTTTCTGATCCTATCATTTGAATCTAAACACTCAATTATTAATACCTTGAAATTTTTTCTCTGTTGAAGATAAAAATCATTTCTTTTTGTAATACCATACTGATACGTGAGTGTTAAAGGTGTTAAAGGGCGATAAGATATAGGTATAATATTACACAATGGATCCGAGAAACCTGGTAAAATTGCTAAACCTATAGGAAAGTCTGTGAATGCAACTAAAGTGGAAGACGCTAATATAAATTCATTTAAAGGTTTCTCAAATAACTTAGCAACAACTTTACCAAATTTTCTTAGCACCCTTTCAACATATTTAGGATTAACTTTACCGTCAATGTTAAAAGCTGCTAGATAAAAGTGTTTCTCAAGCTGTGATAATAATGCAAAAACCTCACTTGAAATTATTTGTCCTTCCATATAAACACCTTGTAGGGCTATAGATCTTTGGACGCCAAAAAATTTAATTAATTCATCTTCCTCAAATGACAAACCTTTTTCTTTATAGTATGTATCAAAACTCTTTCTATATTTAGGTCCACCAGGTAAAGTTACAATCAATGCTGTTGGTGTAAAAGGAGAATTCTCTTTCATTATTTTTTGAAATTTAACAATATCGTAATCATTAAGTCGATTCCCGTATGAATGATAAGCGTTTGCCAAATATACTGTTTTTTTTATCATTAATCCTCTTTTTCTTGCGTCGTGTACATTATTCACTAGAAAATTTATAGAACGTTCACCATCTCCATACTGATTAATCATAAATAAATTAGGTAATATATATCTGTTACTATTACTTAAAAGTCTTGGCTTTACTGTTAAAGGTAGTCTCTCAATATCAAACTCTTTAATTATGTCCATTGTATTGTCCTTTAACTTGCTCCAATGTTCATTCAATATTTCATCTGAAATATCTTCTTGAAAAATACACCCTAAAAGAGACGGGAAGCTTTTATGTAAATCTAAATCTTCATTTTCTTTGATTTCATCTTCATATATGTATAGTGTAGGGGGGTTATTAGTTAACATTTGAATCTCAATATCAGATACATTTGAACCAATTAAATAAATATTATGTTGTTGATAACCGTCTCCTTTAGCAAACAACCCATCTGGAGAGACAATCAAATCCATACAATGCCTCGGTAGATGCAAACAATACCAAAATGCTTTTATCGTATCACCTAATATAGGTGTGTACAAATGCATACTGTCTCTCTTCTTCCTTACTTTCTGGTTATCGTAAACAATATAATAATTGTAAAACATTTCGCTTTCAAACTTTTCCCTACTCAGTGATTTTTTATTTCCACAACACTTTTTATATTTCTTACCGCTACCACATATACACTTTTCATTTATAAATTCCTTAATACGAATCACCTCCAAGATAATTAATTCTATATATGCGTTGAAAATACCTTTTTGAAGATATTTTCAACGCACATAAGATATGTCCATTATGAATGATGAAATGTGCTAGTTGCTCAATTTCGTTGCCTTCTGAGTCAAAAATAATTTTCTGTAGGAATTATTGGCGCTTATTTGTTTCTTTAATAAACTTCTTATTCATTCTAAGCTTCCTATTATAACAAAAAAGCTCTCATTTATGAGAGCCACTTAGGAGGTGTATTTTTGGACCAATAAATTTCTCCTAATGCATAATGCTTTGAATACTTGTCTTCTGCAAGATGATAATGAAAATTAAAATAATACCCATCTTGAGGTTTTTTGTCTGTTCTCACATGAAATCGGATTAAATCTTTTCTTGTTTCATTATTATAAATGTTAAATATTTTCTCGTGATATTCTCCTGATGGCTGCTCGGTTATAGCCAAATTTATGACTTTATCTTGAGCCACTTTAGCAACCGTTGTATCAATCACTTCCTGTATACGTGGGAAGATGATTTCATCAAATTCATTTTGGATTACAGGACCTATACGCTCGCCAAACTTTATGTATGATTGTTCTCTTGCTGCCGTGGAAATAGAATCCGTTAATGCTAGTCCCTCATCTATTTCTACCTGTTCATAATCAATGTTATTTACATTTGAATGAAAAGACTTTTCTGGATTTTTGTTGTCTAATAAATGCTCCCAAATAAGATGATCCGGAGAGATTAGACCAAATGTTAGCAATGCTACCGTAATAATAATTGATTTTTTAATCCATTCCTTCAACAAATATCACCTTCAATTTTGACCATTTTTTAAAGACCCATTATGATTATAAACGTTTTAGAGAACAAAAGGTTTCTAAATCCTCTCTTTCATTGTACAATAAATGTTGTAAACATACAGTACGTTTTTTGAATAAGGAGGAGAATTTATTATGAGTACAAGCTTAGTAATTGGAATTGGATTTTTATTTTTATTAGGATATTTAACTTCTCTAAACTTTACTGACTAAGTTCAAACGTTCTCGGTTTGTTTTGGACAGATTTTTCCACGTGTTTTTTATAAAAGAGAGTCGTGACGATAGTCACAACTCTCTTTTTTTTCGATACAGCATATTGCTACTACGTATACAGACATCAACTAAAAAGAAACGCTTTACATTTAGCAAAGCGTTTCTTTATATTTCAATGATTCCATAATGAAATTTAGAGGTCTGTCGGGTAAGTCTATGAAATCCAAATCTTTCAAATAAATCCGAACGGAAATGAGCTTTTACAACTACTCTTTTCTTTGCAACTCTTTTGGCTTCTTCCACCCACTCCAGTGTTAATAAGTGATGTTGCCCAATTGCTCGGAGTGGTTGAAAGTTTGAGGACTCCTCAATTAACTCTTCAAACATCGGGTCCATATATACTACATCATATGAGTTGCTTTCTGTTTCTTTTAATGCTTCCACAGCATTCACATGTGCTAATTTCACATTTCTCATACATGTTTTTAACTCAACAAAATCAGTCTCATAATTTTTTAAACCAACTGATACAATATAGGCAATGATTTCATTTACTTCACATGCATAAACAGTACCCATGTCCCCAGTTGCATAAGCAGCAATTATGCTATCCGAGCATAATCCAGCAGTTGCGTCGAAAAAGCTATTCCCACTTTTCAGATTAGTTGCTTCTAAAAATGAATCGGATTCACCTTTTAGAAGCCTTTTTAACCGAAATGCAGCGGAATTTGGATGAAAGAAAAAAGGAATATTTGAGCCATTAGCGTAGTATTCTAATCTTTCCTTGCTAACTACTAATACATCTGAGTCATATTGTTCATGCATAGCTTTTACAGATTTCTTACTTCGATTTACATAAGATAAAGAAAGCTCAGTTGCAATAGTTTGTGCTTTATCAATAAATGATTCATTTGTTCTTCCAGCTGTCGTTACGATTGTTTTCATGAAGAAACGATTTGTGTAAGCACACCAGACAAATGATCTTTAATAGTTTCCATCGAATTACTTTCTATTTGTTCACGTGGGATAAAGTATGCCAATTCTTTATCTTTCCATATTGCAATTGAAGGTGAGCTTGGAGGAATCTCTTCGAAATAACTTCTCATAGTCGCTGTAGCATCTTGGTCTTGTCCGGCAAATACTGTTACTAGATTATCCGGTTTTTTGTCTAAATCATTAACTGCGGCAACTACTGCTGGTCTTGCTAAACCTGCAGCACATCCACACACTGAGTTAATCATTATTAAGGACACTCCCTCAGCGTTAGCCATATGATTCTGTACATCCTCAGGGGTTACTAATTCTGTAAACCCAGCATCTGTTAACTCACTTCTCATTGGTTTTACTACTTGTTTCATATATTCATCGTACGCGTTCATCTATTCTCCTACTTTCAATTAGTTTCGATATCCTATTATAACAGCATACCAATTATATTATCTATTATACTGCTTTCATAAAGTTTCACATGAGTGGTTGATGGAAACCTCTCTTAATTAATCACGGCTGATTGTATGAACATTTCTATCAAAATCTGGATAAACAACACTCTCACCACTTACCCAAAGACCCTTGATATTTCTATCGTAAAACATGCCTGTTGGAGTTGAACGCTTCATGTTGTTTTTATATCGCTCAGACAAGAAAGTATTGTCATCCAGTCCGAATGAATAAGACAATATTTGCGGATCCGTATTCTGAATGTAGTCCTTCAACAACCAATGTTCTGGGTGGCTTGGATTAGTATCTGCAATAAGTCTCGCACCCTCACTACTACAACTAAAATGAGTGATACTGAAAATATTAATACAAACAATCCTAAATAATCCGTACTTAAGTCGCAATGTTAGGAAATCTTTCTGCTAGCAGTAACCCCCTTGATTTTATTCCCTTCAATAATGAAGACAACATATGGCATTCGTATAGCAAAGTATCAAGAACCTCTACTCTTTCACTTTCTTTTTTGCTCGATTTATGTAGCTTTGCACTGTAGCTTTACGAACCCCAATTTCATCTGCAATCTTGCTTATGCTTTGACCTTGTGCAATATACATGATATAGCAATACCTCTCTCTATGAGAAAGAGAAGTTAATATGTCCGCGAGTATAATCTTTTCTTCAATAGACATGTACAGATGATTTTCATTAATGTCTATTTTCTCAATAATGTCTGGTATTACTTCTATGCAATGAATGTAATTGTGCTGATATATTCCTTTTTTATCAATCCCTTTATATGTTCCCGGTTGTCTCCAGTAGCCATCCAATCGATAGAATAAGACATACATTTAATCATGCTATTGATTTGTTTGATATCATCATCGTCAATCGCTCTCTCTTTTAATCGCTTTAATTCTTTTTTACCTTCCTTATATTCTTGTATTAATATATCTGCCCAATTGTCCACTTTAAGTCCCCCTATCGTCTTTTGACTGCGCCACGAACTCTTTTGTATGTATCCCTATTGCACCCCATTAAATCTTCAAGTTCTCTGCATGAAAAACGTTCTTTCTCCCTCTTGCTCCTTGTATTCTCTTTTTCTATCTCTTGAATAAGAACATGTTTTAACCCTTTTTCGATTAGCCCACTTTGAATCGTTCCCATTTCCTTCTCTCCTTTTTGTGAAATAAAAAGAGGACAACAAATGACACAGCGATTGCTGTAGTCAAATGTTGTCCTCCAGTTGTCTGGGGCGGACTAGTTATAAAAAGTAACTTTTTAATTCATTATAATGAACTGAATACAATATTTAAGTTTATTTTTTCTCCTCTGCTTCAATCATTTCTTCTAGAAGATTTATAACTAGATTGATTCTATTATCTCTATTATGAGGTAAAAGTATATAATAGACTGCCATTAATAATAATGAGAGAATAAATCCCCATGAAATACTAGGCTGAAAAAAAAATAATAAATTATTATTTTCAATTTTCCCCTGTAAGAATTCTTTTGTACTAAAAATTACAAAGCTAAAGATCGAAGTACCTATAAATGTATAATATTTCCTCTCAGCTTGTCTATCTCTATATGCCTTAAAATATGCCCTTAACATTCTAAGATCTTTTACACCATTCTTTGTTTCTCCCAAGATTTTATCATAGAGATTTTCTAGGTTTTTACGAACACCTTCTGACTCAATTGATTCAAAAAGAAATTTCAAATAATTATCTCCGCCATATAGATTATCAGTCCATAAATACAGATTTTTCACATTATTAGATACTTCTTTTTTTAAANTTTATTTGAAAATCTTCTAGCTCTAAAATTAAATTTAAATGATTTAGTAACTTAAGCTTTCTTTCATTTATAATTAGGTTTCTAGTGTAGTAGAACAACATTATTCCAATATAGGAAATCATTAACAAGGTTAACACGCTAGTTACGAAGTTTTTCTCAATTGGATCAATAATTGTTGAAATAATATTAGCGAAAACAGTAGTAACTAACACGACTATGACAGCAAATACTGAAATAAAAATGGATTGTCTTGATGTTGTCGCCGAAATATCATTTGCTAAAGTTTTCTTCATAACTTCTATTTCTTGTTTTGTATATTCTTTTTTCAAATGTTTTAAATACAGATAAGTTAACTTATAGTCAATATTTCTAAATATATTCTTTGTATTTAACCGCTTCAAAATATCCTCTGATTTGACAATAAAATCTAAATTTTCTTCTCTAAACCCTTCTCTCAGAACTCTTCTCCCTCTTCCCTCCGCATCCTCTTAACCTTACCTTGATGCGTCACAATCTTATATTCCCCATGCGGTGGAAGTTCTCGAAGTCTCACTTTCCCATCACAGATTACTAGTACACAACTAGGAGGTAGTTCCATTATATCAACCATTAGTATCATTGTACTAGCATCTATTTTAATATTTTCCATTTTATCAAGACCCCTCCATTGTATTATTATTTAAATGTGCAAGACAGGAGGAGTCCTGTCTTTTTTAATTAATGATGTCGCTTATGTTTACTTGGCGGATAATTGTTTACAATAGAAATAATCTTATCTTCTAAAAACAAAATCGCTGCAATAATAAGCACTAAGAAAACTATTAGCTTCTTCATATTACTCACCTCCTAAGAACATCATGGCAGATTTTCAGGTACCGAAAGTGCCAATTGTAATTAAGGGTGAATTTATATTTTAGAAAGGCAAGTCATCATCCGACACTTCCATAGTTCCTCCGCCATTAGCGAAAGCATCTTCATCCACTCTCTTTTATACATTATTGGGTTGCTTGTCTTAGATACACTTAAACTTTTGGAATATGATATAAGACAACCCTAGGTTACTTTCCCCTAGACAGCCTTTGGTTGTACAACCCCTTTGATAGTATCATTTCTTCAGTTTGTCTATACTGGTGATACCAGTGCCAGGATCAGTTGGGAAAGTCTGATCTTCTTTTTTATATTCACCTCAGTAAAACCAAGGTCATTATCATCTTGGTTTTATTTCATATTTTGAACCAACTTCGTATTAAGGTTATTCACATATAATTTAATCTCATCTATAATCATATGGATGTACTCGAGAGAAAGTAGGTAAATTATGATTAATATTTTTTGGCTATGCTATTTAGGAATTCTAGCAATAGCTACAATCGGAGCACTTATAAAAGGTGCTTTCAAAACAACTTTTTGGATAATAGATTTTGTTTTTTCCGTAATCACTTGGATAGGTTTATTTGGTTATATTACTAACACCCAGATTCTTAATCCTCTTGTATGGAAATTTGTATTTGTAAGTGGTTTATTATGGCACTTGATTTTTGGTTTCAAAAAGTTCAATGAAGAGCTAAAAGATGATGATGAACCACAATCAATTAAACTAGTAATTTACGGGATCACTTTAATAATCTTAATCGGACCTTTATATTTTGGATTATTTAATTATGCGTTTAAATAAAAGGTTATATAAAAGGAATTAGTATCAAAACATAAAGTAAATATCAAACCATACATTTATCTTAACTACAGAACACCCAGTTAAGAAAAATGAATGATATTAGAACATCAATTTTATAATTAATAAGCTATGTTTTTTATTTAAGGAGAATAACTCATGAGAACTTCACTACCTTGCCCCAATTGTCTAAAATCACTTACAATCGAACACTTTGAAGAATTTTCAACCCCTTTTAATATGAAGTGTCCACACTGTCATGTAAAACTAAAAGAAACTAAAATGACTCCATTGCTACTTTTAATAGCTGCTTTAGTAATACCTTTATTAATTTATTTAGGTATTATCGTTAAGGGTTTCATAACTGGTTACTTTCCTATTGTGGAAAAAGTACCTACTGTAATTGTATTTTTAGCTTTCTGCTACCCTCTCTATGCTTTATATGAAGCTTTTAATGCGGTTGTATTGTTTAAAAAGGGAAATTTACAATTAAAAAAACACCAGTAAAAAGGTACAATTGTCTTTATTAGAGAAGATAGGGGAGTATAAAATTGAAAATATTATTACAAAATTACATCAAGGCAACAAACACTCATAAATTTGATGAAGTTAAAAAACTTCTTCATCCTAATGCTGTTTATTTCTTCTCAGATCGAAATTGTACAACTCACGAAGAAATACAGGCATATTTTGAAAACGCTTGGTCAATTGTTAAAAACGAAAATTACGAAGCAAAAGAAGTGCACTGGCTTTACACAGGAAGTAACTCAGCAACTTGTACTTATACATATTTCTATGAAGGCCTTATCAATGAAAAATATGCAAGCGGCCATGGAAGGGCAACAAATGTCTTCGTTAAGGAATCCGATGTATGGCTTTTAATTCACGAACACTTAAGTCCCTTACCCAGATAATTTTTAAAGAGAGACGTTCTATCTTACTAGACGACTTTCTTTTACTTCACTTAATGAATCCTATAAGTATAACTCCATTAATATTTATAAATATTTTCTCAATTTTTCCACAATGTTGATGCTCTTCGTATACGTCGAATCAATAAGCAACCCGAACAACAACTCGAGGCTGAATGCTATAAAACTACCGAACGGTCAAATTCACCACTTGGTTATCATCCTGCCAAATCAAATTATTTAGTCCGTCCTTCACGCCTTTTACATAATTATCTACATTAGGTTTAGTGGGCTGATTTGAACTATATTATGGACAGAATTGGTCATAAGGATTCAAGAACTACCACCGACATGTATTTACATGAATGCGAGAAAGTGCGATGAGAAAAACGCATGATAAGTTCAGTTATTTGATGGAAAAAAGATAAAAATAAAATACGTTTTCTTGTTTTTTCACTTTTTTTCACTTATTATTTATATTTTCGTACCAAATCATTTTTAATAGAGCCAAATAAAAAAACACCGTTCAGTTTTGAACGATGTATTCCCTAGTTAATGGATAAACTTTTATTGACTATTATCTTCTTGCTGTTCTGTTGGTTCTTCACTTGGATCTGGTTCATCTTCATCTACACCGTTGCATCCAAACATTAAACCTGTTGATAAAATAACAGTCATAATTGAAAGCACATATTTTTTATAATTCATTCTAAACCCTCCATACTTTATTTACTCTTGTTAATGTTCTCTTAAAACTGAAAAATATGCATAATACATTTAAAAATTTCAGAATGTTTATGATTCATCATTTCTTTCTTAAGGGAACTAATAACCCTACACCAAATAAAGTATAAAAATAAATACAAAGAAAAAAATGTTAGCAAAATAACTTCGTGATATGCTAACATTTTTTAAGTTTGTTCAAAGATTATTTAGAGAGTTCCTTATATGCTAATACTTTTAATGCTAACATTTCTTCTTCTGTTAAAGTACTTTCAAGTTTATTAAAAATCTCCTGTTTTTCCTCTGCTGACATACCATCTTGTGCTTTTGCTTGAATATCTTGAATATCACTGATTTTAAACTTTTTGGCTAATACTCTAGTTGCTTCTTCTTTTGTTTGGAATGGAAGTTTGCTACTATCTACATTTTTACCTTCCTCAATAAACGCCTGTAACTGAGGATCATTGCTAATTTCTTGTTTAATATTCTCGAGCTGACCACTATTTTCTAATTCAACTGCCACCTTATCCATAACCTGATCGGCAACTAGTTTTGGAGCAAAATAGTAAGCAGCAATCCCTATAATTACAACAATAACGAAAATACTTAAAAGAACTTTAATTAATTTCATCTTAATCCCCCTCTACTTCAATTAAACATATTTATTTATACAAATAGACTTTTAGTTCCTCATTACTATCAATCGTTGCTAACAGTATATCATGTATAGGTACATTTAGTGTTTTCGCTTTATTCTCTAACCAAGTAATATCCTTACCTGCTTGTTTTAAATACTTGTACTCAACCTTACCGTTTTTTATTACTGTTAATGGTAGACAAAAGGGACTTTTAACCATCTTCATATCAGATGGAGTTAAAGGTTGAAATTGCGGTGACATGAAAAAAGAGATTGTTCCATCGGGCTCCCAGATTGCTAGAGCGACTTGGTCAATTTCTTCTATACTTGCTTTTCTTGCTTCGGATAATAAGTGGTCCAATGTAATTCTTGCTTTCGTCAGACCCTTATACTTTATTTCTCCATTTTTTATTAATGGAAAAGGATTCGGCTCCAGCCATTTTCTGAAAGTATTTGATTTTAGACTCAAAAGTACAATAGTCAAATACAAAATAGTTAATACTGCTGTAGTAATAAGGGATCCTTCTAATCCTAATTTTTCGTCCGATAGTGGATGTGCTAATATGTTTCCAAGTACTAAAGCAATAGTGAAATCAATTAATCTTAACTGAGAAATAGATCTTCTTCCCATTACTTTAGTTGCTAGTAACAAGAAACCGAATGAAACAATTGCTCGCAATATCCACTGGATTGCTGTCAGAGACTCTTGTCCATAAAAAAAATCCATTTTTACTCCCCACTTCATATCCAACGACATAATTCATTATAGAACTTTATTGTTTTTTGCTTTATATTCTGAAACTTTATAATCTAAAAATGCACCACTAAGACCTAAAGGGAGTCCTCCAGCTGTTATCGAAAGAACAATAATGAATAAATTTAAGCTCTCTACTTTATTGCTTAACAATAAGAAAATAAACAGACTTCCTAGAATAGTGAACAATACGGAGAAATGATAGGTGATATGAAGTTCATCTTTAACTAATTGTTCTTCTTTTTCATTTTGCTCATTCATATACTCCCTCTTCTCCGTCTAAGTCTTTTTATTATTAGCTTATTTTCAATTATTTACTCATTTTTTTCCTAAATTGTAAAAACACCTTCAAATGTTCGAAGGTGTTTCATTTTAAGCATATTTGTAAATAGAATCCGACCAAGCTACTTGATTTAAAAATTCGTAGACATCCTCGCATACTTTATCTTTTTCTTTTCCTACAGTAATAATATGTCCAGACTCTTTATACCAAATTATATTTTTTTCGTTTGCCTCCACGTGTTCATGGATAAACGTTGCACTTTCTTTATAAATTTGATCATCTAATGCTCCTTGAAGAACAAGTGTTGGTGAAGTGATGGAGTTCAATTGCTCACATGTAATTTCTGTTAACTCCATAATTCCATTTAAAGAATCGATTGGTCTATTTTTTAATTCCTCTAATTCTTCTATAATTTCATCTCTAGATTTGCCCTCAAAAGACTTATATATCTTCGCATAGTTATATAATCTTTCAAACAAACCATTTGAACTGTTTCTCTTTATAGGTGCGCACATAGAGACAACTGCTTTTACTGGAAATTCCTCCGCAACTTTTAATGAAAATACACCACCTAACGAAATACCTGCTACTGCTATTTCATCATATCCTTTATTTTTTAAATGATGATAACCTTCAACAGCGTCTTTCCACCAGTCTAACGGACTAGTTTGTAATAATTCTTCAGGTGTTACCCCGTGCCCCCTATATATTGGAGCATGGCAAGTATATCCCCTTTTTTGCAGATATTCCCCTAATCTTTTTACATCTTTTGTGCTACCAGTAAAACCGTGAAGCAATAATACAGCTCTCTTTCCTCCTTCAAACGTTAAAGATTTAGGTGCGACTACTTTCATTGAAATTTCCCCTTTATCAAGTTAAAGTGTTAAATTATTAAGATAATACTATCATTGACAACCAATAAAGTATAATTTATTATTTGTATCAAAATGATGCATAAAATGCATTAATTACTGGAGTCGATTTTTTTGGAATGGCAACGTTTAGAATATTTTCATACACTGGCAAAAATACAACATATGACACATGCAGCTGAAATGTTATCTATTTCCCAACCAGCTTTGAGTCGCTCTATAGCGGGACTAGAAGAGGAAATAGGTGTACCGTTATTTGATAGACAAGGTCGGTCTATTGTATTAAATCGCTATGGTCATATGTTTCTTCTTCGGGTGGAGAGAATTTTGAAGGAGATGAACGAGGGATTAGAAGAAATAAAACAATTGATTGATCCGGAGGAAGGAGAAGTGTCCCTTGGATTTTTACATACACTTGGTACAAGTTCCGTTCCAAATATTATTCGGGCATTTCACGAGCAATTCCCAAAGATTACATTTCAATTTACACAAAATCATACACATACACAATTAAAACAACTACTTACAGGAGATTTGGACCTTTGCTTACTCGCTTCGATGGTTGAAGAAAGTTCAATAGAATGGACAGAGTTATGGCGTGATGAACTTTATGTTATTGTACAAACTAATCATCCACTTGCTAATCGAGAAAGCATTACGCTAAAAGAAATAGCAGATGAATCATTTATTTCTATGAAAAAAGGGTATGCTCTTCGAAAAACAACAGATGAGATTTTTCAAGAAGCAGGTGTTACTCCAAATATTTCTTTTGAAGGGGATGAAGTAGCTACTATTGCTGGCTTCGTTGCCGCAGGGCTAGGTTTTTCTATACTTCCTGATGGTGGAGAAATAAATTCAAATAAAATAGCTAAACTACGTGTAAAGGAAGTTACATGCGAGAGGATTATTGGAATGGCGGTAGTAAAAAATCGTTATTTATCTCCTGCTGCCAAACAATTTCAGCATTTTGTACTTAATTATTTTCTGTATCAATAAAAAAGAAGCTATTCTCTTGAGAGGAAAGCTTCTTTTTTTCTATCGTTTTTATTATTTTCGAGCATCATTCATTTGCTTCCAAACGGAACCTTTTGCTTCTTCCCCTTCTTCAATTCGAGCAATAGCCATTCGAATTTGGAGTTTAACTTCATATTCCTTGTCATCAATTGCTTCTTTAAGTGTCTGCAGTGCATCAATAGTACCTACTTCATAGAAATACATTGCTGCTCTCCAACGAACTAGTTTATTTTTGTCGAATAGAGCAACCTTCATCGCATCTGCAAATTGGTCAAATCCTAAATCACTCATTGCATCTCCAGCAGTTCTTCTAACAGCTGCACTTTTATCCTTTAACGCTATTTCTAAATAAGGAATTACTGCCTCATCCTCAATTAAACCTAGATAAACGGTAGCAAGTCTGCGAATGGACACCTGCTCGTCTTGAATTGCTTTAGCTAGTATTGGTAAATCTATTAATTCGGGATTGATCAAGTTATTAAGTAATTGGAATCTTTGTTCCCATTCGCTCGCTTCAAATTGTTCCAATGTAAATGGAACACGAATTGCAGATTTTTCATCACTAGGATGATCCTTCTCATCAATTAGTTGTTGAAGTTTACTTTGCGGAAATGTTGCTTCAAGCTCTTTAACTATTTGCTCGCCTATTTCTTTTTGCTCTCCGTAACGAACACCGAAATCTACCCACTTGCGTAATAAGATATAATTTTCTTTGTCACCCTCCATCGCGATATCCAATGCATTTATGAATCGTTCGGATAAACCATAACGTGACTCAGATTCACTGTCAAAAACTTTTACTTGAAGAGGGATGCCTTTATATTGTTGTACATGTACATATACTTCACCGTAGTGGTCTATTGGCTTTTCACTAATAGTAGAATCATTTTCAGCACCAAAAACATTTTCAACAGAAGCTAAAATGGATTCCCAAGAAAACTTTGCGTTTCTTTCAAGTGCTAAGAAATCTGCAACATGGTAAACACCTTTCACACCTTCGATTTCCATAATTTTTTGGATTTCAATTGGTGCTCCATCGATATTATCTATTTTATAATTATGACTTTTGCCAAATGGTAGTTCTTTGTCGATTACTACTTTCATCGTATTCGGACTTGGTGTTGGTTCAATTGTTATTATTTTCACTTTGTACCCTCCAATTATCTTTTAAGAAGAAGCAAGCTCTTCTAAATAAGACCAACGTTCGATTAATTGCTCATATTTCTCATTTTCCTTATCCAATTGCTCCGTTAACTCTTGTAGTAAAGTAAAATCTGAGCCGGCTTTTGAAAGTTTTTCTTCTATTTCAGCTATAAGCTTTTCTACCTTTTCAATATCGACACTAATAGTTTCAAATTCACGCTGTTCTTTATAGGACAGTTTTTTCTTCTCTTTAGTCGTTGTTTTTATTTCGATTTCTTCTACTCTAACTTCCTCCAATTGTGAAGGATTCATTTTTTTTTCCTCTAAGTAATCCGAATATATCCCTAACCATTCTTTGACAGTACCATCTCCATTTAATATCCACAGCTTTTTCGCAATTCTGTCTAAGAAAAATCTATCATGGGAAATAGTAATTATTACGCCAGGGAAAGTTTCCATAAAGTCTTCTAAAACGGACAATGTTTGAATGTCTAAATCGTTTGTTGGTTCATCTAGTAATAACACATTAGGTTGTTCCATCAGCATTTTTAACAAAACTAGTCGTTTCTTCTCTCCACCAGATAGCTTGCCAATTTGTGTACCATGAGTATTTAAAGGGAACAAAAATCTTTCAAGCATCTGGGCAGCAGAAAATTTCTCTCCAGATCCCGTTTCGATTAAATTAGAAGACTCACGAACATATTCAATCATTCTCGTCTGCTCATTCATTTCAGGTAATTGTTGCGTAAAATGCATAAGCTTTACTGTTGAACCAACAATAATATCACCAGAATCCATTGGTATTTCACCAGCAAGCATTTTCAAAACTGTACTTTTCCCTACCCCATTTGGTCCAACAATTCCAATTCGATCTCCAGCTTGTAAAAGAAAATTAAATTCATCTACTATTTTTTTCGTTCCAAACTGTTTAGTAATAGAATTTCCTTCTAGTACTTGCTTACCTAATCTTGTCGTTGCAAGCTCCATTTCTAAATTCTGATTAGAATTGTCACGATCTATTTTTGATCCTATTTCTTCAAATCTATCTTTTCGAGCTTTTTGTTTCGTCGACCTTGCTTTTGCCCCTCTTCGAATCCATTTCAATTCGTTGCGGTATAGATTTTGTAATTTTTGTTGAGAAGATGCATTCATTTCTTCGCGAATCGCTTTAGACTCTAAATAATCAGCATAATTACCGGAATGCGTGTATAGCGTTTTATCAGCTAATTCATAAATATGTGTTGCGACAGCGTCGAGGAAGTAGCGATCATGTGTAACAAATATAATGGCACCTTCTACCCGTTGAAGCATTTCCTGTAACCAGTCAGTAGACTCTTTGTCTAAATGGTTTGTTGGTTCATCTAATAGAAGTAAGTCAGCTGGTTCAATCAATACCTTTGCAAGTGCAACTCTTTTTTGCTGACCACCAGATAGATGTAAAACAGAATCTTCAAATTGGGTAATACCCAATTTCGTTAATGCTGTTTTCGCTAATGCATTTACATCCCAAGCTTGTAGGTCATCCATTTGTGATTGTAAATTCATCAATTTATCTTGTAATGCAGTTGAGTTGGAGTCTTCCATTAAAGCAACTAACGCTTCTTCATATTCACGGTTTATTTTTAATATAGGTGAATCTCCACCAAATACTGCTTGAAGGACCGTTTCCTCTTTCTCAAAGATAGGCTGCTGCTCTAAATAAGCAATTCGATATTTGTTTGGATTGTCACGCTCTATTGAATCCGCTTCTAACTGCCCCGCTATAATAGATAGAAATGTAGACTTGCCAGTACCATTTATCCCTATTAATCCTGCACGGTTCTGATTATTAATCGTAAATGCTATATTTTCAAACAGTGTTTTTTCTCCAACTGTTTTCGTTAAGTTTGAAATTATTAAATGACTCATATCGTTTCCCCAGTTTCTTTTCTTAAGTTTTGCAAAAAAGACTCCATAAAAGCATGTCTTTCTTGCGCAAGCTCTTTCCCTTTTTCCGTAAGCATTCCATCAGCAAGTAATAATAATTTTTCATAAAAATGAGTAACAGAAGCTGTTTCTGTTGATCGATATTCTTCAACGGACATATTTGCTCTAGGTGTTTCACGAGAGTCATAAAGCTTTCTACCTTTTGCTCCGCCATAGGCAAAAGTTCGAGCAATACCCACCGCCCCTATTGCATCCAACCTATCAGCATCTCGAACAATTTTCGCTTCTATTGTTTTAGGCTCTACTTCATTTCCACCATTAAATGAAATCGATCGAATTACTTCTTTTATATGGCTTACTTTATCATCTGGCAAATGTAGTAATTCGATAATACGATTTTCTTCGGATTTCTCATTGTCATTAGCATATTTAGGATCACTGACATCATGTAATAGTACTGCAAGCTCAACTATTTCTTGTTCTGCATGTTCACATGATTCTAAAATTTCTAATGCATTCTTTCTAACTCTTTCAATATGTTGAAAGTCGTGACTAGCATCAAAATGCTTGTACACTTCTTTGACTAATCGTTCACATTTTTCAATTGTATTCATCCTATCTAACTCCTTAAACGAACTCATCTTCTTATTATATACAATAACATAGTTGAACTGTATTAAGATGTATTATTATCGCTAAATCCTTGTAATATCAGGGTTA
The DNA here is from genome assembly GCF_001420585.1 of Psychrobacillus sp. FJAT-21963. Lineage (NCBI taxonomy): Bacteria > Bacillati > Bacillota > Bacilli > Caryophanales > Bacillaceae > Psychrobacillus > Psychrobacillus sp. FJAT-21963. Next base: position 408,308 of record NZ_LJIY01000002.1, on the reverse strand, counting down.
CGAAGAGTAAAATAAGTATTTGAAATCAATTTATAAGGTTAATATAAATACAATAACGACGTATATACAAAAATAAGTGAGTATTGAAGGCAAAATATTAATATAAATGGTAATGATAGTTTATTAAAACCATTTTATTTTGTGTTGATTTTTTCTATTTAAATACACATATGAAAAGCGACTGACTCTATATAGAGAAAGTCGCTTTTTCTGAAGAGGAGATTTATAAAGAGATTGTATTGATATCATTTTNACTTAATTAATAATATCTTTTAGTTCGTTTTGTAATTTAGAAAAAATATACCTTACGACTAAAATGAAATGTTGTACAAGCTTAAGCTTTCTGACCTAACTCCAACATACTTCCTTTAATAAATAAAAGATGCCCCAACAATTATAAGTAGGATAAACAATACAACTATTAAAGCGAAGCTGTTGTTTCCGTATCCACCATTTTCGCATCCACCATAACCGGACATTCTTACCCCCTCCTTTCCTAATAATATTTATAAGTTATGAAAAGATTAAGAAATGGATAAGGTAATTTATCTCATATTAAAAATTAAATTTAAAATCTTTCTGCCCTTCTAATTAAGTATTGAGGTAATTACTCACAAATAAAAAGCATTAAAAAGTAAAAGTCTTTGAAGCCTTTTAGTAAAGCAAAGTTAGACAAGTGAATAAGAAATTAATTTTCGCATTGTTTAATCAGCTTTTAGAACCAAGTGCGGATACATTCGAGTAAATTACACTCGTAACCATTCGCAACGACGACATTCCATAAAAAAAAGACTGCTAATTTTGAGCAGTCTTTTAAAACGTTAAAACAATCCTATAGCTTCTCCATTTTCATCAACATCCATGTTCAAAGCTGCTGGTTTTTTAGGTAAGCCAGGCATTGTCATAATATCTCCAGTTAAACATACTAGAAATCCCGCACCAAGTTTAGGTATTACTTCACGTACAGTAATTGTAAAGTCAGTTGGTCTTCCCATGAGCTTCGGTTGGTCGGATAAAGAATATTGTGTTTTTGCCATACAAATCGGTAATGCATCCCAGCCGAATGATTTAATTTGATCAATTTGTTTTATGGCTTCTTCCGTAAACACTACATTTTTTCCGCCGTATACTTTTTTTACAATAATTAAAACTTTTTCCTCGATTGTTTGTGTTACATCGTATAAAGGGGAAAAATGATTAGGCTTTTCCAATTGTTTTAATACGAGTTCTGCAAGATCTATTCCGCCCGCTCCCCCTTTTTCCCAAACTTCCGTTAGCGCAATAGCTATGTTCTTCTCTTTACACCAAGAAAGCATTGCATCTATTTCTGCTGGTGAATCTGTTATAAATTTATTTAATGCAACCACTGGTTCGATTCCAAATGCTTGTATCGTTTCAATATGCTTTTCTAGGTTTTTGATACCAACTAAAAGTGCTTTTACATCTTCTTCCTTCAAGGTATCCTTTTGCTTTCCACCTTGCATTTTAAGTGCACGAATAGTTGCCACAATTACTACAGCATCTGGAGAAAAACCACCTTGTCTTGATTTAATGTGCATGAACTTCTCAGCACCCAAATCTGCTCCAAAACCAGCTTCTGTAATAACGATATCCGCTAAGTTTGTTGCTGTTTTTGTTGCAATAATGGAGTTACACCCATGTGCAATATTTGCAAATGGACCTCCGTGAATAATTGCAGGAGTTCCTTCTATTGTCTGCACTAAATTAGGTTTAAATGCATCTTTTAACAAAAGTGTGAGTGCACCTGCTACACCTAACGATCGAACTGTTACTGGTTCCTTGTCATATGTATATCCGATTACAATCTGTGAAAGTCTTTCTTTCAAGTCTTCTAAATCCTTTGCAAGGCATAGCACGGCCATTATTTCAGAAGCTACAGTAATATCGAAACCATCTTCACGAGGAACCCCTTGTTTAGGACCACCGAGACCAATTGTAATATGACGTAATGCACGATCATTCATATCCATTACTCGTTTCCAAATAATCCTTCTAGGGTCTAAATTTAAATCATTTCCTTGAAAGAGGTGATTATCAATAAATGCAGACAAAGCATTATTAGCAGTAGTAATGGCATGAAGATCTCCATTAAAATGAAGATTAATTTGTTCCATCGGTAAAACTTGAGCAAATCCACCACCTGTAGCCCCACCTTTAATACCCATAACTGGTCCCAGTGAAGGTTCTCTTAGCGCAACAGCAACCGACTGACCTAACTGTTGTATTGCATCCGCGAGCCCAACAGTTACAGTTGATTTCCCTTCTCCTGCAGCGGTCGGATTAATAGCTGTTACTAATACAATTTTACCAGGGGTAGCTTTTTTAGAAATTTTAGTAGGATCTATTTTTGCTTTATAATTTCCATATAATTCTATAGCTTCTTTCGGTATTCCAATTTTTTCACTAATTTGATGAATTGGTTTCAATGTTGCATTTTTGGCAATACTTAAATCAGATGGTGTTTCTATTTTAGCATTCATATTTATCCCTACTTTTTTATTTTATTATATCCATATAAAAGTATATAAGAACGAAGTAAATTCGACATATTATTGACGATTCCTGGCATTTAATGGTATAGTTAAACTATCCATTCTCAGAATATTTAGTGGATCGAGGGAGGAACTATTATGCAACAGGGGAAAGTAAAATGGTTCAACAATGAAAAAGGCTACGGATTTATCGAGTACAACGATGGAGAAGACGTATTTGTCCATTTTACAGGTATTCAGGGAGATGGATTTCGAGCTTTAGAAGAAGGACAAGATGTATCTTTCGATATAATAGAAGGAAACCGCGGACCTCAAGCTGCAAATGTCATTAAAAACAGTTAATACAGTTCTTCCTGCGACAATTGGTCGTGGGACTTTTTTATTTAGAATTTAGTTTCTCTCCTACCTGTCTTATTTCTTCTCCCACTGTGCAAGAATGAATACAGAAATCATGGGCGACAGTCTTACCTTTTTCTTTGCGTAATAAGGTTTTTACAAAACAACCTTCGCAATAGGTATTTAATAAATAATCTATTTCATTTATTATTTGACTATTTTTCATATTAATTCTCCTCGCTATAATAAATTTGATTGTACTATTTGAATGCTTCTATTTGCAAGTGAGCAACATGCAAACAAGTACATTCTGAAAAAAAATGATGAAAATCAGGTGATACAAATGCTTGAAGTGTATATTGATGGATCCACAACAGGAAATCCAGGGCCAAGTGGTATTGGTGTTTTTATTAAAGGGGAAGGTCATCATATTAAGATAAGCGAATATATAGGTATATATTCAAATCATACGACAGAATTTTTAGCATTGCTTAGAGGACTTGAAGAGGTACAAAAACTTACTTCGTCCATCATTTCAGTACGGACCGATTCACAAATTGTTTGTGCTGCGGTAGAAAAAAAATATGCTAAAAATGCAGAATTCGCAGCAATATTAGAAAAAATATTAAAGATCAGCGATACATTTGATTTTTTCTTTATAAAATGGATTCCAGATGAACAAAATAAAGCAGCGCACGCATTAGCTAGAGAAGCTGTATTAAAAAAACTGCCTTAAAAGGCAGCTTTTTTTCGTTTAATTGTACTTTCTTCTGATTCCTATAGTACCCCATTCTCAATTACTTTAACGGATCCAACATTTACCGTAGCCTGCTCTAATGTAAAATAATCAAACCGAAAAAATTTATGTATAACGAAAAATTGTAACTTAACTTTTTCTAAACATCACTTTAGGCTATATATTTTTAGCTGCTATTAAATCTTGTAACAAAGCATATTACATCTATGCTTCTTCATTTTTATAAGCAGTTTCTATTTTCTCTTTAGTTCGAGACATGAATCTATCCACAACGTCAGAATTACCAAACAATTGAAATATACTTAATAAAATATTTTTAGGTTTGTTAATGGATGTGTATATAAATTTTGTTGATGTTTCATTTTGATTTTCCAATTCATATTCAATGGTCATACGAAATCGGTCATTGAGTAAAAAGCTCTCTTGATAAGATTTGTAATTTTGTTCATTTTTGTACTTTTTGATAGTTAATTCATATTGTTCATTTAAAGAACCATTTTGGTAGGTTTGTGTTATAACCGTCCCAACTACTTGGTCTGTTTGCTTAATGATATTTTCATCTATTACTTTTGGGAATATCATTTTCTTTTTATGTAAGTCACCGTAAAAAAATTGCCAAACATATTCAATTGGTGCATTGATTAGAATTTCTTTTTTCCACTTTTTCATTTAACCAACTCCCATTTCTAAGTAACAACACTATTGAATGTTATAACATATCATAACACAAAAAAACAGACTCCCTAATAGAGAGTCTGTTAAAGTTTTAGGTTTAAAATTAAGCTTTAACTACGTTAGTAGCTTGAAGACCACGTTGGCCTTGCTCGATTTCAAAAGTTACTTCTTGACCTTCGTCAAGAGATTTGAAACCTTCGCTTTGGATAGCTGAGAAGTGTACGAATACGTCGTCTCCGCCTTCGCGTTCGATAAATCCGAATCCTTTTTCTGAGTTAAACCATTTTACTTTACCTTGTTCCATGTGTGTTTCCTCCTCGCATGCAGTTGCTGCATACATTGTGTTACTATCCTTGCTCAACACTGTTAAGTAAAAGTGTTGCCACCTACTAACTAACCGAACAAAAATAATCCTCTTTAAATATAACATGCATCATTATTTATTGCAACACTTTTACTCAAAGAAATTAAATACTTTCCAGTAAAGCTCCAATTGCCCCACTATACCCATGTTTTTCTAAGAAAAATGGTTTTTTCTCTTTCAATATTGTATAGCTTTCCATTATATTCTTTAGTAATTCATTATTTTCTAATGTTGAACCAATATAAATAATGTTGTCAATAGAGTGAGCATCTGCTGCTTGTATACATAAAGATGCAACCACTTCACCAATTATACCTTGTACTCCTGATAAATAGTCCTCATACCTTCTATTTAAGTTCCCTTTAAGTGCTACACCACCAAAATTACTTGCTGTCAGAGAACCATTAATCGGTAATTTATTGTTTTCGTAAATATCACTTACTAGAATATCAATGGAAGATCTATTGCCTAAGTCGGATAGCTCTATCATCTCTTTATAATCGGTTATCCCAGTTAAAGCTTGTCCCAATCCAACTAGAGTTCCCCCACCAATTCCAGTACCACCAAGTCGACTATGTGAATTTTCTTTCATTATATGTATAGATGTCCCAGTTCCAATGTTCGCTATAATCGCTTTCTCACATTCAATATTTTCTTGTTTTAATTGATACATAACTCCAGCCATTGTAGCATCAAACTCAACTATGTATGGTATGTCCAATGAAGAAAGAAAATGTTTCTTTAATTGTTCAGCACGGCCACCGGTAAGACAAATGGAAGCTAACGAGTGATTAGTATCAATCCAATCCTTTACTGCTTGCATATCTGATGATAGGAAGCTGATTAATTGTAAATTCAAATGTTCATCAAAATAAGCTATTTTCGTTAACGTTCCACCTGCATCAATACCGATCTTTGTAGCCATTAAAAATTCCCCTTTTATTTAATCCAAGAACCTACTATAGGATAATTAAATGTACTTCCATTAACTGCTTTTACAATTCCGATAATTGGTACAACAAATGCCATTATACCAAAAATAATTATCATTGGTATACCGATTAAAAAAATAATTAGTATAGCAGAAATAAAAATTAAAGCACCGATTACTAATTGGAAAATAATTGCTTGAATGGATAGTTTTTTGATTTCTGCATCATCAATTACTAAATACAAAATAAATGGAACTAAAAATGGCGCAAACCAAGTACTAGCATGTAGCAATACTTTTAAACCTGTGTTTTCCATAAGACTCATACTCCTTTCGATGAATTTATAGTATATATACGTAGCAATTAATTATTCGTTTCATTTTCTACTAAACTATTATTTTTGTAGACTATCTCACCTGCGACAATGGTTTCTAAAATAGATGCTTTTAGAAAAGTCGTTTTGTTTAACTCTGTGCTTACTACAGTAAAATCTGCATCATAACCAGGTAATATTTTTCCTCTTACATTTTCTTTGCCAATAGCTTTTGCACTACCGGTTGTAAACAAAGAAATTGCTTCAAACGCAGAAAGAGATTGCTCGGGTAGATAGGAGTTATTTACTGCAGCGTCCATTCCTAAAAGAGGATCAGCCACTTCTACAGGAGAATCAGATCCACCAGAGCATTCAAACCCTCGATCAATTAGTGTTTTCCAAGCGTATGCCCATTTTAAACGATTGTTACCAAGTCGATCGATAACCCAAGGAAAATCAGAAGGCACAAAAATTGGTTGGAGATCAAGGACCACTGGTAATTTAATCATTCTTTCCATTAACTCTTCGCTTAGAACGTTCACGTGTATCAGTCTATCCTTCTTTCCAGCCGGAGCAGGATACTTTTCTATTAAGCCGACAATTATTTCTGTTGCCTTATCTCCGATAACATGAACAGCAATTGTTTCGTTAAATTTTCTTGCTAATTGTACCAATTGCTCCAGTTTACCTGGGTCATGGACTGCTACACCTTTATTTCCTGGATTATCGGAATAATCTTCCGACAATAGTGCGGTATGACCACCTAAAGAACCATCTACAAATATTTTCATAGCTCCAAATTCTATAAATTCGCTTGGTTTCTCTCCTTGCATCTTCTCGAAAGCGTCATGATGTCTTAAAAGATGTACTCTAAAATTTTTATCAATTGCTTCTCGATAGGCTTGTAAAGGTATTGTATAAGGTCCATAATACGCCATTTCTTCCGTATGTACACCAGTTAAACCTTTTGCTTGTAAGTCACTTACGCTGTTTTTAATCACATCTACTAAATACTCTGTTGTTGCAGGAGGTATTTTTGAAGTGATTAATTGTTGTGCTTCATCATAAAATAAGCCATTTAAGTTCCCATCTGAATCCTTGCCGATAATCCCTCCGGTTGGATTTGGAGTATCTTTTGTTATTCCAGCAAGTTCCATTGCTTTGGAATTTGCTACTAGCACATGTCTACATACTCTCTTTAAAACAATAGGCGTTTCAATAATATGATCTAAATCTGAACAATAAATCTGTCTTCCTTCTATTAATTTGTTGTCATTCCATCCTTCTGCAACGTACCATTCGTTACCATCAACTCGTTGAGCCACCTCTTTTACAATCTCATTAATAGAAGTAAAGGTAGACAAGTCTAAATAAGCTAATTTTTCCCCATGCATAACCAAATGAATATGACTATCAACAAATCCAGGGTACATAGTAGCTCCTTTTAGAGAATTCACCTTATTTGCAAGTGGTAAAAGAGATTCTTTTGAACCCGTTCGGATAATTTTTCCATCTTCAACTAACACAGCTTCTATCTTTTGGTCTTCCGCATGCATTGTGAAAATATTTCCATCTGTCCATAAAGTTTTCATTATTTTTCCCCCTTTATTTTATTGTTTTCCAATAAATCATTTACTAGTATCTCAGCAGCTTTTCTATATGCATTACTTATATTAGCTAATGCTGAAATAAATAATACCTGTTTTAGTTCTTCATCAGTCGTTAGCTGTTCTATTTCTTGTTCTTGTCTCTTGATTTGATCCGTTATGTTATTAGTATTCTTTTGCTGCAATTCTATTAATGTAGAATAGAAACTTTCTAGTTCAAATTTTTCCGTTTCTATTCTTTCATTTACAGGGGCAAGTATAGCTTTAATATCATTTATTGAAAGCGCCCCTTTTAATTGGTAAATCATGCTTATTAACATAATATGCTCTTTCGAATATTTTTTATTTTTAATTGGAATAAAAAGCTTCCCTTTTGCATAGTTATTTATCATTGTTTTTGTTAATACTTTCTCTTCTGTATTTCGAAGAGATTTTTCAAACTTTGCGTCAAATAACTGTATAACTTGGTCCATATACAAATCAATATCGGGTATTTCTTCTTGCCTTATATTTGATTCGAGTGCTAGCTTTTGAAGTATATCAGCTGAATTAATCACTTAAGTCCCTCCGAAAAAGTTATTTCATTTATCGTATCGCAAATTTCACTATCAGTAAACATTGACTATTAAACGTGTTAGTTATATTATATTAAGTAGTTATATAAACTACATGGTGTAATAGGAGGAATTATTTTGAATCAATATATTAGAGAACCATTTAACGGATTATCACATTTATTTGGAGCTATACTGTCATTATTAGGTCTTACTGCAATGCTTGTTAAAGTAACGATAAATGGCGATTCCTTTTTAACAATTATTGCAATAATAATATTTGGAGTAAGCATGATTTTACTTTATTCCTCCTCAGCAACCTATCATATGGTAATAGCAAAGGATAGTATCATCCAGTTTTTAAGAAGATTAGATCATTCGATGATCTATTTATTAATTGCTGGAACATATGCCCCATTCTGTTTAATAACTTTAAAAGGAACTACTGGTTACATACTATTTATCATCATTTCTATTATTGCAATTTGCGGTATATTATTTAAAATGGTGTGGTTCAATTGCCCTAGATGGATATCAACTGCTCTATATATTGGAATGGGATGGATTATTATATTTTTAGCCTCGCCATTATCAGAAAAAATTGGTACTCAAGGAATCTTCTATTTAATTATAGGTGGAGTATTATATACAATTGGTGGTATAATCTATGGCTTAAAGCCTAAGATTGCATTTATTAAAAAACTTGGTTTCCATGAGATTTTCCATATATTTATTCTACTTGGTACGCTTTGTCACTTCATATGTGTTTTCTCATATGTCATATAAATTAAAACCGCCCATTTAAAATAGGGCGGTTACATTATTTTAATAATTTTTGAAACTCATCATTTGGTGAATCTATACGCATCTGTTCAAGTTGGAGTCTCATTTTTTCTGTTTCGATAACAAAATTATCATATTTTAATTTTTCTAATTCAAGTTCATCCTTTACTCTCGTACCTTTTATTTGTTCTTTGTTTTCAAAATGCGTTGTAATTAGTTTGATAATTGGAACGGAAAATATAAGAATAACAGCGATTGTGCCGGTCATGACCCATCCTCACTTTACAAGTATTTGAATATTTAAATTATACATCAAATAACATAAAAGCTATTCATTTATTGTTAAAATAGTAGGTTTAAGTTCAATTTCTACATTTCCTCTTAAAGCTTTACTGATCATACAGGTTTGCTCCGCTTTTACAACAATTTTTTCTGCCATTACTTTGTCTTTTTCATATGTTAAAACGATGGTTGGACGATGAATTATTTTTTTATATGTAAATATACCATTCGTCACATCAACAATTGCTGTGGAATCCATATCTAATCTCTCTTTTAAAATTTTACTTCTTTCCATCATTGCAGCTAGCGTTATAATATAGCAAGTAGCAGCTGCACCTAATAGCATTTCGTCTGGATTAGTGCCTTCTCCAGGTCCTTCCATTTCTTTAGGAATAGATATTCGAGTTTGTAAATTTTCCGCTCGAATCTCCCCTATATCATTTCTGTTGCCTGGCCAATTGGCTTTTAAATGAAACAAATGCTCTGTCACTGTATTATCTCCTTCCTCATTTTAGCTTGTTGGAATATATTGATTTAAAGTATGATGTATTTAAGAAAGTGGGCGATTATGTTGTTAAGGAATTATGGGAAAATAGCTGGAATTACAGTTGTCCTTTCACTCTTTTTACTAATACTTGGAGTAAAATATGTACTTGGACAGGATTTAGTAATCCGTAATTTTATTGCATTTACTGTTATCTCCGTTTTAGTTGGGACAATTTCAGGAGCATTATTATTTTATAAATTGAAAATAGCTTATTATCTATTTACTGCTGGACTTCTAATTGGTTTCATTGAACTTTTCCGTTCCTTCATTTCTGGATTAGAAGGTTGGGGAGACCTAGTTGGTATTCTTTCTTTGTTTATTTTTACTGCATTTGGCTTAGTAGTAGGTCTGATTACAGAGGGCATTGTATATATGATAAAGAAAAATAAATAAAAAAAGAAGTTTTTCCGCTTTTTTGCGAGAAAAACTTTTTTTATTTAGAAATAACTGTTTTGTTTCTTCCCTCAGATTTTGCCATATAAAGTGCCACGTCAACTCTGTTCATTACATCAGTTATACTTTCAAAACTATTCCTATATTCAGCCACTCCCAATGAAATGGTTATTTTCTTATTTGTTGGTGGGATACTTATTTCTATATCTTTTCTTAGTTTTTCAGCAATCGTATATGCCTCTGAAAGAATACAGTTTGGAAGTAAGACGATAAATTCTTCTCCACCAAGCCTAATACAAACATCATGATCTCTTGTAAAAGATTTCATTTTGCTCGCTAGAAACTTTAATACTTCATCTCCTGCATTGTGACCAAATTCATCATTAACTAATTTAAAATGATCTATATCAATCATCATTATTGAAAATTGCTGATTAGATTCTATTAAATCTGTAAAAACAAATTCTGAATACCTTCTATTTTTTAGGCCAGTCAAAGGATCAGTTAAAGATTGGTGTTTAAAGTCCGCTACAGTTTCTTGTTGCATTTTATGATAGTTATTAATCGTTTCTGTTAATTGTTTGGCCTCAAAATACCAAGTAGATATTTTTAAGTTTTCGATGCTTATATCTTCTTTATGAGAATTTAACGTAAACAAAGCTAACTTTTTTAAAGGGGAGGCTAAACGTTCTGAAATATAAAATGCTAATATGTAAAAAATTAATAAGAAAGGTAAGGCATACAATAACATTTTCAAAATAATACCTTTTAAAGGATTTAAACTGCTATCAAATGGTGTTTGAGAAACAACCCCCCACCCACTTGCTGCAATATAAGAATAGCCAGCTAAAACATGTTCACCTTTTGTATTAAAGATTTCTTTTGACCCATTTTCTTTATTCATTAAATTTTCTACTACCTTATTTTCACTTACCTTTTCGCCAATCCGATTTTTTTCAGGATGATAAATTAAAGTACCTTCCTTATCTACTACGAACACATAGGAACCATCTTCATTAAAATGCTCAGCTAATATATTTTGAATAAAGTTATCTTCTTGTAAATAAATTGTTCCGTTTAACATTCCTATGTAATTATTCGCACTATTAAATAAAGGAATAGATACTAAAACTAATAGACGCCCTGTAACTGCTCTATACGGAGTAGTAATTATACTCTCCTTCTTAGTTAAAGCTTCCTTTACTCCGTGGGAATCAATTTTATTGCCTGCTATACCAACATTCGGCGAGGTTGCTATAGCAATTCCATCACTCCCTATTACAGAAAGTGAGTTAAAATTCTTTCCACTTATAAGTAGTTGATCTAAAATCTCTGTAAGCACTTTTGAATCATGCATATTATCAATGACATCTAGTTTCCTTGATTCTAAATTAGCTTGCATTGATTCAAACACTTCTTCTGTCATTTGTGAAAGTTTTAAAGAATATACTTCATTTTGTTCTAATGAATTTTCTATTAAAGTTTTTTTCGTTACGATATAACTTGAAAATAAAGAACTACTTAATATTGCAACCATTGAAAATGTAATTAATGTCAATATCCAAAATCTTAGGGTTTTATTCATCTTTCCTCCAAAAAAATACATATTCATCTAGTATAACATGTAATATGTAAGTTTGAACTACACAAAAAAGCTTTCATTAGATACTAACTAATGAAAGCTTCTTTATATTAATGACCACCTAAATATGCCTGTCTCACTTCTTCACTTGTCTGTAATTCATGAGCAGAACCAGACAGCACTACCCTACCTGTCTCAATTACATACCCTCTACTTGCAACAGATAGTGCCATGTTCGCATTTTGTTCTACTAACAATACAGTCGTGCCATCACGATTAATATCTTCAATAACTTGGAAAATTGTTTTCACCATTAATGGAGCAAGACCCATTGATGGTTCATCAAGGAGTACAAGCTTGGGCTTCGCCATTATTGCACGACCCATTGCCAACATTTGTTGTTCCCCACCAGAAAGAGTTCCCGATAATTGTTTTTTTCGCTCAAGTAGTCTCGGAAAAATCTCATAAACCTTCTGAAGATCTGAATTAATGCCAGCTTTATCTTTTCTCAAAAAAGCACCAAGCTCAAGATTTTCTTCTACTGTCAAATTTGCAAATACTCTTCTTCCTTCAGGAACATGTGAAATTCCTGATTTTACAACTGCTTGTGCTTGTTTTCCCGCAATCGATTTATCAAGAAATTCAATTTTTCCTTTTTTAGGCTTTAGGAGACCTGAAATAGTTTTTAATAGAGTGCTTTTTCCAGCACCATTTGCACCTATAAGCGTAACTATTTCCCCTTCGTTTACTTCAATAGAGACCTCTCTAAGTGCTTGGATGTTCCCGTAAAAAACATCAATATTTTCAACCTTAAGCATTGTCATTGTGAACTTCCTCCCCTAAATACGCTTCAATAACCTTAGGATGGTTACGAATCACTTCTGGTGATCCTTCCGCAAGAAGTTGACCATGATCTAGTACATAAATTCTTTCACAAACACCCATAACCAAATTCATATCATGTTCAATAAGTAATATTGTCAAATCAAATTTATTTCGAATAAATCCGATTAAATCCATTAAATCTTTTGTTTCTTGTGGATTCATTCCCGCCGCAGGTTCATCTAATAAAAGAAGTTTAGGACCAGCTGCCAAAGCACGTGCAATCTCTAACCTGCGCTGCTGGCCATAAGGTAAATTTTTAGCCAACTCATCCTTATATTTATCCAAACCAAATATTTTTAAAAATTCTATAGATTTTTCTTCCATTTCTTGCTCGCCTTTAAAATGTGATGGTAAACGAAATATTGAACTCACCATCGTATGCTTCGCAAGGGAATGATAAGCAACCTTCACGTTATCTAATACAGATAAATCATTAAATAGACGAATATTTTGGAATGTACGACTAATCCCTTTTCGAGTAACTTTAAATGGCGGTAATCCATTGATTCTTTCCCCATCAAATAATATATCGCCTTCTGTTGGTACATAAACTCCAGTTAATAAGTTGAAACTAGTAGTTTTCCCAGCACCATTTGGACCAATAAGACCAACTAGTTCACCACGATTTAGTACCATATTTAAATTTTGGACTGCCTTTAAACCACCGAACTGAATACCAGCGTTTTTCACTTCCAATATCGGCTTACTTTCCATGTTGCCCGCCCCCTTTTGGCGTTCTCCATATCTTGAAGTAATCTGTAATTTCCATCGTACCCATCAAACCTTTTGGACGATATAACATTACCAAAATTAATACAAGACTATAAATAATCATACGAGTCTCAGGATATCCTTGCAGATAAGTAGAGACTACCGTTAGCAAAATCGCAGAAAGCACTGCTCCTGAAAGACTACCTAATCCACCTAATACAACGAATATTAAAATATCAAATGACTTTAAAAAGCCGAACTGACTAGGCTGTATAATGTAAAAGTTATGAGAATATAAAGCCCCTGCTACTCCGGCAAAGAACGAACCAATTGTAAATGCAACAACTTTATAATAAGTTGTATTAATACCCATAGCATCCGCTGCAATTTCATTTTCTCGAACTGATATAGCAGCAATTCCATGTCTTGAATTAGTAAAGTTAACAATCACTAAAATAGTAATGAACAAACTTACAAATGCATATGTCCAATTAGTTAAATGGGAGACTTGCATACCTGCTGCTCCACCAACATAATCAATATTCAAGAAAACTATTCGAATTATTTCAGCAAACCCAAGCGTTGCAATTGCTAAATAATCCCCTTTTAATCGTAAACTTGGAATACCAACAATTAAACCAGCTAGAGCTGCAACAATTCCCCCTACAATAATGGCCAATATAAATGGAAGTCCCAACTTCATTGTTATAATAGCTGAGATATAAGCGCCTACAGCTAAAAATCCTGCATGCCCTATTGAGAATTGCCCCGTGATACCAATTACTAAATGTAGGCTGACCGCTAATATTATGTTGATAGCAATATAGATTAGCGTATTAGAATAGAATTGATTCATTATCCCATTGGATATGAGAAGTTGAACAATCACATAAACTAATACAGACGCTATAACAAATGGCCAAAATTGTTTAGACTTTTTCTTCATTATGTACCACCTACACTTTCTCTCGTGTATTTTTTCCAAAAATTCCTGCTGGTCTAAAAATTAGTATAAGAATTAAGATAATAAATGCAGCAGCATCTCTCCATAACGAGAACCCTAATGCACTAACAATCGTTTCAACTACTCCTAATACTAATCCACCTACCATAGCTCCAGGTATTATTCCAATACCTCCAAGAACTGCGGCAACAAATGCTTTCACACCAGGAATAACACCCATTAGCGGATCTATCTTTGTATAATACACACCAAAAATTACACCTGCTGCTCCAGCTAATGCAGAACCAATTGCAAAAGTAGCAGAAATAGTATTATCTACATTAATACCCATTAGCTTTGCAGCCTCAGTATCATGAGAAACCGCTCTCATCGCTTTACCAGTTTTCGTTTTATGAACAATAAATTGCAATAATATCATCAATACAACTGAAACAGACAAAATTAAAATAGACTGAACGCTTATTTGTGCTCCTAAGATATCAAAAGAACGATTTGAAAACACATCTGGGTAAGCTTCTGGTTGAGCACCTCTAATGTAAATTACACCGTATTCTATTAATAGAGATACACCAATAGCAGTAATAAGAGCAGCAATTCTTGTAGCATTTCTTAATCGCTTGTATGCAATGCGTTCAATAATTACACCAAAGAGTGCACAAGCTGCCATTGATAGAATAAGTGCTGGGAAGAATCCTAATCCAAACACAGTAATCGAATAGAACCCGATAAAAGAGCCTACCATGAACACGTCACCATGGGCAAAGTTAATCAATTTAATTATTCCATAAACCATTGTGTAACCTAGGGCGATTAATGCGTATATACTGCCGAGTGAAATACCGTTAATCAATTGTTGTAACCATTCCATAAAGTTTCACTCCTTTAATTCAAAGTTTCTAGAAATAGAAAAGGAGGGATATAATCCCCCCTATATAAAACATGTTAATCTTAAGGATTAACTTTAGTGTTAAACACTTGCTCACCATTTACGAATTCGATGATAGTTGCTGATTTAATAGGATGATGAAATTCGTCTACAGAATACAATCCTGTAACTAGTTCTAAGTTGTCTGTAGCTTCAAGCGCTTCTTTAATTTTTGTTCCATCTAATGAACCAGCACGTTCAATCGCATCTTTCAAAAGATAAACTGTATCATATCCAAGTGCGTGGAATGAGTTTGGTGCTTCTCCATACTTTTCAGTAAACTTGTCAGCAAATTCTTTCGCTTTACCATCTGGATCTTCAGCAGAATAAGCAGTAATAATAAAAGTATTATTTAATGCATCTGCTCCAGCTAAGTCCACAATAGTTGGTGAATCCCAACCATCAGCACCCATTAATGGAACTTCTATTCCCAATTCACGAGCTTGCTTTACAATTAAACCAACTTCTTCATAATATCCAGGAATAAAAACAAAATCCGGATTAGAACCTTTAATACGAGTTAGTGTAGAACGGAAATCAGTATCTTTTGCTACATATGATTCTTCCGCAACAATAGTACCTCCTGCTGCTTCAAAGTCTTTAATGAAAGATTCTGCAAGACCTTTTGCATAATCACTCGCATTATCTGCATATACTGCTGCAGTTTTAACTTTTAGTTCGTTTGCAGCAAAGTTTGCTGCTACAGTACCTTGGAATGGATCGATAAATGCCGTACGGAATGTAAATGGATTTACTTTTCCATTTTCTCCAACAGTTACTGTAGTACTAGTCCCAGAAGGAGAAATCATAGGAGTTTTATTGTCCGTCGCAATTTGTACTTGAGCCACTGAGTTCCCGCTAGTTGCAGCACCGATTATAGCTGTAACTTTGTCTTGACTAGTTAACTTAATAGCTGCACTTGTTGCTTCCGCAGCATCAGACTTGTTATCTACTTTAATAAGTTCAATTTGTTTTCCATCAATACCACCGTCAGCATTGATTTCCTCAACAGCTAATTCTATTGCGTCTGCCTCGGATGAACCATAGGAAGCTACAGCTCCAGAAAGTTCTAAGTTGGCACCGATTTTTATAGTATCTCCACCATCGGAACTACTACCCTCTTCTCCACCTGAACATCCGGCAAGCACTCCTGTTAAAAGGGATGATGCAAGGAAAAGTGAAGCAAATTTTTTTGACTTCATAAATATTTTACCCCCTGTTTTTTGATAGTTCTGAAAATATAAGCTATACTACTTTTCTTTTTTATAAGTATTCTCTCAGACTATCAATATATTGTTTAGAACAATCTCATTGTAAAACAAACTTCAAATTCAGTCTATACTAATTTTTCGATTAATTCTCAAATTTCTATCATTAGGTTAATATAGTATTTTGACTCACCTCAAAAGTCCTTGATAATACTACGTTTGCTTTATTTCGTAACCCTCAATATAATACTTTCGAATCATTTATATNTTTATTATTAAAATTTCTATCATTCTCACTAATAAATTCCTTAATTCACAGAAAAATTTAAATAAAATGATTGTTTTTACTTTTTCATCTCTGTTCGTTATACTATTAATTAGTTCGACATCCGTAATATTAAGGAGTGATAAAATGGTTAAAAGTTTACCAATTAGATCAGATGTAAAATTAGAAGAAACATGGAATTTGAAAGACTTGTTTAAAACAGAAGAAGATTTTAACGATTCTTTAAAGGAAATAGAGAAACTTGCAGATTATTTTGAAGAGAAATATAAAGGAAAAATCAATCAGCCGTCTATTATTTTAAAGGCTTTAAAAGATTATTCTGCTTTATATGAAAAACTAACACCAGCTGGAACTTTTGCAAGTTTGTCTCTTAGCACAGACCAGACAAATACAGATGCACAAATGCGCGGAAGTAAATTCTCTTCCCTAGCAGCAAAAATAAGTAGCAAGCTTTCATTTTTAAATAGTGAGCTTGTGGAGTTACCTGACGAAGTTTTACAAGAAGCAATAGCGGAGGGTGCAGAATATCAAAATTTTTTACAAAAGCTTCTTACAAAAAAACAATATCAATTACACCCTGAAGTAGAAAAGACTCTAGCAGCATTTTCTTCAACCTTTAATGCACCTTATAAATTGTATGATACAACCAAAATGTTAGATATTTCCTTTAATGATTTTGAAGTGAACAATTCCTCCTACCCTCTTAGTTATGTTCTATTTGAAAATGATTGGGAAGCAGAATCAGATACAAGTGTAAGACGCGCAGCTTTCAAAGCTTTTTCGAGTAAATTAAAGGATTATCAACATACGACTGCAAAAACATATGATATGCACTTACAAATAGAAAAAACAACATCTGATTTAAGAGGTTATAACTCTATTTTCGACTACTTATTATTAAACCAAGAGGTCGATCGTAGTTTGTACGATCGACAAATCGATTTAATTATGAAGGAACTTGCACCACATATGAGAAAGTATGCAAAGCTTCTTCAGCAAGTACACGGATTAGATAAAATGACTTTTGCAGATTTAAAAATCTCACTTGATCCTTCTTATGAGCCTAAAATCTCAATTGAGGAGTCAAAAAAATATATAACAGATGCTTTGGAAGTAATGGGTGAAGAATATATACAAATGGTGGAACGTTCCTACAAAGAGAGATGGATCGATTTTGCACAAAATACCGGCAAATCAACTGGTGCCTTTTGTTCAAGTCCATATGGTAACCACCCCTATATTCTTATTTCTTGGTCTAGCAGAATGAACGAAGTATTTGTTCTTGCACACGAACTAGGGCACGCCGGTCATTTCTATCATGCAAATAAAGAGCATAATATATTTAACGCCCGCCCTTCTTTGTATTTTATCGAGGCTCCTTCTACAATGAATGAAATGCTCATGGCCAATCATTTATTAGAAAACTCAAATGATCCTAAATTTAAAAGGTGGGTAATTTCTTCAATAGTAGCTAGAACATACTATCATAATTTTGTTACGCACTTATTAGAGGCAGCTTATCAAAGAAAAGTTTATGAAAGAATTGATGAAGGACTACCAGTTAATGCACAGGTTTTAAATGAATATAAAAGAAGTGTATTGGAAGAATTCTGGGGCGATGCAGTAGAAATTACTGACGGTGCTGAATTGACATGGATGAGACAACCTCACTACTACATGGGGCTATACCCATATACTTATAGTGCCGGCCTTACAATCTCTACACAAGTATCTAAGCGCATCTTAGATGAAGGTAAAGCTGCGGTAGACGATTGGATTAACGTATTAAAATCAGGAGGAACGAAATCTCCTGTTGAATTAGCAAATATGGCCGGAGTAGATATTACAACAGAGAAACCTTTAAGAGATACGATCGAGTACATCGGTTCCTTAATTGATGAGTTAATAAAATTAACAAATGAGATAGATAAATAATAAAAAAAGCTAAACCTTATAAAGGTTTAGCTTTTTTTTGTACATCTACTCTTTTTACAAAGAAAGCCAGTATTAAAGCGACAACTGTAACTAGCGTAGCAATAAAGAAGGTAAAGTTAATACCCTCCAACATCGCCTTCATACCCAGCTCTGCTTGGAATTGCACTAAGCCTTCCGTATTGGTAGGCACTTTCCCTGCTGCTGCGGCTTCGGTTGCAAGCACTTTAGCTGAAGACTCCATCTTTGCATTCATAATTGTTAGGAATATGGCAGACCCGATTGCACCTGATACTTGTTGTAACGTATTGTTCATCGCAGTTCCATGTGGGTTCATATTCATTGGCAACTGATTTAATCCATTAGTCATTATTGGCATCATAATCATAGACATACCAAACATGCGAATTGTATAGACTGCCATTATATAATAATAATCTGAGTCTTGCGCTAAGTCACTCATTAAATATGTTGCGATGGTTGTAATAATCAGACCAGTAATCGCTAAAATTCTAGCACCGTACTTATCAAATAGCTTACCGGTTATTGGTGACATTAATCCCATTGCAATAGCACCAGGTAGCATGAGCAGACCCGAATGAAATGGTGATATACCTCGAATAGTTTGAACATAAAGAGGTGTTAAAATCATCCCCGAAAACATTGCAGCTGAAACAACAATCGAAATTACGGATGACAAAGCAAACATTGGATATTTATAAATTCTAACGTCCAACATTGGTTCATCTAATTTTAATTGTCTCCATACGAAAACAATTAATGAAATAAATCCAACAATAATAGTTCCGTAAACAATTGGTGCGTCCCATCCTTTATCCCCAGCAGTACTAAATCCATAAAGCAATGCACCAAAACCGATACTGGATAGTATCAATGAGAATACATCCAGATTAACTTTACTATTAGGAGTAATATTGCGTAATTTAAATATAGCAAACAATAATACTATTATCGCAAACGGCAAAATAATCTCAAATAATACACGCCATTCATAATGCTCCAAGATAAATCCTGATAAAGTAGGTCCGATTGCAGGTGCTAATATCATTACTAAACCGAACATACCCATTGCAGATCCGCGTCGTTCAATCGGAAAAGCAGTTAACATAACATTCATAAGTAAAGGCATCATCATTGCTGATCCCGCTGCCTGTATCATGCGGGCCAAAATTAGTACCCAAAATTCTGGTGCAAACGCGGCAAGCGCTGTACCTGCAGTAAATAATACCATTGCTGTAATAAATAATTTTCTATTCGAAAATCTTTGAACAAAAAATGCACTAGCCGGAACTAAAATCCCGTTCACTAACATATACCCTGTCGTTAGCCATTGTACAATGGAAGGTTTCACTTTAAACTCTGTCATAATGGTTGGTAGAGCTACATTGAGTAGTGTATTATTCAAAAAAGCGATGAACGCGCCAACAAATAGAATCGCGATCATGGCATATGGTGGTTTTTGTTGCTCGTGGTTCATTATTGTTGTTCCCCCTAAATTTCTTTCTTCTCTGTTATGACACTTTGATTATTTTATACTCCTAGTTTAAAAAAATCAAACATAATATACTTGTACAATCAAAATGGTTTGATAAATCCTTATTTAACAGTTAAAATAGGAATTATACTATTAGTCTAAAAGGTGAAAATATGAATACAAAAAAAAGAAATGTATTACAAGCAGCAAAACATCTTTTTATTGAAAAGGGTTTTAGATCTACATCCGTTCAAGATATTATTGATGAAGCAAATATTTCAAAGGGGACCTTTTATAATTATTTCTCCTCTAAAAACGAGTGTATTGTAGCAATAATAGAGAGCGCTAGAGAAGAAATCTTGATAAAAAGAAGAGAGTTGCATACTTCACAAAATGGATCTGATTTAAATGTATTGATCGAGCAATTGACTGTTCGAATGAATATATATAGAGACCAAAAACTTTTTCCACTTTTTGCATCTATTATCCATTCACAAGATATAGAGTTACGAGATCTAATAAAGAAGAATTATTTTGAAGAAATCAATTGGTTGTCGAAGAGATTTGAAGATATTTATGGAGAGAAAACAAGAAATGTCTCTACAGATTGTGCTGTATTGGCCATTGGCATGATTCAACAATTGCAACACCCATGGATTAATCAAATAGCAAATATTTCACTTGATCATTTAGTCAAGTTTGTCATGAGAAGAATTGAGTCGATTATTTATGAGATGACGAAGACAAACGACTCTTTATTGAACAAGTCACTCTTTGATTTAAATACAGTTGATGAAATTAAATCAAAACAACAGGTTGTAGAGCAACTAGAAAACTTTTATTTAGAAGAAAAAGAAAAAATGAATCAAAATGATCTGCAAGCACTTGAATTTGTTTTAGAAGAATTTTCGAAAGAAAAGCCACGCCTATTTTTACTAGAAAAAATCATTCCCACATTAACGGAATCGTTTTCCGGAACAACTTTGGAACAAAGATCTTTACCGATTATTTTTAACTTGTGGCAAATGATAGACAAATGGGGAGCTGATAAAAATTGAACGATAAAGTTATTGAGCAATATCAAAATGATGAAAAAATGATGATAAACTTATATGCCCAATGGTGCGTAAACCATGAAATAGATGCCGTTAAGTTATATAAACAAGCTTACCCTTCCCAACAGGACAACGAATTACTTGTATCAATAATAGACGATACTGAAAAAAATAGTCTACAAGTCAATACGGATACATTACTGCAAGTTTTACAGCTATTCGGAAATGACGATTTAGCTTTTGAGGTTTCCCAAGCAGCTCTAAAGCAAAAATAACCACTATATAGTGGTTATTTTAATTGGAGTATATTCAGTTTTGTAGCATTATCAAGTAATTGTTCCTGACTATTAATTTTTAAACCATCTGTTTCCCTATAATGATAATTACCATTGGAATCTTGTATTCTCGCTTTTGCTGTGTCATTTATTTCTAACTTTAAAATATCAATTATTCTTTTTTTAATGGATGGAGACAAAATTGGAAATAAAATTTCCACTCGTTTTACCATATTTCTAGTCATCATATCTGCAGAGGATAAATACAACCTAGATGCCCCATTTCGATGAAACCAATAGATTCGTGAGTGTTCTAAAAATCTTCCAACAATGCTTATGACAATAATATTTTCACTTACGCCTTTAATCTGTGGTCTTAAACAACAAATCCCTCGAACTATCAACTCAATTTTCACACCAGCTGCCGAAGCCTCATACAATTTTAATATTAGATTCTTATCAGTTAACGAGTTCATTTTGAGAATTATATGACCATTATGAAAAGCTTTATGATATTCTATCTCTTCATCAATTAAATAGAGAAATTTATCTCGAATATCATAAGGAGAGACTACTAATTTTTTGTATTCTGGCTTATCTGTATAACCGCTTAAAAAGTTAAAAAATCTGGTAGCATCCTGCCCTATTTGTTTATTTGTCGTAATGATCCCCATGTCAGTATATATATTGGCAGTTTGATCATTATAATTACCTGTTCCTAAATGGACAAATTGTTCTATTTTTTTATTCCTTCTTCGAACGACTAGCGTTATTTTGGAATGAGTTTTTAAATTATGCATCCCGTATATAACTAAGCATCCTGCTTTTTCCAATTCTTTCGCCCAATGAACATTCTTTTCTTCATCAAAACGAGCTTTAAGTTCAACTAAAACGGTAACTTGTTTTCCATTTTCCGCAGCTCTTTTTAAAGCTCTTATTATTGGTGAATTTCCGCTTACGCGATATAAGGTCTGTTTTATAGCTAAAACAGTTGGGTCATCTGCAGCTTTTTCAACAAAGTCTACAATTGGTTGGAAGGACTCATATGGATGATGAAAGAATAAATCTTGTTTTAAGGCTTTCATATATATATCCTCCTCCGTTGCAATATCCATGGGAGGTTGAGGTATAAATGACTGATAAAATAAATGATCATATTTACCTTCAAATACCTTAATAAATGAAAATAAAAATGTAATATCCAACGGTCCTTCTATTTTATAAACATCTTCAAAAGATATTTCTAGCTCACCTAACAGATAGTGTAGAATTTTCTGCTTTATTTCGGTTGATTTAACCTCAAGTCTACTTACAGCTCCCCATTTTCGTTTCTTTAATTCTTTTTCAATCTCAATTAATAAATCACGGGCACCTTCCTCATGGATGGTTAAATCAGCATTACGGGTTATACGAAATGGATTGGCATATTTAATATGGTATCCATGAAATAATTTATGTATGTTTTCAATGATTACATCTTCTAAAAGCACAGCAGCAAATGAACCATCTTTTGTAGTAACCTGAATGAATCGATTTAAGACAGATGGAACCTGAACAATAGCAAACTTAGATTGTTCTATCGATATATTATTTTCATCTTCTATCATAACTAAAATATTCATCGTCTTACTCAGCAAAATCGGAAATGGTCGGTAAGCATCTACAGCAACGGGAGTTAAAACTGGAAAAATTTGCTCTTCAAAAATTGTATTTAATTCTTGTTTTTGTTCATGTGATAATTGATTAAAAGTTAACAAAGAAATTCGTTCATTAGGTAACTTCAACTCGATTAAATCTTTATAAATCTTCATTTGTCTAGTTACAAGATTTCTTGTAATAATCGAAATTTGCTCCAGTTGTTGTTTAGCTGTTAGACCCGCCTTATTTTCAGGTTTATTAAATCCAACTCTTACTTGGTCCTGTAATCCAGCTACTCTTACCATAAAAAATTCATCTAAATTTGAACTAAATATCGCTAAGAACTTTAATCTTTCAAGTAAAGGATTGGTTTCATCCTCAGCCTCTTGTAAAACCCGTTCATTAAAGGCAAGCCAGCTGATTTCTCGATTATTATAATAAGCATAGTCATCAAATCGATGATCTTCTGTACTCTCCAAGCTCATGTAGTTTATTCCTCCAAAATCATAAATTCTATCTGTACGTCTTTACTACATATTTTTCCTACATGTTTTTTTAATTTTTCTGCTTGATATTTTTCCAACATAAAATTATTAGAAACAATAAAAGTTATTATTACGTTACTTGCTAAATTTTCAAGAAAAACATCCATAATCGTTGATCTACTCAGTATATCTAATCCTTTTATAAATCTAAATAACGCACCAATATCACGTAGTTGTTTTATTTCTCTCTCATTCAAAAAAGCTGGCAATGAATTTACGTACCGTTTAAAAGTCTCTCTATTTTGATAGGAAGCAAGTAAGGCAAGCTTTAATCGTTCTTCGTTAGATACACCATTTATGGATAGATTTGTTATTAGGTAAAATGTATGTTGGCTGGCAGCATCTTGATCTATATGTTTTCCGATATGATAAAGCTGATACGCATAATATAAAAGTTCTTCATTTTCTAATGGTTGAATATTTTTCCATTGTACAAAGGACATGTATATCTTTTGAAATATTTTATATAAATGAGAAACTTCCAATTCATGTACATGAAACTTTCCTAATATATGACGAATGGATTTCCTAATCACTTCATTTTTATTAAAATCTTCTGGAAATTTTTCTACCAACTGAGAAAAAATTATACCTTCGCGTAAACCTTTTTTACTATAAACCATTGACGGAGCATCCACTACTTCCATTAAAGTACGAAATGTTTCTAACGCAGGGATAATAATATCTGAACGATCACTTGAAAGTCCGTCTATTTTTTTCAACCCATCCGCTGAACATTGCGCAAACATAAAACTAATTTCTTGTATGTCTTCTTTCTTTAATTCATATTGGTGAATTCCATTTAAAGGAAAGCTTTTCCGTTGCTGATCAACAAGCGCTAAATTTCGCGCACTTCCTCCAATTGTAATAATCGGTACTTGTAATTGGTTTAACCACCCTAAAGAACAGAACTGTTCACTCACATAATTTATAAGTTCTAACTTTTCTTCATCCGTAATGGTTGTCCCTTTCATAAACTTTCCTTTTAATGAGACTGTTCCAAATGAAAAACTATGAAAACGAATAAGGTTTTTATCTTTAAAATACGTAACCTCGGTACTTCCACCACCCATATCGATTGTTACTGCATCGGAGATATTAGTAGAATGAATTACTGCAAAGTACCCATAATATGCTTCTTGCTCCTCTGATAAAATTTGTAGATTTAACCCTACTTCAGACTTCACAATTTCTAAAATTTCTTTCTGGTTTTTTGCTTGCCTGATCGCAGCAGTAGCTGCAGCAAATACATCATTTACTTTTATATCTAATAATATCTCTTTAAATTTGGTAAGTGTTTCTATTAATATGTTAATACCTTCTGTACTTAAATTTCCATTTCTCAATATGTACATACTCAATCTTGCTACTGTTTTGAAATTATGATGTTCAACAAGGCCTTGAGAGGAATTGTAGCTATATACAACAAGTCGAATAGTGTTTGACCCAATATCAATAATTGCTTTTTGATCTGTTTTTATCGTCATAAAACTCTCACTCCTCTATTACTAATTTTATCCGATTTTGCTCAACTAAATGTTAAGCTTTTGTAAATAATGTATTTTCAAATTTCTGAATATATTTTATTGTACAATATCCATTTCTATTGTAAAAATTAAGTAATTTTTCCTTCTTATATACCGTAATGATTTTTGTTAATGTACAATATTAGTAATAAAGAGGGGGAATAATAAGAAATGGGGAAATTTACAAAGCAAGAAAATAGTTGGGCTCTTTATGATTGGGGTTCTTCCGCTTACTCGATCATAATTACAACTGCAGTATTTCCAATATTTTATAAATCTTCTGCGACAGCTGCTGGTGTAGATGGGGCGGATTCAACAGCTTATCTTGGTTATACAATCGCAATATTCACTTTTATTTTAGCTATGCTTGGTCCAATTTTAGGTTCAATCGCAGATTATCGTGGCATGAAAAAGAAATTTTTCACTTTTTTCTTTGTACTAGGAGTTACATTTACTGCATTACTAGCATTTGTTCCCTATGATAATTGGTTACTATTATTAATTTGCTATACTCTAGCTGCACTCGGAGCAACTGGCGCAAATGTTTTTTATGATGGATTTATTGTTGATGTAACCACGGATAAACGAATGCACAAAGTTTCAGCAAGAGGATACAGTTTAGGCTATATTGGTAGCACTATCCCCTTTTTAATTAGTATTGTTATTATTTTGTTAGCAGGCAAGGAAGTAATTCCTCTTTCAAGCATTAATGCTAGTCGGATTGCATTCCTAATTACAGCTACATGGTGGATCGTGTTTTCTATTCCTTTATTCAAAAATGTCCAACAGATACACTTTATTGAACGTGATGGTAACCCGGTTATTCAAAGCTTTAAACGCTTAGGTAATACATTTAAAGAAATACGAAAATACCGAGCATTGTTCTTATTTTTACTAGCGTACTTTTTCTATATTGATGGAGTCGGAACAATTATTAGTATGTCTACTGCATATGGTACAGATCTAGGACTTGACACTACCGGGCTATTACTAGTGCTTTTCGCGACTCAGGTAGTAGCTGCACCATTCGCTATACTGTTTGGCAAACTTGCAGGAAAATTTTCCGAGAAGAAAATGCTTTATGTCGGCATAATCATTTATATCATTGTATGTATTTACGCAGTTTTCTTAGAAACAATTGTAGATTTTTGGATATTAGCAATGCTAGTTGCAACTTCCCAAGGCGGTATACAGGCTCTCAGTAGATCATACTTCGGGAAATTAGTACCAAAAGAAAATTCAAATGAGTTTTTTGGATTTTACAATATTTTCGGCAAGTTTGCTTCTATTATGGGTCCACTATTAGTAGCATTTACTGCTCAACTTACAGGAAAATCAAACTATGGCGTGTTTAGTTTAGTTGTCTTATTTATTATCGGCCTTTTCATTCTATCGAGAGTCCCTGAACCAAAAGAAGCAGCACCAGTTGATGAAGTTGTTTCCACATCATAATAAACAAGAGACATGCTAAGCATGTCTCTTCAGACTGTAGACAAACTCAAAGAAATTTGAAATTGTCTATAGTCTTTTTTTATCTACAATACATAGTAAGAAATCGTCAATTTCCGTTTCAGACGCTACGCTTTCCATGGGCACGGCCTCAGCCTTCTCCCTCGCACCTGCGCAAGCTCGTCGCAAAAATTAATTTCGCTACACTCAGTCCGGGTGCTTCGGCTCGTGCTGTTCCCGTAGGAGTCTTCGCGCCTTCCACTCCAATCGACTAGTGTTGGCTAATTTAAAAAGTGTTGAGGTTCTAAATCTTCTAAGAAGTTGAGGTGTTGAATATCATGTTGACCAAAAACCAACTCAATGAACGTGAACAACTTGAAATGCTAACATTGAGAAACTTGTACCGAAACACCATTTGGTTCGTAAATTAGATGCCATGTTTAGCATAATGAAAGTTTTGGAAAACTAAAAAAAGTGTTTTAGCACTATAGAATACTTGAAACACGGATGCTTGCCGCACGCTTTGCATGAGACTCCTCAGGATGAGTCGCTTTTTTTAAGGGTCTCATTCTTCGCGGTCTTGCGGCGTGGGAGGCGCACATCCTATTTTCCACTGTTGATAAAAAAATCCCTTTTAATAAGTCATTGATTATAGTATTTAAGTTCAAGAAAACCTTTTAATCGTAATCGCTGACAACTGCATTCGCGCCTCCCTAGCCGCATGACGTCAGTATGAGACAGATGGATATATCACCTAGCGCAAACAGTGGCTCAAGCTAACGTGCGGCAAGCTTCGAATGCACATAGATATGTAGTATTCCATATAACCTAAAACCTAGTTTAATTTGCTCTTATTGGACCAAAATCTACTTTATTGAAATTTTGTTTTGAATGAGTTCTCTTTTAGTCCAAATAAGAGTGAAAATGAGAAATAACTCAAATGCATTGGTCACTGCCCCACTTTCAACATTTATAGGTATCACACTTCCAATCGTCATGATAAATACACCTATAAAAAACAGCACCCACTTTGTTTTTACCCATAGAACAACACTACATAAAATTAGTATCAGTGTTACAAACAAAATCATTAATGGTGGTCCAGAAACCTCTTCTATTGTTCCGTACCTTAGAACACCAAATTCCTGTATTGGTATTAATTTGATTCCAATTGTTTCAACAATAAGCTCTAATCCAATCATACCTAGTGTATAAATAATAGTTGCAGCTTTTGCCCAAGTCTTTTGAGCCCATTTGAGCCCACTTTCCTGAAGTGTACCTACTGAAAATATAACTAAGAGCGGAGTAAAAAAAGCATGAAACCAGAACCTCGCTAAATTTAAACTTTCTAAGAAAGAACTTTCTCCAATCCATCTACCAATTGCAATGATAAAATTATCATAAACAAGTGCTATTACAATTAAATAGATAACATTAGTCCACTTATGAAGACCTTCCTTTCTGATTCCTTTTAATCCAACTACGAGAAGTATTAAATAAGCAAGTGTAAAAACAATATATAAAATTCTATCCAGTTTCCGTCACCTCCTCGTATTCTATATCCCCTTCTTTGTTCTTACTTAATCCGGTTATTCAGTCTTCTTAATATTTTTTGGCTAAAAGAGTAGTGGTAATACCAACAGAAACTACAGTGATGCAAGAATACAATAATGATACAGAATCGACTAGTAGACTCCCCATGACTACTACTAATATATCAATCGATAGAATCCCTAATCCCGGATTAATGCGTAACATTTTAGAGATCATCTGAGCAAGTAGATCTGTTCCACCAATTGTTATGTCTGATCGAAGCATTAAACCAATTCCTAGGCCAACAAAAATCCCACCACTTATCGCTCCAGCCAATTCATTCGTAATTAATTTCTGCCCTGCAATATGTAAAGGATAGAAGAAATCAATGATTACTGAAGAAAATAATAATCCATGAATACCATTATAAAAAAATGTTCGATAGTTCATCCAAGCTATTAAAAATATCGGCAAACTGACACAAATAATAGCAATCCCAACTTTTACATTAAATAAATAATGAATGATTAAACTTATGCCAATGGCTCCACCGTCCAATAGATGATAAGGAACAATAAAAAAATTGATTCCGATTGCTATTAAAATACTTCCTAAAAAAATAATAAGAGACTTTTGTAAAAACATGATCATCACCTTTCCGCATATAAAAATATATGTTTGAGGAATGAAAAAAACACAGGAAAAAAATAATCCTGTGTTCGATAATCTTATGTTATTTTGATTGGGCAAAAGTTGACGGCATTACAACTGCAATTACTTCTCCTTTAGCACAAAGTACGTCACCTGCAAATACTTCAGTTGTCACTTTCCATTTCTTCGGATGAATCTCTTCTACTGTACCTATCGCTTTAAGCAACACATTTTTCGGAGTAGGTTTTAAGAAATCGACATGCAATGAGCCTGTTACGAAACGAGGTGGTGTTTCACCGCTTCCTGGCTCATGACCATTCTTCCGATGTAAAGCAAGAGATGCTGATCCTGTCCCATGGCAATCTACTAGTGCACCAATTAATCCTCCGTACACAAATCCAGGTATTGCAATATGTTCTTCTCTTGGCTCATATACAGTTTCCGTCTGGTCCCCATTCCAGTACGTTCGTAAATGATACCCGTCTTCGTTTAATCTACCACACCCATAACACCAAGCAAAATCATCTGGATAGTCATCCTGAATAGCGCGAATATTTTCTTCCATCTCTCAAATCCCCCTTGTTTTTAAAGATACTTATATAATACTTCTCTTCTATCTTGAAATATAGGAATTCTTTTTCGAACATCTTCAATTTCATTTATATCAATATCCACTAGTTTAACCTTTTCTTCATTTTCGCCTACCCACAATAATTCTCCCCAAGGGGCTATTACCATCGAATTACCATTAAATGAATTGTTTGGATCACTTCCTACACGGTTTACAGCAACAATAAAAATTTGATTTTCAATAGCTCTTGCCTGCAACAATATTTTCCAGTGATCAATTCGTGCATCTGGCCATTGAGCTGGAATAAACATTACCTTTGCACCACTTAATGCATGAGCTCGTGTCCATTCAGGGAAGCGTAAATCATAACAAATAATTCCACCCATTTTGACACCATCTAATGTAAATAGATTCTTTTCATTACCTTCTTCCAAATAATGGTGTTCATCCATTAATTTAAATAGGTGTGCCTTGTTATATTCAGAAATTATCTCTCCATGAGAATTTGTAACGTACATTGTATTGTAAAACTGCTCCCCTTTTTTGGTAGAAACAGATCCCCCAACTATATGAATGTTTAATTCTTTGGACAATCGAGAAAATAATTTTTTCGTAGTTTCGCCTTCCAAGTCCGCGATTTCTATTAATCTCTTTAAATCATACCCTGTATTCCACATCTCTGGTAATACAACAATTTTAGCTCCTAAAGAGGCTGCTTCTCTTACTTTTTCTTCAACCTTCAAAAAATTTTCTTTTGGCGCTCCAAACGCAATATCTAATTGAACACATGCAACTTTCATTTCGCCACCACCTATAGACATAATACTAAAAAGATTATAAGATTTGTCTAATCTATGCAACTATTTAGAAAAAGAGGTATCACACATGGAATTTTCAAATCGACTAAAAAATTTACCTACTCAATTTTTTGCAACACTTGTTCAAAAAGTAGCATTAGCTGTGTCAGAAGGAAGAGATGTCATAAACTTAGGCCAGGGCAATCCAGATCAACCTACTCCTGAACATATAGTTAGAGCATTGCAAGATGCAGCAACAAATCCTTTATCACACAAATACTCCCCTTTTCGAGGAATAAATGAGTTAAAACAAGCAGCTGCAGACTTTTATAAACGCGAGTACAATGTAGAAATAGATCCATATACCGAAGTTGCAATAATGTTCGGAACGAAGATTGGTCTAGTTGAATTACCATTAGCAATGATGAACGAAAATGAACTAATGCTCTTACCAGATCCAGGTTATCCAGATTACTTATCAGGTGTGGGGCTAGCAAGTGTTCGATTTGAAACAATGCCTTTACTAGAAGAAAACAACTTTCTTCCTGATTACAGTAAATTAACAGAAATACAAAAAGAAGATGCGAAGTTAATGTACTTAAATTATCCAAACAATCCTACTGGGGCAACTGCAACAAAGGATTTTTTTGAAGAGACTGTTGCACTTGCAAAAGAAGCAGATATAGCGATTGTTCACGACTTTGCCTATGGAGGAATTGGTTTTGACGGTCAAAAACCAATCAGCTTTTTACAGGTTAAAGGTGCAAAAGATGTAGGTATAGAGATGTATACCCTTTCCAAAACTTATAATATGGCGGGTTGGAGGGTTGGCTTCGCAGTTGGAAACCCAAAAATAATTGAAGCGATCAATATTATTCAAGATCATTTATTTGTTAGTCTGTTCCCCGCAATCCAAACTGCTGCCGCTGCTGCACTCAATGAGAGCCAGGAATGTGTCGATGAACTTGTTTCTTTGTATGAAGGTAGAAGAAATGCATTAGTAAATGCTTGCTCAAGAATAGGATGGAATGTCAAAGCACCAAAAGGCTCCTTTTTTGCATGGTTACCAGTTGTAAAAGGTTACACAAGTCAAGAATTTGCAGACTTACTTTTAGAAAAAGCCGATGTAGCTGTAGCTCCTGGAGATGGTTTCGGATCCTTTGGCGAAGGCTATGTCCGTGTTGGGTTATTAGTGGATGAAGTTCGATTGGTAGAAGCTATAAATCGTATTGAAAAACTAAATCTATTTTAATACAATATCGATTTACTTTTGTAAATTGCTCAGATTGTAGAATAACTCGAATTATTATTATAAAGGATAAATTAGGTTTTCTTAAAGCTTACCGCTCGCTTTCCGCGGGCGAGCGCCGAGCCTCCTCCGCAGCTCTCGCTACGTGCGGGGTCTCATCTGTCTCGCTTTCCCGCAGGAGTCGAGCGGACGCTTTTCCAAACCAATAAATGCTACCATATTATCTTCTATTTACTTAGAAAGAATAATTTTGAGTAGTACAGACGACTTAAAATCATAATAACGAACTAGAGTTAGCAAACTTCTTTTTGTCTACAACCTACCCGACCGATTTACTTTTGTAAATCGGTTTTTTTATTACAGTTTATTTGTTGAAGTTTTATTAGAATCCACTGGATAAAATTGGTTTGCTCCTGTTTCCTCATCAAACTTACGATGAAACTCCATTCCAGTAACTTCAGCTAAAACTACATCAACCGTAATAACAGGGTTTTCTCCTTTGATAAAATGACCTCCAAAAATGTTGCCATGTTGGTCACACATGGATCCGTGAAAATGAGTTTCGTATTCCCCTTCCCTTTTACATACAACACCTGTCCCCTGTAAAAATTCTATTGGTCCCTCTTTTACTATAAGGTCGTTATATCCAACACCAATTTTAGAGTTTTTATTCGGAACAAGATAAACAAAACCACTTCGTTGAAAACTTCCAAAACAGCTTATAATTGTTGCATATTCAATACAATTTACTTTACATAATTGCTCAATTCCTTCTAGTAAATCTGTACCATAAACTAGTCTTGCACCAACAGTTTTACCTAACTGACCAGTGGCATAATTTGCTCTTATTAAAGACATAAAATTCATCATCCCTGCATATTTATTTATTGATAATAACTTTAAACTAATCCGACTGAAAATTTCAACTAGAAAAAATTTGTTGACTTTAATAAGTTGATATAGTAAATTAACTTTTATGGAATAGCTGAAAAATTAAATAGCTTTTATCTCTTATCAAGAGTAGCTGAGGGACTGGCCCGTTGAAGCTCGGCAACCATCTACATTTTTTATGTAGAAAGGTGCTAAATCCTGCAAAACATTTGTTTTGACAGATAAGAGAGGACAATCATATTTTTGTGTGCCTCTCTTTCTGTGAAAGAGAGGCTTTTTATATTTATTCAACAGTACTAATAAATTATAGGAGGAAAAGAAATGAAAAAATTTGGTTTACTTTTATCAACAGTACTTTTATCTGGAGCACTTGCAGCATGTGGGGATAGCTCTAGTGAAGGAGAAAAAACGGAAGCGTTAAATGAGAAAAAATTAGTAGTAGGGGTTACAGCAGGTCCCCATGAACAAATTGTTGAAGTTGCAAAAGAAGTAGCTGCAAAAGACGGTCTGGAAATTGAATTAAAAGTTTTCTCTGATTACATACTTCCAAACACTGCATTATCTGAAGAAGACTTAGATGCTAACAGTTATCAGCATGAGCCCTTCTTAAATACTTTTAATGAAGACCATGGAACAGATTTAGTACCTGTTGGGAAAACAATTCTAAATCCTATGGGAGTTTACTCAGACAAATTTGACTCAATCGATGATCTTCCAGACGGAGCAACTTTTGGTTTACCTAACGATCCAACTAACGGCGCTCGTGCACTATACATTTTAGAAGAACATGGACTAATCAAAATAAAAGAGGATAAAAGAGAAACTGCTTCCATCTATGATCTAGAAGAAAATCCAAAAAATTTAAAATTCATTGAGCTAGAAGCAGCACAAATTCCTAAACAGTTAAGCGAAGTTGATGCAGCAGCAATCAACACTAACTTTGCTTTAGATGCGGGTATTAATCCAAAAGAAGATTCTATTTTACTAGAGTCATCTAATTCACCTTATGTAAACTACATTGTTGTACGCGCTGAGAATAAAGACGACCCAACGATTCAAAAGTTTGTAAAAGCATATCAATCAGAAGAAGTTAAAAAATTCATCGAAGAAGAATTTCAAGGTTCTGTATTACCTAGTTGGGAAGAGTAGATAATATTCGAAAACGTTACCGACCTTGGTAACGTTTTCTTTAGAAAGGAAGACAAACAATGATTGTATTAGAAAATATATCGAAAGAATTTAACAGCAAGAATGGCATTGTAAAAGCAGTGAAAAATGTCAATATTCATGTAAAAAAAGGCGAAATTCATGGAGTAATAGGATACAGCGGGGCCGGAAAGAGTACACTCATTCGTTGCGTAAACCTGCTAGAAAAACCTACTCAAGGCAAAGTTATCATTAACGGCAAGGAAGCTACCTCCCTTCCCCTTCCTAAACTAAGAGAAGTCCGAAATAAAATCGGAATGATTTTCCAAGGATTCAACTTATTAAAAACAGCTACTGTTTACGATAATATAGCCATTCCTCTAAAACTTCTTGGATATGATCCAACAGAAGTAAAAACGAGAGTAAACAAATACTTAGAAATTGTAGGGCTGACAGATAAACATCATAACTATCCAAATCAATTATCAGGTGGTCAAAAGCAAAGAGTCGCAATTGCACGTGCTCTTGCGCAAGAACCGGAAGTGTTATTAAGTGACGAAGCAACTAGTGCGCTTGATCCTGAAACAACCGATTCTATCTTAGAACTATTATTAAAAATTAATAGAGAACTAGGAATAACAATTTTACTGATCACGCATGAAATGAATGTGATTCAAAAGATTTGTGATTATGTATATGTAATGGAAAATGGAGAAGTGGTTGAGCAGAACACTGCTATTAATCTATTCACTAAACCAAGTCATCCAACGACTAAAAAGTTTTTAAGTACAATTAGTCAGCGAAATCTCTCTCCTACATTGATCACTCAGTTAAATGTTACAGGAGCTGTTACACGTTTAACATTTGTTGGAGAAAGTACAGGTAAGCCTCTACTCGCAGAAGTTAGCCAAAAATTCAATGTTCAGCCAAATATTTTAACTGCTAATATTATTGAATTAAAAAATGGTATCGTTGGAAACATTGTCGTTCATTTAATTGGTGTGAAGGAACAAGTAACTGCTGCACTAAAATTTCTCGAAGACCACGGAGTTGGTACTGAAGATTTGGAGGGACAATCATGAGCAGATATGAACAGTTTACAGAGCAATGGTTACCGATTATCGGAAAGTCAGTGATTGAAACCTTCCAAATGGTTGGAATTTCACTGTTTTTCTCTGTCCTAATCGGAATTCCTTTAGGAATTTTAATCGTATTAACTAGACCAGGTCAGGCATTACAAAATAAAGTTTTGTATCAAATTAGTAATTTATTTATTAACATAGTACGTTCAGTTCCATTTATCATTTTACTCTTTTTTATACTTCCTTTTACGAAAATAATTGTTGGTACGACAATCGGCGTTAAAGGAGTTATAGTTCCATTAGTTATCTATACTGCTCCCTATATCGCACGTTTAATGGAGTCTGCCTTACTTGAAGTAGAGAATGGTGTAATCGAGGCCTATACAGCGATGGGAATTAAAACAAGATCGATAATTTGGCATGTACTTTTAAGAGAAGCACGCCCTTCTATCATTTTAGGATTAACTATTTCAACAGTTAGTTTAATTGGCGCAACTGCCATGGCTGGAATGGTCGGAGCTGGTGGACTTGGAGATTTAGCCTACCGTTTTGGACATTTACGTTACGAAGTTGATGTAATGTACGCTACTGTCTTTATTTTAATTATTCTCGTACAAAGTATTCAATCCATCGGCAATAGATTAGCAGCAAGATTGAAGAAAGATTAATCGGAGGTTTTCATATGACTAACTATTTGTATGTTGAACGTAACGGATCAATCGCTACTCTCATTATTAATCGGGCAGAGAAGAAAAACTCTTTTTCACTCGCTATGTTTAAACAGCTAGGTATTATTTTGGATGAGCTCGAAAGTGATTCTAAAATAAAAATATTAATTTTAAAAGGTGTGGACGAATCAGCCTTCTCTTCTGGAGCTGACATATCAGAATTCCTTGAAAATCGTTTTTCCGCACAAAAAGCAAAAGATTATAATGATGCAACTTTGGAGTCTATTGAGAAATTGTATCGTTTTCCAAAACCAACAATAGCTCTTATTAAAACATTGGCAATTGGTGGTGGGTTAGAGCTAGCTAATTCTTGTGATTTTAGATTTGCTACCTCAGGAAGTAAACTTGGTATTACCGCTTCAAATATCGGAATTATTTATAACTTAACAAGTACTAAGCGTTTAGTGAATTTAATCGGTCCTTCAAAAGCAAAAGAATTACTTTATACTGCTTCGTTAATCTCTGCTGAAGAAGGAAAAGAATTAGGTTTAATCGATTATGTATTTCCTATGGAAGAGATTGAAGAGAAATGTCTTGAGTTTGCCGAAAAAATTACCCGTAAATCTTCTGTAGCAAATAATGGCATCAAGCAAGTAATCCAATCGATTATAGACGGTGAAAATGCAGAAACGAAAGAAATTGAACAACTAATTTTAGATTCATTCAGTTCAGATGATTATAAAGAAGGAATTCAAGCATTTTTAGAGAAAAGAAAACCTAATTTTTCTTAAGAGGTGAGCTCATGTCAACTATAAAAAATAATGATTTATTACTAGATAATATTGGTTCTAATGAAAAATACCCTATTAATTTTAGTGAATTAGAACAAGCTGCACAGGAAAAATTAGATGCAGGTCCATTTGGTTACATCCGGTCATCTGCTGGCGGTGAAGAAACATATCGTAAAAATAGCAATTCATTTGAAAAGTATTCTATTGTACCAAGATTTCTTACTGATGTTTCTACTTTAAATACAGAAGTAACTATCCTTGGACATACATATCCTCATCCCCTTTTCATAGCTCCTGTAGGAGTAAATAAAATCGCACATGAGGATGGAGAAATTGCTGTTGCTAAAGCAGCGGCAAAATTTAATTATCCATATATACAAAGTACCGTATCTAGTTATTCCATCGAAGAAATTGCAGATGCAACTAAAGGCAGCTCGAAATGGTTCCAATTATATTGGTCTCAAAACAAAGAAATTTCATTTAGCATGGTTAGAAGAGCAGAAGCTGCCGGATATGAAGCAATTGTGTTAACGGTAGATACAGTTATGCTTGGCTGGCGTGAAGAAGATGTTAGAAATCAGTTCTCCCCACTTAAACGTGGTTTTGGTCAAGGAAATTATACTTCTGACCCTATTTTTATGGCTGCCCTTTCAGATCATTCGATGGATGCCATTATTGATAGTATGATAGAGAACATCTATCATCCTACTTTAAATTGGAACAATATCGAAGAATTAAGAGAGTATACTTCATTGCCGATTTTGCTAAAAGGTATTCTCCATCCAGAAGACGCAAAGCTAGCAATTGAAAAAGGGATAGATGGAATAATTGTTTCAAATCATGGTGGTCGTCAGTTAGATGGGGTTATCGCAAGTATCGATGCCCTTCCAGAAATAGTAGAAGTCGTAAAAGGGCAAATCCCTGTGCTATTTGATAGTGGCGTAAGACGAGGTTCAGATGCTGTAAAAGCACTAGCACTAGGTGCAACTGCAGTTTGCATCGGACGTCCTTTTGTTTGGGGGCTTGCTAGTGGTGGGCAAGCTGGTGTGGAAAGGGTTCTTGAAAATTTCCTTCAAGAAACAAATGTGTCTATTTCTTTGAGTGGAGCACGTAATTTAGAGGAGCTTCGCAAATTAAAAATTGTTAGAAGCTAATGGCAGATTTAAAGGTGGGAAGTTGGAAATGGAACAAGCTTTAAAAGGAATGAAAGTAATTGATTTATCACAAGTTCTTGCTGGTCCCTATTGCACAATGGTGCTAGGAGATATGGGTGCTGATGTTATTAAAGTGGAAAAGTTTCCTAAGGGCGATGATACCCGAACAATGGGTCCATATATTAACGAAGAAAGTTATATGTATATGATGGTAAACAGAAATAAACGTGGGATATGTCTTAATTTGAAGACAGAAGAAGGCTTGAAAATATTATATAAACTTATAAAAGATGCAGATGTCTTCATCGAGAATTATCGTCCAGGTGTTACGAAGAAACTTGGTATTGATTATGATTCGTTAAAATCAATTAATCCTGCTATTATATATTGTTCTATATCTGGTTATGGCCAAACTGGACCTTACAAGAATAAAGGTGGCTTTGATATTATGGCTCAAGGTCTCTCCGGTTTGATCGATATGACAGGTGAACGCACTGGAAAGCCTGTGAAGGTAGGTATTGCAATCCATGATATCGCTGCAGCTCAAACAGCAATTCAATCTATTTTAGCTGCATATATTCATCGATTGAAATCAGGAAATGGTCAGTATATTGACGTTTCGTTAGTAGATTCCGGACTTGCTTGGACTGTTTGGGAAGCTGCTGCATACTTTGGAAAAGGCGAGGTGCCAAGAAGGAATGGTACTGCACACCGAGTTTCTGCACCCTATCAAGGTTACAAAACGAAAGATGGATTTATTTTAATCGGTGCAGCTAATCAAAAGCTTTGGGAAAAATTTTGCTTATTAGTAGTAAATAAACAAGAGTGGATATCGGATGAACGATTTTTAACAAATAGTATACGTTCACTTCATGTCGATGAATTAGAAGTTGAAATTGAAAATATTTTAAAAGAACACGAATCATCCTATTGGCTGAATCTGTTAGATGAGCACGGTATTCCTTCAGGGCCAATTTATTCATATGACCAAACTCTTTCGGATGAACACATACTTTCTAGAGAAATGATTTTAGATTATGAACATCCTGTAGCTGGTCCGATGAAGACACTTGGATTCCCTGCAAAATTCTCAGAAACACCTGGACAATTCAAGAGCCCTGCTCCCCTATTGGGACAGCATAATAGTGAAGTGTTGAATGAGCTAGGATTTTCAGTAGAAGAAATTAGTGACCTTTTAAGTAAACAAGTAATTAATAAATAGGACCGAGTTCACAATCGGTCCTTTCTTTTTACATATTAGCCATTAATCTTTTAGCAATTGCTGCATATTCATCAGGTCCTATGCCAGGTGCGAATTCTTCAGGTTTTGACTCTAAATCAGGAATATCATATCCTTTTGGACTACCTTCTTTTACAAAGAGCTGATCCCCACTTGCTGGATTAGTCCCTTTCCAAATATATTTTATATCTTTATAGTCGCCTACATTATTCCATGTGAATAATACGTTTCCGTATCCACGTTCCTCATACTTTCTTGCTTGATCAAAAACGCGATTATCTAAACTTGGAATAGGAAGCATCGTTGTCACATCTGTTCCTGTTGCCATTTCTATCGCTTTTGCATACGCAAGAATATGTGTACCTCCACGAACAAGTAAATAACCAATTAATTCTCTAGCAGCAGGGTGGTCTGTCATCTCATATACACGCATTTTATGTGTACGAGCGCCACATTCTAAGAAAAAGTTATGAAGCAAGTCTAGTACCAAGTTTCCACTTGAAAACACATAGTCTCCTCTCCATGGATTACCCATTGAATCTCCAGCTAAAGAAGTCTGTGCATTTGCAATGAAGGCATAGGTGTTCCGTTTATCTGTAGCATTTTGAAGCGGAGTTATATCTGGGTCTCCGGCAAAAGAAGTTCCTTTATGCAAAAGATTAATTGTATTGGAGACAAGCTCTACATGACCAAATTCCTCTGCTGTGATACTGGCAACCAAATCATAAAAAGGCTTTAATTTTGATTTCCCTCTGAAGTTAAAGGATTGGTACATATAATTATTTAATGTGGACATTTCACCAAATTTTCCACCTAACAGCTCTTGTACAGCCGAAGCTGCATTTGCATCACCATATTCTACGTTGGGAAGTTCTATTAGGAGCTTGTTTACCCGATTAAACATTTAGTCTCTCCTTCCCTCATAGCGCTTGTGTAACCCAAACAATTTGCTGGTTTCGTATAAAAAAAGGAGTGCCGCTAACATCTAATACAATGTGATCCGGAGTTAACATTGTTAATATTCCTTGAAGTGTACTTCTAGTAGTTTGAACTGCAATATGTTGTCCATTCAATCTCATAAGTTGTTGGTAAAGATAAGATTCAACATTACTGACAAACTCAACATTTGGCTGTGAATTTGGATTAACTTTAACCATCCTTTCTATACAATCACACTAGTGTATGAGATGAATATTTATATGGTGACAATTAAGTGGTATGATAAAATGTAGATGTAAAACAAAGTAGGTCGAAAAGAATGACAAAACGTTTAGTTATAACTGGTTATAAAGCACATGAATTGGGTATTTTTAACGATTCACATGCAGGAATACCTATTATAAAAAGAGCAATATACAATCAATTGCTTTTACTAATGGATGAGGGTCTTGAATGGATAATATTAAGTGGTCAACAAGGGGTTGAAACTTGGGCTGCCGAATTATTACTAGAGATGAAAGTCGATTTTCCACATTTAAAATTAGCTATTATAACCCCTTTTCTAGAGCAAGAAAAAAATTGGAATGAGCAAAAACAAGAAAAGTATAGAAATTTGCTTTTTCAAGCGGATTATCATACAAGTATTACTAAAAGACCTTACGAGGCTCCATGGCAATTCATCGAAAAAAATAAATTTCTACTTAGAAATTCGGATGGAATTCTTATTGTGTACGACGAAGAAAACGAAGGTTCACCCAGATATTTTAAAAAACTTGCACAACAATTTGCAGAAAAAGAAAACTACTCTTTATTCATTATTGATGCATATGACCTTCAAGTGATAGCAGAAGAAATCGCAGAGGAAGAAAGGAATAATTATTTATGATAACCGAAAAATTGTCCAAAAAAATCAACGAAGCAAATGGCGTGGAAATTAATTTATTGATAGAAGAAAAAGATTATGCTGAAAGACATCAATTACTTTCTGCCGAACAAAAAGTAGTAATAACTGAAAAAAATGAACAGTTTTCTGATGCTATAATTGAACGATTCGTTAAAGAAACAGATGAAACGGTTTCTAAAGGTACTAAGGAATTTTTTCAATCTCCACTTTCCCATGTCAAAGAAAACCAAACTGAATATGTATATGTAGAATCTAAAAGCTTTGATATTATTAATGTAGATGCTATTGCATTAGAATTCGACGAAGTATTCGAAGTATACACAGCAATGTTTGGATTAGCATTACAAAAGAAATTTGGTGGGTCAATACGAGATTACTTAAATCAACATTTTGATTCCGAAAAGATGAACTATAGCTTAATGTTTTCTGGTGAAGATGGATTATGGGAAGTAAACTTACCACTAAATTATATGGCAGGATTTAACGAAGACACTACAATTGAACAAACTTATCAATTTTTGTATTCCTTTATCTTCTCATTAGTAGAAGCAGTAGAAAATAATAAATAATACTTTACAATCATGAATTCAACTATTCATGATTGTTTTATTTTTTCCGTTTGTTTCTGGTGCCTGGCACTTGTAATGGATTTGTAACATAGATTTTCTTGAATGTTTTAATTTCCCCTGTTTTATGCATATGAACGAATAATGTGGTCAAACTAATGAGGATGGTTTCATCACATTTTCTACAAGGAGGAATTATTGAATGACTCAAAATCCATTTGGTCAAGGTCAAGGTCAAGCTCAAGGTCAAACTCATCAAAATATGCAAACCGGAAATATCTCTCAACAAATGAATCATGGTGGTCATGAAGTATTTGATGTTCATGAAGTTTTATCAACTGTTTTATCTGGTTTAAACTTGAAAACAATTTTACGTCCACATGTAAAAGACCAAGAATTGTTGAACATCTTGGATCGTCAATATGCATTTGCACTTGATGAATATAATATTACGGTTGAATGCTTTAAAACTGGACAAGACCCGTCACATCCAACAACAAGCTATAAAATGCAACAAGGCAATGACTT
The DNA here is from genome assembly GCF_001420585.1 of Psychrobacillus sp. FJAT-21963. Classification (NCBI taxonomy): domain Bacteria; kingdom Bacillati; phylum Bacillota; class Bacilli; order Caryophanales; family Bacillaceae; genus Psychrobacillus; species Psychrobacillus sp. FJAT-21963. The sequence goes on along the minus strand of NZ_LJIY01000002.1, from coordinate 367,066 downwards.
TGTATATGGAACGAAGCCTTCTCAACCGAAAAAGCCTATGCAAAATGCAAATGAAATTAATGACGAAATGATTTCTGGTTATTTACTGGGAGCTGCAAAAGCTGCTGCAACAATTAAAACTGGTGCTGCTTTAGAAACTACAAACCCAGTAGTGCGTCGAGTTCTTGCAGATTCAATTCCAAACTGCATCGAAATGGCTTATGAGCTTTCTATTTATCAAAACAAGCATCACTACTACCAAGTACCACAACTTGATCAACAAAGCATGCAAGCAATGTTAAACGCATATGCTCCTGTACAAGGAAAAATGATGAGTTAATTCCCTCTCTCGTCCCTTCTGTGGGGACGAGTTTTTAAATACATTGTTTCTATTCCGAAATAACGTATAATTTACCTAAAGTATATTATTACAAATGAAAAGGGTGAATTATATGCGTGTCGCAATTTTTGACTTTGACGGAACATTATATGCCGAAGAAACATTTAAATTGTTAATGAATCATTTAAAAGAACACCCCATTTATAAAACAAATTATAAACGCTTTTATAGATCAATCGTCCCTCCTTATATTGCGAATAAACTTAAACTTTATCCTACTTCAAAAATGAAAGCACGTTCCATGCAATTGTATTTAGAAGCTTTCAGCGGAATATCTACTGCTGAAATGGATGCTTATTTTGAAGAATTAAAAGATAAAATGCAAAAAGATTTTAATCAAGATGTGGTAGAAAGATTAGAAAAGCATCAATCGGAAGATGTACATATTTTACTTGTCTCGGGAGCATATACACAGTTTTTACAACGCGTTACTGCTGGGATGACCTTTAACCAAATTATAGGTACAGACATACATTACAAAGAGGACAAAATAGACATCCATTCCCCAATTACGCACGTAAATGGACCTCGCAAAACAGAAAATATCTTGAAAATTTTAAAGGATAAACAAATAGATTGGGAAAATAGTTTCGCATACGGGGACAGCTACTCAGACTTACCGGTGTTAGAGCTCGTAGGAAACCCCGTTGCGGTAAAACCAGAAGAAAAGCTGAGAAATATAGCAAAAGAACGAGGCTGGGAAATATTATAGAAAGTTAACAAAAAAAGAACTATCTTTCGTTCCACTTTAGGCATTTGGTATAAAAAACTATGGAGAATCCCACTTTTTATCGTATATTTAGCGGAGAAAAATTCCGATTGCCTCAGATAATTACATTAAATGGCGACCAACTCAATTATAGAGAAGGTCGCCTATTAAAATGCAATTTACTTTTTTCTACTTTCTTCTCCAAAAATAATGAAAAATGCATTAAATTAGTGATTAGTTAAACTTAGTTAATTCTTGTTCAATGGCATTAATACAATCTTTACACCACGACTTTATAATGTCACTATTATCAATCGTACCAAATGGCATCTCATTTTCTATAAATTGGGGTTGAGACTTAATATTTCCACCATTTAAAGTAATCATTAGGTTGAAAATGTCATTTAAAAAATAGTGTAGATATGCCATATATACTACTAAGAAGTATCTAAAGTAGTAAACGTTCTTTTCATATTTTAAATATTCCAGGTCATTAATGATATTATCAAAATTTAAATCAAAAATTTGAAAGATTATTTCGGTATCATGCTTAAATACCATGCAATTACTCCCTCCATGAACTAAACCATTTCTATAGTTTGCTATATCTTTAAACCACAAACTACTTTTGAGTAAAGGATAATCTTCTAATTGGTGCTCTTCTATTTTTTTATTGAGAATCTCAAATATCTCCCATAAATTTTTTCTAGGCTTAGGTGGGATCTCGAAATACAATTTAATGGATTCGATAATGTGGTCAATCACTGTTCGATATTTAACAAAAAACAATTCAATATCTAATGATGTATATCGAAAATCTGTTTGATTAATTTTACCTTCTTGCATTCTTCCAACTAAAATATAGATTTTAGCTAATTCTTGTCTAACGGCTTTTAAATGGTCATCTATAATTTCATTATTATTAATAGCAATAAACTTGTACATAGCTTCATGTATTACTTGGATTTCTCCGTTTCCCTTTTCAAATAATTCTTCCAGATATTGAACTAAAGTCAAATCATCTTTTAGCTGCACCATTTCTTTTTCCATGTATTTTACTCCCCAATAAAGACTAGTCTTTATAAAATTCATTATAAATTATTGCATTCAAATCGACTGTACTCTTAGAGTTTACCCAATCTATCATAACTTAGTACTTCTTCCCCTTTATTGAGATTATATAGACATTGTGACTCGCAAGCATATGGATAGAATGTTATCGGGATATAAAAGAATGAACTTATTCTTTTAGGGTAAACTATTTACCATACAATCTAATTATCAAAACAATCATCATTTGTTGAAATGAGGTTTAATAAATGAAACAATCCAATTGTGACTTTTCACCTCTAAAAGAACAATTAAAAATAGAGTTGGAAACTATCTCGGTTGAAATCAATAAAGGTTTAACTACATTAGATAATGACAACTTTTGCCTTTTAGGAGGGCTCGCTACTATTAAAGGACAATTTGAAAAGGCAGAAGCAGTTGCCGCTTCTTTTTATTTAAATTGTTATTTATCTCCATTCACTGATATGTATTTAGATATTTCTAGTGCTATTCAACATCTATCACACCAAAGACATGGTGCATTAATTGTAATTGAGCGTAATGATATACTTAATCCATTTTTAAGACCAGGTACTCCCATCGGCGCAAAACTAACACACTCCTTATTAGAATCTATTTTTTACCCTGGTAATCCACTTCATGATGGGGCGGTCTTAGTAAGAAGCAATCAAATACATTCTGCATCAAATGTTCTTCCTTTGTCGAGTATATTTGTAGGAGACAAGAAACTAGGTACACGTCATCGTGCGGCAATTGGTTTATCTGAAAAAAGTGATGCACTCGTAATAGTTGTTTCGGAAGAGACAGGAAGAGTATCTTTTGCAATTGACGGGGAGCTACATCCTGTCGTGACAAATAGCTCGTTAATAGTTAATTAGTCTATTGGATAAAATTAAAGGAATCGCTAATTTCTATGGCGATTCCTTTTGTATTTATAAACGAACATTAATATTTTTGTTTTGTAAATAGGCCTTAATTTCAGAAATTGTATAATCACCATAATGAATCATTGAAGCAACAAGTGCAGCATCTGCTTGGCCAGCTGAAAATACCTCTTCAATATGTTCCAACTTTCCAGCACCGCCAGACGCAATTATTGGTACATTTGTCTTTTCTGAGAGTAATTTAATTAGCTCTACATCATAGCCATTTTTCATCCCATCTTTGTGGATGCTTGTACAAATAATCTCTCCAGCACCCAGTTCTGTCGCTTGCTGAGCCCATTCGACAACATCCATCCCTGTTTTTTCATGACCAGAGTGTGTATAAACTTCCCAACGGATTATTTCTTCTTGATCATTATATATTGGCATCGCATCTAGCCCTAATACTACACATTGTTTTCCATATATATCTGCTGCTTCCCTTAAAAGCTCAGGTCTTTGTACTGCTGCAGAGTTCACTCCAACTTTATCTGCTCCTGCTCGAAGCAAGTTTTTGAAGTCATCAACTGTTCGGACACCGCCGATTACTGAAAATGGAATGTACACCTGTTCTGCTACTTTACGAATCCATTCAATTTTTAAGTCTTGGTTTTTTAGTGAAGCCGTCGTGTCCAAATAAATTAATTCATCTGCACCATCTTCCGTATACTTCTTCCCAAGTTCTGCAGGATCACCGATAATAGTAGGATTTCTAAATTGTACATACTTAACTGCTTTGTCATTTAATACATCGATTGCAGGAACTATTCTTTTTCTTAGCATATATATGAACTCCTCACTTACAGTAATTATCTAATAATTGGATCCCGAATTTCCCACTTTTTTCAGGGTGGAACTGAACACCCATTACTTGCTCATTTCCTATTACACTTGCAAAATCTATCCCATATTTAGTTGTTCCTAGTACATCCTTTTCTTCTAATGGATTTGCAAAGAAAGAATGTACAAAATAAAAATCAGTATTATCTGGGATGTTGTTGAATAAGAAATGTTGCTGAACATCTTTCACTTGATTCCAACCCATATGTGGAATCTTTTCGGCATCCACTTTAAATTCCGGTACTGTCCCTTTTAAGAGACCTAAACAAGGAACGTCCCCTTCCTCACTTGATTCTAAAAGTAGTTGCATACCAAGACAAATTCCTAACAATGGAGTTCCTTTTGCGACTTCACTCTTTAAATAATCACTTAAACCCGATTCATTTAATATTTCCATAGCAACTTTTGCATTACCCACTCCAGGTAATATCAACTTTGTAATCGATTCATCATGATCGGATGGTTTCGTAATTAGCTTTGTATCATATTCTAAACGAGCAATTGCTTTCATCACACTATGTAAATTTCCTGCTCCGTAATCAATAATGCCAATCATTCTCATGCCTCCACTTTTAGTATGCTATTATTATGCCATCTATCTATTAAAATTAAAACAAAAACTTTAGTACACTAGCAGACTAAAACCAGTCATTTATAAAATGACTGGTTTTTTACTTACATATTCATTTACTTTTTTCGCTACTTCTCGCCCTTCTTTAATTGCCCAGACGATTAAACTTTGCCCTTTTCTAGCATCACCTGCAGTGAAAACTCCCTCAATATTAGTGGAGTAATCCTTCGTAGAAGCAGCAATTTTTTTATTTACAATATTTACTCCAAATTGTTCCGCTAATGAAGTTTCAGGTCCTTCAAATCCAATAGCAACAAATACGTATTGTGCTGGCCAGACTTTTTCTGTTCCAGGTAGCTCTTTAAAATAGAAAAATCCATCTTCTCCTAATACTTTTTCCATTTGTATAGTGTGAAGTTCTTTTAAATTTCCGTTTCTATCAGCTACCATTTTTGTAGTCTGTATTAAATATTCACGTGGATCTTTCCCATATTTTGCAGCTGCTTCTTCATATGCATATTCTAATTTATATATATTCGGATCAGTTGGCCATTGATTATCTTCAGCTCTTGATACTGGCAACTGAGGATGCTTACCAAACTGAACGATACTTCGGCATTTTTGTCGTATCGCAGTAGCCACACAATCTGCTCCAGTATCTCCACCACCAATAACAATAACGTCTTTACCTTTTGTATTAATAAACTGATCATCTGTAAAATTGGAATCTAGTAAGCTTTTTGTTGTAGTTGTTAAATAATCCATCGCATAATAAACACCTTGGGAAGTGCTACCTTCCATATGAAGCTCTCTATGCTTATGAGCTCCAATACATAAAATAACTGCGTCGAAGTTTGCTTTTAATTGTTCCGCAGAAATATCCTTCCCAACTTCTGTATTCAAAACAAAATCGATTCCCTCTTGTTGTAGCAAATGAATTCGGCGTTGCACTATCTCTTTTTCCAGTTTCATATTCGGAATACCATACATTAATAGTCCGCCTGCTCTGTCTGACCTCTCAAAAACAGTAACAGAATGACCTGCTTGATTTAACTCATCAGCACTTGCAAGCCCAGCTGGACCTGAGCCAATTACTGCAATCTTTTTTCCAGTACGTTTAGACGGAATTCTTGGTGTAATCCATCCGTTTTCGAATGCCTTGTCAATAATGGTACGCTCGATATTTTTAATCGACACTGCTGGATCTGAAATAGCAAGTGTACATGATCCCTCGCATGGGGCTGGACATACTCTACCTGTGAACTCCGGAAAATTATTTGTCATTTGTAATCTCACTAGAGCTTCTTTCCATTTTCCTTTATAAACTAAATCATTCCACTCAGGAATTAGATTATATATCGGACAGCCTGCTGTCGCTCCTCTTATTTCAATTCCCATGTGACAGAAAGGGGTTCCACAATCCATGCATCTAGCCCCTTGTCTTTGAAGGGATTCATCCGTTAATTTTGTTGAGTATTCGCTCCAATTTTTTACCCGTTTGAGAGGGGCCACCTCTTTACCTTTTTCACGTTCGTACTCCATAAATCCTGTAGGTTTACCCATAAGTTACTCCCCTCTCCACTACTTTTTCAATAGTTCTAGTTCTTTCTTATCTTTGTTATTTGAAGTAGATAAAAATGCTTTCATCGCTGCTGCATCATCCGTTAAACCTTCCAATCTAAATGCTTGGATTTTTTCTAGCATTATTTTGTAATCATTTGGCACTACTTTTACAAATCGATCAGACATTTCTTCCCATCTGTCTAAAATGTTCATCGCTTTCGAACTCTTTGTGTAATAGTAGTGATCCATAATCATTTGGCGTAAAGAATGCAACTCATCTGAAGAACTTATCTTCTCAAAGTCAATCATTTCCATATTACATTTTTCTCTTAACCCGTTCACATCATCAACAAGTACATACGCAATACCACCGGACATTCCTGCCCCAAAGTTTTTTCCTACATCCCCTAAAATGACTGCACGACCACCAGTCATGTATTCACATCCATGATCCCCTATACCTTCTACTACAACATCTACCCCACTATTTCGAACTGCAAAGCGCTCTCCAGCACGTCCATTGATAAATGCAGTTCCACTAGTTGCTCCATATAATGCAACATTACCTGCTATAACATTTCCTTCTGCAGCTCCTTTAAGTGGTGCCGTGACAATTAGTTTTCCTCCAGATAATCCTTTCCCAAAGTAATCATTAACATCACCTGTTACGTACATGGACATCCCCTTCGGAACAAACGCACCAAAGCTTTGGCCAGCTGCCCCAGTAAAGCGTAAAATAATGGAATCGTCAGCTAATCCTCTTTCTCCATGCTGCTTAGATATTTCGCTTCCGATTATAGTTCCTACTACTCGATCTGTATTCGAAATAGGATATTGTAAATCAATTTTTGTTTGATTCGTAATTGCCTTCCCAACTTTAGGAAGTAGTTCACGTAAATCAAACGAAGCATCAATCTTATGATTTTGTGGAGTTGAGTATGTTCTATTTCCTTGAACCTGGAATAACAAGTTAGCAAAATCTAGCTGTTTTGCTTTCCAATGTTCTTTGGCACGTTTACTCACTTCTAATACATCCGTACGTCCAACCATTTCTTCCACTGTTCTAAATCCTAGATTTGCCATATATTCGCGCATTTCTTCAGCAACAAAACGCATGTAATTTACTACATAATCTGCACTTCCTGTAAACTTATCACGTAGCTCTGGATTTTGAGTGGCAATACCAACCGGACATGTGTCTAAATGACAAGCACGCATCATAACACACCCTAAAACAATTAAAGGAGCGGTCGCAAATCCAAATTCTTCTGCACCTAATAAAGCAGCCATTACTACATCTTTTCCTGTCATGAGCTTACCGTCCGTCTCTAACCTCACTCGATCACGTAAGCCGTTTAACATGAGTGTTTGATGTGCTTCTGCTAGTCCTAGCTCCCACGGAAGGCCAGTATGTTTTATACTCGTTTTAGGTGATGCTCCTGTCCCTCCATCGTAACCGCTGATCACAATGACATCTGCTGCACCCTTTGCTACTCCTGCTGCAATTGTCCCTACTCCAGCTTTCGCTACTAGTTTGACGCTTATACGAGCTGTACGATTAGCATTTTTCAAATCATGTATTAATTGAGCCATATCCTCAATGGAATAAATATCGTGATGTGGTGGGGGGGATATTAAACCAACACCAGTCGTAGAGCCACGAACATCCGCTACCCAAGGGTAAACTTTATTACCTGGTAATTGTCCGCCTTCCCCTGGTTTTGCTCCTTGTGCCATTTTAATTTGTAGTTCGTCTGCCTGAACAAGATAATGACTCTTCACTCCAAATCTTCCGGATGCAATTTGTTTGATAGCGCTTCTTCGGTTATCCCCATTTGCATCAAGTTCATAACGACTAGGATGTTCACCACCCTCTCCACTATTACTTTTTCCACCTAATCGATTCATTGCTATCGCAAGAGTTTCATGAGCTTCTTGGCTTAAAGAACCAAACGACATAGCGCCAGTTTTAAATCGTTTTACGATGGAGTCTACGGATTCAACTTCATCAAGTCGTACCCGCTTGTTTTTTGGTTTAAATGTAAATGAATTACGTAAAAAGCCTATTCGTTCTTCATTTGCCATTTCCGCATATTGTCTGTATAAACCATAGTCTCCTTTACGAGTAGCCCATTGTAGCGTATGAATTGTTTTAGGATTAAAAGCATGGTGCTCTCCTGTGCTTCTCCACTGGAAATCACTTCCTGATTCTAGGGAATCTTGTGTAGAGTCAATCGCTTGATTATGACGTCTTTTTGCTTCTTCGGCGATTGTCCCCAAATCAATTCCATCCAATTGAGAAACTGTACCAGTAAAGTGACGTTCTATAACATCTTTGCTAATGCCAACAGCTTCGAAAATTTGCGCTCCACGGTAACTTTGCACTGTAGAGATACCCATTTTTGACATTACCTTTACTACACCCTCTGCAATTCCTTTACTATATTTAGAAATCGCTTCCTTATAACTACTATCTATATGACCATTCTGAATTGCTTCACCAAGGGTTGCAAAAGCTAAATAAGGATTAATGGCATCTACACCGTATCCTATAAGCGCTGCAAAATGATGTACTTCACGCGCTTCCCCTGATTCAACTATGATACTCACTTTTGTTCTATTTCCTGTACGAACTAAGTGCTGATGAAGACTACTAGCAGCAAGTAATACAGGGATAGTGACTTGTTCTTTATTGATCATTCGGTCAGATAAAATTAAAATGGTTTTATCTTGTTCCATAAAACGGTCCGCCATTTTAGAAATATTCTCTAAGTCAAAGTCTAAATTTTCTGTCATTTCTAAACCGATTAAACCATATTGGAAATTAGGATCTTTCATTTCTAGTAAATTTTTTAATTGATTGTTCGTTAAAACTGGATTATCTAAAAATATTCTTTTAGCATTTAAGGCTTTTGGTTGTAGCAAATCACCTTCAGCACCAAGCAATGTCATCGTCGAAGTAACTATATGCTCACGAATAGAATCAATGGGAGGATTCGTAACTTGTGCAAAGTGCTGCTTAAAATAGTTGAACAATGATTGTGGACGTTCTGATAAAACTGCAAGTGGTGTATCGTTCCCCATCGAACCAATCGGATCTTTGCCATCTAAGGAAATTGGAACAATATACTTTTGAATATCTTCATACGTATAGCCAAATGCTTTTTGTTGGAATAAAAGATTATTTAATTGCTCAGGCTCCTCATGAACGGTTGTCAGAGTAAGTTTGTTCTCATCTAACCACTGCTTATACGGAAATGCTATTGCCATTTCCTGCTTAATTTCTTCATCAGATATAATGCGTCCTTGTTCTAAATCGATCAGCAACATTCTTCCAGGACTCAGTCGCTCTTTATATAAGATATTACCCTCATCAACATCCACAACTCCAACTTCTGAAGAGAAAATGATGTAGTCATCCTTCGTTACGTAATAACGAGCTGGTCGTAATCCATTTCGATCTAAAATTGCTCCTATTTGCTTCCCATTTGTAAATGAAATTGCGGTTGGACCATCCCAAGGCTCCATTAAAGAACTGTGGTAAGCATAAAATGCTTTTTTCTCTTCACTAATGTGAGGATTTTCTGTCCATGGTTCCGGTATGAGCATCATAGCAGTATGAGCAGGCGTTCTTCCTGCTAGTACGAAAAATTCAAATGCATTGTCAAGCATTGATGAATCACTACCGTTTGTATCAATGATCGGCAATACTTTTTCCAAATCTTTCCCAAACGCGTCAGAAACAAATTGTTTCTCCCTAGCTTTCATCCAGTTTACATTACCGCGTAAAGTATTTATTTCACCGTTATGGACAATGTAGCGATTAGGATGCGCTCTTTCCCAACTTGGGAACGTATTTGTACTATATCGTGAATGCACAAGTGAAAAAGCCGATGTGAATAATTCATCTTGCAAATCAATATAAAATAAATCTACTTCATCAGGAGTTAATAACCCTTTGTATACGATAGTTTGGCTTGATAAGCTTGCACAATAAAATTTCTTTGATTGTTGTTGTGCCCAATGCTCTACTTGTTTTCTTATTACAAACAATTTTCGTTCAAAAGCAAGAGAATCCATTTCGTTCAACGATTTTATAAAGACTTGACGAACTACTGGTACTGTCTCTTTTGCTGTTTTACTTAACGCATTGGCGTTAATCGGAACTGTTCTCCATCCAATTAGTTGCTGTCCTTCTAATTGGATTGTCTCGTTAAATTTTTTTTCGATTTCTTCACGTTCTTTGTCATCATCTGTAAAGAATAACATTCCAACCCCATAACCGCCTTTGGCTGGTAAATCCCATTCATTACACACTACTCGAAAGTACACATCTGGTATTTGAACCATTAAGCCTGCGCCATCTCCCGTTTGACCATCACTTCCTCTTCCAGCACGATGATCGAGGCGACATAGCATCTCTAATCCTTTTTTAACGATGTCATGCGTAGCTAAACCTTTTATATGTGCATATAAACCAATCCCACAAGCGTCGTGCTCAAATTCAGGTTGATATAGCCCTTGTGCTTTTGGTAGCTTATGAAAAGTCATATTAAATCCCTCCAATTTACCTTACAAGTTACTTATGAATATTGTAGGTTTTCAAAATAATATAAACAATATATAATTTGGATATAAATCATCTACTTTTTAGATTGATTAGAGGAGTGAGAATATGGAACTACGTCAATTGAGGTATTTTATAGAAGTTGCAGAACGTGAACATATTTCGGAAGCAGCCATTAATTTGCATGTCGCTCAATCAGCTGTAAGTAGACAAATTGCAAATTTGGAGGAGGAACTTGGGGTAGAATTGTTCGAACGCGTGGGGAGGAATGTTAAGTTAACACCTATCGGGAAAATATTTATGCAACATAGTATATTCGCATTGCAAGCAATTGACCATGCTAAAAAACAAATTGATGAATACTTAAATCCTGAAAAAGGAGTTATTAAAATTGGCTTTCCAACCAGTTTAGCTGGCCACTTATTGCCAACAGTTATTTCTGCTTTTAAAAAAGAACATCCAAATGTAGCCTTCCATCTACGCCAAGGATCTTATAACTATTTGATTGATGCTGTAAAAAATAGAGAATTGAATCTTGCGTTTTTAGGTCCTCTCCCCCCAAAGGACGAATTGATAAATAGCACCATTTTATTTACGGAAGATTTTTCAGTACTCTTACCAAGCCATCATCCTTTTGCCAATAAAAATAGGATTCCTTTAATTGATTTACGAAATGAAAATTTTGTTTTATTCCCTGAAGGCTATGTATTAAACAAACTTGTCGTTGAAGCATGTAATTCTGTCGGATTCACACCCAAAGTTACGTCGGAAGGTGAGGATATGGACGCTATTAAAGGTCTAGTTGCAGCAGGTATAGGAGTAAGTCTACTACCCGATAGTACGTTTACCGACTCCACTCCGAGATTTACCACAAAAATCCCAATAGACTCACCTGCCATCCGAAGAACGGTCGGTATCCTAAGCCCAGCTTCAAGAGAGTTGTCTCCTTCAGAAAAAGTATTTCACCATTTCGTTATCCGTTTTTTCTCCTTACTAGGACAATACCAATAATTATTACAAAAGTATTACAGGTGCCAGGCACCAAAATAAAAACAAACATGAAAACGTGTATTTCACAATTTTCATGTTTGTTTTTAAAATTCATTTGTTTGTTATAATACGCTTAATTTTTCGTCTTTCAAATCACTGATGAACATGCAGCCCGGAGCATGGGTAATCATGATCGAAGGTTTACTCTGCATCGCAACCGCTTGTGGTGTAACACCGCAAGCCCAAAACACAGGGATCTCACCTTCTTTGATTGTAACAGCATCGCCAAAGTCAGGTTTATGGATGTCATTGATACCAATAATACTTGGATCCCCAATATGTATCGGAGCTCCGTGCACTCCTGGAAAGCGCGAAGTAATTTGTATCGCTCGAATGGCATCGGCTTGTGACATTGGACGCATACTTACTACAGTTGGACCTTCGAAGACACCTGCTTTTGTACACTCAATATTTGTTTTGTACATCGGTACATTGCAGTTTTCCTCAATATGTCGAATTGGTATGCCTGCTTCAATCAACGGCGTTTCGAAGGTAAAGCTACAACCAATTAAAAAAGCTACCATATCGTCTTCCCAGTAATCCTTAATATCAGTCACTTCTTCTGTAAATGCACCGTCTTTATAAATACGATATTTTGGAATATCCGTTCTAATATCCGCCCCATTTGCAATAGTACTCGGATTATATGAACCTACTTCCGTAACATCTACCAATGGACAAGACTTTGGATTTCTTTGGCAAAATAATAAAAAGTCAAAAGCATATTCTTTTTTCAAAATAGCTAAATTTGCTTGTGTATATCCTTTAGCCATACCAGCTGTCGGACCTGTAATTTGCGCAGAACCTATTAATTTACGGATCTCATTTGGAGCCATTGTTCCATAATTAATCATTGGTCAACTACCCCTTCCTATTTAAAAAGCAATGGAATTTGTTCTATTAGCGTCATGATTCCTAACACACCCATGATAATAGTTACGATTGCCCCAGTAATTGTTAACCAAATAGGGTGCTTGTAATCTCCTACAATTTCTTTCTTGTATGCTCCAACTAATAACGTACCTAGTGCTATTGGTAAAATTAGTGCATTTAGAGCACCAACAAGAAGAAGAATATTAACTGGTCTTCCTACTAACGCAAAAACTATAGTTGATGTAAGAATAAAAACGATAATAATCCAGTTATGGTATTTCTCTATCAAAGGATGGAATGAACGAATAAATGATACGGATGTGTAAGCCGCACCAACAACAGATGTAATTGCAGCTGCCCACATAATTACACCAAACATACGATAACCAATTTCGCCAGCAGCAAGTTTAAAAACAGAAGCTGGTGGATTTGCAGGATCAATTTGTAATCCTTGTGACACAACCCCTAGTACTGCTAAAAATAATGCAACACGCATTATTCCCGTTACTACAATACCTGTTACAGAACCTTTCGTTACATCAGGTAATGACTCCACACCTTTTACTCCTGCATCTAAAAGTCTGTGACCTCCTGCAAAAGTTATATAACCACCAACTGTTCCACCTACTAGTGTCACAATGGCAAAAATACTAATTTCTGAAGGAGCAAACGTATGTACAATCGCTTCGCCAACTGGTGGTGAAGTAGAAAAAGCAACAAAAACCATTAAAGCAATCATGACAAATCCAGCAATTTGAGCAACCTTATCCATTGCTTTTCCTGCTTCTTTCACAACAAATATAAAAATCGCAAATGCCGCACTAATAATTGCGCCAGTGATCGGATCCAAACCAAGCATCGCATTTAAACCAAGGCCTGCTCCAGCAACATTCCCAATATTAAATGCAAGTCCACCCATTACTATTAGAATCGCCAATAGCACCCCTAAACCCGGCAATACTTTATTGGCAATTTCTTGTCCACGAAGCCCTGAAACAGCAATAATTCTCCAAACATTTACTTGAGCAACAACATCTAGTAAAAGTGAAATCAAAATGACAAATCCAAAACTAGCTGCTAGTTGTTCAGTAAATACAGTTGTTTGTGTTAAAAATCCCGGTCCTATAGCTGAGGTCGCCATCAAAAAAGCCGCCCCTAGTAAGACACTTTTCCCTACTGTCTTTTTAGTACTGTCTTTTGGTATTAATTGTTCTCCCACATGTTCTCCCCCTTAATCACCGAAAGCTGAAACGCTTACATTATTATTTTTTAAAGTTTCTTTAATATTTCGGGCAAATGAAACAGCATGTTCTCCATCTCCATGAATACAAACTGTATCTGCTTTTATTTGTACTTCTGTATTTTGTTGTGAAATTACGATTCCTTCCGTCACCATTTTCACAACTTGGGCTATCGACTCGTTAGTATCTATTATTAGAGCATTACTCTGTTGACGCGAAGTTAATGAACCATCTGACTGATATGTACGATCCGCGAATACTTCATGAGCTGTTCGTAAGCCCACTTTTTCTCCTGCCGCAGTTAATTCACTATTAGCTAACCCAAATAAGACAAGTGAAGGAGATACATCATATACCGCTTGAGCTATCGCTTTGGCCAATTCAAAATCTTTAGCAGCCATATTAAATAATGCACCATGCGGTTTTACATGTTGCATCTGCTCACCAAAAGTAGCTAAGAACCCATTAAGCGCACCAATTTGATAGACTACCATATCATATGCCTCTTGGGGAGTTATTTTCATCTCTCTTCTACCAAATCCATTTAGATCAGGCAAACCAGGATGTGCACCAATTTTAACGCCATTTTCAATAGCTAACTTGACAGTTTCCCGCATTACACTTGGATCTCCAGCATGAAATCCACATGCAATATTCGCTGATGTAACATATTTTAGTATTTCTTGTTGCTCTCCTAATTTGTATCGACCGAAACTTTCCCCTAAGTCGCAATTTATATCTACTCGAAACATTTTATCCCTCCTAAACTTCTATTAGCATCACAATACTTTAGTTCCGAATTATGAAACCGATGTTTTGAAACTTAAACTTTATATTAGCACAATCGTTTTTTTCTGAATAGATATTATTTTGCAATTGTTTATTTAATTATTTTTTAAACTATAGCTTGTATTTTGATTTTAGAGAATTATAATAATTGTTATATTTCATTTTTAAGAACTTCATTTCCGTATTTCGAAACTAAAGGAGCTGTTTGTATGCCTAATTCCTATTCTGATTGCATTATAAAACCATTGGGAGATTCCGCATTAATTGTACAGCTCGGAGAAGGTATAGATAAAGCTATTCATCAAAAAGTTAAAAATCTATCCGAACTACTAGCTAATAGTCCATTTGAAGGATTAACAGAATTTGTTCCAGCTTATAACAATATAACGGTGTATTATAATCCATATATTGTTCATACTTCCCAGAAAAGTGACTTAAATTCCTTTGAATTTGTTTCTATTCATATGAAAAATTTAGTAAAAAAAATGACGAAAAATAAAAACGAGTCTGCTAGGATAATTTCTATCCCTGTTTGTTACGGAGGAGAATATGGACCAGATTTAGATACAGTCGCTCAATATCACAACATTTCACCAGAGGAAGTTATTCGCATTCATTCAGAGAGTGAATGTTTAGTTTACATGCTCGGTTTTGCACCTGGTTTTCCTTTTATGGGTGGAATGGATGAACGTATAGCTACACCTAGAAAAGAAAAACCTAGATTATCAATAAGACCCGGATCAGTTGGAATAGCAGGTAAACAAACTGGTATTTATCCACTAGAGACTCCTGGTGGATGGCAGATCATTGGACGCACCCCGCTAGATTTGTTTCTACCTCAAATGTCCCCCCCTACCTTATTGCAAGCTGGCGATATTATACGCTTTGTGCCGATTTCTTCCAGTGATTATTTAAATTATAAGGAGTTGAAGAAATGAGCATACGAGTGTTGCATTCCGGACTATTAACTACGATTCAAGACATAGGTCGATATGGATCGCAAAAGTTTGGAGTTATAGTTAGTGGTGCGATGGATAGCTATTCTTTAAGACTGGCAAATCTTTTAGTTGGAAATAAAGAAAATGAAGCCACACTTGAAATTACTTTATTCGGCACAACACTTCAATTTGATGAAGATACCTTAATTTCAATAACTGGAGGAGATTTTCTCCCTACGATTGACGGAAAAAAAGTTCTGTCGTGGCGACCAATCTTAATAAAGAAAAATTCTGTCTTAAAATTCAATTCAGCTATAAAAGGAAGTAGAGCATACGTTGCTTTTGCAGGTGGAATAGATATCCCGGAAATTATGGAGAGTAAAAGTACCTATTTACGTGCAAATATTGGTGGCTTTAAAGGGAGAGCGTTGCAAAAAGGAGATATTTTTTCAGTAGGAGAAGTAAGTGAAATTGGCGAAAAGCTTATTGAACAGTTGAAAAACAGTGATGCAACTTGGTCTGTAGACTTTAATAATTTGATAAGATTTGAACAGAATCAGTATATTCGAGTGCTAAAAGGAACTGAATTTAACCGTTTTGATCAGGAAAGCCAAAACATTTTTTTCGAAAAACCTTATACCCTTACAGTCCAATCCGATCGAATGGGATACAGATTAGATGGTCCTACCCTATCATTAGCTGAAAATTTTGAGCTCTTATCTGAAGGAGTTACGTTTGGAACTGTCCAGATCCCATCAAATGGACAACCAATTATCCTGATGGCAGACCGTCAAACTACTGGGGGCTATCCTAAAATAGCACAAGTGATAACTGCTGACTTACCAAGTCTCGCTCAGATTCAACCAACTGGAACAATACGCTTTAAGGAAGTCACGCTTGCTGAAGCTGAAAATGAAATATTTAAAAATGAGCAGCAGATAAAAAACATAAAAAATGCAATCCATTATAAAATAGTTAGTAATTAAAAATAATCCTCTATTCACGTTGGAATAGAGGATTTTTATTTACAAAGCCTAATCTTTCAGAAATTATATTCGCAGCATCTATTGTTTTTTTTGCAAAGAAATCAACCTGATCTTTTTGGTAGTTTGCTTCAATTCCAGCTATACTAATTCCACCTATGATTTCTCCTTTATTGTTGAAAATAGGAGCAGCAATAGCTGAGGTATGGTCTTCTAATTCGGAATGACTAATCGTATAACCATTTGTTCTTGCATTTTTTATACTCTCTAACAAAATCTCTTTATCCGTAATTGTTCCCATAGCAAAAGACTTTAATTCTACATTTTCTAAATAAGAATTGATTTCATCATCTTCTAAAAAAGATAAAATGACTCTTGAACAAGCTCCAGCATACAAAGGGCTTCTTCTTCCAATAGCAGTGTATAACCGGACTTTTTGGTATACATCTACTTTTTCAATGTAAATGGCTTCGTCACCTTGCCGTATAATTAAATTAATCGCTTCTTTTAATTCGTTATGTAATTCTTGCATGATAGGATATGCGATTTGTCGTATATCCAATCTAGAAGAAACGAGATTTCCATAAGTAAGAAAGAGGAGACCTAACCGATATTTAGAATCAGCGCCTTTTACGATAAAACCCATTTCCTCTAAAGATATTAACATTCGATAAACGGATGATTTAGGAATCTTCGAAAGTTCAATTATTTCTTGAAATGTCAAAGCCGCATGATCTACAAATAAATTTAAAATATCCATCGAACGAACTACTGTTTTATTTTTCATATACTCTCCTTTAACAAGTAACTCTCTTATTCTTTAACAAAATTAATAAGCTTCTTTTTACTTCTAAAATTAACGATAAAAATACTAGCACCAACCATGATTAACCCAATAATAAGCAAGTAGGTAATTGGTTCATCTAGGAAAACAGCACCTATAAAGACAGCTATGATTGGTACAAGAAACGTATATGAGCCTACTTTGCTTGCTTCTCCTTCATTAATCAACTTGTAGTAGATAATATAAGAAATAGGAATCCCAAAAATTGCGCCATAGCTTAAACCAAATATGTATGTACTATTCCACTGAATTTCAGACCAACTTTCAAAGTATGTCCCTGTTCCAAGAAGAACCACTCCCCCAATGATACATTGTAAGGAAACCATCCAGTAAGCATCTACTCTATCCCTTATACTTTTGACGTAAATCACACCAAATGCCCAACATATTGCTGTGACGATCCCAAGAACTACCCCAATTACGGACACATGAAAAGTTAACCCATCTAAACTAACCATTAATATTCCTAGGAATCCTATCAAGAGACCAATAATTTTAACTGGGGTCATAAATTCCCCTAACCAAATCCATGCGAACAAACCTAATAACACTGGTTGAAAATAAACAAGTATCGAAAACAAGCCTCCAGGTAAATAATTTAACCCTACAGTTTGTATTCCAAAAAATAATGTTGTATTAAATAAAGCCGAAATACAATATAACTTCCAATTTTCCCGCCAATTAATTTTATCTAACCTATTCAACAATATTAATCCTAACAAGACCCCGCCAATCGTCGCTCGCATTCCGGAAAATAGCAACGGAGGTGTGTAAGGTAACGCTAATTTATAAATTGGCCAACTAGCACCCCACACTAAAATAAGCACTAATAGTGCCATCGTCGATTTCGTAAATACCTTACTCAACATTATAACTTCCCTTCAAAACTAAACCAAGTCTATGAATCCACTATACACCCAAAGAAAAAAACCATCTATCAAAAAAAACAAAAAAATTGAACTAATCTACCCTCGTATATTACAAATAGATTACAGGTGCCTGGCACGAAAACAATCGTGAAATTCGTGAAAATAAAAACAAACATGAAATTCGTGAAATTCACGTTTTTCATGTTTGTTTTATTAATTACTAAAATTATTTAACTTTATTGTAAAATTCAACAAAATTGTTTACTACGGAATCAAGGAAATCACTTGTACCTTGGTCAGTAATTTCATTTTGTTCATTCAATTTTGTATGAATTGAACCAATGTATACTTCATTTCCAGGAAGTAGTTTTGGTTGTAGTGTTGGATTCGAGATGATTTCTCTTAAATGCAATTGAGCACGAACACTACCAAGTACGCCCATAGAAGAACCTACGATAAAAGTTGGTTTATCTTTTAGGTCATGTCCGCTACGAGACATCCAATCAATTGCATTTTTCAAAACTCCTGGGATTGAAAAGTTATATTCAGGTACTGCGAATAGCACCGCTTCCGCATTACGAACTTTCATTTTGAAATCCATTGCCCCTTTTGGAGGATTCTCTTCAATATCAGCACTAAACATCTCTACATCGTTGATTAATACGATTTCAATGTCTAATTTGTCTGCATAGCGTTTTTTCATGTACTCCACTAGTTTTAAGTTGTAAGATTCTTTTCTGTTACTACCTATAATTGCTGCCACTTTAATTGCCATTTGTAAATCTCCTCTTTCCTTATAATCTTTAGTTATCGATTGTACAATATTCGACAAGTCAACACGTTTTTTAGTATAGCACTGCGATCACAAAAAATGCATAGACTATGTTTGCAACCTCTTTTACAAATACAGGAACAATATTCTTTATATTCAGAATATATTGACATCCAAAAATTNATTAATTTTAATATTTCCGAATATTGAAAACGTTTTCCGTATAACGGAAAAGTCGAAGTGATTCTTCCAAAACTCTAAATTCTGAAAGGATTGCTACATTAATAAGGAAATTAACGACAAACTAGGGGGAATTGTATTGACAAAAATCATAGAAAAAGGAAATTTAAAATCAAATGTAAAAAGTAAATTAACGAATGAAATATCTATTGATGCATTTGTACTAATGTTTTGTGTAATATTAATAGTGGCTATATTAACGTATATTTTTCCTGCTGGACAATACGATCGAGTGGAAGTAGATGGACGACAAGTAGTGGACCCTACCACATTTCACTTTGTTGAAAATGCACCTGTTGGTTTTTTTGATATATTTAGTAATGTTCATGTTGGTATGACTGAAGCCGCGCCTATTATACTTTTTGTACTACTATTTGGTGGAGCACTTGGAATAATACAAATGACTGGTGCATTAAATTCTTTTATTCAAATAGTATCCTTGAAATATTCTTCTAAAGAAAAATTGCTTATACCAATTATGGTTTTAGTATTTTCTTTGTTAGGTACTTTAATTGGTTCCGCTGAAGATTCTCTTGTTTATTTAGCAATCCTTGTACCTATGACTATATCTTTAGGATTTGATGCTCTTACTGGATTTGCTATAGTCATGCTTGGTATTATGGTCGGTTTTCTTACAGGTATTACAAATCCATTTAACGTAGGTGTGGCTCAAGGTATAGCTGAGCTTCCAATATACTCAGGTATTGAGCTGAGAATTGCACTATTTGTAGTAATGTATCTAGCAACAGTTTTATATATTTACCGTCATGCAATGAAAGTTAAAAAGAACCCGGAGTTAGGTGTGTTTGGAAAATATACTAGACAATCCACTGATACCATTGAAGAAAATTTCAAACTTTCTATAAGACATAAAATCTCTTTGTATGCTTTACTTTTAAACTTCATTATTCTCATGTATGGGGTTATCAAACTTCAATGGTATATTTCAGAAATCGCTGGGATATTCTTGTTATTTGGAATTATTATAGGTTTTATTTGTAAGCTCTCCCCTAGCGATATGTCTAAAGGATTTATTGATGGTGCAAAGGAAATGATTTCTGGGGCTTTAATTATTGGAGTCGCTCAAACTATTTTAGTAATCGTACGTGATGGTTTGCTGTTAGATTCTATTTTGTATTATGCGTCAAGTCTAATCGGGAATCTCCCTCCTGCTATTAACGCACTTGGCATGTTCTTTACCCAAATGTGTATGAATTTTATCGTTCCATCTGGAAGTGGACAAGCAGCACTGACGATGCCTATTATGACACCTCTTGGAGATTTGATTGGTGTTACAAGACAAACAGCCGTGCTTGCCTTTCAAACTGGAGACGGTATTTCCAATCTCATTTTCCCAACATCAGGTGTTTTAATTGCAGCACTAGCTTTAAATGGTATCCCCTATACGAAATGGCTAAAATGGGTCTTCCCGTTCATCGGTATATTAATAGCAATTTCCATTTGCTTTTTAATGTTCGCACAATTCACGAATTATGGTCCATTCTAAATAAAGGAGTTAATGAATAATGACAATAAAGGAAACAACGATTAAAGAAGAAGTAATTAAATGGAGAAGGCAACTTCATGAGAATCCTGAGCTCGGTTTTGACGAAGTGGAAACATCGAATTACATTTATCAACTTTTGCAATCATTTTCTGGTTTAGAAATATCAAGGCCAACTAAAACAAGTGTGCTAGCAGTACTTAAAGGATTAAAGCCTTCTGCCACCCCTCTTACTATTGCTTTTCGAGCAGATATCGACGCACTTCCGATAGTAGAAGAAGCAGACGTTCCTTTTAAATCCAAAAAAGAGGGTGTCATGCACGCATGTGGACACGATACACATACTGCCATGTTACTTGGTGCAGCAAAAGTACTTTCCTCCAAAAGAGAAGAAATTAGTGGAGAAATTCGTTTCATCTTCCAACACGCAGAAGAAGTAAGCCCTGGAGGAGCGTTAGGACTAGTAGATGTAGGTGTCGTTGACAATGTTGACCATATATTTGCATTACATGTGGATCCATTCGTTAAATCAGGTACGATTACAATGAAGGATGATGTCTTATGTGCAGCAATTGACGATTTTGAAATTACCATAATAGGTAAAGGCGGACACGCATCAATGCCCGAAAAATCTATAGATCCAATTGCAATTGGAGCAGAAGTAGTTTCCAATCTCCATCAAATAACAGCTAGAAAAATTTCAGCATTAAATGTTCCTGTTTTATCTGTTGTTGTTTTTCAAAGCGGCAATGTACTAAATGTTATACCAGAAACTGCCTATATCGGGGGAACACTCCGCTCCCTTGATAGTATGAGCAGAGAAGAAGCAAAAAAGTATGTCAATCAGATAGTTAAAGGAATCTCAGAAGCACACGGAGCATCCTTTAAGATTAATTGGATGGAAGGATACGATCCTGTTATTAACGATAAAGAAAGTGTTACGATTTCAAGAAAAGCTGCTATTGAAGTATTTGGGCAAGAAAATGTCATTCATATAGATAAACCTTTCTTTGGTGGAGAAGATTTCTCAGCATATCTACGTAAAAGTCCTGGCTCTATGCAATTTCTTGGTATTTACAATGAAGAACTCGGAAACAACTACCCTCTTCATCATCCAAAGTTCATGGTAGATGAAGAAGCTCTACAGTATGGTACAGAGTATTTCGTTAAAATAGCTGAACACCTATGTATGAAGTAAAAATATAAAACTTACAGGAGGAGGTCGCCATATATTAGGTAACCTCCTCCTATATTATTACAGAGGTGTTACTGGTGCCTGGCACCAGTAACACCTCTGTAATACAACCACTAATAACATTCTTGATAAAGAATATAGTTGTTACATTATTTCGAATTCTTCGAAAGAATAATGGCGATTTACTACTGTAGTGTGTTAAAATATATTAATCTTTAAATTGGAGGAGTCATTATCTATATGCAAGTAACAGATACGAAAACCATTCAAGTAGAAAATGTGCTAATAGCACATCATTTTTTGAAAGATGTAGTTATTCATACACCTTTACAAAAAAATGAGTATTTATCAGAAAAATATAATTGCACAGTATATTTCAAAAGAGAAGATTTGCAGCATGTTCGCTCATTTAAACTCCGTGGAGCTTACTATAAGATTAAAACAATTGAGAATGATGCAAGGGAAAAAGGAGTCGTGTGTGCTAGCGCGGGTAATCATGCTCAAGGAGTCGCCTATGCATGTGCACATTTGCAAATTACCGCAAAGATTTTCATGCCTCTTACTACTCCAAAACAAAAAATCGACCAAGTGAGAATGTTTGGTCGTGAATATGTTGAAATAATTCTAGCAGGTGATACTTTTGATGACTCTGCTACTAATGCTATCGCTTATGCTGAAGCTGAGAACCGGATTTTTATCCACCCATTTGATGACCGAGAAATTATTTCTGGGCAAGGTACTGTAGCTGTGGAAATAATGAATGACATGGAAGAACCGATTGACTTTGTTTTCGGAAGTATTGGTGGTGGAGGATTAATATCTGGAGTTTCTACTTATATAAAAAACATATCACCAAAAACTAAAATTATTGGAGTCGAACCTGCTGGGGCCGGCAGCATGAAAGCTGCTTTAGAAAACAATGGACCAGTAGCTTTAGAATCTATCGATAAATTTGTAGATGGTGCTGCAGTAAAATGTGTTGGTAATCTCAATTATGATGTATGCCAAAAATATGTAGATGATATCGTTCTCGTTCCAGAAGGCAAAGTTTGTACAACCATTTTAGATTTGTATAATAAACACGCTATTATTGCAGAACCTGCAGGAGCACTTCCTGTGACCGCTCTCGACTTATATCAAGATCAAATTAAAGGAAAGACTGTTGTCTGCATTATCAGTGGTGGGAATAACGATATTGGTAGAATGCAAGAAATTAAAGAAAAGTCATTAATGCATGAAGGCCTACTTTATTACTTTATTGTAAAGTTCCCTCAACGTGCTGGGGCGCTGCGACAGTTTTTAGATAAAGTACTTGGACCGGACGACGACATTACGACATTTGAGTATACTAAGAAGAACAATAAAGAAAGCGGACCAGCACTTGTAGGAATTGAATTGAAAAATAGCTCGGACTATAATGGTCTTATTTCCCGTCTAAGTGAGAATGGCTTCTCTTATAAAGAAGTGAATAAAGACAGTACTCTCTTTGAGCTTTTAATATAATAATCACTGTTTAAACACTTGTGAAATCTAGGTTTCACGAGTGTTTTTTTGTCTCCAAAGTAGAAACAAATAAAAAAAATAAATTTCTCTCAGTAGATTCCTAGCAAAATATTTATTCCTTTGATATAATCATTCTTGTATTATAAATATTCTAATCTAGGGGGAAATAGTCAATGACAGAGAATCAAAATAATAACAAATTGACAACTGCAGCTGGAGCACCTGTAGTAGATAACCAAAACTCCATGTCAGCTGGACCAAGAGGACCATTATTACTTCAAGACGTGTGGTTATTAGAAAAATTAGCTCACTTCGATAGAGAAGTTATTCCCGAGCGCCGCATGCATGCAAAAGGTTCTGCTGCTTACGGTAAATTTACTGTAACTAATGATATTACTCAATATACAAAAGCTAGTATTTTCTCCGAAATCGGAAAAGAAACAGAAATGTTCGTTCGTTTCTCCACAGTAGCTGGTGAACGTGGGGCTGCTGATGCAGAACGAGATATCCGTGGTTTTTCAATGCGATTCTACACAGAACAAGGTAACTGGGATTTAGTTGGTAATAATACTCCAGTATTCTTCTTCCGTGATCCACTTAACTTCCCAGATTTAAACCATGCTGTTAAACGTGATCCACGTACGAATATGCGTAGTGCAAATAACAACTGGGATTTCTGGACTTCTTTACCAGAAGCACTTCATCAAGTTACAATCGTCATGAGTGACCGTGGTATCCCTTCAACATACCGTAATATGCATGGATTTGGTAGCCACACTTTCAGTATGATCAATGCGAACAACGAACGTGTTTGGGTTAAGTTCCACATGCGCTCTCAACAACCTATCGAAAACTTAACAGATCAAGAAGCAGAATTGCTAGTTGGTAAAGACCGTGAAAGTCATCAACGTGATCTTTTCGATAGCATCGAGCAAGGTAACTTCCCTAAATGGAAAATGTATATCCAAGTGATGACAGAAGAACAAGCAAATAATATGCCTTATAATCCTTTTGACTTAACAAAAGTTTGGTATAAAAAAGATTTCCCACTAATTGAAGTTGGTGAATGGGAATTAAATCGTAACCCAGAAAACTATTTTGCAGAAGTGGAACAAGCTGCTTTCACACCAGCGAATGTAGTACCTGGTATTAGCTTCTCCCCTGATAGAATGTTACAAGGACGCCTTTTCTCATATGGAGATGCTCAACGGTATCGTTTAGGAGTTAACCACCACCAAATTCCGGTTAACCAACCAAAATGTCCTGTTCATTCTTTCCATAGAGATGGCGCTATGCGTGTAGATGGCAATAAAGGTGGAACACTTCACTATGAACCAAACAGCTATGGTCAATGGAAAGCACAACCTGAATTCAAAGAGCCACCATTAGCTATCAATGGTGAAGCATCAATTTGGGACTTCCGTGAAGACGATGACAATTACTATGAACAACCAGGTAAATTGTTCAATCTTATGAGTCCAGAACAACAACAAGTATTGTTTGAAAACACTGCTCGTAATATGACTGGCGTAGAAGAACATATTAAAGTTCGCCACATCATTCATTGCTACAAAGCAGACCCTGCATACGGTAAAGGTCTTGCAGATGCAATGGAAATCCCATGGGGCAACATCGAAGCTGCTATGGCTTAATAGTAATTAGAAAGAGCTGTCTTGTAGGAAGACAGCTCTTTTTATAAGAAGAAAGCTACTCCATAAGTCAATAATGACTTAGGAAGTAGCTCTTTTTTATACTGATAAAAGTGTTCGATCACTCGTTAACTTCTCACCGCGAATCCTTTGGAATTCATCCATAAGCTTTTCAATTGTGAGTGACTTTTTCTCTTCTTCATTTACCTCTAAAATAATTTGGCCATTATCCATCATAATTAAACGATTTCCTAAATCCAAAGCTTGTTGCATATTGTGCGTAACCATTAGTGTCGTCAGTTTATCTTTCTCTACAAGTTGCTTTGTTAGGTTAGTAATTAGCTCTGCTCTAGATGGGTCAAGTGCAGCGGTATGCTCATCTAACAATAAAATGGAAGGATTCGTAAATGTCGCCATCAATAAAGAGAGCGCCTGTCTTTCCCCTCCCGATAGTAATCCAACTTTTGCATTCAATCTATTTTCTAAATTTAAATGGAGCATTTCTAACGATTGTACAAAAAATGCTCGTCTTTTTTTATCAACACCAGTTTTTAACCCGCGCTTTTTATTTCTTGAGTAAGCAAGAGCAAGATTTTCTTCAATCGTCATCGAAGGCGCAGTCCCAGCCATTGGATCTTGGAATACACGACCAATAAACTGAGAACGTTTATATTCTGCAAGTTTAGATACATCTTTTCCATCTATCAAAATACGTCCAAAATCTGGTGTTAATGCACCAGAAATCATATTCATCATCGTTGATTTTCCTGCCCCGTTACTTCCGATGACTGTTACAAAATCCCCTGCTTTTAGTTCTAAATTTATTTCATCAAGTGCAATTTTTTCATCTGCAGTCGCTTCGTTAAATATTTTATTTATCGATTGTAGTTTAAGCAAGGTCATTCCCCTCCCGCTTTATCACATTTACATTGGAAATGGCACGCTCAGCATGACGCTTAGCTTTTCTACTTTTTTCTCGTCGCTTATCAAAATATTGAGGTAGAATTAATGCACAAATAACGATAACTGCTGTGATTAGTTTCATATCACCGGTATCTAATAATTCCACACGAAGTGCAAGTGCAAGTACAATACGATAGATTATCGCTCCAGCAATTACCGCTAAAGTAGTTCGTACAATTGTTTTTGTACCAAAAATTGCTTCACCTATAATAACGGATGCTAAACCTATGACAATCATTCCGATACCCATTCCAATGTCCGCAAATTTTGCATATTGTGCTATTAGTGCACCAGAGAGAGCAACAAGACCATTTGAAATACCTAAACCTATAATAACCAGAGTATCAGTATTAGCTGAAAAACTTCTTATCATTTTTTTATTGTCTCCTGTCGCACGGATAGCTAGGCCCACCTCTGTCTTCAAGAACCAATCAACTATTAATTTAATAGCAAGAACTAAAATTGCAACGATAACAATCGTTCCCCAAGTAGAAGGAACAAATTCTATTCCTATACTTTTCAAAAAATTATTTATCGCTTCATCAATTCCTAAACTCCCCCACCAACTATAAAACTGACTAAACAATGTTTCAGAGTTTAGAAGTGGA
Source organism: Psychrobacillus sp. FJAT-21963 (assembly GCF_001420585.1). Lineage (NCBI taxonomy): Bacteria > Bacillati > Bacillota > Bacilli > Caryophanales > Bacillaceae > Psychrobacillus > Psychrobacillus sp. FJAT-21963. Next base: position 340,422 of record NZ_LJIY01000002.1, on the reverse strand, counting down.
ATATTCGGTCTTCCAATCGAATTCTCAACTGTTAGCCCCATAATCCGTAGATTAATGGAGTAAAGAGCAATCATCATTAGAATACCTGACAGCAAAGGATTAATTTTGCCTTTCGTATGTAATAAACCAGTTATACAGCCAGCTATAAAACCAGCTAGTATTGCTACTAATGTTGCGAGTGCCGGATGATATCCTAATACGATCATCGTAGCTGCTGTTCCAGCTCCCGTAACGAAACTTCCATCTACCGTTAAATCCGGAAAATCAAGTACTCGGAATGTAAGATACACTCCGAGTGCCATGATTGCATAGATGATTCCTTGCTCAACAGATCCAAAAATAGCTGAAAACATAAAGAATCAATCTCCTATCTATTCTGCAAATTCTGCTTTCCACTCGTCTTTAATCTCTAAGCCAAGCAAATCAGCAGTTTCTTTATTCATTACAAATCTTAAGTTTTGAGGGTATTGGACTGGTAGATCAGCCGGTGTGCTTTCTCCATTTATAATCTTAACAGCCATTTCACCTGCTTCATATCCGATATCAAAATACTCAAAACCATAAGCACCTAATCCACCACGTTTTACCGAGTCGAATTCACCAACCATCATAGGTATCTTATTATCATTTGCGACTGACACAACTGATTCAAGCGCGGATACTACCGTATTATCCGTAATTATATATAGTGAATCTACTTTTCCGATTAAGGATTCCGTAGCTTGTTTAACCTCAGCTGATGTGGAAACTGAAGCTTCCACTACATTTAATCCTACCTTGTTCATCTCTGCTTTTACTGCGTCTACTTGTGCACGTGAATTTTGTTCACCTGAATTAAACACCATTCCTACATTTTTAGATCCTAGTTCTTCTTTTAAAAATTTTACTGTACTAGGAATCGCTTCTGGTTGAGTATCTACGGTACCTGTAACATTTGCTCCTGGTTTTTCCATCGATTGAACAAGTTCAGCACTTACTGCATCTGTCACAGATGTAAAAACGATTGGAATGTCTTTCGTTAAACTTGCTACTGCTTGAGCACTTGGCGTAGAGTTCGCAAATATTAAATCAACACCAGAACTTACTAAGTTATTTGCAATCGTAGTGTTGGCACTATTGTCATTTTGAGCATTTTCAATTTTATAGTCTGCTTCTATGCCTGCATCTTCCAATGCTTTTTGAAATCCTTCAAAAGCCGCATTTAGAGATGGATGTTCTACAATTTGAGTCACACCTATTTTTACTTTTTTAGCATCCCCATTTGAGCTTGTTCCTTCACTTGAAGTAGCGGTTGAACCTGAATTATCTTTTCCTCCGCATGCCGCTAAAAGAAGAACAGCCCCAATAAGAATAAATGCTAATCTCTTTATACTTTTTCTCATCTTTCTAAAACCCCCTAATTAAATCATTCACACTATCGATTCAACTCACTAAAGTGTCAATTTAAAGATATGTTACACTGCAATTGACTGATAGTCAATAACATTAAAAATATTTTGATAAATATATGAACATATTAATCCTCAAATGAAATCTTTACATTTTCTTTACATGTTCTTGACATTACTTTTTTATAATATAAATTGACGAGAATTTGCTCATTGTAGGAGGATAAAGTTAGATGGCAATTGAGGAAATAGATTACGGAGATTTACTTTCTTATATAATTGAAGAAAAAGCAATTCAAACTGTTTTCCAACCAATTATCTCGCTTCAAAACGGCCATATTTATGGATATGAAGCATTATCTCGGGGTCCCGAAAATACTCCTTTACAAAACCCAGAAGTACTTTTTGATTATGCTATGAAAAGTGGAAAACTATGGGAGCTCGAAAATTTATGTCGAGGAAATGCATTAAAATATGCACATCACTTAAAGGCAGAAGGAAAATTGTTTATTAATGTGAATCCTAATATTATGAATGATCCAAAGTTCAAACAAGGATTTACGAAAGAATTTCTAAGTAGATTTAATATGGATTCGGATTCAATTGTTTTTGAAATAACGGAAAGAGAAGCAATTAATAATTTAAAGGATTTTATTAGTACTGTTGAACATTATAAAAAGCAGTTTTACCAAATTGCAATTGACGATGTTGGCTCTGGATATTCAGGGTTAAATGTCATAACAGATGTACGTCCACACTTTATTAAACTTGATATGAAGCTCATTCGTGATATTGAAAAAGATCGAACTAAACAACTTCTCGTGAAAAGTTTAAGTGAATTTGCAAATTATTCACAAATACATATTATTGCTGAGGGAATTGAAACACAAGAAGAGCTGCTTACTTTAATTGATATAGGCGTTCATTATGGACAAGGATACTTCATACAAAAACCAAATAAACAACTCTTCCCTGTTAGAAAAGAATTAAAAAAACTTATCGAGTTAGAAAGTGTTCGAAAAAATAGAATAAGCTCCAACCGTTTAACGGACACATCCATTGAACAAATCGCTACTCCCTTACGTACTATTGCAAGTCATACATCTATTTCTAAAGTAAGTAAATTGATGGATTCAAACGATGCCTTACCAGGTTTTTGTATAAAAGATGGAAATAAATTAATTGGTGTTATTACAAGAAATAAGTTACACCTAAAATTTAGTGGCCCGTACGGATACAGTCTTTATAATACTAAGCCAGTCACCGCAATTATGAGTAGAAATTATATGAAAGTGGATGCATCCACACCTATTGATGTAGTTGCTAAAATTGCCATGAAACGTGATCCGATTCATTTATACGATTTCATAACGATTACAAAAGAAGACGAATATTTTGGAGTTGTAACGGTAAAAGATTTACTTGAAAAAAGTATGCAGTTAGAAATTGACTATGCCAAGCATTTAAATCCACTTTCTGAGTTGCCTGGTAATATAATGATTGAAAAAGAATTACAAAACTGTATCGATAGCTCTGATGAGTTAACAGTTCTTTATCTTGATATTGATAATTTTAAGCCCTATAACGATGTATATGGATTTGAAAAGGGAGATAAAGTCATTATAAGATTAGCAGAAATATTAGAAAAAAATGCACCAGAGAATGGCTTTGTAGGACATATAGGTGGTGACGATTTCATCATGATTGTCCATACCCATAAAAGTAAGGAATTATGTGAAAAAGTTATAGAGGAATTCAATTCTTCCATTGAACACTTCTATCATTCGCATGATCTTCTAAAAGGAAGTATAATCTCTAAAAACCGTCATGGAATTGAAGAGCATTTTCCACTTTTGACTATTTCCATAGCAGGTGTTACAAACAAAACTGTTTTATCTATTTATGAACTTTCAGAAAAAGCAAGTTATTTAAAAAAACAATGCAAACAACTCGCTGGAAGCAACTCACTCCTAGATATATGAAAATGAAATTTGTATAAGCCTCTAATGCCATGTGCTATGATAGTGGTTGAACATGATTTAGGAGGAAAAAAAATGGTTTGGGTTTTGATTTTGACAGTATTTATTTTTATTCTTGTTATGTGCCTGTCTTTTTTCACAATAAATAAAGGTTACGCATTTAAACATACAATAGATGAAATACCAAAAGAAAAAAATGAAAAAACGCATCAACCATAAGGTGATGCGTTTTGTGTTATACAGTAGTTTTTTGTTTTTTTATCTGTTTGCTTCGTAGTTGCCCGCAAGCTGCGTCAATATCAGTTCCTTGCTCCATACGAACACCACAGTTAATTCCTTTGTTTTTCAACGTTTGGAAAAACGCACTAATGGATTCCTCCGAGCTACGTTGATATTGGCCATGCTCATCTACTGGGTTGTAAGGAATTAGATTCACATAAGATAAGTGACGTTTGTTTTCCAACAGTTTTGCTAATTGTTGTGCTTCCTCTACATGATCATTTACATCTTTAAGCAGAATATATTCAAAAGTAATTCGGCGATTCGTTTTTTCTAGATAGTAATCAACTGCAGCCATTACCTTCTCAATAGGGAATGCTTTATTGATGACCATAATACGTGAACGAAGCTCATCATTCGGTGCATGCAATGAAACAGCAAGATTCACTTGAAGATTTTCATCAGCATAATCATAGATTTTCTTAGCAAGTCCACTTGTTGAAACAGTAATATGTCTTGCTCCAATCGCAAGTCCTTTTTGATCGTTCACGACGCGTAAGAAGCTCATTAAGTTTGTATAGTTATCGAATGGTTCTCCGATACCCATTACTACGATATGGCTTACTCGCTCACTCTTACCTAAATTATCCAAATGCTCTTGCACTTTCATAATTTGCCCTACAATCTCACCTGCGTCTAAATCACGACTTTTCTTAAGCAATCCACTAGCACAGAAACTGCAACCAATGTTACACCCTACCTGTGTCGTTACACAAACAGACAGTCCATATTTAAAACGCATTAACACTGTTTCAATAAGATTCCCATCCTGCATTTGAAATAAAAACTTAATGGTTCCATCGGCAGATTCTTGCTTTACAGATTCTTTCAACGTCTGAATGACAAAGTTGTCTTTCAACAATTGAAGACAATCCTTGTTGACATTATTCATCTCATCAAAGCTTTGCACTCTTTTAATGTATAACCAATCCCAAACCTGTTCTGCTCTAAATTTCTTTTGACCATGTTCTAATAACCACTCTATTAACTGATCCTTTGTTAGACCATAAATTGATTTCTGCATTAATATTCCTCATTTCATTCGTGTACAATTTGCCCATTATACTATAAATGTTTACATTCTACAATTAATTATACAAAAAAAAAGAAATAAAAGATATAAATTTAGCTTTTTCCCTAAATAAAACACTCTTGTCCGTATTTATTGGAATGGCTCTGTTAAACTTCTTTGTTGTTTTAGAAGGAAATCTGTTCATCTAGCGTTGCCAATCACTCGGACGTGCGCTTGCCTCACGCTACGCATGATGAGTCATACGTTTCACTCACTCCCACATCCTTACGCGGAGTCTCATTCTTCACGCTCATGCGGCGTATAAGGCGCAAATCCTGATGACACCTGCGGATATAGTTTCGTATTCATTTCATCAATGCATGGAGTTTAAAACCACGGTTTTGAAAGTTTGTACTTTTTAACTAGTAATTAACAACAGTATCAATTAACAAGTCTTAGAAAAAAATAAAGCGCCTGAATTTCTCCATTTCAAATGGAGGTTTCAGGCGCAATTTTCAACTTTTTAATTAGTTCCTTTAAGACTACTTTTTACTTGTTTCTACTTCATTTTCTCGAATCCAATCACTGTAACTGCCTACATATAATTGGACATTTTCATACCCAGCTTCCTTCAAACTTGCATAAAGTGGTGCAGCAGTCACCCCACTACCGCAATAAGCAACGACAGGCTTTGATTTATCAGTTAATCCTGTTAGTTTTTCATGTAAATCCTCTTGTTGCAGAAACTTACCATCACTTTTAAGTTGTTCCCAATCGAAATTTAGAGCAGTCGGAATATGACCAGCAACAGGATCTATTGGTTCCATTTCTCCACGATATCGATTTGCAGATCGTGCATCAATTAACTGTGCATCCATTTCACCACTAACAATTTTTTTCACCTTGTTTACATCTACATAAATTTCATCTTTCCAATTTGGGGAAATAGACGAAGCATTAATTTCAATTTCTTCATTGGAAACAGGCAATTTCTTCTTCGCCTCTTCATATCCTTCACGAAGTACATGAACATGGTTAAAGCCTGCCCATTCCAATAAAAAGTATGCTCTTAAAGCAAATGGGGAACCTCCTTGATCATAAATGACGATATGATCATCTAAAAGCAATCCTGCCTTTTGAATTAGATTTGTCATCTTATCCTTTGAAATCATTGGATGGCGTCCATTTTCACTTCCCATGTCGGACAAATCATTTTCCAAGTCCCAATAGATTGCTCCTTCTAAATGTTCCATCCTAAACATTTCTTTTCCTGCATTCACATTTCCTAAATCAAAACGAGTATCAATAAATCGAACATTTTTTCCAATTATTTTATCCAAATCAATAAAAATATTGCTCATGTTATTCTCTCCCTTCAATTAAATTTTGGCATAAATCTCTTTCCATTTGGCAAGGGTTTCTTCTTGCTCTAAAAGATTTCGTTCGGCATCAATTTGAATAATTGACTCGTTTAACCACTTTAATCGAACTGCCTCTGTCTCGATATCTACATATTGATCTGCCCATTTTGTAAGTCGATCATGCTCCAGCTTTAAGTAGCTTTCCGCTTCGATTTTCGTTTGCTCAGATAAGGAATCACGAAGCTTCTCTTTATCGTTTTTCTCGAAAAAAGACTTATTGTTTTTAAAATAAGATTTTACGTTTTCATATTTTTGAATTTCCTCAAAAGGACCAACAAATTCTAATAAATCACGGTCTTCACTCTCATGAGGTGTAAAAGTAAAACTTTCATTCCATTCTTTTAGCACACGTATTTCTTCTTTTTCTAACTGTTTAATTTGTTTTTGTATAAACTGCAGTACTCGAAAGTTTGTTACACGCATTTCCTGCTCCAAGTCAAAACGAAGCATACTTAACAGTTCTTTCAATGCAATTCCAAGTGCTGTATTTGCTGATTGATTACTAAACAAAGAAGGATTATATGCCTCTTTAAAGAATTCATTGAAACGATAATATACTCGTTGTAATACATAGTACAACAAAGTTTCTAGTTCTTGCTTAGCTTCCTTCGCTATTACAGAAGACATGGAATTTGAGTAACGTTTGCGAATTTTTTGTTCTTGCTCACGTAATTCTTTTAACCTTTCATCTTTTCTAGCTAAGTTCTTTTCTGTTTGCTCTATTAATGTTAATAATTTATTTTGTTGGCGAGACGCCTCTTCATCTAGTGATGAAACCGCAATTTGCTTTAAATCTTTTTCCAAGAAACGATGGAAGGCTTCTTCAAATTGCACCATTCCTTCGTGTACAGGTAAATGTCCTACTTTTTCTTTAAGTGCTTGTAAGCTTGAAATACCATATACTCTTGGGAAACGAATGCCAAATCGTTGAAGCTCATTTTGCACATATTGTTTCACAAGGTTTGCTTCTTCCTCTGTTTCTGCAAGGTCAATGGCATTAACGATAAAGAACATTTTATCCAATTCAAAGGCATCTTTTACTCGACCTAGTTGTATTAAAAACTCTCTGTCAGCCTTAGCAAATGCATGGTTAAAATAAGTCACAAACAATACTGCATCCGCATTCCGTATATAGTCAAATGCAACCCCTGTATGTCTTGCATTGATAGAATCTGCTCCCGGAGTATCAACTAATGTAACTCCAAGTCTAGTCAATTCACAATCGTAATAAAAATCAATGAAATCTACAAAACAGCTTTTAGCTTCTTCCGCCACATAACTTTCAAATTCTTCGCCATTCACCCGTAACACATTTCCAAGTTGACTTTGAAATGTTGGATACCCTTTATGAAAAGCGGAAATAAAAGATTTATGAACCTCTTCTGAGACTGTTTGATTTATTGCCCCACTTGCTTGATCGAATGCTTCATCTAAAGACATAATAGTTATTCCTAATTGTTTATAAGCAAACGATACATCTTCTAATAATTGCTCTTTTGTTTTAAATGTAACATCAGCAGTATTATGTGGATGTTTTTCTGATATTGGGCGTATTTTATTTATTGCAGCAGTTGTTGGGTTTGGTGAAACTGGCAATACATTAGCACCCATTAACGCATTAGAAAAACTAGATTTCCCTGCACTAAAAGCACCAAATAATGCAATTGTAAATTGTTGATTTTCAACTCTTTTAGCTTTTCGTTTAATAATCTCAGCTTCCTCTTTAAAAGCTGGTAACTCTTTTAATACCTCACCAATTCTGTTTGCTCGCTTTAAGACTTGCTCGGGAGATAGTATACTATTTTCTTCTTCTTGTTCTATGGGAGCTATTGTTTCTAATTCTTGTACCTGTTCTTCCAAGCTTGGATCATATTCGGCAATAGATTTTTGAAAACTATTTCGTTCCTCATCCCATGCTATTAATAATTGATCCCGTTCTTTCCTTATAGCTAAAGCCGGAGTCTTTGTTTCCTGTTCAAAACCATGTATTCTTTCGTCAATTTCTTCCAATGATTGGATAGCTAGTATTTTTTCATTGAGAACTTCAGTTTTTTGATCTGCTTTTTCTGTGTCTTCCACTGGATTTTCATTCATTGCGATGATCATTTTTTCTTTCCAAATATCTGTCTCACGTACAAAAAATCGGTTGACTGTTTCTTGAACCCTGTTTGCATAATGAAGAATAGAATCTCCGGTTATACCAGCACCTTCATGTAAGGAATCTGCAATAAACAATGAGGATATTTCGAAATCCAACCCATCAATTTCATTGGCTCTTTCATTGCTTAACAAAGAAACATCCTTTAGCATACTTTTCATAAGCTGTTTCAGATGTACGGTAATATTCGTTAGTACAACCTTCTCAAGTAGAATTCTTGCATCCTCAAGGCGTTTGGATCGCTCTTCTTCTGTTTTCTTTTTGCTTCCTATAAAACCTACTTTAAATGAACCTTGCATGCTCTCAGCATAAGTCTTGAGTGAGTCTCTCACCTCATATGGCATAATTACAGCGTTTTCTAAGATTTCTTTTCGTTGTTCTTCAAACATCTTTTTCCATAGACTTATATCTTGTAATGCAGATTGCTTTTGAGCTATTTCAAGTTGCTCTTTAATATCTTCTTTATTATTCCATTCCTCTTCTGTTAGTTGTCCATCAAAAGTTTCTAGACATGCTGCTTTTTCATTTTCTAAATACTGTTTATGCTCATCCGCTAGTTTCTCTAATGTCGCATGTGCAGATGTAATAAAATATTGTTCTTTGTTATTAATAGAATTTAGAACAATTTCTTGTACCTTCTTAAAATCATTATGTATAAACTGTTTATCTTTTAAAGAGGTAAAAAATATATCCTTCGGTTCAACGGACCATGCTTTGAAAGCATTTGCAACGGATTGCTTAAAAGCGTCAAAGGAAAGCTCTTCTTCTCGATGCTTATCCACTTGGTTAACAATTAAATAAACATTTTCGTTATAGTGAAGCAATTGCTTTGTAAATTGAAAATTTAGCTCAGATTGGACATGGTTATAGTCCATTACATAAAAAACGATATCTGCCAGATGAAGAGCTGACTCAGTTGATATCCTATGTGCATCATCCGTTGAATCCACTCCTGGAGTATCCATAACAGTAATACCTTCTGGTAAACTGGAGGTTGAATGACCAATTTCAATTTGAGATACTTTACTTCCGTCTTTTGAGTATTTTTTTACAAGTTGAATATCATATTCACCTGAGAATCTTACAGGTGCTCTATCAACAAAATGAACGAGGGCAAAATTATTATTTGTCTTTTTTACAGTAACAATATTTGCCGAAGTAGGTATTGGACTTGTTGGAAGTAACTGCTCATCTACTAGAGCATTAATCATGCTAGATTTTCCAGCAGAAAAATGTCCTGCAAACGCAATAGTGAATGTGCCATTTTCCAGTTTATCTGCAAACAATTTAGCCTTTGCAAAACGTTCCTCATCTAAATTTCGTTGAAAAAGAGTAGCAAGCAAAGCATTTTTCTCTTTTAATAGTTGTATATTTTCTAAATTCTCCATTTGAAAAAAAAATCTCCTTTATAATTCGACAATTATGTATATCATAGCAAAAAACAAAGGAACGCAAAAGCGTTCCTTTGTTTTTCTGCAACGAGCTTTGCGCAGGAGCAAAATCCTTTGTTTTTCTGTGACGAGCTGCGCGCAGGAGCAAAAGATCTTGAATTTCTGCGACGAGCTTTGCGCAGGAGCAAAAGATCTTGATTTTCTGCGACGAGCTCCGCGCAGGAGCAAAATCCTTTGTTTTTCTGCGACGAGCTCCGCGCAGGAGCAAAAGATCTTGTTTTTCTGCGACGAGCTGCGCCCAGAACAAAAGATCTTGAATTTCTGCGACGAGCTTTGGGCAGGAGCAAAATCTTTTGAAGTTCTGCGACGAGCTTGCGCAGGAGCAATATCTTTTGTTTTTCTGCGACGAGCTTTGCGCAGGAGCAAAATCTTTTGAAGTTCTGCGACGAGCGTTGCGCAGGAGCAAAAAGATCTTCGTTTTTCCCGAGACGAGCTCGCGCAGGAGTATGTGTTTTATTTCCGCTTCATAAGTAAAAAAAGCTGGCTTCATCTGTTCCACTTCTATTGAACAAATCAAGCCAACTTTAGAAAGTTATTTTATTTAACTTGGGGGGAAGTTGCACGTAACACATAAGCTGTGACCCCACTATAAAGTAAAATAGTTGATCCAATTAATAACGCTAACATACATATCGTCCTCTCAAGTGAATTTGAAATTCATTCTCATTTAAATAATAGCACAATGTTTCGACATTTTCTACATATAGTATTCTTTTTGTAATACTTTTATGCTAAAATTAAGCCATCTTTACTATTCGGAGGGATAAAATGAGTGCGTCTAAACACATACAAACTATACTAAATGGCACGATTCAATCGTTAAAGTCCGTTATCCCTCTTCCTATGGATATTAAATCACCATCTTTGATGGTTCAACCATATGATCAAAAAGAGATGGGTGTACTAATTGGGATTATAGGGGATATAAAAGGTCGTATAATTATAGATTCGACATCTAATTGTTTTTCATCGATTGGTGCAACTATGTTTGGTATGGCTTTAGAAGGAGAAATGCTTGAATCATTTACAGGTGAATTAGGAAATATGATAGCAGGTAATTTATGTACTACTGTTGCAGGCAACAACTTAGAAATAGACATTACGCCACCTACTGTCATTGTTGGTACGACCAAATTATTTGGATTTCAGCATGCTTTTAGACTACCAGTCGTAATTAATGACATTGGTAATTTAACGATTATACTCACGATCGATGAATAATGAGACCTAAGAGGACTTTCAACTTATGAAAGTTCTTTTTTTATTCCTCCAACTACCCATATCTCTTTTATTCTTCACATTAATTTCACATTATCCCCTTTCTTGTGTGACTTTTCTCACATCATTGCACTTCAATACTATTTATTATTAAAACTATACAAGAACTACTTTTGTAGGAGGTGTAGACAAATGTCGAAAAAACGTGAAAAAGAACCAGATTTGAAAGGAACATTATATTCGGTTGGATTTCTTGGGGTATTCATATTAATTACATGGTTTATGGCATTTTACTTGTTTATTGATAGATTTTAATAATTTGGAGGTTTAAAGCGATGCATATTCATAAGTACGAAAAATGGTGGATAACATTTGGAGTTAGCTCATTGGTCTTATTTTTAGTCATTGTTGGTATTAGTGCATTCCACTTTGGATCACATCCACCAAGCTCAAAAATTTATATTGATCCGGAACGTGTGGACGAGATAGCACCATTTAATAACCCAGGAGTGCATAAGTTGGAAGGAAAAGATTGGGACTATGAAGTTGTATTTGTAGCTTCTGCATTTTTTTATAATCCACCTGAGATTGAAGTTCCCTTAGGGTCTAAAGTGAAATTTATAGCAACAACCAAGGATGTAGTTCATGGGTTCCAAGTAGCTGGCACAAACATTAATATGATGCTTGAACCAGGATATGTTTCTGAATATGTAACTACCGTTGATAAAGCAGGAGAGTATCTAATCTTATGTAATGAATATTGTGGTGTTGGACATTCGTCCATGACATCCATGCTAAAGGTGGTTGAGTAATATGACAACTATTACAGAAAAAGCGAAAGACTTAGTAAAAGTAGATAAAAGAGACGGAAAACTAGCACTCGCCCATATATATGTTGCTTTCATCGCATTAGCGATTGGTGGGCTTTGTGGTCTTTTACAAACATTAGTGCGCTCTGGTACATTTACACTCCCATGGGGAATCGGCTATTATCAAGTTTTAACGGTTCATGGTGTTTTACTAGGACTAATTTTAACAACCTATTTTATTTTTGGTTTTCAAATTGCTGCCGTTAGCCGTACTGCTGGTACATTAACTAATAAACAAAGATTGTTTGGATGGATCGGTTTCTGGACAATGACAATCGGTACAACTGCTGCTTCCGTTATGGTTTTGTTAAATGAAGCATCTGTACTGTATACTTTCTATGCTCCACTACAAGCTCACTGGATTTTCTACGTAGGAATGGCTTTAGTAGTTGTGGGATCATGGATTGGTGGAGCAGGCCAGATAATGAAATACATCGAATGGAGAAAGGCTAATCCTGGTCAACCTAGTCCATTATTAACTTTTATGGTTGTAGTGAATTTGGCAATGTGGATTATTTGTTCACTTGGTGTAGCGGTGGAAGTTGTTTTCCAACTAATCCCATGGTCATTGGGTTGGGTAGATAAAGTGGATGTTCTGCTTTCCCGTACATTATTCTGGTATTTCGGTCACCCATTAGTATATTTCTGGTTATTGCCAGCATATATGGTTTGGTATGTTATTATCCCTAAAATTATTGGAGGAAAAATTTTCTCTGATGCACTCGCTAGATTGTCATTCATGTTATTTTTACTTTTCTCTATTCCAGTAGGATTCCACCATCAGTTAACTGAGCCAGGAATCAGTTCTTTCTGGAAGTTCCTGCAAGTTGTATTAACATTAATGGTTGTTATCCCTTCTCTATTAACTGCATTTTCTATGTTTGCAACTTTTGAGTTACGTGGGCGTGCATTAGGTGGAAAAGGTATATTTGGATGGTTAAAAAAATTACCATGGGGAGATGCTCGTTTCTTAGTTCCTTTTATCGGAATGGCTGCATTTATCCCTGCTGGTGCTGGTGGAATAATTAATGCCTCTCACCAGATGAACCAAGTAGTTCATAATACAATCTGGGTAACTGGCCACTTCCATTTGACAGTAGCTACAACTGTTGTGTTAACTTTCTTCGGTGCAGCATACTGGCTCCTCCCACATCTAACAGGGAGAGTATTAACAAAGCAAATGAACAGACTTGCTATTATTCAAGGTATTGTTTGGGCATTTGGAATGAGTATCATGTCAGGTGCAATGCATATTGTCGGTTTATTTGGAGCACCTCGTCGTTCGGACTTCTCTACTTATGGAGGTTCTGAACAAGCGGCAGAATGGATTCCCTATCAAATTGCACAAGCAGTTGGTGGCACCATTCTATTCATAGGGATCATATTAGTCCTTTATATTGTTATAAACTTAATATGGTTTGCTCCAAAAGGAGAAACTGAATTCCCTATCGGTGAAGTTTCTGAACATGCTGAGAAAACACCTATGGTACTGGAGAATTGGAAAATTTGGTTAACCATTTGTATTGCTTTAATTTTATTTGCTTATACAGTTCCCCTAATCGATATGATTCAAAATGCACCACCTGGATCAAAAGGATATAAATTCTGGTAATCGGTATCGTGAATAAAGTAATTTACAAAATTTACAGATAATTGAGCGAGGAGGAAGTGAATAACACACTTCCCTCCTCGCCTATTTTTGTAAATGGCCCATTCTAGATTTGTTAGTGATTGCATAATCTATTTTTCTTTCATAAATTTATTTCTAAGTTCAATTAGGGCATCTTCATGACCCTGATGAAACACACTTATGGCCATCTGGGATGAAACATAATCCAATGATTGCTTCAGAGACATAGTCTGTGATTCTTTCACAATTCGTTTTGTCATTTGGATTACTTCTTGAGGTTTCTTTAGTATCCCTTCACAGTAGTTTTGAATAAATCCATACAATTCATCATGAGGGACAACGTGACTCAACATTTTTAACTTTAGTCCTTCTTCGGCACTTAAAACTTTGCCTGTCCAAAGCATTTCCAATGCCATGTCCATTCCGATAATTCTTGGCAAATAATATCCTCCGCCATCACCTGGGACGATTCCGGCGTTTATATAGGTTTCACCTAATTTTGCCTGGTCAGAGGCGATTCTTATATCGCACATCAAAGCCATGTCAAGCCCAGCCCCCATTGCATGACCATTGATTGCCGCAATCATCGGTTTATCTATCTCTTCCATTAAGAGTGGAATTCGTTGGATGTTCTTCCAAAGGCTATTTTTCACATCCAATGGTGTACTTCTAAAATCAGTCTCATCTAATTCTTTCTTGGCTAAAAATCCTTTCTGATTTATCATTGACTTCACATCACCACCTGCACAGAAGGCACGTCCATTACCAGTAACTACTCCGATATGAATTTCTGGATTATCCCTTATCTCCTCCAACGCCTTAATCCATAAATCAATCATTTCTTTGCTAAAGGCATTCATCTGGAGCGGTCGATTCAAAGTAATCGTAGCGATATGATTTTTCACAAGAAATAGTAAATCAGCCATAAAATACTCCCCCATATGTAATAGAGTCGGCACTAATGATGATAGCCGACTCTTCTTATTTATTTCCCGTCTTTATCCCGCAACTGAAGTCCCTTTAATAACTCTTCATTATGTTCTCCCAAGTTCGGTGCATAGCGGCTTAATTCGACAGGAGTTTCCGAGAATGTTACTGGGAACTTCATATCTCTTATTTCTCCTTCCGTCGGATGATGGACAGTTCTAAAGAAATTAATGTCATTCAAATGAGTATCCTTAAATAGGTCATCTGGTGTATTGATATTTGTGCAAGGAATATCAGCATTCACTAATAAGTAGAGCCATGTTTCAGTCGTTTTCTCAGCTATTATTTCCTCAATCATACTGTAAACATAATCTATATTTTGTGTCCTAACCTCCATATCAACAAATCTTTCGTCTGCTGCCAACTCTTGGTGACCCGACACTTCAAAGAAAGATTTCCATTGTTTATCATTGTAGATCATTACACCTATGTAACCATCCTTCGTCTTATATGGCTTTCGGTAAGGAGAAGTAACACGTGAATAATAGGTTGAGCCTTTTGCTGGAATAAATGTCTCCCCATACATATGCTCAATCATATTGTATGAAACCATCGTCTCAAACATTGGCACTTCAATTTCCTGACCGACCCCTTTTTGCTGGCGATAGAGCAATGCAGCCAAAATCGAACTGAGACCGACAAGCCCGGCAGTCTTGTCAGCCAAAACAGTTGCCAAGTATTGGGGAGATCCTGAAACCTTCCCTTGGGCAGACACAATTCCTGATGCAGCCTGAATAATGTCATCGTAAGCAGGCTTGTCACCATACGGCCCTTCTTTACTAAACCCATACATCCCACAGTAAATTAGTTGACTATTTACTTTCCTGAGGTGTTCATAGGAAAGGCCGAGTCTTTCCATCGTTTTAGGTCTCATCGTATGAACGAGAACATCTGCATCTTTTACAAGGGCCATCATCGTTTCCAACCCATCTTTACTCTTTAGATCAAGAGTAACGCTCCGCTTATTGCGGTTTAAATGGAGAAAGAGACTTCCCATTCCACGGTTTTTCGATGGTCCGAGATACCGTGTCGTATCCCCTGATGGGCTTTCAATTTTAATGACATCAGCCCCCATATCTGCTAACATGAGTGTGCAATATGGACCCATTACAACTGAAGTAAGATCAAGTACACGAATACCTTCCAACGGTCCACTCATCTGTTCTCCTCCTAAACTTTTAAATAAAATGATTAATTATTTACTCGTACTTGGTTTTTTTAACATAAGACCCGCTCGCTTTGTCTTTACCACCAACTCCCCATGCTGGTTATAGCCTCTTTGTTCAAACCAGACGATTCCAGTGCCAGCACGTGATTTTGACTCACGTTTACCAACAATCTCCGTCTCAGCGCGGAGTGTATCCCCGATTCGAACAGGTGCAGGAAACGTAGTCTCTTCAAAACCTAAATTACCTAGCGTTGTCCCTTCTGTTAATTCTGCAACTCCTACTCCTACGACAAAAGATAAGGTGAAAAGGCTATTAACGATTCGTCCTCCATGAATTGTCCCTTTTGAATACTCCTCATCTAAATGTAGTGATTGCGTATTATGGGTCAAAGTTGTAAACAACAAGTTATCCGTTTCTGTAACTGTACGTCCAGGCAGGTGTTTATAGACATCACCAATCATTAATTCCTCATAATATTTTCCGCCTGACATGGTTTCTCCCCCTTACTTGCTTGTCTGATGTAGTTGTTGATAGATATCCAATATTTCCCTTGCTGTTTTCACATGGGCATAATCAATATGCTCGCCCTGGTACATGATGGCCGTTTCGCCATTGCTTTCTGCTAACTCAAATGCATCCACCAAACCACGATAGTAGATGATTTCATCCTCTGAAGGAGAGTAAATTTCATTTACAATCGAGACATTAGAAGGATGTAGAATCAGCTCGCCAGCAAACCCCAACTGTCGATTGAACGCTGCACTTCTCTTTAACCCATCTAGATTATGAACATCTTGCCAAAGACCACCAATTGGTAGGATTCCTGCAGCACGTGCAGCCATCACAACTTTAGAACGCATATATAAAGTCTCCAAGCCTTCATTCGTCCATTTATATCCGAGTGCACGAGCTACATCCCCATTTTTGGCACTTAAACCCGCTATTCCTATAACGCGTTCACAAATAGCAATTTCATACGCCATCTGCATCGATTTTGCTGTTTCAAGGATAGGTAGGAGTTTTACCGTCCCTCTAGGGATTCCTTGATCGTGCTCCAAATTTTCCAGAACTTTCGAAATCGATTCAATGTCATCAGGACCATACAATTTTGGCAAAACAAGACCTTTAATACCCTTCACTACGACAGCCCTTAAATCCTCCAAATCGAATTCTTCCTCTTTATTGATTCGGACAAATACATTTATACCTTTAGAGCATAGATGAGGAATCGCTTCAGCTACATAGCCCCGTGCCTCACCTTTCAAATGCAATGGAACACTATCTTCCAAATCGAGAATGACACCATCCGCTCCAAAGGTAGGAATTTTATCAAACCACTTTTGCTTAATCCCTGGTACAAAAAGAAACGTTCGATAGTTATTCAATAGAATCCTCCCTCCTTTACACTTTCCGATAACCTAATTTATAGGAAATATTAAGAGCAGCCTCTTTTATTTTTTCTATATACGAACCTTCGAGCTCTTTTTGATAATCACCTATAGGGATTACACAAATTATGCTGCCTATTACCTTACTACCAGCATCAAAAATTGGTGCTCCAATACTGAGAGCTCCTTCTTTCCGCTCATTAGCTGTAATTGCATACCCTTGGCTTTTAATTTTTTTAAGTTCCTCTTTAATTTCATTTCTTTTATCTTGTGATTCTCCTTCTTTATCAAATACATCTTCAATTTCAGAATCTGAAAGATATGCTAGTATCGTTTTACCACTGGCTGCAATGTGGACCGGCTGTAAAACACCGATTTCTAAGACATACTGGAGTGCAAATGAACTTTTAACACTATCAACAAACGAAAGCTTTGTATGTTGCGGATAATAAAGTCCAAAATATACGGAGTGCCGTAATTCTGATGCCAGACTTTCCAGTTGTGGACGAACTACTCGTTTCACATCTACATTAGTAGAAACGATTGATGCCATTCTGATGAAGTCAGATCCGACTCTATATTTATTAGTTAACTCCGAATACTCCAAAATATGCTCGTCCTTTAACATGGAAATCATTCGATGGGTACTACTTACAGGCATCTTAAGATATCTGGAGAGTTCATTCACTCCCCACTCGTTTTGTATATCAGTAAATGCTCTAAGTATAGAAAAAGTTTTAGAGATGACATTTGAATTCATATTAATTTCCTTCCTAATTTTGCTTTATTTAATCATTAATTCGGGAAGCCATAATGTAATGAATGGCATTAAAATTAACAATACTAGTATAAACAGATCCATGATGACAAACCAAGTTACCCCTTTAAATCCTTCCGCAGTCTTAACTCCTGCAGCTCCTGTTGCAACAAAGACGTTCATACCGACTGGAGGTGTTACCAATCCTATTTCTACAGTTTTCGTCACAATAATTCCAAACCATACTGGATCGAAACCAAGCGATGTGATGATTGGGAATGTTAATGGAAGTGTCAAAATAAGAATTGCTATTTGGTCCATAAAGAATCCTAAAATTAGATAGATGATGATAATAATTGCCAATATCCAATATTTAGATGTATCCAACCCTTCAACTATTCCAACAATTCGCTGGGTAGACTGAGTCAATGTTAAGAAGTAACTGAAAATATGTGCCCCAATGATAATCGTCATTATCATCGTAGTAGATTTGATAGTATCAGTAAGTGCTTCTCCAAATTTGTTAAGATTCATTCTTCCCATGATAAATACAACGACTAATGTAATAAAAGCACCCATCGCTCCTGCTTCCGTAGCTGTTACTAGTCCGCTATAAATTCCTCCAATAACAGCAAGGATAATGATAAGCATCGGCCATATATTCTTTAGTGCAACAAACTTCTCTTTTATGGTAGGATTGATTTCAATTTTTGGTGCAATTTCGGGCTTAAATTTTACCCAAACGAAAATGACAATAATATAACCTAGAGCTGTAAGAACCCCAGGTATAATTCCAGCAATGAGCAGGGACCCAACACCTGTTTCAGTTAAAATTCCATAAAGGATTAAGATAATGCTTGGTGGAATCATGACTGCCAAGGTTCCGGCCATACTAACAACGCCCATTGTAAAAGCTGTATCGTAGTTGTATTTTTTCATTTCTGGTGCAGCTGCTTTCGACATGGCTGCGGCAGAAGCCTGACTCGAACCTGAAACTGATGCCATCATCGCCCCTGCAAACACAGTCGCAATTCCAAGTCCTCCTGGCAATTTTCCAAGCCATTTGTATGCAGCCTGAAAGAGATCCTTCATAATTCCACTGACTGTCATTAATGAAGCCATGAGAATGAACATTGGAATCGAGGTCATTATGAAACTTTTAACACTGTCATAAGGTGCTGTCTGCATAATTCCTAAAAATGAATCCCATCCGCTGTTCATAAGTAATCCAATAGATCCTGCAATTCCTAAAGCAAAAGCAATAGGCATTCCGAAGGCTAAAAATAGTAAAAGTAAAATAAGCGGTATTGCAACACTCATAGCATTTCACTCCCATCAGAAGGATCTGTTTCACTGTATTTACCTTTTCCTATAGCGAGAAGTAAAGCCAGTAATATCAACCTAATAACCAATAAGAATGAACCAATCGGAATCCATATATAAGATAGCCATAAAGGTAAATTGATAAGGCCAGCCGCAACATAATTAAATTGCAATGCTTCTAGTGTCATATTGAACCCTTTCAAACCGATGAAAAAAAACATCACTGCCGCGAACACGTAATAGATGATATTCAGAACATCCTGCACTCGTTTCGGAAATCGATCGAATAGAATGTCAAGGCGGATATGTCCGTCTATTTTCTGTACAAAGCTCATGCTTAAAAACACAAGTGCCACCATCAAATACAATTCAATCGTTTCATAAGCTCCTATAATAGATTGCTTTAAAAAATATCGGCTTATTGCATCTGCGGTCGTTAATAACATCATGATCACAACAGCTACTTGTGAAAACCTCAATGAAAGAAATTCTAACTTGTCAAACCATTTTTCAATGAAGTCCATACTTCCACCTCCATAGGGACAGCGCTCTCGTTACAAGAACGCCTTTTATTTATTTAAACTAGCTTGTATTTCACGATACTTTTTGATTGTTTCTTTAGCATTGAAACCACGGCTTTCCAAATCTTGTGCCCAACGGTCCCATGAAGGTTCAAGAACCTTATCCCACTGGGCGGATTCTGCTTCACTTAACTCGTATACTTCCATTTCTTCGGCATATTGTTCTGCCAATTCCTCGTTTTTCTCATCCAGGAATTTCGATAAGTGTGCGACAGTTTCGTCCCCCGCTTGGGATATCGCTTCCTTCACTCCTTGAGGTAAAGATTGATAGACTTCATCATTAATGGAATAAACTACAGCAAAACTACCTAGATTGGCACCTTTAGTTGTGTACTTAGCAATTGCCTCAATTTGATAGGCGGCAAAACTTGTGAATGGAAATGTGACCCCATCGACAGTACCTCGCTCCATTGCTGTATAAGCTTCCGTAGCTGGCATGAAAATCGGGGAAGCGCCAAGTTCGTCAAAACCGAACTCCATTGTCCCTGTTACACGTGCCTTTGTACCTTTGATATCTTCAATACTTTTAATTGGCTTTTCTGCTGTCACGTACTGATATTGAGGTAAAGCAACTGCAAAGATTGGACGTACATCATGTTTCAAATACTCTTCTTCCGTTAAATAGTCTTTCATTAGCTTCCAAAAGATTTCGGAACCCTCTTGGGACGAACTATAAGCACCTGGCAGAGTTGCAACTTCTGTCAAGGGTAGACGCTCAGTAGAATAGGATGTATATCCGATGTCCACTGTTTTAGACAATGTCAAATCAAGATAACTGCTCGCTTTTCCAATCTGTTCGGCAGGATAATGTTCGAATTCTACTTTACCGTCTGTTAATTCCTCTACACGATTCATGAAGAACAAAGTACCTTCTGACGAAAGATAATTTGTAGTAGGAAGTGAATCCGCTATCTTCAGCTTAATAACCCCGTCTCTTTCATTGCCCTGAACTGTATTTCCACATCCTGAGACGAGTATTAAAATAGAAAGACTTAGCAAAGCTACTACTTTTTTCATTTCTTTCATTGCACCCATTCCCTTCAGTTATTATTTCATCCCTTCACTTTTTGAGGGGAATACATGAGGACAAAACGCAAAAGACTTTCTCCTATATTTTTCACTTCATGCATCGCCATTTTAGGAATCCAAATTACATCTCCTTTAGACAGGACTCCCTCCTTTTCATTGATGACAATATGCATCTTACCTTCCAATATGTACATGATTTGCTCCATATCCTTATGGAAATGTGGATCTGCTAACCCGCCTGGTTCCATCTCTCCAATAATGACCTCCAAATTCTCAATACCCTCAGCCGGTCCTACTAGACGACGGTTGTATGTTCCTTCATGTCCAGGTGGTGAATAAATCTCAACATCCCTCTCGTTCTTCCAATAAACCATTACCATTACCCCTTTCAAATTCTCTTCTGAATACGCTTACATTAAATTCAAAAAATAAACATCATTCCATTATTCGGAATACCGTTCCATTTACAAAATTAGTTTAACATAAGGAATTTTATAAAACAATATGTTTTCTGAAAATTCCTTCTAATGAAAAAGTATGATTTTTGTAACATGACTATTTACTTAAGTTGCTTTTATTATGACTGAACAATAAAAAAAGTATCCAAAACTGTCAGAGTGACAATTGGATACCTAGAAAGTTAAATGTATTTTACTGAAGCGGATGAAAAAACTATAGACAACTCGTTTTTAAGTTTGTCTACAATCTTGTAAAAAGTAGCAGTATTTTATAATTGATAAATTTTAGTATATTTCTCTTCTAAATAATCTGCCAAGTAATTACCATTAAGCCCTTCACCTGTTGCATCTTTTAGTATTTCCAACGGTTTTTTAAGTGCACCGTACTGATGGACATTTTGGGTGAGCCAAGATTTGATAGGAGATAAATCCCCTTGTTCAAATAGTTCGTCAAAATTCGGGATATCCTTTAACATAGCCGCCTTAAACTGTGAAGCATACATATAACCTAAAGCATAGGAAGGGAAATATCCGAAGCTTGCTCCCGCCCAATGAACGTCTTGCAGTATTCCTTCTGCATTAGTAGAAGGTCGTACTCCTAAATATTCATCATATTTCGCGTTCCAGATTTCAGGAAGTTCTTCAACCTTTAAATCTCCATTAAATAGACCTTTCTCGATTTCGTAACGAATCATTATATGAAGTGCATACGTTAGTTCATCTGCTTCAATACGAATAAGGGAGGGCTTGACTTCATTTATTGCACGCAAAAATTCCTCCATCGATACATTTCCGAATTGCTCTGGAGAATAGCTTTGTAACTTTTCATAGTTTTGTTCCCAAAACTTCGGGTTTCTGCCAACAAAGTTTTCATAAAATAGAGACTGTGATTCATGAATTCCCATGGATGCACCACCTGCTAGAGGTGTCCCCGTTAATTCTTCCCCAACATTTTGCTCATAAATGGCATGACCACACTCATGAATAGTACCAAATACAGCAGAACGGAAATCTGATTCATCGTATTTCGTTGTAATTCGGACATCTCCACGATTTAATCCGGTTGCAAATGGATGAACTGTTTCATCTAGTCTCCCCGCTTCAAAATCATAACCAAGTTGTTTTAATACATCTAAACTAAATGACTCCTGCTGCTTTTTATCGAAATGCATATATAAGAAATCTGTTTTCGGTTGATTTGGAGATTCTGAAATTTTCTTTAATAAAGGCACAATACGATTTCTTAAATCTCCAAATACTTTATCTAGTATTTCCGTAGTCATTCCAGGCTCGTATTGATCCAACAATACATTATATGGATTATTGTCTTTTACTCCCCAATAAGTCACAAATCTCTTTAAAGTGTCCACCATTTCTGTCAAATATGGCATGAACATCGCCCAATCGTTTTTGGACTTTGCTTCTTCCCAAACAGATTCGGATTTAGATTGAAGTATAACAAATTTTTTATATTCATCTGCAGGTATTTTTTTACTCAAATCATATTCTTTTTTCACTTCTTCAAACACACGCTTCGTTACAATATTTGCTGAAGAAATTGTAGGTTCTAGTTCATCTAATAATTTCTTCAACTCGTCTGATGTGGAAAGATTAAATACATCTGTTGCAAGTACACCTACAACTTCAGAACGCTGGTCTATTCCTTTTTTCGGTGCCCCTGTGCGCATGTCCCAATATAATACACCTAATGCTTCATTGTACGCACCAATCTTTTTTACATAGTCTAAAAATTGTTGTTCTAACGTCAAAATAAATTCCCCCTTTTTTCCAACTCCACATTATCGTACCATATGACTATTATTGATGAATAGATGTTGGCAAGATTTTAACAAATCGACTTTGTAAATTTGCTTCTTCTGGGTTAAGTAGAATATGAATTTCTCCGTAATCGTTAGATGTTCTAATAAGTCTTCCGATGCCTTGTTGCAATCTTAGTAGCATAAATGGTAAATCAACTTCTTCAAATGGTTCGTTTGAAAAATTACGTTTTGCGTCAAACAAAGGATCTGCTGGTGGGAACGGCAAATCTACAATAATAACTCTTGTTAAAGCTTTTTCAGGTAAATCAAGACCTTCCCATAAGTGGTAAGAGCATAATGTTGAGAAGTTACCTTCTTGAAACTCCTTCACTATTGTGGAAAGCTCTCTCTC
The DNA here is from genome assembly GCF_001420585.1 of Psychrobacillus sp. FJAT-21963. Classification (NCBI taxonomy): domain Bacteria; kingdom Bacillati; phylum Bacillota; class Bacilli; order Caryophanales; family Bacillaceae; genus Psychrobacillus; species Psychrobacillus sp. FJAT-21963. The sequence goes on along the minus strand of NZ_LJIY01000002.1, from coordinate 317,153 downwards.
CCCTTCAAAAACAATATCTTTAGTTAAAGGGATAGAATTTCGAAATTGGTCCATTGCTGCTTTTGATTTAAATAAAATTAATGTTTGTTGCTTATCTTCCAATAATTTAGCCACATGTTTAGCTTTGTCTTCTTGTTGTAGTTTTGTTACATTGATTTTCATCACTTCATCATAGTCAAATGGGGAAGCTACTGAGAACGATTGGTATTTTTCAACACCTAGTGAATCCGCTATATACGTAAAATCTTTTTCAATAGAAAGTGTGGCGGAAGAAAATACGATTGGCATTTTAGAAGTAAACAGTTTTTCATTTAAAATATCTGTTACTAAACGCGGCATAATAATCAACGTTTCATGGCCATCAATAATTTCAAGCCACTCTACTCCATCCCCTTTTTCCGTGAACAAACGTAAAGAATAAACATACTGCTCTAAAAATTCTTCCACCATACGCAGCTCGTATTCAGGGATTGTAAATAACTCTGACTCAAAGACGAATTCTTCGAGTAGATCATCCGTTAAACTAATAGCTTTCTTGCATGTTTGAATAAGTAAATCTGATTTATTGATCGTCATTCGGTCTGAATCTCTGGCGATGCTATTTTTTCGAATTAAACCAAAAATCTCATCATGAGTTTCTTGTAGTTGCTCCATTAAATATAATGTTTTCTCTCTAATTCCATCTACCATGATTCTTTCTAATAAACGAACTAATGTCTCACTCTGTATTTCATACGTAAGCGCTTTTTGTGCAGCAAATTCTAATAGATGTCCCTCATCCAATACAATCATTGATACTTCTGGCAATAAAGGAAGCTGTCCCTCACGAACTCTCGATTCTTTTGTCCAAATATGTTCCATTAAAAATTCATGAGAACATATAAGCAAATCTGCCGATTCTCTATAATTTTGACGATGAATAGTTTGACCACAACGATTACGCAAATCACAAACCATACACTGCTGAGTCGGATGAAAATTTACTTTTTGCCAATCTTCATCACTTACCCCAGAAAATTGGCTTCTTTCTCCATAGGGAAATATTTTCTGAAGAGAGGAATGACCATAAACAAAATCCGGAATTAGATCCTCTATTTCCTCTATGAAATAATCATTATCTAAATCTTTTTGAGCATCCTCTAATCGTTTTAAACAAAGATATTGATTTCTTGATTTTGCTAGACGTACATCAATCTTAATATCTAAATAATTTTGCAGTTTAAAAATATCGCCTGCTTCTTTAACTAATTGTTCAATTAACGTTTCATCTGCACATGCGATTAAAGCAGGTTTTCCCGTATATCTTGCATAAGAAATTGCAGGTAACAAATAAGCAATAGTCTTCCCTGTACCTACTCCCGCCTCGGCAAATAGCACATTTTTTTCTTTTAGAGCTTTTTCAATTTGATAAGCCATAAATATTTGTTCATCACGGCACTCAAAACCTTTTTCTGGTAATTCATCGTATAATACATCTCCCATCCAATCACCTAATGATTCGAAGAAAGAGCGGTCCTTGGATAATTGAAATGGTAAAGCTTTTTTCATATATGAACTCCTCCAAAATAAAATAAGAACGGAAAGGAGTTCCTCCCTTCCGTCAAACTAATTTTTAATCTACACAAATAATCCTCTACTTAAGAACGTTTACCCCAAAATTGGTAATAATCTGTTCGAATAAATCCGTTAAATAATTTACGTTTTTTTGTTGCACGTTTACCATACAATTGTTCAAAGTTTTCCATGGATGAAAGCATATAAACAGACCAGGTAGGATACTTTTCCATTAAATATCCTAAATCGCTAATTGCTTTCTCAATTACTTCAACTTCTCCAATTCTCTCCCCGTACGGAGGGTTACCAATCATAACGCCGTCTGTAACCGTAGTGGAAAAGTCACTAGCTTGCATTTGTTTAAATGTTATAATGTCTCCAAAACCAGACTCAAAAGAATTCTGTTCCGCTACTTGAATCATTTTATGATCGATATCAGAACCTATAATTTGAAGCTCTTGATCATATCTCGCAAGATCTTCCGCTTCATTTCGTACATCATCCCATATAGTTTTAGAAATCCACGACCACGATTCACTATGGAAATCACGATTAAAGCCTGGAGCTATATTTTGTCCAATCATAGCAGCTTCAATCGGAATTGTTCCAGAACCACAAAACGGATCAACAAATGGGCGATCTGGATTCCATTTAGAAATTTTCACTAGTGCAGCAGCAAGAGTTTCTTTTAATGGAGCTTCTCCTTGTTCTTGACGATAACCGCGTTTATGCAGACCAACACCACTAGTATCAATTGTGATCGTTGCTATATCTTTTAAAATACTAATTTCAATTTTATATGTTGCTCCTGATTCATCTAGAAATCCTATGCGCTTATACGCTAGCTTAAGACGCTCTACAATTGCTTTTTTTACAATAGCTTGACAGTCTGGAACACTAAAGAGAGTAGACTTAACTGATTTTCCTTGTACAGGAAATGCAGCATCTACTGTTAAAAACTTTTCCCATTGAATTGCTTTTGTTTTTTCAAAAAGCTCGTCAAATGTTTTAGCTGGAAATTGTGCGACTACAATTTTCACACGATCTGCAACACGCAACCAAATATTTGCTTTGGCGATTGCTCTTTCATCACCTTCGAAATAAATTTTTCCATTTTCAGTAGTTGTTTCATAACCTAGTGCCTTTACTTCATCTGCTACAATCGATTCTAACCCCATTGCGGATGTTGCTACTAATTTAAATTTTGTCATTATACATTCCTTTCTTGCTTATGAATTTCCCATAATTCGATGAAATCCAAAAGCTCTGAGCTTGGAATTGGCCTGCTATAATAATATCCTTGGATGATATCACAATCCATTTCCTTTAAAAGCTTAACTTGATCTTTCGTTTCTACACCTTCAGCTACTACTTTTATATGTAAACGGTGGGCCATCATTATAATACAATCTACGATGGCTTGTTTATCTTTTAAAGAGGTAATTTGTTGAACAAAACTACTGTCTATCTTCAAAAAATTTAGTGGAAAACGATTTAGATAACTTAAAGAAGAATAACCTGTTCCAAAGTCATCAATAGAAATTTTGAAGCCCATATTTTTTAGTTTGATTAATTTGTTGACTATATCTTTCGCGTCTTTCATAACCGTCCGTTCTGTCAACTCTAATTCTAATTGGCTTGGACTACAATTATATTGCACAAGAATTGCATTTATTCTTTCCATAAAATCATCTTGTTGGAAATGTAATGATGCAATATTAATTGAAATTGGCAAGTGGAGAATCCCTTTACTTCTCCAATCCATTATATCTAGGCATACTTTTTCCAGTATCAATTCACTTAATGGAATAATTAAACCAGTATCCTCTGCGAAAGGAATAAATTCTCCTGGTGAAACGTTGCCTAACTTATCATTTTCCCATCTAACAAGTGCTTCAACACCTATAATTTCTTGGTTACCAACTGATATTTTAGGTTGATAATAAATATGGAATTCTTTTGTTTGAATGGCTTTTCTAAGTTCTGCTTCTAAAAGAAGTAACCGTTTAGAATCTTTTTTTAACTCCTCGAAATAGAAAGCATATTGATTTCGTCCATTCTGTTTAGCAAAATACATTGCTTTATCCGCTTTATGAATAAGTTTTTCTGCATCTATACCATCTTGCGGAAAAATACTAATTCCTATACTTGAAGTGATATATATTTCGTTTCCATCGATATAAAAGGGTTTGTTTAAAGATTTAATAATTTCTTTAGCCTGATAAGCTGCTTCTTTTTGATGGTGAATATCATTTAAAGTCAGTAAAAACTCATCTCCACCATATCGAGCAAATATATTTTTCTCTTTTACGATTAATTTAATACGATTGGCAACTTCTGTTAATATTAAATCTCCAACATCATTTCCTACTGTCTCATTGATATGTTTAAAACGATCTAAATCAATAAAAAGTAATGCATGTTTATGTTTAGGTGATTGAGGAAAACTAATTAATTCATTTAATGATTCTTTAAACGTCGATCTATTAGCTAAATTCGTTAATTGATCCGTAAGGGTCAACTCTTCTAACTCTCTTTCTATTACTTTTTTACGAGATATATCTGAAAAAACTCCAAAATAATTGGTAACCTCTCCAGCGCTATTCACTATACTTGCAATTGATAATAGTTCTGGATAAATTTCACCACTTTTTCTTTTATTCCAGATTTCCCCCCGCCAAACACCTTTCGTATTAAGTTCATTCCACATATTTTTATAGAACGAAGCATCTTGCATACCAGATTGTAAAATACGAGGATTTTTACCTCGAACATCATCCATCGAATACCCTGTAACCAATTCAAAAGCAGCATTTACAAGAGAAATGTGCATTTGTCCATCGGTAATCATTATACCTTCAGTTGTAGAATGAAATACTTCCTCTACTAATTTATTTGGGTATAAATAAAATTGTTCAGGTTGTTGTTTTTTCTTCACAATCAAATACCTGCCTTTGTTTACGCTACAAAGTAATAATCAAAAATTTTTACTCCATAATTTTATGAAAAAGGTTATGTAAGATAAGAAAAGCTCTCCTCGAATGGAGAGCTTGTTTATATTATTATTTAGCCACTCATACACTCAATAAGCCATGTTTTGTCTCTACGGTACTCAAACGGTGCTTTACCTCGTACTGTGTAGATGGCAATCATCTATCTACAGAATAACTTCTGTTCTTCTATCCGTTCATTTCCTTCAAGAAGATGCCCCTACCATAATTTGGGTTTCTCACTCGTGGGGTTTACCTCGTTCCACCTGTATAGTTTCCTATACAGCTACGTCACTGTGGCACTTTCAGAGATTGTCAGCCATATCCTAAAAAGGACTTAGGCCTTCATCCCGCCGTCAGCTAAAAATAGCTGCCTTAGTTTATTTTTTCACTAAGCACGAACACTACATTCATCTCAGAATTGTGTGAGCATGGACTTTCCTCTACAATGTCTAGCATTGCAGCGATTGCCCGAATATATAAGTGGTATTCATAGTATACACGAAACTTGTCGACATTTCAACGCATTGAAATTAATATAATTATTCGTATAATTTACTTCCAAATACATGTTTCTCTAAATGTGAAAGTCGTTTCAAAATATCAAAATTCGTTGCACCAGTAGGTGGTGGTGGTGGTGCTTGCTGAGTTCTTTTCGGAGCCTCTGCCAATTCTTCTCTTAATTGCTTATTTTCTAATTGAAGTTGGGAAATTTTCTTTTCAAAAGCCTCGTAATCTTGAATAATATCATCTAAGAATACGTCAACTTCCTCTTGGTTGTACCCTCTTAAGCCTGTTTTAAATTCTTTTTCTAATATATCTGATGGTTTAAACTTCAATTCCATAGTACATCTTCCTTCCATCTACATTTCGCTAAACGTATTATAGCATAATGATGTCGAATAATGGAGTAATTTAAGGCATTTGTACGCGCTTTTTGTTATGTTGTGCGCTTGCCCGGGAAATAATTATTTTCCGGCTTATTCTTTCTCTTCTTTTAACTAGTTCTTTTTCGATACGTAACTTTGTTTGTGTGGAAATACTATCGCTTAAAGAATCCATATATGCCGCGCTTTTTAAGGTCATTTTTAGCGCTGACTCAAAATCTCTTTGTTGATGCTCATACAATTTAGCTAATTCTATATAAACTTTTAAACGATATTTCCCGCTTATTTCCTTTAAAGATTCCTCAAAAGCTTGGATACTCTCGATAAAAAGCTTTTTGCGTTTCAAATGTAAGCCTAAGAACATATAGGCAATGCAAGCTTCCTCTTTTGGGAAATGATCCACGACAAATTTAAACCAGTCAAAGCTAACTTCGTTTGTTTTCAAATCCTGAAACCATTTTCCGATATTTGTATACGTCACAGAAGATTCAGCTACCTCATCTTTTTTGGTCATTAAATCCACTGTAATTATATATAGCGTTACCAAAGATAAAATATCCCATTCATTATGTTTTAAAACTTTCATCAAATTAACTGGACTACCTGTCTTTACCGCGTCAAAATAAATAATGGGAGCAAGATGACCTGGAATATCTCCGTTTCTATTAAAACCTAACTTTTGTTCTTCGATTTGCTTTAGTTTAAATCTTTCTAAATCACCTTTCCATATTCGTTTGGAAGTATGCATCAAGTCAATATGATCATGCTGTTTTAATTTTGGAAGAAAATTTCTATTCATTGTCCATCTTGTAATTAGTTGTGGCAAATCAAAGCTTTTTCCGTTATAAGTAATAATTGTTTGTGTGTCTTTCCAGAAATCCGAAGCATATAAAAATGCGGTTTCTTGACTTGGATCTGCAAGTACAAATTGTTTCAATAAAAAACCATCATTCGTTTTCGTTAATATTCCATTAAGAAATATAAGTACTCCTGTCCCCTTCAAACCAGTTGTTTCTGTATCATAAAAGGAAAAGCTATTATTTGAAGAAAGTGTTAATGGATGTTCTGGATAGTTATTCTGCATAAATTTGATCGCTTGATTTAATTTACTCAATGCAATGTTTCCATGTATATGCTCATTTGAGTAGAAAGATTCTTTTACAAATAAAAAACCATGTTCGTTCTGAATTAGTTTAAGTCCGTGCTGAATCCATTTCTCTGTATAAAAAGGAAGCTGATAAGTAGAAACTTCCTTTTTAATTTGTTCGCTCGAATTCTTTTTTACGAGCCCTTTCATTTGTAATAACTTTTTTTCATAGGACATTTTCTTTTACCTGCAAAAAATGGAATAGTCTTAATACTTCTTTTTTCAAATTCAATTCAGCATCTTGGGCTCCGATACAAGCAGGACAACCATTACTACAAGAACAGCTTGCTACTTGCTCTGTTACTTTAGGAACTAATTCATTCCATAAATCAAACATCCTTTCTGATAATCCGATACCACCTGGATAACTATCATAAATATAAAAAGTTGGTTTTTCCATATTAGTTGATTTCACTTGTGGTACGACATGAATATCTTTAGAATCACAATGAATGAATAATGGAATAAATGCATGAAGCGCATAAGCTGCTCCAGTCATTGCATCTGATAGTAGAGTATCCGTCCAATCATCTGGTTTTTCAAAGCTAAACCATGTAGAGGAAGTATGCAATTCTATTGGAGGTAAGTGAATCTTACCGGATCCAATGTTGTCGTGAGTATCAAACTTAATTTTTTTAAAGATAGTTGGTTGCGCTAATACAATGATGTCGCCAAATAACAGTGTTCCAACATTGGCTTCTTTTTCCTTATCCTCACTCAATACTTTTAACTCTACCGCAATGTTAGCATCTGTGAAATAATCAACGTCTACCTCTCTGACAAATGCTTTTTTCTCTTCCCAGTCCAGTATTTCTACTTGAAATTGAGTTCCTTGATGTAAATATATCGCTTCCTCATGCAGTAAAGTCATCGCACTATATTGATCCATTTCACCAATCACTCTCGTTTTTGTTGGTATAGATTGGTCAATAATAATAACATTTTCTTGAGAAGCAGAACGTAAACTTACATTGCTCGCTGGAAAACTTTCAGACATCCAATGCCATTTCTCAGCTGTTTTTAATAAAACGCCTTCCTCCTCCAAAAATTCAAGTAACTCTTGAATTGAAAATTCGCCGTATGAATCCATCGTTGAAAATGGCAACTCAAATGCTGCACATTTCAAATGATCCATTAAAATTATCATGTTATCAGGATGAATACGTACTTCTTCTGGAGATTGACCTAAAAAGTAAGAAGGATGGTTCACCACGTATTGATCAAGTGCAGTGGATTGAGCAACGTATATAATTAGAGCCTCATCCTGCCTTCTTCCTGCTCTTCCTGCCTGTTGCCATGCACTTGCGATATTGCCAGGGTATCCTGTCATTATACATGCTTGTAATTGACCAATATCTACCCCTAACTCTAATGCATTAGTGCTTACTACAGTTCTAATTAATCCGTCTCTTAAGCCTTTTTCAATTGTTCTTCTTTCAGAAGGTAAATAACCTCCTCTATAACCGCGAATTGTTTGGTCATTTATTTTTTTGCTAACTAGCCCTTGTAAATAAGTTACGAGCATTTCGACTCGAACTCTACTTTTTGCAAAAACAATTGTTTGAATCCCATTCACATATAATTCCTGTGCTAAATCTCTAACTTCTAATATTGCACTTCTTCTCACATTAAATACTGGATGAATAATTGGTGGATTGTAAAACACAAAATGTTTCTTACCTGCAGGGGCACCATTTTCATCGATTAATGTATGCGAAGCATTTGTTAAAGATTCCGCAAGCTCTTTTGGATTTTTAATCGTAGCAGATGTACAAATAAACTGCGGATGACTTCCATAAAACGCACAAATTCTCTTTAACCTTCGTATAACATGTGCAACATGACTACCGAAAACACCCTTATATGTATGGATTTCATCTATAACTATAAATTTTAAGTTCTCGAAAAGAGATACCCATTTAGTGTGATGTGGGAGAATTCCAGAATGAAGCATATCAGGATTTGTTAATACTATATGACCTGACTTTCTAATTTTCTGTCTTATACCAGGTTCTGTGTCTCCATCATATGTATAACTTAAAATTTCCTCTTCACTCTCTTGAATTAGTGCGTTTAAATCGCTTTTTTGGTCCTGGGCTAATGCTTTTGTCGGAAACAAGTAAATGGCTCGCGAGGTTGGATCGTCTAATATCGACTGAAGAACTGGTAGGTGATAGCAAAGTGATTTTCCTGAGGCAGTAGGAGTGATTGTAGTATATGACTTACCAGACATCGCAGTATCAAAAGCTTGTCTTTGATGAATATACAATTGATTTACTCCACGACTGACTAATGCTTTTTGTAAAGAAGGATGCATTTGATCGGGAAATGGTGCATATTTTGCTTGTTTCTCTTCAGTTGTATGAACATGCACTATGCGTGAATTTCTATTTCCATCTAACTTCCAATCATCTAGTAATTGTTGAACGCTCTTTCGTTTATGCATGTTCATCCCCCACTTCCTTGATAGCTTGAATAATTGTTTCCAATGTATATTTTGATGAATGAATTGACTTTAGAAACCTTTTTTTACTCGTACCTTTATAGTACGATTGCACAATAAATTGCTTCATGGACTCAAGTAAAGAGTCAACCTGACTAGGATGGACATACTTAGGTCTCTTTTCTTGAATCCATTTTCGGACTAGTTGTTCCCATTCTTGCAAAAGCTCATCTATTTGATATGCATGTGGTTTTACATCTTGAAAAAAATCAGGATCTTTATCTTCTTTACGATAAGTTTCAAAACGGACGATACAATCATCACATTCTTTCAATAAATGTTTACTAAGATTTAATAGTGACAAAGTTATCCCTCACATTCTAGTAATAGTTTATCAAATAACAAAACTTTTTACTAGTTCTAGGCGAACGTATATTCTTTATAATTTTTTTTCCATTTTTTCAATTTTCGCTAGCAAATGAAAAGAGGACTGACTAAAGTTTTCCTCGAATTTATCTTGTTCATCGTGTAGTCGACTTTCGAGTAAATACTCAAGTAACTCAAGTTGGTCAATTAATCGTTCAATTTTATTCATAATAATTCCTCCTTTTTAGAGTATGTTCCTTGTTTTTCTATAAATACCTTCCCTCTCGACAAACGTTCTTTACAACAGACAAAACTAGTGTGCACTCGACAAAGTAAACTCGCTGTAACAGAAATGAAACTAAATATGAATAGTATTCGTCTAAGTAACTTGTGATAAACTAATAGCATAAAGAGGTGATCTGCTTGGCTATTCATTATCCAAATGGAAGAGTGTATACTCCCAAAAAAGAACCGTTAAAAATTAAGAAAAAGGATTATTCTTTTAGTAATAGGGGTAAGACGTTAGAGGATGAGTTAAATGATGCAAACGAATACTACCTTTTAAGTGGTCTAGCTGTCATATATAAAAAACCAATCCCTATTCAGGTCGTTAAAGTAGAATATCCTAGTCGAAGTAGTGCAGTGATTAGAGAAGCGTATTATCGAACACCTTCTACTACAGACTTTAACGGTGTGTACCAAGGTAAATATATTGACTTTGAAGCAAAAGAAACGGAAAATAGAACAGCGTTTCCCTTGAAAAATGTACACGAACATCAAGTAAATCATATGAGAAAAGTAACTAAACAAAATGGCGTATGTTTTTTACTTGTACGTTTCTCGGCATTTGATCGGTATTTTTATTTGCCTTTTGAACAATTAGAGCTTTTTTGGGAAAGAATGCAAACAGGTGGAAGAAAATCTATTGCTTTTAGTGAATTTGAAGAGCATGCAATAGAGATTATTCCCAAATATGCACCAAGGATTGATTATTTAAAAATAGTTGATAACTTGAACGTATAAAGTGAAAGTGAGGAGACGTTTATGAGTGAGCAAAAAAGAACTCGTGAACAAAGAAGAAAAGAATTACAACAAAAAAAACAACCGAAGAAACCTATAAAACTATGGATAAAACGTATTTTTGTTACTGTACTAGCTTTAGGTATTGTAGGACTTATAGCAGGAGGATCCCTATTCGCTTATTACGCAAGCACTGCTCCAGAATTAGACGAAAAATCTTTAAAAGATCCTATTAGTCCAAAACTTTTAGATGCAAACGGAGAAGTATTTGCTACAGTTGGTTCGGAAAGTAGAGAACATGTTCCCTACGATCAAATACCCCAACAAATGGAAGATGCTATTTTAGCGACGGAAGATGTTCGGTTTTATGATCATATGGGAGTCGATTTCCTACGTTTAGGGAAAGCGGTTTTAGCAAACTTCACAAGCGGTTTTGGTTCTCAAGGTGCCAGTACTTTAACACAACAAGTGATTAAAAACTCGTTTTTAACAAATGAAAAAACATTAAAACGAAAAGCACAAGAGGCCTATCTTGCTATTCAACTAGAACGCAAGTATGAAAAAGAAGAGATATTTGAAATGTACTTTAATAAAATTTTAATGTCTGGAAGAATATATGGATTTGGAACAGCATCCAAATATTTCTATGGTAAGGAATTAAAGGACTTAACTTTAGATCAATACGCAGTACTTGCAGGAATGCCACAAAGTCCGAATAATTATAATCCATTCAAAAATCCTGAGCTTGCTGAAAAAAGACGAAACATTGTACTTCATTTAATGAATTTACATGGCAAAATTACAGAAGAAGAAATGAAAACAGCACAAGCAGTACCTATAGAGGAAGGTTTATTACCTGAAGAGCAACGTGTAGCAAGACAAGATTCTAAATATGATGCGTTTATTGATATTGTATTGGATGAATTAGAAAAAAATGGTGATGGGGATGCAATCTCCGAAGGTATTACTATTCATACAACTTTACAACCTGAAGCACAACAGACTGTAGAATCTACGCTTAACTCTGATATGTTCCCTTCAGAAAAAATCCAATCAGCTATTGCAGTTATTGATACAAAGACAGGTGCAATCGCTGCAGTTGGTGGTGGTAGAAATTATGGAGCAGAACGAGGATTTAACTTTGCACAAGATATGAATGTTCGCTCTCCCGGTTCTACTATCAAACCTTTAATCGACTATGGTCCAGCAGTAGAGTATTTAAATTGGTCAACTGGTCAGACAATCGTTGATGAAAAAATCAAATACACTGGTACGGATCAAGTTGTTCGAAACTTTGATGGGAAATATAAAGGTGAAATGACAATGCGCGAAGCACTTTATAATTCTCGAAATGTACCTGCTGTTAAAACACTACAAGAGGTTGGCACAAAAAATGCGAAAGAGTTTATTAATCGTTTCGGAATAGATTTAGGAGACGTAACTGAAAGTAGTGCGATTGGTGGTACATCTAAAGCCATGTCCCCTATTCAAATGGCTGGAGCATACGCAGCATTTGGAAATAGCGGTATGCATACTGAACCATATGCGATAAATAAAATTGTTTACCGAGATGGCAAAACAGAAAAAAATTATCGTCCTGAATCTAAACCTGTCATGAAGGATTCTACAGCTTATATAGTGACAGATATCCTAAGAGATGTGATGACGATAGGTACTGGTAAACGTGCAGCAGTGAGTGGATTAGATATCGCTGGAAAATCTGGTACATCCAACTATGACGCAAATCAAATGAAGGAATGGAATTTACCGGATAGCGCATTTCCTGATGTGTGGTTTGCTGGATATACTACAAATTACTCTATTGCTGTTTGGTCTGGTTATCCTGAATTAAAAACTCCAATGACTACAAACGAGGAGCGTTATTTGCCACAGCATATTTTTAAAGAAGTAATGGCTAATATTTCAGATGGAACAAATACAGAGCGCTTCAAGAAACCAAGTTCAGTAGTAGAAGCGACAATCGAGGTGGGAACTGATCCGTTACAATTAGCAAGCGATTATACACCTGACAATTTAAAATCCACCGAACTGTTTGTTAAAGGAACTGAACCTACTACTGTATCGGAAGAATATAAGCAACTTGAGTTAGATGCTCCTTCTAATTTATCCGTGGATTATGATGAGATAACTTCAACTGCAACATTATCATGGGATTTCAAAAAACCAGAAGAAATGGAAACAGATGTACAATTTGAAGTTTCCGTTGCTATCGATAATGGACCAAGTGAAGTTCTACAAACAACAAATCAACAGGGATTAATCGTTCAAAGTTTGATACCTGGTAGTACTTATGTATTTTCGGTTACTGCAGTTTCAGATGAAATTCGAAGTGAACCAGCTTCTATCTCTCTGACACTCGATGCCGTAGAAGAAGTAAATCCAGAAGATAACCCTTCAGACGATATTGATGAAAATGAAGGTAATGAGAATGGTAACGGCAATGGTAACAATAATGGAAATGGTAATGGCCAGGGTAATGGCCAGGGCAACGGCACTGGCACTGGCGATGGAAATTCTAATGGTGAGGATGGAACTAATACTGGAGATGACGGTACAAATACAACACCTGATGATGGTCAGGAAGAAACGAATCCTGATGGTACCACATCTGGAGAGGATTCCAGTACAACTCCATAAAACAAAAAAACGAGTTATCCTAGATGGATAACTCGTTTTTTATTTGTAAATATTAAAAACTTCCCAATATGTCATCTTCTACTATTTATCATTCATGATTCTTTTCACTGCAATTTTCTTTTTCGCTTCTTTAAACAACTCATCAAGTTGACGATACGCAGTATAATTTGAACTATTCTTTTGAATAAATTCAAAGCGTTCGGTAAAATTGATTAAATTTACTCCATCAGCAACCTTAATAATATCTTTCAATAGCTGTATCCCATGCTCCATGATGATTTTTCTTGAATCATCATTTTCTTTAAAAAGCTGGACCAAACTATCTTTTAACAGGTCCCATTCTTCAAATTTACTCCGAAAATCGAAAGAATTATCTTTAGACAATTTTACTCATCCTCTTTTTCCCTTCTCGACAAACTGCCAATAAGGGGCATTCTGGGCAATTTGGATTTTGTGCTTTACAATGATAGCGCCCAAAGAATATTAGTTGATGATGTGCTTTTGACCATAGCTCCATCGGAGTTTTCTTCATTAATGTCTCTTCTACTTGCAAGACAGTATCTTTCCATCTACATAAACCTAAGCGTTTTGTTACACGTTCTACATGTGTATCCACCGCAATTGCTGGAATGTCAAAGGCTACTGAAACAACAACATTTGCGGTTTTGCGACCTACACCCGGAAAAGTAGTCAATAGGTCTCTATTAGCAGGGACTTCGCCACCGTATAATTCTATCAATTGTTTACTTAATGCTTGTATATTTTTCGCCTTATTACGATATAGACCAATTGATCGAATATCTGATTGAAGTTCTTCAATAGAAACCATTAAATAATCTTCAGGCTTTTTATATTTTTGAAATAAAGTTTTTGTCACTTTATTTACTAAAACATCCGTACATTGTGCAGACAATAATGTAGCAACAAGGAGTTCAAATGGATTTTCATGAACGAGCTCACAATGAGCATCAGGGAACATTCGCTCCATCTCGTCTAGGCAATAATGCCATTGTGCTTTCGTAAGCAATTTTCCCCCTCCTACTCTCTTTCTTCTAACCAATTATAAAAAGATACTTTTGTAGAACTAGAAATTTGTTCAACTTGTTTTGGAACAGGTATTTGTTGTCTGAAATTAGACGACTCTTTTTCTGCAGCTTCTACTGTCTTAATATTTTTCTTTTTCCATTCAAATAAAATACGATCTATATAGCGTAAGCTAAGCTTTTGGGCAAGTACTGCCTCTTTAAGTGCTAAACGAATAAGTGAAGGAGAATGTTGATCCTGGTCAAACCACATGCCTATTGTTTCATATTCCATGGGTGATAACAGTCTGCCAAATTCTTGCTCGAATAACTTATAAATATTGCCTTCCTCCACTTTCACTTGTTGATCTTCTTCCTTGTTCTGTTCGTGCTCTGCATAATCCAAAAGTAAGTTCCAGAGACACTGAAAATCATAATATTCATTACGAACACCTTGTTCATCAATTTGCTGTTCAATTTGAACAAAACCTTTTTGCAAAAGTCGTTGTAAAATACTTACTACTTTATTTTCATCAAAATACGTCTTGTCCACTAGATTTTGGGGAGTTGGAAAATGGTTTCCAGCCTCACCATAAGCAATTAAATGAAGAAGAATGATAGCTTCTTCATCTTTCACATCAATCATCTTGTAGTAGCTAAAAAAAAGCTGGGAAATGGTTACATTTCCCTGCTCTGTCCAAATACGGAGTCGATCTCGCTTTTGCATACTCGTCTCCCTTTCTTTTTGATCCAACCGTGATGCCTTGTCCCTTTAAGTAAGAAAATATAGCGGTTGTTTTATCTTATGGATATAATCTGTTTAATAAACGTGGGAATGGAATAGACTCACGTACATGTTCTGCTCCACTTAACCATGCTACTGTTCTTTCTAATCCGAGTCCAAAACCTGAATGTGGCACGGAACCTTGTTTACGAAGCTCTAAATACCATGCATATGCTGCTTCATCTAAACCATGCTCTTCTAATCGTTGTTTTAAAAGATCATAGTCGTGAATACGCTCAGATCCACCAATAATTTCTCCATAACCTTCAGGAGCAATTAAGTCTGCACATAATACAACATCATCTCTGTCTGGATGCGGTTGCATATAGAAAGGTTTGATCCCTACTGGATAATGTGTGATAAAAACAGGTTTGTCGTAGCTTTCTGCAATGGCTGTTTCATGAGGAGAACCAAAATCATCCCCCCATTGGATATCATCAAATTCTTTTTCATGTAAAAATTTAATAGCATCATCATAAGAAATACGTGGAAACGGTGCTTTAATATTTTCAAGTTTAGATATATCACGACCTAAACGTTCTAATTCTAATGTACAATTTTTTAATACTGCTTGTGCTATATATTCAACATATTGTTCTTGCACTTCTAAGTTTTCGTCGAATTCTACAAAAGCCATCTCAGGCTCAATCATCCAAAATTCAATTAAATGACGTCGTGTTTTAGATTTTTCTGCACGAAATGTAGGTCCAAAAGAAAATACTTTACCAAGTGCCATTGCAGCAGCTTCCATATACAATTGACCAGATTGAGATAAATAAGCATCCTCATCAAAATATTTTGTATGGAATAATTCGGACGTCCCTTCTGGAGCTGATCCAGTTAAAATAGGTGGGTCCATTTTTACAAATCCATTATTATTAAAAAACTCATATGTAGCACGAATAATTTCATTACGAATTTTCATAATAGCATGTTGTTTTCTAGAACGTAACCATAAATGACGATTGTCCATTAAAAATTCCGTACCATGTTCCTTAGGTGTAATTGGGAAATCCACAGCAGCATGAATCACATCAATTTGTTTTACCTGTAATTCATAACCAAAAGAAGAACGATCATCTTTAGTTACTTCACCTATTACATACATTGATGTTTCTTGTGTTAATCCTTTAGCAACTTGAAAAATTTCTTCTCCAACTTCCTCTTTCACTACTACTCCTTGAACAAAACCAGAACCATCACGTAGTTGTAAAAACGCAATTTTACCACTTGACCGTTTATTTGCAAGCCATGCACCTAATTTTATTGTTTCGCCGACATGGTTCTCCATATCTTTAATCATAATTTTTTTCATGTTACCCTCCAAAAATTCAAAAGTTAAATTATAAATTTGAAATACGTTTCCACCAATCTCCGTCATTAAATAACAAATACACATAACCAAGGTTATTATCGTTATCTACAAACGTGATTTCCCAAACTGGACCTACTTCTTCTACTCCAAGTTTAGCATGTAATATTTTACTGTCTTTTTCCTCTTTCATTGCTAGTTCAATCGCTTGTTCTTTCGTTATTCCATCCTTTAAATTAACTTCCATTATAGCTTCATCTGTCTTTTTTTCAGGAATGAAAAACGCTTTTTCTTCCCCGTTATCAGTTGTACCTATAACTGTATGGAATGAATTAGAACTATTATATACATAAGAATCATTAATATCTGATAACAACTCATGTTTCGTTACATAGGATTCAGCATCTTCGCTAGCAGCTTTGAAAGGATTTTTTGCTTGAAAGTAAATTAGTAAGCTTAGAACAACCGTTAGACTGATTAAAAAAATAACAATAAACAGGATCCATCTTTTTAATGCCATTAGTTAAGTCCTGTAAATGGTAAATACTGCTTTTTCTTGATCTTGCTTATCAAGTGCCAATCCAAACATTAAATCCTGTTCTTTTAATGTACGATTTAAAGCATCAACCACTTTATATAAGTCACCCTGATAATTTACCGTAACGGTTGATAGCACTTCAATTTTTTTTTCCATATTTCTACCCGCTTTCTAAAACTCATACTCCCTTAGTATACCAATTTTCCAGCTCTAAGACCATATTTTCTAGCGATACTTTCTTTACTGGAATATTAGGGATTGCTTGAATAAAATCGATTCCATAGGACTTTGTTTCAATTCTTCTATCTAACACGATAAAAACACCCTTATCGGATGATGAACGGATTAATCGACCAAAACCTTGTCTAAAGCGAAGAACAGCTTCTGGTAAAGAATATGCCGTAAATGGGTTTTGACCGTTAATCGTTAATAATTCTGCTCTCTTTTTAAATAAAGGGTCTTCTGGAGAGGAAAAAGGAAGTCTCACCATAATAATTACAGATAATGCGTCTCCCGGAACGTCTACACCTTCCCAAAAACTATTTGTGCCAAATAATACTGATTTAGAAAAACGCTGAAATGATTTTAATAAACGCATTCTACTTCCAGATGACATACCTTGTGCAAACAACATATAATCATCTAACAATTCTGTGTCTTGTATTAAGTCAACTGTTTTTCGAAGCATATCTTGAGAAGTGAACAAGACAAAGCATCTGCCTTCGGTAACCAGCACTGTTTGAACAATGGCTTCTGCGATAGATTCAATATAGTCACTTTGAGATACTTGCTGGATATCTGGCATATCGTCAACAATTAATAATTCTGCTCCTTTATAATAGTCAGCAGAAGCTTTAAATGTAGAAATGCTAATATTATTATCTAATCCTAACTGAGATGTGATGAAATGGCGATTTGTAGGAACCGAAAGTGTTCCCGAAGTCCATACAACCGCCCCTTCCTCTCTTAGCGGATCGAGGGCACTTTTAATATCTT
Organism: Psychrobacillus sp. FJAT-21963; assembly: GCF_001420585.1. NCBI lineage: Bacteria > Bacillati > Bacillota > Bacilli > Caryophanales > Bacillaceae > Psychrobacillus > Psychrobacillus sp. FJAT-21963. The sequence continues at coordinate 299,436 of NZ_LJIY01000002.1, read as the reverse complement.
GCTGATAGTTTAATGGTCTTTTAATGATAGTCAAGCTACCCGGTATGCTTCTTGTATCCATTTCCAACCACTTTGCTTCAAGTGTGGCATCCTGTAAAAATATTTCATCCCATTCGCTTACTTTTATTTCAAGCTCTCGAATCCAATATTCCCATTCATTCAATATGATAGATGAATATAATTCTAATTGGTCCGAATATGAATGGATAATCGATTTTGCAGAAAAAATAAAAGTTTGAATGGAGTTTGCTACTCTTCTCAAACTGGATTCATCTATGTTGAATTCTCCAAGAAGAATAGATTTTTTTGTATTTTTATATCGAGTTTTTGTTTGGCTTGCAGAATGAACGATAACAGAAATAGTATCATCAAAAGTATTTACTACTTCAACAAATTGCTTTTCCAAACGTACACGTAAAGCTAATGGAATATGCAAATCGGACAATTTATAAAGTAAATGTTCCGTATCCAATGTTCCAAATTGACCAAGCACATACTTCCAATTTGTATAAGAAAAAACGCGTTCTTTTCTAGACATACTGGCATGTATAAATTGATGTGCCTCATCAATAATAGTTGCACATCCATTTGCCAATAACCTATTTTCTCTTTCCTGATCTGCTAATATCATGGCATGATTGGTAACTAAAATATCACATTTTTCACTTTTTCGAATAGCTTTCTGATAAAAGTCTACCTCTTTCAACTCTTCCATATTAAAACGATCAGTTCTTCTTATTTTATCAATAAAAAGTTGACCACCACCTGAAACATTTAACTCGGTCAAATCCCCTTCTTCTGTTAGTGTTAACCAAACTAATATTTGCATAATAGTAAAAGTTTCATCATAAGATTCATCTTCTAATTGAAGATGCTGCCAAAATCGATATAAATCGATATAATGATGCATCCCTTTCAATTTTCCTACTTGAATTTGAACACCTAAGAGCTCATTTAATTTAGGTATTTCTTCCAAAATTAACTGATCAATTAGATGAGTTGTATACGTACTAACGATTACTGGTTTCCGTTGTTCCATTGCATAAATGGTAGCAGGAAGTAAGTAACCCAAGGTTTTACCAATCCCAGTCTCCGCCTCACAAACAATTTCTTTTTTATCCTTTAGTGCAGCGTGAATCTTATCCATTAATTCAAATTGACCTGGACGCTCTTCAAATCGTTCCATACTTTCATGGAACAAGCTCAATTTAGAAGATCTCTCTAAAGGATAACATTGCTGAATAGGCTGAAAATCAATCTCATCCTCTACATATTTTAAAGGTATAGAATGATAAGTTGGGTAATCTTTTGAGTCCAACTCTTTTCTTTTAGAAGTTAACACCTCAAAAAAAATTAAGGATAAGTTAGATTTCAAATGAAAAGATCTTTTATGTAATAATTCTATTGTTCGTAGTGGTAATTGAGAAAGTTGCTCTATGCACTTTAATAGCAAATGTGCAGTAGCCAACGCATCATCGTCTGCTCGATGCGCTGAATGCAACTCAATATGTAACTCAGAGGAAATATCCTGTAGCTTATAACTATACAAGTTGGGAAACATTAGTTTGGTAAATTCAACTGTATCCATATTTTTGCAAATTAACTTCGGAAGCCCAACTCTTTTAAGTTCACTTTGTAAAAATGGAAGATCAAAATGAACATTATGTGCTACAAATATATGGTCTTGAAGCATGTCTAAAATTTGTGAACCAACTTCTTCAAAAAGAGGAGCATTCACTACATCTTCATCTTTAATTTTCGTTAAATCTTGAATAAAGAAAGGAATTTGTTTTTCCGGATTAATAAATGTTGTATACGTATTTGTGATTTTATAGTCATTTATAAAGACAATTGCTATCTGAATTATGCGGTCACCATTAGAAGATGAATGGCCTGTTGTTTCAATATCTACAACTGCATATTTATGATTTTCCACCATTCCTCAACTCACAATTCTAATTTTTAAAAGTAAGAACATTAAAGACTTTCTCTAAAAAATTGTAACACATTCACTAATAAGAAACGAAAATTTTGATGTAAACAATTGAAAATAAATCTTCATTAAAACAAGCATGAATTTTAATACATAAAATATTTAGAAATGATTTATCAAATTTAAAACCACTTTTAACACGGACGTGCGCTTGCCGCACGCTAAACATGAGCCTCCGCAGGATGAGTCGCTCCTTCGTCGCTCCCACATCCTTTACGGGGTCTCATTCTTCGCGGTCTTGCGGCGGGTAAGGCGCACATCCTGGATAATGCCCTTTAAGCATTCCCAATTTATTGAAAGAAGCAAATATAGGGTCTAATTTCATAAACATAAAATATATTTCAAAACCATAGAAAATAGAAATTCGGATGTGCGCTTGCCGCACGCTTCGCATGAGCCTCCGCAGGATGAGTCGCTCCTTCGTCGCTCCCACATCCTTTACGGGGTCTCATTCTTCGCGGTCTTGAGACGGGTAAGGCGTACTTTCTGTATAATGCCCTTTAAGCATTCCCAATTTATTGAAAGAAGTAAATGTGGGTCTAATTTAATAAACATAAAATGTGTTTCAAAACCATAGAAAATAGAAATACGGACGTGCGCTTGCGGCTGGTAAGCAGCTCATCCTATTCACCACTTTTGATGAAAATCATTGATAACTAGTAAAGTATTTAGGTCTTACACTACTATGTAGCTCATTTTAATTGAAAACCTTTTATTTGTACTAAATGACACCTGCATTCGCGCCTTCCCAGCCGCATGACGTGCCGTATGAGACAGATGGATGCGCCTAGCGCATACAGCGGCTCATGCGGACGTGCGGCCAGCGCGAATGCATATAGATAAGTAGTATTCCATGTAACCTAAAACCTAATTAATTTGCTCTTTTAGGACTCGGGTGTGCGCTTGCCGCACGCTATGTATGAGCCTCCGTAGGATGAGTTGCTCCTTCGTCGTTTGCACATCCTATTTTTGATGAAAAATCATTAATAACAAGTAAAGTATTTAGGTCTTACACTACTATGTAGCTCATTTTAATTGAAAACCTTTTTTTAAAATTGATGATACCTCCAGTCGCGCCTTCCCAGCCGCATGACGTGCCGTATGAGACAGATGGATGCCTCTAGGGCATACAGCGGCTCATGCAGACGTGCGGCCTGCGCGAATGCATATAGATAAGAAGGGTACCCCTTTATCACACCATTTAAAGAATTTCTGTTTTCAAACTATTACTTTGTGCTTTGAACAACTTCTTCTACTTCATTACTACAAAAAGATGCGAGGGACGTGATAAAGTCACGTCCCTCGCATTCAAGAATTTTAGTAATCAAATAAGTCTTTGGCCGGATAGTAAATTACATCACTGTAGCTTCAGGTTCGTAATGTATTATCTGTTTAATCGTATTATTATCATTCATAATGGCTACGGTAGGTTGATGTGTTTTAGCTTCATCATTCATCACGTAGGCATAGGAAAGGATAATAACAATATCTCCTCGTTGCACGAGGCGAGCAGCTGCTCCATTTACACAAATAACGCCGCTTCCTCTTTCACCAGAGATAATATACGTTTCAAAACGTGCTCCATTGTTATTATTTACAATATGCACTTTCTCGTTTGGCAGCATCCCTACTGCATCCAAAATATCTTGATCGATTGTGATACTACCTACATAATTTAAATCTGCTTGAGTCACAACTGCGCGGTGTATCTTACTATTTAACATCATTCGTAACATCAATCACACTTCCTTTACTTCAACTATTATATTATCGATCAAACGGGCATTTTCAAAAAATACAGCTGTTGCAAACAATACTTGTTCCACATTATTCAGATCCGTTCTTAAATTTGGATAGGATAATGCTTGAAAATAATCGATACGACCTGATGTGTTTTGTTCAATATGAGCCTTACCTCTTGCAAGCGCATCCTGGATATTCTTTGTTTCCATCCATGTATCGGTCGCAATAGTTAATGCTTTATATAAATGAATGGCTTCTACTCTTTCTTTTTCGCTTAAAAAGACATTTCGTGAACTTTTTGCAAGTCCATCAGCTTCTCGAACAGTTGGCACTCGAACAATTTGAACAGGAAAATTATAAGCTTTAACAAATGTATCAATAATGGCAAGTTGTTGCGCATCCTTTTGGCCAAAATAAGCATTTGTCGGTTCTACTAAATGAAATAACTTCGTAATAACCTTTAATACACCATCAAAATGTCCTGGTCTGCTTTCTCCACAAAGTTTAGTGGAAAGCTCCCCTGCATGAATAGAAATACCGCTTTCAAAAGGGTACATTTCTGAAACAGACGGAACAAAAAGAGCATCTACCCCCGCTCCTATTGCAAGCTCTGTATCATGCTCAATATCTCTTGGATACCGATCTAAATCTTCGTTTGGACCAAACTGAGCAGGATTGACAAAAATACTAGAAACGACAATATCATTTTCCTGTCTTGCTTTGTTTAGTATAGCGAGATGTCCTTCATGCAAGTATCCCATCGTAGGAACTAATCCAATTGTTTTTCCTTTATTACTATTTAGAAATTCTTGTAATTCATTAATTGTTTGTACTGTTTTCATGTTTTCCTCCATACAATTGTTGAAGTTGATCTTCTTTCATAGTAAATTGATGTTGCTCTGCTGGGAAAGATTTATGTTTAACCTCTTGTACATACTGTGTTATGCCATCTGCAATTGGTCCACCAATATTTGCAAATTCCTTTACAAATTTCGGTATATGATGTGTTCCATATTTAACCATATCATGGAAAACCAACACTTGACCATCCGCAGTAACACCAGCTCCAATTCCTATTGTAGGAATTGTTAAAGCAGTAGAAATGTTTTCAGTTAGCTGATGAGGGATACACTCTAAAACTACTGCACAAGCACCTGCTTGCTCACATTTTATTGCATCCTCTATTAATTTTTCTGCAGCTGCTGCAGTTTTACCTTGCACTTTATATCCACCGAGAACTCCAGCTGACTGTGGAAGTAAACCTAGATGGGCAACAACTGGAATACCTGCAGAAGTTAATCTTTCAATGACAGGAATTACTTCATCTGCACCTTCCACTTTTACTGCTTGTGCACTCGTTTCCTGCATAATTTTTACTGCATTCGAAAGTGTTTGGTCTAATGAACCATGATAAGTTGCAAAAGGCATATCTACTACTAAAAAAGTATTAGGTGCACCTCTTCTAGCAGCTTTTCCATGATGTATCATGTCATCTAGCGTCACAAGAACAGTTGAATCATAGCCAAGCACTACCATACCTAAGGAGTCTCCAACTAGAATCATATCCATTCCTGCATTTTCTGCAAACTTAGCAGTAGGATAATCGTATGCAGTAATCATTGCAATTTTTTCATTGTTTTTTTTCATCTCTACAAAACTACTTGTTGTTTTCATTGTGTATCACTCCTCTTTTTATTGAGAAGAAAACCGATAAAAAGCCCTTCAATCCCAGAAATGGGCAGAAGGGCAGAAAAAGTTAATTGAGGTTTTCTCCGTCCCTGTCGTACATGATCAAGGCAGACTATTTAATTACAGTAAAATAATAAGCAGGTGCAGTTCAATTAAGATACTACCCTTCGCATACAGAATAACAGAATACTACAAAATAGTCCAAATTATTATTTGTCAATCAAGTTAATATCTGCAGAATAAATTCCTCTAATTTCCCCACTATCTAAACGAAGCTCTAGTACACCATCAGCAGTTATTCCAATAGCTACCCCTTCGAGTGTTTCTCTTAAGAGGCTGGCTCTAATTCTTTTTCCAATTGTACAGCTATAGCTTTCCCATAAAAGTTTTATAGGTTCAAATCCATTTTCTACATAAATGGACGAGTATTTTTCTAAATAAAATAAGATTTTAGCAACTAACTCAGCTCGATCAATCTCTAATCCTGTTTCCATTTTTAATGAAGTAGCAATGGATTGAATGGTCTCATTAAAAGATTCCGTATCTTGGTTTACATTTACCCCAATTCCAATAATGATAGATTGAACACGATCCATATCTGCTTGTAGCTCTGTTAATATTCCAGTTACTTTTTTTCCATTTAACAATAAATCATTCGGCCACTTGATCTCAGGTGCATAACCTGTTAATGATTCTATTGCCTTTGTTATAGCGACAGCAGACACAAGTGTAAATTGCGGTGCTTGATGTGGACTGATCTCTGGTCGAATAATAACACTCATCCATATTCCTTTATTCGCAGTGGAATCCCAAGCTCGTTCTAACCTACCTCTACCAGATGTTTGCTCTTCCGTAATTACTACCGTTCCATGAGAGACACCCTCTCTGGCAGACTCAGCTGCAATGTTTTGGGTGGAATCGCAAACAGGGAAATATAAGATATTATGACCTAATTGCTTTGTTTCTAATAGTGGAGTTATTCTCTCTTTCGATACAATATCCGGGATTGTTTGAAGAATATATCCTTTTTTCTTAACAGCCTCCACGACATACCCCTCTTCTTCTAGCGCTTTCAAGTGCTTCCAAATCATTGTTCGTGAGATAGATAATTCATCTGCAAGCTTTTGGCCTGATATCGGGTTTCCTTTTGCAGCAATCAATTGGGCTAGTATTTTTTCTTTATTCGTCATATTCACGAAAAAACCATTCCTTTATACTTTTTCGATTATTCGCTACTCGTCCATTAACAATAGCTTCCGTCATTTTATCAATAACGTCTTTTAACCAAGGTCCCCTTTTTTGTTGTTTCCATTCCATAATGTCATTTCCGTTTACTACAATTTCTTTCGAAGAAGAGATCGGAATAGCTTTTTTTAATTGTTGAATTGACTCATTTGTATAGGAAACTGAAATTCCAAATAAGAGCGCACCATAGTTAGCTGCCGCTATTAGAACATCTTCTTTAAATTGAAAAATTTCATAGGTAGTCCAATGTCCTTTTTTCAATAATTCTACTGCATCTGATACTTGTTTCACATAGGATTTTTCAGCATTGGAGCACTTATAAAAATTTATAAAAGCATTTATATCATCACTTTTTTGCATAAGTGAAAAAAATGCCCAACCATTTGCGGCATTACCAAAGTAATTAAAGCTATTCCATTTTTCCAAATAAGTATCCCAGTCACCTGGAAAATTTATAGCAAGTTTACTTGATACAAATAATTGCATTCCTCTTCCGACATAAGTACTTGTCCAAATCTTTTCGAGTTCAACCTTTACTCTTTCCATAGATACATGCTCAATCAAAGCATGCAACGAATTAATTGCATCCAATGTACATTCTTGTAAGGAAAAGTTCAGCTGAGCAGAGAAACGAACTGCTCTTAGCATTCGAAGTGCATCCTCTGAAAAACGCTTTTTCGGGTCTCCAACTGCACGTATTAATCTATTTTCAATATCCTTTTGACCACCAAAGTAATCTATTAACTCATCTGATTTTGTTAAAGCCATTGCATTCATTGTAAAATCTCTTCTTTTTAGATCTTCTTGAAGCGATCGAACAAATTCAACGTGATCTGGCCTTCTAAAATCGGAATAGGTTGCATCTGAACGAAAAGTAGTCACTTCGATTGTTTCATCTAATACAACTAGTACTGTTCCATGTTCAATCCCTACATCAATTGTGTGTTTAAATAATTGTTTGACTTCAATCGGTGTCGCGTTAGTAGTTATATCTACATCATTTGCATCGACTTCTCTTATGAAATCGCGGACTGCTCCTCCTACTACATATGCTTCAAATCCAGCTTGCTCTAGCTGTTCAATTACTTGATATGCAATCGGCCACCGATTCTTCATCATGTTATCTTCTCGCCACTCTTTCATATAACGATTCATACTGTTCAACAATACTAGCAGAACTAAAACGTTCTTTTACAATTTTTAGAGATGTTTCACTTAGTTCTTTATGTAATAATGGGTCTTGTAATATATTCAATCCATATTCAGCGACCTTATTTATATCTCCTAGTTCAACAAGATATCCATTTTCACCATGTGAGATGACTTCTGGTATACCACCAATTTTTGTACCAATGCAAGGGACTTGACATGCCATTGCTTCCAATAATACTAATCCAAAAGATTCTTTTTGAGATAGCAGTAGCATTAAATCTGATATTGAATATAACTCAGATAAATTATCTTGCTTCCCTAAAAATAATATATCATTTTCGATAGATTTCCCTTTAACATATTCCATAATAGGGTGTTTTTCAGGTCCATCTCCAACTAATAATAATTTTGTGGGAATCTCATTTCGAATTAACTCAAAACTTTTGACTACATCTTGCACACGTTTTACTTTCCTAAAGTTAGAAACATGGATAATTACTTTTTCATCTTCTCTAATTCCTAATAATTCCTTTAAATTTCTATCTTCTTTTTTTGTATATTCATTTTCATCGACAAAATTATAAACAGTTTCTATTTCTTTTTTCGGAGAAATTAACTCCAATGTTTGGCTAACTAAGGAATCCGAAACCGCAGTGACAACATCTGATTTCTCAATACCATAACGAATGGCACCTGATAAGGAAGAATCCTCACCAAGCACAGTTATATCGGTACCATGTAATGTTGTAACAATGCCAATGTCTGAATCCGCCATATCGCGGGCTAAAATAGCACATACTGCATGAGGAATCGCATAATGTACATGCAAAACATCTAGACCTTCATCTTCAATTACTTCAGCCATTTTGTTCGCTAATGCAATATCATATGGGGCATATTGAAATACAGAATAGCTATTAACGTCTACTTGATGAAACGTTATATTTGGATACATTCTGTTTAAACGGAAAGGCATACTGGAAGTGATAAAGTGAATGTCATGACCTTTTTCAGCAAGCAATTTCCCTAATTCAGTAGCAATAACACCTGATCCGCCAACTGTCGGATAACAGGTTATTCCAATTTTCAATTTGCGCATAAAATCACTTCCTCAACGTGTACGTCTCTCTTCAAGCAACCGCCAATCCAAAAATCCTTCTTCAATTCCCTTTAGTAATATCTCTGCGGTACCCATGTTTGTCGCTAAAGGGATTTGATACACATCACATAATCGGATTAAAGCAGATACATCTGGTTCATGAGGTTGCGCAGTAAGGGGATCTCTGAAAAAAATTACCATATCCATTACATTGTTTGCTATGGCTGAACCAATTTGTTGATCCCCTCCTAGGGGACCTGACTTGTATCTGAATACTGACAGACCTACTTCGTCAATTATTCGTGTACCTGTCGTTCCTGTTGCAAATAATTCATGTTCCTCAAAAATAGTTTTATATGCAGTAACAAATTGAATTAAATCATCCTTTTTTTTGTCATGTGCCACTAATGCTATTCTCATCATGTCACTCCTCTAAAATAATATCTTCTAAGCCGTAAATTAGTGTATTTTGTTTCATTATCTCATTGATGGATAACACAATCCCAGACATGAAAGAAGTCCGGTCAAACGAATCATGTCGAATAGTCAATAACTGACCTTCTCCACTTAAAAGAACTTGTTGATGTGCAAGTAGACCTGGCATTCGTACGCTATGTATATGCATTCCGGAAAAGTTTGCCCCTCTTGCCCCTTCCATAATTTCTTTTTCATCTGGATGACCTTGCTTAAATGTAGTTCTCGTTTCATTAATCATCTGTGCTGTTTTTGTTGCTGTACCTGAAGGAGCATCCACCTTCTTATCATGATGCATTTCAATTATTTCTACATTCGGTAAGTATTTAGCAGCCATTTGGGAGAATTTCATCATTAGGACGGCTCCAATTGAAAAGTTTGGAGCGATAATACATCCTATTTCCTTCTCCTCTACTTTGTTTCGAATCTCATCTAATTGTAAGTCAGTAAAGCCTGTAGTACCAATCACAGGTCTTACTCCACTATCCAAAGCAATCATTGCATGTTCAAAAACAGAGCTTGGTACTGTTAAATCTACAAGTACATCAGGTTCGGTTTGATATATTAACTCTTTTAAAGAAGTGAATATCGGAATATTATCTCCTAAAAATTCTTCATTTTTTTTATTGTCTAAAACACTAACTAATAAAAAGTCTGTATTTTTAACTATTGTAGCTACTGCTTCTTTTCCCATTCTTCCTCTTGGCCCTGCTACTGCTACTTTTATAACCATAACTAGTCCTCCTTTTTAGTCCAACGATCCTTATCCCTTGTATTGTATTTATTTAATACCTTTTGCAAGGATTCTTGTAAGTCAATTCCTTCTGCATTTGCTAAACAAATTAACACAAAAAAGAAATCTCCCATTTCTTCTGCAAGTTCTTTATCAACTTCCGTACTCTTTTTTTTCTTCGTACCATATTTATGTTGTATCTCTCTGGAAAGCTCCCCTAACTCTTCTGTCAGTCTAGCTAGCATTTCCATTGGTGGAAAATAACCTTCTTTAAATTGATTTATGTATATATCTACATCTTTTTGTAAGTCAACTAACGTTTTATTTTCAGACATATTTTCACACTCCCTTACTCATCCTAATAAAAATATACACTGGTTGTCAAAAGCAAACAAATGAATGATAATAATAAGTATACTATTATAGTGAGGTGGATTCATGGGGATTGGTTTAAAACTTAAAAATATTATAGCTATAATAATTGGATCCGCTATTTATAGTTTTGGTTTTGTACATTTTAATATGCAAAACGAACTTGGAGAAGGTGGATTTTCTGGTATTACATTAGTTTTATATTTCGTATTTAACTGGGATCCAGCATTGATGAACCTACTACTAAATATTCCAATGTTTATCATTGGTTGGAAATTGCTCGGCAGAAAAATGTTTGCTTATACTGTAATAGGAACATTCTCTGTTTCAGTTTTCTTAAAGATATTTCATGTATACGAATTCCAATTAGGATTAGAGGATGATTTGTTTCTTGTTTCCCTGTTTGCCGGAGTTTTCGTTGGAATTGGTCTAGGTATTATTTTTAGATTCGGTGGAACAACGGGCGGAGTAGACATAATTGCTCGTCTAGTCTATAAATACAAAGGCTGGAGCATGGGAAAAACAATGTTTTTATTTGATGCTTTTGTTATATTACTTTCCTGGTTAACTTTTTTAGACGAAAGATCGATGATGTATACCTTAGTCGCTGTTTTTGTTGGGGCTAGAGTAATTGATTTCGTACAAGAAGGTGCTTATTCTGCAAGAGGTGCTTTTATCATTTCTGATCAGCAAAATGAAATTGCTGATCGCATTTCAGAAATAATGGACCGTGGAGTAACTATTTTTCGCGGACATGGTCATTTTACTAAGAATGAGCGGGAAATTCTCTACTGTGTGGTCGCTAAAAATGAAATTACTGCATTAAAGTCTATAATCACTTCCGTTGACCCACATGCTTTTGTATCTCTTATGGATGTGCATGACGTTATGGGTGAAGGCTTCACCCTCGATGACGAGAAAAAACCAATTGAATAAGAAAGGATTGTCCCATAACGACGAGGGACAATCCTTTTTAAATTCTATTCGTCTCTGTTTGCCATACCTGTGTATATTAAGATTAAACGTACTAACTCAAGAACTGCTACTGCTGCAGCAGCTACATACGTTAATGCAGCGGCGTTAAGTACCTTTTTCGCGTGAGGTTCTTCTTCATTGCGAATAATTCCTAACGACACCATTTGGTTCATCGCACGATTGGAAGCGTTAAACTCCACTGGGAGGGTTACTATTTGGAATACTACGCCTACTGCAAGCAATACAATACCAAGTAACATTAAACTAGGGAAAGTTGCAAGCATACCTATCATGATGAAAATCCAAGAAGCATTTGAAGAAATGTTAGCGATTGGAACTAGTTTATGTCTAATAGTTAGAAAAGAATATGCTTCTTTATGTTGAATAGCATGTCCAACCTCATGGGCTGCAACTGCTGAACCAGCAACCGAAGACTCATGATAATTTTGCGAAGACAATGCAACAATTTTAGTCATCGGATTGTAATGGTCAGTTAAAAACCCACTACTTTCTACTACTTTAACATCTTGTAATCCATTTGCATCTAAAATTGTTCTAGCTACTTGGGCACCGCTCATTCCAGATGTCGAACGTACTTTTGAATATTTCTTAAACGTACTTTTTACTTTCATTTGTGCATAAATTGGCAATAACAAAATTATTGCAAAATATACAATGTAAGAAACCAACTAATTTTTCCCCCTCTCAATCTATACTACTATTTTAAATGGAATGCTCTCTTCAATCAACTAATTCGCTTTGACCTTTTTTGATAATTTACAATTGCAATTGTAATGCATGCAATTGATAACCAAAATGTAAAATATCCAATTTGATTGGAATAGCTACTTATACTTCTATATATAGGCATTTGGTCAAACACATAATCTATAATGTCATTATGGAGCGTCCATATAGAAGCAATTAAAATATGTACCCATCTAAACTTATAGAATGGCATATATAAGATTGCTTGAAGTGCCATTGCAAAGTGTGAGGCTACTAGCATCCAACCCATCCATCCGATTGATCCTGTTTCTACATAAGTCCAAAGATTCATTACAACTGCCCAAAGTCCGTATTTTACTAAAGTGATTAAGGCAAGAACCTCGATTAACTTCCAATTTTTCTTTAGTAACCAACCTAATAATGCTATCGTGAAAAATAAACTTGCTGTCGGGCTATCTGGGACAAATAAATAAAATTTTGGTTCCGTAATAGAAAGCTGAGATTCATACCAGTAGTAACCGTAAATTGTACCTAATAAGTTTACAAGGAATAATAGCCACATAAATGATTTATTGTAGATTATTACTTTCAAAACCGTCACTTGATCTTTCATGTAAACGCTCCTCTTATATATAGGTAAAAAAAAAGAGCCAGTTTCCTGACTCTTTAAGACTGTTGACAAACGCTCGCAATCTTCGTTGTTTGCACTTCGTGCGTCACGTCTCGATTGACAAACATTTTCATAACAGTCCTATAATAATTTAAAATATTATTCTGCTGGTTGAAGAGTTGTAATAAACTCTGCAAGTTTTTGAAGTTCTTCTTCAGAACCTTGGAAGGTACCACCTGGCATTCCGCCTTGACCTTCATGAGCAATTTTAACAATTTCTTCAGCAGTATATTCTAAACCAATTAACGGTTTTCCTAAACCACCTTCGAAGGCGTTACCATGACATCCAATACAGGACGAACCTTGGTAAATTTGATAACCTTCAGAAGTTTCATCAATCTCCACTGCAGCAACCTCTTCTTTAATTTCCCCTTGAGCTTTAGCAGCTTCCCAATCGTGGTTTGCAACTGATTCCCAAGTTAAGAAAATGATTGAAGCAATAGCAAGAAGCATAAATCCAGTTGGAAGTGGTCGTTTCCAAGGACTTCTTTCTTTACTTGTATCTAAGAATGGTACTAATAATAGCGCACCGAAAGCTAGTCCTGGCATAACGATTGATCCAATAACATTAAATGGACCAGAAGCGAACTCATATTTTAATAATTGATATAAAAACAAGAAATACCAGTCTGGTAGTGGAATATACGCTGTATCTGTTGGATCCGCTTGACGCTCAAGTGGTGATGGATGCGCAACGGTTAAAACTAAATAACCAACTAAGAAAACTGCACCGACTAACCATTCCTTTAATAAAAAGTCTGGCCAGAAAGCTTCTGTTTTACCAGGATACTCAGAATAATCTTTCGGAGTTTTCTTTGGTCGGCTTGCGGGATCTGTTATTCGAGAGTCACCGACAAATTTCATACCTTTTCCGCGATGCATAATGTCCCCTCCTTTTAAGAATTATCTAATCCACTTACCCATTATAGTGGACCAGAAATACCTTGACGACGAATCATGATAAAGTGAGCTGCAAGTAATGCAAATAATGCAGCTGGTAAGAAGAACACATGAATCGCAAAGAATCTTGTTAAAGTTTGTGCACCGATGATATGTTCATCACCAGCTAATAATGTTTTTATTGCTCCACCAATAAATGGAACAGATGCTGCAATTTCAATACCTACTTTTGTTGCGAACAATGCTTTCATGTCCCAAGGTAGTAGGTAACCCGTAAATCCTAAACCTAACATAACAGCGAAGATTAAAACTCCGACCATCCAGTTTAGTTCACGAGGTTTTTTATAAGAACCAGTAAAGAATACACGTAACGTATGTAAGAACATCATAACAATTACTAGTGATGCTCCCCAATGGTGCATCCCACGCACGATTTCACCGAATGCTACTTCATTTTGAAGATAGTAAACAGATTCCCATGCATTTTCAATATCTGGTACATAGTACATAGTTAAAAACATACCTGATAATATTTGAATTACCGTAATAAAGAATGTCAATCCTCCAAAACAATATACAAATGCTGAGAAATGGTGTGCAGGGTTTACGTGTTCTGGTACTTCGTGGTCTGCAATATCACGCCATATAGGTGTAATATCTAGACGTTCATCCACCCAATCATAGATTTTGTTCAGCACTGATGTCGTACCCCCTTACTTTAAACTAATGTGTTAGGCATAGCTTTTCCAATTTCTAAGAAACCGTCATTTTCACGTACTTCATATTGATCCAACGGACCTAGAGGTGGTGTTTTTGGAACATTCTTCCCGTTTTTCTCATAGCGACCTGCGTGACATGGACAGAAGAATTGATTTTTGTGAGCTGGGTCACCTTCCCAGTTCACTGTACAACCTAGATGTTTACATACCGGTGAAAGAGCAATGATTTGATCTCCTTCTTTATAAACCCATGCAGTATTTGTTACATCAGACTTGTACCATGCATCGACTTGTTCAAATGTGAAGTCAACACGTTCAGGAACTTCCGTAATATCAGCAACTTTTTTCTCCGTAAGTACAAAATCTCCGCCTTCTGTTTTTTGCAATACAGGATCAACTGCAAAACGTACCATAGGCATTAGCATACCTGCAGCCATGAATCCGCCAACACCTGTTAATGTATAACTTAGAAATTGACGTCTTGATACTTTATTGTTACTCATCCTTTTCCCCCCTCTAACTTAAAGGTCAGTCCAATGGACATACTTGCTTGAATTAATAATACTAGGACATATCAATGATATATCAATAAAAAAGGAAGGTCAATATTCCTTTGAAACGAATTATATACTTTGTGAACAATTAATGAAAGATATTGTCACTAATTTGCCCATTTTTTTGCGAATGTCGGAATAAGTTGACGAAGCTGATCTTCCAACACGGAATTTCTCAATTTTTGATCCATAGAATCGAGAGGTACAGAAGGTGTCCAAAAAATATTTTTCTCTTCTCCCAGTGAACTCCATTCTTTATCAGAAGTAATGAAAAATACATGTTTGAACTCGGCTTTATTCAACTCTTCTTTCCACTGATTATATAATGTGAGCTTGTCCTGATTTTTTGTGTAAGAGAAGGAAGGAAATAAAACAATCCTTCCTTTGAATTGATTTTCGATTATATTTGCTAAGGATAATGTAAAATCGGCAGCTGATGCTGCAAATTGGAATCCTTGCTCAGAGCCATCAATTAATGTTAATGGGACTACCGCTGTATCAATATATTCTTTTTGTGCTTGAAATACTGCGCTATCTTTACCGTTCCAATGCATCTCTATCTCTCCTAAATATCTTTATCTACTAGTGCTTTCCACATTGCTGATAGTTCTAAAAATTTAGCTTTGTTATTTTGGTCGATTGCTTCATCGATTTGTTTTTGTAAATGTTCTACTTGAAAGGAATACAAACTCTCAGATAAGATATCTTCTACAATTAGTTTATCCTTTTCGCTAATATGCAAATACTTCGGCATATAAGGATTTTCTTCTAGTACTGCTAAGTATTCAGGACTTGGTGGAACCGTTTGAAAATTTAACTGTATATACATTTCTTCTTCTGGGTGAAGCCTCAAATCATGAAATGATTTTTCTGCATCAGCTGTCATAACGCTTCCCTTATAAAATCGGAATGGTATTCCTGATGATGTCGTGACAGACATCACCATTGCTCTTGGGCAATAATGCGCTTCTTCTACAAAATGCACATTATTCAAAAGTGTCTCATGACTGATTAAGTAGTTCAAGATCCAGACGCATTCTCTTCTTTTCATCTGATATTTTTTCAAAAACCAACGGACAAATTCTTTCTTTTCGCCAACTGAAACAGAAGCAGTCACGTAACCTCTCCTTCCTTTTTATTCAACCATTTCAAACCAAGTACTATTTTCAGGTTCTAATTTCTGTAGTAAAGCCACTACTTCTAGTGCTTCTTCTCTTTTTCCGTCTTCCAAAAGGAAGTATACGTATTTCTCTAAAAATTGTGCATCGTCCTTATGGTCAGTATATGCTAACTTATAAAATTCGTATGCTTTTTCGTAAATTTCTAATCGGTCGAATGCTGAAGCTAAAAATGGATACATGGAAGACCATTCAAAGTTCTCTTTTTTAAGATCCTCATATAAACCAACTAATTCCTCGTCACGTTCTTCTGTTGCAAACAGTGAGGTAAGCGTAAATATTGCATCCATATATTCAGGATCTAGTGCAATGGCTTCACGTAAAAATGACTCTGCTTCTTTCACTTTACCCAATTTAAGAGAAATTTTACCGGCAAATAAATAATATTCTTTTTCAAATTCATCTCTAGCAATGCCCTCAGTAATTACTTTTAACGCTTCTTCATTCTTTTCCAGCATGGCATTCGATTCTGCCAGTAACATATAACCAGAAAAATAATCAGGATCTATTTCAATTAAATTTTCTAAATACTTAATCGCCGTTTCATAATGTCGTACTTGAAAGGAAGCATATGCTGCATGAAATAAAACGTCTGGAGCAACCTCAGCTTTTAAGGCGTCTGCGTAATAAGGAATTGCCTCTTCATATGCGGCTCCTGCACTATATATTTCCGCAAGCTTCAAAGGCAAGTCGACTCCTTGCAATGTATTCTTCTGTGGCAATAATTCTTCCATTATCCTAGCTGCTTCTAAATATCTCCCAGTTTCAAATAATAGTTCACCTTTAGCGTAAAGCAATAATGGTTCATTTGGTATTAATCCAATTGCCTCATTTATTTTTTGTTCTGCAACTTCATATAAACCTATCATTTGATAGTAGTCGGCTAAAGTAAGCAATGCTTGAGGATATGCTTCACTTGATTTATCAATACTTGTTAACAAGTTTAATGCTTCATCTTCTCGATCCATCTCTAAAAATAGCTGTGCCTGATCTATTTTTAATTGGCTTTCCTCTGGAAATAAATATTGAAGATGCTCTAAAATTTTTATTGCTTCTTCTGTGTAACCGTATTGGGATAATAAATCAGCAAGCTCGTAGTGTTCATCTGGATTTCCTTCGATTAAAAAACGATCCACTATTGCTCCTAGCTTCTCCGTATCCCCTTCCTCCATCGCTTGGATAAAAGGCATCATTTTCTCCATATTATCACCATACTTTCTTTATAACTTTATCGTACAAGAACATTTGCATATGAACAAGAAAAAAACTCTCCATAAATCGGAGAGTTCAAGAAAGTAGACAAAATTCTAATAAACGAGTTATTTTCTGTCTTTTTATTTTTTGGATAAATAGTTTTAGACCCGTTAATTTCCGTTCCAGGCGGACGCGTTCCGCCGGCATGGCTTCAGCCGCTTCCCTTGCTCCTGCGCAAGCTCGTCGCAAAAATTAATTTCACTACGCTCAGTCCAGTGTCTTCACCTCACGCACCTGACGCTTCGCTTTCGGTGCAGAAAACATTTGCTATTCCGGCTGGAGTCGCCGCCTTCCACTCCAATTAACTATTATCCGCTTTTCAATTTGAAAACCATCATGCTATTTTTTTCATTTAGTTTTTATAGAAAATCGTTGAAAAAGGCGACACTCCTGCGGGAATAGCGTTAGCCGAAGACCCCGCAGTTGAGGGGAAGGCAATCTAAGTTCGCCGCATCCTGCTCCTGCGCAAAGCTCGTCGCAAAAGAACTTTTGCGGCAACGATTGCATGACCAACATCGTGTTGGCCTAGGAGGCTAAGGCAACGCCCGCGGAAAGGGAGCCGTTTCAACGATTTTCTTATTTATCGGACGACATTATTTAGTAAAGTAGAATTCTATATACTTTTTCATTGCCCACGCTTGAGCGCTTTTTAAAAAAGCGAAATATAATACTAAGCCAACTTGGCAAAAAATAAATAGGAATAAAGAACAAAGCCTATACTTTATCTAATTACACTATTCAATTGCTCAAAAAAGTTAGGATAGCTTACAGAAATACATTCAGCATTATCAATTGTCACTGGGCCAGAAGTAATGAGAGAAGCAATTGCAGCCATCATTCCGATACGATGATCTCCATAAGTTCTTAAATTTGCCCCATGAAGAGGGGTTGGTCCTTCAATTATCATTCCATCCTCTGTAGCAGAAATATTGGCGCCCAATTTTTTTAGTTCATCTACGACAGCATCAATTCGATTCGTTTCCTTCACTTTTAACTCTTCTGCATCCTTAATAATTGTCTTTCCATGTGCTTGGGTTGCGAGAAGAGCAATAATTGGGATTTCATCAATTAGTTTAGGAATAATATCTCCACCAATTTCCGTACTTTTTAGAGCAGATGACTCTACTACCAATGTTCCCATCTCTTCATGACTTTTAAAAAAGTTCATTTCCGTCTTAATATTAGCACCCATTTTTTCAAGTACCTCAATAATCCCAATTCGAGTAGGGTTTAATCCAACGTTAAGTAGTGTTAACTCACTATTTGGCACAATCGCTCCAGCAACTAAGAAAAATGCAGCAGAGGAGATGTCCCCTGGCACAACAACGTGTGTGCCAGTAAGATCCTGTCCACCAGTTAGACGAATTGTTTTATCTTCTACTGTAATGTCCGCGCCAAAATGCTGAAGCATTTTTTCTGTATGATCGCGTGAGGTTTCTATTTCTGTTACTACGGTTTCTCCTTCTGCTTGAAGTGCTGCCAATAAGATAGCAGACTTTACTTGTGCGCTAGCTACTGGCATTTTGTATTGAAATGAGTGAAGTTTTGTTCCTTCAACGGCAATAGGTGTATACTGAGCATTTTCTCGTCCAATAAATTTAGCACCCATTTGTTTTAAAGGCTCTGTTACCCGCTTCATTGGGCGCTTTTGAATCGAATCATCACCAATTAGTACAGAAGAGACATTGGAACCAGCTAAAATACCTAGCATTAGTCGTGTCGTTGTTCCAGAGTTTCCTGTATATAAAATTTCTTTTGGCTCTTTCCAAGCGTTAATGCCTTCACTTAATATCTTGACGTTTTCACCTTCGATTGATATATCTACGCCTAGTTTAGAAAAACAATCGATTGTTGCTAAACAATCATCACTTTGTAAGAAACCTTCAACAGTTGTTGTTCCTTTCGCTATTGCTCCAAACATAATAGAACGATGGGAAACAGATTTGTCACCGGGTATTCGTAGAGTGCCTTTCAAGGAAGGCTGTCCATAATTTAAAATTCTACTCAAAATCATTTTCCTCCCTTACGCAATATATGTCTCAAATGTTGTATTTTTTGCAATACATTCTACTGCTTTGGCACGGTCTTCCATTGTTTGAAAACTAATAACAAGTATTCCAAAAATATCTTCTCTAGTCTCAACAATACGTAAGTTAGTAATACTAATACTGTCTTTAGCTAGATAGCCAGTGATTTCTGAGATCACCCCTGGATAATCTGGAACATCCACATATAAATCAAATACAGTAAACATGGCACCTTGTGTAGTAATAGGTAAATTGTCGCGGACTTCTTTAGCTCTGGAGAAATAAGCTTCTATTTCATCGGGTTCTGCATGCAATAATAAATTTTGTAGTCTAATCATTTCTTCCGTCCAGCTTTGTAGTTGGTTGCATAGTTCTTGACGATTTTGGACAGTAATATCTCTCCACATAATAGGATTCGAAGAAGCGATTCTTGTCAAATCACGAAATCCACCAGCAGCTAGTTGTTTTGTAAAAGGAAAGGCTTCGTTTTCACCTGCTAGCTGATGTACAAGCGATGCTGCTACTAAGTGAGGAAAGTGACTTACAACCGCAGTCATATGATCATGCTCTTCTGCATCCACTTGTACAATTTTTGCTTTCGTCACTTGCAAGAGATTCAAAAGTGTTTGTATTTGTTCTTCTTTTGTATCTTGAAATGGAGTTAGCATATAATAGGCATTTTCAAAAAGATGCGCTCTAGCGGCTTCTACACCACTTTTATGAGAGCCAGCCATTGGATGGCCACCAATAAACGTAATACCTGCTTCTTTTAATTCTAAAGCAGCTTTCATAATTACTTTTTTAGTACTTCCAGTGTCTGAAACAATCACATTCTTTTTTAATTGCCAGTTATGCATCTCTTGGATCAAGCGAATAGTTTCATTGACAGGAGTTGCAAAAATAATAACATCCGCTAGCTCTGATGCATCTTTCATATGAACTGCCATTTCATCGATAATACCGATTCTCTTTGCCGTGCGAAGCGTGTGACTATCCGCATCATAACCGATGATAAAAGTTTCAGGATTTCTCTTTAAACCAAGTGCTAGAGAACCTCCAATTAGTCCTAGTCCTATGATGAAAACAGTTTGTTT
Source organism: Psychrobacillus sp. FJAT-21963 (assembly GCF_001420585.1). Taxonomy (NCBI): domain Bacteria; kingdom Bacillati; phylum Bacillota; class Bacilli; order Caryophanales; family Bacillaceae; genus Psychrobacillus; species Psychrobacillus sp. FJAT-21963. Next base: position 278,836 of record NZ_LJIY01000002.1, on the reverse strand, counting down.
CATTAAATAACGCCTTCCTCACGTAATACCTCATCAAGTTTTTGTAGGAGCTCTGTATTTTCTTCCTCTGTACCTATCGTTATTCTTAGATATCCAGGCACTCCTAAAGCATTCCCACTTCGGACGATAAATCCTCGTTGCATTAGTCCTTGGAACACTAAATCACTATCCGCTTTTACTTCCATTAAGATAAAGTTTGTATGAGATGGATAAAAATCTAAATTATGAACTTTACAATATTCTTCAAATTGCTTTTTCCCAGCATTATTTTTCATTTTGCATTCTTGAATAAATGACTGATCTTCTAGTCCGATTATTGCTACCTCTTGGCTTAAAACGGTATTGTTAAATGGCTCGCGAGTTGGTTCTAGTTGACTAATAACTTCCTCTGAACCAATGGCATATCCAACTCGGAAGCTTGCTAAACCGTATGCTTTCGAGAATGTACGCATAATTAGCACATTTGGATGCTTGTCTATAAGACCAATAGAGTCTACATACGTTTCATCCGTAATATATTCGGTGTAAGCTTCATCTAATACTATTAATACATCGCTTGGAACTTTTTCAACAAATTCTTTAATTTTTTGGCTTGGTGTTAATGTTCCAGTAGGATTATTGGGATTACAAATCCAAACGATTGCTGTGTTGTCATCGATAGCTTCATACATTTTGTCTAAATCATGTTCTCCATTTTTAAAAGGCACTTCTCTTACCTCAGCACCTTCTACAATTGCATTATGCTTGTATTGTCCGAAAGTGATGTTCGCCATAACCGTATTTAACCCTGGTCTCAAAATTGCTCTCGAAACTATTAAAATATTTTCATCTGAACCATTACCAAATAATAATTGGTTTTCTGAGACATTTAAATGTTTAGATACTGCAGATCGAAGTTTTGTTGCATATCCATCGGGATAAATTGCAAAATTTACTTTTGCGTTATCCAAAAAAGCTTTCACTCTAGGAGATGCTCCGTATGGATTTTCATTCGACGCAAGTTTTACAACTTTATCTAAATTATATATTCTTTTTACTTCATCTGTTGTCTTTCCAGGTTGGTATGCTTGTAATCCTTTAATTTGTTTTTTAAATTTCATTTAAAGCTCCTCGATTCTTTTATTTACTTGACTAAGTCTGGTCTTAATCGGACTGCTTCATTTAAATAAATATGTTGGATTTCTTTTTGAGTTTTGTCAGTATTAATATGCATCAATAAACGAATACATTTCTCTAATGCACCTGGAACATTCATCTCATGAGTGCACATTACTGGTACATATGTCCATCCTTCAATACTTCTCACAGCTCTTGCAGGAAAAGCAGAGGAGATGTCCGTAGTAGTAGAGATGATTACAGATGCAATTGTTTCAGGGTCAATATTATTAGCTCTTGCCATTTCTGTCGCAAGACGAGCTGTTTCCTGAAGTACTTCTTCATTAGAGTCTTCTGTTACTGTGATTGCACCTCTAACTCCTCTTATCAATTAAATCTCCTCCTTTATCCATTTTCGTAATAGATCATCACATTTTTTCACTTCATCCATAGTAACAATTTGGATAAAAGGATCCCCAATATGGTTAAGTAAAGCAAAATGTAGTTCACCATTTGTCGTTTTTTTATCTTTCAACATAAATGTAGCCAACTGATCAAAGGGACTGTTTAATACATGTTGAAAATTATATTCAAGCTTTTTAGCTAGTTTATATACATCACGAGCATAACCCGCTTTAACTTCCCCGTATATTTCACTTAACATAAGTGCAGGAATCATACCAATCATAACTGCTTCGCCATGGGTTATCTTTCCATAACCAACTGTAGCTTCAATTGCATGTCCATATGTATGACCAAAGTTTAAATATTTTCGATATGATTTCTCTTTTTCATCTAGCTCCACTATACGTGCTTTTACGCGTATTCCTTTTTCCAACCAAACGAGAAGCTCTTCTTTTTGAATTACATCGATGCTTTCTAATTTCAAAAAGTCATTGGACCATGTTATATCACTAATTAGTGCATGTTTAATCACTTCTGCTAACCCTGAACGAACTTCTGATTTTGGGAGAGTATTTAAAAAATGAAAATCATATAAAACTTCTTTTGGTTGATAAAAAGCACCAATCATATTCTTTCCATTGGGATGGTTAATAGCAGTTTTTCCTCCAACTGCACTATCATGGGCAAGTATCGTTGTTGGGATTTGAATAAAAGGAATTCCACGCATAAAAGTTGATGCTACAAATCCAGTTAAATCTCCTACAGCCCCTCCCCCAAGGGCTAACAAAATACTATTTCTTGAACAATTTTCTTGTAGTAGGAATGTTTGTACATTGAAATAAGAGTCAAATGTTTTACAAGCTTCTCCGTTTGGTACAAGATGTACCTGATAGTTAAAGGAGAAGTTATCGTCAAAGTAATCTCGATGTAATCCCCAAACATTTTCATCGGTAATCACAACTATTTTATCTGCTTTTTCAAAACCCTCTGTATTTCTATCACAGAACGCTTTTAATATATTTTCGCCTAAATGAACTTCATAGGTGGAATCTTTCGTTCTTACCGGGATAATCATTCATTAAAACCCCTTTGTGTATGCACGGTGTCTTTCAATATCGGCCTTTAAAATGTCTATTTGATCACTATTAAAAGTATCTAGAACAGCAGTTGCTATTTCCCATGCAATTACTGCCTCTGCTACTACAGATGCTGCAGGGACAGCACAACTATCAGATCGTTCGATACTTGCTTTAAACGGTTCTTTCGTATCAATATCTACACTTTGAAGCGGTTTGTATAAAGTAGGAATAGGTTTCATAACACCTCTTACAACGATTGGCATTCCAGTAGACATTCCACCTTCTAAACCACCTAAACGATTTGTATCACGAGTATAACCAACTTCTTCACTCCAAGATATTTGATCATGGACTTGGCTTCCAAATAAATTTGCCATTTCAAATCCGAGACCAACCTCTACCCCTTTAAAAGCATTAATACTCATCATAGCCATTGCAAGTTTGCCATCTAGTTTTCGATCATAGTGCACATAACTGCCAACCCCAGCTGGCATACCATCCACAATCACTTCTACTACACCACCAATGGTATCACCGGCTTTTTTGGCTTGATCAATTGCCTCTACCATTTTTGCTGAGGCTATCGGATCCAGACAGTAAACAGGGTCAGATTCAACAACTTCACGAATTTCCTCAATCGTTTTTCCAGTAGCTAAAGTTAGGTCTGCTTCAATACCACCAATCTTTGTAACATGAGCAACTATTGAAATCCCTAATTGTTTTAGCAATTGCTTCGCAACAGCCCCTACTGCAACTCGAACTGTAGTTTCTCTTGCAGAAGATCTTTCTAAAACATTACGTAAATCTCGGTGACCATATTTCATGCCACCAACTAAATCTGCGTGCCCAGGACGTGGTCTAGTAATTTGTCTTTTAATATCCTCTGGATCAATTTCTTCACCAAGTGGTTCAATTCCCATTATATTCGTCCAATGCTTCCAGTCATCATTATTTACAACTAGACAAACTGGAGAACCTAATGACTTTCCATGGCGTACACCAGAAGTAATAGCTACTGTATCTTTTTCAATTTGCATTCTTCTTCCACGACCATGACCACCTTGACGTCGCTTGAGTTCCTTATTAATATGTTCACTCGTAATTTCTAATTGGGCTGGTAACCCTTCAATGATTGCTGTTAGTTGTGGTCCATGTGACTCACCTGCTGTTAAATAACGCACAACACTTTCCCCCTTCAACTCGCTAAAGTATTTGTTTTCAACTATATCATAATTTTAGTTTCAAAGTATAGAAGAAAACTGCCCGATTTGGTATTTTTCTTCGGACAGTTTACTATTTATTTTTTCCGATAAAAAAATGTGTCTTCTGTTTCAAACCCGTATTTACCTGGATTGAAAATTTGTTCTGTACTACCAACAAAGAGTATCCCCCCTGATCGAAGAGAATTACTAAAGTTTTGATAGATTTGATCTTTTGCTTCTTCCGTAAAATAAATCATGACATTTCGGCAAATAATTAAGTCATAATTTTTTTCGTATGTATCTTTTAATAAATTATGTTTTTTAAAGGTAACTGTTCTTTTTATCGCATCTTCAACTTTATAAAACTGCCCTTGCTTTTCAAAATATTTCATTATCATATCGCTTGGAACTTCTGCAAGTGATCGTTCAGGATAGATACCGACTTTTGCACGTTGTATTGCATTTTCATCTAAATCAGTCGCCTGAATTGAAATCTGTGATAAAGGTAGATAATTTGATAGCACCATTGCAGTTGTATAAGGTTCTTCTCCGGTAGAGCATGCAGCACTCCAAACCTTCAAACGCTTATTAACTGCTAATAATTTTGGAAATATTTTATTTTGCAAAACTTCCCAACGCTTCCCATTACGGTAAAACTCGGATACATTAATTGTCATTCTATCTAAAAACTCATTCATTAAATCCCTGTCTTTATCTAGAGCATTAAAAAAATCGACAAAATTTTTATATCCTTTTTTTTCATATAACGAAGTAAGTCGTCGTTTCATCTGCGCTTCTTTATAGGCTGCAAGATCGATTCCTGTTTTTCGTTTGATAGAATCCACAAATTTAACGTAGTCTGACAAAGTACATCGTTCCTTTCAAAAGGCCTATATCTAGTATATCGTATTCTAAAGATTATGGACATAATAAAAAGACAGTCAATTTAAGTTTAATTTGACTGTCTTTCATGTTATTTTATAAGATTACTTATCGGAGTTTAATGTGGAACTTCTTCGTTCCACAAGTTAACTTACGAGATTCCGCATTTCATTGTCCAGCTACTTCGCCTTGCCCCTCGAGGTCAAATGAGTAATTACTGCGGTGGCTGAAAAACTGCCTCCTCATAATTTCTCTTTTGCTTGTCGGGGCAGAAACAGGCGATTTCGCATTTCGTGTCCAGCTACTTCGCCTTGCCACTCGAGGTCAAATGAGTAATTACTGCGGTGGCTGAAAAACTGCCTCCTCGTAATTTCTCATTTGCTTGTCGGGGCAGAAATAGGCGATTTCGCATTTCGTATTAGTTAATCCAGTTGTTAGCGTCTTTTGAGTAAGCAACTAATTCTTCTTGTTTGAAGAATAAACCAATTTCACGCTCAGCGCTTTCAGGTGAGTCAGAACCATGAATAATATTTTTTCCAACAGTTACTGCGAAGTCACCACGGATTGTTCCTGGAGCTGATTCTTTTGGATTAGTTGCACCCATCATAAGACGAGCTGTTGAAATAACGTTTTCACCTTCCCAAACCATTGCAAAAACTGGTCCAGAAGTGATGAAATCTACTAACTCACCAAAGAATGGGCGTTCTTTATGTTCGCCATAGTGTTGTTCTGCTAACTCAGTAGGAATCTGCATTAATTTTGCTCCAACTAATTGGTATCCTTTTTTCTCAAAACGACTTACGATTTCACCGATTAAGTTACGTTGTACGCCATCAGGTTTTACCATTAAAAATGTTTTTTCCATGTTTAACACTCCTTCAAATATGAAATGGGATATTATCTCCACCGTTACAAATAATATCATTATGATGTATTATTTTCAAATTAATTTCGTTCAAGATGCATTTTAGTTAGCGTTATCAATAAATCTTAATAGGTATCCTTAATCAAATCTATGTATTATACCAATCAAAACTTTCGTTTACTCATAAACAATGCAATGTTTTGTAAGGATTTTTTTGCCTGGATGGGAGGTAACTGTTTTACTTCGTTCAAAGCTTTTTGCAAGTACATATTACTTATTTGCTTCGCTTTATTAATAGCATCTGAGTTTCTTACTTCAGTTAATAGTCTTTGTTTATTTTCTTCTGAAATATTTCCATCTAATAATTCTTTTAATAATGGAGCGATTACAGGATCATTTTTAGCATAAAGTATAGGCAAAGTAATATTCCCCTGCAACAGATCACTTCCAGCTGGTTTTCCGAGTTGTTCATCTGTTGAGGTAATGTCTAAAATATCATCTATAATCTGAAACGACATTCCGACATAATAACCAAATTGTTTAAGATTTCTTGTCGTCTTACTATCTGCACCAGAAGCAATTGCCCCTAATTCACAACTCGCAGAGATTAAGATTGCCGTTTTCCGCTTTATTCTTCTTAGATAATCTCGAACTGTTTGATCTAAAAAATGTTTATCCTCTATTTGAATAATCTCCCCAATACAAAGTTCTACCATTGTATGAGATAACACTTCATGTGCATATGTATTTTCTAGTACTGTTATGTATTCAATTGCCCTTGCAAAGAGAAAATCACCTGTATACATGGCAACTCTGTTATTCCACTGAGCCTTTACCGTTTCTCTTCCTCTACGTGTTTCAGCATCGTCTATTACGTCATCATGAACAAGTGAAGCCATATGGATTAACTCAATCGAAACTGCTACGTTTTTTATAGTGTCAATTGAATAATTGCCAAACTTAGCTGACAGTAAGGCAAAAACTGGTCGTATTCTTTTACCTCCAGCAAGTAGTAAATGAAGAGAAGCTTCATTCAATAAGTGAGATGAAGAATTCACCGCTGTTGCTAGTTCTTTTTCGATGACATCTAAATCCGATTTTAAATCGGAATAAAGTAATTTCAACTTCATCTTATCCACAAATAAAAACCTTCTCCCACTTAAATATCTTTTTTGAAACCAATATGTCTTGCTGCAGCACCACCACTATATGGCTTACTCGTAACATTCTTCATACCAACTTCTTCAAATAGTTTTGTTAAAGCTGCTCGATTTGGAAAGTCTTTTGCAGATTCCTGGAGCCAAGAATATTCTTTGTAACTTTTTGCAAATAGTTTACCAAACAGTGGCATGATATATCGGAAATAAAATCTAAAACCAGTGTTAAATAACTTAGAATCTGGTTGTGAAGTCTCTAAACAAACAATCATTCCACCAGGCTTTGCAACACGTTTCATTTCTTTTAATACTTGCTCATAGTCAGGAACATTTCTTAATCCAAAACCTATCGTTACATAATCAAAAGAATTATCTTCAAACGGTAATTCCATTGCATTACCTTGAACTAACTGTATTTGAGAAATATCTTTCACTTTCTCTTTCCCAACATTCAGCATGTTTTGACTAAAGTCTAACCCAATCACTTCTCCAGTAGGACCTATTGCATCGGCTAATGCAATAGTCCAATCTGCTGTACCACAGCAAACGTCTAGAGCTTTACTTCCTTTTTTAACTTGCATTTCTTTCATCGTATCCGTACGCCATTTTATATGTTGCTTAAAACTAATTACTGAATTCATAGAATCATAATTATCTGATATCTTTTCAAAAACTTCATGTACATATTGTTCTTTTGATTTACCCATTCTTTAACCTTCTCTCAACTGCTGTTCAAGCGAATGCTCACAAACCCGCTCTAAAATGGCATGTTTTAAGGACTCGTTTAATAATTCTGAGGAACGGACGTCAAGTACTAGTGCATGTTCTATTTTATCTATCTCTCGACGTAGTGCGTCCAAATTTCTTTGAAATAATTTCGATTTACTTATATAAAAAGTTTTTTCACTTTTTTCGTAAGCAACTAACTCTTTTTTTAATGTTGCTAGCAATAAAGCTTCTTTCATGATAAACACATATTCATGATAGGAGTAATATTCAAAGAATTGTTCAATTGGTTTGCTTTCTACTAGTTGAATGGATTGAATTAATTCTTCAAATGAGTAATCCTCTAAATCGTAAAATCTAGTTTTGTGCTCTGTTATTTTAGCAACACTATCAGATAGCTGTTGAATTAAAACAATCAGATTCTCTTTTGCTAATAACTGATAATAGCGGCCACTATAATAATCTCCGGCAAGCACTTGCAATTGTTGAGACTTAGCGGTAGCATTATCTTCTTTAACTAAATCATGCGCAGCAAGTGCAGCAAATATAAGAGAAACAGAAATAGCAGACATTTTAACCGATTGATCCCAGTTTTCTCCATTTAGTAGTGGTAAAAGTGTAAAAAATAAACGTTTATCATCTACATCAGGTATACCTGTGTATTTTTGCAAAGTGTTTTGTTGAATTTGCATGAGAATATTCTTTTTATAAGTTTCGACATATTGTGTCAACAATGCCTCGTTCATACACTTTACTCCATTTCTCAATCGCAATTGATCTTTTAAAGTTTCTTACATTTTTTTCGTATCACTTTGAACAATACCATTCGCAGTGTGAATAGATGCTTTACCACGGATTTTCATAGCAGATGTGTGTTCAGTAAATTGAGCAATCATTACTTCCCCATCATCCAGTTTCTCCGAATGGTGGAATTTTGTATCAGTACCTCTTGTCAATCCAATAACATGCACGCCATCTTCTTCTGCTTTTATAACAATAAAATCTGAACTAGACATTTTAAAGTCTCCTTTGTTCACAGTCTTTTTCCATCATAACATATTCTTATCCATTCATCCAAAGCTGTTACTTCATCTGTATAAAAGACAATATTTCCGATCTTTTCACTTCATCTTTTTCTAAGATACCTTTTGCTACTGCAGTAATTGTTTTAGCACCAGGTTTCTTTATACCTCGCATTGTCATACACATATGTTCAGCTTCGATTACAACATAAACACCGTGGGGATTTAGCATATCCATTATGCTTTCCGCTATAGTGGATGTAATCCTTTCTTGAAGCTGCGGGCGTCTTGCAGTAGTTTCTACTGCCCTAGCTAATTTACTTAGTCCTGTTACTACTCCATCTCTAGGAATATACGCAACATGTGCTTTCCCATAAAAAGGAACTAAATGGTGTTCACACATTGAATAGAACGGTATGTCTTTGACTAATACTAGTTCTTCATGGTCCTCGTTAAAAACAGTTTTAAAATATTCTTTTGGATCTTGATGTAATCCTTCGAACATTTCAGCGTACATTTTTGAAACTCTTTTTGGTGTGTCTAGTAACCCTTCCCTAGAAGGATCCTCGCCAACAGCTTCTAAAATCATTGTAACTGCTTTTTCTATTTTTTTCAGATCGACATTTGTCATCTGTTAACCCCCTAGATACAATTCATCTAAAAAACGCATTGATATATACCATTAGCATCTTAGCATACGAATCGAATATAATAAATAACTTTCCCAATGGATAATTATGTTTTCTTCAAGATATGTTTATTTAAAGAAAAGAACGGCTACCCAGAAGCTAGCTTCAAGGCAACCGTTCTATGTACTACAACATCGATTATTTTACTGCGTCTTTAAGCGCTTTACCTGGTTTAAAAGCAGGCACCTTGCTTGCTGCGATGTCGATTTCTTTACCTGTTTGTGGGTTACGTCCTTTACGTGCAGCACGTTCACGAACTTCAAAGTTACCAAAACCGATTAATTGAACTTTTTCACCACTTGCAAGTGCAGTTTGAATTGATTCAAATACAGCTTCAACTGCTTTAGATGCGTCTTTTTTAGAAAGATCCGCAGCTTCAGCAACAGAGTTCACTAATTCTGTTTTATTCATACCATTCACCTCCTCTCAAAGGAAGATAGCTTCAACCTGTAAAAAGAGTATCACAACCAAAAAGGCTTAGCAACACTATTTGCACCTCTTTTGGGAACTTTAAGCAAAAATAATGGAATTTAATGAAATAACGGGACTTTTCGCATAGTCGCGAAAAGCCCCGTTATAAATTTTATAAAATAAATGTTACTAAACCTCTATCTCCTTCATTTACCATTCTTTCAATTGTTTCACGCATTCTCTTCTTTGCAATTTCCGAAACATTCTCTGTTTTATATCGCAAACTTTCTTTCATAACTTCTACAAGTGAAGTACCAAAGACTTGTGTTTGCCATAATGCATCTCGATCATGTAAATAGCCATGCTTTAAATCTTTTAACAGTTGTTGGCTATGGAATTCTGATCCTATCAGCGGCGCAAATTCAGCCTCCATGTCAACACGGATTATATGAAGCGAAGCTGCCTTAGCCTTTAAGCTAACACCGTAGAAATTATTTTGCTTTATAATTTCAGGTGCAGACGGTTGGAAGTCTTGGATAGTTGGTAGTGAAACACCGTAACCATGTGTTTTTGCAGCCTCTAAAGCCTCTGAAAATTTGTTATATGCCTTTCTAGCTGTTGAAGCTTCTTTCACAAACAGGAGCCAGTCTTTTTTAGTTTGAATAGGTTCTTCTAACCATTCGTCACACACTTCTTGAAATACCTCAGGTTTTAAGCCAATTTGGATACATGCTGATCCACGCCCAGGATTAGCTTCCACAACATCTGCAGATTGAATGAAAGGAACTTGTTTAAATCGTGAAGCCAGCTCTTTCACATCTCTCATTTTAGATACAATTTGAAGCCATTCCTGCAAGGAGGATGTAATTGCATTATTCACGAAATGATCTGGTTCTAATACATCAGTCCAATCAGGTTTAACTAGTTCAATATCCGTAATCGGAAATTCATAAAGTGCTTGTTGGAGTATGTATTGAATTTCCTCCGCAGTCATTCGATCGACAGCAACCGCAATAACCGGCACTTCATGCTCTTTCTGTAAGTCTTCACATAATTGAATAGTATCAACATGACCAGGCAATTTACTATTTAATACAATAACAAAAGGTTTACCTATTTCTTTCAGTTGAGCAATGATTTCTCTTTCCGCACTTTCAGCAGCTTTTCTTGGAATATTATTAACCGAGCCATCTGTTGTTACTACTATACCGATTGTTGAATGATCTCGAATTACTTTATCTGTTCCAATTCTTGCAGCCTCTTCAAATGGGATGGCTTCACTATGCCAAGGTGTATGCACTAATTTTTGACCATCTTCGCCTGAATGCGTTTTTATTCCATCAATCATATAACCTACACAATCTACTAATCTAATTTGTAAGCGTAACTGCTCTTCGCCCAGATAGATATTCGTTCCATGTGCAGGAACAAATTTGGGCTCTGCTGTCATAATTACATTACCTGGAGAACTTTGTGGAAGTTCATCCTGTGCACGTATTCTTTCCGATTCCTCTTTTATATTTGGAATAACTACAAGCTCCATTACACGCTTTACAAATGTAGATTTTCCAACACGAACTGGTCCTACAACACCAATATACACATCTCCATTAGTACGCTCTGCTATTTGTTCATAAAGTTTATTTGTCATGGATATTCTCCTTTCTTCGCAGTTTAATATATGCACAAAAAAAACGTTTCATGCATAATGCACGAAACGTTGAAGAGCTTATTTTGATAACATAAAAACTGGTTCATTATTCTCATTTACGGTATACGGTAAAGAGTAGGCAGGAACAATTGCAAAATTATCTGTTAATAGATGACGAATGTCCTCGCCTGGTTGAATTTTAGTTTCATTCTCTTGAAGTAAACGATTCAATTCAATTGAGTAATCCACGTATACTTTGCCATCGCCAGTTGCCACTAAAGGTAATTGAGTGTCTGAATAAGGGCTCTGTACGGATAATTCACTTTTATATCCCATCTTCTTGTAATCTAATTTGTAGACACCTTCCGTAATGATTTCAGCAACGGGTCCGTATCCATTAATACCTTTTCGATAGTTTATATCTCGTATAGTATCTGCAATTCGTAAATCTACTAATTTTACAGTCGGATTATCTTCTACATCCATTAATACGTATTGATAAATACCACCAACTTCATAAGAATTGGCTGGCGCCTTCCCTAAGTATGAAGGTACAATTTTTTTAAAGTCAATCGGATACTTAATATACAAGTCTGTTTCCATATCACGGGTTTTAATCGGTAATAATCCAGCCGAATCTTCTTTAAAGCTATCAACGGCTTTTTGGACAGCTTCTAACTGATCTTCATACGGTAATAGATTTTCAGCTTCTTGTCCGTTTTTAAAGCCACATCCAGCCAATACAAGAATAGCTATCATGAGCATACCAAGTAGTTTAATATTTCTCATCCTAATCTCCTTACTAAGCTTTTGTTGGATTAAAGATAATATATACCATTGTGATAAATCCAATAAATAATAATATGTATGCAATCAAACCAAATATAGCTTTTAGAAATTTGTTTTGTAGTTTCGTCTTAACAAAGAACATAAACAACATAGCTAAAAACATACTACCCATTGAACCAAATGAAATCCACATCTTATCCATAGATGATATCAATAACATGTGCTTACCCACCTTTCTACAACTAAAAAGTATATCACATCAAAAAAGAGTTGTAATTTGTACAACTCTTTTTGTATAAATTAGAAAGTTTTATAATCCTCTAACTCATGTTTCTTCGTTCTATGCATTAGTATATCTACTGCCTCTTTAGGACTTATATTTTCAAATAAAACAGAATAAAGCGCTTCAGTAATAGGCATATCTACCTGTTGTTTTTGAGCTAGTTGATAAGCAGCTTTCGTAGTTCGAACGCCCTCTACTACCATACCTATCTCATTTAGTACTTTTTCAAGCGATGCACCCTTGCCAAGCATATTTCCAGCTCTCCAGTTTCTAGAATGGACGCTTGTACACGTGGCAATCAAGTCTCCCATCCCAGTTAAACCTGAAAATGTATAAGGTTGTGCGCCTAAACTAATACCTAACCTTGTAATTTCTGCTAGGCCTCTTGTTATAAGCGCAGCCTTTGCATTATCACCATAGCCTAATCCATCAACAATACCTGCAGCTAAAGCAATTACATTTTTAAGGGCAGCCCCTATTTCTACACCAATCACGTCATCATTCGTATATACTCGAAAAGAATTGTTCATAAATAAGTCTTGAACCTGTTTAGCAGCTTCCATATTCACACTCGCAGCAGTAATAGTAGTAGGATGGTTTAAGACAACCTCTTCTGCATGGCTAGGACCAGATAATACAACAATTGCTTCCACATTATTAGTAGGTATTTCATCTACAATCATTTCAGAAATACGTTTGAATGAATCAGGTTCTATACCCTTCGATACATGTACAAACAGTTTTTTCCCATTTAAATGCTCTTTCATATCCCGACAAACATCTCGAATCGCCTTCGTAGGAACCGCAATTACAATGGTATTTGCATGTTTGATAGCTGTTTCAAAGTTACTAGTTGCTTTTAGGTTCCTCGGTAAAACGGTTTCTGGTAGATACTTTTTATTTGTATGATCAGTATTTATTTCAGCTGCTTGGTTTTCTCTATGTGACCAAAGGAGACAATCATGATTGTTATTAGCTAGAACCATTGCTAGAGCTGTACCCCAGCTACCAGCTCCTAATACAGTTATCTTCTCCATTACTATACGCCCCTTTAAAACAATTTAATCAAGTTCTTGCACGAGTAATGATTCGGATAGGAGTTCCCTCAAAATCAAATGATTCTCTAATACGATTTTCTAAAAATCGTTCGTATGAGAAGTGCATTAACTCAGGTTCATTTACAAACACAACAAATGTTGGTGGCTTAATAGCCACTTGCGTTGCATAGTAAATACGCAATCTTTTGCCTTTATCAGTAGGGGCCGGATTACGAGCTACAGAATCCTCAATCACTTCATTCAATATAGAAGATTGTACACGAAGTGAATGATTTTCACTTACTTTATTAATAATAGGTAAAATTGCATGCACACGTTGTTTTGTTTTTGCTGATACAAATACTATTGGTGCATAGTCTAAGAATTGAAAATGTTCACGAATAGATTTTGTCATTTCATTCATCGTTTTATCATTTTTCTCAATTGCATCCCATTTATTGACTACGATAATAACCGCTTTTCCGCCCTCATGTGCATATCCAGCAATTTTTTTATCCTGCTCCTGAATACCTTCTTCTGCATTTATAACAACTAAAACAACATCTGAGCGTTCTATCGCTTTTAGAGCACGCAACACACTGTATTTCTCCGTTGTTTCGTAAACTTTACCTTTTTTTCGCATTCCTGCTGTATCGATCATGACATAATCTTGTCCATCAAAGGAGTACTCAGTGTCTATAGCATCTCTCGTAGTACCAGCTATATCACTTACGATTACACGTTCATGTCCTAAAAATGCATTGATTAATGATGACTTCCCTACATTAGGTCTTCCGATTAATGAGAATTTAATAACATCCTCACCGTACTCTTGGTCCTCCAAATCAGGGAAATTTTTCGCAACTTCATCTAATAAATCCCCAAGTCCGAGTCCATGTGATCCAGAAATTGGATATGGTTCGCCCATACCTAATGCATAAAAGTCATAGATCATTTCACGCATATCAGGATTGTCGATTTTATTCACCGCTAAAACTACAGGCTTTTTCGTTTTGTATAAAATTTTTGCAACATATTCGTCAGCTGAAGTTACACCTTCTCGCCCATTTGTTAAGAAAACAATTACGTCAGCTTCGTCCATTGCAATTTCTGCTTGTTGTTTAATCTGCTCTAAGAATGGTTCATCACTAAGCTCAATACCACCTGTGTCAATAATGTTAAACTCATGTGTTAACCAATCTGCCGAGCTATATATACGATCACGTGTAACACCTGGAATATCTTCCACAATAGATACACGCTCTCCTACAATTCGATTAAATATGGTTGATTTGCCGACATTTGGCCTACCAACGATTGCTACTACTGGTTTTGTCATTGCTAATTCATCCTTCCAACTTCATCTATTCTGTATTATACAACATAGTGACACACAAATGCACATTCCCTATATATTAAACGAAATCCTAGACGTATCAAATGTTTAGAAATTGTTAAATAAACTTACACAAAGCAAATTAATTGCATACCATGCATTGTCTTGGGGCTAGAACATAAAAGTTATAGGCGGCATTATGTATAAGTTAAGAAAGCTAACTAACGGATATTACAAGCATTACTAATAAACAGACAACAAATTATTGTTATCTTTATCTTTATTTGTATAACTATTCAGCTACACCCTCGGTGGGAATCGATTTGAGCACTCAATACTAGTGATTCAAGGTCTTTTAGATACCCAGTGTTTAATCTGTGTAAAAAAATAATTGTTTTCACCAATTAGATATAATATGTTTACTCCGTTTCCATTTACAAGTAAGTTATAATAAATACCAAAATGGGATGGAGAGAATCATTGAAAGTTTTTGCTTTGCTTTTAACCACTACACTTTTACTTATCGGTTGTTCAGATAAACAACAAGAAACTTCTAGTGTTGATGATAATAAAGTTGAAGGAACACTTGAAGTTGTTACTCATGAAAAACATACCGAAAATGAAACAACTAATGAATAAGAAACAACAACAACAGAGGGAACTGAAGATATTACAGCACCTTTGGTAGAAATAGATAATACATTAACACGTGAAAACATAGATGCATTATTTTCAGTAGATCCAGTCGAAACGCAATATGAAAATGGTCAACTGGAATTTAAACAAGGTGAAATTGTACAAGTTGATTATATTTCTTATTTAGGAACAGATGGAATTGATTATGTAAGTGCTATGTTTTTTGAAGATGAATTAGTAAATATTCAATTAGATACTACATTATCAGATGAAGAATTAGAAAAACGGTTAGGTATAGATATTAATGAAGATTTAATGATTGAAGACATGCGAGAAAGAGGAGTTTACGAAATCACTTTTAATGATAAATTCAATGAAAGTGAAATAGCAAGATACCCTTTTGAAATGGATTAAATAACAAAAGCCCTTCCACTTTTTTTGTGGTTGGGCTTTTATTTATAACTGCAGTGCCTTCATCAACTAAAGCACCTGTTAGTTGAATAAATCATAAATCACTCGTTGGATTCAATTATTCTTATACTATTGTTTTCCTGAACTACACTTTCAACGTAACGTCTGCCGCTTCTAACTTGGCGGTTAACTAAATTAAAAATAGTGTAGATCATTCGTTATCCATATTTGGATTTTGTTGACGAAGAATCCAGTAATATTGAACAAGCTGATTCTCAAACTTAAAGTGCAATTCGTAAAAATACATATGCCATTTTGGATCTATATGTTCATAGTATTTCGCTAAAGTACCGTATAAACTTGTCTTCTGAAGAAGCTCTGCTAAACGAGGATCCATTTATTCTCTCCTTTTTCTTTTCAACTATAATCAATGTATTCATCAATCATGATTCCTGATTAGGCAAATAAAAAAAGCCCCACCCACAATTAAGTGAGGAGGAATGGATTATTTTTGTCAGTCAATATAACTCAAATTCTTGGTTATTCTTCTATTAAACGAGAAATATTGTATTCTATACTTATTAAAATTATAACCATAATCATTACAATCATTACTATAATTCTATTTCTTANCCCAGAATTATCTGCTACTACTCTTTTCATATATTTCTCCTTTTTCCTTAGAAACTTTTAAATTTTTTTTGAAATAGTTCAAACCATGTCACCTATATATTTTCGTTTCTTTTATTACTTTTATTTCATATCCTCTATCCATTTTGTTAATTTCAACTAGATCACCCACATTCAAAAAAACATCTATCATTTTTTTTGGAATTATTATACACTTCGAATCATCTATTAATTGTGAAAATAATCCAAAAAAAATCATCTCTTTGTCTCAAAACATAATACCTCTTCATAACCGTTCGCATCTTCTTTCCTAGTAATAATATTCTTGCTAAGATTATTTTAAAATATCCGGTATTTCAGTAATTCATATTACCTACCCTACAAGAAATATTATACTAAAAAAATAATTTTGTCTATCCTTTTTGAATATTCAATTTTTACGATAATGTGAACGAACAAAAAAGCGACCTTCACAATTATTATCTGCACCACTTATAAAGTCACTCTTCAGTCCTCCTTTTCTTTATGCTCAAAATATTCTATTTACAAAGTCGCTTGCCTTACTGGTCTGTGTATAAAAATCGCATTTGAGATGAATAATAAGCGCGTTATTAGGGATTATAAAGGAAGAGGGATGACCTATGTGGGATCACATTTTATTAGTATGTAATCAACTCTCCTTTCTTAGGATATTTAGGATATTTAGAAATTTATTTAGGAGGTTCTACACAAATGACAAATAAAAACGTGAATACGAATGCAAGTACTAGTAAGAAAAAGAAAGTTCAAACTACTGATACAGCGTATGGAGATCCTGTAAAAGCCTCTTCACCTACTATAAATAATGATTATAAGCAAGCTACTTCCACAATTGCTGAAAGTACACAGAATGGTAATAGTCGAAAAGATTAAAAAAGGAATAGAAAAAGATCTAGGTCACATCAACACTAATAACGCGTCACTTTCCTTCCTAACTCCCAGTTTAATATCCAGTTTTTAAAGACCTTCATGCAAAAGGTCTTTTTTGTTTTAGGATACATTTTTCGTTTATTGATTTTTCACTATTGAAACTTCCCACCTTCAATGTGAGAAGCAGAGGCGAAGCATTTGGTCTTCTGTTGAAACGGGACTCCCTTTAGTAAATTTGCATGGGATTAGGACACACAAAAGCAGGCGATTTTATAAAATCGCCTGCTCAATTAAATCATATTATGAATAATACCTTCGACTCCCTAAAAACTTTTGGGAACAGTCTTATCTAGTTTTTATTCGTAAAATCCTTTAGTTTATCGCCTAATACATCACTTATAGAAAATCCTTTTGACTCTTCTGGTAATTGATAGTCGTCTAAGTTGTAGTCGTTCTCATTTTCAATAAGATCCTTAATGCTTAAAGATAGACGTTTGTCCTTACTATTAACATCAAGTACTTTCACTTCCACTTCTTCGCCCTCTTTTAGCACTTCATGTGGAGAAGTAACATGCTTATGCGCAATTTGAGAAATATGAACTAGACCCTCGACACCAGGGAATACTTCTACAAACGCACCATATGAAACGATGCGTCTCACCGTACCCGTTAATACAGAACCTTTAGATGCTTTATCTTCAATTTCTGTCCAAGGTCCTGGTAAAGTATCTTTGATAGATAAAGAAATTCTTTCTGAATCTCGATCTACTGATAATACTTTTACTTTTACTTCTTGTCCTTCTTTTAATACATCCGCAACATTATCTAAATGATCATGAGATATTTGAGAGATATGAACAAGACCATCCACACCGCCAATATCAACAAAAGCACCGAAAGATGCAATTCGCTGAACAGTGCCCGAAATTATATCTCCGCTATGAATATTTTCAAGCGTTTTCTGTTTACTTACAGCTTTTTCATCTTCAACAACTGCTTTATGAGAAAGAATAAGCCTATTTTTTTCCTTCTCTAATTCCACAATTTTAAAGGTTAACACTTTACCTTTATAATCCTCAAACGACTCTACGAAATGATCCTCGATTAAAGATGCCGGGATAAACCCTCTCACACCTAAATCAACGACTAAACCGCCTTTTACTACTTCTTTTACTTCTGTTTCAATCACTTCACCTGATTGAAATTGTTTTTCAAGCTGATCCCAAGCTTTTTCTGCATCTACTTTGCGCTTGGAAAGGACAAAATTTGCTTCTTCTACTTTTGTAATCATTAACTCTAATTCTTCACCGATGGAAACGGCGTCGGATGCTTTTTCAATATGCAAGCTCGATAGTTCACTGATTGGAACTATTCCATCAAAAGGTGCACCTTCGATTGTTACGATTGCTGACTTCTCGTCTACTTGCGCAATCGTCGCTTTTACTAGATCTCCCTCTTTAAACTCATGTGAGTCAACTAAGTTCATTTCTTCTGACATATGATTATCCTCCTTCACAACGTCTCTTCTCTATTTTATGCGAACAAGCACAGAAATACAAAAGGAAGCCCTTCTCAAATTGAAAAAAGATTTGATTTATTTCGTTTTTTTATGTTGATCTAGTAGTACCCCAATACTCTCCATTATAACTTCAGTCACTTCATCAGCAGAAGCTTTCCGCTCTCTATAAGGTTGAATATCTATCATATCTCCAAATACAATTTTTAACTTTCTAAATGGTTTATAGGGACCGATAATCGCACAAGGAACTACATTTGCATCTCCTCTAAGCGCAAAAAAACCTGCCCCACTAAAACCTTTTCCTAGCTTTCCATCTTTACTTCTTGTCCCTTCTGGAAACAGACCTACTACTTCTCCATTCTTTAAGAGTTTAATAGCCATACGCAAGGCATCTCTATCACTCATCCCTCTTTTTACTGGAAAAGCATTTACTCCAGGAAGAATATTTTTCAAGATTGGAATATTAAATAATTCTTCCTTCGCCATAAAGTTTACTGGTCTTGGTGCATTAATACCCACTACTGGTGGATCTAAAGCATCAATATGATTTGCACATAATAGAATTCCTCCCTCTTTTGGGAACTTTTCTATTCCGATTACTTCAAAACGGTATATAGGTTTTAAAGCAGCATAAACAACTGTCTTCGCAAAGGAATATAGATTCATATTATGCCATCCTTTCTTTTGCAAGTTTCATAATTTTCTCAGATACTTCTTCAATTGTAAGTGAGGTAGTGTCTATAAAAATTGCATCCTCTGCTTGTACTAAAGGTGAAGCTTCTCGCTCACTATCCAGCTTGTCTCGAAGTTCTATATCATTCATAAGTTCTTCTAGACTGGACTCAATACCTCTTTTATTATTCTCACTAAACCTTCTTTTTGCACGTTCTTCTACACTTGCAGACATGAAAATTTTTAACTCAGCATCAGTTAATACGGATGTACCAATATCTCTACCATCCATTACCACACTTCCGTTTTTCCCCATCTCTACCTGTCTACGCACCATTTCTTTACGTAATTCGGCATGTGCTGCAACTACAGAAACGGATGCTGTAACTTCTTTTGAGCGAATCTCCTCTGTTACCTCTTGATTATCTAGAAATACTTGCTGTCCTTTAGGAGAAGGCTTTAACTCAATCGATGTTTGTTTAAGTAAGCTAGTTAATTTATCTTCATCTTGCAAATCTATGTTTGATTGAATGGCTTTATACGTTATTGCACGATACATTGCTCCTGTATCTACATATGTATATCCAAGTAATTCTGCAGTCTTTTTAGCAATAGTACTTTTCCCTGCCGCTGCAGGACCATCTATTGCTATTTGTATTTGTTTTGTCATATTGTAGCCTCCACTCTATTCAAGTATATTTTAGCATAAATTCGTACGTAAAAAAAAAGCCTGTATAAACAGACTTTTTTCAGCTCATTTCTCTTTTTCTTAATGATAATTGGCGCTCAAAACAAAAGCGAACTATTTGCTGTTTATCTAAGTCATCTGTATCAGTAAATTGAAGAGAGGCTATATGTTGCTGCCCTCTTTCCCATATTCGAACAACTGCTGCAGTTGTAGTAACATATTTAATGTCACCATTATTAAAAGCAAGAGGAATAAGTAAAGAAATTTCGTCCCCTTCTTTAAACCTAACTTCCCGATTGAGTATAACAGCTGTTCCTCCTGCACTAAGATCATCCGTAACAAATTGGTATTTTTCATCTTCAAATTGTATGGAGATATCTAAAGCAGTAGTAACTCGAACAAAATCTCTTCTTTGAATTTTTATTATTTCCGAGTCACCTGGATAAAGAAGCTTTATCATCGGTATTTGCCCATTTCTCTTACCCAATACTTCTGTTTGAAAAGCAAACGCGGATTTAGATTCCTCTACATAAGAAGCACGAAGTTGAGCACCATCAATGAAAAAAGCGGTTCTATTCGTATTTGTATCTATTGGATAGTCAACATAAATAAATTGTTCATCTAAGTCAACCACTTTACATCGATATTTCTCTGCTTTTTCTGTAAACGTAGGCTCTAGTATTAAATTAGTCCCAAGTTTAATTTTCATACTTTTATCCCTCTTTAAGTGTCATAATAGTTCTATTATGACACTTAAAAGTACATTTTTCTATAAAAAAATGTTTAAGGGAGTTTTTCTGCGTGCAATATCTCATGATTTTCTGTATCGATATAAATTCTATATGTGCCAATAGAATCATTTTTTGTTAAAACTTCAAAAGCTAGTCTTTGTTGTAATTCTTTATTTTCAACATAAGCTAAACGTTCCTCTTCCACTGAAAAATCACTTGAGAACATCTCTTTATAGTTCAGCGGCTTCACTTCTTGAGGAGCAATTTTTTCTTTTTGAATATATTCCATTGCGTTTAACCCAAGTAATTCGCCATTATCTTTTGCAACCTTTAGTTGAATTCCATCTGCATAAATTAATGCGTCATTCTCCGAATCCTTTCTAGCAAATGATAAATGCCAAGCTATATTGTTCTCACGGTACTCCACCATTTCGGTATCCGCATAGTCAAAAGCTTTCATATAGGTTGAAGCTTTTTCTTTTAATTGTTCAACGGATATTGCTGTTTGATCAAAGGGTCTCTCCATTAAGTAAGATAATAAATGACCACCCTTTTTAGTGAAGTCAGCATATCCAATACGAATTCCCTTATGGAACTGAATATGGTAAAAAGGATATGGTGCATCTTTGGAACTCTCCGTAATATGAATTGTAGCATCTTTAAATTCTGGGAATAACTTAATAAATTTTTGTTTCATTTGTTCAGCAGTAACTTCTGAATCCTCTATATGTTTAAGATCCTTCTTTTTCTGTTGATCCGTCTCACTAGCCGTCATTGGAAAATCACTTTCCGTGTAGGTTTTCACTGAATTCCCAAGTGACTTCCAATTCTTTTCACTACTTTTATTTACTTTATTATTCACAAACGAATTGACTATATAATCTTTCGATCCGTCCTCTCTGTTTGTAAAAGCCCATTGTTCAGAAAGGGAACGTAAATTATCACGTGCATTTGACATATTTTTTTGCCAATCTTCAATTGGTACTTTTCCCTCTTTTACGAGTGAAGCACCATTTCCGATACGATTTAAATAATTCATCCATGCAGTAGAAGTCTCACTATCGATTGGTAATGCTGAAATTGATGCACGAACATCTGAAGATAGCCTCCATACATCGTCCAATGGTTGTTCTAGTGCTTCTTTGTCTTGAAATAGTAGAGTTTGATCAATTGAGTCACTTAGTTTTACTAATTTTTCTGAAGCAGATGTTAATTGATTGGAATACTGAATAGCCAGCGCATTTTCTAACCGGTTATTCTTTGCTTGAACTGAAAAATGATAGACAAGGAATATGACAGCGACAGATGCAATTATCCATATATACTTTTTCATTTTATCTCCTTATGAACAAAAAATATGCTGTCCGATTTTTTTAATTTGAGGTCTTGACCAAATCCACTCACTTGTAGCTGTATCAGGGTTAAAGTAATAAATAGCATTTTCAGTAGGATCCCAACCATTTAATGCGTCTAAAACTGCTTCTTTTGCTCGTTCGTTTGGCTCTAGCCAAATTTGACCATCAGCAACTGCAGTAAAGGCTAGTGGCTGAAAAATTACTTCTGATACTGTATTTGGAAAATCTGGATGCTCCACTCGGTTTAATATAACTGCTGCAACCGCAACTTGCCCTTCGTATGGCTCTCCTCTTGCTTCTCCATAAACGGCATTCGCAATCAACTTTAACTCTTTTTCAGAGTATTTTGGGGGAAGCTGCATATTCGTGCTTTCTGCTTTTTTGTTTTTGACCTGCTTATCTAGATCCGTTCCACCATAATAAGTAAAACTGTTGCCTTTATTAAGTTGACCATGCACATATTGTTTATCGTACTTAGATGCATTTACTAGTTTCTTTTTAGTGCCTTCCCCTAGAATCCCATCAATAGGAAGTCCATATTTCTCTTGAAAATTTCTTAATGCCCAATACGTGCTATAGCCAAATTTACCGTCTATTTGACTTGTATAAAATCCAATGTATTGAAGTCTTGCTTGTAATTCAATTACATCGTCACCAAAAGCACCCCGTTCTAACACCTGGGTGGAAAATGCCTGAGTTGATTGTTCCTGTTCTATAAATGCATAGCTTCCAGAAATAAAGACCAAGCTAATTAGGATGTATTTTATCTGTTTCAAATGACATCTCTCCTTTATAACTAGCTTGGGTAAGAAATCGATAAATATACAAAAAAAAATCTAGCTACGGCTAGATTCTTCTTTCAAAAAATATTCATGATGTTCAAACCTTTTATGACGTGAAAGTATATGTGCTTTTTTTACTTTGGATAAACCGAATACCCATAAAAACAACATAAATGGAACCATTAATAGCAAATTTACATCCTTGATGATTAAAATACTATTATAAGTAGCATGTAAAAAGAAGGTTGCTAAAAGAGCATAAGCAATTTCATATTTCACTTTTTTCGTCACTGTGAATTTCGCTCTTCCTATGTAATATCCCATCACTACGCCAAATAATGCATGACTTGAAACCGGTAGTAAGGCACGTAAAAATGCTTGATTCATCCCAAAATTCAATAAAAACAGTATGTTTTCAACTGTAGCGAATCCAAGAGAAACACTTGCCCCATACAAAATACCGTCATAAGGATCATCAAACTCAACATGTTTATAAATAGCAATTATAAGAATCAACCATTTAAAAAATTCTTCTAGTGCACTTGTTACTAATACTTGGTGGATAAATATAGATGAAAACACATCTTCTTGTTGAATTACATGTTGTATGAATAAAATAGGAAAAGTTAATATAGCACCGTAAATAAATGTATGTAACAATAACCTAGAAGGTTCTTTTGCAATTTCCTTACGTAGGTAAAAATAACTTAAAAGTGCAAGAGCCGGAGCTATTGCAACGGAAAGCAGTATAAACATATCCTTACTCCTTCCATATAACTATATCTATTATACATTATAATTTTGCTAATTTGTAAAAATAACGGAGGTGTTTCTATGAAAAATATATTATTAATCCACACAGGCGGTACTATTTCTATGCAAATTCAGGCAGAAACAGGAGCTGTCATCCCTATAGAAAATAATCCTATTTCGATGGAAGGAGAAAAATTAAAAGAATATGCAAATATTAAAGAAATTGAAGCTTTTAATTTGCCATCTCCACATATTACTCCAAAAGAAATGCTTTTGTTAAAACAAATAATAGACGAGTCTATTCAAAAGGACCATATAGAAGGAGTAGTCATAACTCACGGAACGGACACTTTAGAGGAAACAGCTTATTTTTTAGACTTAACCGTGGATACTACTATTCCAATTGTACTAACTGGTGCGATGCGTTCTTCTAATGAAGTAGGATCAGATGGATTATATAATCTATTATCTGCTGTAAAAGTTGCAAGTTCTGATGATGCAAAAGGCAAAGGGGTGTTAGTTGTATTAAATGATGAAATACACACAGCCGAAAATGTTACAAAAACTCATGCCAGTAATGTAAGTACTTTTCAAAGTCCTCAGTATGGACCGATAGGTTTTATATCTAAGTCTATAGTACATTTTCACCACTCACCAAATCATCGAGCAGTGTTTCCTATTCAAAGTATCGCGAAAAGAGTCGCTCTCTTCAAAGTGTATGCGGGAATGGAACCAGATCTGTTAGCTTCATGTGTTGAATTAGGGTATGACGGAATTGTATTAGAAGGATTAGGTCAGGGAAATGTACCCCCAAGTCTTCTACCAATTATCGAGGAAAGTATTAAAAAGGATATTCAGATTGTACTCGTTTCTAGATGTTTTAATGGTATTGCGCAAGATGTGTACGGATATGATGGTGGAGGAAAAAGCTTAAAAAATGCTGGTGTTATATTTGCTCCAGGATTAAATGGGCAAAAAGCAAGGCTAGCACTTCTAATAGCACTAAACCATCCAAATAAAACAAAAGCTATGGAAAATATTTTCTCTATATAAATTAAGAATAAATCGAACAGTGTTAGACTGTAGGCAAACGCAAAGAGTTTGCCTACGGTCTTTTACTTTAACAATAAATGCGAATAAATTAAATTGTTTATTTCTACCTAACTGGAGGGCACTGAAAAAGTCCATAGAATTTAATTTTATTAATAATGTAGTCCGATAAATAAGAAAATCGTAGAAACGGCTCCCTTTCCGCGGGCGTTGCCTTAGCCTCCTAGGCCAACATGATGTTGGTCATGCAATCGTTGCCGCAAAAGTTCTTTTGCGACGAGCTTTGCGCAGGAGCAGGATGCGGCGAACTTAGATTGCCTTCCCCTCAACTACGGGGTCTTCGGCTAACGCTATTCCCGCAGGAGTGTCGCCTTTTTCAACGATTTTCTATAAAGACTAGTTGAAAAAATGTAAGTGATAAAAACTATTAATGGCATGATGATTTCCTAATTGAAAAGCGGATAATAGTTAATTGTAGTGAAGGCGGCTACTCCAGCCGGAATAGCAAATGTTTTCTGCACCGAAAGCGAAGCGGCAGGTGCATGAGGTGAAGACCCTGGACTGAGCGTAGTGAAATTNGTGAAATTAATTTTTGCGACGAGCTTGCGCAGGAGCATTGTTTTTTGCGACGAGCTTTGCGCAGGAGCAAGGGAAGCGGCTGAAGCCATGCCGGCGGAACGCGTCCGCCTGGAACGGAAATTAATGGGTCCAAAATAAAAATCGAGTCTCCTGCGGGGTCTTATCTGGACACGCTGTTCCCGCTAGAGTCGCGCCATTCGTTTCAATCAACCGAATTCTATAATGAACAATATATTCTACACTTACTTGTTCTAACTAATAGTCCGATGACGAAAGATCAATTCAATGAAGAAGGAAGTATCCATTAATTACCTATTCTTTTTCGTTCTATTTCCTTTGCAATCAGATTACCATGAAAACGCCCGTTTTCAATAAATATTTCATTTGCATTATTTCCTGCAGCAATCACCCCTGCAATAAAAATGCCTTCAATATTCGTTTCCATTGTATCCACATTAAATGTAGGTCTACCCGACTCCTGATCAATAATAACTCCCATTTTAGTTAAAAAATTATGATCTGGATGATAACCTGTCATCGCAAATACAAAGTCGTTCTCAACTTTGAAATCACCATCTGGTCCATTTAAATACACAAACTGTTCGTCCACTTCTAACACTGAGGTATCAAAATGCATAATTATTTCTTTATTGCGGACAAGTCCCTCAAATTCAGGTAAAATCCAAGGTTTAATGCTTGGAGAATAATTACTACCGCGATACACAACAGTTACATTTGCACCTGCTTTATTTAACACTAAAGCAGCATCAATTGCGGAGTTTTTGCCTCCTATTACTAAAACATTTTGGGCAAAATAAGGATGACCTTCTTTAAAATAATGTAGAACCTTGGGTAATTCTTCTCCAGGTATCCCCATATAGTTAGGTTGGTCGTAATAACCTGTTGCAATGATTACATTCGAAGCATGATAAATTGCTTTTGAAGTTGTCACTAGAAAATGTTTATCTTTTTTTTCTACACTTTGTACAAACTCGTACTTTTTAACTTGTATGTTTTTTAACTTAACTACTTCTCTATAATAGACTAACGCTTGATTTCTCTTTGGCTTTCTTTCTTCGACAATGAAAGGTATATCGCCTATCGATAGTTTCTCACTTGTACTAAAAAAAGTTTGGTGAGTAGGATAATTATATATTGCTTCCACGATATTTCCTTTTTCTATAACTACGCAATTTAAACCAATTTCCTGAGCAGCGATTGCTGCTGCAAGTCCGCATGGTCCTCCACCAACAATGAGTACGTCTATGTTTTGATCCACACTTATAACTTCCTTCCTTAATTCTTCAAGTTATTTCCTTTTTGTTTTCCAAATAATGTGATGAGATGGCACTCTGATTTAGCCCCTAACCTTAGATGAATCCCTGTAGTACCAAAGCCATTACTTACAAGTTCCGCGCTTTTCTCTTTCACCCGAAACGTTCCTTTTTCATAAATTCCAATAGGGCCCAAACGAATTTGCCCGCCATGAAGATGTCCGGCCATTAACAAATGTGGTTTAGCCACTTTTTTGGCATTGTTGAAAAATGCTGGTGCATGGCATACAAATACAACTACTTCATTTTCTGATACTTCTTGAAAAGCATCATATATTCTAACCCTTCCACTAAAACCATCATTTATTCCAACTAAACGAATGACAGAATGGTTATTATGTATTGCCAGAGATGTATTATTTAAAATCATTACATCATTTTTTTCTAATATAGAGTTCAGATGCTCCTCACCTATTTCACGATCGTTGTTTCCATAAACGTAATAAACAGGTCCAAGTTTACTTAAATCAACTATATTATTTTCAGTTCTCTCCAGGGGTACACCTTTTTCAGTTAAATCCCCCCCAATCACTACTATATCTACCTCACCTACTAGAGAATGAATCAGTTTTTCGGGTATTTGTCTACGATGAATATCGGAGATGAAAAATATATTAAATTGCTCCCCATCTTTCATTTCCTCGATTTGTAATGAATGTTTTATAACATTTGTCTGAAACGCCAAAAATCTCATATAAAACATCAACGTTGCACTAAAAATGATGAAAAGTATAATGATATAAGTCAATTATATCCCCCTATCTAAACATAGAAAAGGACAGGGAATTCCCCTGTCCAGCGCCGTACAAATATTGTAGAGATTATTATCAATCTTTATCGATGTGTAATACTCGAAATCCTGACTTTTCAAGGTCTGCAATAATTCGATCTACTTTTTGATCGTTATCAATTTTAAGTACGATTCTACGGGCTAGTTTATCCGTTTCATCAAAAGTAACTAATGAAATTACAGGTGTATGATATTTGTGTAGAATATCCGAAACCTTAAGTATCCGACCTTCGGATTCAACTGAGGCAAAAGTAATTCTAGTGCCTTTTCTATTCATACCAAATGCGCTTTGGAACTGGTTAATTGTATCATATCGTGTCACAATTCCTAGAAACTTTCCTTCATCTAATACCGCGATAATTGGAAAGTCGTACAGTTTTACAAAAGTACTTTCAAATACATCTTCTAATTCTACGAATGTATCTTCTCTTGTAACAACGTCCATAACAGTCGTCTTCTTTAAAAATGTTTCTCGATCCAAGTCACTATAGTAAAAGGCCTTATATAAAAGATATTTATTAAACATACCTCTATATATACCATTTTCGAGTATAGGAAGTGCATCAATTTCTTTTTCATCAAGCTGCTGCAAAGCTTCTAGCAGTGACGTATTTGGTTGAACAGTCAAACATTTTTCTTTAGGGATCATCACACTTTTTACAAACATTTAAAGTACACCTCTTCCAAACGGGATATTCTTTATATATTCTTCAAAAGTACAAAATATCCTTCTTTACAAGTTATTCTAAGGCAATATCAGTTTCTGTCCAGCTGAAATACTATTCGATGTTAATCCATTTGCAGCTTTTATTTTTTCAACTGCATTTGGATCCTTATAATAGTTTACTGCTATTCGATACAGTGTTTCATCTGCTTTTACAATATGCGTTCTTTGTTCGGTTTCGACTTTTTGTTCTTCTTCTTTTGGTTCTGTTTTCACTTCTGGTTTTACTTCTGGTTTCACTTCAGGAGTCGCTTGTTCAGTTGTCTCCTCTTTTGGGCTTGAAGGTTCATTCTCATCTTCTGCTTCTTGCGAATTTTCTTCCATACTTTCTTCTTTCTCTTCCTGCTCCGTGCCATTTGATATTGGTTTTGTTTCCACTTGAATGACACCTTGACTAGAAGCCTCTTCCACTTTATCTGGAGTGTAGAAAAAATGTACATATAGGAAAATGCACACAGGTATTAAGATAAAGATAAAAAACAAAGAAGGTAACAGAAGGTTTTTAGATTTTTTTTTAGGCTTTTTAGTATAGCTAGATCTTCTCGTTCTTCTTGATTCCGTTATATTATCTTCTAGGCCAATAGATTGTCTATGCTCATCAATCTTTTTTTGATAATCGTCTTGATTCATATTGTTCAAACTCCATTCATTCCTTCTTTACTAACTCTATTATGACGAATTTTGTTGAAAAAGTAAACTTCACAATGTTTTAAGGACGGAGCAACTCATTAATTCTATTGAACCAGTTTAGTTCTATTTCTTCTCCATTTTGCTTTTCACGTTTTGTAAGTAATAGCTGGAGATCAAGTGAACAATTTGAACAACAATTCATTGGCCTAGTGATCAGTTGTTCATCAAAAGAATATAAAATCTGTTCCCTTATACACCGTTCACTTTGGAATAAATTAAATAACTTTTGAATTTCTAGCCATTTTCTCTGTTTTATGTCATGAAATAAAGCAATAGTCTCTTGTTCAGATAAGATTTCCTTCCAATAATTCAATATACGTAACATAGTCTCCGAAAGAATAATCTGATTATCTTCTGATTGAAAAGCAGCATGAATATCCGTTTCATCCGGAAAATCCTTCATTGCAACATAAAAAGACTGTTCTACATCCGAATTAGTGTAAATAAGTGAAGCAATCGACTGATTTCCATCTCTTGCTGCTCTTCCCACTTCTTGCATATAACTAGCAATAGAAGTTGGGATATGGTCATGTATAATTTGTCGAATATTGTTTTTATGAATACCCATACCAAATGCATTTGTTGCACAAATCCAATCTAAATCTCCATGCTGAAATTGTTGTTGGACTAATACACGATCATCTTGTTCCATTTTAGCATGATAAAATGCAACTTTTACTCCTCTTTCCTCTAATTCACTAGCATAAAATTCTGCTTTTTTACGAGATTGAGTATATAAAATTCCTGGACCATTAGTAGCGGTTATACGACCTACAATCCAAGCTTCTTTTTCCTTTTGATCGTCTACTTTTTGTACTTCATAAGCAATTGTAGGTCGATCTAATGAATGAATATACTCAAATGGAGCTTTCATATGTAAGGTCCCTTTTATATCTTTAACTACTTTTTTGGTGGCAGTTGCTGTTAAAGCAAGTACATTCGCTTTTGGAAATGCATCTAACCATTTCGAGATTCTCAGATAATCAGGACGAAAATCATACCCCCACTGTGAAATACAATGTGCTTCATCTGCTACTATATATGCTATGGAAATAGCGGATAAGGCATTATTAAAACGTTTATTTTGAAGCATTTCTGGTGAAGTAAAGATAAACTTATAGGAAGCTAAATTTCTCATAACCATTTCTTTTTGTTCGTAAGTTAGAAAAGAGTTTATTGCAACTACTCTTTTTTCACCGATTATCTTTAATTGTTCTACTTGATCTTGCATTAACGATACTAATGGAGAAACAATTACAACAGTACCCTTTATAAAATAAGCGGGCAATTGATATAATAATGATTTTCCCATACCAGTTGGCAGTATTGCGACTACATCTTTTCCTTCTATGACCTGTTCAATTATTTCTTTTTGTCCTTCTCGAAAAGAACTATATCCAAATTTCTGATGAAGAATTTCTGTCAGCTTATCCATTAGCCCCTTCTCCTTTTGCAAGTGCAATTCTAATTTGAAAATAGCTTAAATGAGGAACATGCTCTCGAATAGCTTTTAACTTTTTTGTTTGTAATCTATTAGAAATCTTTAATACTTTATCAACTTGTTCATTGGATATATAAGAGTAAATAGGAAAGTATTGTATAGCTGATACGATTTCAATAATATGATCTTCAATCGTATTAAATTTTAAAAAGCGTATTGCCGCTATATCCTCCAGGGTATGGCCTTTTTGAATTAATTGATACGTCTTCATTGCAGATTCAGTCAAAGGAGTTTGAACCTCTACATTTTTTGTGAGAGGTAATAAGTCTGGAAACTTTTCATTATGGATAATCGATAGTGCAATATGTAAACTCTCAATGAATAACAGTTTTATATCCAAAAGTGGTTGATTGTAATACCGAGCTAATTGCTCCCATGTCAACCCACTCCTTCCATAACCACTTAGACGATAGACAAATATTTCTCTATGAATATTCTCAAATTTTGTGTTCTCAAGTAGCTGCAGAAATTGTTTCCTAAAGTTTGTATAAAATTCTGCACTTTTATAATCCCTGCTAAATAGATATCCTTTAACAAAATGATGTATATCTGGATTCTTTTGATTTGGAACATAACGGTGCACATTGGCTTCAAAATGAGATAACGTTTGAATAACCAAAGCAATTCTGCTCCAAAACATCTGCTCATTTCCTCTATATAACCATCCATTAAATTGAGGATCTCTCATTGAATTCATGTGCATTGTGCCTTTTTCTGTAAGATTAATAATTGACTCGTCTTCTTCAATATACCCCTCTTTTAAAAGTGTCAAAATTTCGCCATTATATTCATCTAGTGATAATTTAGGATAAAGTGAAAAAAAAGGATGAAGTTTAAAATAAGTAACATCCTGTATCGTCTGGCCAGATTTTTTACCTTTTAATAAGTAAAATGGAGCTGTAGAAGACCGTTCTCCGTGAAACTTATGTATGATTAATAATAATAATTGATGAAAGTACACTGTAAATACCTCACGTTTTTTAATGTATTTTTGTTGAAATGTCACGTAAACAGCTTTAGAATGAATAGGATAGCTATTCCGTGTAAGCAGATATAAAGGAGAGAATATATTTATGGCTAAATATACAATTGTAGATAAAGATACATGTATCGCTTGTGGCGCATGTGGCGCAGCAGCACCTGATATATACGATTACGATGATGAAGGCATTGCATACGTTATTCTAGATGATAACATGGGGACAGTAGAAGTTCCAGACGAACTACTAGAAGATATGGAAGATGCTTTTGAAGGATGCCCTACAGATTCAATTAAAGTGGCAGATGAGTCATTTGAAGGCGATGCTTTGAAATTTGAATAGATGAATAATACAAACTGCCTAGATTTTTCAGGCAGTTTTTTTATAAGAAAAACATTTTAAAAGGCTTATCTAAAAGAAGCATTTTCTAAATAATAGAGGAATGTCCTTTCAGACTGGTAGACAAACTCGAATTTATTTTTACATAGAATATACAATTTACCCAAAGTTTTCCACAAAATGTAGAGAACTTAGATTGCCTTACATTTGACGAGGCGCACTTAGCCTTCCTTACGCAGAGGGCACTGAAAAAGTCTATAGAATTTGACTTTACTAAATAATGTCGTCCGATAAATAAAAAAAATCGTTGAAACGGCTCCCTTTCCGCGGGCGTTGCCTTAGCCTCCTAGGCCAACACGATGTTGGTCATGCAATCGTTGCCGCAAAAGTTCTTTTGCGACGAGCTTTGCGCAGGAGCAGGATGCGGCGAACTTAGATTGCCTTCCCCTCAACTGCGGGGTCTTCGGCTAACGCTTTTCCCGCAGGAGTGTCGCCTTTTTCAACGATTTTCTTTATATACTGATTGAAAAAATTTAAGTGATTAATACTTGCTCTATTAATGGCATGATGGATTTCTAATTGGAACGCGGATAATAGTTGATTGAAGTGAAAGGCGGCGACTCTAGCCGGAAAAGCATGAGGTGAAGACCCTGGACTGAGCGGAGCGAGGGAAGCAGCTGAAGCCATGCCGGTGGAACGCGTCCGCCTGGAACGGAAATTAATGTGGCCAACATAAAAATCGAGTATGTGAACAACTTGTCGTTCACATAGATCAGTGAGGACTTTCTCAGTGCCCTTGCTCGACTCCTGTAGTGTCGCCTTTCTCGCTTTCCCGAAGGATTCGAGCGGACGCTTCCCAAACCTACAAAAAAATACCTTATTATTTTTTATATACTCAGGAAGAATAATCCTGAGTTAATAGAAAAGCAGGACAAAAAATCAAAATAATGAACGAGACCAATTAGCAAACTTCCTTTTGTCTAAAACCAGAAAGGACGTTTCTCTAAGATAGAGAAACGTCCTTTAATTAATTTGTATCCGGAACTCGAAACGAATTTGTTACTCGGTCGAGCATTGGTTTCATTCGCTTAAATAAAACAATCATAACGATTGTAACTAATAGTCCTTTTATCAAATTGAACGGTAGGATACCGAAAATAATAGAATTGAACAAAGCTGTACCAGTCTCCATAGGGAAGTTTAAGAAGTACGTATACATTGGTAAAAATACAAAGTAATTTAAAACACTCATACCTATTGCCATGGAAATCGTTCCAGAAGCTAAACCGTACATGATCCCTTTAGATGATGATGCTTTGCGATAAATTAAATAAACAGGTGCTATAAATAGAATACTAGTTACAAAATTCGCCATATGTCCTACTGGTACACCAGTTGGACTTCCAGCAAACAACCAATCTAATACGTTTTTCAAAAACGCTACGACAATACCTGCAATTGGCCCCATCGTAATAGCCGCAATTAGTGCTGGAATATCACTAAAATCCACTTTTAAATAAGCTGGTAGTACCGGTAACGGAAATGCAAGTAGCATCAATACAAAGGAAATACTACTCAACATTGCGATAGCAATAAGCTTTCGCGTCTTACTTTTTGTCATTATTCCTCTCTCCTTTTGCGATTCACTCCACAAGAAGAAAGGTTCAGTACGAAATTGTAACTCAAAAATCCCTTAAGCTATTAAAGAGCTCAAGGGAGAAACAAGGCACACTTAAAAAAAGCGTATCCGTATTAGAGTATACGAAAAACGACTGTACCTTCACCTTCTCCCATCCAGACTATACTGTCGGCTTTGGAATCTAACCAAATCCTGCCAATTACGGCTCGCGGGCTCAAGAAATAAATCTTCTAATACCGCCGATCGGGAATTTCACCCTGCCCCGAAGATGAATCAATATTTTATTATTCTTCAAGAATAATATCTTGAATTAATAATATATTAACAAAAACACAACCTTTATGCAATATAATTGCTTCAAAATTTTATGATATAAAAAATGCCAGGCTTTGAATAAATCAAAGCTTGGCATTCCAAATTCTTATTGGACGCTCATTATAAAACCATTTGGTCCAAGTGGAGTAGGAAGGGTATTTTCGAAATTAAATATTTCCCACTGCTCCTGTACTACATTTTCTAATTTCACTTCAGTTCCAAAGCTTGCTGCGGTCAATGCGAATGCTTCAATTAATCTTGTAGCCTCATTTGGCTCCATCGATTCTAAATCCAATGGTTCGTTAAATTTGATAACAGCTATTCCTTCTCGATCTTCATATGAGTAAGTAATATTCGATGGGATTACAGAAGTGTATATGTCGTTATCTACGTTTTTCATTTCGCTAAATGCTTCAGCAATCGTTTCATAAGAAGCAGAAAAGTTAGGAGTTAAATATATATTTCCATTTTGGGCACGGTAATTGTAGTAATTATGTTGACCTTTCGACCCTTCTAATTTACTCGGCTCAGCTAATATGCCTACTTGATCCCATTCAAGTGGAGAGCCGTCCTCATTTAAAAGAGCGATTGAATCAAAATCCGTAAAAATTTCATTTAGAGAGCTCCAATACGGTACCGATGTTCCAGACGCTGTGTCATAACCATGTTCATTAGGGAGATAATGCTTTAGTAATTGATTATCCGCAACAAAATACCCTTTATAAGGATGATACTCTGTAAATCCGAGCGACTCTTCATTAATCAAACTTGCATAACGTTCATACAACTGTAAACTATTTGGTTTCATATCTGGAAAATCGGCTTCCACTTGCTCTTTTGGAATAATAATTGTGACAGGTACAGTTAATGCATTTTCATTGAATGAAAAATGAAACACAGTACCTCCATTTAAATCACCTTCATAGACAGCATATCTTTTATCTATTGGTTTTAATACTATATTTGATTCCATTATACTTGTCATTTTTGACATATCGTCCGATGATTCAGTTTTACTTTCTTCACTTGTTATAGCAGCATTCTCTGTAACATCCATGGACTGCGTACTTTCTTCTTCACTGCTCTCCTGTTCCATTTTTTCGCTAGTGCTGTACTGCTTCATTGAATTATTATTATTCAGATAGGAAGAAACTAAAAAAGTGAGAAGAAATACTGAAGCAATAGAAATAGCTAAAGGTAACCATTTGGATTGAATCCTACGTGAAGAATATTTAGTTGATTCTTTTTCGTGACCTAATACCTCTTGTTTTACCCGATTATACACATCTTCTTTGGAACGATGATCTGTAAACTTGGGCATTTGGTTCAGTAATTCATCTAGTGTCTCATCATCTTTTTTCCAATCACTCATGATGAACCTTACCCTCCTTCTTTGTTACAGATAATCGTTCACGCAATGACTTTATAGCTCGGTGTTGTGTTGTTTTCACTTTTCCTTCTGACCAGTTAAGT
Organism: Psychrobacillus sp. FJAT-21963; assembly: GCF_001420585.1. Lineage (NCBI taxonomy): Bacteria > Bacillati > Bacillota > Bacilli > Caryophanales > Bacillaceae > Psychrobacillus > Psychrobacillus sp. FJAT-21963. Next base: position 243,707 of record NZ_LJIY01000002.1, on the reverse strand, counting down.
ATTTGTGCTGTTTCAGCAATAGATAGCTGCTGAAAATAACGCATTATGATAACCATTTTTTGATCGCCAGTGCAATCATCTAGAGCAGTTAATAGAGATTTCATTTCGTCATTCAATTGAACTAAATCTTCTGGAAGCATATCAGACGATGCAAGCTGCATCGTTTCCCAATTAAAGGATTCGAACAACCTTTTTTTTCTCACTGATTGCTTTCTAAAATGGTCGATTGCTACATTTTTAGCAATAGAAAATAGCCATGTCTTCTCAGAACTTTTCCCCTCGAATCGGCTATAAGCCCTTAAAACGCGAACATACACTTCTTGGACCAAGTCTTCCGCAGTCTGTCTATTTTTAACCAAATAGATCAGAAACTGAAAAACGTCTTGATGATAATTATCATACAAGCGATGGAAAACGGAGTCATTCATAAGCTCCCCCCGTTCTTACAATTAGTCGTTCATGAACTGTTTTTGTTTCAATTAGTTAGAGGTAATCGGATAATGAATTTAGTACCAACACCTAGTTCACTTTCCACAGATAAATTACCATCATGACGTTCTATTATATTTTTAGCAATTGCTAAACCAAGACCTGTTCCACTCTTTCCTCTAGTTCTTGCTTTATCCCCTTTATAAAAACGTTCGAAAACATAAGGAAGGTCTTCACTCGGTATGCCATAACCTGTGTCTTCCACTTCCATCACAAATTGATGGTCGATTTTCGAAATTCTAACTGTGACAGATCCTTTTTCCGTATGACGCAGAGCATTGTCAATTAAATTTGTCAGCACTTGTTCCATACGATCTTCATCGATTTCTAGCGTCATAGGCTCAAGTAAGTTTTGTTCAAAATTTAAACGAAGATTTTTTTCTTTCGCTATTTGATCAAACTTTTGAGTAATTCGTTCAATTGTAGGTATTACCAATACTTCCTCTTTAAAAATACTTAAGTAGCCTGATTCTAAACGTGCTAAATCTAATAATTCTGTTACAAGTCTTCCCATTCGTTTAGATTCATCATAAATGATTCGAATCATCTCTTTACGGTCTTCCTCCGTCGTCACAACATCATCAATAATCGCTTCACTATATCCTTGTAGCATCGAAATTGGGGTTCTAAGTTCGTGTGAGACATTGGCAATAAAGTCAGAACGCATTTTATCCAACTGGTGTTGTTCTGTCATATCTCTCAGTACTACAACTGCTCCCCTAACCATCTCTTTACTGTAAAGAAGACTTATAGAAACGGAGAAATAGGAACCTTTAATTTCTAATTCTTCATCTATCTCCTCTTCATTATGGAAAACGTGATCCAATAAATGGTATAGTTCTGCAGGCAAATGAGAATTATCAGCTACTTCATTATTCATATGCCATTTTTGCATTAAAAGCTCCGCTTGTGGATTACTTACTTGCACGTTGAAATCTTTATTAAAGGTAATCACTGCATCTGTCATGGAAGTTAATATGTTTGATAGCTGTTCTTTTTCTTGATTAATTACTTCCACATGATGCTTTAATTGACTTCCCATTCGATTGAATGCGGTTGCCAGTCCTCCTATTTCATCCTTTTGATGATAGGAAACTTTTGCTTCAAAATTCCCTTTTGCTAGTTCTGAAGCTGCTTCTCGCATAGAGCGGAGAGGAGATGTGATTCTAGAAGTTAAGAAAAACGAAAACATGGTAGTTAACAATAACGCAATAAATCCTGATAAAAAGACAATGTTCGTTGTCTGGTTGGACGTTTTGTTTACCACGTCTAAACTTTGATATATAAATACACCGCCATGTATTTCATTATTTGACTCCAAAGGAGATGCTAATATAATATATGATTCCATCTTATTCTCTTCTGTCATGGACGGCATTAACATTTTTTTAATAATTGTATCGTTAGATGTATAAACTTTTGTAAGTTCTTTATCTTTAAGTATTTTATCTCTAATAACATCTTTCTTTAAACCATCGTGAACAGACAAAGACACGGAATTTGAATCTCTAACAATTAAGGCACTTGTTTCTGTACCAAGTATATCTTCAATAATTTGAAAGGAATCTTCCACCTGGTTGTACTCTTCCACTATTTTCCCTATAGTAGCTGCCTCTTGTCTTAAAGATTCTTCCGCTTGCTCTGTATGGAAATCTGTTAAGAATTCTAGCATTAAAACGGTTACAATAAACAACACAAATAAGACGAGAAGCAATATGGTTCCCCATAGCTTCCCGACAACACTATTCCAAATTCTATTCATTGACAACCTCAAATTTGTAACCTACACCCCAAACAGTTACGATCATTTTAGCTGCCTTTTCAGATACTCTATTTAACTTCTCACGTAACCGTTTTACATGGGTATCGACTGTTCTCAAATCTCCAAAGAAATCATAATGCCAGACTTCTTTTAACAACTGTTCTCGATCAAACACTTTGTCTGGTGCTTTTGCTAAAAAGTAAAGTAACTCATATTCCTTTGGAGTTAAGCTTACTTCAACACCATCTGCAGTAACACGATGCGCATCATGATCAATAGTTAAATGAGGAAATACTACAATATCTTTTGAAGTAGAAGCTCCTTGAATAGGTGACAATACAGCAGAGCGTTTTAAAATAGCTTTAATGCGCAAGACTACTTCCCTTGGACTAAATGGTTTTACTATGTAGTCATCAGCACCAAGTTCAAATCCCTCGACTCTGTTTGCTTCTTCGCCTTTAGCAGTTAACAATATGACCGGTGTTTCCTTATGTCCTCTTAATTCAGTAATTACTTCAATACCGTCTTTCTCAGGCATCATAATATCTAATAATATACAATTATAATCATTCTCTAAGGCAAGTTGTAATGCAATTTCTCCATTTTCTGCTTCTTCAACTTCGTAACCTTCACGTTCTAAATACATTTTTAACAATCGACGGATACGTTCCTCATCGTCTACTACTAAAAGCTTAATCATTTCAGACATAATATCATACCCTTCTATCAACTTCTAATATATATTGTACAATTAGTCGTACTAAATTGAAAGAAAAGCTCCTATCTCTTTAAGAGACAAGAGCTTTTTCGTTTATTTATAGAATAGAATATTAAACTCTATCGCTACTTGTACAGACTTCATACACTATTCCCCGAGAGTTATATAAGCACATAAGCAATTCTATTAAGCGTAAGAGTGTAAGCCAGCAATAATTAAGTTTACTGCTATTAAATTGAACATAATAATTATAAAACCAATTAAAGCTAGCCAAGCAGATTTTTCACCATGCCAACCTTTAGTTAGACGTAAGTGAAGGAACACTGCGTAGAACAACCAAGTAATAAGCGCCCAAACCTCTTTTGGATCCCAGCCCCAGAATCTAGACCATGCCTCATGTGCCCAAATCATTGCAAAAATTAGTGCTCCTAAAGTGAACACAGGGAAACCAATAAGAACTGAACGATACCCAATTTCATCCATATATTGAGAGTTAGCTTTTTTAGCAAATGGTTGCAGCACAGCTGCTATAGGTTTGCGTAAAATTAAACGCAGTATTACATATAATATTGTTCCAAAAATAACAGACCATGTAACAATCGTAAGTTTTTTAGCATTTACTAATGGCGGCATTTCCACCAGTGGTTCCATTGCATTTTCTGTGATGGCTTCTGATTTATTCATTCCAAAAATAGCTGGCATGTTATATTCCATTTCAGCTGCATTACCTTCTTTATTTACATAACTATATTCAGCCTTATAGTCTGCAATTGTAAATGCAGTCGTAGAAATGACAAAACCAAGAACTAAAACAACCAAATACATAACTGCCTCTATCCAAAAGCTCTGTTTTGATTTTTTTGTCAGATCAATATTTTTTAGAAGCCAAATTAATCCTGCAACGGCACTAATGGCTAAAATGGATTCACCAAGTGCCGCAGTAATAACATGGACAGTCAACCAGTAACTTTTAAGAGCCGGGATTAACGGGGTAATATCTCTTGGGAACATACTTGCATATGCAATGATTAATACGGCAATTGGTAATGCAAAAAGCCCAAGAGAAGGTACTCTATAAATAAAGTAAATTAAAATAAATGCCCCTACAACCATCATCCCAAACGCAGTTGTAAACTCAAATAAATTACTAACTGGAGCATGTCCAGCTGCAATCCATCTTGTAAAAAAGTAACCAAGATTGGATATAAAACCAATAATAGTAACTGTAATCGCTAATTTTCCCCAGCGATCAAATGATTTTGAAGTAGTATTCTCCGAGCTAGAACCTTTTACTGCTCCCCCGAATAAAAAAGTTGCAACTAAATAAGCAATAAATGCTATTAATAATAAGGTACTACTAAGTGATACCAAATCCATAAAACTAGACTCCTTTCTCTTTTTCCGCTTTAGCGTCTAAATCTTGTTGGTCTTCATAAGGTGGAAGAATCGCAACTTTTGAAACTGCATCTAAGTCTTTTTGAATACTTAACCAGTTTTTGTTTGTATGTGCTGCAATTACAACTTGCCCATCTTCTAATTGCTGCAACCATATACGACGATGATTCCAGTATGAACCTTGGGCTACCCCAATCATGAAGATCAGTCCGCCAAGTCCGAGTAAAGGAAGCGTTAAATCTTTGCGAATAGTTAAACCAGAAACATCTCTTGTCTCAACACTTTGGAATGCAATCTTATGCTGATTTTCGCCAAGTGGCTCTAATGTTTCTTTGATCATTACAAAGCTTGTTTCTCCTTTTGGAAATTCCGGACTATACATTTTCACCAAAAATGCAGGATTATTAGGAAGCGGCGATTGTGATTGTGGAACTCCATCTTCAAAACCAGTGAAATCCGCGTAATAATCCATAATTTCCACTTTGTAGCCATCTTTTAACTGATATTCTGCTTGGGGATTAGCCAAATCAATTGTAAATTCCCCGAAAGACTCCTTAGAAGCTTTGTCTTGTAATTGGAATGTCATAGATTTTAATTCATCTAAACGGAAATCCATTTGGAAGACAGAGAAGTTATCAAATTTAAGCGGTTGATTCACTTGAATTGATTCTTCTTTAATAGGTTTTAAATCATCAGGTTTTCCTGCAATTGCATCATCTGCACCTTTATATAACACAACATCTGATTGATAATTTTTAGCAATTGTTCCAACTCGGTCAATTGCTTCACCAAACACTTCTTCCGACTCTTCCTTTGAATACGTTTCATAAATAAAATCTTTGCTTTCCAAGAAGTATCCATTTGTCTTTGGTATGTAAAGTGTTTCTCCTTCTCTTAGCCACATTGTTTCATCCACATAAAATCCCGGTATAGCTCTCAACATAACTCCAAATAAGAAGATAATTAGACCAAGATGATTCACATATGGGCCCCAACGAGAAAAACGACCTTTTTCTGCTAAGATTGCATTTCCTTCTCGTTTTACTTTATAGCGCATTGTATTCAGTTTTTCTTCTGCTTTATTTAAAGAATCTAATGGCTCTTCCACATTGCCAATTCCATAAATACGCTGACGACTCAAAAAACTGATATGTCTTTTCGTTTTTTGTTTCTTAAGAGATTTATAAAGTGGAATTACACGGTCTAAACTTGCAATAACTAATGAAATCCCTAACATACCAACTAATGTTTGGAACCACCATGAGCTATATAAGTCTGATAATCCCAATTCGTAATAAACTTTCCCGAAAGTACCATACACTCTCTCATAATACGCGGCAATATCTGCTTCCGATACCGCAGGTACATAGAACACTTGTGGTAATATTGTCCCTATCGCAGCCGCCACTAAAATAGCAACAATTATCCACATACCGACTTTCACACTAGAAAAGAAATTCCAAATCTTATCAATTATTGTTTTGTTATATGTTTGAGACCTTCTAGCAGAACCTTCATAACGCATGTCTACTAGTTTTTTTTCTTTTATTTCTTGTGATAAAGGACGACCACAGCTTTCACATAACTCTGTACCAGCTGGGTTTACGTTACCGCATGTACAAACTATTTTGTCCATTTATACGAACTCCTTTAGGAAGGTTTAACCTGTTCCATAAAATTAGCAATGTCTTGCTCTGTCATTTCACCTTTTATAATTTTCTCAATACGACCTTCTGGATTAATTAAAAAAGTAGTTGGCAGTGGATCGATATTATATAGTTCCATTACACTTTTATTCCGATCAATTGCAATAGGAAAAGTTAAACCATATCGATTAACAAAGCTATTTACTTTTAAATCAGATTCCCCAATATTAATTGCCAGTGTTTGAACACCCTGATCCTTATACTCATTGTACTGGTTGTCCATTGCTGGCATCTCTGTTGCGCAAGGTTTACACCACGTACCCCAAAAATTTAAGAAAATACCTTCACCTTGATAATCAGAAAGTTTATGCTCGTTACCATTCATATCTACTAACATAAAATCTGGTGCTTTATCACCTACTTGAAGGACGGCGTTTTTTTCTTTGTTTAAGTTGGAGTAAACAGTAAACACAATTGCAAATGTAAGCACTACCAAAATAACAGTTCTTATATAAAAACGCTGTTTTTTAGTTTGAGCCATTTCATTTTCCTCCATTTCCAAACATAACCGACACTATTATACCAAAATAAATACATACAAAAATTAAGACTTATGACTGCTTTGTGAACAAAAAAACCTTTATTTCCCTACCTTACCTGTTTCAGCTAGAACTCTTAATTGTTTGACCTCATGAGTAGTAAGCTCTCTCCATTCTCCCGCATTTAAACCATGCAGTGTTAAAAAACCAAACTGCTCACGCTTTAATTTTTGCACAGGGAAACCGATTGCATCAAACATACGACGAACTTGTCTATTCTTACCTTCATGAATTGTAATTTCTACAATAGCTTTATTTGTCTTTCTTTCAGAAGACAATAGTTTTACCCGAGCAGGAGCAGTTTTTCCATCCTCTAAAACAATTCCACGTTCTAGGGGACGTAATTGTTCTTTTAATGGAATACCTTTTACCCGCGCTACATACGTTTTATCTACTTTGAATTTAGGATGCGTTAAAGCATAAGAAAAGTCTCCGTCATTTGTAAGTAATAATAAACCTGAAGTTTCGTAGTCTAATCTTCCTACAGGATATAGACGCTCCGTAACATGAGGTAAAAGATCGGTCACAGTTTTTCTACCCTTATCATCCGATACAGCTGATATAACCCCTCTAGGCTTATAGAGTAAATAGTAAACTTTTTGCTCTTTTTCTAATTTAACTCCTTCTACTTCCACTGTATCCGAATCCGATACTTTTATTCCGAGTTCCGTGACTACTTTACCGTTTACTTTAACTTTTCCTTGTAGGATCAGTTCTTCTGATTTTCTTCTTGATGCTACCCCTGCATGAGCAAGTACTTTTTGTAATCTTTCCAATTAATTCACCTCGTCCATTCTTTCCACTAACATGAGTGAATTATGTCATACTTTCAGCCAAATTAAAAGAAGACAGTCTTTTTAGAAAAACTGTCTCCTCCGATTGTTTATTTTATTTTATCTACTTTAAATCGTAAAGCAAGTTCATTATTAATGTAGACATTCCACATATATGGATTGGAATCTTTTTTCCTTGGTATATGTAAAACATTTTGGAGTTGCTCTTTTTCATCTTTGTTTAATAGTAATATATAGTCTTTTTTAACCTTGATTACTTCTTTATTAAAAATTTTATATTTACCTTTTTCCACTACTTTAACGTTTTCATAATTTGCGAAAATATTATCAGCTAATGCAGTATGTGTCTTCCAATCATTTGAGTTATTCAATGTCACAACGATTATTTCTTTCGAACCATCTTTAAAATAAGTAACAAGCGTTCTGCCTGCTCTTTTTGTAAAACCAGTTTTACCAGCAATAGCTTGATCTGAATAATGGAGAAGTTTATGTTTGTTTTTCCAAATCACATTTCTCTCTTTTGGTCGAAACGTTTTGGCGGAAGCTATTTTCTCAAAATCTTCATCTTTAAGGGCAAGTCGAAGCATATTAGCCATATCTATTGCAGAAGAATAATGATCATCATGATGAAGTCCTGACGGATTAGTAAAATGTGAATTTTCTAGTCCTGCAAGTTGCATTTTCTCATTCATCATTTTGACAAATCCTTCAACCGACCCCCCTGCATGTTCAGCAAGTGCATAGGCAGCATCGTTACCCGATTGTAAAAGTAGACCATAAAGAAGAGATTCTACAGTCCATACTTCACCAGCTTGTAAATATAAAGAAGATCCTTCTTGAGAGGCTGCTTGTGTTGAAATCGTAATTTCTTCATCTAAATCAGAAGCATCAAGAACTGTTAAAGCTGTCCAAACTTTTGTTAGACTAGCAATCGGTAGCTCTGCATGAGCATTGCTTCCCTCTAGTAATCTACCAGAGTTAACATCAATGGCTACGTAAGAGGAAGAAGCCTCTACACCAGTTGTTTGCCAAAATAGCAAGAACATCAAGATAAGCAGTGTTTTTTTGAAAATATTATTTACTCCTCTTTAATTTATTCCTGATTTACAAATGCTTCCTGGAACTTCGTCATAAACAAGTCAGTGTCTTCCATATCATCCACTGCAATTTCATCCGGAAGTGGTGGAAGTGCTGAAATATTCTTTAATCCAAAATATTGAAGGAATTCGTTTGTAGTACCATATAAAATGGCTCTACCAGTGCCTTCTGCTCGACCAACTTCTTGAATAAGACCTTTAGCAGATAAAGTATAAATTGGTCGTTCTGATTTCACTCCACGGATGTCCTCTATCTCAACCCTCGTGATTGGTTGCTTATACGCAATAATAGCTAGTACTTCTAAGGATGCTTGAGAAAGAGACTGAGTAGTGGGATTCTCAACCAATTTTTGTATGCTTTGTACATTTTCAAGCTTAGTTACTAATTGATATGTACCTGCTAACTGTTTAATGATGATACCTCTTTCTTCCTTACTCTCGTAATCTACTATCATTTTTTCTATAGTTTCTGTAATCTGTTGTTCTGTCGTTTCAGTTAAAAATGCTAGTTGTTTTATTGTTAAACCATCATCTCCACTTACAAACAACAAGCTTTCAATTTTACTCATCAATTTCATCGTCGAATTCACTTTCAAAATCTTCCTTTCGCAATAGAACAAATAATTCCTCAAAATTGCTTTTTTGTTCTACTTGAACAATCTGCCGCTTCATTAACTCTAGTAAGGATAAAAAAGTTGTTACAATTGTTGTTTTATCCCTAGTAGGAAAAAGATTATAAAATGATATTTTTCCCCCACTTTTCTTTAAAGTGGATATAACATTTTTCATCTGATCTTTTATCGAAATTTCTTGTTTGCTTATTCGAGTATGAAGTGGAGCATTCAATTGTTTCCTTCTAAGCATTTTTTGGAAGGCACCCAACATATCATACACATTTACATCAAGTTCAAATAATGCTAACTGCTTACTATCCTGAAAACCACTTAAATCAGCAGGAGGTCTTGTATAAAAGAGACTAGAAGATTCCTCCATCTCTTGTAGATTACTTGCCGCTTCTTTGTATTTCTTATATTCTATTAACTTTAAAACTAATTCATCCCTTGGGTCATCTAACGAAAGATCAAAATCATCATCCATTTCGTCATCTTGATGTATAGGGAGTAACATTTTACTTTTAATGGATAATAAAGTAGCTGCCATCACTAAATACTCGCTAGCTTCATTTAACTCGAGCACCCGCATAGCATGTATATGCTCCATATATTGTGATGTGATCTCCGCCATTTTAATATCATATATATCTATTTCCAAACGATTTATTAAATGTAATAATAAATCCAGAGGCCCTTCAAACGCCTCCGTTTTAACTTCATAAGACATAAAACTCCACCTATTATCGGTTTTTAACATCATTATAGAGGAAAGGTGATACTATTGCATCCTACATTCCATCCTAATTTCGTACAATTTATAAAAGAATTTAATGTGACACACGATTATTTTGAATGTCACGAGGTATTAGAAGATTATTGGAAAGAGGTTGCCCCAAAACAAAAAAGTCATCCTTTAACCGCGTTAATATTAATGTCTACAAGTATGTATCATTGGCGTAGGGGAAATAATCCAGGAGCTCTAAAAACCATGCAAACGAGTATAAAACGGTTAATAGAAACTAGTGGCTCACCTTTTTATGAAACCATTGATTATAGTAATCTAATACAGGACACTGCAAGTTCATTAATACATATGCAAGAAAACGAACCATTTCAGCCTTTTCTTGTTTCTATTAAAGATCCGCATTTAAACTCATTAGTAGAAAATTACAATATCGAAACTAGTTATGATAAAAATTTTCTTATTCATAAGCATATGCTAAGAGATCGTTCAGAAATACTTGCAGAGAGAGAAAAAAGCAAAAAAAGAAGAAATGACATTTTATAATGTCATTCTTCTTTCTTAACAGAACTTTAATCGGAATACATTAAGAATCTAAACTTCTTCATCTTCTGTCTTACATTTTTCGTAGAAAGCTTTAATATCCTCTGATGGTTGAATAGATGTTGTATGTAAAATAGATGGCAAATTCTGTATCATATCTTTTCCTATACCTTCTCCTCGATGAGAAGGATTGACTGAAATATGTTGAATGATTCCATCTGTACCATTCATTCTAACACCAATTAGCCCTACTAGATCTTCATCTTTTTTCCAAAGAAACAAATGCCAATCGGGATCGGTTTCATATAGATGAATTGTTTCCAATAGTTTTTTCACGTCTTTCTCGTGAGGCATAAAGGAAAGTAGTCCCATTGATATTTTTTCAAATGTTTTTTTATAACGTAGCAACATAGTTAAGACCCTCTTTTAATTTCTTTAAAAGAATATTTTTACGTGACAATTTTTTCAATTACAAATTACTATTAGGAGCTATAAAGAACCAGTATATTAAACCCCAAATAATTCCAGCTAAAAGTAAAATAAGAAACAGAATAATGTTTTGTTTTTTCATCTTGTTTCACTCCTTTTCTAATGATAAAGGAAGGTCAAGATGGACAATATCTTCCAGCGTTTCTCTTCTTACCGCTAATTGATGTTTGCCATTTTCCACAAAAACGACTGCAGGTCTTACTAAACGATTGTAATTGCTAGCCATCGAATAGCCATATGCTCCTGTGCAAAACATTGCTAAAATATCCCCTGGCTCCGCTTTAGGTAATGAAATTTGTTCAATTAATTTATCACCTGATTCACAACATTTACCAGCGATTGTATAGTTTTCAACATTTTTTTCACCCATTTTATTTGCAATAACTGCATCATAAAGTGCTCCATACAATGCTGGTCGAATATTATCGGACATACCACCATCAACTGCTAAATACTTCCGTACATCTGGTACTTCTTTTTCAGAACCTATTGTATACAGAGAACTACCTGCATCTCCAACTAGTGATCTGCCTGGTTCAATCCAAATTTCTGGCATTGCTAAGTTAACTTCTTCCACTAAATCTTTAACAACCTTTATCATTTCTCTCACATAAACAGACGGCTCAAGAGGAGAGTCTTCTTCCGTATATTTAATACCGAAGCCCCCACCTAAGTTTAATACAGTACACAGGAATCCATAATTATTATACCATTCAATCATTTTTTTGATTAGTTTTTCGGCTGCAACTTTAAATCCGATTGTTTCGAAAATTTGAGATCCAATATGGCAATGCAATCCAAGTAATTGAATATAATCATGTTGATAAACTTCTTGGAACGCTTTGTCAGCTTGTCCATTTAACAAATCGAATCCGAACTTGGAATCTTGTTGCCCTGTTGTAATATAGTCATGTGTATGTGCTTCTACGCCAGGAGTAACACGCAATAGAATATTTACTTTTTGATTGTGTTCTTTAGTTAACGTATCCAATAATTCTAATTCATAGAAATTATCTACCACGATACAACCTATTTTATGCTCAAGCGCCAACAATAATTCTTCTTTGCTTTTATTGTTCCCATGAAAGTGTATACGTTCAACAGGAAACCCAGCTTTTATAGCGGTGAATAACTCTCCTGCCGAAACGACATCAAGAGATAAATTTTCTTGCTTCATTACTTGATACATTGCGACACTTGAAAATGCTTTACTTGCATAGGCAACTTGGGCTTGTATATTTTGTTCTTTAAACGTGTTATTAAATCCACGTGCACGCTCTCTAATTAGCGACAAGTCATATACAAATAGTGGTGTCCCATAAGTTTTAGCTAATTCTGTACTGTCGATTCCACCAATTAATAAGTGTCCTTTTTCATTTACAGCATGCTTTGATACCATCACCATGTCTCCCGCCTCTTTTCCTCTATTTCTATATGAACTTTACCACAGAAAATGAGGCAAATGCAATGTTATTCATGACCTTTTGCGAACAGGCGCTCGTGTAATAAAAGGTCTTTTTGCATCTGCAGGCATAGGAAATCTTATAAAAATACGTAAAAAAGCCTTAGGAAAGAAAGGAACAACTGGCCATAAATAGGGAACATTCAATGGTTTCACCGAGCACACATACCAAAACAAAATTACAAGAGCGATGAAAAACCCGTTTACGCCAAATATTGCAGTACTCAACAAAATAAACAATCTGAAAATTTTTGTCGTTATACTTAACTCATAAGATGGAATAGCAAATGTAAAAATTGCAGTGATAGCTGTATACAAAATTACTTCTGGAATAAACAAACCTACATCAACAGCCATTTGCCCGATTACCAATGCTGCAATAATTCCCATCGCTGTAGACAATGGGGTAGGTGTATGAATAGCTGCCAATCGCAGAAATTCTATACCAACATCTGCAAATAGAATTTGTAATAAAAGTGGTATTTCACTTAGCTTCTTCGGCCCTAAGAACTCTAATGCTTTAGGTAGAAATTCTGGATGCTTCGCAAATAAATACCACAAAGGTAAAAGAAATAAACTTAGTAGCACTCCTAAGTATCGCAACTGTCGTGCAACTGTACCAATTATAGGAGCCTGCCTATATTCTTCGGCATGCTGAAGATGGTGAAAAAGTGTTGTCGGAACAATAATGACAGACGGTGAAGTATCGACAACGATCACAATATGTCCTTCAAGTAAATGAGCTGCTGCAATGTCAGGTCTTTCGGTGAATCTTACAAAAGGCAATGGATGAAAGCCTTGTTTAAATAACCATTCCTCCAAGGCTTTATCCGTCATCGTGAACCCGTCATGATTAATTTGTTTTAGCCTATCACGAATCTGACCCAAATTATCTTCATTGGCTATGCCCTTAATAAAAGTAATTGCTATGTCTGTTTGACCTAAATTTGATACTTGATGTAATTCAAACCGCAAATCGGTATCACGGATTCTTCTTCTGATTAATGCCGTATTTTGTACGATATTCTCTGTAAAGCCATCACGAGAACCCCTTACTACTTTTTCATTATCTGGCTCTTCTGGCTGTCTACCTGGATATGATCTTACATCTATCGTATATACAGAGCCATTTTTTAATATAAATGTAACTTGTCCACTAAGAAGTGCTGCAAGCCATTTTTCCTTCGAATCATATTCTGTAATGGCGTGATAAGGAAAGTAATGCTCCATTACTCTATTCTCATCTAAATCTGTATGCCAATTATTATCTTGGACATTTGTTAACAATTCAGTAAGCACTAGCCCATCTACTAGACCATTTATATAGACAAGCAGTACTGGAAATTCGTATAAATGGGTATGCAATATTCCTACATCATACGATTCATTGACGCCAAACTTTTCTTTTAAGTACTCTTCTGCTTCTGACATATTAGAAAATAGCGGTTTCGTTTTAATCACCCATCTTTTGCTTTTGGATTATGCGCAAAACCAGCAGGTACCAACCAAGTTTTAAGCTGAGTTAAGATTTTCTTCTCTAATCTTGAGACTTGTACTTGAGATATACCTAATCGTTCTGCAATATCGCTTTGAGTACAGTCTAGGTAATATCGCAAATAAATAATCATCTGTTCTCTTTTTTCTAACTTTTCTACTAGTTCTCTAAGCGGTATATGATCAAATGACTTTTCAGAGCGCTCATCTTTCATTTGATCCATCAAAGTCAAAGCATCTCCACTTTCATTTTCATATAGTTGTTCTTGTAACGAAGCTGGATCTCTTAATGCATCTGTTGCCATGACTATTTCTTCTCTTGAAACTTCTAAAATACTTGCTAGTTCAAGTATAGTCGGTTGTCGTTCATGCTTTTTCATGAAGTCATCTGTTGCGTGACGGATTTTAAAATTCAGCTCTCGAATGGAACGACTAATTTTAACCATCCCATCATCTCTTAAGAATCTTTGAATTTCTCCAATAATCATCGGAACTGCATACGTGGAAAACTTAACTTCATAACTAAGGTCAAACTTATCGACGGACTTCATTAAACCAATACAACCAATTTGAAACAAATCTTCTAAGTCGGCCCCTCTTGATGCAAACCGTTGCACAATAGACCAAACAAGCCTCGTATTACCCTCAATCATCTGCTGTCTCGCTAATTTATCACCCGATTGCGATAAAGCAATTAACTCCCTCATTTTTTCTTGTGTAAGTAAAGTAGTCGGCTTATTATTCATCATCATTAGACAATCCTACATGACTCTTGAATTGGTACAAATTTCTTCGTAATGGTTACCGTTGTCCCCCTATCAGGAATAGAGTAAATGTCCACGTCATCACTAAAGCTTTCCATAATGGTAAACCCCATTCCAGAACGTTCTTCCTCCGGTTTCGTTGTAAAAAGAGGCTCACGTGCTTGATTGATATCTCGAATTCCTCTGCCAGAGTCAACAATAGAAACAACTATTTCTCTACCTATTCTTTGCGCATGAATTTCTATTTTCCCAACACCATCTTCGTCGTATCCATGAACAATTGCATTTGTTACTGCTTCTGAAATAACTGTTTTAAATTCCGATAATTCCTCAATGGTTGGATCAATTTCAGCAATAAAGCTAGACATTACCATTCTAGCTAACGCTTCATTCTCACTTTTGGCAATAAAAGATAATGTGATCTCATTGTCCATAAACGATTCCCCCTAAATTTGACATAATTTCAATTTCTGATTCGTTATAAATATATGGGCTTAAACCTGCAAACTCGAAAATTTTCTTCATCGTAGGGGATGGATTTACAATAATTGTTTGTCCATCTACTGGTGCAAGTTCGCGCATTCTACCAAGAATTAGACCGATTCCAGAGCTGTCCATAAAATGTAAATCTTTTAAATTCCAAACTATTACTTTAATAGAACCATTTTTGATCATCGGTACTATCTCATTGCGTATATCATGAGTACCATGATGATCTAATTCACCTTTTAATCGAATAATAATTATTTCGTCTCCGACTTTTTCTACTTCGTGATACATAAAATCGCCTCCTCTGATAGCGCTATTCAACATTCACAAATGAAAATCCTTGCGCTTGACAAAAGTAGAAAAAATCATTGTTTTTTAGTTCATTTTCGACAAAGAATTATTCATTCATAGTATAGGAATATTATTCTATTTCTAAACAAAAAATAGGCATCTCGCAAAAGTTTTTTTAAACTTTCGCAAGATGCCTACTTGTAATAAATTTAAGCTGTTATAATTTCATAAATAAGTGGTGGGGCTTCTTTTTGTGTATCTTCAATTTCAATGTTAGCAGTTAATTTGTCTAATACTTCTTGTACATTTTCTGTATTAGCATATAGGGTTGCAAGTGATTCGCCCTTCTTAACGTAATCACCAACTTTTTTCTGTAATACAATACCTACTGCAAGGTCGATCTCTGACTCTTTCGTAGCTCGCCCTGCTCCTAATAGCATTGCTGCAGTACCAATTTCATCTGCTTCCATGAACGTAATAAAACCATCCTGTTTAGCTGGAACATTAATGGTATATTTTGCTTGAGGTAACAATGAAATATCATCAATAATCGCATCGTTCCCACCTTGACTCTTAATAAACCTTTTAAAAATATCTAAAGCAGTACCGTCTTCTATAACTTTTAGGAGCATCTCTCTTGCTTCCTCTAACGAATCGGCTTTTTCTCCTACCACAACCATTTGGCTTCCTAAAGTCAAGCAAAGTTCCGTTAAATCTTTTGGTCCTTTTCCTTTAAGCGTTTCAATCGCTTCAATGACCTCTAGTGCATTTCCAATCGCATACCCCAAAGGCTGACTCATGTCTGAAATGATAGCCATTGTCTTTCTTCCGACATTATTACCGATGCGCACCATTGCTTTTGCAAGCTCTCTTGCATCTTCTGTCGTTTTCATGAATGCTCCCTCGCCAGTTTTTACGTCTAAAACGATTGCTCCTGCTCCAGCTGCAATCTTTTTGCTCATAATGGAACTTGCGATAAGCGGTATACTATTTACGGTCCCAGTTACATCACGAAGTGCATATAACTTCTTATCCGCAGGAGTTAAATTACCACTTTGACCAATAACAGCGAGTTTAAGTTCGTTGACTTGTTTCTCAAACTGTTGTGGAGAAAGCTCAACATGAAACCCTTCAATTGCTTCTAGTTTATCGATAGTACCGCCAGTATGACCTAGACCTCGTCCACTCATTTTAGCAACAGGAACGCCACACGCAGCAACTAACGGACCTAGTACAAGTGTAGTTGTATCGCCAACTCCCCCGGTTGAGTGTTTATCTACTTTTATCCCTGCAATAGCAGACAAATCTATCTGCTCCCCTGAGTTTACCATTGCAAGCGTTAGATTCGCTCTCTCTTCATCATTCATATCTTGAAAGAAAATAGCCATTAGGAACGCACTGACTTGATAGTCTGGAATGGTATTATTCGTATATCCTTGTATAAAGAAGTCTATTTCAGCTTTCGTTAAAGAATTTCCGTCTCTTTTCTTTTCAATAATATCAATCATTCTCATTGTTTTGACCCGCCCTTTATTTTAGTAAGGATAAAAAGCTTTCTCCAAATTTCGTTTTTGATACTCCAAAGTTTTCGGCAATAGTTGCCCCGATATCAGCAAATGTGTTACGTAAAGGAAGTTCTTTCATCTCTTTTAACAGTGGAGAATATACTGTCAAAGGAACAAATTCACGTGTATGGTCCGTTCCTGGCATTGTAGGATCATTCCCATGATCTGCAGTAATAATCAATAAATCTTCTTCTGTTAACTTTGGTAAGACTTCTGTTAAGCGTGCGTCAAACTCTTCTAAAGCTTTCCCATATCCAAGTGGATCACGGCGATGCCCAAATGATGCATCAAAATCTACTAAATTTAAAAAGCTTATGCCAGTAAAGTCTTTGTCTAATGTTGTGATGAACTTATCCATTCCATCCATATTATCTTTCGTGCGTTCGGTAGAAGTTATTCCTTCCCCATTAAATATGTCGTTTATTTTGCCTAAAGCTATCACATCTAAACCAGCATCTTGTAATTCATTCATAACTGTTCTTCCAAAGGGCTTTAAAGCATAATCATGTCTATTGGATGTTCGTATGAAGTTTCCAGGTTCTCCGATAAATGGACGTGCAATAATTCTTCCAACTAAATATTCAGGTGAGAGAGTTAGTTCTCTTGCAATTTCACAAATCCGATATAGTTCTTCAAGTGGAACTATTTCTTCATGTGCAGCTATTTGGAGTACTGGATCAGCTGAAGTATACACAATAATTGCTCCAGTTTTCATATGTTCTTCACCAAGTTCGTCTAGTATTGCAGTACCACTAGCAGGTTTATTACCAATTACCTTACGTCCAGTTTTTTCTTCTAAAGCTGAGATTAATTCTTCTGTAAATCCATTAGGATATACTTTGAAAGGTTTATCGATGTTTAAACCCATGATTTCCCAATGACCCGTCATAGTATCCTTTCCTACAGAAGCTTCTTGCATTTTTCCATAATACGCTGAAGGATGTTGGACAGGTGAAATACCTTTTATCGTTTCTATATTTCCTAACCCTAATTTTTGCATCTCTGGCATATTCAAGCCGTTCATTTTTTCAGCTATATGTCCTAAGGTATGTGATCCTGCATCCCCAAATGCTTCCGCATCTGGTGCCTCACCTATTCCAACTGAGTCCATGACGATGACATGGATACGTTTAAATTTACTCATCTTTTTCCCTCCCATTATTTACTTCTAGTTTACCAAAATTTTTAATAAAGTACAGGTCAGACCTCTGACAAATTTTAAAGTTATGCTCTTGGATGAAATTGTCTATAAACTTCTTTTAAACGAGTTTTACTTACATGTGTATATATTTGTGTCGTTGAAATATCTGCATGACCAAGCATCTCTTGAACCGCTCGTAAATCGGCTCCATTTTCAATCAAATGAGTAGCAAAAGTGTGTCGAAGTACGTGTGGAGTGATTTCTTTTGTTATTCCTGCATTCATAGCATGCATTTTTAACAACTTCCATATCCCTTGTCTAGTTAATCTTTTTCCTCTTTGATTAATAAATATGGCATCCGTCTTCTCAGTAGCTTTTAATAATTTTGGACGTGCCTCTTCAATATAATTTTGGCACGCTTTTATAGCTGCTCCACCTAATGGTATAATACGCTCTTTCCCACCTTTTCCGAAGCAACGAACAAATCCCATAGTTAAATGTAAGTCTTCCAAATTCAAATTTAGACACTCACTAATACGCATACCACTTGCATACATTAATTCAAACATTGCTAAATCTCGTTTACCTTGAGGCTTTGAAACGTCGATACTACTTAATAAATTGTTTAATTCTTCTACGGAAAGGAAATTTGGTAATTTTTGATCCATCTGTGGAATTTCCAAATGGATGGTGGGATCCTGGTTTGTCACTTTATCTCTCAACAAAAATTGATGAAACGAACGAATCGAAGAAATATGTCTAGCAATAGATCTTGGACTTTTCCCTTCTGACTTTAACTTTCGTAAGTGAATAAGAATATTCTGGCGCTCTACTTCATCTAAACTATGTAATTTTTGTTCGTTAAAAATATGATTTATATAATCCATTAAATCTTTTTTATAGGATATTAGTGTGTTATCTGCCAATTGACGTTCAATCCGTAAAAAATGCAAATAATCTTCTAATTGAAGCATTCCTTTTTTCATTGTTTACCTCCTTATAAAAAAAAGGATAGCAATTTGCTATCCTCAGATTGTTGATAAATACTTCCTTTAAATCTATTTATCTTGGCAACGGTGGCATATTCCGTGAAAAGTTAATCGATGGTCCTTAATTATGAAATTCCATTTTTTTTCAACGATCGCTTCCACGTCTTCTAATAAATCTTCTTGAATTTCATCTACTGCTCCACATTCAATACAAACAAGATGGTGGTGAAAATGAGCGGCTCCCTCTTGTCTTAAATCATAACGCGATACGCCATCTCCAAATTGAATCTTATCGACAACATTCAATTCATTTAATAATTCTAATGTACGATAAACTGTAGCAAGCCCTATGTCAGGAGATTTCTCTCTAACTAGTAAAAATACATCCTCAGCACTTAAATGATCTTCTTCATTTTCAAGCAATACTCGGACTGTCGCTTCGCGCTGTGGCGTCAGTTTATAGCTCGCACCAGATAATTGTTTTTTTATACGATCAATACGGCTTTCCATATGACGCCTCCTTAAACTTCTTACATTATACCAAATAGTGAATTCTAATGACAAGAGATTCACACGATAATAATTATTAATAAAAACTAATTAT
>NZ_LJIY01000002.1:207654-223685 GCF_001420585.1 Psychrobacillus sp. FJAT-21963 | reverse complement strand
AATAATTATCTTTAAAATTAATTTTCCTGTAAATAGTTTTTTAACCAAAGAAAAGCAAACGCTGTTTTAGCATCATAAACTTGCTTATTTTTTATAAGAGATTCCATTTCATCCATTGATACATACATTAATTCTACAAACTCATCTTCATCAAGATTTGCTTTTACTGTCATTTTTTCTATATTTTCTGCAAAATAAAGATGGATAATTTCATCTGCAAAACCAGGAGATGTAGCAAATGATTGAATATAGATTAGTTTACTTGTCGTGTAACCTGTTTCTTCTTCTAACTCTCTTAATGCTGTTACTTCTGGTGGCTCCCCAGGTTCGATTTTTCCAGCTGGAATCTCAATAATTGAACGTTCTAGAGCTTTTCTATATTGTTCCACCAATACAATCTTTTTATCTTCTGTTAGAGCTATTATAGCTACAGCCCCTGGATGTTTAACTATTTCCCTATTGCTCTTTTCCCCGTTTGGTAATAATACCTCATCCACTTGTAACGTAATAATTCTACCTTTATATTTAAGGTCAGTTTGAATTGTTTTTTCCTCAAATTTTTTCATCACTCTACTTCCTTTCATTTGAAACTGTATAATTCTCATTGTACCATGTAGTAAAGGATGTGATAAATCTTGGAAAAAAGACAGCTTGGTAAAAGTGATTTATATCTTTCGGAGATTGGTCTAGGCTGTATGTCACTACCAACAGATCAACTAATGGCTAATAAAATTATTCAAGTCGCTCTTGATAATGGCATTAACTATTTTGACACGGCAGATTTATACAACAAAGGAGAAAATGAAAAAATTGTCGGAAATGCATTGAAGAATAATCGTAAAGATATTATTCTTGGAACAAAAGTCGGCAATCGTTCTAATGAAACAGGAGAAGGCTGGACATGGGATGCATCAAAAAAATGGATAACTACAGCAGTTCACGAATCACTTAAGCGACTGCAAACGGATTATATAGACGTTTATCAATTGCATGGTGGCACTATGGAGGATGACGTTGATGAAGTAATTGACACGATGGAATCGCTGAAAAAGGATGGACTTATTCGTGAATACGGAATTTCTTCTATTCGACCAAATGTAATCGATCGCTTTTTATCGAAAAGCAATGCAGTATCTGTAATGATGCAATATAGTTTATTAGATCGAAGACCTGAAGAATGGTTTTCCTTACTGGAAAAAAATGAAGTTTCTCTTCTAACACGCGGAACTTTAGCAAAAGGCTTATTAACTCCAGAAGGGATAAGCCGAGCAAACAAAACAGACGAATATTTGTCCTATTCAAAAGGTGAATTAATCGAGACGATTGAAAATCTTCAATCATTAGATAAGCCCCTTAACTCCATAGCACTTCAATATGTATTACAAAGTAAAGTTACAGGATCGATGATTATTGGTGCTAGTAGTTCTCAGCAGTTATTAGAGACAATTCATGCTTACAAACAGCAAGTTTCTGTAGGCATACTTGATAAAGTAAGTGAATTTACCAAACAAGATGTTTATAAGGAGCATAGAGTATAATCTATCATTAGAATAGCTAAAAATAAGTAGACTACGTATCTCAAAATGGTTCTCGGAGCCCTGTGAACAGACTTTGGTCAACATATAAGAGAGGAGGGCAGTGACTACCGTCACTACCCTCCTCTCTTTTGTTGGTAATCCTATTACTGAAAGTAGCCAACTTGTAACTTTAGATTACTTTGCCTTATTCATCTATTATTATGTGAGTGCTAACTATTTTACTGAAATTCCACAAATAACAATACATCAACACGCGTGATATGCCTTTAAAGGTCAACTATTTATTATTTCCATTCTCTATCAGTATACCCTTTAGCCTTAATTCCCTCATTTACTTCCTTAATTATCGCTTCTCCGCCTTTTTTCAAGTACTCATCAACAAGATTATCCCAATCAGATATTGGTCTTTGACCAGCAATCATTTTAGATTGTTCATTAATCAAAAATTGCATTAAATCAGTACCCTTTTCTTGATTTGTTGGTGACAAGACTCCGTATGAAGGATCAACATATAGTTGATTTGACTCGAACATCTCCTGTAATGACGCTGTCATTTCCTTCAACTCCGGCAACTTGTAATCGTCGGCATAATTAATCTTAGCATCCGTTGGAACTTGCTCTCTGTTATCTAAGAAGTAAGTCGAAGGTGCTAGCCCGTCAGATGAGAATGTTGGAACTTGGACAGGAGCTCCATTTTCCATGTTATAACCAATTCCTTCTTTTCCTAAAAAGAAATCATAATCCTCATTTTGAGGATTCTTTTCATCTCTTGGATAGTATTTCTTTCCGAAGTCTATCATTTCTAAAGCTCGATAGATTTTCCCCTCATCTTCTGCAAGTTTTGCATTTAAAGCAAGAATTCCCGAATAACCCGATCCCATTGTAAAACCTTTCGATTTATCAGGTGCCTCAAATGGAGGTATTGCTACAAGTTTAGCATCTGGATTAGCTGCTAATAACCCTTCGAAATACGCTTCAGACATACCAGAGACTCCACCAACAAATATCCCAGCTTTGCCTGAATAAAATTCCGTGTTGGTACTTGCCCAGTCAAGTACTGCAAAATCTTTTGTCATTGCGCCTTCTTTATAAATGTTAGCAAAAAATTGAATTAATTCTTTTCTTCCCTCAGAAATCACACCAGGAATATAATCCCCGTTATCATTTTGGTGATACCATGCGTTAAAGTCCCAATAAGTTCCCATATTGAAGTTTGGATTTATATTTTCGCCAATTGCAACACCATAAGTGTCCGCTTTACCATTTCCATCTGGGTCGTCTTTTGTAAAAGCGATCGCAACTTCCTCCAGTTCCTTGTAATTCGTTGGAACTTCAAGACCTAATTTATCTAACCAATCCTTACGTATAACAGGGGTAACAGGATACGGCTGAGAATATCGTGGAATTCCGTAAATTTTACCATCCACTTTAAATGAATTGTAAATATAATCTGGGATATTACCTAGAGTTTCATAATGTGCTAAATAATCATCTAAAGGTAAAAATGCACCATCTTCAGCCCATTGATAAAATCGTGTATCTGTTCCAGGAAATCCAACTAAATCTGGCATAGAACCTGATGCTACAATAGCTGAAGATTTTTCAATATAATCTCCTTGCGGAATAATTTCTGGTTTGTAATCAACGTTAAATCGCTCATTTATCATGTCTAGCCCAGGGCTTGTTACAGGGGGAGGGTCACCAAAGCGAAATGTCATCCCTGTAATAGTATACTTTTCAGTATGATCGAACGGGTCAATTTCAATGTTTTTTTCTGTTTCAGTTGCAGTTTCTTTCTCTTTTTCTGTTTCCTTCCCATCCTCTGTCGTCTCATCTGAACAAGCTACCAATATAAAACTTAGGAAAAGAATTAGAAAACTAATAATCAAATGCTTTTTTCTCAAGTAAACCCCTCCATCATTTTTTTAAGTAAAAATATTATTTAAGTTCACTCAATACAGAAAAACTTTACTATTACCCTTTTACCGATCCAAGCATCACTCCTTTAGCAAAATGTTTTTGTAAGAAAGGATATACAATCAGTATTGGTAAGGTAGCTATTAAAATAGCAGCCATTTGAACTGTTTCCGGAGGAGGTAATGCTTCTAACATTGCTGCATGACCACCAAGAGCAGCATTTGGCTCATTCACAATTACAATTTGCCTTAAAATGACTTGTATTGGCCATTTCG
This sequence comes from Psychrobacillus sp. FJAT-21963, assembly GCF_001420585.1. Classification (NCBI taxonomy): domain Bacteria; kingdom Bacillati; phylum Bacillota; class Bacilli; order Caryophanales; family Bacillaceae; genus Psychrobacillus; species Psychrobacillus sp. FJAT-21963. The sequence continues at coordinate 219,955 of NZ_LJIY01000002.1, read as the reverse complement.
CAGGATCGTTTAAATATAGTACTCCTGTAAAATAACTGTTCCAATGACCAACCGCATAAAACAGACCAAAGGCTGCTAAAGCTGGCTTCGATAAAGGTAAAATAATTTTAGAAAAAATTTGAATGTCATTGGCGCCATCAATAACCGCTGCCTCTGTTAGTTCTTCAGGTATACCTTTAAAAAATTGTGTCATGATGATTAGATTAAAAGGACTTATTGCAACCGGAATTATTAAAGCCCATAACGAATTTAATAAACCAGTTTCTTTCACAATAATGTAAGTAGGAATCATTCCCGCAGAAAATAATATCGTGAACAATACAAGGAACATGATCGTACGCTGACCAATAATATTTCTTGTTAATGTATAAGCCATTGTGGAGGTGAACACGAGATTCACAAATGTTCCTACCACTGTAATATAAATCGTTACAAAGAGGGACCGAATAAACTGGTCAGAACCCAAAATATAGGTATAAGCATCTGTCACCCATTCCTTTGGCCATAACAGGAATTCACTATTAAGTACATCACTTACACTCGAAAACGAAACTGAAAAAATGTAAAAGAAAGGAAAGAGCATTGTTAAAGCAATCAATAACAATAGAATGTTATTTATAACTTCCATAACCCTTTCACGACCTGTAGATTTAAACACAACCTAACCCCCTCACTTAAACAAAGATAAAGAAAATATTAACATATTAATATAAACCTTCTTCGCCAAACCTTTTAGCGAGCCTATTTGCTAGTACAACCAGCACTAAACCAATAATTCCTTTAAACAAGCCTACAGCTGTAGCAAAGCTAAAATTCGCCTGCTGTATTCCTTTGAAGTAGACATATGTGTCAAGAACATTCCCAGACTCCATATTAAAAGGATTTAGCATTAAAAATATTTGTTCAAAACCACTGTCCATTACATTTCCTAGACGAAGAATTAACAAGATGACAATTGTGCTTTTTAATGCTGGCAATGTAATATGCCACATTTGTCTTAATCGACTAGCTCCATCCATTACAGCAGCCTCATATAAGTGAGGACTAATACCGGACAACGCTGCTAAGAAAAGAATTGTTCCCCACCCGGATTCTTTCCAGATTACTTGAAAAATGACAATCGGCTTGAACATTGCTGGATCAGTCAAAAAAGGGATTGGGTTTATGTCCAAAAAATTTACTAGAAAACTATTTACCAATCCTTCACTTCTAAGAAAAATAACTGTTATTCCTACTACAACCACCCATGATAAAAAGTGCGGTAAATAAACGACAGACTGAAGAAACTTTTTATAAAGCTGATTCCTTATTTCATTTAACATTAAGGCAAGTATGATAGAAATTGGAAAAGCAAAAAATATTTGTAACAAAGAGATTTGTAAGGTGTTCCAAATGACTTGAATGACTTCTGCATCCTCAAAGATCAATTTAAAATATTTTAACCCTACCCAGGGGCTATCAAAAAAACCACGAAATGGACTATAATCCTTAAATGCTAAAAGAATTCCAGCCATTGGAATGTAACGGTAAATGAGAAAATACAAAATACCAGGTAAAATTAGAAGTAATAGATAGCGATCACGCCATAATTTCTTTTTTATAGAATTCTTTCTTTTCTGTTTCGGGATTTTGATTGATACATCTAAAGTCGAATCAAGTGTATCAATATTCTTTTTTTTAGTTCCAATAACTAATTACCCCTTTCTCTTAAACTAGAAAGCTACTATAGATNTTTTTTCTATTTTTTTCTTAATTTGTTGTTTTATTTCCTTCAAAAAGGATAAACACTTTGCTTGAAATAGTCATTAATATAAAACAAATCAGACTACCACCAAAAAAAGGAAGCAATCCCGGAATTTTAATCATAAAATAATACGGAAAGTAAAAACCTAGCACCATCATCACTGAGTAGAGAGGGTTGGAAAGGACAATAAGTAAACAGTTTTTAAAATATTGCTTAAAATTAAGTTTATAATGGACATAAATCGGAAGAGCATAAAGTAAAGCTACAATATAAATGCAACCAAGAATAAAAAAGAAAAAGGAAATTAACAGTCCCCATAGTGTTGAAATACCTCGAAAAAACAGTAAATCTACATATATGACTAGCCCTAAAATAGTCCATGCATACCCATATAAGTTTGCGTTAATAAATTCCTTGCGGTACTCGTCTTTAAAATGCGAAAACATGTTAATTTCGATGTCATCACCATGCATCCACTTTTTTAGGACCGAAAACATTGCTACACTAGAAGGAAAGAAGCCAGCAACCCCTGCCCCAATCACAATTCCCACACCCCACAGAATATTAAGATATGCAAGTTTCATAGCTAAGTCCAAGTAACGAAATATAGTGCCCCTCCATCCAGTAAGTTCCATATATTCACCCCTCTTTAGAACGAAATTAATTATCGAAAATTCAGTCTTTATTTCACAGATTTTATTCATTTTTGAAAATCAAAAGAATAAATCGACGTTATACGTTCCATTCTTCAAATTAAATTCTAGCAAGCCTTGTTTTGTATTATAGAAAACATCGTATTTACCCTTTTCCTCCTCACCATTAATACATATCTTTGTAGGAGGAGCAGTTTTTATAAAAATTTGAGTAACTTTATGAAGTTCAATTTGCAGTATTGCCTCTGTTTCCTCAAAATAGCCGGAGATATTCATCTTCTCTGTCGATTTAATAAAAGTGTCATCCTTCACCTTCAGAAAGCTACCATTCATTAGTGAAAATTTACTTGGAGAGTTATCGGTGAGATGAAATGAAACCCATCCCTGTTCTCCATGAAGACAAATCACGCCATTATCCGTAATTTGTAAGGCACTTTTTCTATCTTCATTTATAAGGATATAATCAGTAATGCCCTCACTTATACGGCTAACTTGCATTTGAAAAAATGGTCTATTACTATTCATTGAATAAGAGATATCACTTTTTGAAACTTTGGGAACAAGCATAGTGATTAGGTATTGCATCTTTTCCTTCTCACTAGGTACCACTGAAAGATATGATCCGTACTCCTCTGCTCCTTCATATTGCTCAATACTCTTAATTGTTTGGTGGGGATAGCAAATGTACAGAGATACTGAAGCTATTTCACCTCTAAAATCTATCCTGTTTTCTTCTGTTTTTTCTCCCGCCATTAATATCTTTTCATTTGCGAATATGGGAGAAGTTGTATGATATAGAAAGCTAGGAATGCTATCTGCTTTTTCCTTCACTAACTTATCAACCAGAATAAAATAGCTTTTGTCTACGTGTAAAATTTTTCTTTCCCATTTTGAGACACTTGCATCATAAGCGTGCGTTGCATCACCAATAACGTAGGAAAAGTTTGCGGAAGTATACCAATCTACAAACTTACTGCTCCCCATTTGTGTTTGTCCTACACCATTCATAAGCATGCTATTATGTCCAACAGTTCCAATAGTAAAATCTCTTCTAGAACCTTCTACATAATCCTGATATCCAGGATTCGTTATTAACCATTCGCCTGCAACATGTAATATAAAATTATTTTGATCATAATGGTTATGGTCTTTAGCTGATTGACTTGAATTAAAAGCCAAGAGGTGATCTTCCTCTTTCCAACCACTTCGAAGAGCAGCCCAGCCAATCCTAGAAAATATATTAGCATATTTATTCTTATAATAAATTTCTGGTTCCATTGGGTCAGGAATGCCATTTGTATGGATCAATGTTTCCAATTTACTATTTGCGAATTTATTTATGTACCAGCTAGCAATACGATTGTGATTTTTGGAAGCCAAAATCGCCATTGTAAAGGAAATATCTAAGCTATAAAAAGAATCCGAAAAATTAGCAAAGCTCGTTTTTCCTCCTGTTCCAAGCATGTAAATAAAAACATCTGGCAGAAAATTAAAATACGAATGCTTCAGTAACGCATCATCTCCAGTAGAACGATAAAAAATATCTGCAGCCATTAAAATATGTCGTGCGGCTACATTCAAATACAACAAACCTTCAACATCAGAATCCTTCATCCTATTATCTAAATAATCTCTTAGATAGCTATAGGCGTTTAACAAAAATGGCTTGAGTTCATCCTTATTATCGCTATCATATATGGCAAGTGAACCAATAAACATTGCCACTTTTTTTGAAGCAATAATATTATGACTGTCATGATTGTTAAAATCCTTTATAAATGGCTGTAAACCTTTTGTAAATATAGCATCCCTAATTGTTCTTCTTTCGTTCATAGATAACGTGCTATAAATTGCATCATAACCGATTGCTGCTCCTATTGTGAAATGAGCATTACTTAAATTCCCCTCTGAACCCCTATGCGGAAATTCAAACCATCTAGTAAAAGAAGATAATTCAATAAGGTACGCCTTCACCTTATTAGCAAACCTTATTTCCTTAGTCATTCCATAGGCAAATGCTAAAACATTGATTCTTTCCTCAATTGCGCGAGAAAACATGGTCCAAAAAGGGTAATCAGTATATCCAGGGGGGTCGCCAATAGGCTCTAATTGCTTCAGAGGTAAAGTGATATCCAACGTTACAGAACAGCTTGGATAGGACAAAGTAAAACCTTGTTCTACAATATATGACTCCGCCAATTTTATAGTATTTTTCCAAATGTCACTAAATTCGTTTTTCTCCACTCGAGCTTTAATTTCTCTTATTTCCATTTCATTCATTAGAATCCTAGGATTTGGCTTTATTGACTTTAGAGACTGGGATAATACCATAACAACTATTACACCCCCTTATTTATTCTGATTATCCAAGTTTAATAAAGTATATCTACATTTACTTCTTAACAGTAGCTTGTTTTTGATTTATTAAGTCTTCAATTCTTTTACACGTTTCGTCAGCTTTTTCCATATTAGCCCAAAAGAATTGCATTTCCCGTTCAACTAACTCAAACTCATCGATCGTCAAATTAAGATCTCTAATTGTATACACACTCTTCATTACATTTTTAAAAGCATTATAGTTTTCTGGATGTATTCCAGGTTGTAGTAAATTATTATCTTCCGCAACAAAGCGAAGCATTGGAATTGTACAGCCGTTTTGCTTTATTAGAGTTTGTGCTTCCGTACTGACCATAAAACTTACAAAAGCCTGTGCAGCTTCTTTTATATTGCTACTTGCACTAATTCCTAGAGCACCACCTAGGAGAAGACTTGCCGGCACCTTTTTTTTAGGTGGTGGAAGAACATCCCATTTAATCTTGTGATCTCTAAATTCATTCATAAAGTAATAGGTGGTTAAGATCATTGCAGCACCTTCACGCATAAAAAGATTTTCAGCTAACTCATTACTGCCATGAGAGAATATTGGAGAGACTTGATGCTTATACATTAAATCACCACAGAAATTTAGAGCTTCACTATTTTCTTTACTATTCATGATCGAATTGGACAGATCAACTTCCATAAATTTCCCATCATTTTGCAAGAGAAATACTGGCCAACGATTAGTGGAAGACGAAAAGCAAAAGCCATATTCATTTATTAAACTGTTATTATTTAAACCTCTCGTTGTCCGGCGTGCCAGTTCAAGTAAGTCATTCCAATTTTCCATCTTGAAATCCTTTGAAATACCAGCTTCCTCAAACATTCGTCGGTTGTAGCAGATCATAACTGGTGAAAACACAAATGGCGTTACAGGAATTTCCTGATCAACTGAAAACATTTCAAATACTTTTTGATAGCTATCCTTCTCTGGATCAATGTGTTCAGGCAAATAAGGCTCCAGAATATCCAAACGATTCGTTTCCATTAGCTCACGGAAATGATAATCAGAAACAATAAATACATCCGGTCCATTTTCATGTTCAAGGGATTGTGTCAGATTGTATACGTATTGACTATTTGGTAATATTCGAAGATTTACTTTAGTAAAAGGATTAAGTTGTTCAAAACGTCTAATAATCTGTCTAATAATTTCAATTTCATAGGAATTCGAAAACCAGCCGAGACTAATCGTCTGTTTTTGTGTTTCATTAGGAATAGTAACTCTATTGCCTTTTCCAGGTATTTTTTCAATAAGACCTTCATCGACTAGCTCGGCCAAGGCCTTCCTTATAGATACTCTACTTAATTCATACACCTTACTTAATGTATTTTCAGGAAGAATAAATTCCCCAGGTTTAATTTTCCCTGCTATTATTTCGTCTTTTAGAGCATGGATAAACTTATTGTAGCGGTTTTCAAATTCACTTTTACGTTTTAGCAATAAATACAACTCCCCTACAGATTGATTGCCCTATTTTAAATGAGAATGGAATGTTTTGCAAAGATGTTTTAAATCATTTTTTACACAACCAATAATCAAGAAATGAATAGGCAATTTGACGGATCTCAAACGGAAAATCATGTCCAGAGTTTCCTATAAGATATTTTATTTTTTCACCTTCCCCCAACCAATCATATAAAGAATTTAGTTCAACTAAACCTACTGCTGCTGGCTTCCAATGTGGAAATATTTTATCGTTTTGACCCATCCATAAAAAAAATGGGGTTGGGGCAACAAGGGCAGCAATTTCATGAAACTCAAATGGTACATTTCCATCATCTAGATAATCACTCACTTTAGGTAAATGGGTGAACCATTCTCTTCTACCCCAACGATGTATCTCAGGGTCTTGTTCAAATAGCGAGAATCCACAACTGCAAATGACAGCTTTTATTCTTTTATCAACAGTAGCTAAAAAGTAGCTATTATAGCCCCCAAGAGAATGACCTATTGCACCAATCTTTGAATGTTCTACTATAGTTAGCTCTTCCAACAAGCTTATTCCTTGTTGATGGTCTACAATCATTTTGGCTACCGCGGACCATTCTGGATGACTTTTATAAAAAGAAGCAGTTTGAAATGGCTTTTCGTTTTGGTGGACTCTTTCTCCTGCAGTAATAGTGTCAGGGGCTAAAACAATATAGCCTCTTTTAACAAGCTCTAGAGCATATTTTCTGTTTTCTCTTCCGCTTGAAGAGCTTATATCTTCCTTTCCGTTATCACTCGTTGGGTGCAAAGCAATAACTGCAGGGAACTTATTTTTGTTATTAGCATGTAATAAGTTTATAACATCGCTCTCTTTTCTTAACTCGCCTTGTTCAATGGATTTTGGTATTAACAGGTTTGCGGGTACCCAATCATTATAGACAGAGGCATACCTAATCCTGATTAAGTAATAGTCAGCGTAAACCTCCCAAGAGATAATCTTTTTGTTGGTTTTTACTAAAGGGGGAATACCACCTATACACTTCAGCCAATCATTTAATATGGTGGTTCTTTTGTTCATCCAATCATTCGAGTCATTTACGTTTCTTAGTAAAGGTGGTGCACCCTCTTTTTCCAACGTTCTTAATGTATACATGGTTTGTGTCCACTCCAAATTAACTATTTATTTCTCTGTCTGAATACTGCATAAATGACTTCCACTACCGTAAAAAATTTGTTTATTAAAAAAGACGATCCCACTACTGGCTTCCCGTACCAATCTTTGGACTACTTTCGGTTCATAAACCTTCTCTTTACTAATCTCAATTTTAAGCAATGTTTTACTTAAGAGACAAAAGAGTGTTTTAGAAGTTATATCATATACAAATCCTTCTCTAATTACATTCCCCCAGCTAGATAAGTCTTGTTGATAAAGTATTTCTTGTTGATAGGGATTACACACAAAATAAACACTCTGATCTGTTAGACAATGAGCACGGTCGAATGAATCCACATAAATCAAGGAAATTTCTCTTGCACCTTTTATAGGAGTAAATTTATGTTTCACTACTTTAGACTTCCAATCTAAAACATATAAGCAACCTTCCTTTTCTCTTAACTGAGCTCCACCTGGTGTCTCAATACTTGTTCCCCCAAGGATTTCTCCTGAGCTTAATTCAGCAAGGCTGACAGTACTTTGGTTGACCACAACATTTTCATGCGTAATCAATTGGTTTTTTTCTGTTTCTATATGATAGATGCCCAACGCACCCCCAACCATTCCATATCCAGGGAATCCTCCCCAAATGATATGTTGCCTATCACTTAGTGCAATTGCACAACGTGGTCGATGAATTTTCTCTTCCTGTAACACTAACTTAGGGTTATCTTTATATATGAATGCCTTTGATGTATCAAACACATATAGCTTACCTCCTGCATAGGCAACCCCAATAAGCAAACTTCCATTGGAAGCATATGCACAAATATTCCCTCCTCCGCCTTTCTCGATTATTTGACCACCAAAATTGGTAGTCTTACCTGTTGAGATATCAAATCGAAAAAATTGCAACGGATGCATAGAGGTGCCATAAATATGTCCATCTGGACCAAAACATAAAGTAGATAAAATTGCTCCATCCGAAAAATATGTGAATGTTATTGTTTTTGATTCTCCAGTTTCTTTATGAATCATACGAACGATACGTTCCGACAGACTGTATAAAATGACTTGATAATTTGTTTCAAGATTACGGTGAATTTTTTGAAAGCCTGTTCCAGAGAAGGAGGATGGAGATAATTCGTTACTGTCTATATATTGGAATTCTCCATCAGAAAATTTCATCCAACGTGAGGAATAATTCACATCCTTTAAGTCAGAAGCGTCCGTATGTCCATAAACTTTTCCGTCTTCTCCCAAGTAGACATAACCTGCTCCCTTTTGCCTCTGTGAATCCGGGATTAGATTTTTCTTATAGCCTTTCTCAAGATGAAAGGCAACGATATTTTTATTTTCTGTTCCAATCCCTATATACGCCCAGCCCATTTGATCAATCGCTAAACTACCTGGATATTTTTCTGATGAATCCATAGAGCCAAAATCAACAATTTCTTTTGTTTTAGGATGATAACAGAGTAAATGACAGTGCGGATATGAAGTGAAGTAAATATTCCCAACCTTATCCTCTCCAAAGCTAAAACCTAGAATTTCTTCTCCATTTTTTATGACTCTATAATATACAAAGCGCTCTAGAAAAGGATCCAATACCATGAACATTGTTCCAGCGCCTGTATAAAATAACCCATTACTGCTAAACGATGAGAAAGGATACTCTAGGTTGTTATCAGGAAAAAATACTTGTTTTGAATAACCGTTTTCAGGATTAATTATTAGGACAAATCCTTTTGCAGCAATAACAAATCTAATTTCTCTATCTACATTAATGCACATCGCAGCAGTTCTTTCTTCTTCTGCAGAAACAGGGATTCCATAGTCAGTAAAATGTGAATTAGCTTTATGCACTTTGGCTCTCCTTTCGCAAACTACTCTTTCCTTCTAGTTTCATTTTACAAAACATAATAGGAAGCAACTTTATTTACAGCTGCAATCATATCTTCAATATCTTGATTGGTATAAAATTCACTAATATTTAATCGAATTGCTGTCTCAAGTATACGCTCGGCGTTGGGACAGCAACCAATAGAGTAGTCATACGTAGCAGTTTCAAACGGAAAGTGGCTATTTAGATATGCTTGTTTTTTTTGAAATAAAGGTTGTGCATATAAGACTTTAGGAATATATCCCGGCTGATTAGGGATTCCTTCAGCAGATAGAGCTTCTGAAAATTCTTCTCTCGAGCAGGATAAATGTTCCGTGTTTAAGGTCAACATATAAAACCAATAGCTACACCAACCCCCATTAGTAATTCTCATCGGGTTAATTCCATTTATAGCACTTAGACCGTGATTTAACTTTTCCCCTAACTCATTTCGTCTTGTACAGATCCAGTTAAGCTTTCTTAACTGTGCAATACCTACGGCACCTTGTAACTCTGTCATACGGTAGTTCGGCGCTAGGTACTCTAACTCCTTTAAGACGGACGTTTCTTGTCTGTGATAATTTTTATCAGCAAATGCATGAGTAGTGAAATAATCCGACTCTGAGCCTGAGTTAACAGTCACAATTCCTCCGTCTCCAGTAGAAATGTGCTTAAAATCATTTGTACTAAAGCACCCATAGTCACCAATTGTGCCAGTTAAACGCCCTTTATATGTCGTAAGATAACTTTGTGCACAATCTTCAATGACTTTAAGATTATACCTTTTCGCAAGTTCCATGATGGGGTCCATATCGCATGGGTTGCCAGCCAAATGAACTACAATGATTGCCTTTGTTCTCGGAGTTATTTTTTCTTCAATTGTTTCAGCGGTCATTGTATAGCTATAGGGATTCAAATCAGCAAACACAGGTATTGCATTTTGGTAAAGAACTCCGATTACCGTCCCTTGATCTGTAATTGGACTTGTTATAACCTCATCCCCAACTGAAACTCCAGCAGCACCAAGGGCTACATGAAGCGCTGCAGTACCAGAGGATGTAGCGACACTATATTCAACTCCGTATAAATCATTAAAATCACTCAGAAATTGTTTAACCTTATTTCCAAAATGATAAAATAATGTATTTTGCTCAAGAGCTTCCAACAACTCACTTGCCTCATCAAGTCCAAAACGTTGGCCAGTACCAAAAGGAGTTGTTTTCACCTTTGATCCACCTTTTAAAGCCAGAATATTTTCCCCCATAATAAGTCCCCCAAATTAGGCTTCTTTCAGAATCTCAGCTGTTTTTGAGACCTGTTTACAATTAAACCCAAATCTTTGTACTATCTCCAAATTATTTGTATCTAAGTTTTGATTTTTGGATAATGGAACTAGGATTACAAAGTCATTTCTTTCCATTGATCCAGTTAATTCAATTTCTCCTGATTCACTTATGCCTGTTATAAATAATTTTCGACGTTCCCTTTCCCAATCATTGATTTGCCGGCTGGTCCAAAACGTAAAATCCTGATCTTTGGCAGTAGTTATTAATTCTAGAATTGCTTCACGTACTTTCGGCTGGTTGTAAATATGAAACTGATGGAAAAGAAAATGAGCCACTCCGTTTACCCTTTTTACACCATCTAAGAATGGCTGAATTACACTAACGTCTGAAAGCGTATTATGATTTAAATCTTGCGTTAAAAAACCAATTTCCAAAACGTCATAGAAACGATTCTTTTCATCCGACCATGATATTGGAAAATAAGGATGGCAGGTTCCGAACAAAAAGCCAATATTCCCTTTTTTGCTAGGGCCTCTTGATTGATCTACTTGTATCCCATTTTTTTCACACCACGCAAATAAATCTCCCCAGCCTTCGTAACGCGTATAATGATTTTTATTTGAAATAATGTCTTCAGTATCTGCTGCTTTTTTTATCCACTTTAATTGTGATGTAAAGGCATCCTCTGACCAAACTCCATCTTCCTGTTCTAGTGCATTATAATGTAAAGCAATTTCATGTCCATCTCTTTTAATCTGTTCATAGATCAAAGAGCTATATCCTGGCGCTATCATACACCAAGTTGATTGGACATTTTCAGATTTTAGGGTATCTAATGTTATTTCAGCTGATTCATCGACATTTAAATCACTGTCATGGGATATCATGGCCACATATTTCACATCAGATGGCCACAGATCTAAAAATGGAAGTGTCAATCCTTTTTCCATAACACATTTTAATAGATGCTCAACAATAACTTCTTTCCACAAGTCAGCATAAGGGTGTGGGAAATAAAGCATCCCTGTTTCTGAATAAGTTCTGTCTAAAACCCAGTCTAATTCAAAACCGTCTTCCGCCTTTAAAATATTTTCGTCTAGGTTTGCCGAACCATCAGGAGCTGGTATTCCATCTTCAATCACATGTTGAGTACCTTGTTGCAACCCAACTATTGTACTTGGAATGGAAACTGCCCAACGCTCTATTATCCCTTCACCATATTTAATCCGTTGTAATGCAGTTGCTTCTTGCCCATTCTTTGTCTCATTGATCAAACCCATTTCAATTACTTTCAAACGGTTATGTTCATTCTTCCAAGGATCCGCATGAAGAAAACGCAATGGAACACTTTGATTTAGAAAGCTAGACAAATGAGCATATCCTTTAATAGGCTCTAAATTCTTAGAAAAACCTAATAATTCTCTAGCACTTTCCAATCCACCATATGAAATTACTGTTCCTCCAGCATGAACATATTCTAATATTTTTGAAGTAGTATTTATGCTTACTTGACACTGAGCTATCATCAAAACATCAAATGTTTCATATTCTCCCAAAATATCAATTTTTTCATATGGTAGTCTGAAATGATCAAGAATTTCAAATAAATATTTCTCAAAAATATTCTGTCCTTTTGACCATCGTAACTCCGCTTCTTCTTCATCAAAAACAATTCCCAGTTTAGCCATTTTCATATTAACATCACCTCTCAGAACATATAATACATGTATACAACATGTATTTATAACCTTTTATTAAATAGTAGTATAAAT
>NZ_LJIY01000002.1:197524-205967 GCF_001420585.1 Psychrobacillus sp. FJAT-21963 | reverse complement strand
TATTATTTTTAGTTAATTTAATTTATATTACCACTATAGAGGAACTATTGGTTAAAAGAGGGTATAAAAGATAAGCATCCACCTTACATTTTACCTTTTATGCACTTGTCAATTCACAGGACCACAATCATAAAAATAAATAAAAGACCTATCCGCCGAAGCGAATAGGTCTTCTATTAAAACTTTGAACCGCTGTCCCCATACTCATCTAGTAATTCTGCAAATGATTTGTTCTTCTCTCTTTGCTTTTTTTCAAATGCAAGCATTGCTTGTCGTTCTTCCTCTTTTTCTTGCTCTTCTGCCACTAATTGTTTCTTTGTTTCTTTTAGTTTAGCAAGCACATCAGAGGAAAGTTGATCAAACAAACCATTTCCTTCTTCTTTTTGAACAGCTGGCTTAACAGGCTGTCTTTGTTTTTTCTTTGCCAAATGTTTCACCTTCTTTTATTAACGCTTAATAATTGTAGCTACCCCTTGTCCTCCACCGATACAAAGTGTCGCTAATCCAGTTTTTGCATCCTTTTTCTCCATTTCATGAAGTAAAGAAACAAAAATTCTTGCTCCACTTGCTCCGATTGGATGGCCTAAAGCTATAGCACCACCATTAACGTTTAGTTTATCATGATCAAATGAAAGCTCTCTATCTACAGCAATCGACTGCGCAGCAAAGGCTTCATTTGCTTCAATTAAATCGATATCCGCTAGTGAAAGGTTTGATTTTTTTAGAACCTTTTTCACTGCTTCCACTGGACCAATACCCATAACACTTGGATCTACCCCAGCAGATGCATTTGCAACAATCGTAGCTAATGGTTTTATGCCCAATTCGTCTGCTTTTGCTTTAGACATAACAACTACCGCTGCTGCACCATCATTTATTCCGGAAGCATTTCCTGCCGTTACAGAACCATCCTTTTTAAAAGCTGGGCGTAAAGTACTTAATTTTTCTTGAGTGGACCCTTTTTTCGGATATTCATCGGTATCAAATATGATTGAATCTCCTTTTCGTTGAGGAATTTCTACTGGAACAATCTCATCCACAAATTTTCCTTCTTCAATTGCTTTTGCTGCACGAGCTTGGGAACGTGCAGAAAATGAATCTTGCTCTTCTCTTGTAATATTGAATTGGTCACAAAGATTTTCAGCTGTTATTCCCATATGATAATCGTTAAATGCACACCACAAACCATCAGAAATCATACTGTCTACAACTTTTTGATCTCCCATTCGGAAACCGTCTCTAGCATTTTTTAATAGATAAGGAGCTTGGCTCATATTTTCCATTCCACCTGCTACTATTATATCTGCATCTCCTGCGATAATAGCTTGAGATGCTAGATGGATTGCTTTAAGACCTGAACCACATACTTTGTTTATTGTTAATGCTGAAACAGCAACTGGTAATCCTGCTTGAATCGAAGCTTGTCTTGCTGGATTTTGTCCTAAGCCCGCTTGCAGGACATTTCCCATGATAACTTCATCTACAGAATCCTTAGCGATCCCTGCTTTTTCTAACGCTTTTTCAATAACAATAGCACCTAATTTTGTTGCAGGTATATCTTTCAGTGCCCCTTGGAAAGATCCGATTGCTGTCCTAACAGCACTTACAATAACTACTTCGTTTGTCACAGTTAAACTCCTCCTCTTAATCCCCTAAAATAAAATTTGCTTGTTTAACCATCCATTCCTTACAATATAGATGGAGGGATGATTATGTTCAGTTTACCAAAAAAAGTGACAATTATCGAGGTCGGTCCGAGAGATGGATTACAGAACGAAAAAAATGAAGTACCAACTGAAGTTAAATTAGAGTTTATCGAGAAACTTCAAAAAGCTGGTGTAAAGGAAATGGAACTCACATCATTTGTATCACCAAAATGGGTTCCACAAATGAAGGATGCAAAAGAAATAGTAGGAAATACTACTAAATTTGGAAGGCAATTTGTTTTAACACCTAATGAAAAAGGAATTGAACTCGCAAAACAAGCGGGGGCAAATAATTTTGCGGTATTTGTAGGGGTATCAAATACATTTAATAAAAAAAATATCAATAAAACGACCGAAGAGAGTATGATCGGACTCAAACCGCTTGTGGAAGTTCTAGTTAATGAGGGTCATTTTGTACGTGCTTGCATTTCCACTGCTTTTTATTGTCCATATGAAGGATTAATTGACCCCAATAAAACTATCGAGTTATGTAGAGAATTTGTTTCTTGGGGAGTAAATGAATTAAGTGTTGCAGACACAATAGGTATGGCTAATCCAAAAGAAAGTTATATACTGTTTGAACGACTGAAAAGAGAATTTCCTGAAACACTTATCACTGCACATTTCCATGATACACGAAAAATGGGTATAGCTAATATATTTGCTGCACTCCAAGCAGGGGTTGATCGTTTTGATAGTTCAGCTGGTGGTTTAGGCGGATGTCCATTTGCACCGGGTGCTACGGGAAATGTAGCAACTGAGGATGTCGTGAATATGCTACATCAAATGGATATTGAAACGGATATTAACCTTGATTTATTAATTGAAGCTGTTGATTCAGTTGCTCCTTTTGTGTCTAGACCAATTGAGACCGGTATGTATAAACTAGTTAAAAGCAAATAGGGGTTGATGCAATGAAAAAACGTGTAATCATATGGACGAGTTTGTTAACTAGTATTTTAACAGCTACTGCAACTGTTTTTGGTTATTTTGTCACTAATAAACTAATGTATATGAAGAAAAAAGAAGATGACTTTATACTCAATAGAGAGATAACATCAAAACGATTAGACGAAGCTTGGTTTCGTGCTGTGACTAAAACAGAGAAGTGGATTGAATCGATAAATGGTTATTCGCTTAAAGCTATTTTTGTAGAACCGCTTCAAACAAATAATTACGTAATTATATGTCATGGAGTAACAGAAAATAAAATTAATTCTCTTCGTTTTGTTCGCATGTTCGAACGATTAGGATTTAACAGTGTCGTTTATGATCATCGTAGGCATGGAGATTCTGGTGGAAAAACAACAAGTTTTGGATTTTATGAAAAAATTGATTTGCAATCTATTGTAGAAGCAGTAAGAGAACGTGCTGGAGAAAATGCCATCATAGGTATACACGGAGAATCTATGGGTGCTGCGACTATGATACTATATGCAGGCTCCATAATAGATGATGCTGATTTCTATATTTCCGATTGTTCTTTTTCAAATTTTGAAGAACAAGTTCTTCATATTATGCGACAAACAACCCCTCTTCGATCCAGCTTAGCTATTCGCTTCGCTAACTTATTTTTAAAAATGCGAGATGGTTATACATTAAATCTTGTATCTCCGATTGATGTGGTGGATCAAATAGAGAAACCGGTGTTGTTTATTCATAGTTTAGAGGATGATTTTATTCTTCCGGTAATGACAGAAGAATTGTACGAAAAGAAAAAAGGTCCTAAGTCATTAAAGTTTTTTGATATTGGGGCACATGCAAAATCTTTCAATGAAAATAGCGAGGAATACGAACAAGTTGTTGCGGACTTTTTACAACAAAATAATTTATTAAACAAATAAAAAGCACTCCATTGAGTGCTTTTATTTGTTTTGCATTTTATTCATTTGATTCATCATTTGTTTTACTTGTTTCTCAGAAGGCTTGCGACCCATTTGTGCCATCATCATACGAAGCATTTGTTCATTAATAGGTGGATTTTCTTTTAAATATTTCATCATATATTGACGTGCAGCATAAAAGCCTATTGCAGCTCCAGCAATTAATGCAACGATTACAATAACAATCCAAATCCAAGTTTGCATACTTTCTCCTCCTTTACGTTCTTGTCTACGTGTACAAGACACCACTGAAAATTATACTATAGATTCTTTATCCAGACTATATAAATTCAAAAAAAGTAATTTAGACTAAATATAACTTCTTCCAGTGAGATTAACTTTCTAGAATTGTTTGTCCTACAAAGATAAAAAGCAATTCGAATACTTTACGATGTAAGTATTCGAATTGCTTTAAAGTATCTATTACTTTTCAAGCAAGTTTTTCATTTTGGAAACGACATTCTCAACCGAGAAACCATATTCTTTCATAACGATTTCGCCCGGAGCACTTGCGCCAAATTTGTCAATTGCTATGACATCTCCCTCAAATCCAACATATCGATGCCAACCAAGAGATGCTCCCATTTCAATAGCGAGGCGTTTAGTTAAATGTGAAGGTAATACAGATTTTTTATATTCACTGTCCTGTTGCTCAAATAAGTCCCATGAAGGCATAGACACAACCGAAACTTGTATTCCATCCTTCGCAAGAACCTCTTGCGCTTCAATCGCAAGGCTAACTTCTGATCCAGTAGCAAGTAAGATAGCTTCCGCTTGTTCATTAGGAGAAATTACATAGGCACCTCTTGAAACACCCTCACTCGCTTTCTCCACAGAACCTTTAAGTGTTGATAGATTCTGTCTTGAAAGAACAAGAATTGTTGGCTTGTTTTTAGAAGATACTGCAAGCTTCCATGCTTCTTTCGTTTCATTTGCATCAGCTGGACGAATGACAGATAATCCTGGCATTGCTCGTAAAGAAGCTAAATGTTCAACTGGCTCATGTGTCGGACCATCTTCCCCAACAGCGATACTGTCATGTGTGAACACATATGTTACAGGAAGTCCCATAAGAGCAGATAATCGAATTGCAGGTCTTACATAATCACTGAACACAAAGAAAGTACCACCAAATACATGGAGTCCACCATGTAATGCCATTCCATTTAGAGCAGCACCCATTGCAAATTCACGAACACCAAACCAAATGTTCTTACCTTCGTAATTTAGTGGAGAAAAATCTCCAGCATTTTTAATTGTCGTTTTATTGGAGCCAGCTAAGTCCGCGCTTCCTCCAAAGAAGGAAGGTAAATTTTGAGCTATTGCATTAATTGCATCACCAGATGCTGAACGAGTTGCATGAGATGAGCCTTCCTCATATACTTTCATAGCTTCATCAAAGTTCTCAGGTAATTCCCCATTTATCGCACGTTTTAATGTATCTGCAAGTTCAGGAAATTCATTAGAGTAAGCATGGAACTTTTCATTCCAAGCACTTTCTTGTTCAACACCTAAACGTTTTGAAGCTTCTTTAAACGTTTCGTATACTTCATCTGGTACATGGAAGTCCGCCTCAAACGACCATTTATAAGATGCTTTCGCTAATAATGTTTCGTCTTTACCTAATGGCATACCATGAGCATCTGATTTACCCGCTCTATTTGGTGAACCAAACCCTATTACTGTTTTAACTTCAATAAGTGTTGGTTTATCATTTTGCGCTTTAGCTTTTTCAATTGCTGCAGATATCTCTTCTAAATCATTACCATCTTTTACAAAAATATAATTCCATCCGTAAGATTCAAAACGTTTCTCTACTTTTTCTGAGAAAGATTTATTCAAATCTCCATCTAAAGAAATATCATTACTATCATAAAGAACAATTAATTTACTTAATTGCAAATGTCCAGCAAGTGAAATCGCTTCTGCTGCTACACCTTCCATTAAATCTCCATCTCCGCAAAGAGCATACGTGTAATGATCAACCACTTCATAATTTGGTTTATTATAAGAAGCTGCTAAATGAGCCTCTGCCATTGCCATTCCAACAGCCATTCCGATACCTTGTCCAAGAGGTCCTGTTGTTGCTTCTACCCCTGCCGTGTGACCAAACTCTGGATGTCCTGGAGTTTTAGAATTCCACTGTCTAAAGTTTTTAATCTCTTCCATAGGAAGATCATATCCACCAAGGTGTAATAGACTATACAGAAGCATAGAACCATGACCCGCCGATAAAACAAATCGATCACGATTGAACCAATTAGGATTATTTGGGTTATGTCGTAAATGCTTTGTCCAAAGCGTGTAAGCCATTGGAGCTGCTCCCATTGGTAAACCTGGATGACCAGAATTCGCTTTATCTATAGCATCAATTGATAAAGTACGAATGGTATTAATTGCAAGTAAATCTGATTGAAGTGACATATTTGACATCCTCTCAAGCTAATTTTTTCTATATCTATAGTTTAGACAACAATGTTTGCATTATCAATGGTTTCTTAATGATTGATTAATTCAGAAATTTTCCTTTTTTAGCTTGTTGCACCTTAAGTGGTGTCACATCATTACCTGCGGGATCCACAATTTTCACACTTTCAATTGTATCTCTCATTGTTGCACGAAATGTCTCTAAATATTCTTTTCTTAATGAACTTTGTTCTTTTGCTTCCTCAACAGATAATCCAGAAGACTTTGATTTTCTAGAAAGTTCACCAATTCTTGCTAGTTTTTCCTTACTAAGCATAACAATCACCCTTTATATTTTATTCTTATATAAAGGTAAGGAAAAAACACACAGAGTGCAAGCCTTTACCCTCCGTGTGTTTCAATAAATTCAATATATCGTCTATGTACTGTTGCTTTACTTATATCAAAACCTAAACCTTTTAATGTGGAAGCAATTTCTTCAAACGTCAATCCAGCATTACGCAATCTTACGATTTCATCAACTGGGACTTCAATTCGTTCTCTACCTTCTTGATTTCCTCGCATCTTTAAATTCTTTTCAGGACGGAACCCTTGCGATACTGCACGTTTCATTCCACGCTTAATTTTAGCATTATGCAATTTCCGTTGATATTCTTCAACTAGAGCCAAAATTTCTAAAAGCATAGAGTCCATTTCATTTAAATTTAATACTCCTTTATCTTGAAGTGTAAAGACAGAAGTATTTGTTTTCTGAAGTAAATGTAAAACCGCCATCCTTCCATTGCCACGACCTATTCGAGTCTCATCTTGAACAAATACAGCTTTTATTTCTTCTTCTTTAATAAAGGACAATAAATCAAGTAACCCTTCTCTTTCCATATCGTAACCACTATGCTGATCTGTAAATATTCTTGCTATCTCATACCCTTGAGCAAGTGCAAAGCCGGTTAGCTCTTCCTCTTGTCTTACTAGAGACGATTCCTGTGTCTCTTTTTCAGTACTAACTCGACAATATATTACCGCTTTCATTCACTATCCCCTGCTAACTCTGTGGAATTATCCAAATGAAAATGTTCCGTTTCATTCGGAATTATTAATACATCTCCTGCTTTTATATGTGCAGAATGTAAATTATTTAAATTCATTACTTCATTGATCCATGCATCTCTTGATTTTTCGGATTGAAACTTATCAGCAAGCGCCCACAATGAATCACCTGGTTCTACTTTTATTTTATATTCTTCTTCAGCAACTTGAGAGTTTATAATAACAATTGATAAGATGAAAGTTACGCTTAATCCTAAAAATAAAGTAAGAAAATAATTTTTTGCTAATAATTTCATTTAAATTACCCCTTTTATAGAATGTTTGTTCGGTATGTATGTTCTTATATTAAAACGAACACATGTTTTTGTCAACAACTTTTAGAACCTATGTTTGCATTTCATTATATAGGCTGATATACTATAAATAAGAAAAAACAGTTCTATAATAAAAAGAGGTGAAGGTATTGAAGAAAGCATCTAAACGACAAGAAGATATATTAGCATTCATAAAAGAAGAAGTGCGAAAAAAAGGATATCCACCTTCCGTACGTGAAATAGGTGAAGCGGTTGGACTCGCTTCTAGCTCTACAGTACACGGTCATTTAGCAAGATTAGAAAGCAAAGGATTGATAAGAAGAGATCCTACAAAACCTCGTGCCATCGAAATTCTTGATGGTACAAGCGCTACTATAGAAAGACAAGGTGTTGTTCATGTACCGTTAGTTGGTAAAGTAACAGCAGGACTTCCAATAACTGCAATTGAAAATGTTGAAGAATTCTTCCCTCTTCCTGAAACGTTTGGTACATCTGACGATCATTTGTTTATGCTTGAAATTATGGGTGACAGTATGATTGAAGCAGGCATATTAAATGGAGATTATGTTGTAGTAAAACAACAACAATCTGCTAATAATGGTGAAATTGTAGTTGCAATGACAGAGGACGATGAAGCAACTGTAAAACGTTTTTTCAAAGAAAAATCTTTTTTCAGGTTACAACCTGAAAACTCCTCAATGGATCCAATTATCGTCAACTCAGTAACTATACTAGGAAAAGTTGTAGGTGTTTATCGTCACATTCAATAGATTCATGGTTGACTTGACAGATAGAGTTATAATCCGTATGATTACGTAGAGCCGATATCATATCTAAACAAAAAGTGGACATTTTTGTTTAGATCATCGAAAAAACTCCTTGACCTCTTGGTCGAGGGGTTTTTGTCTTTTTATAAAGAATATAAGCTTGGATACATAATTCTATTAATATGTGTTTGTCTATAGTTTTATTCTAGTAAGTACTATTATTTCATTTATAAAGACTTCATCTAAAGGAGTAGTATCTTTCTCAGCGCTATTATTCCTATTCAAAATATATAAATGTA
>NZ_LJIY01000002.1:27294-197500 GCF_001420585.1 Psychrobacillus sp. FJAT-21963 | reverse complement strand
ATCACATTTGTTTCTCTATATTTATATACCCCAATTTAAAAAGATAAAACTAGATTTTTTCTAAATGTAATTTTCAAAAAATAAAAGGAGTAAAATTAAAAATATAGGGTACATTTAAGTTAGTTCATATTTCACTTAATACCTAACTCTAAGATTTCTTTACAGAAAAGAGAGCTTGGTGGGAGGTGATTAATTGAAAAAAGTCTATGGTATTAAAAGCTTAGTAGAGTATCTTGATTCAGTGAATTTTCCAATGTCTGAATCAAAAATTAATGATTTAATATTAAAAAAAGAGATACCTCATCAAAAACCTCTTTCCACTATGCTTGTTTTTAATCTAGAACATATTGATTGGTGGATTGAAGAACAGCGATTAAAACCATAGTACTACGCCCTACATTATGTAGGGCACATAACTTTAATATTTACTATTTCTTCTTCCTTAAAAATAGTTCATAATGAGTGTAAAAGAAGCTTTAAAAGGAGAAATGTCTTATGGTTTTCATCAAGAATGAGCTAAATTATTTGTTAGAGGATTATAGGAATTGTGAAAATTCTTCTATTAAAGAACTAATACTACAAGATATTAATCTTTTAAAAGAAGCTTTGGCTATTTTACAACAAAATGAACAAGATTCCTATCTATAAATTTGTAATAATAACTTATTAAAATCAATACAACCTTAGCATCTTTGATTAAATAATGCTCCATATCTTTCCTCACAAATAACTCAGAGTTTTTTTTATAGATAATTTTAATCCTCTAATATCCAACTTCGCTGTATATGCATTTATGCAGTAAATCACATACATCTCTTTTCTATTTAAAGTGTTAGGTGAAAATCTTTCTACAAAATAGTTATAAAGAATTGTTATTTAACATTTTATTTAAAACAAAAAAAGAGCTCTCCAATAGAGCTCTTTTATATTTATTTATGTTTTCTCATAGCTTGTTCTATCGTAGAATGTGTGTCTATATTAGAAAAGTCTATCCCGAGTTGTACAGTTGTTTGAGCAATACTTGGACGTAACCCAGATAGGCTTGATGTAACTCCAATCAACTTTAATGCATCAATCATATGAAATAGTTGCTGTGCAACCATTGTATCCACTACTGGAACACCAGATAAATCAATATACAAATGGCGGATGTGAGAATCAGCACATTGCTTTAACACCTGCTCTAGCATCACCTTTGCCCTGTTCGTATCAATCTCTCCTACTAACGGCAATACTGCTGTCTTATTAACCAATTCGATAATTGGTGCACTTAGTTCCATAATCATTTCTTGATGAGCAATTAAACGACTTTCTGTTTGTCTTATAAATTCATTACTAAATTTTAGTATGACTCCATTAATCGTTTCGATAATTGCACTATGACATGCAAAAATTTGTTTAATTGTAAGTTCTTCTGGATACTGTTCAACAAATTCTTCTATTAATTCTAAATATAAGTATTGCTGACGAAAGAATTCCCCGATTATCTCAGTTAAAGGAGTCTTCTGATGCCCTTCATCTTCTACGACAGTTTCCACAAAATCATCAAAGATTTCTAAGAATTCTTCACTTGGCTCATTAAATAAATAAACAAACTTTTCTTGAAATCTATGATTCTGTTTTTTAAGCTTATCTATTTCTTCTGGATTTAAGGTACCGTATATTCCTTTTTGATCTTTATTAAGTGTTGCATACCAACGCTCTGTTATTAACCATGTTCTTTCACGAAGAAAGTCATATAATAATTTATTGCGAATCATTCCGTTCCTCCTACTTTATTATTGCTATGTACTCAAGTATAGCAAATGCATAAGAGTTTGTAATAATTTAATAATCTAAAAAAATAAGAGTTTCATCTTTCCAAAAGAACCGCCATCCTATGAATGTGTACTATTAAATTTTTTGCTGTTCCAGTTAATAATTAGCTAGCTCCCTACCTTCTCCACTCGCTTCAGTGGAAGCTTATCTTCTATGCTGTATCGATTAGAATTCCAGTAAATAGCTAGTTTTTATCCAAAGGCAATAATATGGAATAGTTTAATAAAATTAATAAACTTTAAAAGCAGTGCAAGCAATAATTGTTTGCACCTCTTTTCTGTAATGCAGAATAAAAAGTACTTAAAAGTCTTCAGATAAAAATTTATCTATGTCTATAATTATATTTTTTAGAACATCTATCGAGTTAATAATATCATCGTTATAGTCTAGGCTATGATTAACACCAGAAATTAATTGTGACGTTAAATTTTTGTTTTGTATCAATCTATCATATAACTCTTCCTTATAAACTTGATCTTTATCCCCAATTATATAAAACCTTTTGTTTCCAATATTAACTATAGTTTCTAAGACTTCGTCTAAATTTAATAACGGGGTTAACCAAATTGCTTTTGCTTCCTTAAACTTTTCTCTTCGTAATTCTGAGCTCATAGCTATTGTTCCTAAGGATTTCCCAATAAAATAAAAATTTGTGTATGAGTTAGTTTGTAAAACAGTATCTATAACTAACCTTGAATCCATTTTTACTGCTTTAATTATCTCTTCTTTGTTAAAGTCACTATAAAAATCTGTGTTATAAGAATAATTGACTTCTAAAATATCTTTATTGTTATTAAAAATAATTCCACTTATATAATGAAAAACTGGACTATTTACCGTGTATCCTGAACCTGGTAGTAAAATCCTTCATGTCCCCTGCAAACGTTATTCTCTTTTAATTCTATTCTGAATCAAAAAAACCTTCTTCAATTTAACAGCAAATTAGGTTCATAATTGCTAATACACTAAAGTACGTTTATACTAAACTATAACGTTATGGTTAGGAGTGTTCTAATTGGGAAAGAGAAATTAAAAATTGGAGAATTAGCGGAGAAAACAGGAGTAACAAGACGTACAATTGATTATTATACAACTATTGGGTTATTAGAAGCTGAACGTTCTACTTCGAATTATCGTTATTATTCACTAGAAACGATTGATAGATTACGAATGATCGAAGAAAAAAAAGCTGCAGGTATGTCTTTAGATAAAATTAAACACGAATTACAAATAGAACAGATAGAAGAAATCGATATACAAGAAATTCGATTACAGATGCGGTATTTAGAAAAAGAAGTTTCACATTTGCTTCAACAGATTAATAACGAGGAAGAGGTAACACAACACTCTATAAAACAAAAAGTATCATCAGAAAGTGTTGCATTGATGCAATCTTTACTATTGCTTATCACATAGGAGGTGAAGTCTTACTTATATAGTAAGACAACTTATTGACCGCATTAAATTTAACGATATTTATCATTTTATTAGCATTAACAGGATTTTTCGTCGCAACAGAATTTGCCATCGTAAAAGTGCGACAATCACGAATTGATCAGCTTGTTGCTGAAGGTCGTAAAGGTTCACTAGCAGCAAAGCATGTCACTACACATCTTGATGAATATTTATCTGCTTGTCAATTAGGAATTACTGTTACTGCTCTTGGTATAGGTATGGTAGGTGAATCGACGTTCGAATTCATTTTACATCCTTTATTTGACAGCATCGGTATTAGCACAGATTATATTCACTATTTCACGATTGGTGCCGCATTTGCTATAGCGACATTTTTACATGTGGTTGTTGGAGAATTGGCTCCAAAAACGGTTGCAATTCAAAAAGCTGAAGCAGTCACACTTGTTTTTGCTAGGCCGATTATGATTTTCTATAAAATTCTGTATCCTTTTATTTGGTTCTTGAACGGTTCTGCTCGTATTTTAGTAGGCTTGTTTGGTATGAAGCCAGCTTCTGAACATGAATTATCCCACACCGAAGAAGAACTTCGTCTTTTACTAGCTGAAAGTTATAAAAGTGGCGAGATTAATCAAAACGAGCTGAAATATGTAAATAATGTTTTTGAATTTGATGATCGTATAGCTCGTGAAATTATGGTTCCACGGACTGAAATCGTAGGATTTGAAAAAAGTGCAACGTTCCATGATGTAATCACACTTATTTCAGAAGAACGCTATACACGTTATCCCGTCTATGAAATAGACCGAGATAATATAATTGGTTTTATCAATATTAAAGACTTGTTGACTCAAGGTATGAGTAACCGAATTACATCTGAAACGTTTGATATGGAAAAGTTTACGAATCCTGTTATTAACACCATCGAGACTACCCCTATAAATAATCTACTATTAAAAATGCAAAAGGAACGGACACATATGGCTATTCTATTAGATGAATATGGCGGAACATCCGGTCTTGTTACAGTAGAAGATATTTTAGAAGAAATCGTTGGAGAAATTCGTGACGAATTTGATGGAGATGAAATAGCAGATATCCGAAAATTAAAGGATGGCCACTATATAATCCATTCTAAGGTATTGCTAGATGATATTGCGAAACTATTAAAAATTGAAATAGAAAACCCTGATGTTGATACAATTGGTGGATGGTATTACACACAAGACGTGGATTTAGTAGAAGATAAACACATCGAGCATGGTGGATACAATTTTTCAATTTATGAAAAAGAAGGACATCAATTGCAGTTTCTTGAAGTGAAAAAAGTAACTACTTACGCATAAATATTATTCTAATAATAGAAAACCAACTTGTTATTAATAATGCCAAGTTGGTTTTTATTATGATATACAATTTTTTATTTCATTGGAATGTCGTAATAAGTTTTTATTCTTTTACAAAACCATGTACTCTAATTAAATTATTCTCTAAATCACTTAAATAAAATTCATGGTAGTTAAAAATAGGATTTTGAATCTCTTCTACCCGCACTCCTTTTTCCTTAAAAATCCGATAGGTCTCAAATATATCATCGCTTTGTAAGTCCAGTGCAGCGCTTTTGGGCAACTTATTCTTCTCACTTGCTTTAAAACGATTACTGATTGCAAGTTTAGTGTGTTCATTTAGAGAAAAGAAGTAAGCGACATCAATATTGCTAGTTGGTTTAGTCCCTAAAAGGTCTGAATACCATTCAATCGCACTAAGTAAATCCTCTACAAAATGCCATATAACTACATTTCCATTTATACTATTACTTTGAATAGATGTTTTTGTCATACATTCCTATCCCCCATTAAAATATTCATTTTATAAAATATTCTCTATGACATTATGAAATACCTTTCATAGATAATCAAAAGAATCTTATATTGAAAGACTAAAAATCCAAACACAAATAACTTAAACCAAAAATAAGAACAGACATATACTAAAAAAATGCGCTTAAAGCACTGATAAACCTATTTAGAAAGGATGTAAGTATTAGTTCGAAAATGGATTACACTTCATCAAATTACTCTTAGTTATCTTTCATAGCAAATTTTTAGATTTTTATATTCAACCAATTCTAAGAACTTTATTAAGATATCCATTTTAATTTGGGCACAATCTTGTGCCATCTCGAAGGAAGCCCCTTCAGTCACCCTCCAGTTAGTTCAGAAAAATTAGTTCTTCTAACTAAGCAAAAGAACCAGTCGGTGAAAAATGAATTACATAGGATGAACTATCTAACAAACGGGAGGTGTTTGAAATGGGTTATGATTGTTATCCATGTTACGGGTACGGGTATGGACCTGAGTATAATAGACCTTATGGTTCAGGATTCGCTTTAATTGTTGTTTTATTTATTCTATTGATTATCATTGGCGCAAGTTTCGTAAACCATGGTAGATATGGTGGCGACGATTGCTAACAACATCCTTATAAAAATCATTCATTAGAGACAGGTTTCTTTTACCTGTCTTTTCATTATTTATTCCACCCCACCTTCACTACACCTACCGGATTCTCTGAAAGGTATTTACGAACCGTCAACGTTTTAAGGTATGAATTTTTTGGGGATATTTTTCAAACCATTAATTGAAAGCCGTATTAGTAAAGGTGAAGATGCTTCTTAAAAATGGAGAGACTTTGTCCAAAAGATAGTCAACCATGCCAAAGACTTTTCAGTTTAAGTCCTACTAACGAATTTTAAAAGAGCAGACATAAAACCTTTACCAACCCACTTGTAGTTTTACTAATGGAAGCCGAAGCGGATATTAAGTATATTCAAAAACAACTGGGACATGTTAGATTTCTAATAACCGTTGATGTATACGCTTATATTTCTAATAAAACAAAAAAGAAAAACACCGAACGAGTCGACTCACGACTGAACGATGTTTTCAAATAATATTTTTATAGCTTTTTATTGGGGTGAAATTGGGGTGTTCCTTTTTAAAACACCCCATAAATCAAGTCCATAAACCCCGCTAAATCAAGCTTAATACATTTTCAGATATTGTTCGCGTTCCCATGGGTGAACAGTTGTACGGAACATATCCCACTCGATTTCTTTTGCTTCTACGAAGTTAGCGTAAATATGTTCGCCAAGTGCTCCGCGGATTATTTCGTTTTTACCAAGCTCTTGAATAGCAGCGTGAAGAGTAGGTGGTAAGTTGTGAATACCATTTTCTATGCGTTCTTCTTCTGTCATAACATAAATATTACGATCTACTGCAGGTGGTGGTGTCATTTTGTTTTTGATACCATCTAAACCAGCTTGAAGAATAACTGCCATTGCTAAATATGGATTTGCTGCAGGATCTACTGAACGAACTTCGATACGAGTGCTCAATCCTCTAGATGATGGAATTCGAATCAACGGGCTACGATTTTGACCAGACCACGCTACGTAACATGGTGCTTCGTATCCAGGTACTAGACGTTTATATGAGTTTACAGTAGGATTCGTAATAGCAGTAAAGCTTTGAACATGTTTTAATACGCCTGCCATAAATTGCATGGACGTTTCACTCATTTTCAATTCTGCTGAATCATCGAAGAATGCATTTTCTTTTCCTTTAAATAAAGAAACGTTAAAGTGCATTCCTGAACCATTAACACCGAAAAGTGGTTTTGGCATGAATGTCGCATGCAAACCATGTTTACGAGCAATCGTTTTAACTACTAATTTAAATGTTTGAATATTGTCGCAAGCTGTAACTGCATCAGCATATTTAAAATCGATTTCATGTTGTCCTGGAGCTACTTCATGGTGAGATGCTTCAATTTCAAAGCCCATTTCTTCAAGTTCTAACACGATATCACGACGGCAGTTTTCTCCAAGATCAACTGGTGCTAAGTCAAAATAACCACCATGGTCATTAAGTTCAAGAGTTGGCTCCCCTTGAGCGTCAAGTTTAAATAAGAAGAATTCTGGCTCAGGTCCTAAGTTGAAGCTTGTGAATCCTAATTCTTCCATTTCTTTCAATACGCGTTTCAAATTACTACGTGGATCGCCGGCAAATGGTGTACCATCCGCTTTATTAACATCACAGATTAGACGAGCAACTTTCCCTTTCCCAGTAATCCAAGGGAATACTACCCATGTATCTAAATCTGGAACTAAATACATATCAGATTCTTCAATTCGAACAAATCCTTCAATAGAAGATCCGTCAAACATCATTTTATTATCGAGAGCTTTATCGAGCTGACTCACTGGAATTTCAACATTTTTAATCGTACCTAGTATGTCTGTAAACTGAAGACGAATAAAATTCACCTCGTGTTCTTGAACGAACTTTTTAATATCCTCTTTTGTATACTTGCCCATTTTTTCACTCTCCTAAAAAGTTAATATATATGAACCTCGTTCTATCGAAAGAAACGAGATAGGTCCCCTTGTCTTAATGATGCACGTTGTTGCCTTTGAGCAAGCTGCATCTCTTCTTTAACAATTGCACGTAATTCTTTGTCCGAAATTACTTGTCGTACTTCTTTCGAAGCAGCTGGATTCTTTTTCATTTCAAAAATTTGCTTAATGCCAGCAATATTCACTCCTGTTTTGAGCAAATCTTTAATTTCTAATAATACATCAATGTCATCTAACGAAAACATTCGCTGCTTACCTTCTGTACGTGCAGGGTGAACAAGTTCCTGCTCTTCATAATATCTAATTTGTCTTGCTGTTAATCCTGTTAACTGCATGACTATATTCATGGATAGCAGTGGCATAGAACGTCTCCATTCCTTTTCCATCGCTGCACCTCCTAGTAGGTTATAAAAATAGTATATGTGATGTTAGCTTACATGTCAACATCATGTCAGAAAAACTTACATTTATTTTTATCTTAATAAATATCACATACTGTTTTGCTTACTGCCTATTTTTTTAATGTTTGTAAGGCTCCTAATATTGCATATTTCACATGCTCATACGTTAAACCACCTTGTATAAACGCAGTAAAAGGAGGACGGATTGGTCCGTCAGCTGTTAACTCCATACTTGATCCTTGAATAAATGTTCCAGCGGCCATGATAACATCATCTTCATAACCAGGCATATAAGCAGGCTCAGGTGCAAATTGAGCATTTACAGGGGAATGTAATTGAATTGCTTTGCAAAATTGAATCATTTGCTCTGCTGTTTGGAATGAAACGGATTGAATAAGATCCGTTCTCTTTTCAGAAAAGTGTGGTTCAGTTGTCATGCCAGCATCTTCTAATACTGCAGAAGTAAAAATAGCCCCTTTTACAGCTTGTGAGACAATATGAGGAGCAAGGAAAAACCCTTGATACATATCTAATAACGTATTTAGAGAAGCACCTGCTTCCGCTCCTATTCCAGGTGACGTCATTCGATAAGCACATTTTTTTACTAAGTCACTTTTACCAGCAATATATCCACCCGTTTTAGCTATACCCCCGCCAGGATTTTTTATGAGTGAACCTGCCATTAAATCTACACCGATGTTAGTTGGCTCTAATTTTTCCACAAATTCTCCGTAACAATTATCAACAAAAATAATACTGTCTTTTTTAATTGATCTTATTTTTTGAACCATTTCTTCGATTTCACTAATAGTAAAAGAAGGACGTACTGCATATCCCTTTGAACGTTGGATTGCGATCACTTTCGTATTTTCTGTGACTTTATTTTCAACGCTTTTCCAATCCACTTTTCCTGTCTCTAAGAGATCCACATGTTGATAGGAGATTCCAAAGTCAACAAGTGAACCAGTATCCTCTCCTTGACCGCTAACAATAGATTGGAGCGTATCATATGGTTTACCTGTTATGTATAGAAGTTCGTCTCCTGGACGTAATACACCAAACAAACTTATCGATATAGCATGTGTACCTGAAATAATTTGTGGACGAACGAGTGCCGCCTCTGCTCCAAATGTTGTCGCATATACCTTTTCTAGGGTATCACGACCTTCGTCATCGTACCCATAACCAGTTGATGGATGGAAATGATGGTCACTTACATGATGGGACTTAAAAGCACTAATCACTTTTTGTTGGTTAAGAAATGCTATTTTTTCTACCTCCTTATGAAAGGATGTAATTTTTTCTTCAGCCTTATCCGCTATAGTCAATATTTCGTCTGACAATGTTGTATGAAAGTTCATGTTATTCTCTCCTAATTTTTCTTGAAAAACACCATGAGAAAAGACTAATCTCATAAAATGAAATTAGTCCTCACCATTAGAACTGTAATTCGCCTTCCCATTCTTGCATGCCACCAACAATATTTGTTACTGTATATCCATTCTCTTCTAGAATTTCACACGCCATTGCACTGCGTCCACCAGCTTTACAAACAATGTATTGAGGAACTGTTTGATCGATTTGATCAAAACTAGTTTCAATTTGTCCTAAAGGAATATGCTTGGCACCGGGAATAATTCCGTTTGCAACTTCTTCCTTTTCACGGACATCTATTATGCTAAATTGTTCTCCAGCATCTATTTTTTGTAGAAGCTCTTCTGCTGTTATAAAGTTCATTTTACTCGCCACTTTCTGTATAGATTCCTACAAATAATAATAGGAGTATTTCTAAAAGTCAATTTATCAAACTTCTTCAGTGTTGATATCTACAGATTTGGATGGTGAGAAAGTAGAAATTGCATGCTTATAGATTAATTGCTGTTTACCCTCGGATTCAAGTAAAACAGTAAAATTATCATAAGATTTAATAACACCTTTCAATTGAAAACCATTTAACAAAAATACGGTGACATAAATATTGTTCTTTCTTAATTGATTTAAATAATTGTCCTGAATATTCATAGGTTTCATTCCAATACCCCCAAAGTATGCATTTTACATCAAATAGACTCTTCCACTCATTACTATTCGCTTTAATTACTCATTTTCCTGCAAAATAGCTTGAATTTCTTTTATTATTCTTCCTGATTCAGTGAATGGATCATACCAGTGTATTTCCATTTTGTTTCGAAAGTAAGTTAGTTGGCGTTTTGCATATCTACGTGAATTTTGCTTTAAGTTATCAATAGCTTCTTCTAAAGAAATTTTCCCATCCAAATATTCGTAGATTTCTTTATAACCAATTGCTTGAATTGATTGGACATCTCGAATACCTTTTCTGTGAAGGCCTTTTACTTCATCCAGTAATCCTTTATCCATCATAATATCCACTCTTTTATTGATTCTTTCATAAAGAAGTGCTCGGTCGATGGTAAGTCCGATAATATAATGAGGGTATATTTTTTCATTCCCTTGATTTTGTTCAATTTCATTTTTTCTTTTACCGCTTAATTCCACTCGTTCAATAGCTCTCATAATTCGTTGAACATTATTCGGGTGGATTTCGTTAGCAGCGATTGGATCAAGTTCAATTAATCGGGTATATAAATCGTTTGAAGATAACTGCTCTAATTCTTTCATCAAGTTACTATCCGTTTTATGCTCTTCCGTAAAACGAAAATCATATAATACAGATTGAATGTATAGCCCTGTTCCTCCCACTATTATAGGAACACGACCACGTAGCGCAATCTCTTCTATTTTTTCACGGACTATTCGTTGATATTCAGCAACAGAAAAAGTGTCAGTAGGTTCTTTGATATCCAATAAATGATGAGGAACCCCTTCCATTTCTTCTATAGTGATTTTAGCAGTTCCAATAGTTAATCCACGATATACTTGCATAGAATCGCCGTTAATGATTTCTCCATTGCATGCTTTTGCAAGCTCTATACTGAGTGCAGTCTTACCGACAGCTGTAGGACCTACAATTGCCACTACAAAAGGTTTTTCAGTCATTATTCATCATCCATTTTTCAATAACATTGAAAGTATCTAATTTATTTTTTTCTAATAATATTTCGTGCCTTGCATTTTCCACTAAATGTACGGTTATATTTTTCATCCCTGCATTTGACAAACCTTTCGCAACTTTAAAAATGTCCTTCCCATCTTTCCCCACCGGATCCACTGCTCCACTAATCAAGAGAACTGGTAAATCCTGGCGTATGTGGACAACCTCTTTGTTATTATGAATCGTCTTTAGACCATCAAACAAATCGATAAAAAACTGGTTTGTAGGAATAAATCCACACATCGGGTCATCTACATATTTTTTCACTTCTTCTGTATCCGTACTTAACCAATCGAAAGGAGTTTGAGCTTCCTTTATTTTATTATTAAATCCACCAAAGGATAAATTGTTAAGGATCTTACTTTCGGTTTTTGGTGATTTAAATTTAGAAGCCATTTTACCAATGATTAAACCAACGTCTCCCATTACTCCTGGATTAAAAGTAGTTCCGCAAAGAATTACTTTTGATAAAGAGTCACTATACTTCTGTATATATCTACGTGCAACAAAGGAGCCCATGCTATGTCCAAATAATATTAGCGGTATTTCTACCAAGTCTTCTCGAACCTTCAGCAACACTTCGCGAACGTCCTCTGTAACAAGTTCAAATCCATTAGCCTCAGCAAAATATCCCTGTTGTCCATTTTTAGCAACTGTTCTACCGTGTCCTCTATGATCATGACCACTAACTATATATCCTTTGTTTACGAAAAAATTGGCGAATTCCTCATAACGACCAATATGCTCAGCCATTCCATGTAGTATATGGACATGACCAATCGGATTTTGTTCTGGTAAATATTTAACAACATGGATCAAATGCCCGTCAGACATTTGAGCTTCAATAATGGATTTCATTAAGCTTCCCTACTTCCCCCTAAAGTCGCTTGCATCAGAAGTTTGTCTAGTTGTTTTTGGAAATTATCTGTTTCTTTTTCTGTGTAGTTTAATAATTGTTTCATCACTTGTAATATTTCATTTTTATAAGCTTTGTACTGATTTACCTGAAAATATAGCATACCTGTTCTACGGACTAAAAAGTCAGTAGGAGAGTAAGCCATCTCTTCATGTATCGCATAATAAACTTGTGCTAAAACACTTAATGGTAATTTTGAGTTATTGGATGCTTTCAATAAATGCGCATACTGAAAAAGTTTATCTACATTCGAGCCATAAAATTTAGCGAGTTGTCTTCCTTCTTCTATAGTAAGTCCATATGATTGCGCAAGTCTTTCTTTCGAAGCAATAAATGCCCTAAAGTTTTCTGAGCCACCTACGTCTCCTCCAGAGAGAACTAGATGTTTTGTTACACATGGGCCATAATTATAATCTCCCAGTTGTTTTGAAATAGTATCTACAATGGACTCAGCCATTTTCCGATATCCCGTCAGTTTTCCACCTGCAATCGTGAATAAGCCTGAATCGGATTGCCAAACCTCATCTTTTCGGGAAATCTCGGAAGGATTTTTTCCATCTTCATAAATGAGTGGACGGACCCCGGCCCAGGTAGACTCAACACTTTCTTCCGAAATTCGAACATCTGGGAACATATACTGTATTGCTTTTAAAAGATATTGTACATCCTCTTTTGTCGCTACAGGATTTAGTATATCTCCTTCAAAAAAAGTATCTGTTGTTCCTACATATGTTTTACCTTCCCGTGGGATAGCAAAAATCATTCGCTTATCGGGTGTATCAAAATAGATTGGTTGTCTGAGTGGAAAGTATGCTTGATCG
This sequence comes from Psychrobacillus sp. FJAT-21963, assembly GCF_001420585.1. NCBI lineage: Bacteria > Bacillati > Bacillota > Bacilli > Caryophanales > Bacillaceae > Psychrobacillus > Psychrobacillus sp. FJAT-21963. The sequence continues at coordinate 184,641 of NZ_LJIY01000002.1, read as the reverse complement.
ATAACAACATGAACGCCTTTAGTGAGTCTCAATTTTTTATTATTATCCATAGAATCTAGAGCTCGGACAGTATCCACCCAAGGACCAGTTGCATTAATAATTTTTTTTGCATGAATTGTGATCTTCTTATTATTCACTTGGTCTATTACTTCTGCACCGATAGCCTTATATTGGTCGTTATAGACAAATGATTTTACTTTTGCATAGTTTAGACAAACTGCTCCTTTTTCAATCGCTTTTTTAATTACTTCGATTGTCAACCTTGCATCATCCGTCCGATACTCTACGTAATATCCACCTCCTCGAAGACCGTTACTTTTTAATAATGGTTCTTTTTGAAGGGTTTCTTCTGCTGAAAGCATATGTCTCTTTTCTTCCTTTTTTACTCCAGCTAAAAAGTCATATACCTTCAAGCCAAGGGAAGTTGTTTTCGGACCAAACGTTCCTTTTTTGTGGAATGGAAGTAGCATCCATTCTGGCTCCGTCACGTGAACAGCGTTTTCATATACAATTTCTCTTTCTTTTCCAACATCTGCTACCATCTTGACTTCAAATTGTTTTAAATAACGTAATCCACCGTGCACTAATTTGGTGGATCTGCTAGAAGTACCTGCTGAAAAGTCTTGCATTTCTACAAGTGCCACGGACATTCCTCTTGTAACAGCATCTAAAGCGATACCTGCTCCGGTAATTCCACCACCAATAACTAGTACATCAAATTCATAAAAATTTAATGTATTTAATATTTGTTCACGTTCGACAGAAGATTTCATCCTTACACCTCATCATCCAGTTTAAATATTCTTGTTGCCTCAACTGCTTTTTTCCAACCTCTATAAAGTTGACTTCGTTTAGTTTCATCCATTTTTGGTTCATATAATCTTTGGCTTTCCCGCATTGCTGAAAGCTCTTGCTCATTTTTCCAAAATCCTGTAGAAAGTCCAGCTAAAAATGCCGCACCTAATGCTGTTGTTTCATTCAACTTAGCCAGTTCCACCGGCACATTTAACAAATCACTCTGGAATTGCATAAGAAATTCATTACTCACAGCCCCTCCGTCTACACGGAGTACTTCTACGTCAACCATTGAATCGTTTTCCATCGTATCTAATACATCTTTTGTTTGATAAGCAAGGGATTCAAGTGTCGCACGTATAAAATGCTCTTTTGTAGTTCCACGGGATAATCCAAAAATAGACCCTCTTGCATCTGAATCCCAATAAGGAGTGCCCAATCCAACAAAAGCAGGAACCACATAAACACCTTCTGTTGACTCTACTCTATTAGCGTAACTTTCTGATTCCGCAGCATTTTTAAACATGCGCAAACCATCTCGCAACCATTGAATCGCAGAACCAGCAACAAAAACACTACCTTCTAAAGCATAAGTTACTTTTCCATTTAACCCCCATGCAATTGTTGTCAGTAATCCAGATGACGAGGAAATTGCTTCTTCTCCCGTATTAAGTAGCATGAAGCAGCCAGTTCCATACGTATTTTTAGCCATACCTTTATCAAAACAACATTGACCAAATAGAGCCGCTTGTTGATCCCCCGCTACTCCAGCAATATCAATTTGCTTACCAAAAAAAACGGAGGGGTCTGTTTGGGCATACACTTCAGAGGAGGAAGCAACATCTGGCAATATCTCCATTGGTATATTTAGTTTTTCACATATTTCTTTGTCCCAGCACTGTTCAAATATATTATAAAGCATCGTCCTAGAGGCATTAGAATAGTCCGTTACATGTTTCTTCCCATTGGATAACTTCCAAATTAGCCATGTATCTATTGTGCCGAAAAGAAGTTCTCCGTTTTTAGCTTGCTCCCTTGCTCCATCTACATGGTCGAGTATCCATTTTACTTTTGTCGCAGAGAAATATGGATCAAGCATTAGACCTGTTTTTTCCTTAAAAAAGCTATCTAACTTCTCCCTTTTCAATTCATCAATGATTGTTTGCGTTTGTCTAGACTGCCATACAATTGCATGATAGACAGGCTTTCCAGTATTTTTATTCCAAACAACCGTCGTTTCACGTTGATTTGTAATTCCTATTGCATGTACGTCTTCTGGTTGATTGCCACTTTCTGTTAAAACGGACGCAATTACAGACAAGACAGAACCCCAAATTTCCTGGGCGTCGTGCTCTACCCATCCGGATTTAGGAAAAAATTGAGTGAATTCTTTCTGCGAAGAATGTACTATATTACCTTGCTTATCAAATAATATAGCTCTAGAGCTGGTGGTCCCTTGATCAATTGATAAAATGTATTTACCCACAAATTCCCCTCCTACATTACTCGTTTGAACATTTTTTCCACTTCATATGTTGAAAAATGAATGATTACTGGTCTCCCATGTGGGCATGTCAACGGATGCTTGGCATTCTTCAAACTTTCAAGCAGCTGTTCCATATCTTTTATCGTTAAATAATGATTCGCCTTTATGGAGAGTTTACAGCTCATCATAATTGCAGCTTCTTCTCTCAATTTTTTAATATCTGTTCTTCGGTTTGTTAAAACCTGTTCGATTAATCCTTCAATAATTTTTGTTTCATGACCCTTTGGAAACCAAGCAGGGTGCTCTCTTACAACAAAACTTGATGAACCAAACTCTTCTAAAAATATGCCAACAGTATTTAGTTCATCAATAGATTCTTTAATACGATATGCTTCATCTAAAGTGTAGTGAAAAGTAAGGGGCAACAGTAACGCTTGACGTTCACTTGCATTTACTTCCCCTACTTTCTCTTTATAAAACTCATATTTGATACGCTCCTGAGCAGCATGCTGATCTATTAAATAAAAACCATCTTCACTTTGCGCCACTATATATGTCCCGTGAATTTGGCCAACAACATGTAGGTCTGGAAATGCCTCTTTTACTTCGATTGGATCATCTACTAGGATTTCTTCCTGTAATGGTTCAATTTCCTCGTAGACAATAGAAGCTTGTTCTTTTTCATTTTGGTTTTGGATAGGGTGTTGTTGAATCGGCTGTTCCGGTTCTTTATATGTTTGTTTAAAGAAATCAAATTGTACACTTGGCTGTTTTTTTACTTCAGGCTTTTCTATAATTTTAGGCGGTTGTTGAACACGGTGTATAATAGAACGAATGGATTGTCTAACTAGCTCCATTAGTTCTTTCTCCTTACTTAAACGTATTTGATGCTTAGCTGGGTGTACATTCACATCAGTAAGCATAGGGTCAGTTTCAATATTTAATACTACAATTGGGAATCTTCCAATTGGCAATAACGTGTGGTATGCATCAACAATTGCATTATTTAAACCGTAATGCTTCACCCATCTGCCGTTAACAAGTATTGTAATATAGTTTTTAGATGCTCTTGTTATCTCTGGTAGTGATGCATAACCTGAAATACGAAAATCCGAAGATTCTCCAGAAAAACTGACCATTTTCTTCACATTTGAAACTCCGTATATAGAGGCAAGTACCTGCCTTAAATCTCCTCTTCCACTCGTTTGAACAATTGTTTGATTGTTATGCGCGAGTCTAAAAGCTATTGATGGAAAACTAAGGGCTAAACGGTTAATTAAATCAATTGAATGGCCAAGTTCCGTTTGAATCGTTTTTAAATACTTCAATCTTGCAGGAGTATTAAAAAATAATTGTTTTACTACGATATCCGTTCCTCTTCGTATCGGGGCAGGTTTACATGAAAGAACACGGCCCCCTTCTAAATCTACTTTAGTTCCAACATTTTCACCGTCAGAAGTCCATAAATTTATCTTTGAAACGGAAGCTATACTTGCAAGTGCTTCTCCACGAAATCCTAATGATCGAATTCTAAATAGATCATGCTCAGTCGTAATTTTCGACGTAGCATGTCTGGAGAAGGATTGGACAGCATCATCTTCGTCCATCCCTCTTCCATTATCGGTTACTTGTATTTTTGCTAACCCTGCTTCCTCTAACATTATTTCAATTGAACTACTACCAGCATCTATAGCATTTTCCACTAATTCTTTCACAACTGAGGCGGGACGTTCAACCACTTCTCCCGCTGCTATTTTATTGGAAAGTAGCTCTTCCATGACAATGATTTGTCCCATTTTTTCACCTGCTTTTATAAGAATAATAGAGAGTTATTTTATCACTTTTCTATTTCGTTTTGTAATTCATACAACAACTGTAATGCTTCTAATGGTGTTGTTCCTGAAATATTGATTTTTTTTAGTTTTTTCATTATTTTTTCTGCCGTTGTATTATCGGTAGTTTTTACATCTACCTGTTTTGGTTGTTCATCAAAAAATGATAACTGCATTTCTTGAATAGCAGTTGCTTTTTCTTTTTTCTCTGTTTGTTCAAAAGTAGCTAAAATATCTCTTGCTCTTAATATAATTTCTGGAGGAAGTTGAGCAAGTTCTGCTACATGTATTCCATAGCTCTTATCAGCTGGACCTTCTTTTAATTTATGAAGAAATACTACTTTTCCATCCTTTTCTGTAGCAGATACATGAGCATTGCGCAGTTTAGGCAAAGTCTGTTCCAAATCTGTCAGCTCATGATAATGGGTTGAAAATAGCGTATTCGCCCCAATATGTTCGTGTATATATTCCATCATTGCTTGTGCTAAACTCATTCCATCATAAGTAGATGTTCCTCGTCCTATCTCATCAAATAGAAGTAAGCTTTGACTTGTTGCATTCACAATTGCATGCTGGGACTCAATCATTTCAATCATAAAAGTACTTTGCCCACCTGCTAAATCATCTGCAGCACCAATGCGCGTGAATATCTTATCGACTATAGGTAGCTTTGCAGACTCAGCAGGCACATAACAACCAATTTGAGCCATGATTACTGTTATCGCAACTTGTCGCATAAATGTACTTTTCCCGGACATATTTGGCCCTGTTATGAGGAGCATATTTTCTTCTTCTGTCAATATGCAGTCGTTTGGAACATACAATTGATTGTTCATCATTTTTTCGACTACTGGATGTCTACCTTCCAAAATTTCCATTGCATTAGATGCATGAAAAACAGGTTTTGTTAAACGATGCTTTTCAGATACTTGTGCAAATGAAATATACACATCTAGCTCACTTATTTGCTTGGCTAATTTTTGGACTTTAGGTATGTATCCTTTTATTTGATCTCTAACCTTTGTAAATAATTCATATTCTAATACTAAGCTCTCATCTTCTGCTGAAAGTATTAGGGATTCTTTTTCTTTCAATTCATCTGTAATGTATCGCTCTGCATTCGCGAGTGTCTGTTTACGAACATATCTAGTTTCGTCAGCAAAGTGAATATTTGATTTGGTTAACTCAATAAAATAGCCGAACACTCGGTTATACCCTATTTTTAAATTTTTTGCCCCAGTCAGCTCTCGTTCTTTTTGTTCTAACTCAGCTATCCACTTTTTCCCGTTTACAGATGCATCACGGAGCTGGTCTAAACGTTCATTGAAACCATCCTTTATGACCCCACCATCTTTAACTGATATGGGAGGGTTATCGCTGATCGCTTCATCTAGCTTACTCCAAATATCTTGGCAATCCTCCAAAGCTTGTCCTAAAGTGACTAATGTCGGGCTATTAGAATCAACTAATAGCTGCTTAATAATAGGAATTTTTGAAAGGGATTGTCTAAGTTGCGCAAGGTCTCTACCTCCAGCACTGCCAAATCCAATTCTTCCAACCAATCTTTCTAAATCATATACCTCTTTAAACGCTTCTTTTATTTCTTCTCTAAGCATAAAATCTTCTAAAAAGCTTGTAACAATTTCTAGACGAGATTCAATCGCTTTTTTGTCAGCTAGAGGCTGATGGATCCATTGTTTAAGCTTTCGACCGCCCATTGCAGTTACCGTATCATCCAGTAGCCATAATAGTGTCCCTTTTTGCTCTCCATTTCGTATAGAAGAAATAAGCTCTAGATTTCTCTTCGAATGATAGTCCATCGCTAGAAATGCTTCTCTTTTTTGAAATGTGAAGGGCTGAATATGTAATAAGGAACGCTTCTGTGTTTTTTCAATATATTTCAATAAACGCTTTACTGTTCGGTGAGTTTCGACCGGATGATTAGTAACATATTTTTCTGCACTATCGTTACTTAACTCATCTTGTTCTATAGATAAAGTAAAGTCATGTATCGAAGATAAATCATTTATCAATACATACAGTTGTTCACTAACAATCAATTCTTTCGCCTGTAAAGATAATAGTTCCTGTACAATTTCTTTTTCATCGCCTGTCATAATAGTAGTAAAACCGTCGCCAGTAGATACGTCTAAATAAGCAAATGCCACTTCATTGTTTGAAAGTAAGTCAGCAGATGCAATAAAAAAATTAGATTTAGTTTGCATCGCCTTACCTTCTATAATTGTTCCAGGTGTAATTAAACGAAGCACTTCCCTTTTTACAACACCTTTTGCTTCTTTAGGATTTTCAACTTGCTCGCAAATTGCTACTTTATGTCCTTTGCTAACAAGCGTTTCAATATAGTTCTGCGCTGCATGATGAGGTACACCACACATTGGGACATTATCTTTTCTACTTGTTAATGTTATTTCTAATATGGCTGACGCTTTTATTGCATCCTCATAAAATAGTTCATAAAAATCGCCTAAGCGAAAAAATAAAAAAGCATCTATGTAGTCTTCTTTAATAGTTAAATATTGTTGCATCATTGGAGTAAGTGTTGTCATCATTAGTCATTCCCTTTTCTATACTTCTCTATAATTATTATAGCAAAAGATACGAAGAAAAGCGCATGCCCCTATCATTAATAGAAGGAAAGGTACTTGTTGTAAATAAAAAAAAGCCGGAATAACTGACCGGCTTTTAAAGTGATGAAGATTGGTCGTGGCCATGATTTTGAGAACTAGAAGAACTAGATGAACTAGATGAATTAGACGAACTTGAGGAGCTTTCTTCATTAAATGCCCACTCTTCTTCAAAATCTTGTTCATGTACTTGGATGCAAACTTTTGTTTCTCCTACCACTTCAGCAAGAAGTTCGCGTTCCACCATTACTTGAAATTTAGTGCCATTCTCAATAATTATTGCCTCTGTACAATTAGGCTGTTGGATTACACGTACGTGTACTTCTTCACCAGTTGAATCACTATCTCTATAATGTAATCGAATACGATCTTTGTAGTTTATTGTTTCTGTGAATACGGATGTTTTCGAATGGTCATGGTGTGCGTACCAGACGTTGATATCAAATTTACCAACAACTTCTACATATTTTCCATGTTTTTTTGACTGAAAAGAATGATTGATAACCCAGCATCCTAAAATACTAGACGGTGTATTTGGCGGGCAAAGTACTTCACATGACTCCGTTCTTTTCTTTCCTTTAGCTATCACGGCTTTCGTCACGATTTGTCGCAAGTGTTTCATTTTTTTCCTCCTTGTATTCAAGTCATAACATCATATGCGCAATATGCCCAATCGGTTCTTCTGTTTTTTTATTCCATTGACCAGCTAAACGATTCTATATACAATGATTACATATATAGGATAGAGAGGTAATTGAATGCCATTTTTTAATATTATATATGTTGAAAATGTCGAAAAAGCTACTAGCCTTGTTGTTGATAACCTAGAAGAAGAATTAAAATTAGGAAATTTAAATTCTTTAGGTTTGGCAACTGGAAGTACGATGATTCCATTTTATACAAGTATTGTTGAAACAAATTTAGATTTTTCTCAAGTTATCGCCTTTAACTTAGATGAATACGTAGGACTGGATTCCTCACATAAAAACAGTTTCGCTTTTTTTATGCATGAACACTTATTTTCCAAAAAGCATTTTAAAGAAACAAATATTCCAAACGGACTTTCGTTAGATAAAAAGCTTGAATGTGCAAGATATGAAAAAAAGTTAGACGAGCATCCAATAGATATTCAACTTTTAGGGGTAGGAGAAAATGGGCATATTGCATTTAATGAACCTGGCACTCCATTTGATGCTTTAACGCATGTTGCAGAATTGTCCGATTCCACTGTTCATGTAAATAGTCAATATTTTGAAGCCAACGAGAATATGCCTACTCAAGCTTTTACAATGGGTATTGCTTCTATTTTGAAGGCAAAGAAAATAATTTTATTGGCTTTCGGTGAAAAAAAACGAGCTGCCATTGATGCATTACTTGGAGATATCATAACAGAACAATGGCCAATCACTGTTTTGAAAAAACATCCCCATGTTACCCTCATAACAAATATTAAACGATAAAAAAGTTGTTTTCTAAAATATAGAAGACAACTTTTTTTATCATATTGGATGAATCTTACTTCTAGAACATACAACACTTCATAATCCTTCATTTCAGATACATTTTTTTCAATATTATTATAAAAATCTGCTGAAAATGAGCTCATTCCGTTTCTCATCCTAATTAGACTCTAGTTTTCTAATAATAAGTTTCAAGCAACGGCCAAGTTGATGGCCAATTCTTTTTGTAAATTCTCTCTCTATAAATTTCCAGTAAATCAGGAGATTCCAAAAAACGAGGAGTCGGTTTTATTTTTAAATGAATTAAATCTTTAATTCCATGAGGAGCAGTTAAGATAACGTTATCTTCCTCATCTAGCTTCACACCTAAAGCTGTAACTGTTTCTGGAAAATTTGCTATCCCTTCAACTGCTGATGAATACGGGGATAAATTATTTATCACATGCATCCTAGACTGATTTTTAACAGACCATGGTACATTAGGCAAGATTCTTTTAAGAGTTGCTTCGAATGTCTTTTCCGTTTCTTCATTTGTATTGGAACTATCAAAATAAATGACATCAATATCTGTCAAAGGTGTTCTATCCTTAAAATTATGAATCGTATCCCATATTTTAGAGCGAACAAAACCTGCACAGATCCACCAATCTGGAAGGTTAAGTGTTTTGGCAGCTTGTAACACTTCCATCATCCATTCATCTTCAGCTATAAGATTAGTAATATCATTTTCATATGTTATTTTCATATCTCTACCTCTTTTTTGTGTGCTTTGAAAAAGTTACAGACCATCCAAATATAATTCCAACGATTAAAACAACCATGTAGCCAAACAAGCCGTATGGTATTTTAGAAACAATTACATGTGCTAAAACAAATAATCCGATAAATATTAAACTAATAAACACTTTTAATGTCCCTGCATCTTGTGCATGCTCATGTAATTTTGAAAAAGGAAATACTTCCCCATTTAGCATACGATAGGAGATAAGAGTCATCGCTATCCCAACAAGTAAAACAACAAACAAGTCAGGTACAATTCTAACAGAAAACAGGACTATAAAAAGAACACTTAAAGATACAAAAATTGGAAGAAAGTAATTAACTATACATGCTTTTAACGTACCGCTATAGATAGATAATTCATTTTGCAATGGCGCTGCTCTGTATATCCAATGACCTTTTGCATTGCTTGAAAATTGGAGCATATGAACGATAGTAGGTATTATCATCACACTAAAGTAAATGACCAAAAAAATATTTCCTTCCATTGTTTCTTCAATAGATTTCATCGAGATATCATTTGCTAAAAAGATTAAAGGAAAAATGAAACCAAAGCCTAATTGTGGATAGATTTTTAGTTTTAGTTCTCTTTCTTGTTTCATCATTAAGGAAGAAAATCGGTAAAAAGTACGTTCTTCCTCGGTTCTACAAACAATCTTTGCCCATATTCTATCTAATTTAAAAGCTTTTCTCTTTCTAGTAGAATCACTTAGTAGTTTCCCTAAGTTTCTTTCAAAAGCAGGCATTAGACGAACGTAAAGCCAAACTGAGAAAATAGGAGTGAACAATGCAAATAAAGACATCAGAATAATGTGAAATGAGAAGTCCTTATTTAAAAACAATTCAAATGGAGCCCCGTACCAAATTGGGAATAATAAAATATGCCACCATTCAAACGTATACGAAATTTTCATATTAATAATTTCAAAAGACCTTGCAACTAGTTGATAGCTAATCGTTAAGGCTATTGTTAGAATGATTTGCACATAGTTGATAATATCTTTTAGCTTTTCACCACTAAAAAAACGTAAAATAATTAAATAAACAAAAGCGGTTAAAACAACCACGAAGCAACTAATTAGAATAATTTCAGTTAAAAATATCAGTCCAAACCAGATTCCATGTTTAAAAATGCTTACTAAAAATGGTAATCCTACAAAAGAGCCCGTAAGCAAAAACATATAAATCATAATATGAACTATTTTTGCAGCATTTAGTGTTTTCAAGCTAATCGGTTTTGTATGAAGAATATTCTTATCTCGGATATCGAGTAATACACCTGAAAAATCAGATATCATGGATGTCATTAATATAAACATTACTAAACTAAACATAATACTCATTAAAAAAATATATTGGCTGCCTAAAAATAAAAATGGTGTCAATAAAAAAAGACCAATTAATGCATAAAACCATAAAGACTTCAGGAACTGATTTCCCTCTTTTTTTACTTTAGATCCACTAAAGACCGTTGGCATTCGTCTGCTATCCATCATTAATTTCAGCTGTAAAATCGTTCGCATAACTTCATAATCTATATCGAATTTTTGAAATAATCTTTTAAAGTTATCAAGCACATGAAGAATTTTAAAATCATTCATGTATACTACCCTCTCTTACTATGCCAACAAACTTCTCAGCAATTTCCTCATGTTCTGTAAAACCAGTTAATTGATTAAAAATTTCTTCTAATGTTCCCTCTTTGTTTTGAGCCTTTAATTCTTCAAACGAGCCATCAGCAATTACTTGACCATTCACTAGTAATACAATTCGGTTACTGATTTTTTCAACAACATCCATAATATGAGAAGAATAAAATATAGTTTTTCCTTCTGCTGCTAGCTTTGCTAGTATTTCTTTTATAATCATTACACTATTCGCATCTAGCCCACTTAATGGTTCATCTAAGAACAATAAATCAGGATCATGTAGCAAACTAGAGATAATTAATACTTTTTGCTTCATTCCTTTAGAAAAGGATGAAAGACGTTGATGAAATGCTGCTTCTAAATCGAATTGCTTCATTAACTCGAATGCTTTCTTCTCGGCAGTTTCCCTATTTAAACTATAAAGCTCTCCACAAAAAGTTAAATATTCACATGCACTTAAATTTTCATATAAATCTGCGGTTTCAGGTACATACCCAATCCTCTTTTTATACGTCACATCCCCCAAAGAAATATCATTACCGAAAATCTCTACTTTACCACTGTATCCTTCTATTAACCCGAGCATCAATTTAACGGTAGTACTTTTACCTGCGCCATTCGGGCCGATATAACCTATAATTTGCCCCTTATATACTTCTAAGTTAACTTCATTCAGTACTTTTTTATTACCAAAGGATTTAGATACTTTTATCAATGATAATACCTTATCACTATTCATTTGATATCCCCCTATTCTTATATTAAGGATAATACTTCTATACTTGTAAAACAATACTAATAATGTTATAGTCTGTTGCAATCTGACTAATAAAATTGTTATTGCTTTTTTCTATTGAAGTTCTCTATTAAAAAGTGTTAGTCTTTCATAGTAATCAATCTATTACTCACAACGTAAGGAGAGAATTCTTTTGTCAACGAAACAAGCAGCACATACCAGGAGTATTACGTTCCTCGTACTCGGTATCATTTTTATATCAGCAACATTAAGATCTCCCCTAACATCGGTAGGGCCGATTATTTCATACATTCGAGATGGACTAGCTATATCGAATGTTTTAGCAGGTTTTATAACGACTATCCCTCTTCTAGCATTTGCAATTGTTTCACCGTTTGCACCCAAAATCGCTCGTAAATTCGGAATGGAAATGGCTCTGTTTCTCTCTGTCTTATTGTTAGCTATTGGAATTATTTCACGTTCTATAGGATCCACTACTTTTTTACTTATTGGTACAGCACTTATAGGGATTGCTATTTCTTTTGGTAATGTATTGATGCCAAGCCTGATTAAACTTAAATTTCCTTTACAAGTTGGGTTATTGACAGCAATTTTTACAGTATCGATGAATATATCTGCCGGTATTGGGGCTGGAATAAGCTATCCAATAGCAGCTAGTACTTCATTCGGTTGGCAAAGTGCCCTTGGTTGCTGGGCAATTTTAACCATTATAGCTGCGATTATTTGGATTCCCCAAATTAGGAAGAAAGAGAGTTTGGAGGCAAAAAATGTATTCACAAGCAACAATGAAAAATCTTTATTGCAATCCCCTCTCACTTGGACTATTACATTATGTATGGGGCTACAATCGCTAATATTTTATACAACTGCTGCATGGATTCCAGAAATACTACAATCTCAAGGGATGGAAGCAGACCAATCGGGATGGATGCTATCCATCATGCAATTTGCACAACTGCCAATGACCTTTCTAATTCCGATTTTAGCTGGAAGACTAAAAGATCAGCGAATACTTGTATTAGTATATACGATTCTGTATTTAATTGGATTCGTTGGGTTATTAATGGGAATTAAAACACTTGCTATTGTTTGGATGATTTTCATCGGTTTAGCTGGAGGGGCTTCGTTTGGTCTAGTAATGATGTTTTTCTCACTTCGAACTCGAACACCTATGGAAGCAGCAAATCTTTCTGGAACTGCTCAATCAATTGGATATTTGTTGGCAGCTGTAGGTCCTGTATTCTTCGGTTATATTCATGATGTTACCTTGAGTTGGAATACTCCTATCATTCTGTTTATCGTAACGGCAATATTATTATTCATCTCTGGCATGCATGCCGGAAGAGATTGTTATGTATTTCCGGAAAATTAAAAAAAGGAATCAGCAAATTTCATATGCTGATTCCTTTTTTAGTTGGCTTGAGTATTTATAATGATGGAATTTTGAAAAGCTTTATAGTAAATGTTTCAGATACTTATGAGTAGGTTTACGAATGTGCACTTGACACACGCTACGCATCAGCCTCCGCAGGATGATTCGCATTGCATTACAATAAGCAAAGAATAATTTTAACCATACGTTTAATTTAGTAAGGAGGGCTTTGATAAAAATAATTAGGGGTCTTTTTATCATTAGAAAAGGTTTTATGAAAAATATGTGTTGTTGCTGGTGAAACAGGAGGAATTAACCAAGTCCAGTTCCCCGTTACATCACGGCCTGCATCCATTTCATTTGACTCGAAGCGCTTGAATTGCTGTGCTGCTGTATGGTGATCTACTATACTGATCCCATCCTCTTTATAGGAATATAATACAGCTGCATTCAATTCAACTAATGCACGATCCTTCCAAAGGGAAGCATTAGATTTAGTGTTTAATCCCATCCGTTCAGCAATGGCCGGAAGCATATTATAGCGATAATCATCTGCTAAATTTCGTGCCCCAATCTCAGTACCCATATACCATCCATTAAAAGGAGCTGCAGCATAGGTAATTCCCCCAACTTCCAACTTCATACTAGAGATTATAGGGACTGCATACCACTTCAATCGAAGCTCTTCAAACCATTTATATTCAGGATGACGAATGGAAACCTCTAAGATGTATTCTTTAGGAATCTCAAATAACTTTGGTTGATTATTTTTTATTTGAATGACTATAGGTAACACATCAAAATGACTGTAATCACCTTTCCAACCTAGGTTTTCACATACCTTTGTAAATGGAATTGAATCGGGATCACCAACAACTCCATCCGAGGTCTCATAACCAGCATATCGAATTAACTGATGGTTCCAAATACGAACATCTACAGAAGAAAAAACTGAAATGGTAGGTCTTATTCTTCCCTCATTTGATGCAAACTGAATATGCTCTAATAATGCTTGGAAAATTTCTTCTTCTGTTAGTAAATCTCTCTTATCCTTTACATTCAAGCTTTGCCAAAATAGACGCCCTATACATTTATTGCTATTACGCCATGCCATTTTAGCACCATATGTAATCTCATCTAATGTCTGTTCATAGCAGCCTTTTTTCAATATTTCTTTCTCTATTTCTCTTAAACGGGCTTGTTTTTTTTCATTAGATTGTCCTATTTCATCGTAATACGTATTAATAAAATCTTTCGCTTCTTTTAACACGTCATTCATCCCTTCCACTGTTCCTTACCATCATAAAAGAAACTGTTGAGTACAAACAAGTCCTTAGGTTTATAAAGTTGTGAGGGAATTATGACAGAAAAAGAATATAAAAGTAATTTATTTATTTTGGGCTTGTTGATTTCCGTTCAAGGCGGACGCGTTTCGCCGGTAGTTTTTATCACTTACATTATTTATTATTTTTGAAAATCGTTGAAAAAGGCGACACTCCATCGGGAATAGCGTTAGCCGAAGACCCCACAGTTGAGGGGAAGGCAATATAAGTTCGCCGCATCCTGCTCCTGCGCAATGCTCGTCGCAAAAGAACTTTTGCGGCAACGATTGCATGATCAACATCGTGTTGGGCTAGGAGGCTAAGGCAACGCCCGCGGAAAGGGAGCCGTTTCAACGATTTTCTTATTCGCAACGATTGCATGACCAAAATCTTATTTGCCCAAGCGGTTCGGCGCACGCGATCGGTAAGCTTCGGAAAACCTGATCTATTCAATATAGAAATAATTTCCGGTTTATCTACAGTCTGAATATAAAAGGAATTTATATATAAATTCCTTCTATATTTTTTTAATCTACCATTCGTTTTCTATACACAATTACTGTTAACACTATAAATAGTACTGCCCATACGCTAATAATTCCTAAATTAGAAAGTACGTCAGAAAATTTTGCTCCTTCTTCTACCAAAGTAGCTAGCTCAATAAGTTGAACGCTTGGCATGTATTCTGCAAGTTTTAATATTGGATATTTTTCAGCCCATACCGTAACAAAGGACCCCAAACTAAAAATACCAATGACAGGAAGTACTAAAACAGAAGATTCCATAACTGATTTTGCAATAAGTCCTAAAAGTGTGCCAACCGCAATATAAAATACAGCAGATATAATAATAGCTAATGCAACAAGTGTAATATTTGTCGGATTATATTCGGATAAAAAGGCACTAAAGAAAATAATAACGATCGTTAAAACAAAAGATAATAAACTTTTACCACCAAGAATTTCTAATGTGCTAGCAGGAGATAGCATTAAACTGCGTAGCGTATTTTTTTCTTTCTCTTCTGCTATTAAACAACATTGCACATAAGTTCCAACCATTGCAAATGTCATGTTAATACTCAAAAAGTGTGCTTGAATTGTGTCTAATCCCATACGGCCGTAAATAGCGGCCATGAATAGTGGTAAGAAAATAACAATTGATACTGCCAAATTTCTTGAAAAATCTTTAAAATCCTTTTGAAAAATAGCATTTATACGTTTCCATGAAAAGATCATACTAATTCTCCCCCTGTTACATTTACAAATATATCCCCTAAAGTAGGTTCATTTGAATGAACTGTCACCACTCTGTTTTCTCTCATTAAATGATACATTTCTTCCGCACCTGCTGCATTTTTTGGAAGAACTAGTTTCTCATCATTCGTCAATTCCAATGTTAAAGTATCATCTGCAAATCGTTTTTTTAACTTGCTTGGTTGATCCATTAGCTGGATTTGTCCCTTATTTAGAAAAGCAACACGATTACACAATGTGTCTGCTTCTTGCATATCATGTGTTGTTAAAAATATAGTTGTCCCTCTTTTATTTAACTCCCTTAATCCATTGTAAATATGGAGAGTGTTCACTGGATCTAAAGCAGACGTCGGCTCGTCTAAAAATAATAACTCTGGTTCATGAAGGATGGCTCTTGCTAAAATAACACGTTGTGCCATACCTTTGGATAAGGAAGATACTTTCTTTTTACGTTCCTCTTTTAGATTTACAAAGGCAAGCGCCTCATCAACTCTTCTGATTGGAAGATCGTAAAGTTGGCAATATAATTTTAAATTCTCATATATAGTTAGTCGACCATACAACCCACTATTATCAGTTAGAACCCCAAAACGCTTCCGAGCAGTCGGAGTATTTAGAGTAGATACATTCTCCCCAAAAACAAGTGCTTTTCCTTCGGTTGGCTCTAACTGACCAGTTAAAATTTTGATCGTCGTCGTTTTCCCTGATCCACTTGGTCCAAGAAAGCCAAAAATTTCTCCTTTTTTCACATAAAAATTGACATCTTCAAGTGCTTTAAAATTAGAAAATATTTTTGCTAATCCTTTTACTTCAATTGCATTTTCCATAATCATCCTCCTAATTGTTGGCTGAACATTTCGTATGTACACCCTTAGATTAAGAGATTTACTGTATGAAAACATCTTATTTATGGTGAAAGGAGTCATTTTAGGGTTGAATGGAGCTTATTTTAAGCCCAACATTCCTTTTAAATCCGCCATTTTCGATTTTGATAATGGAACAGACGATTTATTCTGATCTTCTAGTACAAGGCTATAACTATTTCTTGTCCATGTGATGACTTCGCGAACTTTTTGTAGATTCACTATATAGGAACGATGACATCTAAAAAAACCAAAAGGAAGTAGTCGATCTTCTAATTCATTTAATGTAAAACTACAAGGAAAATTTTCTCCTTTTATATGTAAAAATGTTTGCCCTTCTGTACTTTCAATATAATCAATTTCAGGAGGATCAAATAATACAATTTTTTCATTTACTTTCGTCGGGATTTTTTCAAACCGAATAGGTTGGGTAATTTTATCTTCTACATTATCATTAACCTCCGAAAAATCTTCATCTGGATTTTCTTCTTCGGTTTGTAATAGATGGATTCCTTTATCATCTAATCGAAAAATTTTATCGGCAAATGTAACGGCGCTTTCAATTTGACCAGTCAAAATTAATATAGTTTTTTGAGCTGTTCTTAGTTGTTTTAGAACGTTAGTAAATATACGCTTAGATTCCACATCTAAATTTTGATCGAGTTCTTCCATTATGTAAATTTCAGGATCCTGAATAAGTAGGTTTGCTAACTGCACACGTTTTTTTTCAGAGTATGTAAGTTGTTTTAATTTTTTATTTATTTTCGAATCAAGTTGAACTAAACGAACTATATCTTCTATAATCACTTCTGATTTGTATAACTGTCTGTAAAATTTTAATGACTCTTTAACAGTTAGACGTTCGTATACTCCATCAATAAGAAAGAAAAATCCTAATGCTTCATTTGGATTATGTTGAATTTCTCCATTAGATAACAATGTCTTTCTTAATAGAATATCAATAAGCTGTTCACGAACGTTCACACTCGTACATAATGCAACAACCTCACCTGGAACTGTCGTTAAATCAAATGCAGGAAAGACAACAGAATCATATATCTGTTTCTCGGCTTGTAAAAAGTTAAGGGACATTGTAAAACCTCTATTCTATGAATCTTTTTCTTATTATACCAGTAAAAGTATTTTATAATATTTAAAAATAAAACACGAACCTCAGAGGTTCGTGTTTTATATTTATAATGCAATTGCTTGTTTATCCTTATTTTTCTCACGCGTAACTAATTGTATTGCTAGTAAAATCCCAAATACAACTAATCCTACGATATCAGAAATACTTTCTGGATATATTAACAATAAACCTGAGCCTACTGCAAATATTCTCTCAATCCAAGTCACTTTTCGATACCAATAACCAATCATCCCTGCTCCAATTGCAATCATTCCAATTATTGCGGTAAAGAATACCCAAATTATTTCCCAAAATGTTGTATCAATCATTAATAAGGTTGGTGAAAATACAATCATATACGGAATAATAAAAGCAGCTATAGCAAGTTTTGAGGCCTGCACACCCGTTTTAATAGGATCTCCACCCGAAATACCTGAGGCAGCAAAGGCGGCAAGCGCTACTGGAGGGGTTATATCCGCGATAATTCCGAAATAGAAAACGAAAAAATGTGCTGATAATAAGACAACAATTGGTACTGCACTCTGTGGTACGTCTGGTGCTAATAATGCGATTATTGCTGGTGCAGCAATAGTTGATGTAATGACATAGTTTGCCGTTGTAGGAGCACCCATTCCCAGAATAAGGGAAGCGATCATTACAAAGAACAAAGTTAACATAATACTTCCGCCTGCAAGTTTAACTAGGCTCGTTGCTAAGCTTAAACCTAAACCAGTCTTCACTACAACTCCTACTATAATTCCTGCACATGCAGTTGCAGCAACTACACCTAGAGCAGTTCGTGCTCCATCTACTAAAGCATCCAAGATTTCAAGCGGTCCAAGACGAGTATCCTTGTTGATTAAACCAACTATGATGCAGGCCAAAATTCCATATAAAGCAGAGTGGATAACTGGAACTCCTACCATCATAAGAATAATGATTAGGAAAATCGGTGAAATTAAATAGATCTTTTTTAATATCTCTTTCCGATCCGGCATTTGTTCATCTGTTAAACCTTTAAGACCTAATCTTTTTGCTTCAAAATGTGTCATTATCCAAATTCCAGTAAAATACAGTATTGCAGGAATAGCAGCAGCTTTTGCAATATCCCAATATGTTATACCACGTCCGATAAATTCAACCATCAAGAACGCGGCAGCACCCATAATTGGAGGCATTAGCTGTCCACCAGTTGAAGAGGATGCTTCTACTGCCCCTGCAAAATCCTTTTTATAACCAAGCGATTTCATCATTGGAATTGTATAAGCTCCTGAAGTAACTACGTTTGCTACAGAGCTACCAGATATCATTCCTTGCAAAGCAGAAGAGAAAATTGCTACTTTTGCTGGACCACCGATTAACTTTCCGGCTACAGCAACGGATAAATCATTAAAGTATTGTCCTACTCCAGTTTTCACTAAAAACGCACCAAATAATAAGAATGCGAAAATATAGGTAGAAGAAACTGCTAGTGGCGTACCTAATATCCCATCCGTCGTAAAGAACATTAAATTTACAATGTTCTCAATACTTTGCCCACGATGTGCCATAAATGCAGGGAAATAAGGACCTAAATATGCATACACTAGAAACAATCCTGCGATAATTGTGATAGGTAAACCTACTGCACGTCTTGCTGCTTCTAATACTAGGACTATTGCAAGAAGTCCAACGTAAAAGTCAATCCCTTCAAATTGTCCTAAACTCTGAACGAGGCGGTTATAATGAATCGTCCAGTAACTTCCTACTAAAATAGCACCTGCTCCAAGTATAAAATCGTAAAATGGAATTTTAGTTTTCGATAATTTACGACGTGCAGGAAACAGTAAGAATACAAATAATAAACCAAATCCTAAATGGACTGTTCGTTGAATTTGTGCTGGGAACTGACCGAAAATAGCCGTGTATAGCTGAAATAAAGAAAATGCCATTAAACCAAAATAAATGACATATTTTAATATTCCACTTAAAGTACGGGTATTAGATTCTAAATCGTATTTTTCTAAAATGGCCTGCTGATCTTCGACAGACAACTCTTCAAACTGGTTGTTTGGAGATTTTGGGTTCTTCTTATCGTCCATTCAGTCTGACTCCTTTCATTTTTTCAACTAATGATATTTTTTTCACTTCAAATAAATATGACTTTCCTCTAACGAGATTCGTTTTTAAATCAAACATCTTATTTTCATATTTAAAACTTAATGGGTAGTCAACATCACCAATATATAAGGTGAAGTTTTGTAAGTCTGCATCATCATATTGAAGCGTATAAATTCCATCCTGATAGTTTAACTTTTGGCCTTCCTCTGCATAACTGGGCATACCAATCGCAACGTCACTATATTTCATTGACATTAAACGAATTTTGTTTGTATCTTCTACTCTATAACTCTCAATAACATCAGTCAGATGAATAGAATGAGTAAAAATAATTTGAAAGTCTTTCTCTTCACTTATTGGTATGTAATGGAGAACAGGGTTCTCGTTTCTTGTTTCCGTAAAGACAAACACGGTCCACATTGGAATAAATAATAAACTTATAAGCATTATGATTAAACAAGTTGCTATTATTTTTTTCATGAAGCGAACCCCATTTAATGAGTAAAGAGGCACGAAGCTATTCGCAACAGAGCCTCTTTCTCCTGATTATTACTTGTTTACTTCATCAAAATATTTTTGCGCGCCTGGGTGAATTTCAATACCAATACCATCTAAGCCAGTTTCAGCTTTTATAAATTCCCCTTTTGCATGACTTATTTTTTCTGTGTTATCGTAAATTGCTTTTGTAATTTCATATACTAAATCTTCTGGAAGTTCTTTTTTAACAGCTAGCATCGCAAGTACAGAAACTGCTGGAACTTCTGCTTCTAATCCATAAGTTCCCGCTGGAATCTTATCTTTTGCATAATATGGATATTTCTTGATCAATGCATCGGCCTTTTCTTCACTTACTGGAATGATTGTTACTTTATTAGTTGCGTTTAACGCTTCAACAGCACCAGTTGGATAACCTGCTGTAATAAATGCAGCGTCAATTTGTCCAGATTGAATACCATCTGTTGACTCACCGAAATCTAAGTTTTGTGCTTCGATGTCATCCATTGTTAAACCATGAATTTCTAACAATTGTTCTGCGTTTGCATAAGTACCAGAACCTGGAGCACCAACAGAAACTTTTTTACCTTTTAAGTCATCGTATGAAGTAATACCTGAATCAGCCAAAGTTACTAGTTGAATTGTTTCAGGGTAAAGTGCACCTAGTGCAGAAACACTATCTGTTTTTTTACCTTCAAACATTAATGTACCTTCGGTTCCGTAGAATGCAATGTCCGTTTGAACAAAAGCAATATCACCTTCACCATTTTGTAACGCTGTCATGTTTGCAGCGGATGCTTGAGAAACTTCTGCCGTTGTTTTAATATCTGTTTCTGTAGAAATTAACTCAGCAAATGTACCACCAAGAGGATAATACGTCCCTTGTGTTCCGCCAGTTAATAGACTCAAAAATTTAACATCTTCTTTTGTTTTACCAGATTCTTCTCCAGACCCGCTTTCAGAACCATTTTCAGTTGAGCCACAAGCTGATAATATAAATAATGCTATAATACTTAAGATTGCTACCCATTTGAATTGCTTTTTCATCAATTCAATTCCTCCCTTTTCTATATATTATTCCCCAAGTACATTATAATTTTACCATAATTATTCGAATTGCCAACCTATTATATTTATTCACTATTATCACCCTAATATAAATACTAAGTTATGTTAAATTCTATAAAAANTTTTTTTGTTTTTTTATAGAAATTCCAGCCAAATATATTAATATATATTCATTTTTCCACAAAAAAAACATACATAAATCTTATAAAGATTCATGTATGTCCTTTTATAGTATATTTTATGAGCAGCTACCTGGTGTTGAGTTTCTTACTTGAGATCCCGTTTCCCCTCTTAGTAAGTCGCCTTCGGTTGCTTCAATAATTTGATTTGTAACATTGTTAGAGATTGAGTTAGCTACTAACTGAAGAAGACTGTTAACATCTCCTTGTGATTGCTTAAACTCTTGAACAATAGGAATTTCATCAATTTCAGCTTCAATTGCTTCAATTTTTCCTTCAATCATTTTTAGAGCCTTTTCTTTTCCTAAATGTTGAAAGTTTACTGCTTGTTTTTGTAAACTTTTAAGACTGGCAATTTTTTCACGAACTTGCTGGTTTTCATTGATTTGTGCTTCCGCTCTTTTGAAGAAATCTACTTCTTCTGTGTTGGCAATCATGTTAGCTATTTCTTTTGCTTTTTCAATGATTTCGTCTCTTGAATACTTTGTAGTCATTAAATTCCCACCTTTAGTTCATTTGGTACTTCAACTAATTCTCCAGTAAGTGACCATGTTTTTGCTTCCGTAATTTTAACTTGTACTAACTTACCAATAATTTCTTTTGGTCCTTTAAAGTTAACGAGTTTACTTTTTCTTGTATAACCTGCTAGTACATCAGGATTGTTTTTACTTTCTCCTTCTACTAACACTTCTACAATTTGTCCTTCATGCTTTTTCATAGCTTCCGCAGACATGTCATTTACTAGTTTATTTAAACGCTGCAATCGTTCTTTTTTCACTTCCATCGGTACATTATCAACCATTTTTGCAGCTGGAGTTCCTTCTCGAGGAGAATAAATATACGTATAAGCAATTTCAAATCCTACTTCTTTATATAAAGACATGGTCTCTTCAAATTGCTCATCTGTCTCATTCGGGAACCCTACAATAATATCTGTTGATAAAGATGCATTTGGAATCGCAGCTTTAATTTTTTGAACAAGTTCTAAATAATGCTCTCTTGAATATTTACGAGCCATAATTTTTAATATATCAGAAGAACCAGATTGAACTGGTAAATGAATATGTTCTACTAAGTTTCCGCCTTTAGCAAGTACTTCTATTAAATGGTCATCAAAATCTCTTGGATGGCTCGTCATGAATCGAATACGCGCTACATCGATTTTACGCAGATCATCCATTAAATCACCAAAACGGTAATCTAAATCTTCAAAGTCCTTTCCATAGGCATTTACGTTTTGACCTAATAATGTTACTTCTTTATATCCTTGTGCTGCAAGGTGTCTAATTTCTTGAATAATATCTTCTGGACGTCGACTACGCTCTTTTCCTCGTGTATAAGGCACGATACAATATGTACAGAATTTATCACAGCCATACATAATATTTACCCACGCTTTAATAGAACCTTTTCTTACTCTTGGCAGGTTTTCAATTACATCGCCTTCTTTTGACCAAACTTCTACTACCATTTCCTTTGATAGATAAGCCTCGTTTAAAATGTTAGGTAAACGATGAATATTATGTGTACCGAAAATCATATCTACTTGATGGTAGGTTTTCAATATTTTGTTGACTACTGATTCTTCTTGAGACATACATCCACAGACACCGATCAATACATCAGGATTGTTCTGCTTCAAATGTTTTAAGTGACCTAGTTCACCAAATACTTTATTTTCTGCATTTTCACGAATCGCACATGTATTAAGTAAGATTACATTTGCATCGTCCACAGAATCAGTTGGTTCATAGCCTAATTGCAGGAATATACCAGCCATTACTTCAGTATCATGTTCGTTCATTTGACAACCATAAGTGCGAATATAAAATTTGCGATTTTGACCCATCCCTCTAAATTCTTCAGCTATGGCAAAATCGTTATGGTAAGCAACTTCTTCCTTACCTCTTTTTTTTGCTTCTTTTAAGGAAGGTGGTGTATATACAGTTTGAAAATATTTACTATAATCCTTCTCGGATTTTTTGTCCGGAGAATTAGGTTCTTTGACTTGACTACTTAGTAATCGTGATTCTTCGTTCATGAGAACGCTCCTTTCTTTCATTCGTAAATAGCACGAATATCCATCCTATTATTATACTTAATAGCACTCCATTGCTACAAGGTATAAAGCTTAAAAGTTGTAAATTAGACACACCAATAGCACATACGTCTTAGTTATACTTGACCGGTATCGGTTCGGTTTCACGAAATCCAGTATAATCTGATGAAAACAGATAAAAAGACTACCGATTTATATCGGCAGTCTTCCATATCACATAAAATCTTGTAACAATGCGTTAAATTCTTGTTCACTCATTTTCAAGTTTTGATCAACAAGTGGAGTTTGTGCGTATCCAGGTGCTTGCTCTTGATAAGATGGAGCATTCTCATTTTGATAAATGATTCCTGTGACTAGCCCTTCCGTTTCCATTACGACTTTTAGTGCATCTTCTCTACTAGTATGATCATAACCTTCAACGTTAGAAAGCTTTGTTAAATGTTCTTTGAACCAATCATACGTATTTACTTTATTGTATGTTACACAAGGGCTAAATACGTTAATAAAAGAGAAACCTTTATGGTTAATACCAGCTTCAATGATTGCAGTTAACTCTTTAATATCTGACGAAAAACCTTGAGCAACAAATGTAGCCCCAGAAGTTAAAGCTAATTCAAGCGGTTTTAGTGAAGGTTCAATTGCTCCACCAGGTGTTGACTTAGTTTTAAATCCTTCCGCAGAACGTGGAGAAGTTTGCCCTTTTGTGAGACCGTAAATTTGGTTATCCATTACTACATATGTTAAATCAATATTACGTCGAATCGAGTGAATAGTATGGCCGATTCCGATAGCAAAACCATCACCGTCTCCACCAGAAGCAATGACGTGAAGATCCTTGTTCGCCATTTTTAAACCTTGAGCAATAGGAAGTGCTCTCCCATGAATACCATGAAAACCATAAGAGTGTATATATCCTGAAATTCGTCCAGAACAGCCAATACCTGATATTACGGCTAAATCATGGGGTTGAATGCCTACATTTGCTGCTGCACGTTGAATAGCTGCTTGAACAGAAAAGTCACCACATCCTGGGCACCAGTTTGGTTTTACATTATTACGAAAATCTTTAAATGTCACCATCAGTTAAGCAACTCCTTTACTTGTTTTTCAAGCTGTAGAGGTAAGAAAGGTGTTCCATCATACTTCGTTACAGGGATGACTTTATCATGCCCACCAACATTCATTTTTAAGATGTTTGCTAATTGGCCGGTAGCATTATTTTCAACTACAATTACTTTCTTTGCATTCGCAACAAGTGGCTGTACTTCATCAACTGGGAACGGGTGAATTAACCGAATATGGGCATGATTCACTTTTAACCCTTGCGCAATAAATGTTTGCTGTAATTCTTCTAGCACACCTCTTGTTGAGTTAAATCCAACAAATAAAATATCTGCCTCTTCATAAGGAGCACTTACATAGACAGGTTCATTAAAGTTAATATTTTTTAACTTTCCAAGACGTTTGTCCATTTGTGCTTTACGATTTGTAGCAGCTTCGGAAGGTTTTCCTGTTTCATCATGTTCTACGCCTGTTACATGGTGAATAGCATGTTCTGTACCTGGTAGAACTCGTGGTGAAATACCATCCTCTGTAACTTCAAAACGTTTGAAGTAAGCTTTATCCTCCGCCACAGGAATTTCTTCATTTTGAACTAATTTACCACGACGGATCTCAATTTTAGAATAATCAAATGGCTCAACAGTTTGTTTACCAAGTGAAAGTTGTAAATCGGATAAGATTATGACAGGGCATTGAAGTTCTTCTGCAATATTAAACGCTTGAATTGTATCAAAAAATGCTTCTTCCCCTGTACTTGGTGCTATAACCACTTTTGGTATTTCCCCATGTGTACCATAAATCATTTGCATTAAGTCAGACTGTTCTTGTTTTGTTGGAAGTCCTGTAGAAGGTCCTCCACGCTGAGTATCTACAATAACAAGTGGTTGCTCTGTCATACCAGATAGCCCGATTGCCTCCATCATTAAAGATAGCCCTGGTCCTGCTGATGCGGTAAATGCACGTACACCTCCATAGTTAGAACCTATAGCCATTGTTGCTGCGGCAATTTCGTCTTCTGTTTGAATAACTGCTCCACCAAATAGTGGTAGCTTTTTAATCATATATTCCATAATTTCAGAAGCTGGTGTAATTGGATAAGCCGCCATGAAGCGTACTCCTGCTGCTAATGCTCCAAGTGCAATAGCATCATTTCCAATCATAAACATACGATGTTTCCCATCAGCTGCAACTAGTTCCCATTCCCCTAATCGGTCCCCTAATTGCTCTGCCATTATATCAAAGCCTTGTTGAATAGCTTGCATATTTTTTTCTACTACTTCTGTTCCTTTTTTACCGAAAATCTCATCTACTACCCCTTGGAACACTGCTTTATCTAAATTTAATAGAGCGGATGTTGCCCCAATTGCCACCATGTTTTTCATCAGGGAAGTACCAAGTTCAGCTGCAATCTCTGTAAATGGAACTATATACATAGGTGCCAAACAATCTTCAGGAGATACTGGAGAAAACTTAGAATCTGCTAAAATAATACTTTTCTCTGTAAGTTCTTTGTAATTAACATCAATTGTTTCTTGATCGAATGCTACTAGTATATCTAAATCATCTGGTATTGTACGAACTTGCTTAGGACGTACACAGATTTTATTATTCGTATGTCCACCTTTAATACGAGAAGAGAAATGACGATATCCGTAAAGGTAATATCCAAGGCGATTCATCGCCATTGAGAAAATTTCACCAGTACTTTCAATACCCTCTCCTTGCTGCCCGCCTACTTTCCAAGAAAGTTGTTGCAACATATAAACATCTCCTTACTATCTGGTTGAATGCTTTTTTCCTTCATTAGTTTATCATGAAGTAGTCATATTCACTATGTATTCAGTGTATTTTTAGTGAAATTCAGACCTTTGACGGAATTTCACCGTCACAATTTATTCAGAAAATCACTTATGTATAACATTTGCTCATAAGTAAAGCCGCTACAAATTATGTAGCGACTTTGTGGTATTTGACAATATCTATATTCAAAGAAAGCACCTCAAGCAAATTATGAACGCTTATCAGTTAATCAACACTTTGAATTTATTTTGTCTTTTTTTCTACCAATAACTTCAAAGCAGTTCGATCTTCACCTGAAATAATAATATCCGTGAAAGCAGGCGAACAAGTTAAATCAGTACCACTCGGTGCGACAAATCCTCTTGCTATGGCAATAGCTTTAATTGCCTGATTTAATGCACCAGCTCCTACTGCTTGCATTTCTGCATACCCTTGTTCTCTTATTACTGCTACTAAAGCACCTGCAACGGAATTTGGGTTTGAACGAGAAGATACTTTTAAAGAATCCACTATCATTTCTCCTTTTATCGCTAGATTATGAACTTGCTTTCGTCCATAATCTAACGTATGCATCGGAGTATTTTTTTAGACGCTTTAGCCTTTAAACGGATAGTCATCGTTTATATAAACACGCTCTTGATAAATTGCTTTCCCTGTAGCACTATCTACCTCTACAAAAAAGCCACTTAATACAGAACGCCCACTTTTTGGAACTTCAAAACGAGTTGGCATATTCGTTTGAAATCGATACAATACATCTTCTTTTTTCATACCTAGTACTTCATCGTATGGTCCAGTCATACCTACATCTGTAATATAAGCAGTACCTCCAGGCAGAATACGCGAATCAGCGGTTTGCACATGTGTATGTGTGCCTACGACAACTGATGCTTTTCCATCTAAATGCCAACCAAATGCAATTTTTTCACTAGTTGCCTCCGCGTGGAAATCCACGAAGATAATCGGAGATAATTTTTTTGCTTCTTCTACTAACTCCGTCGCTTTTTTAAATGGATCATCATGAGGAGGTAAGAAAGTTCTACCATGTATATTTATAACTGAAATAGTTTGCCCATTTTTAGTGATAGATGTCATCCCTTTACCTGGTGCTTCCTCTGAAAAGTTTGCAGGTCGAATTAAATAGTCAGTATCATCGATAAAGTCCATGATTTCTTTCTGATCCCATGTATGATTACCCATTGTTACGACATCAACACCCATGTGCAATAAGCCTTGGAATATATTTCTTGTGATCCCTCGACCCGCTGCAGCATTTTCACCGTTTGCAATTACTACGTCGGGATTATATTTTCTTTTAAGTCTTGGTAAATAACTTTCTAATGTATCTCTTCCTATAGATCCAACAATGTCACCAATAAATAATATTTTCAACTTCTACTTCCATCCTCTCTCACGAAAAAAAGGCTTCTTTTAGAAGCCTTTTTGTATTCGTAGTAAAACTCTATTATCAAACTGAATGAGAGCGTTTGTCAACAATTTGTACTATTTTGCGTATTCTACTGCTCTAGTTTCTCTGATGACAGTTACTTTAATATGTCCAGGGTAATCTAGTTCTTCTTCGATTCGTTTACGGATATCTCTTGCCAAACGATGAGCAGAAATGTCATCTATTTGATCTGGACGAACGATAATACGAATCTCTCTTCCAGCTTGAATAGCAAATGATTTTTCAACGCCATCGTAAGACTCTGAA
Source organism: Psychrobacillus sp. FJAT-21963 (assembly GCF_001420585.1). Lineage (NCBI taxonomy): Bacteria > Bacillati > Bacillota > Bacilli > Caryophanales > Bacillaceae > Psychrobacillus > Psychrobacillus sp. FJAT-21963. The sequence continues at coordinate 156,821 of NZ_LJIY01000002.1, read as the reverse complement.
ATTTCTTCTAGTTTTTCTAAACGACGAATATAGTTTTCTAATGTCTCGCTTCTAGCACCAGGTCGTGCTGCGGATAATGCATCTGCAGCTGCAACCAATACCGCTATAACAGATGTTGCCTCCGTATCTCCATGATGAGAAGCAATACTATTAATAACTACTGGATGCTCTTTATATTTCGTTGCAAGTTCGACACCGATTTCAACATGACTTCCTTCAACTTCATGGTCAATAGCTTTTCCGATGTCGTGAAGTAAGCCTGCTCGTCTCGCTAGAGTTACATCTTCACCAAGTTCTGCTGCAAGTAAACCAGCTAAAAATGCTACTTCGGTTGAATGCTTTAATACGTTTTGCCCATAACTTGTACGATAGCGAAGTCGACCTAAAATTTTCATTAAATCTGGATGTAAATTATGAACACCTACATCAAATGTAGTCTGCTCACCGATTTCACGGATTTGTTCATCCACTTCTCTTCTTGATTTTTCTACCATTTCCTCAATACGTGCCGGATGAATACGACCATCTTGTACTAATTTTTCAAGTGCCAAGCGGGCAGTTTCTCTACGTATTGGATCAAATCCTGATAGAATAACAGCTTCTGGCGTATCATCAATAATCAAATCAATACCAGTTAAAGTTTCGAGCGTACGAATGTTTCTACCTTCACGACCAATGATACGACCTTTCATTTCATCGTTTGGTAAATTAACTACAGAAACGGTTGTTTCTGCAACATGATCGGCTGCAAAACGTTGTAATGCTAAAGAAAGAATTTCACGAGATTTTTTATCTGCTTCTTCTTTTGCTCGTGTTTCAGATTCCTTCGTCATTACAGCAATATCCGTAGCAAGCTCATTTTCTACTTCTTGAAGAATTATCGCTTTCGCTTCTTCACGTGTTAAAGTAGAGATTCTTTCGAGTTCGCTTTGTTGCTTATTCACTAGCTCGTCCACTTTACTTTCTTTCTGTTCGATATGCTGTTGTCTTTCGGTTAGAGCATCTTCTTTACGCTCAAGACCTACTTCTCTCTTGTTTAGAGCATCATCCTTACGATCAAGATTCTCTTCTCTTTGTAATAACCGATTTTCCTGTTTTTGCAGTTCCATTCGGCGTTCACGGATGTCAGATTCTGCTTCAATTCGTAATTGGTGAGTTTCATCTTTGGCTTCTAATAGTGCTTCTTTTTTTAATGCTTCCGCTTCTCGCTTTGCTTCATCTAAGATGAGTGCAGAAGATTGTTTTGCACCAGTCACTTTTGAATCGTTCACTTTTTTCAGATAAATATAACCAACAACGGCACCGACGAACAGACCAAGCAAAGCGGAGATGATAATTTCCAATAATAATGGCATTCGAACACCCCCTATTTGCTATTCTTTTTAAGTTTCAGTCGGCACAAATATGCAAATGCATATTGCCTATTTCATCATAGTATTAGTAAAGAAATTATACAATTTTAATTGTATAGATGTAGAAATACTCTGTCAAGGAATCGGAAGGATAATTATGAAAGAAAAGCGCTAATCTCGTCCCTTAGAAGGAATATCTGTTATTAATCGTTATCGTAATTCTTTGGATATAATGGTTGCTTTCTCATTCGGCAGATTATTAGGAGGGGGGTACCTCACTATCCCCCTCTTTTTTATCAGTAATTTTGTAAATATAGTCTCTAATCATTAACTTTAGTAAATTGGATACTAGAGAAGTGGAATCATTATGTTCGCTTCATAAGTTTTCTACGTTGAAGTTATTCTATGACTCTTGTTTGTTGATTAATTGAAAAAAGAAAAAAGTCTCCCATAAAATGAGAGACTTCTTTTTTATTCTTCATCTAATAATAATTCAAATTCTTCCTCTTCTTCTTCTGGCTCATGTCCTGCAATAGTATATGAAGCTGCAGTCATTCCAAGAGATTCGCGGATTTTTTGTGAAATTTCATTTTTAATAGCAGGATTTTCTTTAAGGAATTGTTTTGCGTTTTCTCTACCCTGTCCTATACGTTCTTCATTGTAAGCATACCAAGAACCGCTTTTTTGAATAATGTCCATTTCGGAACCAAGGTCCACAATTTCTCCTTCTTGAGAAATTCCTTCCCCATACATAATATCCACTTCTGCTGTTCTGAATGGTGGAGCTACTTTGTTTTTTACAACTTTAATCTTCGTTTTGTTACCTACAATATCTGTACCTTGTTTTATCGCTTCTGCACGTCTAACTTCCAAACGTACGGAGCTATAAAATTTAAGTGCACGTCCACCTGGTGTAACTTCTGGATTACCAAACATCACGCCTACTTTTTCACGAACTTGGTTGATGAAGATTGCAATAGTATTTGATTTATTAATAGCTCCAGAAAGCTTACGTAATGCTTGTGACATTAAACGAGCTTGAAGACCAATATGAGAATCTCCCATTTCACCCTCAATTTCAGCTTTAGGAACTAGAGCAGCAACAGAGTCAATAACTAAAATTTCAACTGCTCCACTACGTACTAATGCCTCAGCTATTTCTAGTGCTTGTTCTCCCGTATCCGGTTGAGATAAAAGGAGTTCATCGATATTTACACCTAGTTTTTGAGCATAGACAGGATCTAGCGCATGCTCTGCGTCAATAAAAGCCGCTTGGCCTCCAGTTTTTTGAACTTCAGCAATTGCATGTAGTGCAACTGTAGTTTTACCAGAACTTTCTGGACCGTATGTCTCAATTATACGACCTCTTGGGTATCCACCTATTCCTAAAGCTGCATCAAGTGCTAAAGAGCCACTAGAGGATGTTGAAATTTCTCTATCTGTTTTTTCACCAAGTTTCATAATTGAACCTTTACCAAATTGTTTCTCTATTTGTTTTAAAGCCATTTCTAAAGCTGCTTTACGATCATTAGCCAATTGTTTTCCTCCTCAAAAGAAAGTCTGTTTTTATTTCTATCTCTACTATACTAGGTGTTTGAGAAATATTCAAGAAAAAAGCGAACGTTTATTCGTTTATTTTTAACAACAATTTAATTTTTGGACTTAAAAACGACTCAAAATTGAATTTTGGGTCGTTTTTCATAATGAAAATAAAATTAAATTGTTTTAAAACCTTGTTCGCGAAGTAATCGAATTAAGTAATGAATAGTAAATTTCACAGCTCTCAGTCTATTAGTGTTTCTCATACCCGAAAGACTTAACTTATACGACACTGGTGCCATATCATTTAAAGCAATACCTATCCAGACAGTGCCAGCCGGCTGGCCACCATGAGCATCTGGTCCAGCTGCCCCTGTTATGCCAACACCAATATTTGTATTAAATTTTTCTTTAATACAATTAGCCATAGCCTCAGCACATTCTCTAGATACTACCCCAAATGAGTCTATTATTTGCTGATCTACTCCAAGTTGATCGACTTTGATAGACTCGGTATATGTAATCATACCTCCAACTAATACTGCACCCATTCCTTTAACTGCAGCAATTTCGGATTGAAATAATCCTGCAGTCATGCTTTCTGCGGCAGAAATAGTTAATTGATTTTCAACTAGTATCTCTTGAAGCTTAGAGGCTAAAGAGTCGTCATTGTACCCATATACATATTCACCTACACGGTCAAAAATCTCTTTTTGAAGAACCTCAATCTTTTCCCATGCTGCAGCTTCTGAATCACTTTTAGCTGTCAAGCGTAACGTAACTTCCCCATCTGAAGCGAGTGGAGCCAATGTAGGGTTTGTTTGGTTATCTAATAAGTCCTGTACCCGCGTTTCCAGTTCTGCTTCACCAATACCATAAAAACGCATTACATGAGACAAAATAACCGTTTCTTCATTGAGTAATTTTAGCAGTAATGGTTTTGCTTCAAATTGGAACATAGGCTCCATTTCTTTTGGTGGTCCAGGTAAAAGGATATACGAGAGATTCTCTGATGTAAGTAGCATCCCGGGAGCCATCCCATTCTTATTCGGCAATACTGTACAGCCTTCAAGTACTAATGCTTGTTTTTTATTATTTTCGGTCATTTCACGGTTCATTCTTTTGAAAAAGTCTTCGATATAAAGTAACGCTTGTTGATCAAGTACCAATTTTTTGTTTAAATGAGCGGAAATAGTTTCTTTTGTTAGGTCGTCTTTTGTAGGTCCTAAACCACCTGTGAAAATAATTAAATCTGCACGTTCTTCCGCGATTTTAATCGAATCGAGTAAGCGTTTCGGATTATCTCCCACTACCGTGTGAAAATAAACATCGATTCCTAATTCAGCAAGTTGGGAAGAAATAAATCGGGCATTCGTATTTGAAATCTGCCCTAACAATAACTCTGAGCCTACAGCAATTATCTCTGCTTTCATCTAACAATACTTCCTTCCTATCACTTAGAATCAAGTAACACTCTACGATTTAAATAGAAGTAATCAAACCCAGACCATAAGGTGAAAATGAGACATACATACAACATAATCATATCAAATGGGATAGAGAACATTTCAAAAAAGACATTCCCTAATAACAATGAAGATATTGCAATGATTTGTGTCCACATTTTAATTTTACCTAACTGGTTCGCAGCAACTACTTCTCCTTCGTTTGCAAGTATTAAACGTAGTCCTGTTACTGCAAATTCACGACTAATAATTAATATTACTACCCAAGCAGGAGCCATTCCAAACTGAACTAATATAATAAGAGCTGCAGAAACTAATAATTTATCTGCTAATGGATCTAAAAATTTCCCCATATTAGTTACGAGATTATATTTTCTCGCGTAATAACCATCAATAAAATCCGTAATGGATGCAATGATAAAAATAATCGCTCCAATTAAATGACCTAAAGGAATTGTAGCTCCGAGGAAGCTAACATCCCCCCAGTTAAAATCTACAAGCATAAAAAACATAAATACTGGAATTAAAAAAATGCGAAACATGGAAATTTGATTTGGAATATTCATTTTCATTTACGACAAACTCCTTTCTTATAAGACCAAAAAGCCATCTAAATAGATGGCTATTTGTTGAACTGTATCACTAAATTTTGAGTAGTACTATCTGATTTAAATTCAACTGCTTGATCGTTTATAGATACTGTATTTCCAGGTGTATGACCTAAACGGATTCGCACTCGTGTTAATGCACTTGCATCATACTCGAATGTTTCACCTGCATTAACTGCTTGATCAACTAAAATTTTGTTGTCCTGGTCTCTAATATTCAGCCAGGTTTTATTTGTTGCAACAATTTTAACTAAATAAGACTCTGCACCAGTTAAATCATATGTTGTTGTTTCACCTTGCGTTTCTACAAATGTTAACTGTTGTTCCGGCTTAGTTTCTTCAACAACTTCTTCTTGTACTTCTTCGTCTGGTTTTTCTTCCTCAGTTGGTGTAACTGGATTCTTTTCCTCTGTAGGTGGTTTTGTTTCCAGAGTTAAAGCGTTATCAGTTTCAGCTGGATCCGTTTCATCATTCTTAGGTGAATTTTGAAATAAAAACCATAAAATCACTATAATAGCGATAGCAAAAAGTGCAACTACTAGCATCGGAAAAACTTCCATAAACTTGCCCGTTGAACGACCGCCTAATGATCTTCGAGAAGGCGTTGTAGTTATATTCTTTGATACTTCTTCATTCATCGGTGTTGGAATCTCCGATTTATAAGTATCTAATAGTTCATCCCCGTTTAAACCAACGGCTTCTGCATATTGCTTAATAAAAGCACGCACATAGAATGAACCAGGCATAGTCGCATAATTTCCTTCTTCTATTCCAGCCAAATATCTCTTTTGTATTTTTGTGATTTCTTGTAAATCATCAATACTAAATCCTTTTGCAATTCTCGCCTCTTTTAAGCGAGCACCTAGTTCTGTCACTTAAAACACCTGCCCGTTTAAAAATTAAATCCACCAAATCCGCCAAACCCACTCATCCCTTTGTCGGACATTCCGTGGTTTTTCTCCATCATTTCGTACGTAATTTCCTCGTCTGGGTTATGACGAAGTTCAATAATATAGTCGAAATCATCAATAGAGTACTCCGAATGTTGGATAAACATGTCCGGGTGTTCTACTACTTTAATAGTAGGCATCCGCATCATTTCTCTTACTAACATTTGATGTTTCTCATCATTTGACTTTCTTGTTACTATACCATCTAAAATAAAAATGTTACGATCACTAAACTCGTCCCCTGCAAGCTGACTTCTGATTGTTTGCTTAATCATTGTAGAGGATAGAAAAATCCACTTCTTGTTAGCACAGACACTAGCAGCAACAACTGATTCCGTTTTACCGACACGTGGCATACCTCTAATACCAATTAGTTTGTGGCCTTCCTGCTTAAATATTTCTGCCATGAAATCAACTAGCAAACCTAGCTCATCTCTTACAAATCGAAAGGTCTTTTTATCATCTGCATCACGTTGTATATACCTTCCATGTCTAACAGCTAAACGGTCTCTCAACTTAGGTTCCCTAAATTTGGTTAATTGAATCATTTCCATCGTAGAAGCAATATGCTCAAAGCGTTCAATATTTTCTTTTTTTTCGGCTTTAATCAACATTCCTCGACGGCCTTCGTCAACACCATTAATTGTGACGATATTAACTCGTAGCATACCAAGTAAAGAAGCGATATCTCCCAAAAGTCCAGGACGATTTATTTGAATGTCATATTCAAAAAACCATTCACTTGCCATAGTTATCTGTCCCCTCTATTTAGATGACGTTTCATTTCATTATAAGTTCTATCATATATGATTTTTGAGATGAATAAAAGAAAAAAAGAAAAGAGCTACAGGATCCCTCTCTTTTCTTTTTACATCAAATATACCATCCACCATTTACTCGGATAATTTGACCAGTTATATAATTTGCTTTCTCACTTACTAAAAATTCGACAGCATTTGCCACATCATCCGTAGTACCAAATACACCAGCAGGTATTTCTTCTAATAACAGATCTCGTGCTTCCATATCTAAATGATGATTCATTTTAGTATCAATAAATCCTGGTGCAACAGCATTGACTGTAATTTTCTGCAAAGCCACTTCTTTTGCATATGCTTTCACAAACGCATGCTGAGCACCTTTTGCAGCGGAATATGCTACCTCATAAGAAGCCCCGGTGTCTCCCCATATAGAACCTACAAAAACAATGGAGGCATTCACATTTTTTCGAAGTTTGGGTGTAAGTTTTCCAGCTAAATAAATTGGATGTTCAACATGCACTTGGAAAAGATCTCGTATTTCAACTAATGTCGTCTCTTCTAACCCTTTATACAAACTATGCCCTTGAGCAAATATAATGGACTGAAGCGAAAATATCGAGGATACTAAAGATTCTACAGACTCAGAACTCCTCATATCCGCTTGAACGAGCAAAAAATCTTGTTCTGGATAAGAAGACTCTAGTTTTGCTAACAAGCTTTTTACAAGTTCTTCATTACTAGCAAAATGTAAGTACAATGACCAACCAGCTTCAGCAAGTTTATAACTGATTGCATGACCAATCTCACCTGATGCACCTACAACTAGAGCAAATTTGTTAGTCATTTTGCTTCTTCTCGTTTGGAAGAACGGTAAATACTGTATGCATTTCACTGTTAGTTAATGATTTAAACGCATGTTTTACTTGTTCCATCGTTAAGTTTTCCAAAGCAGGGACTACATCAAATAAATTCATCTTGTTAAACGAATATCGAGTAAATTGATTCGCGATATATTCAATAGAATTTAAAGCACGTAAGAAAAAGCCAATCTTTTTACGTGTAACACGCTTTAAGTCATCTTCCGTGTATTTCCATTCATTCTGAGTATCTGCGATTGTTTGTTTAATGGAAGCAACAAGTGCTTCAGGATTAGTGGAATCTGAACCAATCATAGTAAATCCATAGCCATGTTCCATTGAAAAATCCGCAGAGTATGATTCATCAATATATCCTTTTTCGTATACATCTTGATAAAAGACTGAAGTTCTACCAAAAATTAATTCGACTGCCACCTGCATGGAAAGTTCATAATTCAACATTTCATTTCCAAAGATATTTGTATTATTTGATTTAATTCCGAACATTACTTTAGGTTTTTGTACATCCATTTGAAGAGTACGTTCTTGAATATCAACAGATAATTGCTCATTTGGGAAAAATCTTTTTATTTCCTGCGGTTTTTCAAATGATTTTGACGCTTGATCCTCTTTTATAAAATTCATCATTATCTCTGGATCCACTGCACCGACCACAAATACCATCATGTTAGATGGATGATAAAAAGTGTTGTAACATTCATATAAATGATCTGCAGTTATTTTATTGATAGATTCAATTGTTCCTGCAATATCAATTTTCACAGGATGTTCTTTATACATATTTTCAATCGTACCAAAATACAATCGCCAATCTGGTTGGTCGTCATACATGGTAATTTCCTGGGCAATAATACCTTTTTCTTTTTCTACTGTTTGTTCTGTAAAGTAAGGTTGTTGAACAAAATCAAGCAAAGTTTTTGTATTATCTAACACATGATCTGTGGACGAAAATAAATAAGAAGTTCTCGTAAACGAGGTAAAAGCATTAGCCGAAGCACCTTTTTCACTAAACTGTTGAAAAACATCGCCTTCTTCTTTTTCGAACATTTTATGCTCTAAAAAATGAGCAATCCCGTCTGGAACGATAACCGGTTCCTCTTTGCCAAGAGGGATAAACTCACGATCAATTGAGCCATAATTAGTTGTAAATGTTACATAGGTTTTGGAAAAACCCTTTTTCGGTAAAATATATACATTTAAACCATTCGGTAGTTGTTCATTGTATAAAGTCTCATCTAATTGTTGAAAATAAGTTTTATTCATTCTCCGCACCATCCTTACCAGATAGGAAATAGACGAATTCCTTCTCTATCTTAGAAGCCATTTGTTGAATTTGGTCTTTTGTCACATTAGACCATTTTTCAAACCAATCTTCTACTGTAAATTCTTCATTCAATTCTTTATATTGATCATAAATTTCAATTTGTGCACGAGCAGAATCTAACGCTTCCTTTAGCTGGTTCTTTAACATCGATCTCGTTTGATTTATTTCTAAATCAGAAATCTCACCAGCTTGCATTACCTTCAGTTGTTCATCAATCAGCTGTACTGCTTTTTCTTGTAAGTTCGAATCTATTCCAGCTAACACGAATATTAAACCATACATCGATGAATAACTACTAGATGCGTAATAAGCCATACTTTCTTTTTCCCGAACATTCATAAATATTTTTGAATGAGCAAATCCACCAAAAATCCCGTTTGTCATCTGCATAATTGGAAATTCTTCAGAGAAGAAAGTAATTGGTGTTTGATAGGCAATATGTAATTTACCTTGTTTCATCTCTTGTATTTCATGTAAAAATTCGTTTTTATGACCTACTTTTTGTGTATCGTGTTTGGATGATACTTTATCTTTGCGAGCTGTAAATGGGAAGTGACTTTCTATTTTCCCTTTGATGTCATTAACATCTACGTCACCAACTATGTAAATAGATAATTCATCATCGTTTATTATTTTTCTGTGCATTTCAACTAATTGATCATTTGTTACTGCTTGAACTGCAGGTACCGTTCCATTTGAAGATATGGAAGCAGGGTGATCTGGACGAATGTTTTCGAGCAAACGTTGTTGAGCATATCTAGTTTTATCATCATACATGGATTGAATTCGTTCGATAACTTGTTCCTTCTCACGTTTTACGATGGAATCAACAAATTTACCATTTACTAAAAGGGGTTTATAAATTACTGTAGAAAGCAAGGAAATTACTTCGTCTACTACCTTTTCATTAGACAAATAAGCATCATTTACAGTTTCAGCATTCAACGAAAAGATATGATTATTACCTTTTTTTATCGTATCGAAATATATAACTGCCCCATATAATTCATCTACACGTTTACGAAATTCGGAATTCGTAGGATATATTTCATTACTATATTGAAGTATATTGGCAAGTACTGCACGAATTGAGGCATCTTGAACATTAATTGGCTGTTTCCATTTAAATGAAATATTAATTGTTTTAAATTGTTCTGTCGGTCTAACATAAAGCTTAACACCATGTGCAAGTTCATACTTCTGAAACATGTTGTTATCCCCCTTTTTCTATATAGTTTACTCTATCTTCTATTCACTATACATCTTCCTTTTAAACTATGCCAAATAAAAGGGACCAAATAAATTTGGTCCCTACAGATTTAACAATAGTATACATCTAACGTGTCTCTTAAGACGATCAAAATAAACGTTTAAAAACTTATCGTTTACCTTTTATATATGGAATTCCACTTGCTTTCGGTGCATATGCTTTACCTATAAATCCAGCAACCGCCAAGATCGTCAAGACATAAGGTAGTACATGTAAGAAATAACTTGGTATTTGGTCAATGTAAGGAATTTGCCCTCCCACAATACTTAGCGCTTGAGCAAAACCAAAGAATAAAGCCGCTCCTAGAGCACCAAGTGGATGCCATTTACCAAAAATCATTGCTGCAAGTGCCATAAATCCTTGTCCATTTATAGTAGTATGGCTAAACTCTCCTGAGATAGATTGCGAATAAACCGCTCCCCCTATACCAGCTAGAGCTCCAGATAATACAACCGCTATATAGCGCATTTTTGTAACATTTACACCCATCGTGTCTGCTGCCATCGGATGTTCACCAACAGCACGTAATCTCAATCCAAATGGAGTTTTATAAATAACAAACCAAGCTAGAATCGCTATTGCTACAGCTAAAATCGACGTTGAATAAACATCCTTAAAGAACATTGGTCCTATCACCGGTATATCACTTAAAAATGGTATGTCAAATCGTATAAAACGTTCTTGAATATAATCTGTTTGACCTTTACCATAAATCATTTTCACTGAGAATAATGCAATTGCGACACCAAGCATATTGATCGCAACCCCAGAAATGGTCTGGTCAGCACGGAAAGATATTGCTGCAACTGCATGCATTAAAGAAAAAATTGCTGAGACAACCATAGCTGCAAGTAATGAAACCCAAGGAGTAAAGGCTCCAAAAGTATCTACGAACATTAAGTTAAATAATATACCAATAAATGCTCCCATTACCATCAAACCTTCAAGTCCAATATTAATAACACCTGAACGTTCAGAAAACACCCCACCAATGGCAGTAAAGATTAATGGAGCAGCATAGAAAATAGCCGATGGAATAATGAAATATAGAACATCTAAAAAGCTCATATTATTTCGCCTCCTTTTTCTTGTTCATTTTTTCAAGGAAATAGCGAATAACGTAACCACAAGCTACAAAGAAAATAATGATTGCAATAACAATCGATACAATTTCAACAGGTATTCCTGCTGCGTTCGGCATATTTAAAGCCCCATATTTTAAAGCCCCAAATAAAGTTGCTCCGAAAACCACTCCAAGTGGAGTATTCGCACCTAAAAGGGCTACGGCGATACCGTCAAAACCTATTCCAGTAAATCCACCTTTTACATTCGCGTATTGGAATGTACCAAGTGCCTCCATAGCTCCAGCTAGACCAGCAAAAGCCCCAGAAATAACCATAGATAAAATAATATTTTTATTTACATTCATACCAGCATATTGAGAAGCATTTTTGTTAAAACCAACTGCTTTTAGCTCGTAACCAGTCGTAGTTTTTTCTAAGATAAACCACATTAATAAAACCATCGCAAGAGCAATGAAAATACCATAATGTAAGCGTGAAAAGTCAGTCATACTTTCAAAAAATGCCGACTTTAATGAAGCGGTCTCTTTAATAGTACCTGTGTTATCTCCTCCATCCGAAATAATCCGGATAAGGGCATTTGTTGTATGAAGTGCAATGTAGTTCATCATAATCGTTACAATTACTTCATGAACTTGCAACTTCGCTTTTAATAATCCAGGAATAAATGCCCATATAGCACCTGCTAATGCAGCAGCAATAATAGCAAATGGAAGATGTATATACATTGGTAAATCGAAAGCTACACCAACATATGCAGCTGCGAACCAGCCAACTAAAAGTTGTCCTTCTACCCCAATATTAAACAATCCTGTTCGGAACGCAAAAGCCACTGCTAGACCAGATAAAAGGTATGGTGTTATTTGACGGATTGTCTCTCCGATTGCATATGAATCTCCAAAAATACCATTCCATAATGCAATATAACCTTGTACTGGATCATATCCACTAACTAGCATGACGATAGCTCCGACAAGCAACCCTAAAATAACCGATATAACAGGGACAAGAATATTTACTACTCTATTCGACATGCTGTTTATCCCCCTGGTTCACTTCAATTTCTTCTCTTATGCTTTGACCTGCCATTAACAAGCCAAGCTCTTGCTCAGTTGTATCTTTCGGATACACAGTATCAACAATTTGGCCATCATGAATAACCGCGATACGATCTGAAACATTCATTACTTCATCTAATTCAAATGAAAGAAGTAGTACTGCTTTTCCATTATCACGTTGTTCGATTAAGCGTTGATGAATAAACTCGATAGCACCAACATCAAGACCTCTCGTTGGTAATGCAGCAATTAGAAGTTCGGGATTTCGAATAATCTCACGACCAATAATTGCTTTTTGTTGATTTCCTCCTGATAAGGAACGCGCAAGTGTATCTTCACCTTGAGTACGAACATCAAAGTCACTAATTACTTTTTTTGCTAGCTCCGATACTTTCCCATAATCCATAATTCCTTTATTCGAAATAGGTGACAAATAGTATGTTTGTAACGCAATATTATGCCCTATTGAAAAGTCTAATACTAAACCATGTTTATGACGATCTTGTGGGATATGCCCAACTCCTGCTTCTGTCACTTGACGAGGCTTTTTGTTCGTAACATCTTGTCCATTGATAGAAATAGTACCTTTCTTAACTTTACGAAGGCCAGTAATAGCTTCTATTAATTCGGATTGTCCATTCCCATCAATACCAGCTATCCCTAGTATTTCTCCTTTACGAACTGTTAAGTTTAATCCCTTAACTTTTTCAATTCCTCTGTAATCCGTAACAGTTAAATCTTTAATAATAAGCGAGTCATCAGTAGGATGGGCCTCTTCCTTAATTGTTTTAAAGTCGACTTGTCTTCCTACCATTAGAGAAGCAAGTTCATTTGGATTTGTCTCGGCAGTAATAACTGTTCCAATTCCTACACCTTTACGAATGACTGTAACACGATCAGAAACGTCCATTATTTCTTTTAATTTGTGCGTAATTAAAATAATAGATTTTCCTTCTTGGATAAGTCTTTTCATAATTTGAATTAGTTCATGAATTTCTTGAGGTGTTAAAGAAGCAGTAGGTTCATCAAAAATTAAAATTTCTGCTCCACGATAAAGTGTTTTCAAGATTTCAACACGTTGTTGCATACCTACAGAAATATCTTCAATTTTTGCGTTTGGATCTACATCTAAACCATACATCTCGGATAATTTCTGTATTTTTTTTGAAGCATCTTTAATATTGATAGTTCCATTTTTCGTTAACTCATTACCTAAAATAATGTTTTCAGTTACCGTAAAATTTTCTACAAGCATAAAATGCTGATGTACCATACCTATTCCAAGATCGTTGGCAACGTTTGGATCAGTTATCTTAACTGATTTCCCGTTAACTTTTATTTCACCAGCTTCTGGTTGATATAGACCAAATAAAACATTCATGAGAGTGGACTTTCCAGCACCATTCTCCCCTAGCAGAGCATGAATTTCTCCCTTCTTTAATTGAAGGGTAATGTTATCATTTGCAACAAACGATCCAAACTCTTTACGAATGCCAAGCATCTCTATTACATAATCCAATGAATTCACTCCCTACTATACTAGTACAAAATTAATACAAGAAAGACTTTAAATTTTCATCTTATAGATTATTGGAAATAGTTTCATAATCAATAACCCTTATAACCTGAAATGTCTATCTATTAAATTAGACTCAAAAATCTAATGAAGACTTTAAATATTTAAAATCTTTCATCTACTAATTAAAGAATCATAAAGACCGATAACTCGGCCTTTATGATGTGCGTTACAAAATTATTCTACTGTTTCAGGTACTACGATTTCACCTGAAGCAATTTTATCAGAGAACTCTTTAACTTTTGCTAGAACATCTTCTGGAATAGCTCCACGAGAATCAGCAAGGCCAACTCCTTCTTCCGCTAAACCATAAGTTACTGTTTTTCCACCTGGGAAGTTTCCAGCCATTGTTTCTTTTGCAATGTTTTGAACTGCTACGTCAACACGTTTTTGCATAGATGTAAGAGTTACGTTAGTATCACCAACTGCACCCTCTTCGTATTGGTCAGAGTCAACTCCGATTACCCATACGTTAGCATTTGCATCTTTTGTTTTACGTTCTTTTGCTTCAGCGAATACACCATTACCAGTACCACCAGCTGCGTGGAAAATAATATCTACTCCTGAAGAGTACATACGGTTTGCAGTAGTTTTACCAAGTGCTGCATCATCAAATTTCCCTGTATATTGAACATCTACTTTAATGCTTGGATCTACAGCTTTAACACCTTCTAAGAAACCAGCTTCAAAACGTTCGATAACTGGAATTTCCATTCCACCAACGAATCCGATTTGTTTAGATTCTGACATTAGAGCAGCAGCTACACCTGCTAAGAATGAACCTTCTTGCTCTTTAAACATTACAGAAGCAACGTTTGGTGCATCAACAATAGCATCAATGATAGCAAGTTGAGCATCTTTTTGTTGCTCAGCAATAGTTGCAATTGGTTTTTCCATTAGGAAACCAATACCATAAACTACGTCAAAGTCACGACGAACTAAGTTATTTAAGTTTGTATTGTAATCAGCGTCTGATGCAGATTGAAGGTAATCATATCCACCGTCACCTTTTTCAAGACCGTTTTCTTTCCCAAATGCTTCAATACCTTCCCAAGCTAATTGGTTAAATGATTTGTCATCTACTCCACCAACGTCAGTTACCATTGCTAAAGAAAAGTCTTTTGCTTCACTTGCAGTTGAACCTGAACCTTCATTACCTTTTGAAGGAGTAGCCTCATCTTCTTTTGCACCACATGCTCCAAGAATTGTTCCAGCAGCAAGTACAAGTGACAGTCCTAATCCAAATTTACGTTTTGTCAAATTGAAAACCCCCATTTTTTTTCTTATTAGCAGGAATTTAAATCTTTTTACACCCTTTTCCGAACAACATGAAAGCTAAATTTATCAGCTCGAAAATAGTTTTTCGAGTACAAAACTACACGATCATTTTCATCGTAGTGAAGTTGTTTTAATACAAGCAATGAAGTTTCTGGTTCACAGTTTAACGTCGGTGAAGCAATTTCATGATATCCCACTGGATCAATAAATGTTACCGCATGCGAAACTCTAATTTCTCCCGATTCCTCTAATGCATTAAATATAGAACCTTCTTCTCTAACAAGAAAATCATTTGGCAAGTAATTTTCTGGAACTTTATCTATACAATATACAACTGGCTCACCATTTGCAGTACGGACTCGTTCCATCGATATTATTGATTGTTCTTCACTACACTGAAAGCGTTTTATATCATCTTCAGAAGCAAGTGATTGCATAGAACTAAGATAAATTGTTCCCGGTTCCATTCCTGCACTTCGAATCATGGATGAAACACTAGATAATTGTTCAATTCCTGAAGTAAAAACAGGCTTTGAATTAACAAATGTGCCGACACCATGTCTTCTAATAATGACATTTTCTTCTTCCAATAAGCGAAGTGCTTCTCTTAAAGTTGCACGACTTACTCCAAGCGTTTTAGCTAATTCAAATTCTGACGGAAGCTTTTCCTTTTCTTTGAATATGCCATTGTCAATGTCTTGTTTAAGACGATCAATTACTTGAAGATACAGATGACGATGGTCTATTTTGATTGTCAACGAAAACACCACCATTTTGAAGAGATCAGACCTCCGATGTAAAAGATTCCTACTAATCAGTCATACTATAACATTTTTAATGATTGAAATAAATACTTTTATTAATATTAGAATAAAAGATTTAACGTAAAATTTAACTAAATGTAATGTTTTTGTCATATTATATCTTCAAAGTGTGATACTAATTGCAAAAAAATAATTATATATGTCCTCATATTTCTTCATCTAACGCTTGTTTAGATATAAGCACTTGCCGTGGCTTACTTCCTTCATATGGACCAACAACTCCACCCATTTCGAGCTGATCAATAATTCGAGCAGCACGAGAGTATCCGATTCTAAAACGACGTTGTAAAAGGGAGACAGATGCAGTCTGCATGTCTGTTACTAATTGCAAAGCATCCTCATATAACTCATCTCGGTCTAGTTGTTCTGAAGATTCTTCCACTTCATCTGGAATCATTTCTTCCTGATAATTTGCTTTTTGTTGTTCAATGACAAAATCTACTACTCGTTCTACCTCAGCATCTGATAAATATGCACCTTGAACACGGACAGGCTTCGAACTTCCAGCAGGTAGGAAAAGCATATCTCCACGCCCTAAAAGTTTTTCTGCTCCTCCCATATCTAATATAGTTCGTGAATCAATAGCAGAAGATACTGCAAATGCTATTCTCGAAGGAATATTTGCTTTAATAATACCCGTAATAACATCCACACTTGGTCGTTGTGTAGCAATTATTAAATGAATACCAGCTGCCCGTGCCATTTGTGCAAGTCTCGTAATAGAATCCTCCACATCACTTGAAGCTACCATCATTAAATCTGCTAACTCATCAACTATTACAACTATATATGGAAGTTTTGGATGTTTCTCTTCATTTTCTTCATTCCATTTATCAATGTGTTCGTTATATCCACCTATATTTCGTGTTCCTGTGTGAGAAAATAAATCATATCTTCTTTCCATTTCCGATACAATTTTTTTCAAGGCTTGTGAAGCTTTTCTTGGATCTGTCACAACTGGAGCTAAAAGATGGGGAATGCCATTATACACATTCAACTCTACCATCTTAGGGTCAATCATCATCATTTTCACTTCATGAGGTTTAGCTCGCATCATAATACTGATTATTATTCCATTAATGCAAACACTCTTCCCACTACCGGTAGAACCTGCAACGAGTAAATGAGGCATCTTGTTTAGTTCCGCTAATACAGCTTGTCCCGTCACATCTCTACCAAAACCAATTAGAAGCTTTAGATTAGGCTTGTTATTTTCTTTGGATTCTAGCACTTCACTCAGGCTAACAATTGCAACTTCCTTATTCGGAACCTCTATACCGACTGCAGATTTCCCTGGAATTGGAGCTTCAATTCGAATATCTCTCGCTGCAAGTGCTAAAGCTAAATCGTCATGTAGGCTTACAATACGGCTTACTTTTACTCCTACATCAGGAAGCACTTCATATTTTGTAACTGCTGGCCCTAAATGAACCTGAGTAACTTTTGCTTTTACTCCAAAACTTAAAAAAGTTTGTTCTAGCTTTTTTGCATTCGCCTGAATTGCATTTAATTCTCCACTTTGATCACTGTGAGTAGGTGAATCTAAAAGTGACATCGATGGGAGTTGATAATCTTCATTTTCAATAACTTCTGATTCCATATTAATTTCTAATGGTTCGGGAGCTTCTGTTGACTCTTCTCTTTTAGAAATTCGTTCCGTAAATGCAGAAATGATAGGAGCCGAATCTTGAATTATTTCTTCTTCTAATGGAAGAGTTTTTTCCTCGTGGATAGTAACTGCTTCTTCTTGGACCATTTCTTTTTTTGTTCTTCTTGCTTTTCTCTCCGATACTACTGGTTTTGATTTTTTCTTACGTCTTTTAAACAACTCTTTAAATTTAGGAGATACCTCAACTAAATAAGGAACTAGTGCTTTACCTGTTATTAATACTATGCCTATAAATAGCAATAGCCATCCAGCTACTTTTGCTCCAGCAGCATCAAACAACACATGAAAAGAGGCAAACAGGATAGCACCAATCATTCCACCACCAAGTGAACTGCTTCTATCTGTAATTCCTCCACTTTCTACTAATACTCTATAACTTTCTCTTAGTACAGAATTTGTTACTAATGCATTTCCACTAAAGAGCTGTTCAAAGAGAGATAAATGACTAAATAACAAAAGACTACTTAATACAAAGGCAAAACCTAATAAAAGTCGATGATTCCAAGAAGGAAATGTTTGTTTAATCATAATAATTAGTGCAAAAACAATTAATAGAAACGGTACAGCAATATGCCAATTACCGAATAGAAAATAACCTACATACGCTAAACTTTTTCCGACAAGGCCGTATTCATAAAACGAGATAATTGCAATTCCAATAACGATTAATCCAATAATTTCATACATTAATGGATGTAACGTTTTTTTGGCTGCTGCTTTTTTGACTGGTTTTTTCCTTTTTTGTGCCATCTAAGTCACCTGCTTTCCTCAAAATGATAAAAAGGATTTCCTTCCGCAATAATCGGAAAGGAAATCCTTATATACTCACATTAATATTCCATAATAATCGGGATGATCATTGGACGTCGTTTTGTTTGTTGGAATAAATATGAATTTAGCGTATCGCGGATTTCTTGTTTTATGTTTGTCCATTCAAACGTTTCTTTATTCACATATTTTTCAACAACTGCTTTTACTAGTTTAGCAGACTCATCCATTAACTCTTCGGACTCTCTTACATATACGAATCCTCTTGAAAGTATTTCTGGTCCAGAAGCAATTTTCTTTTGAGCACGGTTTAATGTTACAACAACTATAAATATACCGTCCTGCGATAAAAGCTTACGATCACGTAGAACAATATTACCTACATCCCCTACACCAATACCATCAATTAATACGTTACCAGCTTGAACTCTTCCGCTCATTCTCATTTTTCCATTTTTATATTCGACAATATCTCCCTTATCTGCAATAAAAATTTCTGATTTAGACATACCGATATCTTGAGCTAATTTAGAGTGAGCCATTAACATACGATATTCCCCTTGAATTGGAATAAAATAAGTCGGCTTTGTTAAGTTAAGCATCATTTTTAAATCTTCTTGACTTCCGTGTCCAGAAACATGGACATTTTTTTCTGAAGTCAATACTTTTGCACCCGCTTTAGCAATTTGGTTCATCGTTGAATACATCCCAACCTCCATACCAGGAGAAGGGGTAAACGTGATTAATACTGTATCTGTGTCTTTAATTTTTATATCTTTGTGATGTTTACGAACCATTTTTTCTAATGCTTCTAGGGGTTCCCCTTGATTGCCTGATACAATTACAACTATATCATTATCGTTATACTTCGATATCTCTTTTATTGGAATAATGGTGTCTTCTTCCACTGTAAAATAGCCTAAATCTAACCCAATTTCAAATATATTTTCTAGGCTTTTTCCTGCTATCGCAACTTTTTTATGAGTTTCTGCAGCTTTATCTAATACTTGTTGAATACGTATAAAATTTGAAGCATATAAAGATACAAGGATACGTCCTTGAGAAGCGTGGAATGTTTCTGATAATTGGTTTTCTATAACTGCTTCTGAAGTTGTATATCCTGGTCTTTCTGCTTCCGTTGAATCAGATAATAAAATAAATACGCCTTCTTCACCTAATCCGGCAATTTTTGCGATATCAGGGCGATATTTTCCTTTAGCTGATTGGTCGAATTTAAATTCTCCTGTATGCACAATTGCGCCCTCTGAAGTATGAAAAACAATACCGAGTGAATCTGGTATACTATGTGTCGTATGGAAAAAAGTCACATACGTATTTTGGAAATTCATACGGCTCTTATTCGTTACTTCAAAGTATTTAACCTGTTGCTTTGTAGGCAAAGCTTTCATATGAGTTTTAGCTAAAGCAATTGTTAACTTAGATCCATACACTGGTGCTTGTACTTTTTGCAATAAATACGCAATTGAACCAATAGCATCCTCGTGTCCATGAGTTAAAAATATACCTTTTACACGACTCTTATTTTCTTCTAAATACGTGATATCTGGTATTACAATATCAATACCTAGCATTTCATTTTCTGGGAACATAAGTCCACTGTCTACTACGAATATTTCTTCGTCAATTTCTACCACATACATTGCTTTTCCGATTTCTCCCACTCCACCAAGCGGTATAATTCGAATAAGTTCATTTTTTACTTTAACCAATTGTTTTCCTCCTAAAATTAACCCGACCAACATCCACTAGTTTTCATTATATCGAACGTCAACGATTCGCACAATAATAAAAGCATAACGCATCTGGTAGAAACTAATTGATACTATGAAAAGTGCTTATTGTCTCTATAAGTTGAAAACCTGGTTCCAGTCGTTATCGAAGTGCGATCTGTTGACAAACCATGTTTTCCGAAACTTACCGCTCGCTTTCCGCGGGCGAGTTCCGAGCCGCTTGGTCCAACACGATGTTGGGTCATGCAATAATTGCCGCAGGACGCGGCGAACTTAGATTGCCTTCCATTTGACGGAGCGTACTTAGCCTACCTTCCTCTCCTAAGTTGAGGGCACTGAAAGTCTATAGAATTTGCATTACTAAATAATTTCGTCCAATAAATAAGAAAATATCGTTGAAACGGCTCCCTTTCCGCTGGCGTTGCCTTAGCCTCCTCGCTACGCTGTGGGGTCTTCGGCTAACGCTATTCCCGCAGGAGTGTCGCCTTTTTCAACGATTTTCTATTAATACTAATTGAAAAAATGTTAGTGATAAAAACTTGCTCTATTAATGGCAAGATGGTTATCTATTTGAAAAGCGGATAATAGTTGAATGGAGTAGAAGGCGGCGACTCCTGCCGGAATAGCATGAACTGAAGACCCTGGACTGAGCGTAGCGAGGGAAGCGGCTGAAGTCATGCCGGCGGAACGCGTCCGCCTGGAACGGAAATTAACGGATCCAAATAATAATCGAGTATGTGAACAACTTGTCGTCCACATACTGTTATGAAATCTCATTGAAGACTTTTTCAGTGCACTCGATCGTAGCGAAGGAGGAGGCTCGGCGCTCGCCCGCGGAAAGCGTCCGCCTGGAACGGAAAATATCGCACTTTTTAAAATAGATGCTATGAAGAAAGAGGCTGCCCCAAAAAGTCATTTTTTATGACTTTCAGGACAGCCTCTTATTATTATTTACTCTCTAAATAACTTTCCCAAATTCGATCGAATGCTGTTTTTTCTTCTGAAGTCATTTCCACTAAAGGTAAACGTAAGGAACCTACTTCTAACCCTATTTTTGAAAGGGCGTATTTAACAACAACTGGATTTGGATGTTCAAATAAAGCTTTCATCACTGGTAAAATTCGTTGATGGATACTTGATGCTTTTTTATGCTCACCTGCATGAAATAATTGAATCATCACTTGCATTTCGGTTCCGATAACATGAGAAGCAACCGAGATTATTCCTGATCCACCAATTGCAATCAGTGGTAACGTTAAAGAGTCATCTCCACTATAAACTAGAAAATCCTCTTCCGTGTTTGCTAATATTTTTGTCATTTGATCCAAACTTCCACTTGCTTCTTTTACAATTTGAATCGACGGAATTTCACTTAATTCGACAATCGATTCCGGTTCCAAATTAACAACCGAACGACCGGGGATATTATATACAACTATTGGTAATGTAGTCGCATTGGCAATTGCTTTGAAGTGTGCAATCATACCTCTTTGATTTGGTTTATTATAGTAAGGAGTCACTATCATAAGAGCGTCTACTCCAAGTGCCTCTGCTTTTAAAGATAAATCAATGGAAGCAGCTGTATTATTGCTTCCTGTTCCTGCTATCACGGGAACTCTTTTGTTCACTTTTTCTACAACAAATTGTATTAATGATAATTTTTCATCTGTTGATAATGTTGGAGATTCTCCAGTTGTTCCGCATACAACTAGAGAGTCAGTTCCATTAGTAAGTAAGTGTTCAATTAGTTTCTCTGTTGCTATATAATCGATTGATCCATCTTTTTGAAATGGAGTAACCATTGCTGTAGAAACTTGACCTATATTCATTTTTCTTACACCTCTTTTAGTATGCCCTCTTCAATTAAAGCTTCAGCAATTTGTATGGAGTTAAGTGCTGCCCCTTTTAACAAATTGTCTGAAACGATCCACATATGGAAGCCTTTCTTGCTTGAAGGATCTTTTCTAATACGGCCGACAAAAACATCGTCTTCATTTTCTGCAAAATATGGCATTGGATAATGTTGTTGCTCCGGTTTATCTTGTACAGTGATACCTTTCGCAGTTGAAAGCACTTCTCTGATATCATTTACTGTTACATTTTCATTATCTACTTCGATATAGACAGATTCCGAATGTCCTGTAACTACTGGAACACGTACACAAGTTGCAGCTATAGAGAGTTCAGGCATAGACATGATCTTTTTTGTCTCGTTCATCATTTTATGTTCTTCAAATGTAAAACCATCTGTTTCGAACACATCAATTTGAGGAATAACGTTTCCTGCAATCGGATAATGCTTTTCGGCACTTTTCACTGGCAAGATTTGTGGTTGTGGATTTTTCACTTGAATTGCTTCACTTTGAACAGTTAGCTCTTCAATTGCTGCAGCCCCTGCTCCTGAAACAGCTTGATAAGTAGAAACGATTACTTTATTTAAACCAAATTGTTGACGGATAGGTTCTAAAGCACAAACCATCTGAATAGTAGAACAATTCGGATTAGCAATAATCCCTGTTTGCTCATGTAATGCTTGTTTATTTACTTCAGGAACAACAAGAGGAGTATCCTTATCCATACGGAATGCACTTGTGTTATCAATAACAATAGCACCTCTATTGCTTGCTTCTTTTGCCAATGCTTTCGATATAGCGCCACCTGCAGAGAAAAAAGCAACGTCTACTCCTTCAAAAGAATCAGGTGTTGCTTCTTCAATTGTATAGGATGAACCATTTACTTCTACTTGTTTACCTGCTGATTTTTTAGAAGCTAATAGCTTTAAAGTCGAATAGGGAAAGCTTCTCTCTACTAATTTTTCAATAATTTTTTGACCAACTGCACCAGTCGCTCCGACTACTGCTACTGTATAACCTTGTGACATAAAAGCTCTCCTCCTAAAATCAAAACATTTTTGCGATATTGTTTCATATTATACATGAAAATACATGAAAATACACTATCTATTATATTTATAATGAATGAGTTATAAGTAAAGGCTGTAATTGCTTTGATTGAATAGCATGTTCAACGGTTGGTATGATTTGAGTAAAGTCGGCAATTAATGAGTTTGGTTTTTTATGAGGATTGTCTTGACCAAAGGGGATAAAGTAAATATTTTTGGTAGAAAGCAGTTTCATTATATTCATACCATTTAATCCAAGTGCATCATTCGTTGAAATACCTAATACAACTGGCTTACCGTTTCGTAAAGTAGCTTTAGCAGCCATCAAAACAGGTGAATCAGTTTGTGCAT
Source organism: Psychrobacillus sp. FJAT-21963 (assembly GCF_001420585.1). NCBI lineage: Bacteria > Bacillati > Bacillota > Bacilli > Caryophanales > Bacillaceae > Psychrobacillus > Psychrobacillus sp. FJAT-21963. The sequence goes on along the minus strand of NZ_LJIY01000002.1, from coordinate 133,414 downwards.
TGGCAAGCTTACTAATTGAATTACCAGTCATCGGTGCAATAACCATGCAGTCTAATGGATTTGTCGGTCCAAAAGGCTCTGCTTCCACAATTTTAGAAACTACTTTACTTCCACTTGCTTTTTCTATTTTTTCAATCCATTCTTCACCTGTTCCAAAACGAGTAGCTGCTGTTAAAACAGAATACGTAATAATAGGAACAACAGTTGCACCTTTTTCTGTAAATTGATTAATCATTGGAATGACTTCCTCATAAGTACAATGAGAAGCGGTTATTCCAAGACCTATTCTAAGACCATTTAACACAAATTATCCCCCTCTAGTAAAGCCAATTGAGTTCGAACAGACCTAGCTAATAAATTTCCTGCATCTTGAGGAAAATACATCCCTGGCAGACTTGTTGGGTTTGCATAATTTTCTGGAATATTTTCACTTGAATCTAATAAGCATCCTGGCTTTGATGCAAGATCAATAATTTTATTAAAAAATATTGTATCTTCATTACTTAACCATTTGGAAGGTATTGTATTAACTAAATAAACTGTTGGATCTTTTAATTTTTCAATTACATAATCTAATGCTTCAATTTCATATCCATAACTTTTTGCTTCAAACAATTGATTCTCGGAGCGTACAGATATGATTACTTTTGCTCCTAAATGATGTAGTGCATATGCTAGCCTTTTTCCGACCCTTCCATAACCAGTTATGATAAACCTTTTGTTGTACACAGACTGCTTTTCATTTAAATAAAAATAATTAATAAACCCTTCAGCGGTAAGATTTGCATTATCCCAAATCCACGGTTCGTCTTCTAAATAGTAAAATACTTTTCTATTATTCTCGTTACATGCATCCTCTATTTCTTCGTATTTCTTACCAACAAAAAGTAATTCGCATGTACTTGGTAAAGCGAAAGGACGCTCCATCTTCATAGCTTGGATGGGCATGAATACAATATTCGGTTGGAAATCGTGTATTGCGTTCTCAACCTCATCATTCCAAACCATCGTTGAAAATAATTTAACTTCTAAATTCTCGGATAATTCATCTTTGAGGTACTGTAACCGATCATCGGTACCTATGATTGCTAACTTATTGTTCATAATAACCACTTGAATCATTTAAAGAATCTGCTTCATTAAACAAAATACGGTCTTTCCCTATTAGAATAATTTCTTCCCACGAAATAAATTCTTTTTTCTTATTTGCTTTATTTCCTTGAAAAAAAGAAGCTGACTTTTGATATACCTCAAATCCTTGAATCTTCCCCGTAGTTGGATCAAAAAGTAACTCGGTGTTAGCAAGTCTTCCATATCTTGCACCGTCTTTTACTTGGATAAGCTCTTTTTCAGCAAGTTCCGAAAGTAACAACCTTTTCCCTCCCCCTTATACTTCTACTTATGTATATGCCTTTTCCTTAAACAAAGTGAATAGAAAAAAGGACCTGATTGGATGAAATAAAGCAAGAAAAAAAGTCGATATCTAATCGACTTTTTTAGGCATTATTATAGAAATAGCCGGCTCATGGGCAAATATTTCTTTTGCAAGCTCTTGGACCGAATCCAGTGTTACTTCATCAATTGTTTCACTCACTTCATCTAAGGAACGATGTTTTCCAAAAAGGAGCTCATTTTTTCCATTCCTACTCATTCGTGAATTTGTACTTTCTAAACCAAGTAGTAAGTTTCCTTTTAATTGCTCTTTTGAATTTGTAACCTCAGTCTCCGTCATTCCATTCTTTACAATTGTTTGAATTGTATCGAAAATGCAATTCTTTAATTCCGTTAATTGATTACTAGAAGTTCCACCATATATTGCAAGTACTCCAGTATCTTCGTATGCAGAATGGTAAGAGTAGATTGAATAAGCAAGCCCTTTATCCTCACGGATATCCTGGAAAAGTCTAGAGGACATACTGCCTCCCAAAATATTATTCAATACAACGAGACTATAAATATTGTCCGCTTTTACACTTAAAGCAGGATAAGCTAAACAAATATGTGCTTGCTCCGTTTCTTTGGAATTTTCTGTATAAGTAGCTTTGAGCTTTGGTATTTCTAGCGTTGCAACTTGTGAGTTTACACCCTTAAAATGTCCAAATAGCGATTCAATATATTCTAATAATCCCTCTTGTATGTCACCTGCTACGGAAACGACAATATTTTCAGGTATATAATGTTTTTTCATATAGGATAAAATAGATTCTTTTGTAAAGCTGTTTAAAGTCTCTTCTGTCCCTAATATTGGTGAACCTAAAGGATTGTCTTCGTACATAGCTCTCCATAAATATTCATGAACAATATCATCAGGTGTATCTTCCACCATATTTATTTCTTCAAGAACTACCTGTCTTTCTTTATCGATTTCATTTGAGTCAAAAGTAGAATTAAAAAACATATCGGCAAGTATTTCTACTGCATGCGTCGCATGGTGATTCAATACCTTTGCATAGTAGCAAGTATTTTCTTTAGATGTAAATGCATTTATGTTACCGCCGATTCGATCAAATTCTTCTGCAATTTGTTTTGCAGATCTTGAAGATGTACCTTTAAATAGCATATGTTCAATAAAGTGAGTTAGCCCGTTTTCTTCTGGCAGTTCATTTCTCGAACCTGCCTGTACCCATATCCCAACAGCAACAGAGCGTACATGTGGAATATGTTCAGAAACAATACGAAGTCCATTTTCACAAGTAATTTTATTAATCAAATTAACAACACCCCTATTTATATTATTCAAACATTCAAAAAGGTTGCCGTAGAAACTTAACTACGGTCAACCTTTTGTGTTGGAACGTTTTATACTCTTCTACTTATTATCTGTCAAGCCTCCAAGTCTGCTCGAGATCTAACGGAATTCCCACAGTGACTAAAGAACTGCCTCCTGTGGATATCCATTTACTTACTGCTGATATTGGAAACCTTTCTTACTTCATTACTGTTCTTTTTGTTCTGCACGTTCTTTTTCTTCTTTTATTACTACTTTTCTAGAGAGATTTACACGGCCTTGGTTGTCGATTTCTATAACTTTTACTAAAAGCTCATCGCCAATTTTTAAGACATCTTCCACATTCTTCGTACGTTCTTCTTGAATTTCCGAAATATGAAGTAATCCATCTTTTCCGCTGAATATTTCTAGGAAAGCACCGAATTTTTCAATACGTTTCACTTTACCTAAATAGTATTCACCAACTTGTGCAACTCGAACAATATTCTCTATAATTTCTCTTGCACGAGCAATCATATCTTCGTCTGCTGAAGCAATATAAATTGTACCATCTTGCTCTGTATCAATTTTTACCCCAGTTTCATCAATGATTTTATTAATTTGTTTACCACCTGGTCCAATTACATCACGGATTTTATCAGGGTTAATTTTAATAACAGAAATTTTAGGTGCATATTTAGAAAGCTTTTCACGAGGTTCACTAATAGTAGAAAGCATGCTTTCTAAAATCTGCATACGTCCAATTTTAGCTTGTTCAAGAGCTTCTTCTAAAATGGTTCTAGATAGACCCTCAATTTTGATATCCATTTGAAGCGCAGTAATACCTTTAGATGTTCCTGCTACTTTAAAGTCCATATCTCCAAGATGATCTTCCATACCTTGAATATCCGTTAAAATTGTATAGTTCTCGCCTTTTTTGACAAGACCCATCGCAATACCTGCAACTGGTGCTTTAAGAGGTACCCCAGCATCCATCATTGCAAGTGTAGAAGCACAAATACTTGCTTGTGATGTAGAACCATTTGATTCTAATACTTCTGCCACTAATCGAAGTGTATATGGGAAATCATTTTCATCTGGAATCACTGCTTCTAAAGCTCGTTCGCCTAAAGCGCCATGTCCAATTTCACGACGACCTGGAGCACGAATCGGTCCAGTTTCACCAACACTAAATTGCGGGAAATTATAATGATGCATGAAACGTTTTGATTCCTCTAAACCAAGTCCATCGATAATTTGTACATCGCCAAGCGGTCCTAAAGTACAAATACTCAAAGCTTGTGTTTGTCCACGAGTGAACAATCCTGAACCATGTGTTCTAGGTAAAATTCCTACTTCAGAAGATAGAGGACGAATTTCAGCTACTCCACGACCATCTGGACGAATTTTATCTTCTGTTATTAAGCGACGAACTTCTTCTTTAACCATCGCATCTAAAATTTCGCGAACTTGTTTTAAAGTTTCTTCCGATGCTTCTTTTTCTGTATATTGATCTAATACTTCATTTTTTACTTCTGTAATAGCATCTTCACGAGCGTGTTTTTCTTGCACTTGTATTGCTTGTACAAGTTTTGCTTCACAAATTTCTTTTACTTCTACAAAAAGTTCTTTATCCAATTCAAAAAGAGGAATTTCTTTTTTCTCTTTACCTATCTCTGCAACAACTTTTTCTTGGAATTCGATTAGTTTTATAATTTCACTGTGACCAAACATAATTGCTTCTAACACAACTTCTTCAGAAACTTCTTTCGCTCCTGCTTCTACCATGTTTATCGCATCTTTTGTACCTGCGACAGTTAAATCTAATATACTTTTTTCCATTTGTTCAACAGTTGGATTAATGAAAAATTCATCACCAATTAAACCTACTTGAACTCCAGCTATTGGTCCATCGAATGGAATATCCGATACGCTAAGTGCTAAAGAGGAACCGAGCATTGCCGCCATCTCTGATGAGCAGTTTTGATCGACAGACATAACCATTGAAATTACTTGAACTTCATTACGAAATCCATCTGGGAATAAAGGACGAATTGGACGGTCAATTAAACGACTAGTTAAAATTGCTCTTTCAGAAGGGCGTCCTTCACGTTTAATAAATCCACCAGGAATCTTACCAACAGCATATAATTTTTCTTCATAATTAACTGTCAATGGGAAGAAATCCAGATTCTTAGGATTCTTTGAAGCAGTTGCTACTGATAATACGCTTGTATCACCATATCTTACTAAAACTGCACCGTTTGCTTGTTTTGCAAGTTGTCCTATTTCCACTTGCAATGTACGGCCAGCCCATTCGTACGTAAACACTTTCTTTTCACTCATTTAATCAGAACTCCTCTCAACTTAAAAAAAACTCCTTATACAGGGCATATAAAAGTATATGTATCATAAGTAGTGTATCAAAAATATCGAAACTATGCGAAGTATTTTATGCAAAAGAAAAAGCGGGACGAATCCCGCTTTCAGACTGATGACAAACGCTTTCATTCTTCGTTCCTTGCATATCGTTGTAAGCTCATGAACCATTAGTTCAATTCACTTCCGCCTCATGCTGGCGCGCCTAGACTGACAAGCGTTTTCAAGCCAGTCTGAAGTAAAAACTTCAACAAACTTTTGTCACAATCTAAAAGGGGAAAATAATCCCGCTTTCTTCCATGTTATAATTATCGACGTAAACCAAGTTTAGCGATTAACTCGCGGTAACGTTGTACTTCGTTTTCACGTAAGTATTTTAACAAGTTACGGCGACGTCCAACCATTTTGAAAAGACCACGACGTGAATGATGATCTTTCTTATGTGTACGCAAATGTTCGTTTAAAGAATTAATTTCTTCTGTAAGAATTGCGATTTGAATATCAGCAGATCCAGTGTCACTTTCGTGAGTTCTGAACTCAGCGATAAGTTCATTTTTGCGTTCTTGTGTAATTGCCATGTTATTTTCCTCCTAAAATTTCATAGTATCCCCAGTTCCTGAGCAATCGTTGGAGAATCGAAAAAGCCAAGGAATGGTTAAGTACAGTTTTGTACTTTTAAAATATACCATAGGAATGAATGAGAATCAACTTATACGTTTTCTTTAAAAAAATTTATAGCAACTAATTTATCTTTGGCAATCTGTTCTTTTAATTCCTCTATGCCATTAAATTTCTTTTCTGAACGTATTCTCTTGTACCAATGTACATCGACTTCTTCTCCATAAATAGACTTATCGAAATCTATAATATGTACTTCAATCGAAAGTTTTTTATCATCTGGATTGTTAAAAGTTGGTTTATATCCAACATTGCATACACCTTCAAACCAATTTTCCTGTACTCTAATTTTCACAGCGTAGACACCCGTTGCAGGCGTATATTGGCCTTCTATTGGTTGTACATTTGCAGTTGGAAAATTAATCGTTCTTCCTCTTTTATCTCCGTGAATAACTACCCCCGAAAGTGTAAAAGGACGACCTAAAAGTTCTTTAACTTCTCCTACGTTACCCGCTTTAAGATTAGCTCTAATTCGAGTAGAACTGATTTTCTCTTCATTCATTTCTTGTTTATCGACAACTGAGACAGAATACTTTCCTTCAGCAAGTAAATCCATTTCTTTCATAGTCCCTTTACCATAAGCTCCAAATGTAAAATCAAAACCAGCTGTCACATGCTTTACATTTGCTTTTTTGATAAAAGCTTCAATAAATTCAGCTGGGGTTAACTTAGCAAAATCGGAAGTAAAACGAACTACAAATAAAGTATCTACGTCTAGTTTTTTTAGAATTTCTATTTTCTGCTCCAATGGAGTAATATAAAATACTTGTTCTTTACTTTTACCAAGCACTAAAGATGGATGAGGATCGAAGGTCATCACAGCAGTTTTGATATGAAGCTCTTTAGCCTTTTTGTATGCTTCTTGAATAACTGCTTGATGCCCTCTATGTACTCCATCAAAAAAACCTATAGCTAAAGAGAAGCTATCCTTGTTTAAATTCTCAAATAAATGATTTGGGTAAGATAAGTGATGTACTTCCATATTAATCTCCTTTTTCCGTTGAAAACATTTTCTCCGGTTTCATCATACCATTTTTTGTTGGATGCTTTACATAAACTGCTCTAGGTACCGAATTTTGCGTATATACAATTTTTTCATCTTTTTCAAGGAGTGAATGTGCTTTAATCACCTGTCCATTTTCTATACTTTTTTCTACTTCTGCTGTAATCTCAATACTTGGCCAACTTTGCAAAGCATATTTTATCGGAAACATAAAATCATTTAACCGCTCGTCATCCTTAGCAATTTCTACCTCTGATAATGTTAGACATTGCTCTTTTGTAAAGCTCCCTGAAGCAGTCCGAACTAAAGAAGACATATGTGCAGGGTACCCTAATAGCTCACCAATTTGCACCGCAAGCGTCCGAATATACGTACCTTTACTGCAACTTATTTCAATTGAAAAGGAAACATTTTCACCGATGAAATCCTTTGTTTCATCTAATAGATTTAATTGGTAAATGGAAACTTTTCTACTTGGACGTTCGACTTCTTTTCCTTCTCTTGCATACTCATATAACTTTTTCCCATTTACTTTTACTGCTGAATACATGGGTGGGGTTTGAACAATTTCACCTGTCAATTGATCCAGAACGTGTAAAATTTGTTCACGAGTAAAATGTTTATCGGTTTGATCGTGGTGAACAATTTCACCATCGGCATCCTCAGTTGTAGTAGAAGCTCCAATACTGACTGTGGCAATATAAGTTTTTCCTTGCTCCATAATATATTCAGAAACTTTAGTAGCCTGACCTAGACAAATTGGTAATACACCTTCGACACTTGGATCAAGCGTACCTGTGTGTCCAATTCTTTTCATTTTTAATATTTTTCGCAGTTTAAATACACAATCATGGGAAGTCATCCCCTTTTCCTTCCATAACGGAAGTATACCTTCATACATCTTTTCACCTCTTATAACAATAATTTACAACAAAAAAGTCTGCTTGTTATAGTAAGCAGACTTCTCTTGTTTTTTTATTCTTCTGATGATTTGTTAATTTCTCGTAATAAATCATCAATACGATTTCCATAAGCTGCAGATTCATCAAATTTAAATAGTAGCTCTGGCGTAATTCGAAGTCTTATTCTATGTCCAATTTCGGAGCGAATAAATCCTTTTGCTTTTTCTAAAGCTTTTAAAGTATCATCACGTTTTGTTTCTCCGCCAAGAACAGTTAAATAAATTGTCGCTTGTTGAAGATCTCCCGTAACTTCTACATCCGTTACAGTAACAAAACCGATACGAGGATCTTTAAGTTTTCGGACAATAATTTCGCCTAACTCTTTTTTCATTTGTTCAGCAACTCGGTTTGCGCGCATAGACATGATCGCTACACCTCATATTCTGATTATAAATATTCTTTTCTTAATTCAATACGTTCCCACTCAGGGTTAGAATCAAGATAGCGGATGGCATGCATTAGTTCACGCTCTGCTGCTACTTTATCTGAGGCAACAGTCACTATACCAATACATGTTCTCTGCCATACATCCTGATGATCCAACTCTCCAATAGAAACATTAAATTTTTGTTTTGTTCTTGTGAGCATTCGTTGAAGAACGGCTCTTTTTTCTTTTAAGGAATGTGCAGTAGAAATGATGTATTCACACTCTGCATATACAATCATTATCGTTTAATCTCTTCCATGATAAATGCTTCAATAATGTCGTTTTCTTTAATATCATTAAAGTTTTTAATCGTTATACCACATTCATAGCCTTTTGCAACTTCTTTTGCATCGTCTTTGAAACGTTTTAACGTATCTAATTCACCCTCAAAGATAACGATAGAATCACGGATAATACGAACACCGCTGTCTCTTGAAATTTTACCTTCCGTTACGTAAGACCCTGCAATTGTTCCTACTTTAGAAACCTTGAACGTTTCACGTACTTCTGCTTGACCAATAATTTTTTCTTGGAATTCAGGATCTAAAAGTCCTTTCATAGCAGACTCAATCTCTTCAATTACTTTATAAATAACTCGGTGTAAACGAATATCTACGCCTTCTTGGTCTGCTGCTCGTTTTGCATTCACATCAGGACGAACATTAAACCCAATAACGATAGCATTAGAAGCAGCTGCTAATGTTACATCCGACTCAGTAATCGCTCCTGCCCCAGTGTGAATGATTCGAACATTTACACCTGCTACTTCAATTTTCATCAAGGAAGCAGCCATTGCCTCTACAGTACCTTGAACGTCTGCTTTAACAATAATGTTTAATTCTTTCATTTCCCCTTGTTTCATTTGATCAAACAAATTATCTAATGTTACACGGGTTTTTTCAGAACGTTGGTTAACTTGAGCTTGTGATGCACGAGTTTCCCCTACTTGACGAGCAGTTTTTTCATCTTCAAATACGACGAATCTATCCCCTGCTTGTGGCACTTCATTTAATCCAGTGATTTCCACTGGCGTTGATGGGCCAGCTTCTTTTACACGACGTCCTAAATCATTAACCATAGCACGAACACGCCCATATGCATGACCTACTACAATTGGGTCACCTATTCGTAAAGTTCCATCTTGAACTAATAATGTTGCAACTGAACCTCTACCTTTATCTAGCTGTGCTTCGATAACTGTACCAAGTGCTAGGCGTTTTGGATTTGCTTTTAATTCTGCTACTTCTGAAACAAGTAATACCATTTCAAGAAGGTTGTCGATACCTTCCCCTTTTAAAGCAGAAATTGGTACGAAAATTGTTTCTCCACCCCATGCTTCTGGTACTAATCCATGCTCAGTTAACTCTTGCATTACACGGTCAGGATTAGCTGATGGTTTATCCATTTTGTTTACAGCAACAATAATTGGTACTTCGGCTGCTTTTGCATGATTAATCGCTTCGACTGTTTGAGGCATTACACCATCATCAGCAGCAACTACAAGAATGGTAATATCAGTCACTTTAGCACCACGAGCACGCATTGTTGTAAAGGCTGCATGTCCAGGAGTATCAAGGAACGTGATCTTTTTACCATTATCAACGATTTGATATGCTCCAATATGTTGAGTAATTCCACCTGCTTCACCAGCAGTAACCTTTGTATGACGAATGGAATCAAGTAAAGTTGTTTTACCGTGGTCAACGTGTCCCATGATTGTAACTACTGGAGGACGTTCCTTCAGGTTAGCTTCATCATCTTCTGTCGATTCGAAATGCACTTCTAAATCAGTGATATCGATTTTGATTTCTTCTTCCACTTCTACACCATAGTCTGCACATATTAATTCAATTGCATCCTTGTCAAGTTCCTGGTTAATTGTTGCCATTACTCCAAGTAAAAACAGTTTTTTAATAATTTCAGATGGTTCACGACCTAATTTTTTCGCTAGCTCTGTTACTGTTAATGACTCAGTGAATGTAATTTTTTCAGGGAGTTCTCTTTCTTTTCTTGGTACTGGTGGTTGAACAGGAGTAGTAGGTCCTTTTCTTCTCTTTTGAAATTTTTGACCTGGTCGATTTTGTCCACCTGGTCTGTTTTGCCCTCCTGGACGATTATTATTGAAAGGTTTTTTATCTTTCGAATAATTGTTTGATCCTTGGGAAGTATTTCCTTGGGAAGTATTTCCTTGGGAAGATTGTCCTTGGTTAGAAGGTCTAGCTTGCCCTTGATTTGATGGTCTTGATTGCCCTTGATTTGATGGTCTTGATTGACCTTGATTCGAAGGTCTAGAACCTTGGTTTGAAGGCTTTGATTGACCTTGCCCTGTTGGTTTTGATTGTCCTTGATTTGATGGTCTTGATTGTCCTTGATTTGATGGACGATTGCTTTGTCCTACTTGTTGTGATTTTGTAGAAGTCTGTGGTGTTGATTGAGCAGTGTTTTTAGTAGTTTCTGTTGATTTTTTGTAAACACTATCTAATTTTTTTACAGCGTCTCCTTCAAGCATTGACATATGGTTAGCTACTTGTATATTAAGCTTTCCTAATTGCTCGATAACTTCTTTACTAGATTTTTCTATTTGTTTCGCGTACTCATGAACTCTGATTTTAGTCATTAGCTCACCCCCGGTTATATTCGTTGAGAAGGCCGGACAGTTTTTTGGCGAAACCGTCATCCATAATGGCTATTGCCACTCTGGCCTCTTTTCCCGTCGCATGTCCGAGATCGTGCCGGTCTCCAAAGACATGCAGCTCAACGTTAAAAGATGCACATTTATCATTAATTTTTTTTGCAGTATTTTGAGAAGCATCTGAAGCCAGTAAGACTAGCTTCGCTTTTTTGCTTCTTATTTCTTTAACTACTAATTCTTCACCAGAAATAGTTTTTCTCGCTCTTGTTGCAAGTCCTAATAATTGTGTTATTTGTTGCTCTACTGTCATTTTAATTTTTCTCTTTCAATTATGACGATTAACTCATCATAAATTTCATTTGGTATAGGTGCTTCTAAATGATTACCTAAGGAGTTTTTCTTTTTAGCTTGATTTACCGCTTCAATCGTTTTTGAAACGTATGCGCCTCTTCCTGACTTTTTACCAGTCAGATCGACAGAAACTTCTCCTTCTTTTGATCGGACGATGCGAATCATCTCTTTTTTAGGATACATTTCGCCTGTAGCAACACATTTGCGCAATGGAATTTTCTTTTGAACTGCCATCCAAACTCACCATCCTTGCTTACTCTTCGTCTTTATAGAAGTCAAAGTCATCCATTTCATCGTCTAGAGTTTCTAAAATAACTTCAGGAGAATTCTCATTCGGATAAATACCTAATTCTCTTGCGTCCGTTTCACTTTTAATATCAATTTTCCAACCAGTTAGTTTTGCAGCTAGACGTGCATTTTGCCCTCTTTTACCAATTGCAAGAGAAAGTTGATAATCAGGTACAACAACAGTTGTAGATTTTTCTTCCTCATTTACTTGTACATCTAACACTTTGGATGGACTAAGTGCATTTGCAACAAAGACAACTGGATCTTCTGACCATTCTACGATATCAATCTTTTCTCCGCTTAACTCGTTCACTATTGTTTGTACACGTGCACCCTTTGCTCCAACACAAGAACCAACTGGATCAATTTCATCATTGTGAGCAAATACAGAAATTTTTGAACGATCTCCTGCTTCACGAGCAATCGATTTAATTTCTACAATTCCTTCAAATATCTCAGGTACTTCCATTTCAAATAAACGACGAAGTAAACCTGGATGCGTTCTAGATACAAATACTTGTGGACCGCGAGTTGTGCGCTCTACTTTTGTAATATAAACTTTAATACGATCATGTGGACGATACGTTTCAGTTTGAATTTGTTCATTCACTGGTAATACAGCTTCCACTTTACCCAAGCCAACATAGATATTGCGTGCATCTAAGCGTTCAACGATACCATTGACAATATCATCTTCACGATCCACATATTCTTCATAGATGAGACCACGTTCCGCTTCACGAACTCTTTGTGTTACAACTTGTTTAGCTGTTTGTGCTGCGATACGTCCAAAATTACGAGGTGTTACTTCTTCCTCTACTACATCCCCCACTATATAGTGTGGGTTAATAGCTCTTGCATCATCTAGAGAAATTTGTAAACGATCATCTTCTACTTCTTCTACTACATCTTTTCTTGAATACACAAGCATAGTACCTGTTGCTAAATTTATGTCTACACGAACATTTTGCGCTTGATTGAAATTTCTTTTATAAGCTGTCACTAATGCAGCTTCAATTGCTTCTATTAATACATCTCTGGAAATTCCTTTTTGTTGTTCGAGCGCAGTTAGCGCATCTAATAAATCACTACTCATAGCTATCACTCCTCAATATACATTATGCAGAGAAATCGATTGCTAAACGAGCAAGCGCAATTTTCTCTTTATCAATTTGAATTTTAACTCTTCTAGTTTTCACACGCACTTCAATTAAAGCACCTTCATCATCTGAATAAGAAAGTAATGTCCCTTCAAATTCTTTTGCACCATTTACAGGCTCATACGTTTTAATATAAACATATTTTCCGACAGCTTTTAGAAAATCTGCATCTTTTTTCAATGGACGTTCTGCACCTGGTGATGAGACTTCTAAAAAGTAGTTTTCTTTAATTGGATCCACGACATCTAATTTTTCACTAAGCTTTTCACTAACTTGAGCACATTGCTCGATATCAATTCCACCAGCTGGTGTATCAATATATACTCGTAAAAACCAATCGCGACCTTCTTTGACATATTCAATATCTACAAGCTCTAAGTTCAACTCCTGTAAAATCGGGGTTACAAGCTCTTCAATTTTACTTGTTATATTACTCATACATACCTCCTATATAACAATATTTTCTATATAACAACAGAAAAGAGCGGGAAATCCCACTCTTTCGTCACAGAACTATGAAACATTGGTAGTTTTATATTACCATACTACTCAAATTCATGCAAATTGAGAACAAAAGTGGAAGCATTGAAGCGGTGACTTTCAAAGGAAAATTAACCCGATTCATTTTAAAACAAAGAAAGCTGGTTTGCATCTGGAAGACCATCTAAACAACCCATTGCATCCATGTATTCAATAATTGTTTTGGAAACTTTACCTCTTTGTTGTAGATCCTCTTTAGACAAAAACTCTCCATCTTGTCTAGCTTTAACAATTTGGAATGCAACATTGGTTCCTAATCCTGGAATAGCATTAAATGGTGGTATAAGCGTATTTCCTTCAATTGTAAATTCACTTGCTTTTGATTTATATAAGTCCACTTTTTGCAAACGAATACCACGTTCTGACATTTCAAGTCCGATTTCAAGTACGGTTGCTAAACTCTTTTCTTTAGGAGATGCATCCAAGCCTTTTCCATTTATTTCTTCTAATTTTGCTCGGATTGTTTGGGAACCATTAATCATGGATATCAAATCAAAATCAGAAGCACGAACAGTTAAATACGCCGCGTAATATAGTATGGGAAAATGCACTTTGAAATATGCAATACGCACAGCCATTAATACATATGCAGCCGCATGGGCTTTTGGGAACATGTATTTTATCTTTTTACAAGATTCAATATACCAATTAGGAACTCCCTCTTTTTTCATCTCTGATTCAAACTCTGGAGTTAAGCCTTTCCCTTTACGAACCGATTCCATTATTTTAAATGCTAACGAAGGTTCTAGACCTTGGTAAATTAAATAAACCATAATATCATCACGACAACCTATAACGTCCGAAAGCTGACAAGTTCCATCTTGAATCAGTTCCTGTGCATTTCCTAGCCATACATCTGTACCATGTGAGAGACCTGAAATTTGAACAAGCTCTGAGAAAGTAGACGGCTTCGTTTCTTCTAACATTTGTCGAACAAATCGAGTACCAAATTCGGGAATCCCGAGTGTACCAGTTTTACAATCTATTTGTTCTTGCGTAACTCCGAGAGTTTCAGTTCCGCTAAAGATTTTCATCACTTCAGGATCATCTGTAGGAATTGTTTTAGGATCAATTCCAGATAAATCTTGTAGCATACGAATAACAGTAGGATCGTCATGTCCAAGAATATCAAGTTTTAATAAGTTATCATGAATGGAGTGAAAGTCAAAATGTGTTGTTTTCCATTCAGAATCCTGTGCATCTGCTGGGAACTGTATAGGAGAAAAATCAAAAATATCCATATAATCAGGTACTACAATTATTCCCCCAGGATGTTGCCCTGTTGTACGTTTAACTCCCGTACATCCTTGTACTAATCGATCCACTTCTGCTCCGCGTAAAGTCATATTATTATCATTTGTATACCCACGGACATATCCATACGCCGTTTTTTCAGCAACAGTACCAATAGTACCTGCTCTAAAAACATTATCTTCTCCAAATAATACTTTCGTATAATTATGTGCCTGTGGTTGATATTCTCCACTAAAATTTAAATCGATATCAGGAACTTTGTCTCCTTTAAAGCCAAGAAAAGTTTCGAAAGGAATGTCTTGTCCATCCTTTACATACGGAGTATCACATTTTTCACAGTTTTTGTTTGGCAAGTCAAATCCTGACCCTACTGAACCATCTTGGAAAAACTCAGAATGCTTACAGTTAGGACACACATAGTGTGGTGGTAATGGGTTCACTTCCGTTATCTCTGTAAGCGTTGCTACTAATGAGGAACCAACCGATCCTCGGGAACCAACTAAATAACCATCATCCAGCGATTTTTTAACTAGTTTATGTGAAATTAAATAAATAACCGCAAATCCGTGCCCAATAATAGAAGTTAATTCTTTTTCAATTCTTGCTTCCACAATTTCAGGTAGGTCTTCCCCATAGATTTCTCTACCTTTAGCATACGTAAGTGATCTAACTTCTTCATCTGCTCCTTCTATTTTAGGTGTATATAAGTCATCCTTAATAGGTTTTATATCTTCAATAGAATCGGCAATTTTTTGTGGATTGGTTACAACGATTTCTTTCGCTAGCTCTTCACCTAAAAATGAAAATGCATCTAGCATTTCATTTGTAGTACGAAAATGGACTTTAGGTAGCTCATGACGGTTTAGCGGATTTGCTCCACCTTGTGAGTTTACAAGTATTTTTCTAAAAATAGCATCATTTTCATTTAAATAATGGACATTACCTGTAGCAACAACCGGTAAATTAAGTTTTTTCCCTAGCTTTATCATCTTTCGAATAATATCTTCTAAATTCCACTCATCTCTTACTAATTCTAATTCTAGTAAATGAGAATAAACTTCTTTCGGATGAATTTCTAAATAATCATAGAATTTTGCAATGTCTTCTACTTGCTCTAAAGGTTTTTGCATTAGGCCCTCAAATACTTCTCCTCTATCACAACCGGAACCGATGATAAGTCCAGCACGGTGTTTTTGAAGAGTAGAACGAGTAATCCGAGGAACTCTGTAAAAAGTAGAGATGTGAGAAAGAGAGACTAATTTAAATAAGTTTTTCAAACCTTCATCATTCACCGCTAGAATTGTACAATGCGATGGTCTCGCTCTTTTGTAGGAATCCCCTTGACCGATGTGTTTGTTGAAATCATCATGATACTGAATCTTTTTTTCTTCCGATTCCTTCAATAGATGCATAAGTAAATATCCAGTAGCTTCACAGTCAAATATAGCTCTATGCGCCTGAGTTAACTCTATATTAAATTTTTTAGCCAAGGATCCTAGTCTATGTGTTTTTAACTCTGGATGTAAGAATCTTGCTAGTTCTAATGTATCGATTACAGGATGAGTAAAGTGATCAATGCCACATTTACGATACCCTTCATATAAGAAGCCCATATCAAATGAGGCATTATGCGCTACTATTATTCCATTCCCTATAAATTCATAAAAATCTCTAATAACATCTTCGATTTCCGGAGCATTCCTAACCATATCATCCGTAATTCCAGTAAGTTCGATTGTAGTAGCAGATAAAGGGTGATGTGGATTAACAAATCGCTCAAACTTATCAATTATCTCACCGTTTTTCATTTTAACCGCAGCTAATTCGATGATTTTATCATAATTAGCTGACAAACCCGTAGTCTCCACATCAAATACAATATAAGTTGCATCTTCTAGCGCTATATGTTGTTCGTCATAAGCAATCGGAACGCCATCATGAACTAAATTAGCTTCTAAACCATATAAAATTTTAATCCCATTCTTTTTTCCCGCAGCATACGCTTCCGGAAAGGACTGAACATTCGCATGATCTGTAATTGCAATAGCTTTATGCCCCCATTTGGCGGCTTGAGATACTAACGCAGAAACGGATGAAACAGCATCCATTTGGCTCATAGGGGTATGTAAGTGCAATTCGACTCTTTTTTCTTGTGCCGTATCCAATCGCACAACAGGATTAATTTCAGACATATCTTGTGCCATAATGATTAAATCTCTTACGAAGGTATCGTTCTGAACTGATCCTCGAACTTTAATCCACATGCCCTTTTTCAATCGTTCCATCATTTGAGCATCCTCTTTGTCACGAGAGAACATTTTTACTAGGATGGAATCGGTATAATCTGTCACTTTTGCTGTCAACAGTGATCTTCCACTTCGTAACTCTTTTACTTCTACATCAAAAACAAATCCCTCGATCGTTACTCTGCGTTCCTCATCTTGAATCTGGCGAATATCCATGATCGGTTCTTCCTTTTTAAGTGGAATACCGAGCTGGAAGGGACCATCTGCCGCTCCATCTGCACCATTTTCCTGACGATCCTGCTCTCTTTTCTGTAAATCAACTAGAGCTTTTTTTCCAAGTTCTTCTTCTTCTAATTTTCGCTGTTCTAAAAATGCTAACTGTGCCTCAGCTAATGCTTGAGTATCTTCTACTAATTTAAAGTCTATAGCCATTTTAGGAAATCCAAAGTTAACGTATGTTTCCGCTAATTGATCTACATATTTTCTTTTTAATGTACGTAGTTCAAGTTCTTGGCCACAAGTAAGTTGGATCATTTGTCCGTTCCACTCTGGTTGTTGCTGAAGTAAACAATCTTTAAGAGGCGGTGCCATATCACTTAATTCTTTCATGACAACCATCCAATAATCTTTAATCTGGGTATCCGAAACTATTGAATTTTCACTTTCAATTGTCAAATGAACACTTGCAATACCTGTAAATTTCTCTTCTAATCTTTGTCTGAAGATAGTAAAAATATCTATCGGTAGAATAGCAGAACAATGAATGTGAAAATGCCATTGTCTTACTTTTTTATGTACAGTAAATCTAGAGATAGATGCATTTTCAAAATGTTTAACGAAAGAATCTTCCGTTAAATCAAGCTGTTGTAACAATATGTGCATTCTTGCTATGCCATCTTGCATCATATTGACTCCCTCCTATAAATCGCCTTGGAATAGTGTGACATCCACCCGAGGCTTAAAATATATCTAGCAGTTATCTGCCTAACAGAAAAAGAAAGGAAAGTTCAAATGATCGAACTTTCCCTTCTCAAAGA
Organism: Psychrobacillus sp. FJAT-21963; assembly: GCF_001420585.1. Taxonomy (NCBI): domain Bacteria; kingdom Bacillati; phylum Bacillota; class Bacilli; order Caryophanales; family Bacillaceae; genus Psychrobacillus; species Psychrobacillus sp. FJAT-21963. Next base: position 115,750 of record NZ_LJIY01000002.1, on the reverse strand, counting down.
TGTTAAATCAATTGGCCCATATGAAGCCGTCTAATAATAAAGCTTAAAAGAAGAAACGCTGTATATCATTCCACGTTACAACTACCATAAGCACCATTAAAAGCATGATTCCAACAAAGTGAATCATCCCTTCTTTTTGCTTGTCGACAGGTTTGCCTCGAATTGCTTCGAATAAGAAAAATAATAGTCGACCCCCATCTAGCGCAGGTAACGGTAATAAATTCATGATACCTAAATTTATACTTAAAAGAGCTGCCCAGTACATTAAATTATATACACCAGATTGTGCAACCGTTTCTGTAACTTTATAAATACCAACTGGTCCTGACAAATCATCTATTGAAAATTGACCAGTTATAAGATTTCCAAGTGCTGAAAAGATTAATAACGTAGTATCATATGTTTGCTCTGCTCCATAAGCAATTGCTTTAACCGGATTTTTTTCCATTGGACTAGTATATTGAACCCCAATTTGTCCAACTTTCTCTTTTCCAGTCGTTACTTCGTTTGGTGTAATCGTTAAATCTAAAATTTCACCATTACGTTCTACAGAAAAATCCATTTTTTCATTTGGACTAACTCTTACTTCTTCAGACAACTCTTCCCAACTAGTAATAGGATTTCCATTAATCTCTGTTACTAAGTCACCGTCTTTCATTCCAGCCTGAGCTGCAGGACTATCAGCAACAACAGTTGTTATGATAGGTTCATATGTAGGAACCCCTTGCAGTAAACCTAGTATTATAAAGATGAAAAAGGATAGTATAAAGTTGAAAAGTGGACCTGCAAAAATAGCCATTGATCTTTGTCCAACCGACTTAGAGCCAAATTGACGATCGTATGGGGCTATAAATGTTTCATTTCCATTTTCATTAATAACTGCATTTCTTGAAACTTTATAACGAACTAATCGTTCGTCCTCATCGTATCCTTCTATAAACATTTCTTTAGACAAGTCAGATCGCTCAACTTCTAAGAAAAGCATGTCAGGGAATTGTTTGTTTTGGTTTAATACAATTTGATCTATTTCATTGTTTTCATTGAGATGTATACCTAATCGATAACCAGGTTGAAGTTCCACACTGTCCATGTCTTCTCCAGCCATACGTACATACCCACCTATAGGCAATAAACGAATTGTATAAAGTGTTTCTCCTTTTGTCATACCAAAAATTTTAGGTCCCATTCCAATCGCAAACTCTCGCACCATTATTCCTGCTCTTTTTGCAAAAATAAAATGACCAAGCTCATGAAAAAAAACAATACTACCAAATATTATAATAAACGCAATGGCCGTTTCCATTATACCCCACCTTTATAGTAAAACAGCATGTCCTACATTATTTCCTCATTTTATCATGTTTTGAACGGTTTTTCTCGTTTTAGTATCGACTTGTAAAATTGTTTCTAAATCTGGACTTGATATGTTCACATGTTCGTTCATTGCTCTTTCAATTAACTCATCGATCGCTAGAAAAGAAACTTTTTCTTGTAAAAACAACGCCACTGCAGCCTCATTTGCGGCGTTTAAAACTGTAGTCATAGAACCACCAGCTCTACCTGCTTCAATTGCAAGTTTTAAAGCATGATATCTAGTATAGTTCATCTCTTCAAAATGTAACTTACCTATTTCAGCTAAATTTAACCTTTTTGCGTTCACACGCTCCAAACGATTTGGATAAGATAACGCATATTGAATAGGAACTCTCATATCAGGTGTCCCTAGCTGTGCAATAATGCTTGTATCTTTAAACTCCACCATAGAATGAATAATACTCTCTCTATGTAATAAAACCTCAATATCATCATAGGAAGTATCAAATAATACATGAGCTTCAATTACTTCCAAGCCTTTGTTCATCATGGTGGCACTATCAATCGTAATTTTTGCTCCCATTGACCAATTCGGATGATTTAATGCATCTTTTACAGTTACATTTATTAACTCATCTCGCGTAAGATCTCGAAAGCTACCTCCCGAAGCAGTTATGACTAACTTAGAGATTTCTGATTTTTGCTCACCATTCATCGCTTGAAAAAGAGCTGAATGTTCACTATCCACCGGCAATATCGGAACATTTTTTTCTCTTGCAGCTTGCATAACAAGGTGACCAGCTGTGACAAGTGTTTCTTTGTTTGCTATCGCAATTGTAATACCTTTTTTAATGGCTTCTAAAGTTGGTTTTAATCCAATACTACCAAGTACGGCATTCACTAATACATCAGCATTTGTATTAGCAGCAACTTGAACAAGACCTTCGTCTCCATAAAAAACATGAACTTTTGGAAACTCAGTTTGTAACAAACGAGCATCTTCTTCTTGTGATACCGAAACTACTTCAACTGAAAACTGCTTCAATATTTCCCTTGTCTTCTCCACATTTTTTCCAGCAGAGAAAGAAACTAAATGGAATTTGCTTGGATGCTCTCTAATAATATCTAATGTTTGTAACCCAATAGAACCTGTTGCTCCTAATAAGCTTATTCTTTTTGCCATGATTTAATGTCTTCTCCTTATAGAAAATGTAAAAAGTGCAATAACGGAATGACAAAAAGTAAACTGTCAAAACGATCTAATATTCCACCATGTCCCGGCAATAATTTACCAGAATCTTTTACATTATAATGTCTTTTAATTGCTGATTCTACTAAGTCTCCTAATTGCCCAAAAATGGAAGCAGCTATCGTAATAGCTATTAATATTATATAAGATGAACTTAATGGTGTAATCCAATGAAGAATAAACGCAGCAATAAGAGCCCAAATAATTCCCCCAATAAATCCTTCTACTGTTTTATTAGGCGAAATTTCTGGCCAGAGTTTCCGTTTCCCTAACTTTCTACCAGTAAAGTACGCACCCGAATCAGTTGTCCATACTACTAATAATGCAAAGATTACATAAGTTAAACCAACTTCTCGAGTTTCAATAAAGTAATAAAATCCAATTCCTACATATAATGTAGCCATGATCGTAAAGGCTGCATCATCAAAGGTAAAATTATTTTTAACAAGTACTGTATAAATTAATAGAACAAATACTGCAACAAATAACCATTCTATTTTTGTATGACCAGTAACTTGAAACACATCTGTTGCAATAGAGGAAGGAATTAATAATATGAATAAAAGTAGAATTGATATTAGTCCAGCAATAGAAAATAACTTAATTCCTTTCATTCTTAAAAGTTCAAATAAGCCAACAACTGCCATTACGTAAATCAATATATTAAAAATTGGGCCCCCTAACAGTACGATGGGAACAAAAAGTACCATTGCTATTGCACCTGTGATAATACGTTGTTTCAATTAACTTCTTCCCCCTTAAGGCCGCCATACCTTCTATTTCTTGTTTGATAGCTCTCAATAGCATCAAGTAAACATGCCTCGTCAAAATCTGGCCACAAGGTATCCGTGAACCAAAATTCTGTATAAGCAAGCTGCCAGAGCATGAAGTTACTTAATCGAACTTCACCACTAGTACGAATGAGTAAATCAGGCTCCGATAAATCTTTTGTCATTAAATAGTTGTCTAATAATTTTTCAGAAATAACTTCAGCTGAAATATTCCCATCCTGTACATCACTTACGATGTTTCGCACAGCTTGAACAATCTCATCCCTGCTACCATAATTTAAAGCAAAGTTGAGTATTAGACCATCATTATGTGCGGTTTGTTCCATCGCCTTTTTGACTGCTCTTTTCGTATGTTCTGGTAAAGATTCAATGTTACCCATCATTTTCACTTGAACATTTTGCTCAATTAGTTCTGGTAAATATGTGCCAAGAAACTCTTCAGGCAAACGCATTAAAAACTCCACCTCTAATTTTGGTCTTTTCCAATTTTCCGTTGAAAAAGCATAGAGGGTTAAAGTTTTAATCCCGATTTCATTGGCAAATCGCGTTATTCTCTTTACTATTTTCATGCCTTCGTGGTGACCTGCAACACGTGGTAGGGTTCTTTTTTTGGCCCATCTACCATTTCCGTCCATAATGATAGCAATATGACTCGGCAATTGTTCTTGTTGAGCTCTCTTTATTCTTTCTGTTAAGTTAATACTTATCGTTTGTTCATTTTTACGAATAAGTTTTTTTAGCATACTCAAGCCTCCACTTTACACCAACTCGGAACATATATATCTTATCATATCAAATTTCTCCAAATTTTACTTCTATGAATTCAGAAACAGAAAATTCATATGGAGTAACAAGCAAAAATCTTCTATTTTAAATAAAAAGACGTCCCTTTTAAAGGACGCCTCTCCATATGAAAAGTTCAAAATGGCTTAATGAATCAGAATCCATTAAATAATATAAAGGATTGATTGATGTTAAACTTCCAAAATTTCTTTTTCTTTTTCTTTCGTAATAGCATCTATTTTTTCAATATTGGAGTCTGTAAGCTTTTGAATTTGCTCCGTATAGTTTCTTAAATCGTCTTCCGTGATTCCTCCAGATTTCTCTAGTTTCTTCAAATCATCGTTTCCATCACGGCGTACATTACGGATATTTACCTTTGCTTCTTCTGCTTCTTTTTTAACTTGTTTCACTAAGTCTTTACGGCGCTCTTCTGTTAACGCAGGAATTGCAATGCGAATAAGTGTTCCATCATTCGTAGGAGTAATTCCTAAATCAGATTTCATGATTGCTTTTTCAATATCACCTAAAATTGTTTTATCATAAGGTTGAATTGTAATTAAGCGAGCTTCAGGAACAGCAATACCAGCCATTTGATTGATTGGAGTAGGTGCACCATAATAATCTACAGTAATTTTGTCAAGTAAAGATGCGCTAGCGCGACCAGCACGAATAGTTGATAGTTCTCTACTAAAAACTGCAATCGTTTTAGCCATTTTATCTTTTGTTTGTTCCAATACTTGTTTCGGCATTATGAATTCCTCCTAACGACTGTACCGATAGTTTCTCCAAGAACAGCCTTTTTAATATTTCCATTATCCATTATTGAGAATACAATAAGTGCAATATCATTGTCCATACACAATGTAGATGCTGTTGAATCCATCACTTGTAACCCTTGTTGAATTACTTCTAGGAAAGAAAGCTCTTCGTATTTAAATGCTGTTTTATCAGTTCTTGGATCTGCTGAATAAACACCATCTACATTATTTTTAGCCATAAGAATTACGTCTGCTTCAATTTCAGCCGCTCTTAGAGCTGCTGTTGTATCTGTTGAGAAGTATGGATTTCCTGTACCAGCAGCAAAAATAACTACTCGCTTCTTTTCTAAATGACGAATTGCTCTTCTGCGTATGTATGGTTCTGCAACTTGGCGCATTTCAATAGAAGTTTGAACTCGAGTTTCAATTCCTACTTTTTCTAAAGAATCTTGCAAAGCAAGTGAATTCATTACTGTTGCAAGCATTCCCATATAATCAGCTGTAGCACGGTCCATTCCCATTTCACTACCAACTTTTCCTCGCCAAATATTACCCCCACCTACTACTACTGCAACTTCAACGCCAAGTTCTACTACTTCTTTAACTTGTTCAGCCACAGATTTAATAATTGCCGGTGATAGTCCAAAACCTTGTTCTCCAGCTAACGCCTCGCCACTTAGTTTTAAAACGATTCTTTTGTATTGTGGTGTGCTCATAGGTATCCTCCGTCTCTTTATCTTGAAAAATAGGGAACACAAATTGCGTGCTCCCTAGTAGTTCTTTGTTATTTATAAAAATTTTACACTCTGATAAAAAAATTAAATTCTTATTTATTAAGTAACTGTCCTACTAAAACGCCAATCACTTCTGCTTATTGTTCCTCACAGAATTAAGTTGTCGATAGTTGTACACTGACTTCTATTGTTAAGAATTAGTTTCCTTTAACTTGGTTCATTACTTCTTCCGCGAAGTTGTCTTCACGTTTCTCGATACCTTCACCTACAGCGTAACGAGTGAATGATTTTAAGTTACCACCAGTAGATTCAACAAATACGCGAACTTTTTGATCTGGATTTTTAACGAAAGATTGGTCAAGTAAGCAAACGTCCTCAAAATATTTACCAAGACGGCCTTCAACCATTTTAGCAACGATATTTTCTGGTTTGCCTTCATTTAGTGCTTGTTCTGTTAATACTTTGCGCTCATGTTCTACTTCTTCAGCAGATACTTCATCGCGAGAAATATAAGCAGGGTTTAAAGCAGCAACGTGCATCGCAACATCTTTAGCTGCTTGTGTATCAGTAGAACCTTCCAGAACTGTAAGAACACCAATACGTCCACCCATGTGTAAGTAAGGACCAAATGCATCAGCATCTGTTTTAGTTTCAACTACAAAACGACGAAGAGTAATTTTTTCTCCGATTTTTGCAACAGCGTTAGAAATTAAGTTTTCAACTGTTACACCTTCTTCAACAGTAGAAGCTAATGCTTCTTCTACTGAAGCAGGCTCAGTTGCTAATAGATGAGTAGCTACTTGTTGTACTAATTGTTGGAAAGCTTCGTTTTTAGCAACAAAGTCTGTTTCTGCATTCATTTCTAATAATACAGCTTTATTTCCTTCAACTTGGATATAAGTAGTTCCTTCAGCGGCAATACGATCTGCTTTTTTAGCAGCAGAAGAAAGACCTTTTTCACGTAAGAAGTCAATTGCTGCTTCTAAATCACCGTCTGTTTGAACTAATGCTTTTTTACAATCCATCATACCTGCGCCAGTTTTTTCACGCAATTCTTTTACCATTTGTGCTGTAACTGCCATTATAAATTCCTCCTAGTACAAATAATGTCATTGTCTCAAAAAAAGGTGATAAGTGGTTTGGCCGCTTATCACCTGTTACTTACATGTGTGTTACTCAGCAGCAACTTCAGCTGGAGCTACTTCATCTTCACCTTGTCTTGCTTCAAGTAATGCATCCGCCATTTTAGCAGTTAATAATTTTACTGCGCGAATTGCATCATCATTTGCAGGAATTACATAGTCGATTTCATCTGGATCACAGTTTGTATCAACGATACCTACTAATGGAATGTTCAATTTACGAGCTTCTGCTACAGCAATGCGCTCTTTACGTGGATCAACAACGAACATAACATCCGGGATAGCTTTCATATCACGGATACCGCCTAAGAATTTTACTAGACGTTCGTGTTCTTTTTTAAGTTGAACAACTTCTTTTTTAGGAAGTACAGAGAAAGTACCGTCTTCTTCCATTTTTTCAATCGCTTTTAGACGAGCTACACGTTTTTGAATAGTACCGAAGTTAGTTAAAGTACCACCTAACCAACGTTGGTTAATGTAGTAGTTACCTGAACGTTCCGCTTCTTCTTTAATAGCCTCTTGAGCTTGTTTTTTAGTTCCAACGAAAAGAACTTTACCACCATCTTGACCTACTTGACGCATGAAATCATAAGCTTCTTCTAATTTTTTCACCGTTTTTTGAAGATCGATGATGTAGATTCCGTTACGTTCAACAAAAATGTATTTTTTCATTTTTGGATTCCAACGGCGAGTTTGGTGACCGAAGTGTACACCAGCCTCAAGTAATTGTTTCATAGAGATTACTGACATGATTATTTCCTCCTGGTTTGGTTTAGTCTTCCGCAGTCATCATTTTTCTTTAGCTACTCTAATAAATAGAGCACCTGCTAAATCCATCCGAACTGCGTGTGTATTCATACCGTATTGTAATATACCATACATATTTTATACTTTCAACTATTTATCTTTAAATTTTAGGAAAAGCTCCACTTCGGTCTTGCCAATTTGCAATAGTTTTGCAATTTCATCCTTGCTTTTACCTTCATCAGCATAAAACAAAACTTTTTCCTTTATCGTTACAGGCTCTTTTATCTCAGTAGTTGCAGCCGTTTTTAAATAACTATTTGCTGCTAGTTGTTTAGAGATATACGATTTAGGTATTTCATTTGACACTCTAAATTCTTTCTTACTATTTTCATTCTTAGCGTATTCATGTGAAGTAGTAGCAATTGTTCTTTCTGAACTATTCAATTCTTGTATAAGCCTATTATTTTCATCTATTATTTCCGCGATATAAGCTCCAAAAGAATCATCCATTTCAGCTAAAACTTGTTCATGTTTTTTCTCAATATCTTTTAGGCTAGAGAATTTTGCATACAACAACGCAATTAAATAAAAACTGAATAATTGAAGTAAAATTAATATAACTAATATTACAGATGTCATAATTTCTCCTACCCACTAAAATCAACAAAGTTTCCTTTAAAAGGATGCTTTATCTCTTTCATTTCTTTTTCTCTTTTTTCACGTTTTTTTCTTTCTTGTTCTTCACGCTCTTGTTTTGAATCCTCTAATTCAGCTTTTGCCGTATTTTCCGATTTAGTTACTGTTTCTCGATTTTTTTCTAATTGTCTTTCGGATGCAGCTTGTGCATTCGCTTGATTGACAGAACTTTGCTGTTGTAGCTGTTCTGCTACTTTACCAGCATCAAATGTTTTTGGTATTGCAATTTGGAGCTCAACACCCTTTAAACTCATTTGACAGGGCCCCCTCTATCTAAACATTCATAATTTCATTCCCTAACAATTTACGAAGTTTAAACAATGCCTTAGAATGTATCTGTGAAATTCTGGATGTAGATAAACCAAGCATTTCTCCAATTACTGTTAATGTTAACTCTTCCGTATAAAAAAGACTTAATACCAATTGTTCATTCTCATTTAATTGATTAATTTGTTTGGCTAGATCTTGGATTAGTTCATGTTTTACCATGTGTTGCTCAGGTGTTTTCTGTGAATCATCTCTAATATTAAATGATTTACTATCCATTTCTTCATTGTCTTGAAGTTGTTCATCTATAGACAATACATTTGAAAAAAAATGTTCTTGGACTGTTTGATACACATCTTCAACAGACATTTCAACAAAATCGGCAATTTCTTCTGCTGATGCATGTCTCATTAATCGCTGCTCTAGTTCTTCGATTTTGGCTTCAAGTTTTTTAGCCTTTTCTCTTGATGATCTAGGAAGCCAATCTTCTTTTCTTAGGCCATCAATGATAGCACCTCTAACTCGAAACGATGCATACGTATCAAATTTCAAGTCTCTTGAGTAGTCAAATTTATTAAGAGCATCAAATAACCCCATCATCCCAAGGCTTTTCAATTCGTCTCTTGATATATTTTTAGGGATGCTTGCACCAATACGTTGAACATGATACGAAACAAGAGGCGTGTATTTTCGTATTAATAAATCTCCAGCTTGAGGATCTTTGTTTTCTATCCATTTTTTCCAAAGAAGGTCTTCTTCTGTCGAATAATGTTTTGCCACAATTATCCCCCTCTCCTAATATATCTACTGAATATGTTTATTATAGCAAATATAACTAAAAAAGGGGCGTCGAATATAAATTCGACACCACCTAGATTCTCTGTGGGCACTGAAAAAGTACTCAATGAGATTTAATGACAGTATTTAAACGACAAGTAGTTCACATACTAGATTTTTATTTTGTTAATTTCCGTTCCAGTCGGACGCTTTCCGCCGACATGGCTTCAGCCGCTTCCCTCACTACGTTCAGTCCAGGGTCTTCAGCTCATGCACCTGCCGCTTCGCTTTCGGTGCAGAAAACAATTGCTATTCCGGCTGGAGTCGCCGCCTTCCACTTCAATCAATTATTAACCGCTTTTCAATTTAAAAAACATTGCCATCAATAGAGCAAGTTTTTATCAATTAAATTCATAAAATTAGTATTTATAGAAAATCGTTGAAAAAGGCGACACTCCTGCGGGAATAGCGTTAGCCGAAGACCCCACAGTTGAGGGGAAGGCAATATAAGTTCGCCGCATCCTGCTCCTGCACAATGCTCGTCGCAAAAGAACTTTTGCGGCAACGATTGCATGACCAACATCGTGTTGGGCTAGGAGGCTAAGGCAACGCCCGCGGAAAGGGAGCCGTTTCAACGATTTTCTTATTTATTGGACGACATTATTTAGTAAAGTCAAATTCTATAGACTTTTTCAGTGCCCTCGATTCTCTGACATTATTCATCCTCATTCAACATAGATTTCACTACTCTTGCTAAATCCTCTGAAGAAGGTAACTCGTTCATTTCTTCCGAGTTTAATGTTGTTACTAGAACTTCTTCGTTTACAACTGGACCTTCCATTACAAAAGCAATAATTGCACGTACAAGGAATGTCAGAAAAAATACGATAATTGCAATAATACTTGCATGGAGTAATATACTCTTTGGATTAACAAATGGATGAGTTGAAAAAAAATAAATACTAAAAGCAATAAGCGCAGCCCAAAAGTTAGATAGAACTGTTCCCACCATTATATTTCTCTCACTCCTTGGTTAACGGTTCTTATATTTAGCATGCTAGTAGAAGGATTGAACTCAATTGTTCTTCCACTATTACCTCCTGTATCTTCTGAAACAATCGGTATTGTGAATTTTTTTAACTGCTCTTTTACAGCATCTACATTTCTAGGGCCAATTCGCATTGTATCTCTGCTAGAAGAAAACTGAAACATTTGTGCACCTCCAGCAATTTTTGCTCGAAGCTTAAAGGGCTGTACCCCTTCTAATTTAAGCTGCTCAATCATTGCAGGAATTCCAGTATCCGCAAATTTTGCAATATTGATGTTCTCTCCTCGTCCTAAACTAGAATCAGGAAGCATTACATGGATTAATCCTGCTATTTTAGATTTTTCGTCATATAATACTACACCTACACATGAACCAAGTCCGGAAGTCCGTATTGTATTCGGTAGTTTTGCGATATTCATATCAGCAATACCCACTTTAACTACTTGACCTTGTTCACTCATATTAACTTACTCCTAATGCTTGAAAAATAGATTCAAATGATTCAGGATCAGGTAATAAGAAGAAATGTCCTCTTACACTTTCTTCATTTGGCACATCTTCTTCATTTATAGCAGTATCAATTACAATGACATAGTCACTAACATGAGAGACTTCTACAAGTCCAAAACTTATAATTGCACCAACCATATCAATACTTAAAGCTGGAACAGTAGGGTAGATTTTCAACCCTGTGAAATCGGATAGAGCTGATAGATAAGAACCCGAGAGTATGTTTCCTAGTTCTTGCATAGCAGATGCACCGATTTCGGATATTGCACCTGATTGAAAGTCAAATTGATCATCCTGGACCAATCTTCTTATGAAACGATTTGCTTGTTCTACAGGTAACACAAAAAACATACTGCCAGTGACGTCACCTTCTATTCGTAAATAGATTCCGGCTACTACACTATCTGGTCCTCCTGCAAGTTCCATCATTTCATCAAAAGAAACCATTTCGACTTTTGGAACCTTCATGTCAATCTTTTTATTTAATAGTGTAGATAATGATGTAGCTGCATGTGCTGCACCAATATTACCTATCTCTTTTAATACATCTAAATGCATCGACGTTATACTTTTTTCGTACATACCTTATACACCTGTCTTAATAGGATTTAATACTAGATTCAAATGTAGAAGGATTAACAACCGGCGATCTAGTTTTGCTACACCTGCTATAAAATCTTGCTCCAACCCTCCTACTACTTCCGGTTGAGGCTCGATAGCATCTGTTGGAATATCTAATACATCATTAGCAGAATCAACAATTACACCAACATTCATATTCTCTAGTGTGATAATAATGATTCTACAAGAATCGTTTAATTCACTTTCACCGAGTCCAAATCTATTTTTTAAATCGATAATCGGCGTCACTACACCTCTTAAATTAATAACACCCTTTACATAAGAAGGTGTTTTTGGAACACGTGTAATATGAATTAATTTTTCAATTCCTTGTACATGACTTACAGGTATTACATACTCTTTTCCTGCTAACTGAAAAACAACTACTTTCACACTTTTAACGTCTAAAGCTTCTGTCATATAGTTTACGCATCCTTCCTAAGAGAATTGCTCTTAAATTATTAAAGCATTGCAATCAACAATAAGAGCTACTTTACCATTACCTAAAATTGTTGCTCCTGAAATTGCAAATACACTAGTCAAATATTCTCCAAGAGATTTAAGTACAACTTCTTGTTGGCCAATAAACGAGTCAACTACTAATCCAGCTAGTTTATCTCCTTTACGTACAAGAACTACTGAGTGGAATTCTTCTTCATTACTTTCTCTAGGGACATCAAAAACGTCCTCAAGGAAAACTAATGGGACAACTTTGCCACGGAAATCTATTACTTTTTGATTATGCGCATTTAGAATATCGGATGAACGGATAATAGCTGTTTCAATAATAGATGATAAAGGAATTGCATAAATTTCTTCTCCAAGCTCTACTAACATTACAGAAATAATGGAAAGTGTTAATGGTAACTGTATAGAAAACAATGATCCTTTTCCTTCTGTGGAAGAAATATCAATTGTGCCACCAAGCGACTCTATAGTTGTTTTTACAACATCTAGACCAACACCGCGACCAGATACATCTGAAATCTTATCTGCTGTTGAAAAACCAGAAGATAGTATAAACTCAGCTACTTGTTTGTCACTTAAAGTGGAAGCTGTCTCTTCAGATACAAGCCCTCTAGAGATCGCTTTTTTAAGAACTTTTTGACGGTTAATACCAGCACCATCATCTTCAATTTCTATAAAGACATGATTTCCACTATGGTATGCACGTAATACTACTGTACCCTCTTCCGGCTTGCCATTAGCAATACGAATTTCTGGGCTTTCAATTCCATGATCTAATGAATTTCGAATTAAGTGAACGAGTGGATCTCCAATCTCATCAATGACAGTACGATCTAATTCTGTCTCTGCGCCAATAACTTCAAGGTTAATTTTTTTGTTCAAATCTCTTTCGAGTTGACGAACCATTCGTGGGAAACGATTAAAGACTGTCTCCACTGGTACCATTCGCATATTTAAAATAATATTTTGAAGATCTCCAGTTATTCTAGACATACGTTCTACAGTTTCATCTAATTCACCATTATGCAGTTCCTCTGAAATCGATTGAAGTCGACCTCGATCGATTACTAACTCCTCAAACAAATTCATGAGGATGTCTAATCGTTCAATATTTACACGTATCGTTTTATTCCCTGTAGAATGATTCGCTTTAGAAGGTGGAGATTTTTCTGTTGAAGCAGGTTTTGTTTCATTTGCGTTATTAACTTGTTCCTGTTCAACTACAATTTGTTGAGAATCTTCTACTTGGTTAAGTTCAACGTTTTGACGATTTTTTAATTGCTCGATTGTCACAGAATTGACTTTTACTTCTGTAACCTCCGAAACTTTCATTAGTTTCTTTTGAACATCATCTTTCGGTTCAGAAGTAACTAATGCAATATAGAAAATGTTATCAAATTGTTCGTCCTCTAGCTTTTCAACGGATGGAGAAGATTTAATCACATCTCCCATTTTTTCTAGTAATTCAAACACCATATATACTCGTGCAGCTTTTAATAGACAATCTTCTCTAAGCTGTACAGAAATTTCATATGTGTGATAGTCCTGTTCAAACGATTGCTGAATCACTGTAAGCTCATAATCATCGTAAGAAAGCCAGTTCGTATCATTTACTTCCGCTTCCTCTTTTGTTTCAACTGTAGTTGCAGCAACAGGTACTTCTTCGCCGGTTTCAATTTTATGTAATTTCTGAACGGTATCTGTCACATCTAACTTTCCATCTCCCCCAGCAGCAATGTCTAGGACCATTCCTTCTAATTGATCTACCGCAACAAATACTACATCTAACAATTCAGGTGTTACATCTAATTTATTGTTTCGGATTAAATCTAAAATGTTTTCCATTTTATGTGTCAAATTTGCAATATCCTCGTAGCCCATAGTAGCGGACATACCTTTTAATGTATGTGCAGAACGAAAGACTTCATTAACAATCGCAATATTGGATGGATTTTTTTCTAGTTCTAATAAATGTTCATTGCAAGCCTGTAAATGTTCTTTACTTTCTTCTATAAACATTTCTAAATATTGATTTGTATCCATGGATTAACACCCCTTTAAGGTAAGTATTGTATTATTGCCTGTGCTATATTATCTAAATCTACTACTTCATTTACTAAATTAGTTTCAACAGCTGCTTTAGGCATTCCATAAACGATGCATGTATTAGCAGATTCTGCTATTGCGACTACATTTCCCGTTTTCTTTAATTTTTGAAGTCCAAGTGAGCCGTCCGAACCCATTCCCGTCAAAATCACTGCGATTTTATCGAAATCATTAAACTTACTATTATCTTCAAATAAAACATCGACTGCAGGTCTGTGCCCTACTCTTGGAGGCTCGACGTTATCTAAAACGATCGTATAAACACTCCCCGTTTTTTTTAATCGTAAATGATAACCTCCTGGTGCAATATAGGCATGTCCATTTCGTAAAATGTCCCCATTTGCAGCTTCCTTCACTTCTATTTCAGATAATTGATTGAGTCGATCTGCTAATGACTTTGTAAAGCCAGCGGGCATGTGCTGCACAATAAGTACAGGAGCTTTCAAGTCTTTTGGGAACTTAGTAATTACTTCTTGAAGTGCTCTCGGCCCTCCCGTTGAAGTACCTATCAATACTATTTTCTTATTGTTTTTATTCCAATTGTTCACTTTACTAGAAGTAGTCGAATGTATTGCCTTGTGCATTACAGAATCAGTTTCTACTTTTGTGTGCACTTGCTTTTGCCTGTTCAGTTTTACTAGTGAAATATTAGCTGCGTTTTCAACTTTTTGAATTAATTCTTCTTTTATTTTATGTAAATCTAATGAAATCGTACCACTTGGTTTAGCTACAAAATCTACTGCACCATGTTCCATCGCAAGAAGTGTGCTGTCTGTACCTTTTTGAGTTGTACTGGATAACATCACAACCGCGACAGGTGTTTTCGACATTATTTCTTTTAAAGCTTCTATCCCATTCATTTCTGGCATTTCAACATCCATGGTTACTACGTCTGGTTGAAGCGTCGTAATTTTTTGAATGGCATCTTTTCCATTGCGGGCGATCCCTATAACTTCAATAACATTATTATCTTTAAAAAAATCGGTTATTAGCTTACGCATAAATGCAGAATCATCCACAATTAATAGCTTCTTTTTTTGTAAGGGCTTCACTGATTCAAGACCTCCTCGAAAAGAGATTTTTCAATCGAGAGATGAATTTACTTTGTCTAGGAATATTTTCTTCCTCTTCTTCAAAATCAGAGAACCGATTGACAATCATTCTTAACTTTTTAGTAATTTCTGCTTCAGGATAGAGTATAGAAAATGGCACTTGCTCTTTTACTGCTTTTCTTACAACGGGATCTTCCGGTAACGAACCAAGTAGAAACACTTCTTTTGATAAGAATTTAGACATTGCTAATTTCAGTCGAGAAACTGTATCAATTCCTTCCTCTTCGCTGAAGGCTCTGTTACAAAGCAGAAAAAAGTTCTTATCAGGATCCTTGTAATAAATGAACTTCATCATAGAGTAAGCGTCAGTTATAGATGTCGGTTCTGCAGTTGAAATGACGATAATATCATCAACTGATACGAGCAAATCCAATGTCTGATTGGTCGCTCCCGCACCCATATCAAATACGATATAATCATAGTTTTTTTGTAAAAACTCGAATGCCTCAATTAATCGTGTGAACATCCCTTCATTCCATTCCATTACGCCTGATAAACCAGAGCCACCGGAAATATATTGAAGATTATTTGGTCCTTCGAATAACACTTCATCTATTGATGCGTCACCTACTAAGTAATCTTTCAAATTTGTTTGCACGGTTTTTCCAAGTAAAATATGAATATTACCCATGCCTATATCCATATCGATTAATACAACTTTTTTGCCTAAAGAACTTAACATAGTAGTAAAGTTCATAGAAAAATTACTTTTTCCAACTCCTCCTTTACCACTAACTACCGCAATAGAACGACCTAATTTATTTTGAGTACGAAGCATTTTAATTCTTAATTCCTCAGCTTGATCTCTCATAACGAATCCCCTTTAAAAGCAAATTGAGTAATTCATTTAGATTAGCCTCAACAATATCCTCAGGGACTTCTTGCCCATCCGTATAGTAAGCAAGTCCCTTCTTATATTTAACCATTAAATTAATGATAGAGCCAATAGAATTTGTTTCGTCTAGCTTCGTAAAAATAAATTTTTCAATTGGAAAATCCATAAATTGTTCAATAATGACTTCCATGTCCTTTTGTTTAGATGTTGTAGACAACACTAGGAAGGTTTCTGTATTTTCTTCTAGATTAATTAACTTCTGCAAATCTTCCACAAACTTTATTTCTTTATAGTTGCGACCTGCAGTATCAATAAATACAAGATCCAAAGCTTCATACTTTTCCATTGCATCTTGTAAGTCTTTCTCACTATAAACAATTTCAATTGGAGCTTGTAAAAGTCCTGCATAAGTTTTTAGCTGCTCAATTGCAGCTATTCTATATGTATCTGTTGTAATAAAGCCAACTTTTTTCTTTTTTTCTAATACTGCACGAGCAGCCATTTTTGCAATTGTTGTTGTTTTTCCTACACCAGTTGGGCCTAAAACATTAATGTATTTTTTATGAAAAGATATTCCACCAACAGGATGCTGTTCTAAAAGAGAAACAAGAACTTTCTTCGTTTTCTTGATTTGCTCAGCTAGCTCCAGTTTTTCATTATTACTTTTCATATGCACAAAAAGCTCATCACTAACTGTTGTGATAAGCTCATCTGCTAACTCTTGATCCTTTAAATGCTGAATAAGAGCCCCAAACTCAGGTGGATAATTTTCATCTAATGGAGAACGTTGAATTGATTTCACCATATGCTTTAAGTCTTCTAAATCTTTTTTAATTTCATCTGTAGCATCGCTAGCTTGAAATAATTGCATGGACTGATTTTCTTTTGGAGCAATAGGCGCATCATAAGAATCCATACCTGCTAAAACTTCAATCGATTTCTTTTTAAAGAGCCCTAGAAACCCTTTAGAATAAACAACTTTAGAATTTAAAATGACAGCATCATCGCCTAGTTCTTTTCGGATCAATTTCATTGCTTCAGGCATTGTAGTAGCCGTATATTTTTTCATTTTCACTCTACATTCACCACCCCAACACTTTGTACCTCAATGGACGATTCTAGTTCATTGTAAGATAGAATCGGAATTTGAGGGAAATATCGTTCCGTCATTTGACGTAAATACATTCGAACTGCAGGAGAACACAAAATAATTGGTGATTGCTCCATCAATGACGCGCGTTCTATCTCTCTTGCCATAGATTCTAAAATAGCTTGTGAATCATTTGGATCGATTGATAAATAATTTCCATGCTCTGTTTGTTGAATGCTATCGGCAACAATTTTTTCTACTCTACCTGAAACAGTTAATACTTTTAATACATTGCTATTACCTGCATACTGAGATGTAATTTGTTTCGCTAAAGACTGTCTAGTATATTCGGTTAATATATCGACATCTGATGTCATTTTTGAATAATCCGCCAATGTTTCAAAAATAATAGGTAAATTTCGAACAGAGACATGCTCTCGTAGTAAATTACCCAAAACTTTTTGAATTTCCCCAACAGTAAGAGGTGTTGGAGTTAATTCATCCACAAGAATTGGATATGTTTCACGAATATGATCTATTAGTTGTTTCGTTTCTTGACGGCCTAATAAATCATGCGCATTATTACGAATTATTTCAGTCATATGCGTAGAAACAACACTAGGTGGATCTACAACTGTGTAACCTAGAATTTCAGCTTCTTCTTTTACGGATTCCGTAATCCATTTAGCTGGTAACCCAAAGGAAGGCTCGATTGTATCTATCCCTTCAATTGAATCATCATCTCCAGGACTCATGGCCAAATAGTGATCAAGTAATAGTTCGCCTCTAGCCATTTCATTTCCTTTAATTTTAATACGATATTCATTTGGCTGTAACTGGATATTATCTCTAATGCGAACGACAGGAATGACAATACCAAGCTCTAAAGCAAGTTGTCTTCTTATCATCACAACCCGATCCAATAAATCTCCACCTTGAGCTGCATCCACTAAAGGAATTA
The DNA here is from genome assembly GCF_001420585.1 of Psychrobacillus sp. FJAT-21963. Classification (NCBI taxonomy): domain Bacteria; kingdom Bacillati; phylum Bacillota; class Bacilli; order Caryophanales; family Bacillaceae; genus Psychrobacillus; species Psychrobacillus sp. FJAT-21963. The sequence goes on along the minus strand of NZ_LJIY01000002.1, from coordinate 97,741 downwards.
GACCATATCCAAATTCAAACTCGATTGGGTCAACATTTAGGAGATTAATAACATTTTCAGGACTTTTCATATTATCCGTTGTAATTTCTTCTTCAAATTCTTCTATTTCATTTGGATCTTCTTTACTTGCTTTGCTCATCATAAATGCGCCAATTGCAAGTGCGATTGAAACAGGGAATGTTAATATGATTCCAATTGGTGTTACTATCCCAAGAAGTGCAATAGTTGCTGCTGCAACATAAAGAAGTTTAGGCTGATTGAATAATTGTTCGGTAATGTCTCCACCAAGATTCCCTTTAGATGCCGCTCTTGTAACTACAATACCAGTTGCTGTAGAAATTAGCAGAGCAGGAATTTGAGATACTAGACCATCACCTACAGTTAATGTAGAAAAAAGAACTGCAGCTTCCGCAAAAGGTAGTCCTAATTGAACAACACCAATGATAATACCAAATATAAGATTAATCAGAACAATAATTATTCCTGCTATCGCATCCCCTTTTACGAATTTCGTAGCACCGTCCATCGCTCCGTAAAAGTCTGCTTCTCCACTAACCTTTTCACGTCTTTCTCTTGCTTCTTTTTCAGAAATCATCCCAGCATTTAAATCTGCATCAATGCTCATTTGTTTACCTGGCATTGCATCAAGTGTAAAACGTGCAGCGACTTCTGAAACACGCTCTGACCCTTTAGTAATGACAATGAAATTAATAATTACTAAAATAGCAAAGACCACTAAACCTACTAACATATTCCCACCAGTTACAAACGTACCGAAAGTTTCAACTACTTTACCAGCGTCACCTTCTGCTAAAATTGCTCTCGTAGTCGAGACGTTCAGTGCAAGCCTAAATAAGGTTACAAGTAATAAAACAGTAGGGAAAACTGAAAACTGTAAAGCCTCTTGCATATTCATAGCAGTCATTAATATTAATAACGCTATTGTAATATTGATTATTATCAGAAAACTTATCAACCAATGAGGAAGAGGTATTACTAGCATAGCCACAATTGAAATTACAGCTGCTAAAACGGATATATCGCGGATTTGCATATACTTCCACCTCAATCTTTACATCTAAATTTTTTGTTTAATACGATATACATAGGCTAATACTTCTGCAACTGCTTTAAAAAACTCATCTGGAATCCGTTGCCCTATTTCCACTTGATCATACATAGCTCTAGCAAGTGGCCGGTTCTCTACCATTACTACATCATTTTCCCTTGCGATAAGCTTTATTTTTTGTGCTACAAAATCAGCACCCTTTGCTACAACGATCGGAGCATCCATTGAATCATCATCGTACTTTAAAGCAATGGCAAAATGGGTTGGATTCGTAATAACTACATCTGCGGAAGGAACTTCTTGCATCATTCGACGCATAGCCATCTCCCTTTGGCGCTGTCTGATCCTTGATTTAATAATAGGATCTCCGTCAGAGTTTTTATGTTCATCTTTAATGTCTTGTTTCGACATTTTTAGATTTTTTTCATAATCATAACGCTGATAAAAGAAATCTAGAACAGAAATAAATAATAGGACAGACGAAGCAGCAATTCCCATCATCCCAGTTAACCAACCTATTGTGGAAAGTGTATCCCATGGTGTTTTAAATGATAAAGATAACACTTGTTCTAAGTTCATCCATATGATGAGAGTCGTAACCGAACCGATGAAAGAAATTTTTAATAAAGATTTTAATAGCTCTATAATTGCTTTTAATGAAAATATTCTTTTTAATCCTTGGATAGGATCAATCTTTTTCAAATCAAACTTTAATGGTTCAGTTGTAAATAATAAACCAAATTGAAAAAAGTTAGCCGCTATAGCAGCAACAACAGCAACGCCCATAATGGGTAGCAAAATTATTGCCATTTCTATAAGTAAATCTTTATATATCTCGACAGCTGTTTCAATTGTTAAAGTTTCAATCAACATGTATTTAGTAAACGTTACATTGAAAAAAGAAAATATTTCTGTCCTCAAAAATCCTGCACTAAAAAACAAAAAGATAAAAACTGCAAGTAAAACAATAGCACTTGTTACATCCGCACTCTTTAAAACTTGTCCCTTTTTACGAGAATCTTGACGCTTCTTAGGTGTCGCTTTTTCTGTCTTTTCTCCAGCGAAAAACTGTAAATCTAATCGCATTTCAAACAAGTTTAGCCACCACCTAATATAATCATTAAATCTCGCATACCAATTACCATTATTTCAAACATCTTTTGAACAACAGCCATAAGAACACCCATCATCACGAGAAGAACTAAAAAACTTACCCCAATTTTAATTGGAAATCCAACAACGAATATATTTAATTGAGGAACTGTTCGGGCCGTTATCCCCAAAGCGATATCTACTAAAAACAATGTTGCAACGATTGGTATTGACATTTGAAAGGCTACCGCAAAAACACCAGCAAAAGTCTTCATAATGAATTCAACATAGTTTTCTTGCCCGAAAGCAAGTAATGTCATATCCATGGGAATAAATTGATAACTATAAAAAATACCATCCAATAACAAATGATGACCATTTAAAGCTAGTAATAATAAGAGAGCCAAAGTATTTAAAAACTGACCAATTAACGGACTTTGGGCTCCTGTTTGTGGATCAATAACATTTGCAATGGCAAATCCCATCTGAAAATCTATGAACCCTCCGGCAATTTGAATAGCTGACATGATGATATAAGCTAGTAAGCCTATAAATAATCCAACCATTACTTCTTTGATTATTAATATTATGTAATCCCCGTTTATTTCAAATGGTGCAACATCCATCGTATAGTACATCATCCAAGAAAGGATCACTGCAAAAGCAATACGATGTGTCGCTGGAATTGTCCGATGAGAAAAAAGTGGTAAAGTGACGAAAAATGCCGATACACGAGCTATTATAAGTAATAATACGGTTAGTTTAGGTATAAGTTCATCCATTGATCTAACCTATATATCTTATTAAATTTTCAAAGATATCCGCAGCGTATGTAGTTACTTGTGATAGCATCCACGGTCCAAAAAAAACGATTCCCACAAGGACCGCAATAATTTTAGGAACAAAAGCTAATGTTTGCTCCTGAATTTGTGTAGTTGCTTGAAAAATACTTACTGCCAGACCAGTGATTAAAGCAATCAAAAGAAGAGGACCTGATGTAAGAAGAATGACCCAAATAGCGCGTTCTGCAATAGAGATTACCATTTCATTATTCATTACGATCAGCTCCTAAAAACTTTGTAAAATGGATTTCATGACTAAATACCAACCATCCACTAAAACAAACAATAATATTTTAAATGGTAATGAAATCATTACTGGTGGTAGCATCATCATACCCATTGACATTAAAACACTAGCAACAATCATATCTATTACTAGAAAAGGTATAAATATCATAAAACCAATTTGAAATGCCGTTTTGATTTCACTTAATGCAAAAGCAGGAACCATAATCGTTAAAGGTATATCATTTATAGACTCTGGTCGTTCCGCCTCAGTATATCTCAAAAACAGCTCTAAATCTTTTTGTCTCGTATGTTTACTCATAAATTCTTTAAATGGAACACTAGCACTCTCGTAAGCTTCCTCTAATGTAATATCTTCATTAAAAAGAGGAGTAAGCGCTTTTTCATTCACTTCCTGAAATGTAGGAGCCATAATGAAAAAAGTTAAAAAGAGAGCTAAACCTACAATGACTTGATTGGGAGGCATTTGCTGTGTAGCAAGCGCCGTCCGTACAAATGATAAAATAATAACGATTCTAGCAAAGGAAGTCATGAGTATTAAAATACTTGGTGCCAAAGATAAAACCGTTAGTAATAGCATTAATTTGATTGAAGTGGAGACATTCGATGGATCACTGTCCGAAAAAAACTGGACGAAATCATTCATTTTCTTCTCGCTCCTTTGTCTTCCAATCATTTAATACATCACTACGGTCTTTTTTGATTTCTTGTAATCTTTTTTGGAACGTTTCGTTAAATGAAGGATCGTTTTTTACTTTGTTATTTGCCTTGGAAGAGATGGTGCCTTTTAAGTTATTAAAAATCTCTGCTATAAATGGCACTGTCTTTCCGATTTCTTGCTTCTCTTCATAGATTTTCGTCAGTTTAGTTATTTCCTCAGGGTCCGTTATTTCTTTTAATAATGAAACATCTTCCCCGACACCAACTAAAAATAACGAGTTACCTACTTGAAGTAATTGTACTGACTTACCTTGACTAATCCCAACTCCACCTAAATTCTGAACAAGTTGGTTTGTTTGAAACGTTCTATTTCTACTATTTACAAAGCGCAATAGTCCATATAACAAAAGAATGACGAAAAGTAAGGCAAAAATCATTTTCACATAATCCCAAATAGTTATGGAAACACCACTGGATTCTATTTCTTCTGGAGTTTCGGTTTGTTCAACCGGTGTCTTATCTTTTTCATCTTTAGTTTTGTTAAAATATTCTTCAATACTTTCATTAGAATCAGTTGCTGCATAAACTTCTGCTTTTAATGGGTAGAACGCTAGTAAACAAATGAAACAGAAAACGAGGGTAAATTTCCTCATCCTATTATTACCCGATTGCTTTTGAAATTGCTTCAATTACACGGTCCGCTTGGAATGGTTTAACGATAAAATCTTTTGCCCCTGCTTGTATTGCATCAATAACCATCGCTTGTTGTCCCATTGCTGAGCACATAATAATAATGGCATTCGGATCTTTCGCTTTTATTTCTTTTAATGCAGCAATTCCGTCCATTTCTGGCATTGTAATATCCATAGTTACTAAATCTGGTTTTAATTCAGCATATTTTTCAACAGCTTGGACGCCGTCTCCAGCTTCTCCTACAACTTCAAAACCATTTTTTGATAAAATATCTTTGATCATCATACGCATAAACGCAGCGTCATCGACTATTAAAATTCTTTTTGACATATTTTGTTTCCTCCATTGGTTATCTTAAATTATGAATGCGCTCTGCTTGACTTAAGATATCTGTAATACGAACTCCAAAATTCTCATCAATTACAACAACTTCCCCTTTTGCGATATGTCTATTATTAACAAGAATATCAACAGGTTCACCTGCTAGTTTATCTAGTTCAATGATAGATCCACTAGTGAGTTCCAGAATATCTTTTACAGTTCTTTTTGTACGACCTAATTCTACTGTTACTTGAAGTGGTATATCAAGTAGCAAATTTAAATTTCTTGATTCATTTTGAGTCAGATTAGGTGCATCGAAACTTGCAAATTGCGCTTGTTGTACTTCCACTTGCGGCGCTTGTGGACGGGGTTGCGTAAATTGCATTTGCGCTTGCGGCTGAGATTGTTCTTTTAATGGTTGTTGGTTTGATGGACTTGGAGTAGTTTCTACTCTTTCTTCCATAATTGTAGCAGCAACCTGGTCTTCTTCATCCTCACCCATCAATGATTTAACTAACTTCAAGCCAAATTCTAAAGGTAGTAATTGCATAATATTTGAATCAATTAAGTCTCCTACTTTTAAACGGAAGGAAATCTTTATTAGTAAATCGTCATTAGGAATTGCTTCTGTTCCTTCATCTACTTCTAAGTTCATTAAATCTATAGATGGAGGAGAAATATCCACTTTTTTATTGAAAACAGTAGACATAGATGTTGCCGCTGAACCCATCATTTGATTCATTGCTTCTTGTACTGCACTTAATTGAATTTCACTCATATTCGGTTGCGGATTTGTACCATCTCCACCTAGCATCAAATCTGCAATTATCGCAGCATCGGATTGCTTAATAACGAGTAAGTTCATTCCTATAAGTCCCGCAGTGTACTGAACTTGGACTGCAACATATGGATGTGGAAACTCTTCTTTTAATTTTGTACGATTGATCATACTAATGTTAGGTGTTGTAATATCAACTTTTTGACCTAGTAGTGCAGATAATGCAGTTGCTGAGCTACCAAAAGAAATATTTCCTATTTCACCAAGTGTATCTTGAGCAAATGAATCTAAATAATCCTCAACATTAATAGTCTCAGAATTTGTAGTTTTTCCTTCATCTAAAGTCGTTCCTCTAAGGAGGGCTTCAATTTCTTCTTGGGAGAGCATATCATCACTCATCATCATCCTCTCCTCCTTTCAAAGTTTCAATGACTTGTACAGCCATTCTTTTTTTTAGTTTACCAGGTTGAGCAGTAAATTTCGGTATTTCTCCAACATTAATTATTAGTGGATCTTCTATTTTTGAATTCAACTGAATAACATCACCTAGTTGTAAAAACAGTAAATCTTCAATTGAAATGTCTGTTCTTCCTAGCTCGGCAACCACTGGAATTTCAGCTGATTTTACTCGTTTCTCTAATACTTTTAATTGTTCCGGAGAAACTTCTTTTTTGTTTGTTTGCATCCAATAACGAACAGATAAGTTAGGAACAATCGGTTCTAAAACCACATGTGGTATACAAATATTAATCATACCGCTCGTTTCTCCAATTTCGGTATTGAATGAAATAACAACTACTGTTTCGTTTGGCGAAATCATTTGTAAAAATTGCGGATTTACTTCGAGCTCTGTTAAGATTGGGTCAATATCCGCAATATTAGACCATGCTTCGCGAAGATTATCAAAAGACCGCTCAAATAAGTTTGTCATAATTTTCGTTTCAATTTCTGTCATATTATTTACTTTTGCATAAGCTTCCCCTTTACCACCCATTAACAAATCTAACATAGAATAAGCGATATTCGGATTAATCTCCATGAGAATATTTCCTTCAAGAGGAGGCACTTCAAAAACATTGATTAATGTCATATGAGGTACCGAACGGATAAATTCTTCAAACGGAATTTGATCTACAGAAACTACTGAAATTTGTACATAAGTTCTTAATTGGGCAGAAAAAAATGTTGTTAACAAACGAGCGAAGTTTTCATGGATACGTGTTAAGCTACGAATCTGATCTTTTGAAAATCGAAGTGCACGTTTAAAGTCATACACTCTTACTTTTCTTGCTTCTTGTTCACTCTTCATTTCATCTGCTGTCATTTCTCCTGTGGAAAGCGCACTTAACAACGCATCTATTTCGGATTGAGATAATATATCTCCTGCCAATCTGCCCACCTCCATTCAAAAAAGTTACGATTACTGAATTATATAAGAAGTTATATAAACTTGTTGCACTTCTCCATCATTCATTAATTCATTTATTTTAGTTTTCAATGATGACTGAAATGTTGCTTTACCTTGTTTACCTTCTAAATCTTCTGGTGTCATTTCAGAAAGCTCTGTAATGACAATGTTTTTTACTTGAAAATCACGTTTTATTAATTCTTCCGCAGCTTCTTTACTATCCGTTTGTACTTTTAAGGAAATACGGATAAATTTATTTCCAGCTAAATTTGTCGTTATTTCTGGTATATCTATGGAAGATTCAACAATTTCATCAATTGTTGGCCCTGTCTCCTCATCTGGTTTGTTTAACTGAGAAATAAAAAGCAATGCTACAACACCAAGTAATGTAATACAAACTAAAATAATTAGCATGATGGTTAAAAGTTTATTTTTACTCTTCATGTTCTTCACCTCTTAAATGGGGGTTCGATAAAATATGTATTTCTTTGTAAAATTGAGCGATTTTTTTGGCCACATCTTCTCTAGATTCTAACGCAACATATTTATGACCATTTGTGAGCGTTATCGTAGTATCCGGAAAAGATTCAACCGTCTCTATGTATAATGCATTCAACAAAAACTCTTTACCGTTTAAACGAGTCAAATTTATCAATATAAAGGGCCGGGCCATTAAAGGAACGGCCCAACCCTCCCTTACTTTCAACTAAGATTCTAATAAATTATCGTTTTAAGTTAACAAGTTCTTCTAGAATTTGGTCAGACGTTGTAATAATACGAGTGTTCGCTTGGAAACCACGTTGCGCTACGATCATGTCTGTGAACTCTTCAGAAAGGTCTACGTTAGACATTTCTAGGAATCCGGAGTTGACTGACCCAATACCATTTTGTGTAGCAAAACTGAATAAAGGATCTCCAGAGTTGCTTGATGGTGTATAGTAGTTGTTACCTGATTTCTCTAATCCGCCTGCATTTGGAAATTTTGCATTAACTAATTTCCCTGCATATTGAAGTTCATTAAATGCGTCAACAAATGTTACTGTTCCGTCTTGAGATATTGACATACTCTTTGCATTGGTTGGGATACGAATAGGACCTATTGTACCAGTTCCAATAGTTCCATCTGGATTAATAGCGTATCCTGGATCTACTCCAGGACCAGCTGCTGTTCCAGTAGTATCAATATCTTCTGCATTTTCACTAAATCCATAGACATATTTACCATCACCATTTACTAAATAACCATTTGCATCCATATAAAAATTTCCAGCGCGTGTGTACTGTAAATTTTGTAATGCTACATCTGTTCCAGGCGTCGGCGTTGCAGCAGAATCTGCAACAATAAAGAATCCATCACCTGACATTGCCAAATCAAGCGTGTTTCCAGTTGATTGAAGTGATCCACCACTATGAATCGTATCAATTGATGCTAATTGAGATCCTAAACCAACTTGTTTCGGATTCACCCCTCCTCGATTTGCAGAAGCACCTGAAGCACCTGAAGTTGTTTGTGAGATCAAATCTTTAAATACAGTGCGTCCTTTTTTGAAACCGTAAGTGTTTACGTTTGAGATGTTGTTACCGATAACATCCAATTTTGTTTGAAAGTTTTTTAAGCCTGAAATTCCTGAGTACATTGAGCGAATCATGTATGTTTTTCTCCCTTCGATTTGCGTGCTAGCGTCTATCAGTCAGCTGCACATAGCATCCTTTTAAAGGTCCTGCTATCTATTTAGTTCAGCACAATGGTGCCGTCGATATTGGTGAATAATTGATTTTTCGCTTCCGTGCGATTCATGGCAGTAATCACTGTTGCATTTTTTGCACTTACGATTAATGCTGCTTGGTCCATCAATACTAATGAGTCATTCACACCTTTTGAGCGTGCTTCTGTTACTTTGTCACTCACCAGTTGCCATTCTGCATCTGTTATGTGAATATTTCTCTCAACTAAACGTTGATTTGCATGTTTACTTACTTTCAATTCTATTTTTGCATTAGCCTCGTGCAATTGTTGCAAAAACGATTGCTTTGGCGAAGTAACTTGTTTAGATGTGAGTGGTTGACGGATTGTAGTTTGCAGCGGAACGCGATTAATATTAATTTTGTCCATTGCATATCTCCGTTCTAATTTATTTTATTGCTGTAATTTGATCTGCGGTAATAGATTTACCTCCAGCGATATTAAAGACAATCTTTCCATCTTTTTTCGAAACAGATTCAACTTGAGCAGTGCTTTCTGCTTCCCCGTCCATATAGCTTACTGTTTTTCCAATTAACATACTTGCTTCTACTAAACTATTGGAATTTGAGTTATTCGACAGAACTTCTGATATATTGCCTGGTGTAATAACTTTTCCATCAGCAAGAGTGAATTGTACTCCCCCATTAACAAACTTAACTCCAGCAATTGTACCGGTACCTTCTTTTGTAATTGGTTTACCATCTTCGCCTTTTTCATCTGTTATTTCATGCCATTTCACAGACTTCCCAACGAAATTAGTATATTCAATCATTTGGGTTTGTTCTTGCGCCAATGCATATTTTTCAAATGCTGCCGTCAAGTTAGTCATTTGCTCTAACGAAGAAAATTGAGCCATTTGTGCGATGAATTCGTTGTCTTTCATTGGATTCGTTGGATCCTGGTTTTGTAATTGGGCCATTAATATTTTCAAAAATTCATCTTTTCCAAGCGTACTATTCCCTGTGGTACGTGTTGCTTTTTCCTTTGGCAAGTACATGCTGCTTGTGATCGGATTCATTTCAGCCATATATTAAACCTCCACTTCTTTTAAAAAGTCTTCGAAAGTAGCAATTTCTTCTTTCTCATCCTTTTTAGTTTCTTGTCGTTCTTGTTGTTGTCTAAATGATTCTTGGAAAGATTGATTTCTTTCCTGCCTTGCTGAATCTTGTACAGATTGTGTTATCTCTAATTTCTCAATTTGAATGTTCTGGTTAACTAACCCTTGCCTTAACTGATTTGAATGAGAATCTAACAAATCTTTACCAAGTGTAGTCGAAGCTAGCATTTTAGCTGTAAGCATTCCATCTTTTTGAATTAATTCAATTCGAATTGTTCCGAGATGTTCAGGATAAAGCTTGACGACAAGTCTATTTGCTCCACCTGCTTGTCCAAATTGAACACGATTCATCACTTTTTGCAAATCTTTTAGAAATTCCTCTGATTGTCCCGGTTTTTCATTTGGCAATGTTACTGAAACAGTTTCAACCTTTGTTTGTACTATCATTGACGACTGACCTTGTATAGGAGAAACTACTTCTCTCGTCTCAATTACTTTTTCGGTCGGTGTTGCTACTTGTTTAATTACAACTTGTTGAACACTTGGTTTCATTGTTTGATCTAGTGAAAGCTTATTCATAGCAGCATTTACAGCCTTATTGTTAGACATATCAGTTGGAAGTGTCAATGGAAGTTTAACTTCTTTAGATACAGCATCTTTCAGGTCTTTCACTAATTGATTTAAATCAAATAAAGTAGATTCTTGTTTTAATGTCAAATCAGATTTCTTTCCAATAAGTTGTATTATCTTCAACAATTGCACAGCTTGACTTGCTTCTACAGAAGATACAGGACCTTGTCCATTTAAAGATTGAACGATTGCATCTTTCAGTTGGCTAGCTTGTACATTTAAACCTGCTAACAAATCCCATACGTTAGATTCTGATAACTCTTCATCTGTTGTCGCATTTTCACCTAAGAGCTTACTTAATAATTCTTTCAGTTCTTTTGGATTTACTATCAAGTCTTTAGAACCTATTAGACTTTCCGCTTCTTCCAATGCATCTACATCTAAAATTTTAAGTAACTCTTGTACAAGATTTAGTTGAGAATCATCAGGTATAGGGGGTGACTGAACTTGTTGATTAGATAATACTTGTCCAAAAACATTACCAAATAGTTGATTATTCGTATTCATATCTGGTACTTTACCTTTTGATTGGACCACTATATTATTTCCTAGATTTGCAACTGCTGCGATATTCAATATTTCACCTCCTCTCAATTGAAAATCACTCTTATTGCTTTGTCATTAATTCTGTATATTTTGCTGCTTCTTCTGGTGTCATTTTTTCATAAATTTTTGCCACTGTATCTGGTTTTAAGCTATTTAAAATTCTTAATGCTTCTGCGTCACTCATTTTAGAAATGACAGGTGCAGCAGATTTCGCAGACATTTTTTCAAAAGTAGAAACTATTTCAGCGTATTCTTGTTTAGTGCTCGTTTGTTGTCGTTGTAGATTCTCTATTTCATCCAACAAACGTTGCTGTTCAACTAATAAATCCTCATTTTTTTTTGCCGAATTATCTATTTCTGATTGTAAGTTATCTATTTCTACTTCTTTTTCTTGGATTTCAGCTTGTAGAGAAACGACTTTTTCCTCTAAACGGTTTGTTTTTACATCCTCTGTTACTGTTTCCGGTTGACCAGCACCTGATAATTCTTTTGCTTTTTCAAAAACATTTATATTCGCTATTTGAGCAACTATCAAGAGGACCGCTAAAGCGAATAGAAAAGGAATGATAAACCAATAAAAGAACATTTTTATTTTGCCAATGCCTTTTGTTTCATCGTCTACTTTTTCAATGTTTTTAGTTTTTTTGTTTCTATTAGCCATGTTCTACTCACCTAATCTCTTTTTTGAAACTTTAAGGATGAAATTTCATCCAATTGGATTGTTTCAAGTCTAAGTTGATCTTGCTGAAAAAGTTCGTAATCTTTTTCCTTTATCTTTTCAAATTTACGAACCTCTAAAGATTTTTCTAAAAGTTTCTCTTCAAACCAGTTCATTTTAGAACGTGCTTGCATAACTTCTTTTTGTACTTTATCTATTCTTTTTTGCAACCCGTCTATAAAGTTCGAGAAATGATGAATATGGTTAATAGATAATCCTTGCTTAAGTTGGTTATTTTGAGCATCAACTGTATCTTCTTTCTTTTTCAACAAATCATATAATTCCGTAGCAACGGTTTCAAAAGCGATAACAGATTCTTTGTATGCTAGCTCTGTTTCTGATTTTTCTTGTTCACGAACAGTCAATATCTTAGCAAATTTATACTGATAAGCAACCATTATTTAACACCACCATTTGCTAAAGTAATTATTTCATTCACACTAGACTCTAGCGACACTTTGTCTAAATAACCTTGCTTTAAATAAGAAGTTATTAAAGGTTCATATTGTATAGCCTCATCTATTTCTTTGGATGTACCTCGTTTATATGCACCAATATTAATCAGGTCTTCTGATTTGTTGTAGGTGAAATACAAATCACGTAAACGTTCAGCTGCTTTTTTGTGTTCTTCATCGGATATATGATTCATTAATCGACTAATGCTTTTTAAAACGTTAATTGCAGGGTATTGACCTTTATTTGCGAGAGAACGATCGAGTACTATATGTCCATCGAGAATCCCTCGTACTGTATCAGCAATTGGTTCATTCATATCATCACCATCAACTAAAACTGTATAAAAGGCTGTAATCGTCCCATTCTCATTTGTACCTGTACGCTCAAGAAGTTTTGGTAAGATGGAAAATACAGATGGGGTATAACCCCTTGTAGCAGGTGGTTCACCAACTGCTAAACCTATCTCACGCTGTGCCATAGCAACACGTGTGACAGAGTCCATCATTAACATGACGTTAAGTCCTTTATCACGAAAATATTCTGCTATAGCAGTAGCTGTAAAAGCCCCTTTTATACGCATCAGAGCAGGTTGATCGGAAGTAGCGGCGATAACAATAGATCGTTCTAAACCTTCTTTACCCAAATCTCTTTCTATAAATTCTCGTACTTCTCGCCCACGCTCTCCAATAAGAGCTATGACATTTAAATCTGCATTTGTATTTCTTGCAATCATACCAAGCAATGTGCTTTTCCCTACTCCAGATCCTGCAAATATCCCGACTCTTTGACCTTTCCCTACCGTAAGCATGCCATCGATTGCTTTAACTCCTACTTCAATTTGTTCATCAATTGGTGGTCTAGTTAATGGATTAGGAGGGTCTTGTTCTGTCCCAACAGTCATCAAGCCTTTTGGTAATACTGTTCCATCGATTGGGTTTCCCATTGAATCGAGGACTTTTCCAATTAAATCTGGTCCAACTTTCACCTCTAACGGTCGATTTGTTCCTTCTACTAAACAACCAGTTGAAATTTCACGGATATTTGTATAAGGCATTAATACAACAACCTCTTCTTTAAAACCAACAACCTCTGCTAAAATTACTGAATGCCCATTTTTAGAAGAATGTATGTGAATTTTACATACATCACCTATCGAACTTTCTGGCCCCTGTGACTCAATCATCAAACCAACAACACGATTCACACGTCCATATTTCTTAAAGGTTGAAAGATTAGGGATTTGTTGTATTAAATCAACTGCTTTCATCAAGTTCACTCCATACGATCCAGAATTTCTACTAGTTTTAGTCTTAATTCTTGTAGTTGTTCATCAATACTTACAACAATTCTTCCATGGTTCGTTTCAATATAACAATCTGTATCATTCATATCCTCGTCAACAAAAATCATAAACGGAACATCGACTGGGAATATGGATGCAAGTTCGTCCCGATTATTAGAAACTAACTTAAAATATGTCGGAGACACATAAAGCTTTATTTCTTTCATCTCTCTAACTTCTTTTAAACCCCTTTTGACAACAGATAAAAAGAGTTCTTCCTCTTCTTCTAACTTCGTTCCAATAATTCGCTCTGCAGTTCGAATTGCAAGTTCTAAAATAACCTGCTCCTGCTGTTGTAAATAATTTGTTGCGTTTTCGTGTGCTACTTGTATTGTTTCATTCGCAATAGATAAAGATTGTTGCATATCCGCTATAGCCTTATTTCTACCTTCTTCTAACCCTTGCATAAAGCCTTCGTCATAAGCAGCTTGCTGATATGCAATTTTTTGTTCTTCCCACGTTTTTAATTGTTCATCCACATATTGTTTAGTTTGTTCTATTTCTTGGGCTAATGCTTCTTTTGTCGAAGCAATTTGTTCTTCCGCTTCATGGAGCAATTGATCTCTTTCTTTCAGAATTACATCAAGCGAAAGAGGTTGATCTATATCTATTTCTTCTCTTAATTGCAGACTTTTTATTTGAATTGGTCTTGTTTTTTCACTATTATCATTCACTTGTACGTTTCGGAAAATCCTAGACAATAATGTCATCTCCTCCACCACGAGCAATTATTATTTCACCAGCGTCTTCCAATCTTCTAATGACAGAAACAATTCTTGTTTGGGCTTCCTCTACATCTTTTAGTCGTACAGGACCCATAATTTCCATTTCTTCTTTAAAAGATTCAGCCATACGAGTAGACATATTTCTAAAGATAATATCTTTTACTTCTTCACTTGAAACCTTCATAGAAAGAAGCAAGTCTTCATTTTCACAATCACGTATAACTCGTTGAATGGAGCGATTATCAAGCGTAACAATATCTTCGAAGACAAACATTCTCTTCTTGATCTCTTCGGCAAGTTCAGGATCTTGAATTTCAAGGGCATCCAAAATTGTTTTTTCTGTTGTTCGGTCTACACCGTTTAATACTTCTACTACTGCATCTACTCCACCAGTTTCTGTATAATCTTGTGTAACTGTAGAAGACAACTTTCGCTCTAGTACAGATTCAATTTCACTAATAACCTCCGGTGAGGTTGAATCCATTGTTGCAATTCGCTTGGCAATATCTGCTTGAACCTCTTGCGGTAAGGAAGAAAGAATAATACCCGCCTGTTGAGCTTCTAAGTAGGATAAAATTAGCGCAATTGTTTGTGGATGCTCGTTTTGAATAAAATTAAATAATTGTGTTGGCTCAGCTCTTCTTGCGAAATCAAATGGTCGTACTTGTAAGGAAGATGTTAATCGATTAATAATCGCTTGTGCATGATCTGAACCAAGTGCTTTCTCTAACACTGTTTTTGCGTAACCAATACCACCTTGCGAAATATAATCTTGAGCGAGTGCAATATTATGAAACTCTTCTATAATATCTTCTTTAATTTCAGGCTCCACTTTTTTCACACCTGAAATTTCTAATGTCAAGCGCTCGATTTCTTCTTCGTTTAAATGTTTATAAATAGAAGCTGAAACTTCTGGGCCGAGAGAAATTAATAAGAGCGCGGCTTTTTGTTTCCCACTAAGTTCTTTTTCTTTTTTTATCATAGCCGTCCTCCATTAATCCTCTGCTATCCATGTTCGTAATAATTTTGCGAAATCTTCTGGCTTGTCCTTCGCCATTTTTTCCAATTGTTTACGTCTTAAAGTAGATTCTGTCTCTTTTTCTTTATTAATATCATCTATTTTTAGTTCTTCTCTTTGTTCCTCAAGAATGACTAATTCTTCTTCTTCGTTTCTACGTGAACGAAGAATGAAAACAATTAGTAGAATAATTGCTGCTAAAAGTATTCCTCCGATTACGTAAACCCACCAAGGAATCATTGAATCTGTTGCCGCAACTGTAGTTGCTTTTCCATTGAATGGTTGTACCGAAACAACAATTTTTTCTTGTAGTTGCTCTTCAGTTAGCTGTTCAACTTCATCTTTATCGATGGAAGTTCGTACAATCGTTGCAAGAATTTGTTCAATATCTCCTTGAACACCCTCAGGCATAGAAGTTATATCATCAGGAGTTGGTGGTTCAACCATTACTTGAATTCCTAAATCTCTGATTTTGTAAGGACTTTCTACAATTTCTTTTCGAATACGATTTACCTCATTATTAATCGTATCCTCTGTTCTTTCGTAATCCCCGTTTGCACTAGAACCCTCTACATAGTTTGTAAAATTATCGGTAGCATCCTCGCCTTGTGGTGTTCCACCTGCTGTAGGATTAGTTCCAGTAAAAGTTTCTGAAATTCGTTGTGCACTTATTTCAATACCCGCCATATTTTCTTCATCAACTGGTTCCACTAAGTTCTCTTCTCTTTTTTCTTGTTGAAAGTCAATATCTGTTGTAACGGAAACTACAACTTTGTCTGGCCCCATTAAAGTACTTAACATTGTTTGTACTTGTCTTTGTAAATCGCGTTCTATTGATTTTTTAATAGCCATTTGGTCGCCGACATTAGCTCCCGTTGAATTAGAGTTAGCAGTTTGAAGATCAAAGTATTCGAAGTATTGATTTGTAATAACAATATCTTCTGTCGATAAATTCGGTACTGATTTAGATACTAAATTATAAAGAGATTGAATTTGAACATCTGTAAATTGGTATCCTGGTTCTGTATTAAGGACAATAGATGCGCTAGCTGCATCATTGCTTTGAGATAAAAATACTCCTTCCTCAGGCAATGAAATCATTACTTTTGCATCTTTAACTCCCTTTATGCCTTTAATTAAATTTGCAAGTTCTGTCTGAGTAGAGGCCAATTTTAAAACATTGAACTCATTATCAGTCATCCCAAATCCAGCATTTTGAGAGAAGAAGCTATAATCAATCATCCCTGATTCAGGGAAGCCTTCAGCTGCAAGTTGAACTAATAACGAATCAACCTGATCAGATGGAACTAATATAGATGTTCCACCAGGAGCTATTTTATTTTCTACCCCTTGAGCATCCAATGTTTCTTTTATACGTCCTACTTCAGATGGTGCTACATCAGAATACAAAGGAACAAACTCTGTTTTTGTCGAAAAGAATGTGATAATAGCAGCAATTAGTATTACTCCAATCAAGCTTCCAATTATCGTTCCTTTTTGTACTTTCGTTCGACTCTTCCAAAATGTAGAGACATCGCTTGTGATTTTTTTTATTCGTTCATTCATTATTATCCTCCGGCTATGGTGAATATTTTTACTCGATATTTAAATATAACCGAGGGTTTATACAGGCATTCTCATGATTTCTTGATACGCTTCGATCACTTTATTTCGAATTTCCATTGTTGCATTCAAAGTTATACTTGCCTTTTGAGAAGCAATCATCACATCATGCAATTCTACATTTTCTCCACGAATTAACTTCTCAGTTACTACATCTGAAGCTTTTTGATTAGCATTTACTGACTCAAGGGCACTTTTCAAAAAATCACCAAAGTTCTGTTGTGCCTCAAATGGACTAATTTTTGGAGTAGAAGAAGTTGGATTTATTTGAGCTGGGTTAAATAAAGAAACAGATTCTATTGCCATATTTAAGTAAACCTTCTTTCATTTCTATTTACCAATCTCTAAAGCTTTTGAAAGCATCGCTTTATTGGCATTGAACACTGTTACATTCGCTTCATAAGCACGAGTTGCAGATATTAAATCCACCATTTCTCTCAATGGGTCTACATTCGGCATTTCTACATAACCTTCTGCGTTTGCATCAATATGAGTTGGATCATACACAAGTTTAAATGGTGTTTCCGTATCTTCTTTAATACTTGAAACTTTTACTCCGTTACCAACTGTTTCTTTATTTGTTTTTCCCATAGCAACATTTAAGAAACTAGAGAATTGACCTTCAAGTGGTTGAAAAGTCACACTTTTTCTTCTATAAGCTTGCCATTCACCATCGACTAATTTTGCACGAGTTGTATCAACATTAGCCATATTGGATGAAATAACATCCATACGAAGACGTTGTGCAGTCAGTGCGGAGGCTGTGGTATTCATCCCATGAAAAATCGACATGATTATCTACCTCCTTTTATAACTGTTTGTAATGTATTTAACTTTCCGCTTACACGATCAACCAATGCATTGTAATAAATCTGGTTTGTCGCTAGATTTGCTTGTTCTTTATCCATATCGACTCCATTGCCATTATGGTTATATCGGAAATTAGCGTAGTTATAAACGCCTGGAGAACTCACATTCATTTGAAAATTAAAATGCTTTTCATTCGTCCTATTTGCAGATATTGTCGATTGCTTTGCTTCCGAAAATACATCACCAAAACTAACGCTTTTTGCTTTATAATTAGGAGTGTCGACATTTGCTATATTTTGCGCTATTGCTTTCTGTTTAATAGCGGAAAAGTCTAATCCTCGTTCTAAATTCGATATCGTTCCACCAAAAATGCTCAATTATTACACCTCATTATTTTCAAATCGGAAGAATTTTAATAATTATCTATGAAAATCATAATAATTTAATTGTAATGAAAATGTAACAAAGTGTCTATTCTCTTTTTTGAATTTTCATAGGACATTTTTCCTTTTTTTTCGCCATTTTTCTCTTTTTTGTGACTAAAATCCAATTTCTCTAATTCGTACTTACTATTTTGAGGAAATTTTCAATTTACTGGATATTTATTCCTTTGACAAAAATATTTCAATAAGATGTCAAAAAAACCTCTTCTACCAATGGTAGAAGAGGTTTAAATTTCAATTCTTATTTCATTTTAAGTTGAGCTAGTTCTGCCAAAAATTTATCATTAAGAACTTTAATGTACGTACCTTTCATTCCTAGTGAACGAGACTCGATTACTCCAGCACTTTCAAGTTTACGTAGAGCATTTACGATTACTGAACGAGTAATACCAACGCGGTCAGCTATTTTAGAAGCAACTAGTAAGCCTTCATTACCATCAAGCTCTTCAAATATATGTTCAATAGCTTCTAACTCACTGTATGATAAGGAATTGATAGCCATTTGTACTACAGCTTTACTTCTAGCTTCTTCTTCAATTTCTTCCGATTTTTCACGTAAAATTTCCATTCCTACAACTGTTGCACCATATTCTCCAAGAATTAAATCATCGTCATGGAATTCTTGTTGCAAACGACCAAGGATCAATGTTCCAAGACGTTCGCCACCGCCGATAATTGGCACGATTGTAGTCAAGCCCTCTTTAAACAATTCGCGGTTCTCTTCTGGGAATACTGAATGTTTACTGAAAACATCTAGATTAGATGATGTTTCATTCACATTAAATAAGTTTTTTGTATACTCTTCAGGGAATTGACGTTCTTCCATCATTTTAATCATACGATCATTTTCAATTTGCTGATGTACTTCGTGTCCAAGAAGTTTACCTTTACGGCTAACTATGAATGCGTTACATTCGATAACGTTACTTAATGTTGATGCCATTTCTTTAAAGTTAACAGGTTTACCTGCAGATGCTTGTAGCATAGAGTTAATTTTTCTTGTTTTGTCTAATAAATTCATTGTGAATCCTCCAATATAATTTTCATATTTATTTTAATATTCTAAAGGTTTTTAATTGTTTTTGAAAGCAATTCAACTTCATATTACAGGATAAATTGCGATAAGTCTCTGTTTTTCACAATATTGTCAAGTTTTTGGTCAATATAGGAAGGAGTAATTTGAATATGAGCAGGAGAAATGTCAGAAGCTTCATATGAAAGGTCTTCTAAAATTTTCTCTAAGATTGTATGAAGACGTCTCGCTCCTATATTATCGGTCTCTTGGTTTACTTCATAAGCTATTTCCCCAATTCTCGCTATTGATTCATCAGAAAAAGAAATAGTTACACCTTCTGTATAAAGTAAAGCCTCGTATTGTTTTGTTAAAGAGTGCTGAGGTTCTTTTAAAATACGAATAAAATCATCTTTTGTTAATTTCTCTAATTCAACGCGAATTGGAAATCTACCTTGAAGTTCCGGGATTAAATCAGATGGTTTAGACATATGGAATGCTCCTGCAGCAATGAATAGAATATAATCAGTTTTTACCGCACCATATTTCGTATTAACGGTTGACCCTTCGACAATCGGTAATATATCTCGCTGAACACCTTCTCTAGAAACATCCGCTGAAGTAGAATTACCACTTTTATTTGCGATTTTATCCATTTCATCGATAAATATGATTCCAGTTTGCTCCGTTTTTTCAATTGCTATTTGAGATAATTCATCATTATCTATTAACTTGCTCGCTTCTTCCTGCATTAATACTTTACGAGCATCTTTTACTTTCATTTTTCTTTTTTTCTTTTTCTTTGGCATTAAACTAGAAAGGGCATCCTGCATATTCATGCCCATACTTTCCATGCCTCCACCTTGCAATGCATCAAAAATGGATGGGGCTTGTTCTGTCACTTCAACGGTTACTATTTCATTCTCTAGTTTTCCGTCTCTTAAATCTTCTGCAATTTGTGAACGTTTTAATCGCACCTCTGTGTCATCCGCTTCTAAAGGTTCATCCTCCGACTTTCCACCGAATAATGCTTCAAAAGGGTTTTGATTTGCGTTCTTTTTCTTTAAAGAAGGAACAAGAAGTTTTACTATAGCGTCGTTTGCTAAACGAGTCGCTTGATCTTTAACTTCTTCCATTTTTTCTTCTTTTACAATTCGAATCGCTGCTTCTACTAAATCTCTAACCATAGATTCAACGTCTCTTCCGACATAACCTACTTCCGTAAATTTAGTAGCTTCCACTTTTACAAATGGAGCTTTTGTTAGCTTCGCTATTCTTCTTGCTATTTCTGTTTTCCCTACTCCAGTAGGACCAATCATTAAAATATTTTTAGGGATCACTTCATTTTTCATATCTTCATCTAGTAACTGTCTTCTATATCTATTTCGCAATGCAACTGCAACAGCTTTTTTTGCAGCATCTTGCCCAACGATATATTTATTTAAGTGCTCAGTAATTTGCTTTGGCGTTAAGTTGTTTTCCTTCATTCACCTAAAACCTCCACGACAATTTGATGATTAGTAAATACACAAATATCTGCTGCTGTTGTTAAAGCAGCTTTTGCAATCTCTTCAGCTGTTAAACGATCACCTGAATATTGTTTTAACGCTCTTCCAGCAGCTAAAGCATAATTTCCACCAGAACCTATTGCCAAAATGCCATCATCCGGTTCTATAACTTCGCCAGTTCCTGATACGAGTAATAGATTACTTTTATCCATTACTAAAAGCATCGCTTCTAATTGGCGTAGCATTTTGTCTCCACGCCATTGTTTTGCAAGCTCAACGGCTGCCCTTTGAAGGTTGCCATTATACTCAAGGAGTTTTCCTTCGAACATTTCAAAGAGAGTAAAAGCATCTGCAACAGAACCAGCAAAACCAGCAACCACTTGACCATTAAAAAGCCTTCTTACTTTCTTAGCAGTATGTTTCATAACAACTTGATTACCCAAAGTTACCTGCCCGTCTCCTGCCATAGCTTGACTTCCTTTATGACTGACAGCAAATATTGTAGTTGCATGTATATTACCCAATATTGTTTACCTCCAATACTTATGCCCTTGGATGAGCATTCATATACGTTTTTCTTAAATGTTCTTTCGTAACATGCGTATAAACTTGAGTAGAAGTTAAATGGGAATGGCCTAATAATTCTTGAACACTCCTTAAGTCAGCTCCATTATTCAATAAATGTGTAGCAAAGGTATGACGCAGCATATGTGGAAAAATAGTTGTGTGTAAGGAAGCCTTCTTCATCATTTCGTTTAATATATACTGCACTCCACGTGCTGTTAAGTGCGCTCCTCTATTGTTCACAAAGAGAAAGGGATGAGATGTAGACTTCATTAATTTTGGTCTACTTTTTTGGACGTATTCCTCTACGGCACTTAGAGCAAAATCTCCAACTGGAACATACCTTTCTTTTCTACCTTTACCCATAACACGAATAACTCCATAGCTCTTATCTATATGACTTAATTCAATAGAAATAAGTTCGCTAACACGAATGCCTGTAGCATACAATAATTCAAGTATAGCCATATTTCGTAACGATAGCGGATCATCCCCTTCGTTACCTTGAAACAGTTTTTCCATTTCTTCTTCATAAAAGAAATGAGGAAGTCTTTCTTCTTTTTTAGGATGGTACAAGGATCGGAAAGCATCTTCCCGAATATCAAACTCTTTATGTAAAAACTTATAAAAAGAGCGAATAGAGGAGATTTTTCTTGATATTGAAGTTCTAGCTAACTTTTTATCATAAAGGGTTGTTACATATAATCTTGCATGCACGTATTCAACCTCATTTAAATCAGTTACACCTTCTCCATCTAAAAATAGTAAAAAATGTTCAATGTCTTTTTTATATTCACGGGTAGTTAGATTAGAGTAATTTTTCTCTAATTGAATATAGTCTATAAATGAATGTAGCAAATCTGATCCAATCATTTAAACACTCCAGTTTGTATTCCCATAGTAAAAGCCTCTAAAAGTATACAACCTTTAGAGGCTTAAAGCAATTAAACCGATTTATTTTTCAAAAAATTTTGAATCGTCGTTAATGCTCGATTGGCTAATTGCTCAGTTCTTACTTTTTTGTCTCTTACTTTTGGTTGTAGCTCAGGAAATAATCCGAAGTTAATATTCATTGGTTGGAAGTTTTTAGGGTCAGCTTCTGTTATATATCGAGCCATACTACCGAGTGCAGTCTCACTTGGGAACACAACTAATTCTTCCCCTTTTGCAAGCTTAGCAGCGTTTATACCTGCAAGTAATCCACTTCCTGCTGATTCTACATAGCCCTCAACTCCAGTCATTTGACCGGCAAAGAATATTTGTTTATTCGCTTTTAGCTGATAAGTCGGTTTTAGTACAGTCGGTGAATTAATAAATGTATTTCTGTGCATAACTCCATATCGTACAATTTCCACATTTTCTAATCCTGGAATTAATTGAAGAACTTCCTTTTGAGGTCCCCATTTTAAATGTGTTTGAAATCCAACGATATTATAGAGGGTTCCAGCAGCATCGTCTTGTCTTAATTGAACAACCGCATAAGGGCGTTTACCTGTTTTAGGATCTTCTAATCCAACCGGTTTCATCGGTCCAAATAAAAGCGTTTTACGGCCTCTGCTAGCCATTACTTCTACTGGCATGCACCCTTCAAAGTAAATTTCTTTTTCAAATTCTTTTAATGGTACCACTTCTGCTTCTACAAGTGCATCGTAAAAACGATTAAACTCCTCTTCCGTCATTGGACAGTTAAGATAAGCCGCTTCCCCTTTGTCGTATCGAGATTTTAAATATACTTTATCCATATCGATGCTATCTTTTTCAACAATTGGAGCAGCTGCATCATAAAAATATAAATAATCTTGACCAGTTATCTCTTTTACTTTCTCTGCCAATGCAGGAGAAGTTAAAGGGCCTGTAGCGATTACAGTAATACCTTCTGGAATCTCGGTTACTTCTTCGTTTATGATTTCAATCATTGGATGATTGCGAATGACCTCTGTTACTCTTCCGGCAAAATCATGTCTGTCTACAGCTAGTGCTCCACCTGCAGGAACACTACTATTATCTGCAGATTGAATAATAAGTGACTCTAACATACGCATTTCTTCTTTAATAACCCCTACAGCGTTTGTTAGGGTATTAGCACGAAGCGAATTTGAACATACTAGTTCAGCAAATTTATCTGTATGATGTGCAGGTGTTTGCTTTACAGGTCGCATTTCATAAAGACGAACTTTGACTCCTCGCTTTGCAATTTGCCATGCAGCCTCGCTTCCTGCAAGTCCTGCACCTATCACGTTTACTATTTCAGTCATGTTGAAACCTTCTTTCTTTTAACTCTGTGGATCTTCTTTATAATCACAAGCTACACATTGAATTTGTACGCCTTTTTTCAGCTTTTTCTCTACTAACATATCATTACATTTAGGACATGGTCTATTAATCGGCTTATCCCAAGAAACAAAGTCGCATGTAGGATAACGATCGCATCCATAAAAAATTCTCTTAGTTTTACTTTTACGTTCCACAATCTGCCCTTCTCCACAAGATGGACATGGAACGCCAATTTCTTTCACAATTGCTTTCGTGTTTCTACAATCTGGGAAATTACTACAAGCCATGAATTTACCATATCGTCCTAATTTATAGACCATTGGAGAACCACAGTTTTCACAATCTTCACCAGTAGGCTCATCTTTTATAACGATTTTTTCCATTTCAGCATCCGCATGCTCTACATGTTTAGCAAAATCTTTATAAAATCCATCTATGACTTCGACCCATCTAACTTGTCCTTCTTCCACACTATCTAAGTCTTTTTCCATTTGTGCTGTAAACTCGATATTTAAAATATTCGGGAAAAATTCAAGTACTAGTTGATGTACGATTGTTCCAAGCTCAGTTGGTACAAAACGTTTAGTCTCTAATGCCACATACCCTCTTTTTTGTATCGTATCCAGTGTAGGAGCATATGTGGATGGTCTGCCTATCCCAAGTTCTTCTAGCGTTTTAACTAGTCTTGCTTCTGAATATCTTGGTGGTGGCTGTGTGAAATGTTGTTTAGGTTCAATCGAAAGCGCATTTACTTTATCTCCAACCTCTAATACAGGCAACAGTTTGTCTTTGTCATCCGTTTGGTCATCCGTGCCTTCCACATACACTTTCATGAATCCTGGGAATTTTACTTGTGAACCATTTGCTCTAAATATTGCGTTCCCATTTTTCATATCAACCGAAACTGTATCTAATATTGCAGGAGCCATCTGGCTAGCAATAAATCTCTCCCAAATCAATTTATATAAACGATATAAATCTCTAGATAGGATGCTCTTTAACTGCTCTGGTGTTCTTAGAACACTTGTTGGTCTTACTGCCTCATGCGCATCCTGAGCTTTTTTGGATTGTTTTTCTTCTTTTTTACTCGTTATATATTCTGAGCCGTATTCATTTTGAATGTATGCATGTGCATCAGCCTTAGCTGTATCAGAGATTCTAGTAGAATCTGTACGCATGTAGGTGATTAAACCTACAGTACCTTCTTTTTTTCCAAGGTCAATTCCTTCATACAATTGTTGTGCAAGCATCATCGTTTTTCTAGCTCGGAAGTTAAGTTTACGAGCAGCTTCCTGTTGAAGAGAAGAAGTTGTAAAGGATGCGGCTGGATTTCTTTTTCTTTCTTTTTTCACGACATTTGCTACTTCAAACTTTTTGCCTTTAATCCCTTTAAGAACATCTTTTACTTCACTTTCGTTTGTTAGCTTAACTTTATCTTTATCCGTACCATAATAAAGAGCATCGAATGCTTTTTTACTTTTCTCGAATTGCCCTTCAATCGTCCAATACTCTTCTGGAACAAAGTTATTTATTTCATTTTCACGGTCAATTATTAAACGTAATGCTACAGATTGAACTCGTCCAGCAGATAAACCTTTTTTCACTTTCTTCCATAAAATTGGACTAATATTATAGCCAACTAGGCGATCTAAAATTCTTCTAGCCTGTTGTGCATCTACTAAATCCATATTTATAGGTCTAGGATGTTTAAATGATTCTAAAATAGCGTCTTTTGTAATTTCATTGAAAACAACTCGACATTCCGAATTAATATCAACATTCAATGAGTTAGCTAAGTGCCAAGCAATTGCTTCCCCTTCTCTATCGGGGTCAGCCGCGAGATAAACTTTCTTCGCTTTTTTTGCAGCATTTTTCAGGTCTTGCAATACGGGACCTTTTCCTCGTATAGTAATATATTTTGGTTCATAGTCATTTTCTACATCTACACCCATTTGACTTCTCGGCAAATCCCGCACGTGACCGATGGATGCTTTTACTTTATATTTTTTTCCAAGATATCGTTCAATTGTTTTTGCCTTTGCTGGCGATTCCACAATAACTAAATAATCCGACATAAATGTGCCTCCTTATAGAAGGTAACTCGCTTTAAGCTTCAAAACAAATACCTGTTGCAAAATGTATAACAGATTTCTAAAGAAAGCAAGTCTTTTCATTTATTTAATTGTTTATTTGTTCAAATTCTTGTAGTTCTTCAAGTATTTGATAACCATTCCAAACAGGCTTTGCCCCCTCTAAAATAAGGTTATGTGGGCCTGCAGACAAAGGGGAATGAATAGATCCAGGTATAGCGAAAATTTCTTTTCCATTTTCTAACGCATGCTCCATTGTTGAAACTGTACCACTCTTTTCTTTAGCTTCTGTAATAATGACAGCTTGTGACAAACCGCTAATAATACGATTACGCATAGGAAAATTCCACTTTTTTGGTGTTATATATGGTGGATATTCTGTTATTAATAAATGTTCTTTCGACATTATTTTCGCTAATTCTTCATTTTGCTTCGGATATATATGAAATAAACCTGTGCCCAGAACCGCTATTGTCTTGCCTCCTAGCGCTATTGTGCTTTCATGAGCCATTGTATCTGCTCCTTTAGCAAGACCGCTTACAATAGTGAAATTTTGGCTTATTAATGGAGGTAAAATTGTTTCGATACTTTTCTTAGAATAATAGGTTGCCTCTCTAGAACCTATAATAGCTAACTTTTTATGCATGTTTAATAAAGAAGTATCTCCTTTCACATAAAGAACCGCCGGTGGATCGTAAAGATTTTTTAAACTTGTAGGATAATTGGGATTGGTAAAAATTATAGGGGTAATTTGGTGATTTGCATAAATTTGTAGAAATGGGGTCTCCACAAATTTTTGGTACATGTTTTTAAGTTGAATCGCTCGATTTTCAGTAATACGCAAGAGACCTACTAGTAAGCTTGTCTGCATTTTCTCTAATTGTAATGTGGGATTGTATTCAATTAGGGGATGTAGTTTGTTCATAGGGACTGGAAATACATAGTGTAACGCTAAAAATCGATTAATCCACTTCTCTTCTGAATTGATCATTGCTTTCCTCCTATTTTTTTGGCTATGATAAACTTCGCTGTAGTAAGATACTCATACTTGAATCTACGAATCTATTTGAATTCGCGCTGGCCGCAAAACCACGAAGAATGAGACTTCAGTTGGGGATTGAGAAGCAATGCTTTACTGCGACGAGCTTTGCGCAGGAGCACCGGTTTTACTGCGCCGGAGCTTTGCTGAGGAGCCGCGGAACATTCTTGAAGACTCAGGCGTAGGTTGCTGTAGCGCACATACGTGTAAGATGCGTACTCTTAAAAACAACAATGAATAATACCAAAGCCAAATATAAAAAAATACGGCAACACCGGATGATGTGCCGTACCTTTAATATTAATGTGTTTTACATTTGTCGTAAAGACCTGCTGCTTTAATTGCTTTAATTAAAGTTTCGCCGATTACTGAAGGAGTTGGTGCAACTTCCATTCCAGCCGCTTGCATTGCTTTAATTTTTTCTGCTGCAGTACCTTTACCACCAGAAATAATTGCTCCAGCGTGACCCATACGTTTACCTTCAGGAGCTGTTTGCCCTCCGATAAATCCTACTACAGGTTTAGTCATGTTAGCTTTAATCCATTCTGCTGCTTCTTCTTCAGCAGTACCACCGATTTCACCAATCATAACAACTGCGTAAGTTTCTGGATCTTCATTGAATGCTTTTAATACATCAATGAAATCTGTACCATTTACTGGGTCTCCACCAATACCAACCGCTGTAGATTGTCCTACACCAGCTTGAGTTAATTGATGAACTGCTTCATAAGTTAAAGTACCAGAACGAGATACAACACCTACATGCCCTTTTGAATGGATATTCGGAGGCATGATACCGATATTACTTTCGTCTGCTGTCACAATACCAGGGCAGTTTGGTCCCACTAAACGAGTTTTTTTGCCTTCCATGTAACGTTTAACTTTAACCATGTCTAATACTGGAATATGCTCAGTAATACAAATAGTCAAGTCTAATTCTGCATCTGTAGCTTCCAAAATTGCATCCGCTGCAAATGGAGCTGGAACATAAATTACTGAAACATTTGCTCCAGTAGCTTTAACAGCTTCTTCAACTGTATTGAATACAGGAACACCTTCTACCTCTGTACCGCCTTTACCTGGAGTTACACCAGCAACGATTTTTGTACCATATTCCAACATTTTTTTTGTATGGAATAGAGCAGTGGAGCCAGTAATACCTTGTACCAAAACTTTAGTATCTTTATTAATAAAAATTGCCATTGTTTTGTCTCCGCCTTTCTTAGCCTACAAGTTCAACAATTTTTTGTGCGCCATCTGCCATTGAATCAGCAGCAACGATGTTTAAACCTGATTCGTTTAATAAAGATTTACCTTTATCAACATTTGTACCTTCTAAACGAACAACAAGTGGTACTTCAAGTCCAACTTCTTTCGCAGCAACGATAACACCTTCAGCGATAATATCACATTTCATAATTCCACCAAAGATGTTAACAAAGATACCTTTAACATTTTTGTCTGAAAGAATGATTTTAAATGCTTCCGTTACTTTTTCTGCTGTAGCACCGCCCCCAACGTCCAAGAAGTTAGCCGGTGATCCGCCGTAATAGCTGATTGTATCCATTGTAGCCATTGCAAGACCAGCACCATTAACCATACATCCGATATTTCCATCAAGAGA
This sequence comes from Psychrobacillus sp. FJAT-21963, assembly GCF_001420585.1. NCBI lineage: Bacteria > Bacillati > Bacillota > Bacilli > Caryophanales > Bacillaceae > Psychrobacillus > Psychrobacillus sp. FJAT-21963. The sequence goes on along the minus strand of NZ_LJIY01000002.1, from coordinate 69,409 downwards.
AATATAGCTTAGGTCATATTTGGATGCTTCGATTTCTTTTGCATCTTCTTCATCAAAGTCACGTAATTCTACGATGTCTTTATGACGGTAAAGAGCATTTCCATCAAAATTAAATTTAGCATCTAATGCCACAACTTCTCCAGCACCAGTTACAACAAGTGGATTGATTTCAACGATTGCTGCATCTTTATCCACAAATGCTTCATATAATCCAAGCATTAGTTTTGCTGCTTTGTTTACTAATTTTGCAGGTATATTCATATTGAAAGCCATACGACGTGCTTGGAAACCAGTAAGACCAACTACAGGGTCAATTTCCTCTTTGAAGATTTTTTCAGGAGTAGCAGCTGCCACTTCCTCGATATCCATACCACCTTCTTCAGAACCCATTAAAGTTACACGAGAAGATGCTCGGTCTAAAACTAAACCAAGATAGTACTCTTTTTGGATATCAGAACCTTCTTCGATATAAAGGCGTTTTACTTCTTTACCTTCTGGACCTGTTTGGTGTGTTACTAAAACTTTCCCTAACAGTTCCTTCGCATATGCACGAACATCGTCCAAGTTTTTTGCGATTTTTACTCCGCCTGCTTTACCGCGTCCACCAGCGTGGATTTGGGCTTTTACAACGACAACTTCAGAACCTAGTTCTTTTGCAGCTTTAACAGCTTCTTCCGGAGAAAATGCTACTTTCCCATTAGGAACTGCTACACCGTATTGTCTGAGGAGTTCTTTCCCTTGATATTCATGGATATTCATCTTACGTCCTCCAATCAAACTTATGTCAAGTAATTTACTACCTTTATCATTGTAATAAACCTGTCACTTCTTGTCTACAAAAGTAAGTTTTTTCTCTAAAACATAGAATATTCAAATATTTTTAGATTAATTCATTTTTCCTTTCTCTTGATCAATTCGATAAATAAATGCAAATACTTCCGCTACCGCTTGATATAGCTCGTCTGGTATTGACTGATTTATATCTAATTGACCGAGAAGTTCTACTAAACTACGATCCTCTTGTATAGGAACATTATGTTCTTTTGCCTTCATTAAAATATTATCTGCTATTTTTCCCTTTCCTTTTGCAATAATAGTAGGGGCATCAATGATACCCGGTTTATATCCTAATGCGACTGCTTCTTTACGAAAATGTTTTTCCTCTGTCATATACGAATATCTACTCCTTGTGACTCTTTTCCCAGTAATTTCTTCGGTGACGTAAGTTTATTTTCTTCAAACGTTTTGACAAATACACCGGAGAGTTGGTATCCCACTGACAATAAGCCTTCCTTAAGGGTGTCATAAAATACGTTGGCAATTGGTTTTAAGCTGATATCGTTATTGTATAAAGAGATGGTTACTACACGATTTTGAACCTGCATATCTACAACTGTCTCTTCTAAAGAATCTAAATGTAAATAAAACATGATACGAGCATAATCAGAATCTATTTTGCCATCCTCTTTCATACGACCATTCCATTCAAGGGTCGCATCCATTTTCTTCCCTAAAAATTCTAATGGAACCTGCATTAATAACTGGTGCTGTGGCCCGTTTTCATTCGACAATATTTGCAGACCATTCATTCGATTCAAAAGTAGTTCTGCTTGTTCTTTTAGTGGCGCAGAAATAACCTGATTATGAAGAAGGTCTATCAATTGAGGTTTCAATTGGCTTGCAAGCTGTCTAACCTCCTCGCTACCTCCCCCGAGTTTTGCTTCATAACTAAAACCAAGTGACTTTAAAGCTTCTTTCATAGCGTGCTCAAATGCTTTTCCATCCAACTGTTGAAGCACATTTTGTTCAGCTTGCTGAAGAGCTGTAGAAAATATCGGTTGCTGACTGTTCTTATTGTTGGACAGTACTTGCTGAAGGGTTTGAGAAACCATTTCCTTATTTGTACCTTTTCCAAGTAATGATAGTAAGTGTTCTTTTGCAGTTAATCCATGTTGATCTTTCAAAAAAACGGCTTCCTGACTTTGCTTTGCAAATACTTCCAAAAGCGTCTTGTTTAGCGTTAATATTTGTTCGGCCTGAGAATTATTATTTAACAAAATCCCTAATTGCACCTTTTGTTCAGATGTTAACAAAGGTTGTGCGCTAACCCAATTTCGAATCTGGTCCATTACCATACTTTTTTCACTTACCGGAGCTTTTAATAAGTTTGCTATAATGTCAGCTGCTGAATTAGGCATCGTAGAAAGAGTTGAAGCTGGCAAAAGATTATTTAAAGTAACATTTGGAGATAAGACACCCGCTTCTTTTAAACTCTGTAGTATCGGCAACTTTGTAGCCAAGTTTGCTACCGGACTTTGTAACACTTCTATTTGTTTTCCTAGCAATACACCTGCTACAGGTTCTCCAAACGGCTCCGCTAACTTTTGCAAACTTTGAAGTAGAGTGTTCTTATCATTTTTTGATAGTGTCAAATCCTGTTGTAACGTTAGTTTAAATTCTTGAATCAGTGATTGGAGGCCACTAGTAGATTTACCACTTAAAACAGCATCAAACATTTGTTGTGACAAAGGTATTTTTAGGTCCAACATTTTTTGAATTGTTTCCATTGCTTGCTTTATTGATACATTCGGAGGTAATTGTTTTAATAGCTGTTCTGCTTGAACTAATATTTCTTTTGAGATTGGCAATTGTTCTTTTAAAAAGAACTGAATTACTGCCTGCATTTCTGTTGTTTTTGTTAAATTCATCGCTTGCAAAAGTTGTTGCGCTTGTTGAGCTAATGTGTTCCCGTTTGTGAGGGGTCCTGTTACGACTTTCAGTTGCAACTCCGGTTCCGTTTTAGTTACTTGAAAAAAATGTGCATCCCCTGCTTTTAGCGGAGTTTCCAGCTTAGCTATTACTTTTTGATTGCCTATTTGCAATTCTGCAGTCTGATTTGGATATAATTTCTTAATAGTTCCATGTACTACTTGTCCTTCTTTTATCGAAGTTTGCATATTAGGTGAAAGGATCTTCGTTTGTTGTGCTTGAATGGAAGAAAAAGATGTTGATGACATGTTTTCACCTCATTTAAGTAATATAGATTTTATCGGCTCGAATGTTTTTCTATGGTGAATAGTAGGACCATATTTATATATCATTTCAACGTGTTGCTTTGTCCCATACCCCGCGTGTTTATTGAATAAATATTGAGGATATTCCTCATGCAACTGATCCATATAATTATCTCTCGCAGTTTTAGCTAGTATAGAAGCCGCTGCAATCGCTAGACTCTTAGCATCGCCTTTTATAATGGAATGTGTTTCCATGTCAATTGGTAGTTTCATAGCATCTACTAAAACTATTGAAGGACTTTCCTTCAAGCTTAAAACAGACTTTGTCATGGATTGTTTCGTCGCTTCATAAATATTAAGTTCATCTATTTTTTCTACTGATTGAAAGTGAATAAAATAACTTAGCGCATTATTTTTTATTTTTGTTGCAAGTTCATTTCGCTTCTTTTTCGTTAGTTGCTTGGAGTCATTTAAACCAATTAGATTATCTGTGTTCTCATTTAAAACTACAGCTGCTGTAACAACTGGTCCAGCTAATGGACCGCGCCCTGCTTCATCTACTCCAGCAACCAAATCCGTGTGGCACTTTCTAAAACTAGCATCGAAATAACATTTATCGTTGTGGGCACGAATTTCCATCTGTAAAAGCTGTTGTCTATTCTTCCAAGTTTTTAATAGCTTCATGGCACCAATTCTACTATCGTCTTCTAGTTTGCTCATCCATGGTTCCCATGAAGTTGCATTTTCTAATTTTTCTTTTATATCCTTCAAACTTAACATTTCATTCACATCAACTTTCTTGTACTTAATCTATGTATCGGCCAATATATGAAAAGCGTAAGCGTCTATTTAGTGCAGTACAGTTTATACAGCGCCTCACGTTGGCACTGCTTTCCTATAAGTAAGTAGCTTTTACACATTTGACCTAGCTTGCAACTTAAAAAATCGAGAAAACCCTTCTCACCAAGTGGCAAAAAGGGTAAATTATTTATGTCTTATTCGGTTACAAAATCAAACGTTAGTCGACCAAGATGAAGGTTTCGAATATCCCTTACAATCAGCTCTGCAACTTGATCATAATCAATTTCACCGCCACCGGCAAAACATCTTCTTAACTTACCAATATGATCGAATGTATCCACTAAATCTTCGCTAACTGTTGTCAATTGATATCTTTCTTCCATCCTCTTTGGATAATGCTCTTGTAAAAAACGAAGACCATACACCGCTAAATCTTCCATATTGATAACAGCATCTTTAATTGCTCCCGTTAATGCAAGTTTATAGCCTACTTGTTGATCTTCAAACTTTGGCCAAAGAATACCAGGAGTATCCAATAATTCTATTTCTTTTTCGACCTTTATCCATTGTTGTCTTTTAGTAACACCTGGTGTATTACCTGTTTTCGCTATATTCTTTTTTGCGAAACGATTAATTAGTGTAGATTTCCCGACGTTTGGAATTCCTACAATCATTGCACGAATAGCACGAGGTTTGATACCTCTTTCTTTCATGCGATCCCATTTAGGCTTTAAAAGCTCTTTAGCGGCTTTAAAAACAGATTGTAGACCTTTTCCTTCTAAAGAGTTTATCGCCACTGTAGGGAGCCCTATTGAGTCAAAATAAGCTATCCATTTTCTCGTTTGTGCTTCGTCTGCCATATCCATCTTGTTCAAAATAAGTAATCTTGTTTTCTGGTGCACTACTTCGTCCAGCATCGGATTTCTGGAAGACAAAGGCAAGCGTGCATCCACTAATTCAAAAACAATATCTACGAGCTTTAAATTTTCAGTTACTTCTCTTCTCGCTTTGGCCATATGACCTGGAAACCACTGTATTGTCATTTTATATCTCCTCCTTAAAGGATGAGAAAGTTACTTTTCCTTAACTATCTAACCTCAGGCATCTTACTAAATTTTTATTTTACAAAACCAACTTCATCAAATGGCCAAAAAACGATATTTGTGTTTCCAATCACTTCATCGATGGCAACTAGTCCAATATGTCGACTATCTTTACTATATCTACGATTATCACCCATAACGAATATAAAGCCTTCAGGTATCTTATCAACTTGGGCAATATCTTCTAATGTGAAATCATCGGTTAAAGATCCTTCAGTAATTTCATTTTTGTATTGTTCTAAGTATGGCTCTTCAACTTCTTTTCCATTTATATATAGTTGATCATTTTTATATTCCACATGATCTCCAGGAAGACCAATTACTCGTTTGATGTAATTCTTTTGCTCTGGTGCATGGAATACTACTATATCAAAACGATCTGGTTCACCAACCATATAACCGATTTTATTGACAACCATTCGGTCCCCATTTTTTAAAGTCGGCATCATTGATTCTCCGTCTACTACAATTGGTGTAAATAAAAAGAAGCGAATTATTGCAGCAATCCCAAAAGCGATTAACAATGCTTTGGACCATTCCCACAATTCGTTCTTTTCTTTCTTAGCTCGTTCCATCGACTTGCCCCCTTTATATACTTCCTTTATTGTACAGGGAAATTCTCATTCAAGCAAAAAGAAATGATATGATTTCTAATTATCTTTCAACTAAATCTAACTTAACTTTCCGGAACGAAGAATGCGAGCGCTTCTCAATCTTTATATTTCAACTCGCTGAAAACGCTTTTCAGTCGAGGCGACCTAAACTGCGACATCCTTGTCGCAACGGTCGCATGACCTACATCGTGTTGGCCCGCACGCCGCGCAAGGCGGAAGCGAATAGAACTTTAGTTCATGAGCTTACAACGAAGTGCAAACGCTTTTGTTTGCGACGAGCTTTGCGCAGGAGCAAGTAACGAAGAATGAAAGCGTTTCTCAACGAGTTGAAAAGAAAAAATGTTGTAGCGAAAGGTGGAATCACCCTCACTACAACATTTGATTTTTTACTATTAGCGACGTTCTTTAATACGAGCTGCTTTACCACGTAGATCGCGTAAGTAGTACAATTTAGCACGACGAACTTTACCACGACGAACAACTTCTAAGTTTGCAATTTTTGGTGTGTGTACAGGGAATGTACGCTCAACGCCAACACCTGAAGAAATTTTACGAACTGTAAAAGTTTCGCTAATTCCACCACCACGACGTTTAATTACAACACCTTCGTACATTTGGATACGTTCGCGAGTACCCTCAACAACCTTAACGTGTACACGTACTGTGTCACCAGGGCGGAAATCAGGAAGATCCGTACGTAATTGTTCTTTTGTGATTTCTGAAATAATGTTTTGCATCATTTTTCTCTCCTTATATAGAATGCTCTTACACCCATTATCTGTTGCAGCGGAACACCCAAAATCCATACTCCACATAGAAGTACATAGTAGAATATACCACAAACATTTAATAGATGCAATGCATAAATGAAAGATTATTGTTTCTTATATTTATTAATAAATTCTTGATCCTTTTTGCTTAAATTAATCGATTCCAGTAACTCCGGTCTTCTTTCAAGCGTTCGTTTTAAAGATTGTTCTCTTCTCCATTTTTCAATCTCTGCGTGATTACCTGACAACAACACATCTGGCACCTTATAACCTCGATATTCAACAGGTCGAGTATAATGAGGATGCTCAAGCAGTCCAGTAGAAAATGAATCTTTTTCGTGAGATTCTGCATTGCCCAGTACATTAGGCAATAGTCTAACGACACTATCTACAATAGTCATAGCTGCCAATTCTCCACCTGTTAATACGAAATCTCCAAGTGAAATTTCATCCGTAATCAGATGTTCTCGAATTCGCTCATCATAACCTTCATAATGACCACAAATGAAAATAAGCTCTTCTTCTTTTGCTAATTCTTCTGCTTTTTTCTGCGTAAATCGCTCCCCTTGAGGGCAAAGTAGAACGATTCGGCGTTTTTGTTGTTTATTCGTAGTTAAAGAATCTATTGCGTTAAATAGTGGTTCAGGTTTCAATACCATCCCAGCTCCACCGCCATAAGGGTAATCATCAACCTGATGATGCTTGTTTCCTGAAAAATCTCTAAAGTTCACGACATTAAGTACAACTTCATTCTTTTCCTGTGCTTTTTTCAAAATGGATGTATTAAAAACACCTTCAAACATTTCTGGAAATAGAGAAAGAATGTGAATATTCATCATGATAATAGACCTTCTAACACTTCAATAACAATTTTCTTATTATCAACGTCTACTGACTTTACTACATCTTCAATGTATGGAATGTAATGTGTTTTCCCTTTTGCAGGCTGAACTGCCCAAACATCGTTGGCACCTGTTTCAAGAATTTCTGTAACAGTTCCGATCGTTTCGCCTTCTGTAGACAAAACTGTACATCCGATTATTTCATGATAGTAAAATTCATTTTCTTCTAATTCTGAAAGGTACTTATCAGATACTTTTAAAATAGCGTCTCTAAAAGGTTCTACATCTTTCAATAATGAATAGCCTTCAAATGTCAATAAATCAAAGTTTTTATGCTTTCGATGAGTAGCTACTTTAACGGTGATCGGTTTCGATCCATCTGCTTTAAACAGCCCTAGCTCACTACCCACTTCATAACGTTCATCTGCAAAGTCTGTTTTGGAGATAACACGTACCTCACCCCATATACCATGCGTATTGACTATTTTACCAACGTTAAACCATTCCATGAATATTTTTTACCTCCTATCAAAAAAGGAAGAACAAATTGTTCTCCCTCTTTGTACATTAATCTAAAATGTCGACATATGTTTTTTTCTTTTGGTGACTGCCTGCTGCTGAGTAAACAATAGTACGAATCGCTTTCGCTACCCGCCCTTGTTTGCCAATTACTTTTCCCATATCTTCAGGATGAACAGAAAGTTTGTAAACTATACGATTTACATTTTCTTCTTTAACAACCTGAACCTTATCTGGATAATCAACTAATGGTTTGACGATTGCTTCGATCAGCTGCTTCACATTGTCCCCTCCGATTATTTGCCGAGTTTTGCGTTATGGAATTTTTCCATAATACCTTGTTCTGAGAACAAGTTACGTACTGTATCAGATGGCTTTGCGCCGTCTTGAAGCCATTTTAACGCTAATTCTTCGTTAATTTTAACTTCAGCTGGTTTTGTAAGTGGGTTGTAAGTACCTACTGTTTCAATTTGACGACCATCACGTGGTGAGCGAGAGTCTGCTACTACAATACGATAGAAAGGAGATTTTTTTGCTCCCATACGTTTTAAACGAATTTTAACTGCCATTTTTATTGCACCTCCGAATAGTTTCACACAAGATAGTATATTATCAAGCTTTTATTTGTTTGTAAAGTGTTTTTTCTTAACACCCTAATTTTTTCAGGGAAAATTATTTAAAAAGTGAGTCTAAACCAGGCATTTTCATCTTTTTCTTCCCTTTTTGTTGCATGTTTGTCATTTGTTTCATCATTTTTTTCATATCTTCAAACTGCTTCAATAGTCTATTGATATCTTGAATAGACGTACCAGATCCTTTAGCAATTCTTTTCTTCCTAGGACCATTAATAATTTCAGGAGTTGTTTTTTCTTGCGTAGTCATGGAATAAATAATCGCTTCAACACGATCCATTTGCTTTTCATCCACTTTTGCATTCTCTAGTCCTTTAATTTTGCCTGCTCCTGGGAGCATTTTCAAAATTTCGTCCAACGGTCCCATCTTCTTCACTTGACTAATTTGTTCCAAAAAGTCATCAAAAGTAAAAGATTGCGTACGGAATTTTTCTTCTAATTCCTTCGCTTTTTCTTCATCAACATTTGCTTGTGCCTTCTCAATCAGAGACATCATATCTCCCATACCTAAAATTCGAGAAGCCATTCGCTCTGGATGGAAAGGTTCAAGAGCATCCATCTTTTCACCCATACCAACAAACTTAATAGGTTTTTGCGTAACAGAACGGATAGATAAAGCCGCTCCGCCTCGAGTATCCCCATCAAGCTTCGTTAATACGACACCGGAAATGCCAATGGATTCGTTAAAATTATTCGCTACATTGACTGCATCCTGCCCAGTCATTGCATCTACCACTAAAAACACTTCATCTGGTTCTTTGATGGCACGAATATCTTTTAATTCTTGCATTAGGGTTTCATCAATATGAAGTCGACCCGCAGTATCAATGATCACAACATCGTTATTCTCTGCTTTTGCATGCTCCATCGCTTGTTTTACGATTTCTACAGGTGAAATATCAGTACCTAATGCGAAAACAGGTAATGATAACTGCTTACCAATTGTTTCAAGCTGCTTAACAGCTGCAGGACGATAGATATCAGCCGCTACTAATAGTGGCTTTTTATTGTATTTTTTGCGTAATACATTCGCAAGCTTTCCAGTAGTGGTTGTTTTACCAGCACCTTGAAGACCAACCATCATAATTACGGTAGGTGGTCTTGATGAAAAAGAAATTTGACTTTGTTCTCCACCCATTAACTCTGTCAATTCGTCTTTAACAATTTTAATGACTTGTTGACCAGGTGTTAAGCTTTTCATTACATCTTGCCCAACAGCTCGTTCCGAAACATTTTTGACGAATTCCTTTACTACTTTCAAGTTTACGTCTGCTTCGAGTAGTGCATAACGAACGTCTCTCATCATTTCTTTTACATCTGCTTCAGAAATCTTTCCTTTACCTTTAATTTTCTGAAGCGTTCCTTGGAGTCGCTCAGCTAATCCTTCAAATGCCATGCATGCCGCCTCCTAATCCCATTCTTTTAATTGATTAATGAGTTCAATCAGTTTATCTTCAGATGATTGCTCCTTTGCTAAAAGCAATAGCTGCTCTATCGTTTCCTGACGTTTTTCAAATTTCGTAAAGAGGTTAAGTTTTTCTTCATACTCCTCTAACATTGCTTCTGTACGACGTATATTATCATAAACAGCTTGTCTGGAAATATCATATTCTTCTGCAATTTCTCCAAGGGATAAATCATCTAAATAATAAAGCTGCATATAGCTTCTTTGCTTATCTGTTAATAATGCCTGGTAAAAATCGAAGAGAAAATTCATGCGTGTTGTTTTTTCAATCATTCCCATCTCTCCTTACCAATTCAATTACATCCTCTAGTTTATTAATAGAGGGTACAACTGTCAAGTATTTTTACTTGTCTCAGACTGTTGACAAGCGCTCGCATTCTTCGTTGCTTGCTCCTGCGGTTACTCGTCGCAAACAAAAGCGTTTGCACTTCGTTGTAAGCTCATGAACTTAAGTTCTATTCGCTTCCGCCTCGGTGCTCCTGCGCAAAGCTCGTCGCAAAGTAACTTTGCTGGCGCGCGGGCCCACAGGAAGTGGGTCATGCGATCGTTGCGACATGGATGTCGCGATTTTAGGTAGCCTAGAATGACAAGCGTTTTCAAGACAGTCTGAGATGACCCTACAATCTGCGTCTAGTATTTACTTGTCTTCATTTTCTTCGTTTAATTCATTTTCACTTTCCAGCTCTAATCCTTCTGCAAAAAGTCCATACACATATTTTTCGGAATCGAATGGTTGTAAATCATCCATTTGTTCGCCTAGTCCAACAAATTTAACAGGAATATGAAGTTTCGAACGTATCGCTAATACGATACCACCTTTAGCGGTACCATCTAGTTTCGTTAATACAATTCCAGTAACATTTGTCGCCTCTTTAAACGTCTGTGCCTGCACAAGTGCATTTTGTCCAGTTGTTGCATCTAGAGCTAGCAATACCTCATGAGGGGCATTTGGAACCTCACGCGAAATGACGCGATGAATCTTTTCTAACTCATTCATCAAATTCACTTTATTTTGGAGTCGACCTGCGGTATCACAAATTAAAACATCCGCATTACGCGTTTTAGCCGCTCTAATCGCATCATACATTACAGCAGCAGGGTCAGAGCCTTCCGCTTGTTTAATAACTTCTACGCCTACTCTATCGCCCCACACTTGAAGTTGGTCGATTGCCCCAGCACGGAAAGTATCCCCCGCTGCCAAAATGACTTTCTTTCCTTCGCTTTTTAAACGATGAGCAAGTTTCCCAATTGTAGTAGTCTTCCCTACCCCGTTCACTCCAACAAACAAAATAACGGATAAACTATCTTTCTCCAGTTGAAGCTCTGTAATATTTTCATCCCCAGCTTCATAAATTTCGACTAGTTTTTCTGAAATAACCGATTGGATTCCGGCAGTATCCTTCATATTTTTACGCTGTACTTCAAAACGTAAGGATTCCATTAATTCAGAAACTGTTTCAAAACCTACATCCGCTTGTAATAATATTTCTTCTAGTTCTTCGAAAAAATCTTCATCTACTTTACGGTATTTAGCTACTAAATCATTTACTTTGGAAGTAAATTGGTTTCTTGTTTTCGCTAAACCTTCCTTAAATTTATTTGTAATCGAAACTGTTTCTTCTATCTCTTCCTTCGATCCAAGCATCTTATCCTTAAACTTCTTAAAAAAACTCATTCTCTAAGCTCCTTTTTAAGTTACTAATTCTTCTTCTAATTTTACGGAAACTAATTTCGAAATACCCGATTCCTGCATGGTAATACCGTACAATACATCCGCACCTTCCATTGTTCCTTTTCGATGCGTTATTACGATAAATTGCGTATCATGACTAAATTTCTTTAAATAGTTGCTATAGCGGGCTACATTTGCCTCATCTAGAGCCGCTTCTACCTCATCCAGTATACAGAATGGTACAGGACGAGTGTGCAGAATAGCAAACAATAAAGCGATTGCAGTAAGCGCACGCTCCCCTCCTGATAAAAGCGTAAGATTTTGCAGTTTTTTCCCCGGAGGCTGTGCAATAATATCTACCCCTGTATCCAGTAATGAAGTAGGGTCGGTCAAAATTAAATCAGCTTGACCACCACCAAAAAGTTCACGGAAAACAACTCTAAAGTGAGATTGTATTTCATTGAAAGTTGTTTCGAAACGGATAGTCATTTCTTCATCCATTTCTCTAATAACTTCGTGCAAAGTTTCTTGGGCAGAAAGCAGGTCTTCTCGTTGCTCTGTTAAAAATGAGTGCCGTTCACTCACTTGTTCAAATTCTTGAATAGACCCAAGATTAATCGGACCAAGCTCCTCAATCGATCTTTTTAGTAGAGTTACTTTTTTGCGCGCCAATTGTTCTTCCATTTTAAACGGGAAGTCACGTTCAGCTTCCTCCAGAGCCAGCTCATACGTTTCTTCCAAGTGATTGCGAAGCGTGTTCATTTCTACTTCTAGTTTACTTAGTTTAATCTCCAAGGTACGCTCTTCATTTGTCAGGAGCCCCGCTTTTTGCTGTAGCTCTTTTAACTTGTTTTCAGCGCTATTAATATTTTGGGAAAGTTCTACTCTGCTACTTTTTTCAGCTTGAATTTGCTCAATTAATCGATCTTTTGTCAATTTGTACTTTGTAATGAGATCTGATAATTCATCGGCAGTTGGGCCTTCTTGGTCATCATTTTCATACCAAGCAATTTCTTTATCTAAAGTATCAATTTTATGCGTGCTAGCTTGAATTGAATTGGTAATTTGAATTTTTTCTTTTTCTTGTTGCGTAACTTGTTCATTCACTACAGCAATCTGAGATAACAACTCACCGAGCTCATTTTGAAATTTGTCTTTTTCTTCAATCGATTGAAGTTTTAAAACTTGTAACTGGTCAATCGATGCTTGAATAGTAGCTAACGATTCTTTTATCTCCACGCTACGAGATGAAGTTTGTTCTTTTTTACGGACTAAATCATCATGCAAGTTACCTTTTTCCGTTTTCTCTTCATCATATTCAAGCAACTGACTTGTAAGCCTTGAAATAATAGCGGTACACTCTCTTGTTTCTGAAAGTAATTTAAGTTCTTCTTCCCTTAAACTTTCTCCCAAAAGACGTGTTTCTTCCAATTCTAATCGTAATCCTTGAACTTCTTGTTTTTTGGAAGAAACCGATTTTTCCGCTTGAAGAACCGTTTTTTCCAACTCTACTAATTTATCATTTAGCTGTTCTAGCTCTACTTTACGAGTAAATAAGGAGGATTGCTGTTTAACAGAACCACCAGTGAGGGACCCTCCTGCATTCACGACATCACCATCTAATGTGACAAAGCGAAATTTATATTGCAGACGAGATGCCATTTCATTAGCACCCTTTAAATCTTTTGCAATAATTATATTTCCAAGTAAATTTTCCACAATAATTTGATACCCGTCATTGTAATTCACCAGCTTGTCCGCCGTATTTACAAAAGAAGGATGGTCCTTTACCATTGCTAAAGTTTGCTCATTTACCTTACGTGATTTCATTACTTGGAGCGGAAGAAATGTCGCTCTTCCTACACGCTTCTTTTTCAACCATTCAATAGCTAAACGCGCGTCTTGACTAGAATCAGTAATAATATGTTGTGATTGTTGTCCAATTGCTGTATCGATTGCATTCATATACGTATGCGGAATTTGAATCAGCTCTGCTACCGCGCCATGAATACCATGTAATTCTTTTTTTTCTCTAGCAATCAATACTTCTTTAACACCTTGGAAAAAGCCAGAAAACTCCGATTCTAGTTCTTCTAAAGAATCTTTTCTTGCTTGCATTTGATGTTTCATTTGATATGCCTTTTGAAGCATCGTCTGTTGTTCTTCCAACCCATTTTCAAGCTGTTCAGCTGTTTCACGTTTCATTTTAAATGCTGATAATTTCTGTTCTAACTCTTTTTGACAAGTAGTCAGGCGAGATTCTAGTTCCATTTTGCGGTTAGTTAGTTTCTCTAGCTCTTCTTTTGTTTCACGATAATCTTCCATCATTTTTTCAGAAGACACGAGTTCAAATTGAAGTTGCTGCTCCATATGTTTCATTTCGTTTTTCATAGTAGCTTCTTCATTCAATAAATCGATATAAGTACTTTTTAAATCCTCTATTTCTTCTTCTACTTCAGAAGCGGATTTACTTAAGACTTTGTCAATTTGCAACTTTTTGGAGCGAAGTTCTTTTAAGTGAACTTGTTTTTCTGTTCTGGAACCATCATTTTCTCTTAACTGTCTCTCGAGCAATTCAAGTTTTTCGCGTTCTTCTTCTAATGCTCTTTTTAACTGGGAAATTTGTTGACTTGCATTTTGTTTTTTCTCTGCTAGTAAAAGTTTTCTACCTTCTAATCGCTCTAATTCAGAACTTGCTTCTACGAGCTCACTTTGATTTGTATCTAGGCTTTCATCTATATCAGACATTTTTCTTCTGTCTGCCTGTATAGTCGCCTCTACATCATCTATTTGTAGTTGAAGTGCTTGTTTTGTTTCATCCAATGTATGAAGTTTTTTATGTAATTCAGCACTTTGCTGAACACACATTCTTAGATCATGTGCGATTACTGCTATTTCAATATCTTTTAATTCTTCGGACATTCTTAAATAATCCGAAGCAAGCGATGATTGTATTTGTAGAGGTTCCATTCGACTATCTAACTCATGCAAAATATCTAATACACGATTTAAATTGTCGTCTGTCTCAATCAGTTTAAATTCAGCTTTCTTCTTACGTTGTTTGTATTTTAGAACTCCTGCAGTTTCTTCGAATATTGTTCTTCTATCTTCTGGACGACTATTTAAAATTTCATCTACTCGCCCCTGAGAAATAATAGAAAATGCTTCTTTTCCAAGTCCAGAGTCCATAAAGAGATCCGTGATATCCTTCAATCTGCAAGTTTGTTTGTTAAGTAGGTATTCACTATCTCCTGAACGAAATACTCTTCTAGTTACACTAATTTCGGCAAAGTCTAAAGCAACTCTATTATCCGAGTTATCCAATATTAACGTAACTTCAGCAAAGTTTAACGCTTTTCTAGAGTCACTTCCTGCAAAAATGACATCCTCCATTTTAGACCCACGCAACGATTTAGCAGATTGCTCTCCTAATACCCATCTAATCGCGTCGGTTACATTACTCTTTCCACTACCATTTGGACCTACTACCGCAGTAACGCCTGGTACAAAATCGATTCCAATACGGTCAGCAAATGATTTAAATCCTATTATCTCTAATCTTTTAAGGAACAAACTTATTCCTCCCGTTCATGATCCCTTAATGCAATAATTGCTAGCCTTGCAGCTTGTTGTTCCGCTTCTTTTTTCGAACGCCCTTTTCCAATGCCAAGTTCATTTGTACTTAACAAAACACGAGATACAAAGGTTCGATTATGTGCAGGACCTTTTTCCTCCACGATTTCGTAACTTAACGTTCCATTATTTTGTTGCTGAATAATTTCTTGTAATTGACTTTTATAATCCATCACATGCGAAAAAGCACCGAGTTCGATTTTAGGGAATACAATTTTTTCTAAAAATGAAATAACTGTTGCAAGTCCCTTATCTAAGTATAATGCACCGATAAATGCTTCAAAAACGTCTGCAAGAAGCGCAGGTCTTTCACGTCCACCTGTCAATTCTTCTCCCTTTCCTAGCAATACATATTTACCAAAATTCAATTCATTGGCAAATAGTACAAGAGATGGCTCACAAACAATTGCTGCACGAAGTTTTGTCAGTTCTCCTTCGCTCATCCCCATGTATTGTTGAAATAAATATTGAGAAACAGACAATTCTAAAACAGCGTCTCCTAAAAACTCTAGTCTTTCATTATCGGCAAAAAATTTCCGTCGATGCTCATTCACATAAGATGAATGCGTAAAGGCTTGATACAATAATGTTGGATTATCGAAATGAATATCAAAATGTTGTTGAAAGAGATTAAAATGTTCTTTAACACTTTCAGGGAAAACTGATTTTTTCGTATGCGTACTTTTTTTCATGAATTATCTGCCTTTCTTGCTTATGGATCTATCTGTTTAAGTTTACCTGTTTCTATAGCTTTGTGCAAAAGAAATAGAGACGTTCTATCTCTATTCGCAAGGAATGAGTAGAACGTCTCTGATGTTATTGAAATTAAGCTTGTTTACTTTCAATATAGCTAACTGCACTACCTACAGTTGAAATGTTTTCAGCATCTTCATCTGAAATTTCCATATCGAACTCATCTTCAAGTTCCATAACTAATTCTACTACATCAAGAGAGTCAGCACCTAAATCATCACGGAAAGATGCTTCTAATTTTACTTCGCTTTCATCTACACCTAGACGATCCACGATTACTTTCGTTACGCGTTCTAATACTGTTGACAAATTTGTCACCTCCCCTCAATGATTATACAAAAAACTCTAACCTATGGAAAGTGTAATTATAAATTCATGAATATTAATTCAGACCGAATTGCGATAGTCGAGGTAATAAGTTCTCCAACGACTGCTAGCATTATTCAACGGTCTGTAAAATTACATATACATGCCGCCATTAACATGTAACGTTTGACCAGTAATATAATTCGCATCATCCGATGCTAAAAATGCAACGGCTTTTGCAATATCTTCCGTATTTCCAAACTTAGCAAGCGGAATCTGACTTAACATTTGAGCCTTCACTTCTTCTGGAAGAGCCTCAGTCATATCGGTTGTAATAAAACCAGGAGCGACAGCGTTCACTGTAATATTACGACTAGCTAGCTCTAGTGCAGTAGTTTTGGTTAAACCTATTACACCTGCCTTAGCTGCAACATAGTTTGCTTGACCAGGATTTCCAGAAACCCCAACAATGGAAGTAATATTAATAATACGCCCTTTTCTTTGTTTCATCATCTGGCGTGTAACTGCTTTTGTGGAAAGAAAGACACCCTTTAAGTTTGTATTAAGAACATCATCCCATTCTTGTTCCTTCATACGCATTAGAAGATTATCTCTCGTAATTCCTGCATTATTTATTAAAATATCGATAGAACCAAAATTCTCTAAAGTAGCACTAATTAAATTTTGTACATCTTCGGATTGATCTACATTCGCCTGAATAGCAAAAGCTTCCCCACCAAATGATTTTATTTCCTCTACTACTTCTTCCGCTTTTTCTTTACTGCCACTATAGTTAACAGCTACTTTTGCACCTTCTTTTGCAAGATAAAGAGCAATATCTTTTCCAATTCCACGTGAAGCACCAGTTACAATTGCTGATTTGCCATCTAATTTACCCATTATTAACCTCTCCTAATTCTGTAATAACTTGCTGCAAAGATGCTTCGTCATAAACGCAATATGTTGTTACAGAGCGATCGATTTTTTTCACTAAACCACTAAGTACTTTTCCAGGCCCACATTCGATAAATACATTTACACCAAGCTCCAACATTTTCTCCACTGATTCTTCCCAACGAACTGGAGAATATAATTGCTCAACTAGTAAGTTTTTTATACTTGATGCTTCTGTTACAGGAAGCGCTGTGACATTTGAAATTACCGGTGTTTTCGTATCATGTAACGTAACAGCTGAAATTGCGGCATCTAATTTTTGTGCTGCAGGTCGCATTAGTTCTGAATGGAATGGTCCACTTACTACTAGTGGAATCGCTCTTTTCGCCCCAGCTTCTTTCGCTTTTGCTGAAGCTACTTCTACGCCTGCAACCGTTCCAGAAATGACAATTTGACCTGGGCAGTTCAAGTTAGCAACTTGGACTATTTCACCACTTTTAGATACTTCATTTGTTACTTCTGTTAATGCTTCTTTATCTAACCCTAATATAGCTGCCATTGCACCTTCACCTGCCGGAACTGCTTCATTCATGTACAAGCCTCTTTGATGAACTAATAAAACAGCTTCCTCAAAACTGATTACATTTGAGGCAACGAGTGCAGAATATTCCCCTAAGCTATGTCCAGCTGTATAATTAGGAGAAATACCGGCATCCGTTAGTTTTTTAGCAATCATTGTACTAGTTGTAAGTAATGCGGGCTGCGCATGAAAAGTTTTTGTTAATTCTTCAGCAGGTCCTTCTAACATAATATTAGATAGAGAAAAGCCAAGTACTTCATCTGCTAGCTCATAATGCTTTTTACTAGTAGGGTCATTTTCAATAAATTGTTGTCCCATTCCAACAGATTGAGAACCTTGTCCTGGGAATATAAACGCGATTTTAGTCATTTTGGTAATTCCTTTCTTAAAGTACTTTGAATAATTCCACAAACGTCATGTTCTACCATTGTTCTTGCTTGTCTGATGGCATGAAAAATTGCATTTGCATTAGAAGAACCATGCGCTTTGATGACAGGAGCTTTTAAACCAAATAATCCTGCTCCACCATACTCTGAATAGTCTAGTTTCCCTTTTAACTCTTTTAACTGACCTTTCACAAGAAGTGCAGAAATTTTTGTTTTCATAGAAGTATTAAAAGCTTCCTTCAACAAAGTAAAAATCCCAGATGCCGTTCCTTCAATCGTTTTTAATACCATATTACCGGTAAACCCATCCGTTACAACGACATCCGCAACACCAGTTAACAAATCTCTTGATTCCACGTTTCCAACGAAATTGATTGGCGCTTCTTTTAATAAATCGAATGTCGCTTTCGTTAATTCATTTCCTTTTTTGTCTTCAGTCCCTATATTCAAAAGTCCAACTCGTGGATTCTTAATACCTCGAACTTTTTCTGCATACACACTTCCCATTACAGCAAACTGTTCTAAGTGTTCCGGTTTTGCATCTGAGTTTGCTCCCAGGTCAAGCATTACAAACCCTTTTCCATCCAATGTCGGTAAGGTAGGAGCAAGTGCTGGTCGATCCACTTGGTCAATACGACCAACAACAAATAAACCCGCTGCCATCAATGCTCCCGTATTTCCTGCTGAAACACATGCATCGACTTCTCCGTTTTTCACGGACTCTGCCATTTTTACCATCGACGAATTTTTCTTTTTCCGGACAGCTCGTACGGGTTCATCGGTACCTTCAATAATCTCATTTGTATGTATCACTTGTAATCGGTCATGAGCAGTTACTAAAGAAGACAGTTTTTCCTCGTCCCCATATAACTGAATATGCAGATCTTCGAAAGCTTGTAATGCGTCATATACGCCCTTCACTATTTCATGTGGGGCGTTGTCTCCACCCATTGCATCAATTGAAATTTTCATATGTCATCACCTTATTTAAGACTTTGTCACTCTATACATACTGAATTGACCTACAAAAACAGTGTCATTCTCCACTTTACTCGTTACTTCAATAAGCGTTGTGTTTATTTCCATATCGCTAGAAACTACTACAGCCTTTGCAATCACTCTGTCACCTTCTTGAACAGGCTTCACAAATGTGATATTAGATTTTCTAGTAAGCGCTAATTCATCATTTATGACAGCAACAGCCAAAGAATTGGCTTGTGCAAACAAATGATGCCCTCTCGCTATTCCATTTCTTGCAAACACATGGTCTTTTGTAATATCTAATAAAGAAATCGCTTGTTTATCTAAATCAATATCAATTATTTCACCAATTACCTCGTCGATAGGAAGTGATTTCACTTCTTCTTCAAAATTATGTGCTGCTACAGTTTTTATACGCTCTCGCAATTCCGGAATAGATAATTCCATTCGATCAAGTCTTATTGTTTGCACACTTACATTGAATGTAGAAGCTAATTTTTCATCCGTGATAAATGGGTTTTTATCTAATGTATCAAGTAGTAACTTCTGTCTTTCTTTTTTTGAGTATTTCATCCAATCACCACCATTTTAGCACTTGGTACTAATATCAGTATATAAATATTAAAAAAAGAATGCAAGAATTGATTTGCAATCCTTCCAGCATTCTCTTTAGTCAATACGCTCACCATCTAGCGCTTTGGAATTTAATAATATTGTTCTTAGACCTTCCATTTCTTCAGACTGCCAAAAAGCATCTGAATCCAACAATCCTTCTGCATCTACTTTTGCAGTATTAAGTGCACGATAATCATGTACAAGATCTGCTACTTTAAATTCTGGTAACCCACTTTGCTTTCTACCAAAAAAGTCACCTGGACCACGTAATTCTAAATCTTTTTCAGCAAGCGCAAAACCATCATTCGTTTCGGTCATGGATATCATTCGTTCTTTTCCTTCTTCTGATTTTGGATCAGCAAGTAGGATACAATACGATTGGTGTTCTCCTCGTCCCACACGCCCTCTTAGCTGGTGTAGTTGGGCAAGTCCAAATCGTTCCGCATCTAAAATAATCATAAAGGTTGCATTCGGTACATTTACTCCTAC
This sequence comes from Psychrobacillus sp. FJAT-21963, assembly GCF_001420585.1. Lineage (NCBI taxonomy): Bacteria > Bacillati > Bacillota > Bacilli > Caryophanales > Bacillaceae > Psychrobacillus > Psychrobacillus sp. FJAT-21963. The sequence goes on along the minus strand of NZ_LJIY01000002.1, from coordinate 49,340 downwards.
TTCAACGACCGTTGTTGAGACAAGAACTTGAACTTTCCCTTCTGAGAAATCCCTCATCACTTGCTCTTTTTCATCAGGATGAAGACGTCCATGCATCAAACCTACTGTATAGCCTGTTCCCAAATCAGTAACCATCATATTGTATACGTCTACAGCATTTTGAACATCTAGTTTTTCTGACTCTTCAATAAGTGGACAAATAATATAAGCCTGTCTTCCTTTAGCCAATTCCTTTTTTAACCGGACTATTAGTTTGTACATTTGATCTTGCTTCATCCAATGAGTCTCAATTTTCTTTCGGCCAGCAGGCATTTCATCTATAACAGATACATCCATTTCTCCAAACGCTGTAATGGCTAAAGTTCGGGGTATCGGAGTTGCCGTCATAAATAATACATCCGGATCTTCCCCTTTTTCCTTCAAGACCCTTCGTTGTTCTACTCCAAATCGATGCTGCTCATCTGTAATAACTAAGCCCAATTTTTTAAATGAGACGTCAGGCTGAATTAATGCATGAGTTCCTATTAACAAATCTATATTACCGGCTTCTAAATTTTCTAATACAACACGACGAGCCTTCGCTTTTGTAGAACCAGTCAGTAAAGCAATTTTGACTCCAATTGGGGTAAGCCATTCATCCAAAGAAGTAGCATGTTGTTCCGCCAATATTTCCGTAGGAGCCATAAGTGCTCCTTGATAACCCGCAGTAATAGCTGCATATAAACATATAGCAGCAACAATTGTTTTTCCTGAGCCTACGTCTCCCTGTAAAAGGCGGTTCATACGATAAGGTTCTTTTAAGTCTCGACAAATTTCGTTTACAACTCTTTTTTGTGCATCAGTTAATTCATACGGTAAAGATTCAATTAATTTTTTCACCAAATCATTATTGAACGCAACGCTGTTACCGATATTTTGTTCCTTACGAGCTTTCTTTATAGCTTGCATTTTTAACTGAAAAATTAATAATTCTTCATAGACAAAACGTCTTCTTGCATCTTTTGAATGCTCTGCATTTTGTGGAAAATGTATTCCTTCCAACGCCGTCGAAATATCAGGCAAACGATAGGTTTCTCTAATTGATGCAGGCAAGATGTCTACTAGGTATCCATTTACCTCATCCAATGCTTGTCTCATAAATTTCCGAAAAGTCTTTTGGCTAATCGTACCTTTCAATGAATAGACAGGTTCAAAATCTTGTTGGTCCGTCTTAGGGCCAGCCGAAAAGGTAGAAACATTTATGACTTGTCTTCCCCTGTCCCATTTTCCGGTCACTGTAATGACTGCACCTGGTGTTATCTTCGTTTTTAAATAAGCTTGATTAAAAAAAACTGCTTTAATCAGATGTTGTCCTGCTAATAAACGGACTTGCAATCTCGATTTGTTTTTTCCTAAAAAAAGAAGAGAAGGCTCACTTTCGACCCTTCCTTCCACTGTTACTCGTTCATTATGAGCGGTTTCCGCTAAGTTCTTTAATCGAAAGTCTTCATGACGATAGGGAAAGGTCATAACCAAATCTTCTAATGTGATGATCCCTAATTCTTGCAATGCGTTAGCTGTACCACTTCCCACTCCTTTTAAGGAAGTAACTAACTCATTCTTTTTAGTTTCCACTATTAACTACTGCTCCGCCAAAAATTTTGGATTCTAACCATTTTCCTGTAGGAGTTGCTGCAAGCCCGCCTCGAGCAGTTTCTTTTAATGCAGTTGGCATTGTTTGGCCAATTTTATACATGGCATCTATTACTTCATCGCATGGAATCCGACTTGTTACACCTGCTAATGCCATATCTGCTGCCACTAATGAATTAGAGGCACCCATTGCATTTCGTTTTACACATGGAACTTCTACAAGACCCGCTACAGGATCACACACTAAGCCAAGCATGTTTTTAAGGGTAATTGCAAAAGCTTGAGCGCTTTGTTCAGGGGTTCCTCCCGCCATTTCTACGATTGCTGCTGCTGCCATACCTGCTGCTGATCCAACCTCAGCTTGGCAGCCACCTGCCGCTCCAGAAATAGAAGCGTTGTTGGCAACTACAAAACCAAAAGCACCCGCTGTGAACAAATAACGAATCATTTGCTCTCTTGTAGGATTTAACTTGTTTTTCACTGCAAATAATGTTCCCGGTACAACACCGGCAGAACCAGCAGTCGGAGTCGCACAGATAGTACCCATTGCTGCATTCACTTCATTTGTTGCAACTGCTTTACTAACTGCATCTAGCATTAATTCTCCAGATAAAGTGTTTCCTCTTTGCATATAATTTTGAAGTAGCACCGCATCTCCACCCGTTAAGCCGGACGTTGATCGAACTCCATTCAAGCCTTTTTCTACCGCTTCTTCCATTACAGTCAAATTACGATCCATTTGAGCCATTATTTCTTCTCTTGAACGCTCTGTTATTAAGATTTCTTGTTCGATCATGATTTCTGAAATCAGTTTTTGCTCTTTGTTAGCTAAATCAACTAATTCACGAACATTATGAAATAAAACATCCATTCGTCTTCCTCCTTAGTCCGCTATTCTAGTAACTTGTGTAATATTAGGTAATGTAGATAATTCCGCAAGTATATTGGCATCCACATTCTGATCCACTTCAATTACCATTAACGCCATATTTCCTTTTTCTTTACGAGAAACTTCCATATGACCGATATTAATATCATATTTAGCAAGACAATTTGCCACGCTCGCAATACAACCAGAACGATCTTCATGCACTACTAAAATTGCCGCTAAATTACCTGATAGACGAAGCGGGAAACCATTCAACTCCGTTATTTCTGTCTTTCCGCCACCGATGGAAATACCGACCATCGACATTTCTTGTGTTCCATCACCAATCACAATACGAGCAGTATTCGGATGCTCTGTGTGAGCGGTTTCAGGAATAAACTCATATGTTAGTCCAACCTTTTTTGCATCTTCAAAGGCTGTTTTTATACGCTCATCAAACGTATCGTAATCTAGCAATCCACCAATAATCGCTACGTCTGTTCCATGTCCTTTATAGGTCTCTGCAAATGAACCATATAAATGTATTCTTGCCCATGTAGGCTGCTTTCCAAATAAATCTCTTGCTACTCTTCCTATACGTGCTGCTCCTGCAGTATGGGAAGAAGATGGTCCAATCATAACAGGTCCAATTATGTCAAAAACTGATTTGAACTTCATTGCATAGACCTCCAATAGTATATTTACTACTTATTTTACACTGAATGTACATATTAAACAAAGGTTAGAAGATTAAGAGAATAAAATGGAAAGTAAGTGTCTAAACCACTTGGTTATTTATCTTTAACCTAATTACGCTCGACCTAAATTTTTCAAGCAAATCTATCCAAAAAAAACCACGGGGAAAGTAAACTTCATTCCTCGTGGCATCTTATTTCTATTCAACCGATAAAATATATGGATATAAAGGTTGTTTACCGTTATATAATTCAATTTCAACATCTTCGAATTGCTCTTCAATGAAAGCAGCAAATTTAGTTGCTTCATCTTCCGTAACATCTTCACCGTAAATGATCGTTACGATTTCTGCATTCTCATCGATCAACGTTGTTGCAAGCTTATTTGCTGCCTCTTCTCTAGAAGGATTAGAAAGAATAATCTTCCCTTCTGCCAGAGCCATGAAATCATCTTTTTTAATTTCCACGCCATCAATCGAAGTATCCCGAACTGCGAAAGTAACTTGACCTGTTTTAACATGAGAAAACGCTTCGGTCATATGCTTTTTATTTTCTTCTACAGTAGCTTGTGGATTGAATGCTAAAATAGCTGCCATTCCTTGTGGAAGTGTTTTCGTTGGTACGACAGCTGCTTCAATACCCATCACCTCCGCTGCTTGTTCAGCAGCCATAATAATGTTTTTATTGTTCGGTAAGATGAGGACGCGTTCTGCTCCCACTGCCTCGATGGCTTTTACAATATCCTCGGTTGAAGGATTCATTGTTTGTCCGCCTTCAATTACTGCGGAAGCTCCTAAGCTTTTTAGAAGATCCGAAATACCTTCGCCCATCGCAACTGTTACTACTGCATAAGGATGCATCTCTGCTTTTTTTGCGGGAATTTCTTTCGAGTATCCTTCTCCTACGATATCTGTATGTTGTTGGCGCATGTTTTCGATTTTAATCTTAATCAAATCTCCATATTGTTGGCCATATGTTAGTACTTCCCCTGGTGTTTCTGAGTGGATATGGATTTTAGCAATTTCGTCGTCTGAGATCACTAAAAGTGAATCACCGAAAGCACTTAAATCGTTTCGGAATGAGGTTTCATCAAATGCTTTTTTACCATCCTCAAAACGAACCATGAATTCAGTACAGAATCCAAATTCAATTTCGGACGTATCCATAAATCCTTGAACATTTTTATGGTGTTCAGCACTCACTAAATCATCCATTGACGAATTAACTGTTTTCTCAGGTAATGCTTCACCTTTTAAGCTAGCTAAAAAGCCTTCATATACAAATAACAGCCCTTGTCCGCCACTATCTACTACCCCAACTTCTTTAAGTACTGGAAGTAAATCAGGTGTTCTATTTAACGAAGCTTTTGCCTCTTCTACAACTGCTTCCATTAATAAGCGAATATCGTCTTCTGTTTCGCTCACTTCTACCGCTTTTTTAGCAGAGTCCTTTGCTACAGTCAAAATAGTACCTTCTACCGGCTTCATCACTGCTTTATATGCTGTTTCTACACCATAATTTAAAGCTTCAGCAAATTGTTTAGCATCTAGTGTAGAAGATTGCTCAACTGATTTTCCAAACCCACGGAATAATTGAGAAAGAATAACCCCAGAGTTACCTCTAGCTCCCATTAGTAAACCTTTGGATAATGCTTGAGCTGTTTTACCGATATGCTCTACAGTATGAGCTGCTGTTTCCTTAGCACCAGAAGTCATCGATAAATTCATATTTGTGCCAGTATCTCCATCAGGAACTGGAAAAACATTTAAAGCATCTACGTAGTCTGCGTTTTGAAAAAGGTGGTGAGCACCCATTTTAACCATATCTGCAAACTGTATACCATTAATTGATTTCATTGTTTTCTCTCCCTCATTCACACGCTTGCCACGCGAACTCCTTGTACATATACATTTACGGATTTCACTGACATACCAAGAGATTTATTTAGTGTATATTTCACTTTTGATTGCACTTGATAAGCTATTTCAGAAATTTTTGTTCCGTAACTAACAATAATATACATATCAATATGTAGGTCTTCTTTTTCTTGTCTTACAATAACGCCTTTTGTAAAATTTTCTTTTCTTAATATGTCTGTTAATCCATCTCTAATTTGATGCTTAGATGCCATACCAACTATTCCGTAACACTCTATAGCGGCTCCGCCTGCAATTTGTGCAACTGCATCTTGCGATATATCAATTTGTCCGAATTCATTTTTCAATTCAATTGACATGATGAAACCTCCCAAGTCTTTTTGACTACCCTTTATTGTACTACACCGTTCAGAATTATAAAAGAGAGCGTTTACTTTTTATACTATTTCCTTCTATATTATAGGGTATGATGGATAGATAGGCAAAAAACGTGTAACATTTGATGCATTTTTCATTTTACTCTTTTTATTCAGCACATTGCTCCTGCCCACAACTCGTCGCAGTGGATATTACCATTCGCGGGAAAAATAGGCGCTTGCGCATTTCTTTTTGTCCAGCTCCAGCGCCTTGCCCCTCGGGGTCAAATGTGAAAAAGCTGCTCCTGCGCAAGCTCGTCGCAAACTTCAAACAATTAAACTGTTTGTGGTGGCTGAAGAGCTGCCTCCTCGCTTTTCCCCATTTGCCTGTCGGGAGGCCTACAGGAAGTGGGACATGCAGTCGTTGCGACACGATGTCGCGAACTTAGACTGTATTCCTATACTAGTCGCTTGCGCATTTCAAGATATCCAGTTGCAGCGCTTTGCCCCTCGAGGTCAAATGCGAATCTTCTACGTCCAACAGGGTTGGACATAGAATTTTCACATTTGCTTGTCAGGGCAGAACAAGCGCTTCCACATTAAATATGGTGTAAAGGTTTTTTTCTTGATATGCTTGCACTTCATATTAGTCTGTGGTAAATTATTAAAGTATGTGAAATATCGAACTGAAAAATCTTTCAGCTTCTTTTTTAAAGGAGGAAATATAATGCCAAAAGTATGTACAATCACTGGGCGTAAAGCTCGTTCTGGTAATGCTCGTTCTCACGCAATGAACGCCAACAAGCGTACATGGGGGGCAAACCTTCAAAAGGTCCGCATTCTTGTAGACGGTAAACCTAAACGTGTTTGGGTTTCTGCTAGAGCTTTGAAATCAGGAAAAGTTGAGCGCGTTTAATCGTACTCATAATTAATGCCAGGCCGACAACAGTCGACCTGGCATTTTTTCTTTTGTTTCCCCAGAAGACTTGCGTCCATCATCTGTTACTTCTTGACTTCTTCTTTCTTAAACATGCGAATACAAACTCTTACAAAACTACTTACTGATTTAGGCAATCTAAATGTGTATACCTTCACACACAATTCCTCCCTTTTAGTCGCTGCTTCTTATCATTAAACATATGCCAGCAGTAAAAGAGATAGTACCAATTCGTCCACTTACTTCATTACTAGTAAATTTGGAATTGCCAAATGAAATATTTTCTTTGGTAACTTCATACAGAAAGCCTCTAAGAGATATATTTTCAACTGTTTCACCGTACGAAAAAAAAGAAATATATTTAAAATGTGGGTCGGGTTTAATTTCATGTATTCCAGGTAATAAAAAACGAATAATATTTTGCTTATTACGTATGTAGAAAACAATTTCCGGATAGTTCATTTGAAAGCGTATCATATCATGTAAAACTGCTTCATAATGATCGAGTCTCCCACCAGTTACCGCTGTTAAAATAATGTTATCCGGTTTATATTCTATAGCTCGCAGTATTGCTATGTGTGTATCTGTTTCATCCTTCTCGGCTTGTAAAACTGTCACTTTTTCAACCGTTGATTCTAATAAATGAAATTCTTCTTCTTTTAATGAATCGAAATCACCAATAATTTCATGTGGCGTTATTCCATTTGTTAATAAATGAAGAGCTCCGCGATCAGCACCGATAAAAAAAGTATCTTCTTTGGAAAAAGGAAGTTGTTTAAAATCAACAACTTCCTCTACTGGACCTCCTGAGCAAACGATGACCGTTTTCATTTTACTGCTACACTTAAACCGGCTTCTTTTATTGCTTGTAAAGCCTTCCCTTTATCCTCTGCATTATAGATGGCAGAACCAGCTACAAATATCGTAGCTCCTGCCTCTACACAAGGAATAATCGTTTCTTCATTTATTCCTCCATCAATCTCGATTTCGATCGCTAAATTTCTTTCTTTCACGATATCTGCCAATTGTTTTACCTTTGGCACAACTGAATGAATAAATTTTTGACCTCCAAAGCCTGGGTTTACTGTCATAAATAAGACCATGTCTATATCCTCTAAAACATGTTGAATCGATTCAATTGGAGTATGTGGATTTAACACGACTCCCGGTTTTACGCCAAAAGAACGAATCAATTGAATCGTACGATGTAAGTGTGGACTTGCTTCTACATGAACCGTAATATAATCCGCACCTGCTTTTGCAAATGACTCAATATATTGATCGGCATTTTCAATCATTAAATGTACATCTAAAGGGAGCTTCGTTAAAGGTCGTAATGCTTCCACTACAATTGGTCCCATCGTAATATTCGGAACAAAATGACCATCCATTACATCTATATGAATAAGCTCAGCACCTGCTTTTTCTACTTCTAACACTTCTTCTCCCAGCTTTGCAAAATTAGCTGCTAGTATTGATGGGGCAATTTTAACCATAATTTAGTACCTCGGCTTTCTTTCCACTATTTCATTAAAAAATTGTAGATAATGTTTATATCGATAATCTTTTATGCTTCCTGATTCTACTGCATTTTTTACTGCACATTTTGGTTCATTTACATGCATACATGCTCTAAACTTACACTCATCCTGAATTTCTACGAACTCTGGAAAACATCTTGATAGTTCTTCTTTTTCCATTAATTCAAACTCAAAAGAGCTAAAACCAGGGGTATCAGCGAGTAAGCCACCACATACCTCTATAAGTTCCACATGTCGTGTCGTATGCTTTCCGCGTCCTAAAGCATCCGAAATTACACCAGTCTTTAAGTTAAGTGTAGGTAATATCGTATTTAAAAGCGTAGATTTACCTACACCGGATTGGCCGGCAAGCACCGTAGTCTTTCCTTCTAATAGAGGAGTAATTTTGTCGTCAAATTGCGGGTCATCTTTAAACGTCATTAAAACCTTATAGCCAATTTGTTCATATTCTTTTATATATTGTTCGATTGTTTTCTCCATCTTTTCATCTAGTAAATCACTTTTTGTTAAACAAATAATTGGTTCGATGTGAAATGACTCCAATACTACTAAAAAGCGATCTAATAAGATTGTATTAAAGTCTGGCTCCTTCACAGAAAAAACTAAAATTGCCTGATCAATATTGGCGATAGGAGGACGAACGAGACTGTTTTTTCGTTCGTGAATGACCGTAATTGTTCCGTCATTATCCCCTTCCACCTTATAGTCAACAATATCTCCTACTAACGGAGATTCTCCTCTATTGCGAAATACGCCTCTTCCTCGACAAGTTATCATTTCTCCATTGTCATAAACATAGTAAAATCCACTTAATGCTTTTCTTATTTGACCTGTCGGCATCCGTAACCTCCCTATTTTACATCCTTATAATCAATCGTTTCTTGTGCAAATATTGTGTTACCTACTTCTATCCGATATGCAGCTTTTTGTCCTTCACTTATTTCTAGCTTAATATGTTTTTCTACTGTTTGAGTTAATACGAACTCTTCAATAGGTACGGCCATTGTACGTGTTTTATCTTGCACATAGATTCTTACAACTTGTTCTTCTTGGGTAGGTTGCTCTTCATCTTCTTCTCCCTCAACTCCACCCTCCTCTTCTTCCGTGTTTGGAGGCTCGTAAGGGATCGTCACCGTTTTTACTACCAATTTTGTAGAAGCAGGTTTTGGTCCATCTGAGACCACAACCTCTATCGTACTTCCTGGTGCCACTTTTTTGTTCGCTTGAGGTTCTTGACTAATCACATTACCTTTTTGAATGGTATCGGAATACTTGGAACCTGCTATTTTTATTTTAAAACCAGAAGTTCTTTCATAATCCTTTAAAGCTTTTTCATTCCAATCTTTTAAGTCGCTTACTGAACGTAAATCTAGTCCCTTACTAACTGTAAACACTAAATCTGTTTCAGATGGGATAATTTCAGTACCTGGTGGCGGATCTTGTCCGATAATTTCACCTATTGGCTTTTCTGAAAATTGTTCTTCGGGTTCAATGGAACGTAATTCTGAATTTGAAAGTAATTCTTTTACCTCATCAATATTTCTCCCTCTATAATCGGCAATTTCAGAAGATTCTTTTCCCGATGATACGAACAAATCTATTTTTGTTTCTTTTTCGCGAAGTTTTCCTGCCTCCGGTGAGGTTCGAATAACATTTCCTTCTTCCACCTCATCTGAAAACTCTAGTATTTCTTCACCTACCACGAAACCTTCCGCTTCTATTTGTTCAATAGCAGCTTGTACATCTAAATTTGCCACATCAGGCACTTCTACTTTATCTGGTTTAAATAGTCCAGGGAAGAGAATGACAAATAGTAATGCTAGTAGTAGAACACCTGCTATAACCCCAGTTACAATTTTCCACTTTTTTATCTTTTTCTTTGGAATGGTCTTATCCAACTTAGTTGGTGCAACAGGTATTTTTTTTGTTTCTGAAACCTCTTCAAAAGGAATCGGCTCTTTAATAACAGGTAAAACCTTCGTTGCGTCGTTGTCGACAGCTATTACAAATTTAGCTTCATCTGCTCGTTCTGGTGACAAGGCAGTTGCTAAATCTTCTTCCATTTCCTCCGCAGATTGGTATCGATTATTTGGGTCTTTAGCAGTTGCTTTTAGGACCACATTCTCCAAGCTTTGTGGGATGGAAGGAATAATCGAACGAATGGACGGAGTTTCAGTTTGCAAATGCTTTAATGCAATGGAAACTGCTGACTCACCTGAAAAAGGAAGTTGTCCAGTTAGAAGCTCAAATAAGACAATCCCCAAAGCATAAATATCTGAACGATTCGTAGCAGTTCCACCACGAGCTTGCTCAGGAGACAAATAATGGACTGTCCCAAGCACTGAATTTGTTTGGGTATAGGAAGTTGCACTCAAAGCCATCGCTATACCAAAGTCCGTTATTTTCACTTTACCTTCTTCATCCAATAAGATATTTTGCGGTTTAATATCCCGATGAATAATATGGTTGTTATGCGCATTAGCAATGGCAGATGTTAGCTGTCTCATAATCGTTACTGTTCTTACCGGAGAAACTGGTGCATTACGTTGTATGTATTGTTTTAATGTTTCACCTCTAACATACTCCATCACGATATAGTGAATATCTTCATCTTCACCGACATCGTATATATTCACTATATTTGGGTGTGTGAGGCTGGTTGCAGATAATGCTTCACGTTGAAAACGACGACGTAATTCCTCTTCGTTAGAAAAATCGTAACGAAGTACTTTTATGGCAACGTCACGATCCAATATCATGTCATGCGCTAAGTAAACGTGGGACATACCTCCGCCACCTATCATTTCTAGCAACTTATATCTGCCACTAATTCTTTTTCCTATTAACATCCTCACACCTCCTCACTATTATTAGATAGTATTATTAAAGAAATATTATCTTCTCCACCTGCGCGATTTGCTTCTTCTACAAGCTCTGCACCTTTTTCGGCTAAAGACGTATTTGAGTATAGAATGGAATGAATGAACGGTTCACTTAGTTTATTGCTTAGTCCATCTGTACAGAAGAGAAGATAAGAATTCGGTTGAAACTCTACTTCATGAAAATCTGGTTGAATTGTTTGTTCTGTTCCAACTGCTTTCATAAGAACATTTTTCTTCGGGTGCGTTTTAGCTTGTTCCTCACTTATTTCACCTGAGTCGATCAATACATTTACATAAGAATGATCTCTCGTAATTCTCCCAATACCGTTCGGTAAAAGTTCATATACGCGGCTATCTCCTACATGAGCAATAATTCCTTTATTCTGTTCAAATAATCCAGCAATGAGCGTAGTACCCATTCCCTCACAACCTTTATTGACGGTTGAATGTTTTACGATTGCCTGATTAATCGACTGAAACGTATATGTCAACCAGTCTTTAGCCTTTACAATGGAAGGGTTATATGCCGCAAAGTATCTTTTGAACTCGGATATAGCTATTTCACTTGCGACATCACCAGCATTGTGACCACCCATACCGTCCGCTACTACGGCTAAAATGCGCCCATCGGAGCGAACAAAAACGTCCGCTCGATCTTCATTTACTGTCCTTCTCATTCCAACATCCGTTTTAACAACAAACTCCATTTACTCCTTCACCTCTTTAAAATGAAATGAAAATTATCTTTGCCATTTATCGGCATAGTGGGCGTCTTAAGCTTACTTTACAGATAAGAAAGTATAAACATCTCTAAATTGTAACTTTCCAGAATCCAGCACCTTTGCTCTCCAGGTCAAATGAGAAATTACGGTCCTTGGCAATCTCGTCGCGAACTAAAACAATAAAACCATTTGAGATGGCAGAAGACCTGCCTCCTATGCCCGCTCGAGGCGGGACATGACTGCTTTGCCACAGAAAGTGGCGTACATTGAAGAACTTCCAATTCCCTCATTTCCTTGTTGGGTCAGATAGAGGTGCTTCCGCTTTTCTTAAATACGGATACAAAAAAGCCGTCACTTCTTAAATCTTGTGGGAATAATTGAAGCATTCCGTCTTGCTGGTTGTCTTTGATGTTTTTAATAACGTCTGGAAAAGCTTGTAGTTGCATATCTGGGTGTGCCTCTAAAAACAATTTGGCGGTTCCTTCATTTTCTTCTCGATCTACTGTACAAGTACTATAAACTAATAAACCATCTTTCTTCAAAAGTTTATAAGCTTCTTCTAACAAGTTCAGTTGAATCGGTTTTAACGATGCAAAATCTTTTTCATTTTTAGTGTACTTAATATCTGGTTTACGCTTCATCACACCTAAACCACTGCATGGTGCATCTACTAAGATTCGGTCAAAAGACTGTTCAGGGTATTCCTCTGATGCTTTTCGCCCATCCTTTACTACCGTTTCGATAAAGCTAAAGCCCAATCTGTCAGCATTTTCTTTTACTAGCTTTAGTTTATGCTGATGGATATCCATTGCTATGAGCTTTCCGGTATTTTTCATCTTTTCAGCAATATGCGTTGTTTTCCCGCCTGGTGCGGAACACATATCTAAAACGGTCATACCTGGTTCAACTTGAAGTGCATACGCTGGAATCATGGAACTCTCGTCTTGAATTGTTACAAATCCCTTTTGAAAAGCAGTAGTTTTTGCAGCTTGAGCATTATACAAATAAATACACTCTGGGATAACTTCGCTTTGTGCAACAACATATCCTTCTTGTGTCATTAAATGAAGAACTTGATCCACTGTGCGCTTAAACAAATTTACTCGAAGCGTTGTCACAGGAGGCTCATTATTTTCCCTCAACATATTAGCAGTTGTTTCAAAACCATATTCAGAAATAAAACGCTTTACCATCCAGAGAGGGTGACTTGTTTCTACAGATAGTCGTTCTACTTCATCTTTTATTTCTTCAGTAGATCGAACGCCTTCTCTTAAAATAGAACGAAGAATACCATTTACTACACCTGCTATACCTTTATGACCTCTTTTTTTCGCAATATTCACTGCCTCATTTACAGCCGCATGGTCTGGAATACGAGAAAGATATTGAATTTGATATAGAGAGAGGCGAAGTAACTGTAAGACCCAGTCTTCCAACTTTCCTTTGATGAACGGTTGTAAATAATAATCCAGCGTCATTTTGTATTGAATTGTTCCATACGTTAACTCTGTCAATAACGCACGGTCCTTATCTTCAATATTATATTTTTCGATTGTTTGATGTAATAATAAATTACTGTATGCCTGTTGCTTCTCAACTGCCATTAATATCGTGAGTGCCGCATCTCGAACATTACCAACCCAAATTTTTTCTTGTTTTTTTGTCATTCAAATTTATCCCCTATTCGCAATTTCGAACCTACGCCACGCAAATAATCTACTACGGACATTTTCTTTTTTCCAGCTGGCTGTAATTCATCTATTCGAATTGCTTCTTCAAAGCCTGTTTGAACAACAAAATAATCCGATTCCACTTTCACAACAGTTCCTGGTAGTTCCTTCGTTTTCACTTGCATAATGTCTGCTTTCCAAATTTTTACCGATTGTCCTTCAAGTGTTGTGTACGCAACTGGCCAAGGGTGCAGACCACGAATTTGATTGTGTATTTCTTGTGCTGATTTGTTCCAGTCAATTCGTTCTTGCTCACGCGAAATATTTTTTGCATATGTCACAAGAGACTCATCTTGTTTCACTCGATTATTTGTTTTCGAAATGATAGATGGTAACGTTTCTTTTAATAAATCAGTACCTACTACACTTAATTTATCAAACAGAAGTCCAGTATCATCTGTATGGCTTATTGTGACTTCACGTTGTGCAATAATATCTCCAGCATCTAGCTTTTCTTCCATATACATAATTGTTACACCTGTTTTGTCCTGCCCATCTATAATCGCTTGATGAATAGGCGCTCCACCACGATATGCAGGTAACAAGGAAGCATGAACATTAATACAGCCAAGTTCAGGAGCATCTAGCAACTCCTTTGGTAGTAATTGACCAAATGCAGCAGTGATAATAATATCTGCATGCAATGCTATAATTTCCTGTAATTCTTCCGACCCTTTCAGTTTCGTAGGCTGGATGACAGGAAGTCCTAGCTTAACCGCTTCTTCTTTTACAGGGGGAGCAGTTAACACTTTTTTTCTTCCGACTGGACGATCTGGCTGGGTGACAACAGCTAACACATCATAGCCTTCCTCTACAAGCATGCGTAAAATGGGAGCCGAGAATGTAGGGGTCCCCATGAAAATGATTGATGTCATAGTTGTTCCTCCTCTAGCTCTTTCTCTACTTCTTCCAAATCCACATAACGAATGATTTTGGATGTAAATAAAACGCCATGTAGATGATCAATTTCATGCAAGATGGCTCTTGCTTCATAATCCTCTGCTTCTAATTCGTATAATGCACCGTCTCGGTCTTGCGCTTCTACCTTTACATAAAATGGACGTTCCACTTCCCCATATATATCTGGAAAACTTAAGCAACCTTCCACTTCAATCTCGGAACCGCCAATTTCGACTACTTCTGGATTTATCATTTCAATGACTTCTTGCCCTTCGCCAAGGTCCACAATTGCAACTTGAATTGTTTCCCCTACTTGAGGAGCAGCTATTCCGATACCATCTGAAGCGATCATCGTGTCGTACATATCATCTAAAAGTGTTGCTAGCTTCTGATCAAATACAGTAACCTCTTTACATTTTGCTGTAAGAATTTCATTTGGATGTGTAACAATTTCTCTTATTGCCATTTCTTTTTTCCTCTTTTCAAACCGCCTATAAAATTGTGGAAGGATCTAGATCAATCGATAAGATAATACCTTTTTTCATCCACTCTGTACGATATATTTTTATTAATTGCTGTAGTTTTTCAATTAAAATTGGTTCTTTTTTGTATTTTATCAAACATTGGTAACGATATCTATTTTGTATCTTACTGATAGCACATGCTGTTGGCCCAACAACCATTGATTGATCAGATAAATTGGCTCTTAACCAATCCGTTGCAAGCTTCGCATATTCGGATGCAAGCATAACATTCTCATGCGTTATTTGAACTAACGTCAAATAATAAAATGGTGGGTATTCATACTGTTTCCGAACGAGCATTTCTTTATGATAAAAAGGTTCATACAATTGAGCTTTCGAAAGTTCTATTGCGTAGTGCTCCGGAGTGTATGTTTGAATATAAACTTTCCCCTCTTTGTCGTGTCTGCCCGCTCTTCCGCTAACTTGCGTCATCAATTGAAACGTCTTTTCAGCAGCTCGAAAATCAGCTAAATGCAAAGTAGTATCAGCATTTAGAACGCCTACCAATGTAATGTTTGGAAAGTCTAAACCTTTTGCAATCATTTGCGTTCCCAGCAAGATGTCTGCCTCACCATCACCAAATTGCTTTAAAATACGTTCATGGGAACCTTTTGTTCTAGTAGTGTCTACATCCATTCGTAGCACTCTTGCAAAAGGAACCAATCTCGCAATTTCTTCTTCTACTTTTTGTGTACCAGTACCAAAAAAGCGAATATGTTCACTTGCACATTCGGGACAAATTGTTGGAACTGGTTCCTCATGTCCACAATAATGGCATTTAAGCTGCTCTCCCGCACGGTGATAGGTCAAGGAAATATCACAATTCTTACACTCCACGACTGTTCCGCAGTCACGACATAATACAAAGGAAGAAAAACCTCTTTTATTTAAAAACAATACGATTTGTTCTTTTTTATCGAGTTTTTCCCTAATCGCATCTGCAAGCTCAACACTGAACATAGAGCGATTACCATTTTTCAACTCCAATCGCATATCCACAACATTCACGGTAGGTAAAGCTTGTTCTTTTGCGCGTGCTTTCAACGTTAACAACGAATATACACCCTTTGAAGCGCGAGCATATGACTCAAGTGATGGAGTAGCGCTCCCTAGTATGACAGGGCAATGATGAAACTCGCTACGCCAAATTGCCACGTCTCTCGCATGATATCTTGGGTTGTCTTCTTGTTTATATGTAGATTCATGCTCTTCGTCTAAAATTATGACACCGAGATCTTTAAAGGGAGCAAATATGGCAGATCTTGCACCAACGACAACCTTCACTTCTCCCCGCCAGATTTTACGCCATTCATCATACTTTTCACCGATCGATAAGCCACTATGCATAACAGCTACCTCATCACCAAAACGAAGTTTAAATCGACGAGTCATTTGAGGAGTCAATGAAATTTCTGGCACAAGCATAATCGCTTGTTTTCCTTTTAAAATGGAGTTTTCGATTGCATTTAAGTAGATTTCAGTCTTCCCGCTTCCAGTAATCCCATGCAAAAGGAACGTCGTGTTTTCCTTATGATTTTGTGCATGGTTAATCTTTTCAAGTGCAACAGCTTGTTCCTCTGTAAGCTGGAAACGTTGGTCCGTGTCATGATGTTCTAATGTGGTAATCTCTCGATAAACCTCTTCTTTTTCTAATTCTAAAATACTTTTTTCAATGAGCGCTTTCACTACATTATTATTTGCGTTAACCGTTTCTTTTAGTTCTTCCATTGTAAAAGAATCTTGTACTTGGATTAATAACCATTCCATTAATTCTTTTTGTTTGACGGCATTTTTTGCTAGGGTATTTATTTGATTTTGAATGTATTCTTTAGTAGCTATGACCTTATATTTTGTAATCGTCTTTGCTTTCGCGTGCTGTTTTATGACTGTTTCCAGTTGAACGCTACCTTGTGTTAAATACTTTTTCATTTGATGTAAATAACCAGCTTTTTCAATTACCTCGTAAGAAATAATGTCCTTTTTTCCAAACAGGGCTAAAAAGGGTTCTTCCACTGCATTCGAATTTATCAGCTTAATATTTTTCTTATATGTAGCTCGTAAAGCCGCAGGAAGCATAACTTGAAGTGCATCTATTTCATAGCAAAGTGTTTTATTGGTCATCCATTTAGATAACTGTAACAGTTCTTCCGTGACAACTGGCTCTACATCAATAATAGATTGAACCTCTTTTAGCTTGGAAGTATCGATATCTGTTTGTTCTTTAATGTTGGTAATAAAACCTTGTACTTTTCGATTTCCAAAAGGAACATGAACCCGGCTCCCTCTTTCAACGAGATCCTTCAATTCCTCAGGAACAATATAATCAAAAGGTCGGTCAATTGGGTAAGCAGAAACATCAACAATAACTTCTACTATCATTTAGGCTCATCTTTTTCGAGTTTGATAATGGTTTGAAGCAATTGATGAGCGAGTTCCTGTTTATTTAAATGAGGGAAATGCATTTCCATATCATGTTTACCTACTAAAATGACCGAATTCGTATCCGTTCCAAAACCTGAACCTGCCTCTGTCACATCATTCGCGATGATATAGTCTGCATTTTTCTTTTCCAACTTACCTTTTGCATAATGAAGTACATCATTCGTTTCTGCAGCAAACCCGATTAACAATTGGTTTGTCTTTCTACTGCCAAGCTCCGCAAGTATATCCGTTGTTCGTTCTAATACAATGGTAGACTCACCAGGTTGTTTTTTCATTTTTTGATTATGTACTTCTTTCGGTTTGTAATCCGCTACAGCAGCTGTTTTGATAACGATAGAAGCTGTATCAAACTCTTTTAGAACGGCATCAAGCATTTCTTTCGCACTTTCCACCGGGATAAGCGTTACATTGTTTGGAGCATCTATACTTACTGGTCCAGATATCAATATAGTTTCTGCTCCTAATTTAGCAGCTGCTTCTGCCATTGCGTAGCCCATCTTGCCGCTGGAAAAATTCGTTAAGAAGCGGACAGGATCAATTCTTTCTCTCGTAGGTCCGGCAGTCACTACAACCTTTTTCCCTTTTAACGGTAACTCTTTTGGAACAAAATATTCTTCTACTAGTTGAACGATTTTCTCAGGCTCCTCTAAACGCCCTTTTCCAACGTAACCACATGCTAAAAAACCTTCAGAAGGTTCGATAAATGAATATCCGTCTTTTGAAAGTTGATCGATGTTTCGTATAACCGCAGCATTTTCATACATATGCACATTCATTGCTGGTGCTATCCATACGTCAGCAGTAGTAGCAAGTAAAGTGGTAGTTACCATATCGTCTGCTATTCCGTTTGCTAGTTTCCCAATAACATTTGCAGTAGCCGGCGCGACAATAACTAAATCCGCCCAATCAGCTAAATTGATATGCGCAATAACACTAGAATCTTTTTCATCAAATGTATCAAAATATACATCATTTCGAGACATTGCTTGAAAACTTAAGGGTTGTACAAATTCCATCGCTGATTTTGTCATAATGACCCGCACGTCCGCTCCAGCCTGTGAAAGTTTACTTACGAGCGCAACCGCTTTATAAACAGCAATACCACCTGTCACACAAACAACAATTTTTTTTGAAGTTAACATACGCTTTTTCCCCCGATCTAAAGCTTAAACCGAATACGTTCCTTTAACTAAACAACCTCCCAAAGAAATTTATTCTTTGGGAGGTGTTTGCTTCTTCATCAATTTCGCATTGGCGTATTTCCGCCCAGATTTTGCATCCAGCCTGCTGAATAAATTTCTTTAAAAATCCAAGGCAACCGCTTTATCCTACAGCCGTTCAACCGACCTATAATGAAGTAGATATTTTATACTTCGTCCTCGTAAATTACGTTTTCACTTGATGATTCGATTGTAAGTTCACCTTTAGCTACTTCCTCTAAAGCTTTCCCAACTTGTTTATGAGAAATATATGAAGTTAAACGTTCGCCGCCTTCTTCTTGTAACTGTCGAGCTCTTTTAGAAGCTACACTCACTAACGAATATTTTGAGTCTATTTTGTTTTTTAATGAATCTACTGATGGATATAACATTTATAATTCCCCTTCCAACATGGCTAAATATCTTTTTTCAACACGTTCACGTCGACAATGCTCAGCAGCAACAATAGCATTTATTTTAGCGCATGCTTTTGTCACTTCGTCATTTTCAACGACATAATCATATAAATGCATCATTTCTAGTTCTTGTCTTGCAGCTTGAATTCTAGAATTAATCACATCTTCTGTTTCCGTTCCTCTACCGATTAGTCTTTGCTCTAATTCAGATAAACTAGGAGGGGCAAGGAATATAAATAGTGCTTCTGGCGCTTTTTCACGCACAAGTGCGGCACCCTGAACTTCTATTTCTAAAAATACATCTCGTCCAGAGTCAAGCGTTTCATTGACATAATCAATAGGAGTACCATAGTAATTTCCTACATAACAAGCGTACTCTAATAATTTTCCTTGTTCAATTAACTGTTCAAATTCTTCATTCTTTTTAAAAAAATAATCTACTCCATCTACTTCTCCTTCTCTTGGAAGTCTTGTAGTCATCGAAATAGAATACTCATAATTTGTACCAGGCTCTGAAAATAATTCTTTTCTCACTGTCCCTTTTCCGACTCCGGATGGTCCCGATAAGACGATTAATATCCCTTTTTCTCTTCGCATAACGTCTCCTTCAAATACATTCATATACCGTATACTTCTTCAAATTACATACTTAACTGATTATAACACAAGTTTCTCAGAAAATGATAAGATATATAGAAAAGCATAAGCGCCTATGTTTGCCCCGACAGGCAAATGGTTATAAGGCAGGTCTGCAAAGTACGCCACTTCCTGTGGCAAAGCAGACATGACCCGCTTCGTGCGTGCCCAGGAGGCAGATCTCCAGCCACCACAAACAGTTTTATTATTTGTAGTTTGCGAAGAGCTTGCGCAGGAGCAGCTTTTCCCATTTGACCCCGAGGGACAACGTCCTTCTGCGACGAGCTGTTCGCAGGAGCAAGGCGCTGGAGCTAGACAGTATAGAAAAGCACAGGCGCTGATTTATGGCGACAAAGCTTGATCGAAAATAACGTTTTGAAAGAGGACATATTATGGCTTTTGATGGTTTATTTACAATTTCAATGAAAACTGAATTACAACAATTAATAACTGGGCGTATTTCTAAAATACATCAACCGAATGCACAAGAAATTTTAATGCAAATTCGCGCGCAAGGGAAAAACTATAAATTATTATTTTCAGTTCATCCTTCTTATTCACGAGTGCAAATTACGCATGAAACAATTGATAACCCTGCACAACCTCCACTTTTTTGCATGGTGTTACGTAAGCATTTAGAAGGCGGAATTATCACTTCCATTAGACAACATGAAACAGACCGTATTCTCATTTTCGAAATTCAAAGTAAAAACGAAATTGGAGATGATATTACACGAGAAGTCCACATGGAGATAATGGGTCGTCATAGTAACTTACTTTTAGTTGACCCTACTCGAAATCTTATTTTGGAAAGCATTAAGCATTTATCACCTTCCATGAATAGTTATCGAACAATTTTACCTGGTCAACCTTATATTGCACCTCCCGCTCAAAATAAGCTCCATCCCTTAGAGTATTCTAAAGAACTCTTAGATGTGATTCATTCAGTTAACGAATCAAAAGAAATTGTAGATCAAATTTCTGGTTTCTCACCATTACATGCAAAAGAATTACTGTATCGATTTAATAACGGGACAGATCGGACAGAAGTTTATAAAGCATATATGAGAGAATTTGAGCAAGGTGGATCTGCAAAACAAATAGTTGAATACAACGGAAAATCGTTTTATTCTCCAAATAATTTATCTCATTTAGATGGAGATAAATTTAATGAAGAAACTCTAGGAAATTTACTAGATAGAGTTTATTTCGCAAAAGCAGAACGCGACCGTGTGAAACAACAGGCTGGAGATTTAGAAAGATGGCTTCAAAACGAATTAAATAAATTAAAACTGAAAATGAAAAAACTCCAAAAAGACTTTGAACAAGCCGAAAAACTAGATACTTTCCAATTGTATGGGGAGCTATTAATGGCAAATGCTTATGCAATTGAAAAAGGCTTAAAAGAAGTAGAGCTAGTCAACTACTACGATGAAAATGGTAAAACAGTCACTATCCCATTAGATAACCGAAAAACAGCTACGCAAAATGCACAAAGCTATTATAATCGCTACACTAAAGCGAAAACGGCATTACTGAAAATCGAACAACAATTTGAAATAACAAAAGAAGATATTGCGTACTTTGAATTACTTCTTCAACAGGTAATGCAGGCGTCTCCAACCGACATCGAGGAAATCCGAGAAGAACTAATGGAGCAAGGGTTATTAAAAGCACGTGCATCGAAAAAGAAGAAAAAACCAATGAAACCAACACCTGAAAAATTCATTGCCTCTGATGGCACAGAAATTTCTGTTGGTAAAAATAATAAACAAAATGATTTTGTTACCTTTAAGCTGGCGAAAAAAACAGACACATGGCTTCATACCAAGGATATCCCAGGATCCCATGTAGTTATACATTCAGATAATCCATCTGAAACAGCTCTTTTAGAAGCAGCGAATCTTGCAGCATATTTCAGTAAAGCTCGCGAATCATCTTCAGTGCCAGTAGATTATACGGTGATTAAGCAAGTGAAGAAGCCTAGCGGTGCTAAACCAGGATTTGTCATTTATTTTGAGCAGACTACTTTGTTTGTTACACCGGATGAAGAAAAGGTTAGACATATGAAGAAATAGAATAACTTAGTATTGAGTGGTTTAAGGGTTGATTTGGATTGCACATTTACTACACCTTTAACGAAAGAATGATAAAAACGGTTGGAAGATGACTGCGTCACTTCCAACCGTTTTTTTCTCTTCGGTAATCCTGTGAGAAATGTGTATCCGTCGCAATCCTACAACCACAATGAACATAGTAATTTAGTTCTTTATGGGAATGAAAGAAGAGATTCTTATCTATTCATAAAGAAAGCAGCCGAAGATACAATTTCGGCTGCTTTTTTGACTTTTTATAGTTTATGAAAACCCCTTTGAATATCCTGTGCAATATTTATGTCGTTCATCCTATAATTTTTAATACATTGACCAACATTAATTGCAATTAACACCCATAATTGATGTTTGAGTGTTAGTCTTCTATCAACCAATTAAAATTGAGTAGATTAGAAATCCGGATGAAAACTGTACAAGCACAAACACTAGAACTAGAACTCTATTATCAACCTAATTATTTTTTAGCTAAAGGTCTTTCAGAAGGATAAACTCAATACTTATTTTGATATTCTGACGGATGGCTTTACTAAAGGTTAAACATATTATTTTAGATTTTTATATTTTATTAGTTCTAA
>NZ_LJIY01000002.1:0-24194 GCF_001420585.1 Psychrobacillus sp. FJAT-21963 | reverse complement strand
ATAAATTGAATTTAATTGATGAAATTGGTAAAAAATGGCCTGAAATTACTAATATTATAGATATATCTCATTATATTCCTTCTCTCAGTATAGAAAAATTAAAAGAGAATATACTAAAATCTAAACAAGAAATCAATAAATTCGATACAAAAATCAATGATTATAAAAAATATGTTGGCCAAGTAGAAGAATTACAAATAAAAATTAAAGATTTAGGACTAGAATATCTTGAAAAAGATACAACAGAAAATTGCCCTCTTTGTGGTGTTAAGCATAACAATCATGGCGACTTAATAAAAAAAATTAACGAAAGACAATATACAAAAGAGGAAAAATTCTTATCAGAATTAGACAAAAAAAGATATGAATTAATCAAAACCTTATCGGAATATGAAGTACAACTTGAGGATGAATTAAAAAAACAAAACATAATTAACATAACTATTGATTGCTATAAAAATATTTTTAAATCACCTCAACATAATGTAAACATTGAAAATATTGAAAACCTCTATAATGATATTTTTGCTCTCTTAAACCAAAAAAACGAGTTTCTAAATCACAAATTTAATCTAGATAACCAGATAAAATTTATAGAGGAAGATGGATTTAATCATCATACTATAACCAATAGCAAACTTTTTATCACTAGAGACAAATTCTATAATGAATTTCAGCAACAAAATGATATATCCGAATATGAAGATTATTTATTAAATTTATTACACAAATATAATAAGTTAGTTAGTCTCAATAATTCTGAATTAGATAAGTTATCTAGACTCTTAATACAAACTGAAACAGAATTATTAAAAATTCAAAATAACTTATCGAATTCTATCACTAAAAAACATGAAATTTCTCAAAATACAAGAATAATTAATGATATGAACAATTCTATAAACCAATTAAATAACTACTTTCAAATAGATAATAATATTGATCTATTCATATGGCTAAATGACTTACAGCTTCTTCAAGCTAATATAGAAAAGGCTATTAACTATTTAAATAGTTCAAGGGATATAGAAAAAGATATGCTGAATTTAAAGTCTTTAGAGGTTGAGCAGGGTGAAATTACAGGAAATATTATAGCTTGTGAAAATGCAATAGGAGTATTAAATGGCTTGCCAAAACATGAGGAATTTGTTCAAAGTTTTATTAAAAACAACTTAAGTAAAATTGAATACTTGTTTAAATCTATTCACTCTCCTAAAGAATTCGTTTCTCTCGAATTTGATAACACTGGGATTATAGCAATTAGAGAAAAAAATGGAGTAAAAGCCAAAGCACATCAAATGAGTACAGGTCAAAGGGTATCTTTAGCACTTTCAGTTATGTTTACCCACTTCTTAGCTGCCCCTAATGCTCCTGACTTTCTCTTATTAGATGAACCAGTAGCAAATATGGATGATTTACATTTATTAAATTTATTAGATATTATAAGAGAGTTAGCATTAAGAGGTACTCAGATAATATTTACAACTGCCAATCCTGACGTTGCTGGTCTTTTCAGAAGAAAATTTAGTTTTTTTGGCCAGCAATTTAAGAAATTTGAATTTATCAGAGAAGACAATGGGCTTACAACAATAAAAGAACTAGTATATTCACCAGAGTTAGAAGATGAAATAATTATTAATACTATCTAGGAGAATGAATCTCAATTTGTTTAAATTCAAGTACAAAATTGTACAAATACGAAAAGCAGAAACGTTGTTAAACCACGTTTCTGCCTTTTGCATTTCTATATGTTACATTTAAATTTATCACCTTTTAACCATTTTTGGCTTGCGCTCCAAGGTCAATCTTAGCATCTATTACATTTAGTAAGTTATAGTACAATATCTTGATAACCTACTTCTTCTACAATTTCATCTTCTATTTTTATTCCTAATCCATTTTCAATATCCCAAGAGACCTCACATAGCAATCCTAGTCTTCTCATGCCATTCTTCCTTACTCTTCTTACAATTAATTCAGTAGGCTTCACTAATCTTTTTAAATCTAAAATAGAATCAATTTTCGGAGCAATTTTGTCTGCTTCTGATTCATTTCCTAACATGTCTCTATACTCTTCATAGTTCTCACTATAGTAATCATATACTTGCTTTTCTACCTCATTTATTATATCTTTCATATCTTGTATAAAATTAAGAAACGCTTCTCTCTGTACATTTGAAAAATTAGCACTTTCATGTGCATCAACACTTAATAGTATTTCTTTTTCCAAATCAAACATTGTAATAGTTGTTTTTCCTCTCCAAAAGTTGTTTTTATATTCAAGTTTTCCAAATAACTCATCATTAATCATTGTCATTCCAATTACTCTCCTAACTTAACTTTTATATTATATTCGCCAACTCCACCCAAATGTTTAAAAACACTATTAATTTTACTTGGTACCAATTGAATTGTTTCCAAATCATTAAGTTCATGCCAAGTATATTTATTATCTTCTCTCCAATCAGCTATATCTTCTGCTGTCCATTTTTGATCTGGTGTACTCCACTTTTTGGCTAATTCTTCATCAGCAGTCGAAAAATTTGATTTTCTATCATTAGTCATATTATCTAATTTAACTTCACCTTTGGAAAATGGAGAAAAATCTGGCATTCCGTTTTTATAATCAACTCCGTCAACACCAGCTTCATCAAGGTATTTTTTTATTTCTCCGGTCTTATCAGAAATAAATAACGATTCTGCACGTTCGCTACTCCATTCTCCTTTATTAACGGGTGTAGTTTTTACCCTTTGCTCATAAGAGCTATATTTAGGATCCACGTCAAAACCTTTAGTATAGTCTATCTGCCTATCTTTAACCGTACCCTTATCCTCAATCTCCACATTCTTTATATCCTTGTTAACTTCGATATTTCCACCTTTGGTCATTGAATTAATATCAACTTTTGTAGATGGCATATTGAATGTCAAGTTTGGCTTTTCAAATTTGTATCTAGTACTAGTGAAGATATCTAGTTGATTTTGAGTTTTGCCTAGTGGACTGTTGACAACATCTTGGTAAATTGGCGAATAGATGGACTCTACCTTCTCTGTACTCAAAACATTTCTAGATTGGTATAAATCGCTTCCTTTTTTAGCTAATTTCCCACCCGTACTCGCCCATCCTGCAATGGGAATCATCGCCGAAAAAGAAAGTGTCGCATTTAATGCATCCCCTCTGGCTGAATAGATAACACCATTTACGCCATCTGCTACTTCACCAACAACAGGTATAAGCCCTGCAATATCTAATACAAACTGAAAAGAATCTAATAACTTGTTTTCTTTGGGTTTGTCAGCTTTAACGGCCTCTTCTTTATATTCAACTTTGGAAACAACTTCATAGAAAATTGTTTGGCCTACAACATACTCTTTAATGAGTAAACCATTATCATACTCATGATATTTTATATTTTCCTCTACGTTTTCTTCGATAGTGTTGACTTTCTTTCCTTCAAGGGCTTGGAAAGTCGCTGCAGTAATCATTGTACCGATCAGCTTTTCCTGTTCCTCTATCCATAGGTTACTAGGATTTAAGTATACTTTTGGGAACAGCTCCGTTCTAATTTCACTTCTAAACGTCAGGACATTCCATTGGCTTTGCTCGAAGGTTATATCGCTTATACCTGCTTGAAACAGTCCTTCTATATCCCTAAGCCACGTGTTCATCGTCTGCAGATCTTGTTCAATGGGATTTAGTGCGGTTGTCTGGCTTGCATCAAATTCATGAAGTTGCATGACTGTGTCGTCACGCTTTCTCTTTGATTGGATGACTCCCTCCTGCACTCCGCTATCATCTAAGTGGGGCAGGCCGACAATATCGCTCACCTGATCCATGATACTGTTTGTCTCATCCGTTAAACTAGCGGTCAGCTGGCCGATAAAAGTTAGCCCCTGTTCCAGTTCTCCCTCTAGGAATTGTTCTAATATGTAACCGGATGAATCAGGTTCGAGTGAGTGAAGGGCTTCCTCCATCTGGTGAAGCACTTGTTTGAAATGCTCAGAAAACAACTGGAAAAAATGAAGAAATGGTATATGACACTCCTCATAAAAGGAGCGAATGGAATTACCTCCTGCTCCTTTTAATTGATCCTCCATCTGAACTAGACCCTCCACTGAACGGTGGATCGCTTCTGTTTCACTGCTTAACCTGTCTAACATAGTAATATTGCGCTGTAGCCCATCTTGAAATAAATCTACATCCAATATTTTCATAGGCCTTGCCTCATCGAGCGTTTAGAAATAACCACTTCACAATATTCTTTATTATACAATAATATCCCACAGGTGAACATTCTTCTCCCCCTCTAGTAATTCATCAATAGTTATAATATTCCATTTTTGAACAAGGAGGTAAAGATAGAAGTTATAATTTTCACAAAAATAAACCTTACGAATTAATGGGTTAAAAAAATACTATGACTCTTAAACTACATTCTAAGGAAAATAGTAGTTATATTGATAGAGTTGAAGAGGAGGTTCATTAAGTATTATCTTCTTTTAGAAAATGCGAAAAAGCACTTGTTGCCTTAAAGACAATCAAATGCTTTTTTGACTTTATAAGTATTCATGCAAATCTTATTCTTAACCTGATTCTGAGGTTTATGGCTTGTTCACAACACTTTAATGCTAAGTGTATCTTTTTTATCGTTCTCATTTCCATAACTAATCCCTATCTATTGTTCGGTCAACAACTGTTACTATATACGAACATTAACTCTCTGTATATCCAATACATAGTGATATAAATTCTAGAAGGCTAGGTTCACTCGTTCGAGACCTATCGAGACCATACTCTAATAGAAAGCTCGACTCTTTCTGGATGAGCTATGAGTTAATTATTTAGTAATTTTTCTATCACTAAATTTGTTAAATTAGGCATTATTTCCATCGTATATTTTAATTCAGTTCTCTCATATCTATTGTGTGCATCATAACCATATGGACCTATATTAATCGCTGGAATATTCAATTCTCTAATTGCATCATAATCTACAAAATGTTTCGTTCCCCAACTTGGGTTATTACTTATAACTGACTTTATACTGTCTTCATCGTCATTTATAGCTACACAGCTCATGTCACAGATGTACGGGAAATAATTTCTTTGTACAATAGGTTTATTATAATGAGGTTGAACTTTTTCAATGGCATGATCTAAAGCTGCTAATAGATTTTTTTCTTTCTCATTTTTTCCGGTCACCTCTACGCGTGGAGAATAGAGTGAAGAATAAAAAATAACTATAGCAGGAGTCTTATCTTTTTCCCATTTCCAGGCTTCTTCAACAACTTTTGCTGAAAACATACGTACATCCAATTCTTTGTTTTCTAATAAGTTTTCTTTAAAGTTTTTCATATGTTCTTTATAACTTTCACCATGTTGTGAAATAATCGATTGTTCTAGTTCCTCAAAAAACAACACTCTAGTTTTCCATGGCAATTTTGTATATTCTTGTTCGCTGATTTCACAATATCTCTTATAGTGATTGGTCAAGTTTGTTATTACATTATTAAATGCAATTTCAGCTTGCTCCTTTAGTTTTTCAAGAACTTCTTTAGGAGACCACGATTGAACAAAGAAATTATAATATACATATGAGGCAAGAGCTGTTTGAACTGTATACGTATCTTTAAAATCAGTTTGCTTCAGAGTTACAGGTGGCATAGGGGTTTCACCTAATGATTTATCACATAGCTCAGGATTATACGCAATTTGTCTAGTTAGCTCTGCCGCAATATAATTAGGATCAAGCCCTTCAAAGCTAGAACCAACATGTGTTTCAGCACCCGTTATATAGAAAGATGGAAGCAACTTTCCGACACTACCTTTATAGATATATCTATTTTCATCACCTTCATACCTAGGTGCAACAAAATCGGAATTAATTAATGCTTCATATTCAAAGCCGTATTCTGTTTTCAATTTTTTCAAATCATTTAGACCAGATAATACTCCATGTGAGCTGTCTTCCTCATCACACTCAGCAAAGAACACAATATTGCCGTTCAACTCTTCAGGGTGTTCTGAGTAATATTTTAATAGATAATAATTACTTGCAACGCCGCTTTTCATGTCTAGTGTTCCTCTGCCAAATAACCATTCATTTGATTCCAAATGTTCTTTAACTAATGGCGGTATCTTTTCATGTTTTAATGCTTCTTGTAGATCATTAGGAAAACAGGCTTTTTCTTTCAAGCTATTATAATCATCAATTCCTACTGTATCAGTATGCCCCATTAATACGACTGTTTTATTACTGCTACCTTTTGTACCTTTTACAAAAGCAAATACGTTATATCTTTCAATCTCATCATCTACCGTTTGTGAAGTAAACACGTAGTCTGGATTTTTTTGAAAGTATGGTATGTTAGAAATTATTTTGACAAGTGATTTTGATATATCAATTTCACCTTCAGTATTAACAATACTTTCAATATTTACAAGATTATTAGTAATTTTTAAGACTTCATCATACGTATTTATCATCTAAGTCCACCCCTAATTAAATAATCAAGTTAATATTTATATAACTTGCTGTAAAAATCTTATTGTTCTAGCTTCTTTTGGAGCTTTAAAGAATTCTTTTGGATGCCCCTCTTCAATAATCTTACCGTCAGCTAACATAATCACCCTATCCGCAACTTCTTTTGCAAATCCCATTTCATGAGTCACAATTACCATTGTCATACCATCTCTCGCTAAGTTTTTCATTGTTTCCAATACTTCCCCAACCAACTCTGGATCTAATGCTGATGTAGGTTCATCAAACAGCATGATATCTGGATTCATCGCAAGTGCCCTTGCAATAGCAACACGTTGCTTTTGCCCCCCAGATAATTGGTCTGGATAATAATTAGCTTTATCAGCAAGGCCAACCCGATTTAATAATTCCATTGCTTTCATATTCGCATTTTCCCTACTTTGCTTTTTAACATTAATTGGTGCTTCAGTTATATTCCCCAAAACACTTAAATGGGGGAATAAATTGAAATGTTGAAATACCATACCCATATTTTCTCTTACGTGGTTTAAATTTGTTTTTTCAGTATCAATAAGCTCATCGTTGATACTAATTGTACCTTCATCTAATATTTCCAAAAAGTTCATACATCGTAACAATGTACTTTTTCCTGACCCGCTGGCTCCAATTAATACAACTACTTCTGATTTCTTGATTTCTAAATTTATATCTTTTAATACTTTTAAATTACCAAATGATTTAGAAAGCGACTTCAACTTTATCATGTTTTTTCCCCTTTCCAACATCCATTTTCTTTTCAAGCTTATTGAAAAGCAGTGTGAATATTAGAACTAAAATCAAATAATAAATACCCACTACAAAATATGTTTCTAGAGGCATATAATTGGATGCTTGAGCAGATAAAGCATGGTTAAATAACTCTGATACTGCAATATAGGCTACTAATGAGGAGTCTTTTAATCCAATAATGAATTGATTGGCCAACGCAGGAATAGCCCTCTTAAAGCTTTGTGGTAAAACAATCCTTCTCATCGTTGTGAAATATGTCATTCCTAAAGATCGTCCCGCCTCCATTTGTCCCTTATCAATAGATTGAATGGATCCTCGGAAAATTTCAGCAATATATGCTCCAGAATGGATTCCGAGTGCAATAGCTCCAGCTGTAAAATCGGATAGAATAAATACACTAGAAATACCATAGTACAGGAACATTAGTTGTACTATAAGTGGCATACCACGAACAATGAAGATATAAGCATTAGCAATGCTTTCTAATATTTTTATATTTGAAACCTTAAAAAAGGCAAAAAACAACCCAATAATACATGCGATAATTAGCGAAGTGATTGTTAATTTAACGGTCAATACCGTTGCTTTTAAAAATTCTATTCCATGTGTATTGAATATCGATATTATACTTTCAAAAAACTCCAAATAGATCACCTAACCTCTTTAAGTAGTATGGATTGTCTAAACGCCAAAATCTGTTCTTAATTAAAAGATATATAAAAAACATCTATATAAGCTATAGGTGATAGTGCGACAAAAAACAAAACAGCTAGATATACGGATGCGCCATCATTCTTAAAGGCATTTTAAAAATATGGTTCTACAAGATTGAATCAATACGACTCTTAGTCAAGAAAAAAAGTACTTGAAAAGTCTTAATTTTTACCTAGTATGTTAGAAACATACTAGGCACCTTTTCAATTTAAAAATTTTATTTTAATAGATCTTCGCCAAACCATTTTGTACTTATTTCTGTGTAGGTTCCATCCTCAACCATTTCTGCAATTGCTTTGTTAATCGCTTCTAGTAACACTGGGTTATCTTTATTAATGGCCACTGCAATTTCCTCGGTTTTAATAATATCTCCCAATGTTTGAATTTCTAAGTCAGACTCTTGAATCGCTGAAATACCTACAATTCTATCTGTGATTACTGCATCTAAACGTCCTGACGGAAGATCTTGTAATGCATAAATCTCACTAGGAAATTCTTTAATTTTATCAGTATATTTTTTTGCATCTTCCACGTAAGTACTAGCTTGCGTAACACCTATTGTTTTCCCCTTCAAATCATCTAAAGTTTTTATATCTTTATTTTCACTTGAGATAA
Source organism: Psychrobacillus sp. FJAT-21963 (assembly GCF_001420585.1). Taxonomy (NCBI): domain Bacteria; kingdom Bacillati; phylum Bacillota; class Bacilli; order Caryophanales; family Bacillaceae; genus Psychrobacillus; species Psychrobacillus sp. FJAT-21963. The sequence goes on along the minus strand of NZ_LJIY01000002.1, from coordinate 15,594 downwards.
ACACTGTAGCTCCGGAAATATAGTACGGATCTGAAAAATCAACTTGTTTAGCTCTCTCCTCAGTAGCTGTCATACTCCCAATAATTGCATCATATTTTTTTCCTCTTAACCCCTGTATGATTGTTTCCCATGGGTTTGTTACAGGGTTTGGCTCAAGACCAATTCTCTTTGCAATTTCATTTCCAATTTCCACATCGAATCCAACTAACTTTTCATCTTCTTTATAATTTAAAGGTTTTAGTAAACCACTCATTGCAAATGTTAATTCCCCATCATTTACTAAATTCATATCTGAAGTTGCATTACTTCCTTCAGCTTCTACTTCACTTGCGGCTGTTTCAGGTGTTTCACTTGCATTTTCTTCTGCACATGCAACCATTAAAATAACTACCAATACCATTAAGAAACAGAATAATATTCTTTTCATAAACATCCCCCTTTGTTTTGTAATCCAAGTTTCAAGATAATTCCCCACCATCAATTGCGATTGTTTGGCCTGTAATATACGCCGATTCTTCAGAAGCAAGAAAGGCATATAAAGCAGCTACTTCTTTTGGATCTGCATGTCGTTTTAAAGGAATACCTGCATTTACAACTTCCAACATCTCAGGTGTGTACTCAGCCATTTGCATTGGTGTTAATACATATCCTGGACATATCGTGTTAACCCGAATTATAGGAGCCAATTCTAATGCCATCGTCCTAGCTAAAAGATTAACACCAGCTTTCGAAGCATTATAGTCTGCATAGAAAGGATGGCCCGTAACTCCATTAGTAGACGCTGTCATGAGGATAACACCCTTCCCCTGTTCAACCATTATTTTCGCTGCTGCTTGGGAAGTATAAAACACACCGTTTAAATTAATATTTAAAACCTTATTCCATTGTTCTGGCGTAATATCGAGGAATTTTGATCGAACGCTAATACCAGCATTCGCTATAAAAACGTCCACTCCACCTAAATCGTTTTTAATATTTATAAAGACATCATTAACACTTTTAGGATTACTAACATCCATTACATATCCTTTAGCAATGCCAAGGTTTTCTTCCAACGTCTTTTCAATACTTTCTGAATTAATATCTAGAATGGCTACTATTGCTCCCTCTTCTACAAAACGCTGTGCAGTGGCTAAACCTATACCACTAGCCCCTCCTGTGATAACAACTATTTTCTTTTCTAAACTACTATGTTTAGTTCCCATTTTAAGAAACCTCCTAATAGTTATAGCTTGTAATTTTTTCCTGATTTTTAATTTTTTCTTGATATACTCTCCATGAAATACACCACTTAGTTGGATCATCCAAATAATCAGCTTCAATTAACTGATGAATCGTACTATTTTGTGGAGCATTTTTCACCACTTCTGGATTTTCATAAGCTTCCTTCGAAATCTGTTCAAGCGCTTGGATATATTCATCTAAGTCTGCCTTAGAATAGGATTCTGTCGGCTCTAGTGTAAATGGTTGCGGCACAATATATGGATGGTGACTGGTCCAATAATGCAAACCAAAGTCTGTCATGCGACGTTGTACATCCTCTGTTGTTACGCCAGTTTCTTTCTCTAGCTGTTCCCAACTATAACGAACTTGTTCCAGGCGTTGTCCCAGTACATACGGTGCACTTGCGCCACGAATTTTTGTTACTTTACTATATAAATAGTTATTATTTAACACAGCAGTCTCTGCCACTGCTTTAAGGCCTTCTGGTCCTAATGCACGAATCCAAGCATACGAGCGTAAGATGGTTTGTGCTACGCCGTGGAAAGAACGTACCTTTCCAATTGAGTGCTCTAATTGCTCATTTAATACATATTGATTGCCATATTTTTCAACAATCGGCCCTGGTAAATAAGCTTTTAATTCCTCTGTTACACCTAGTGCTCCCGTTGCTGGTCCACCGCACATGTGAGGAGCTGCAAACGTCTTGTGTAAATTGAAGAAACACATATCGAATCCTGCTTCTTTTGCACGAGTAATTCCTAATAACCCATTGGCATTCGCTTGGTCGTAGTAACAGAGACCACCTACATCGTGTACAATTTTTGTAAACTCTTTAATTTTTGAATTGTAAATCCCTGTATCCTCCGGGTTAGCAACTACAAAGCCAGCAGTTCTTTCGGATACAACTTCTTTTAACTTTTCAATATCCGGAAATCCATTTTCATCTGGATGAAGGGTAATAATTTTATATCCCTTTACAACTGCCGTTGCTGCTTGAGATGGATGAGAAAAAATCGTTGTAATAATTTCATTACGATGATCTGCCTCACCCTTCACTTCAAAATACTTACGCACAATCGATGCCATCGCAAATAATGCCTGGGTACCACCACTAGGTTGGAAAGAGAAAGCATCCATACCTGAAATCTCACGCATTGCTAGGTCCAAATTGTGAATTATTTCTAACATCCCTTGAACTGTACTTACATCTTGTAGAGGGTGTAACTCCATCATTTTTGAATTGCGGATTAATAACTCATTAATTTTTGGAATGTACTTCATCGTACATGTCCCTTGACCAATTTCAACATTGAAATCAGAACCTAATGTTTCCTGCGAAAGACGCACATAATGTCGTAATACACGTGCTTGGCCGATTTCTGGTAAATTTGGCTTACTTCTTCGACTCATATTTTGCGGTATTCTAGTAACACCATCTCCCACTGCATCTACAATTTCTTGCGGAGCTTGCGGTACTTCAACCCCAACTTCTCCAGGCTGATGCAGTTCAAAAATAATAGGCTCATTCCACTTGGCTTGATGAAAATTTACATTTACAGTCTGTCTTTGAATTTTTTTCACGGTAAAGCTCCTTTCTAAAACATTACTTAGTAACAATTTTTGATAAAACACTTACTAGGCGATCGATATCTTCTTTGGTATGCACTTCAGTTACACAATAAAGTGCTGATTGACCATATTCAGGGAATTCTAACGATAAATCCTTTCCTCCAAAGACCTTTTGTTCTAATAATTGTGCATTGATCTCTGCAACTGTTAAACCTGTGTCATTAAAATCAATGACAAATTCCTTAAAGAATGGCGATGTAATTCTCGAACCTCTAATATTTTTAATTTTATTTAGTTGCATCACTGCATACTGACTGTTTTGCATAATTGCCTGACCTAAATCGTACATACCATTCGGTCCAATCAACGATAAATAAACACCAGCTGTTATGCCCCATAACGCTGTTTGTGTACCTACAGATTCTTTACCGTTTTCTCGATCTGCAAAAGACGTACGATCATACGCAATATCTCCAAAACCATATTCGCCATCTTTTAATGTGGGAATTATTCCAAATAATCGAGATGGGTATTCATTGACAAATACAGGGTCATTATGTGTCGCAATAAAGCCAGCTTGCCCACCACTGTAATTCATGTGCATGCCCAGTGGTTGAAGGTCCCCACACACAATATCAGCTCCATATTGACTTGGAGGTGCAAGTACACCAAGAGAAATTGGATCTACTCCCACTATCATCAATGCTCCATATTTTTTCGCAAGGTTAGAAATTTCCTGACCTTGTGATTCAATAAAACCTAAATATGATGGATTTTCAAAATAAATAACTGCAACATCCTGCGATAATTTTTCTTCTAAGTCAGCTAAATCCATCAACCCAGTATTAAGATCAAATTTCACACCTTCAAATGTTAATTGAGGCGTACCATAGTTTTTAATAATCTTCTTTCGTTCAGGTGAAACTGTATTGGCAAGCAAGACTTTTGAACGTTTTGTGATTCGACTTGCCATACGAATCGACGTAGAAGCTGCTTGCCCCCAATCGAAAGTTGGGACATTCACTACATCCATATCTACAAGCTCAGCCATTAGACTTTGATATTCGAATAAGGCTTGGAAACGACCATGGTCTTCGTAAGGTTCCCCTGCATAAGCCGTTAGAAATTCTGATCGTTGATTCACTTCATCACATACTGCAGGTATGAAATGTTGCCAACAACCAGCCCCTAAAAAGTTAATGTATTCATTTGCACTTTTATTCTTATTTAATAGTCCTTCAATATGTCGTCGTAACTCTAATTCATTTAATGCTTTTGGGATATTCAATTTGCTTTTTAACTGTAATTCTTCAGGAATACAAGAATAGAGTTCCTCAATTGAATTCACACCAATTTCATCTAACATTTCTTGTTTTACTTCTGAAACCATATTCGGAATATACGGATGAACTTTTTTGCTCATTTAAATACCTCCTAATAAATTTTATGCTAAGCCTCCACCATCAACGGTCAATGTAGTTCCGGTAACCCAAGAAGATAAATCACTTGCAAGGAATAATACTCCTTTAGCAATATCTTCAGGTGTCCCTAACCTTGCCAAGGGTCGATCAACTGCTGAACTTCGTAAGAAACTATTTTCTTCTATATCTAGTTGGATTGCCTCGTTCCGTAATAAAGGCGTATCCGTGTCCCCTGGGCAAATACAATTCACCCGAATGTTCTCTGGTCCATGATCAATGGCCATGGCTCTTGTTAGATTTACGACTCCTGCTTTAGCAGCACAGTAGGAAGCTGCTTTGTCTCCGCCTTTTAACCCCCAGCCCGACCCTGTATTGATAATACTTCCTCCACCATGTTCACGCATAAGTGGAATTAAATATTTAGATAATAAATAAACACCTTTTAAAGAGACATCGATTACCGCATCCCACTCAGATTCTTCTAATTCAATCACTGTTTTTCTACGAATAATACCTGCATTGTTAAAGAGTATATCGACTTTTCCGTATTTTTCTTCCACCAACTGTGCCACGCGTTGGCAATCTTGAGCATTTGTCACATCACACTTCATAAATTCAATGGCTAAATCAGATGCTTGAAAACTTTTTTCCACTTCCTTTCCTTTTTGCTCATCAATATCGAGAATGACGGTTTTTGTCCCCACCTCACTCAATAATTTAGCGGTTGCAAGACCAATTCCCGAAGCACCTCCTGTAACTACAGCAATTTTTCCAGCTAATTGAAAATAATCTACCAACTAAATCTTCCTCCTTTTTTTCATCACTATTTATATAAGCAAGAATCATGCCAAAAGTATAATGCTGATTTAAGAATGTTTTTAATTGTTTGATAGATATTTTTTTGTCATTTTTGTCATTTCGAATTCACTTTTTGTCAAAATACACTGGATAATTTGAAGTGTTTGTCCAAAAAACTAATGTTGCTTTGAAAAATTAGTTTAACTAACCACCATTGACCATAAAAACTAGCGCAAATATAAAGAGCATGTTTTGATTAATCAAGTCTCAAAACATGCTCTAATTTAATAAAACTATTTAATTTTCTTTAGGGATAAATTTTTCTAATGCTAGTACCAACTAGAACTACAAGGTAATTAAATTTCATTTTCAATAACAACTTTTTTTAGTTTTCTGTACAGCGTTCTTTTACTTATGCCTAATTCTTCTGCAACACGTTCCTTTCCCGCTGTATCATTTCCGTATTCAGCTATTTTTTGGCTGATTAATTCCAGTTCCATATCCTTTAAAACATTGGGAATTTGCATATTTTTTTTTCTGATAATGTGATTTGGTAGGCTTGCTTTAGTTAATTTTAATGAATTTTCCATTACCATACTATACTCTAAAACATTTTCTAACTCTCTAATGTTACCAGGCCAATTATAGGCTTTTAATTCTTCAAAGAATTCCTCTGAAAAATCGTTAATAAATTTCCCTGTTTTTTGTTGAATTTTTTCTAACAATGTGAAAATTAAATGCTCTAATTCATCCTTTCTATGTCTTAGTGGTGGCAAAGCTATCGGAATTACATTTAGTCGATAATACAAATCAGCACGAAACTCCCCTATTTTCACCATTTCTTCTAAAGGTCTATTTGTTGCAGCAACAATTCTGACATTTACTTTCTTAGGTTCAATTGAGCCTACTCGATAAACAAATCCATCTTGTAAAACTGTAAGTAACTTAGCTTGTAGGTGCAAAGGTAATTCAGTAATTTCATCAAGAAATAGGGTACCTTTATCAGCAATCTCAAAATATCCTGGTTTCCCCTTTCTTTTAGCACCAGTAAATGCCCCTTCCTCATAACCAAATAGTTCACTTTCAAATAAATTTTCTGGAATACTAGCACAGTTAATTTCTACAAATTTTCCTTTATGAGAAATGCTATTTGAGTGAATATATTTAGCTAACAAACTTTTTCCAGTTCCAGTTTCTCCAGTTATGACAATGGATGAAGAGCTATTTGCAATATTATTTATCTTGGATTTAACAAATTGTAAATGTGGTGAATCACCTAGTACATATTTTGTGTCAATTTCAGTATTAGTTTCAAGTGATATATAGAATCCTAAATTATTTTGAACATCAATAATAATTTCACCTAGTCGAGCTAACCAATATTGATATTTCTTCTGTTCAGAAAATAAATTTTTTTCACCTTCATCCGTAAAACTCACAAAAGTTAAATATCCAAAATGACGATCATCTTTGACTAAGTTCATAAGTATTTCTACTTTGGATGGACAATTGTTTTGAAACCTACAGCCTATACACATATTCATTTTCCCGGGTTTCTGTACATACTGGAATGACTCAGAGTAAAATTTTTGGAAGAAAGGCAAATGTACTTGCTTCCCTTTTTGTTTACGATATTCATCTGTAGCTGAGAGAATTTCCCCTTTCGGAGTGAAAAACGCTATTTCTATTTGTAACAAATCCCCAAATAAATTGATTATGGATTGTACTAGCTTGTAATTACTTGTCATTATATAGCCCCCTAAGAATATAACATGTGCATTATTTATCAAAAGTTATAAAATAATAAATAGTTTTACTAGGTTGAAATTTCTTCTATTGATTTATTATTATCACATAAGTACTTCTTATAGCTGAATACCATTTATTAAGCATTACTTTTTCAATATTCTATCAATAAATTCTTCCTTGAGGTATGAAATAATTTAAACAATTCTCCAAAACTATAAAAGGTATGGTTTTAGAAAAAATTATTAAATTTTAATGGNTTAATTCAAGATTCAGATAACAAATTCGAAAAATTTACAAGCAAAAACCTTGAAAAGGTTATACCAATTCAAGGTCAAAATTTAAATAATTATAAGCTTCTGGATTAATCGTAGTTTTCGTTTCTAAATACTTAACTCCTATCGGGCTTGCCTTCAAAATGAAATAACTATAACACATTTTATCAGATGGAATATTTTTGTAAAATACGATTAAATATCTGTTGTAGTTGTTCCTTACTTAACCCCATAACATATGCTTCCATTAAAATTTGTTCAAGATTAAATGAAATTTGATACAATTTATTGTCTTTAATAGAGGTTGAATGTCCAGTTAAAATAAATGCTTTGGTTTTTGGTTTGAGTGCTATCAAACCTTTTCGCTGAAGCTCTCTGTAGCTTTTGTGAACTGTATGTAGATTGACCTTTGTTTGTATAGCCATATTACGAATGGACGGTAATTGATCGCCATTCTGCAAATTCCCTTTGGCCATTTCTAATATAAGTTGCTGAGTTAGTTGTTGATAGAGAGGAATTTTGCTACTTGTGTCCAATGTAAAATTCATTTTTCCTATCCTTCCTCTCCTATTTAGAACTTAAATCGATATTTACTTAATACTTTAAAAAATAAAGTTATGGTACTTCCGATAGTTAAAACTGCAATAATGATCGTCACTACCCATTGAGAAACATTCAACGCAAGTAAACAGAAATGAATGAATGTAATAACAATCAATATCGGAAATCCATATACTAGACTAATTAAAACGTTAGGATTAGATTTAACAGCCTCTGAAGGACTTTTCCATTCTAATAAGGGATGTTGCATATCATAAATAGGTGACAATAGATTATAACTTATGATTAATAATACCGTAATAAGTAATAGCAAAAGACCAAGAGTATCGATATATCCAAATAACATATAAATAGCGTAGCTGATTAAAACTGATAGGATACTTATTAACGAGGCAGTTGTAACTTTTGCTAGAAATACTTTTCGTCGATCTAATGGGATTACAATACTAGGTGCATAATTCTTTCCCTCTCTTGAATATGGTGTACCACTAATATTGTTTACACAGCTTAAAAATAATATCATGTATGCAAATAGATGACTTTCATTGTCAGCAATCCACTGCGATTTCAACAAGTCCATCTGAACCACAATTGTGAATATAATTGTAAATAAAGGTGATAGGATCAGACTCAATATGATTTGCATTTTAAAATATGGCTCTGATTGAATAATCCAGAATTCTCTTTGTAAATAATAACCCCAAATATTTTTCGTTCTGTACATCGAAATTTTGGGCATTTTTTCAACTCTATTTTCAAGCAGTCCGTTTTTGTAATAGTTAACCGCTGTATTTTTAACAGTAGCGATTAATAATAGTATACAGATTAGTATTAGACTACTAACAATAATGAGAAAATCTATTAAACTATCTTTTGTTAATAGTGATGTTGTTATCGTCTTGATAAAAGTCTCTTGCATCGAAAGTCTATAACCCATATTAAGCAAATTTGCTAAAGTAGGGAAGAAATCTGTTAAGTCGGTTACATTAAAGCTCACTATAATTGCTTTTATTTTTTCAAATTGTTGAGTTATGAGATATATGATAGGGATAATACCTATTAAAAAAGCTAAAATCGTATTCGTAAATAAGTACAATAAGGAGCTAGGGAATAGTTTTCTAAAACGGTTCAGAATGGACAAAATAGATAAGAGAAACATTGCTGTAATTACATTTGTAAAAGTTAGGATAACCACCGTTTGTACTATTTCCACCAGATCATATTTTAAAAATAATAATAAATAAATTGGTATCTGCAAAATTCCAACTATAATTATGGGTAAAGCAAGCCCACTTATTACTTTTGCTATAACGATTTGTTTTGCTGAAATAGGTAGACTAGATAATATATAAAAATCACGTTGATTATATACAACTGAGACGGCAAAATAAGCTGTCAATATATACGTTAATCCCATTGAAAGAAATAAATTATAAAACAAATATTCCTCAGAGGTTCCTAAAAAGTAAATCATTATATTAACCCCTAGGTACTGTAAAGCTAAATAAAACATAGCAATGAGTAACATAATATAAAGGGCTAACTGCTGGGGCTTTGAATAGAATGATACAATAAAAAATTTCACTAGTTGAAAATTAAACTTCATTTGCTTGTATCTCCATAAAAGTAGTTTCTAAATTTCCTTCTTGCAGCAAACTATCTACAGACTTATGCAAAACGATCTTCCCGTCTTTTAAAATTGCAATTGATTCGCAGATTTTCTCTGCAATATCTAATAAATGGGTGGAAAAAAACACGGTTCCTCCATTATCAACATAATCCTTCATACAATTTTTAAAGACAAGAACAGCAAAGGGATCTAAACCATTTAACGGCTCATCCATAATAATGATAGGTGGACTAATCGTAAAAGCTGTAATCAACGCCATTTTATGGAGCATCCCATAAGAATACGTCCCCATTGGTTTATTAATACTCTTCTCCATCTCAAAAGCCTTGATAAAGTAATCGAGTTTTTCCTCATCTACTTTTTCATAGAGTTTTAAGACAAAGTGTATCCAATCGTATGCAGATATATTTTTAAATACATGAATAGTATCAGGGATAAAATAAAACTGCTTTTTATAAGTAATTTCATGTGATTTAGGTACATTATTAATCACTACTTCTCCATCATCTTGTTCTTCCAATCCAGTGATACAATGTAATGTAGTTGTTTTACCTGCTCCATTCGCACCAACAAATCCTAAAACTTCTCCTTTTCCCACCTGTAATTCTACGCCTTTTAAAACTTCTTGTTGACCATACTTTTTCTTTAGATTACGTATAGTTAACATACTTGTCCACCTTCTTTCCGCTTTGTATTTCACAAACTATCACTTGTTACTACTAAAATTTCTTTTTTCCAATCCAAAAATGCATCATTACTGTCATTACAAAAATAATTAGCAGTGTTGCTACAATATTAATCTCCCACCCAGTTCCCAAGTCCCCTGTAGTTAGAATGCTTGTTGCACGAAGACTCATACTTGCTGGATTCAAGGTATCTATTAGTGGGTGTAAGCCTGCACAAAAACGACATATCAAAAGAAAAACAATGCTTAGTAGTGCGATAAATGCGGGGCTATTAAAAAATGTACTCAACATAGTTACAAATGTAATTAGGAATAACACCCAAATACAATATAGGACAAACGCTAAAAGTATTTGCGAAATCGGGATTGTTGTAAATAAGTACGCAGTATATCCATATGACACTGAGTAACCGATTGCAATACAAATAATAGCCAACAAATAATGGGTTAAAATCTTGCTGCCTATGTAAGAAGAAATAGACACTGGTCTCGTTAAAATAAATGCCAACATACCATTTGCTTTTTCAGATTGAATAACACTCATTACAGCAACGACAAGAACAATCATTCCTAACTGATCAAACTGTGAGTTAAGGGTCGAAGCAAGTACCTCCCCCCCCAGAGGTTTTGCCATTGCCGGATCAATAATAATGCCCTCCACACCTCCAAGAGTTTCTAAAATTACCGGCAAATAATACATCATGATCGGTTGTGTAAGTCCTAATAATACAAAAACTATTGGCAACCATATAATCTTAAATTCACCAATCATTTGATTGATTTCTTTTTTGCTTAATGCTAGAAAAGTATTCATACGTCCACCACCAATGATAAAAATATTTCTTCAAGACTCTCTTTAACACCCATTTCAAACTTTGTAAAACAAACTTTTTCATCCAAACCATATTGTAATAATTGTGAACCATTTACTTCTACATCATTTACAATTATTTTAAAACCATCTTCATAACTTACTATTTTCTTTACATATGGCAAATGTTCAATTTTATGTAACCACTTTATATCTTCTTTACGAATAGCTAAGTATATAGCACTCTCTTTATTACGATTGAGTAGATCAGATTTTGTGGCATCTTCTATTTTCTGACCATTTTTAATGACAACAAAGCGTTCACAAATTTCTTCTGCATCTCCCAATATATGTGTAGATAATAATATTGTCGTTTCTTTTTTTATCTCTTTCATTAAATTTAACACTTCTCTTCTTCCGATTGGGTCCAGTGCTGATACAGGTTCGTCCATGATTATCAATGTTGGCTTATGTAGCAGGGCTTGCGCAATTCCTAAACGTTGCTTCATTCCACCTGAAAAGTTTCCGACTTTGGTTTGCGCTTCATTTGCTAATCCTACCTTGGCTAATAAAGGAGGAATATCTTTATGTAATATATTTTTTGAAATACCCGATAGCGTCCCCATAAATAGTAATGTGTCATATGCAGTCATCCATGAGAAAAAATTAGGGTACTGTGGTAAATAGCCAATTTGATTTTTCTTCGTTGAAATTTTTTGTCCATCAAGTAAAATACTACCTTCGTCCGCATTTAAAATATCTGCAATAATTTGTATTAAGGTAGATTTCCCTGCTCCATTAGGACCGATTAATCCAACACATTCATTTGCATCCATTACCATTGAAAAATGATTCACTGCCGTTTTATGTTTAAACTTCTTCGTAATATTATTGATTTCTAATCGCATGTTCGTTTACGTCCTTTCTGCCAATTGCAAAGTATAAAATAGGTCCAATTGTATTAAAAAATAAAATAAAAAAAGTCCACATTAATACATGTTCTCTTGTTGCTCTATGACGATATAAATCAATTAAAGCAATCATAATTAATAAAAGCGTTACTAGAAAAAAAGGTACAAGGATTGGCAAAATACTTCCCCAATCAATTTTTGATATTTCATTTAAATCGAAGTGTAATTGCATGCAAAATTAACTCCTTTCTGTTATCATTATCAATAACGATAACAGAAAGAGAAAGTAACTTCAATAACTTTTTTTCCCTGTACATTTACTTTCATTTATATTATATTTTTTGATAACGTTATCTTTAGTTGGAATGAATGTCTTTTATTATTGTTTATATCACTTTAAAACATGTTGGAGGAACAATTTATGCGCAACAAAGTAGAGGTAATAATGCACCCAGTGAGAATGAAAATTTTACAAGCTCTTATGCAAAATAAAGAAGATGGCGTAAGTACATTAGAAATGATAGCTATCATCAAAGATGTTCCACAAGCAACGTTATATCGCCATATTCAGATTTTAGTGGATGAAAATATTATTAAAATCGTAAAGGAAAGAAAAGTACGATCCGTAACTGAAAAATTTTATGCATTAAATGAAGAAGCAGCTCGACTGAGTGAGGAGGATTGGAAGCATCTATCCAAGGAACAAAAACTAAATTATATTTCCTACTATCAATTAGTTTTATTATCGCAATACCAAAATTATTTAACTTTACTTGAGGTTGAGGAAAACATCGAAGACACAGCAACTTTTTCATTACTAGAGCTGACTTTATCCAGTGAGCAATTTACGCTTTTCCAAAATGAGCTAAACAATCTAATGATAAAGTATTATAAAATGAGTAACGTAAATGAGGAAACTGATACTAAAACAATTGCTGTTAACATTATTCCAAAACTATAAAACCATAGGAATTAGCATTAGGTCGGTTTTAGAGAACGCTTGAAATAGATAGCGAAAATGGGGTTTATTACAACTTCTGCTAATGCTTGTTAAAAATCTCCTATTTTAATTACTAAATTCAATTTTATGGTCAATATTTAAAGAGAAAATTAGTAATTTATTGATACGATTGAACGTGGAGATTAGTTATGTACTATTTAAGTTTAATCGCTTGTATATTTATTTCTTATGAGAAAATAATATAAGAACTTTAATGGAATTATTTCATACCATTTAATGAAGAGTGTATGAAGGAACATTAGGATTTAAATAGACAGATTAAGTTTGGAACATATTATAAAAAAGTTGAACTCATGAAAGAGGTGAGCATTTAATACACTCACCTTTCATGTACAGGTTTAATCCTTTTTCTTAGGTTTACTTTTATTAATTTCTTTCGTTACCTTGTTTTTAGAAATAGCAATAAATTCTTCAGCGAATTCTTCGTCAGGATTATTCGTAGGATTTTTATACAGTTCGAAACTATTGTGCGTTCTAACATTGCTTGTCTTGTTGTTATTTTTACTCATGGATATTCACCTCCTAGATTCTAATTTGCACTATCTAGAGAGTTTTATTCTCACAGAGTCAGTGTAAAGCTTAATGGAACTCGTTAATACTTCAGATGATTTCGCCCTGTTATATTTATATTTCCTACTCCTCAATAATTAATGTAATGGCCAACATTCATGTTGTGCCAGTTGCAAGACTTAAAATCTTTGAAGACATAGAAAAACACCTCCACGTAGAATAAAGGTATAATACCAATTTTCTAGGTAAAGGTGTTTTGTTTTATTTAATTTACTAGTTAAGTTGAAAAAATTACGTAAACCAACTTACTATTATAGTTTTTTGCATATCAGCAAGAAAAGTGTTTCCTCAATTTTTTACAATTCTTTTGCTATTTCCTTAACAATTTCATCAATCGTTGAGGATGTCCCTGATTTATTTTGAACTAATACACTAAAGATGTATGATTGCCCGCTACTCGCTTCTAAATATCCACTCAGTGTACTAACACCCGTTAATGAACCTGTTTTTGCATAGACTTTTCCTGCAGTCAGTGGATCTTTTAATCGATTTCTTAAAGTGCCTCCTACCATTCGATCGGTATTAGCAGCTACTGGTAAGCTAGTAAAATAGGTATTAAACCAATCTTCTCCTTGCACTTTATATAATAATTCACTCACTGCCAAACTTGAAACCCTATTTTCATGAGACATTCCAGATCCATCTTCAAATTGCCAATTAGCCATATTTAAATTAATTGATTTTCCATATTCTCTAATAACTTCTAAGCCAGCTGTTGTACTACCTTCATTTTTTTTCACTTTTCCCATTGTTTTTACTAAAATATCCGCAATTCCATTATTACTTAGTTTCATATACGGGATTAATAGTTGCTCCAGTGTCATCGATTGCTTCATAGCAACTAGTTGTGCACTTTTTGGTGTTGCTGCTCTAAATAATTTCTCTTTTGAATACTCAATTCCTGCTTCAGCTAAAACTGCCTGGAACATTGTTAATGTATGTGTCGTAGGATGTTTGACAGTCACCCATTCTTTTTTAGTTTTATCAACTGGAAGGTTCCCACTAATGACAATCTGATTTGTTTCATACATTCTTTCTATCGTTACTGTATTTGTTTTTCCTGCTTCCACTGTCTGTGCTTCATTTACTATTTGTAAATCACCAATGTGCGGAGTTACATTAATGGACGGTAACTCTCCAACAGCAGTTCCAGTTGCTTCTACGATAATCGTTCCAGAATCGTAGTCTGTGTTTGGAGAAGTTGTTAAAGCTGAAATAGGTGCAGCGTAATAATAAGACTCGTCCCCAACCCAAATTCCCGGAGTTAATAAATCATCATCAAACCATTTGTCATCACCGACAATCCGTCCATCAATTTTATTAATACCCTGTGCTTTTAACTCTTCTGCGAACTGTTGTAAATCTTCAAAGGATAGAGTAGGATCACCTTGTCCTTTTAAATAAACATCTCCTTTTAAGACTCCATTTGACTTCTTCCCTGAAGTATAAAGAGTTGTATTAAAACGGTAATCTTTTCCTAATACATCTAAAGCTGCTGCAGTAGTTAACAGTTTCATATTAGAGGCTGGTTTTATAGTTGTTTGACCATTGTAATCATATACCATTTCTCCAGACACTCGATCCCTAACCGTAACACTTACATCTGCACCAGCTAATTTTTCTTCTATTATCTTAGTAATAGAATCACTTAATGTTTTTTCCATTGTTTCTTCTGCTTGAGCAACATTGTTAAAACCAAACAGACTCACAACCAACATCCACGTCATCACCATGGCAGTCCACTTTTTCTTCATAGTTTCCCCCTATATTAACTGAATTTTTAATCTTTTCCAAAGATATATATTCTTCATGAAGTAAAATTCTCCTTTAATTCAATTTAAAACAGGCATATAGATAGAGTTTTCTTAATTAAACGAACATCTATAAACCTATATTTTAATTTAAAATCATGTCAAACGTCTTACAATACACCTATAACCAATGAGTAAAGAAAATTTTTTTCAACCTTTAATTTGAATATAATTTCCTAAACAACAAAAAAAGCCATCACCCGATTACTCGGTGACGACCTTTCTAGTGCCCAGCGACGACCTACTCTCACAGGGGGAGACCCCCAACTACCATCGGCGCGCGAGCTTCACTTCCGTGTTCGGGCTGCGCAGATTTCTTCGTCAGCCGCGGTCGTTCGATTCTCGCGTATATTATACGCTGCGAGTCTCTCTTCCTTGCTTCCTCGAACTCATTGTTCCTCTACTTTCTCGCAAATAAAACTACTATTCTTTGCCTTCGGCTTTTTTTAGTACAACAAAAAAAGCCACCACCGATTGCTCGGTGACGACTTTTCTAGTGCCCAGCGACGTCCTACTCTCACAGGGGGAGACCCCCAACTACCATCGGCGCTGAAGAGCTTA
>NZ_LJIY01000014.1:169622-172760 GCF_001420585.1 Psychrobacillus sp. FJAT-21963 | reverse complement strand
ACCTCATCGATGAAGCCTTTGTCGATACGACGTTGAATGATTTCGATGTTCGAGTCACAAAGGATGGCAACACCCCCGTGCATCGTCATTGCACGAGTTTGGTTTCCACCCATCCCTCCAGCTCCTGCAGTAAGTAGAATTTTTCCAACGAGTGAATCATTGTAATGCAGGCGTGCAATCGCCGAAAGTGTTTCAAATGTTCCTTGGATAACCCCTTGGGTACCGATATACTCCCAAGGCGCCGCTGTATAGTTCGCATAGATCGTCAGGTTTTTATCTTGTAGATCGTAGAATGTCGGCCAATCTGCTTTCATGATGTTCGTCGTTGCCATCACCACGGTTGGGGCATACTTATGTGTCTTGAAGATCGCCACCGGCATCCCAGATTGCACGACCAATGTCTCATCATCCTCTAACTCTTTTAAGGATTTCACGATGGCATGATAGGATTCCCAGTTGCGTGCAGCTTTCCCGATTCCCCCATAGATGACAAGCTCTTCTGGTTTTTCTGCGTTTTCCATGTTATTTTCAAGCATGCGTAGGATGGATTCCTGTCTCCATCCTTTACAACGTAACTCAGGTCCTCTTTGTGCTTTTACGGAATATAAGATTTCAGGTGTTGTCATTACTATTTCCTCCTAAATTATAAAATTGTTTTCTACACATTTTTATAATGCAAGAGCCGTGCCAATTTTCTAAATCATTTTGAAACTATTTTAAAATTCCGTAAATTCATTTGATTTTATAAGTCTATTTTTGTTATCACCGAAATTTTGATAGATAGAGAGATGCCAAAATCATTCAAAACACTGCAGATATTTTTTTACTTACAATTAAATAATTTTATTTATTTATCAAAACATATAGAGACAGTTGAGTTTTATTAGGTGCAGATAAATTTTACATGCAGACTCTTCTAAATAGTCAGAAGAATTATGTTATACTATTGATAATTTGATTTATGGAAGGGAGTAAAACTACCATGACTGTAGCATCTATCGGATCAATTATTCGAAGTTATGTAGATGGAGTGATTGCACTAAACGAGAATCATGAAATTCTTTGGTATGACTTAGATATGGACTTTCCTATTAAGATCTCAAATGGAATGGCTATTAGTAGTTTTATTGACTGTGATCACAACCAGTTTAACAACAATGAATCATTTACTCTTCAATTAGATGGAAGAAAGTTATCAGTAGATGTGAAAGTTTTTTCTTCCGATTGTTCTATTATTTTTTTATGCCTAAAATATTCGGAAAGCGATATAACTTATATAGAGGAAAGATTGTTTTGCTTAGAAAAAATTATTGAAGCTCTTGATGAAGGAGTTATGATGAGTAATTCAGAAGGAGAAATTACTTTGTATAATGATGCTCAAGAGAAAATGGAAGGTTTATCTAGCAAGGATATAATAGGCAAACATTTATGGTCTGTCTATAATTACAATCCGCAATACTCGGAACATCGACATACATTTAAAACAGGAAAACCTATCTATTCTAGATATCGGGCACATTCAAAAATTAATGGTATACCTAAATACGTTAACTATAGTACATTTCCTATCCAAAAAGACGGGAAAACCATTTCAGTATTTTCTATCAGCACGAATGAATCAAAATTGAAAGACCGACTGCACGAAACAATCGAACTAAAAAGACAAGCAAATGTTTCAAGCGAAGATAAAGTCCATTCTAAGAATGGCACTATATTTACATTTAATGATATTAAGGGAAAAAGCCTTCCTCTATTAGAACTTATAAAAGAAGCTCAAAATGTTTCTATACATAATGCGGATACATTAATTGTAGGCGAGACTGGTACTGGAAAAGAGTTATTTGCGCAAAGTATGCATAACCATAGTCCGCGGGCAAATAAACCATTCGTTGCAATAAATTGTGCTGCAATCCCAGAAAATTTACTCGAAAGCACGTTATTTGGAACAGTAAAAGGTGCATTTACAGGTGCTACAGACCAAATGGGATTATTTGAATATGCACAAGATGGCACCTTATTTTTAGATGAAATTAACTCGATGCCCATTACTTTGCAAACAAAATTAATGCGCGTCCTACAAGAAAGGCTAGTTCGGAAAGTAGGATCTAACGAAGTTGCACCTGTAAAATGTACTATTATAAGTGCGTGTAACGAAGATCCCGAGAAACTTATTGCAGAAAATAGGATGCGATTAGATTTATTTTATCGAATTGCACATACAAGTTTATACATTCCACCACTTAGAGATCGAATTGAAGATGTACATTTTTTTATAAATTATTTTTTAGATACTTATCAAGCAAAATTATCAAAAACAGTTCCACCACTTTCCGATTGGTTACGAAAAAGTCTTCTTCATTATACTTGGCCAGGAAATATTAGAGAATTAGAACATTTGATTGAAAACATCATTATTCGAGTTCCAGAAAACGGTGAAACTATTGATATTGAGCACCTTCCATCTTATATGCGTGGAAAAATAATGATGTTTTCCAATACTTCCTATAATCAGCGAGAGGACACTCAAAGACCTCTTAAAAAAATCTTTAATAGTACGGAAAGACAATTAATCGAAACAACATTAGTACAATCAAATTGGAATGTATCTAGAGCTGCAAAAAAACTTGGCATTACACGCCAAAGTCTACAGTATCATATTAAAAAGCATGATCTTGAAAAACCTACTATTTAAATGAAGGGATAAATATCATACAGGATTTTACGTATCTATTTGCCATTGCAATGGTCACAAATGCGCATCAAAAAACAGAACGGCTTAATGCCGTTCTGTTTTGTATTTTATTTCACTCTAGCTTCTTCTTTCTTTATATCTTTAGGTCCAAATGTCGCTTCACGCTTCCACCATAATGGGATCTTGATGCTCTCCTCTGTTAATTTTCCTTTTCCGTTCGCTACGTCCTGTGCAATTTCATAGCCCGCCTGTGCGTGACGAACAACCCCTATGCCTGAGTCTACGGTCATCGCCACCTCGAGTCTCATATCCGATTCTGCTGTTCCGTCCGCAACCATCGTCACGCCTGTATGAACTGCCTCCCCCATTGAATAGTTCGCTTGGATCGCGATGAGGTCACACATGCCTACTGCGTTTAAAAGTCCGTTCAACATCGGCCAGTCAGA
>NZ_LJIY01000014.1:60038-168931 GCF_001420585.1 Psychrobacillus sp. FJAT-21963 | reverse complement strand
ACCTCATCGATGAAGCCTTTGTCGATACGACGTTGAATGATTTCGATGTTCGAGTCACAAAGGATGGCAACACCCCCATGCATCGTCATCGCGCGTGTTTGATTCCCGCCCATCCCTCCTGCCCCTGCAGTAAGTAGAATTTTTCCAACGAGTGAATCATTGTAATGCAGGCGTGCAATCGCCGAAAGTGTTTCAAATGTCCCTTGGATCACCCCTTGAGTACCGATATACTCCCAAGGTGCCGCTGTATAGTTCGCGTAGATTGTCAGATTTTTGTCTTGTAGATCGTAGAATGTCGGCCAATCTGCTTTCATGATGTTCGTCGTTGCCATCACCACGGTCGGGGCATACTTATGTGTCTTGAAGATCGCCACCGGCATCCCAGATTGAACGACCAATGTCTCATCATCCTCTAGCTCTTTTAAGGATTCCACGATGGCATGATAGGATTCCCAGTTGCGTGCGGCTT
The DNA here is from genome assembly GCF_001420585.1 of Psychrobacillus sp. FJAT-21963. Classification (NCBI taxonomy): domain Bacteria; kingdom Bacillati; phylum Bacillota; class Bacilli; order Caryophanales; family Bacillaceae; genus Psychrobacillus; species Psychrobacillus sp. FJAT-21963. The sequence goes on along the minus strand of NZ_LJIY01000014.1, from coordinate 168,462 downwards.
TCCCGATTCCCCCATAGATAACAAGCTCCTCTGGTTTTTCTGCGTTTTCCATGTTATTTTCAAGCATACGAAGGATGGATTCCTGTCTCCATCCTTTACAACGTAACTCAGGTCCTCTTTGTGCTTTCACAGAATATAAGATTTCAGGTGTTGTCATTGATAATTCCTCCTAATTATAAAATTTTGTTAATACACTTTTTATAATGCAAGTGTCGTGCCAACATACGATTTTATTAGAAAAAATTAAGTTATATATTGCTATTGATTTCAGTGGGAAAAGCGTGTCCATGTGCTGTAGGAGCTAACAAAGAGCATGTTTAATAGAGGAGCCAGAATAAGAAACTTGTAATTTAATCAATCTCGTACACTTACACAAATTCCGATTATTTAATTTTTTAGTTAAATGAGATATCAGAATTTCATTTCTTTAAAAAAAAGCAGATAATATTTGCGAAGTGAAAAAAAATGCAGATAAAATTTTCTATAAAAGGCAAAAAGGACATGATAACATATTTATAGATTGATAACAGTGAAAAGGAGTGGGGATTTGAAGATTGTAATGGAAACTGCTCGATTGTATTTATGCGTATTTGAAGAAGAACATATAGAGTCTGCAAAACATTTTTGGGGCAATCAAGAAGTGATGGCATTATGTGATGGACCTACCCCACATGAACTATTGTCTCAAGTGATCGCAGGTTATCGTAAATGTCATGAAGTCCTCGGGTTATCCGTATACGCTGTAATAATAAAAGAGACGAATGAGGTTATTGGTTCTGCAGGGTTTAATATAACTGGCTCCATGAAAGAAGTTGAATTAATTTATCATTTCATTCAATCATCTTGGGGAAAAGGTTTTGCATCCGAAGCTGCTAAGGCTTGCTTAGAATTAGTTAAAAGTCACACAAATATTCAAAAGGTTACAGCATCAGCGAGTCCGGAGAATAAAGGTTCACTCAAAATACTAGAAAAGATTGGTTTTACTTATAAAGGCATGAAATGGTTTGATGATACGCAACAAGATGAGCCTTATTATGAATACATTATTGTATCAAACTAGAAAATGGGGCTGTCTTGAAAGTCATAAAAAATGACTTTTAGGGGCAGCCTCTTTCTTCGTAGCTTCTAATAAAATGACGATTATTTCCGTTCCAGGGGCACGCTTTCCGCGAACGAACGCCGAGCCTTCTCAGGCCAACACGATGTTGGTCATGAAGGCGTTGAGGCCCACAGGATGTGTAGTCATGCAATCGTTGCCGCAAAAGTTCTTTTGCGACGAGCTTTGCCCAGTAGCAGGACGCGGCGAACTTAGATTGCCTTCCGTTTGAAGAGGCGACCTTAGCCTTCCTTCCTCTCTAGGGCTACGTACGGGGTCTCGGACTATCTCGCTTTCCCGCAGGAGTCTCCGCCTTTCACTCCAATCAATTACTTCTCTCAATCTAAAATATAATAAAACAGGATCTTTTTATGAAAAAAGTATACAAAAAAATCGCCAAATTGCTTATAATGTAAGTCGTTTTTCTCCATTTGCATTATTTTAGGGAATTATTGAACAGCCCCTTTGTTTTTACATGCTTATATTTATTCCTTTTGCTTCTTTTATGATCCGCTGTATTAATGCTTCCGCTGTCTCCGTTCTAGCAAGTAAGGGGCTTTGACCAGACCAGAGAGACATAAATTCTTTATTATGTTGATCAGAAGATATCTTTCGAATAGATTGTGTCAATGTATTTTGTATAGGAAAAATTGGAATATCAGTTTCATTTTTGTGCATTTCTATTATAAATTTATTTTTAATCCCTCTTGCCCATTTACCTGAAAAAGCATTAGTTAACGTTATATCTTCATCTTTGGCTTCGAGTATTGCTTCTTTATGTATTGGTTGAGCACCGCTTTCTTCACAAGTTAAAAACGCAGTACCCATTTGGACAGCACATGCACCTAAGCTTAAAGAAGCCATTAGCCCTCTACCATCCATAATGCCCCCAGCAGCTATTACAGGTATCTTTACATGATCTACTACTTGAGGAATCAAAGACATTAGGCCAATCAAGCCTTCTTCGTGAGCATTTAAAAAGTTACCTCTATGACCTCCCGCTTCACTTCCTTGCACAACGACAGCATTCATTCCTAGTTCCTCAATAAGTATTGCTTCCTTAACTGTTGTTGCCGTACCAATAGAGATAATGTTTAGTTTACTTAATTCATTTAACACTTCTTTGGATGGAACACCGAAAGTAAAAGAACAAATAGGAACTTTTTCCTCCATAACAATTTGTATTTGTTCCATAAATGTCTGTTTGGTATTCTCTATACTTGGAAGAAGTATATTTTCATCTTGAATGTTTAATTCCACTTTGTATTTGCTTAGTAATTGATTGGTTTTCTTTATCTTCGCTTCATCAATCTCAAAAAAGTTTGGAACAAATAAATTTACTCCATAGCATTCTGATGTTAACTGCTTTACCTCTTTGATTTGCTCTTGTAATTGAGCTGGAGTTAAATATCCGGCTCCAATCATTCCAAGCGCTCCACTATTAGAAACAGCTGCCACTAATTTCGAAGTAGTTATCCCTCCAGCCATTGGTGCTTGAATAATAGGATACTCTATCTTTAATAACCTAGTAATTTCATTTTTCAACATCAATTCAACTCCAATCTTTTTTAACTACAAACTTAGGGTAATGGTTTACATCCAGCCCTAAGCTTTCAGTTCTTAACCATTCCATTGCTTTTAGTACGAGAGGTGATGCATTATCAGCATTAATTTCATTTTCAGCAACCCACCCAGCTCCAAATGAGTCTTGTCCTTCAAATTGTTCAGGTTCCACTATATCACCACCCACTTGCTTAACTAAATAAAACACTGCAATATGATGTACATCTGTCGCACCTCTCCAGTCCGCAGAAACCATGAAATCAGTCGTGCCTATAGTTTTAATAATTTCGATTTCTAAACCTGTTTCTTCTAAAAATTCTCTTTTTAAAGCTATTACTAAACTCTCTCTTTCTTCTAAATTCCCACCAGGAAGATCAAAGCGGTTAATGTAAGGACCACCATTTTTATTGATAACAAGCAGTTTTTCTTGTTGCACGCATATACCATATACACCAAATGCGCGATGAAAATTCCTTTTAATAATGCCTTTTGACCATTCCATTGCTTTTTGTTGAATTTCCAATGCTAATTTTTCTTTTCCTTTAATGTACGAATCCATATTATATGGGAATTGTTTTGCTAACATATTCTTTAATTCCCCATATTCATGGGCAACTTGTGGATGCACGCTTAAGTAATCTCTAAATACAAGGTGTCGTTTAATTTCTGTATTACCCGTTTCATACATATGCACATGGTGTGATCGATTATCGCCACCTTTTTGAAAATATCTACGTCCTGGGAGACCATTCTCTCCTTTTGGAATATATCCAAGATTAATCATTGCTTCGTTATATGTATCAATTATAGATATATCACTAACTACCGGCATCATATCTATTATTGGTTTTGCTTGAAGTCCTCTAACAGAGGTGCTCCCAATATGATGGATCTCCAGAATGTCAGAACCAAATATTTCTTTTATTTTTCTTGCTTCATCCTCAAATTGTTCCTTCCATTGATCAGAATAAGGCAAAACTTCTACTTTACGCATGTACATCCCCCACAGTATGAAGATGTTTTTCTAACTGTTCCTTATGGATCTTTGAATATTTAAGCAACTCAAATTTATCTTCCTTTAGTAATGATGTAATTCTATTGGCTTCGTTCCATGCTAGATTATACATATCTAGATCAATGAGATTACTTGAAAGAGCATCTTCCAGTTCATCTTCATCTTGCAGAATAATCTCTCCACTAGGCAAAATTATAATATCTAGAAATAAATCATCCCACCAAGGAATATTATTTTCTGTTCCTATTTCATGACATATATCTATATACCATTGTACAATCTCATCATTCGCATTAAACATCGTAGTAATGGAATAACTGTTCTCTATCGGGAAATGTTGCATCCAACTATACCCATCATCTACAATACAAATGCTTTTGTCTGCATAGTTCACCCATAAAGGCTCCGTAACTTGAACAAGTTTTAATAATGTTATAACTCCAGTAAACTCTTTGGTATTCAAATAGTATTGTGCATACTTTCTTTTCACAATTCGCTTCCATTCCGAACGATTCCCATATCTCCTTTTTAACATATCTAATCCCCTTTATTATTTTCTCTCATTTCCTCTTTTAAAATTGCCAGTGAGTTTCGCTAATATTAATTGTTCTTCTTTTTCATCTTTGGCATCATTCATTTTTTCTAAAAATCTCTCAGCGTCTTTTCCTTTTAATATTTTTACACGTTTCCCATGAAACTCAAGAAAAACAATATGATCCTTCGTAATATGATAACTAAAAGGATTAGCATCTAAACGTTTTCTCTTGTCTATGTTATCCATTTCATAGCCTCCAACAATATACATATTATTAAGGTTCTATTTAAAGAAGGGAAATCCTTTTTTCTTAATAAATTAAACCATTGTCCTTTTGGGATATATGATGTTAAATAAAATAAGAATGGAAAAAGGTGGGGGAACAGGAATGAATATAAAAACAGAAAGACTTCATATACGCAACTTTAAATTAAGTGATTGGAAGGCAGTGCACGAGTATACTTCCGATCCAGTTGTTATGAAATACATACCAGAGGGAGTTTTTACTGAAGAGGATGCAAAATGCTTTGTAAATAAAAATATTGGCGGGGACGCTCATATGTTTCCTGTTGTACTGTCAGATAAAGAAGAATTAATTGGGCACATTTCTTTTCAACAATATTTTGGTGATCATACTTATGAGATTGGTTGGGTGTTTAATCCTAAATATTATAATAAAGGGTATGCTTCGGAAGCTGCTCTTTCCATATTAAAATATGCTTTTGAAGAAATGAAATTACACAGAATCATTGCTACTTGCCAACCTCAAAATCCTCCCTCTTACCGAGTTATGGAAAAGATCGGAATGAGAAGAGAAGGGTATTTTAAGAAATGTATTCCTCATGATAATGAGTGGTGGGACGAGTATTATTACGCTATCTTAGCAGAAGAATGGAAATAATTAATAACCGATAAGTTAGGAAGACTTGCGGGAGATGCACAACATCCTTTACTTAAACTTTCAAAAAGTACGTATCTATCTTTCAGTCTATAAAAGATAATTAAAAATACAGTTTTCGGTTCTTCACTTTAAAATCAGTTACAATATTCAATGATATTTGTTTATACAGAATTAATTTGCTTTACATTAGAAGGAGAATTGATTTGAAAGTTCAAGTTTTATTAAAAGGGTATAATTTTTTATTTTTTGGTTTACTTGCATTATTTATTCCTTTTTTACCTGTCTATTTGGAGGATAAAGGTTTATCAGCTAGCGAAATTGGTTTAGTTATTGGAACGGGCGGATTTGTAACATTAATTGCACAACCTCTATGGGGATTCATTAGTGATAAGACAAAAACTATACGTAAAGTGATGCTAATACTTGTTAGTCTAACAACAATTTTTGGATACTTCTTATTTAACGTGGATAGTTTTGTGTTACTTGTAATGTTTGCTTTGTTAGTATACTTCGCACTCATGCCATTGGATCCTCTGACGGAAAGCCTTAACTTTACCGTTTCCGAAATGGCTCGAGTCAGCTATGGATCAATTCGAACATATGGAGCGTTGGGATATGCGATTTTGTCTTTAATTGTCGGGTTTTCAATGGACTATTTCGGTATGAACAGCGCTTCTATATTGTTTGCAATATTAGGATTGATATCATTTGCAATCGTTTGGTTCATGCCGGATGTCCAAGCCTCCACAAAGCCTGTTACTATGGAAGGACTGAAACAAGTATTAAAGAATAAAGAAATGCTTCTGTTTTTAGTGATGGTTTTCATAAGTTCAATACCAGCACGTATGAATGATACATTTCTAGGTCTACATCTGCGGGAACTTGGAGGGGATACTTCATTAATTGGAATTGCCTTCTTTATAGCAGCAACAAGTGAAATAGTTATATTTGCTTTAAGTTTTTGGTGGCTTCGAAAGGGCAAAGAGTTAGAAATTATTACGATGGCAACATTTTTCTACTTTTTACGTTTTATCCTCGCTGCTTTCATTTTAAGTCCCCTTGCTTTAACATTATTGCAAGTACTACAGATGTTTACATTCCCTATTTTTTATACTGCTGCGATTCAATATTTATATCAAATTATGCCAAAAGAATGGCGTGCTACTGGACAAACCGTACTTGCGCTCTTATTCTTCGGTTTATCTAGTATAATTGCATCTTATGCTGGAGGTTACATATATAAAGAATTTGGTGGACATACTTTTTATTTCATTATTTCCATTATGTCATTCATTGGAGTTTTATTCGGTGTTTTATTGACAATTCGGAAACATAGAAACTAGATGAATAGCAAATAGCTATCTTTTGCCTGACCCAATAATTAGACAAAGTGGTAGCTTCCATGACCTGAGTTCGATATCCATTCGAACTTAGGTCTTTTAATATTAGTTTCAGTGCAGGCTAACGTTTAGTGTATAGGCTGCATGTTATAATAGCTCCATATCATTTTGGTCATTGGCAAATGTTTCATCTTATTATTCATAAAAAAGCAGCACCAATAATTGGTGCTGCTCCGTTTAAATTATCCTCTTAACTCTGCTCCTGCTTGTTCTGCAAGTGCTTTTAATACTTTGTTATGGGCATTCACAACTTCTTCGTCTGTTAGTGTACGTTCTGGGTCGAAGTATGTGAGAGAGAATGCAACCGATTTTTTACCTGGTTCCATTTTTTCTCCTTCATATAAGTCGAAAAGATGTACACCTTTTAATAGTCTTCCACCAGATAATTGAATAATTGCTTGTAGTTCGCCAGCTGCTTTTTCGCTGTCTACTACTAATGCAATATCACGTGTAATTGACGGGAATTTTGAAACTGGTGCATAGTATAATGCATCCAATTCTTTATTTAATACTTTTGCTAAATTAATTTCTACTACATAAGTTTCTTTCAAATCACGTGCTTTTTGCTCAGAAGGATGTAATTGACCGATGACACCGATTGCTTCTCCTGCTAGCTTAATGGATGCAGTACGTCCTGGATGTAAGCCATCTATTACCGCTTTTTCAAATGTAAGTTCACTTGTATGGCCAAGAAGTTCCATTAAACCTTCTACAATTCCTTTTAATACAAAGAAATCAACTACTTTTTTCTCACCTTGCCAGCTATGCTCTACCCATTTACCTGCAATTACTGCTGCTAAATGTTCTTGCTCATGTGGCAAACCTGATTCTGTTTCTCCTAAGAACACAGACCCTACTTCATAAAGTGCCACCGTATCTGCTTGACGTGCAGTATTATACGTAACAGCTTCCAATAAATGCGGGATTAAGCTTTGGCGAAGGATGCTACGTTCTTCACTCATTGGCATTAATAGTTCTGTGACTGGAGCTGTTTCTAATGCAAATTTTTGAGACATTTCTTTAGAAGTTAAAGAATACGTAATAGCTTGATAAAGACCTACACCTTCCAAATAAGCTCTAACTTGACGACGTTTTGCTTGGTAAGAGGTTAAGCCACCTGGTTTTGATTCTTCCACTGGTAAAGTCATTGGAATTTCATCATAACCGTACATACGAGCAATTTCTTCCACGATATCCTCTGGAATTTTAATATCTTGACGACGAGTTGGAGCATTAATATATAAGTATCCATTTGCCGCTTGATAATCAAATTTTAATCTACTCAAAATAGATGTCATGTCTTCTAAAGAAATTTTCATCCCTAAACGGTTATTGATGAAATCAGGAGACACGACTACTTCTGTAGGTTTTTTTTCTAACTCATCCACTATAACAGAACCAGCTAAAACTTCTCCGCCAGCAAGCTCTGCAAGAAGACTTGCCGCTCGTTCAGCAGCTAGAATCACACGATTTGGGTCTACACCTTTTTCAAATCGAGCGCTTGCATCACTTCGTAAGTTGTGGTCTTTAGATGTTTGTCGAACAGAACCACTTGCAAAGTATGCAGATTCAATTACTACCGTTGTAGTTCCATCATGCACTTCTGAATTTGCGCCACCCATTACACCAGCAATTGCAACTGGTTCTTGACCATTTGTAATTACTAAATGAGTGGACTTCAATGTACGCTCTTGATCATCCAATGTGACAATTTTTTCCCCTTCTTCTGCAAGACGAACGACAATTTCCTTTGTTTCTAATCTGTCATAATCGAATGCATGAAGAGGTTGACCATATTCCATTAATACGTAATTTGTAATATCTACTACGTTATTATGTGGACGAACGCCAGCTGCCATCAAGCGATGCTGTAACCATAATGGTGATTCTTTTACTTGAACATTTTTCACCACTTTTGCTACGTACATTGGATTTTCTTCCATAGCATTAACACGTAAATTTAAATAATCAGATGCTTGTTCATTACTTTCATTGTAAGTTGCTTCCGGATATTTCATGTCTTCTGATAGGATTGCCCCTACTTCATAAGCTACCCCAAGCATACTTAGTGCATCTGAACGGTTAGGAGTCAGGCCAAGTTCAAGGATAATATCATCTAAACCTAGTAAAGGCAATGCACTCTCCCCAGGAGTTGCTGATTCTGGAAGTACATAAATACCCTCTGCATACGCTTTAGGTACGAGTCTTCCTTCTATACCTAGTTCTTGAAGAGAACAAATCATTCCGTTTGATTCTTCTCCACGAAGTTTTGCCTTCTTAATTTTTATTCCACCAGGCAGTACTGCTCCTGGTCGTGCAACGATTACTTTTTGTCCAGCTGCAACATTTGGAGCCCCACAAATAATTTGTGTTATTTCTTCTCCTACGTCTACTTGGCAAATATTTAATTTGTCTGCTTCTGGATGCTTCACACAATCCTTTACATAACCTACTACAACGTTTGTCATGCCTTGAGAACGATCTATTACTGCATCAACTTCAATACCTGAACGAGTTATTTTTTCACCCAAATCCTTTGGATCGAGTCCTTGCGTATTTACATATTCTGCTAACCATTTCGTAGAAACTAACATGTCATTTCCTCCTTACACTTCTGTTCGGTGGAATTGCGATAAGAAACGCACATCATTCGTATAGAAATGACGAATATCTTCCACTCCATATTTCAACATAGCAATACGTTCTGGGCCCATACCAAATGCAAAACCAGAAAGCTTTTTCGAATCATATCCAGCCATTTCAAGGACATTCGGATGCACCATACCAGCACCTAAAATCTCAATCCAGCCTGTTTTTTTACACACGTTACAGCCACTACCACCACACTTGAAGCAAGAAATATCCATTTCAACAGATGGCTCTGTAAATGGGAAGAAACTTGGACGTAGACGGATTTCTCTATCCTCTCCGAACATTTTTTTCGCAAAAACAGAAAGTGTACCTTTTAAGTCACTCATTCGAATATTTTCACCTATTACCAATCCCTCAATTTGAGTGAATTGATGTGAATGAGTCGCATCATCATTATCTCGACGATACACTTTACCTGGACAAATAATTTTAATTGGCTTGCCTTCTTTTGCTTCCATTGTCCGAGCTTGCACAGGTGATGTATGTGTACGAAGAAGAATATCTTCTGAAATATAAAAAGAGTCTTGCATATCACGAGCTGGATGTCCTTTTGGCAAGTTCAAAGCTTCAAAGTTGTAGTAATCCTTTTCCACTTCTGGACCTTCGGCAATTTCATAACCCATGCTGATAAATAAGTCCTCAATCTCTTCTACCACTCGTGTTAAAGGATGATGATTCCCAGTTTTAACTGGGCGACCTGGTAATGTAACATCAATAGATTCTTTTTCTAATTGCTCTTGAATTGCTTGCTCTTGAAGGAGTGTCATCCGAGCTTCTAATACTTCGGTTACTTCTTCTCGAACAACATTTACTAGAGCTCCCATTTTTGGACGTTCATCTGCAGGAAGTTTACCCATTCCTTTTAATAAATCCGTAATGGGTCCTTTTTTCCCTAGGTATGCAACACGTACATCATTTAATTCTTTTACATTTTGTGAAGCTTCAATTTTTTGCAAAGCTTCTTCTTTTAATTGTTGAAGTTGTGCTTCCATGTTTTATGATCTCTCCTTAATCAAATTCGCCTTGGCTTATTTGAGTCCAGATTTTGCATCGAGCCCGCTCGATGAACTCCTTTACAAAATCTGTGCCATCCGCCGAAGGCATGCATGTTTCCGCTAATTGAAATTTTGACAAAATAAAAACCCCGCCCCTATAAAAGGGACGAGGACTAATTTCGCGGTACCACCCTGATTATTGTACAAAAAACGTACAATCACTCAATTCGACTAACGGCTCTACACCGGCACACCTTTACAGCAATTGCTGGTCCCGGTGGCAGCTAACGGGGTGAACTTCTATATGCATTCTCCAATTACACTTTCAGTCAAGGTGTAAAATTCCTTTATTCGAATCGTCATATATACTTTTCCCGATGACAGCTTTTTTTATTTATCAAATTATATTCTATTATACGGAGTTTTAAACGTTTCATCAAGTGTGACTTTTTTATATTATACGCAACTGAACCATAATGTTGCGCATACTAGATAAAATACGTCTTAAAGAAGTGCCCGTTAGGTGTTTCGCAGCAGTCGGACGCTTTCCGCGGGGTGAGCGATGAGCCATCACCGCCGCTACGCGTTCGTTGTGATGACTCATCTGTCTCACTCATCCCGCTGGAGTCGCCGCCTGCTGTGAAAATCAATGGAATTTGCTGGTTAATCAATAGCAAAATGGGATAGATCATTAGATTTATCAACGTCTAACTAGCAGTAATTTAGTTCAAATCATTTTTTTACAAATTACATAATTACGCACAATATTCCAGAACATTTTTCTCAACATAGACTACCGTAGTCGCAACATTTCTATTCATACGTACAATATATATAAAAGCTAATTAGAAAATAGCATCTCATGCCAAGTTAAAGCTTTTTTATAAGAAATGTTGTCATGTTTTTAGGTCGGTTTGTCGCGTTCATAGCGAGTATTGTCTCGTTCAACCATTTATTGGATTTAACGTGGTGGTGTGAGACTCCTGCGGGAATAGCGTTAGCCGAAGACCCCGCAGTTGTGTGGAAGGCAATCTAAGTTCGCCGCATCCTGCTCCTGCGCAAAGCTCGTCGCAAAAGAACTTTTGCGGCAACGATTGCATGACCAACATCGTGTTGGCCTAGGAGGCTAAGGCATCGCCCGCGGAAAGCGAAACGCCAGAGCGCTAAATCCTAGCGTAATCCCTTACTCGCAACAATGTTGCTCATTTGCGAACTATAATGACAATCCGTACAACAGTATTCCTGTTGCAACCGCCACATTTAATGATTCGGCTTGTCCTAAAAGGGGCACTATAATATTTTGATCAGTCTGCTCTAATAGCTCTTTGTTAATGCCGCTTCCTTCATTTCCAACAATTAAAGCAAAAGAATCACTTTTCTCAACTTTATGGAATGGTGTTGAGTTTTCAAATGCAGTACCGAAAACGGGAATCTGACGTTTTTTTAATTGCTCTACCCAATAAGGCAAGTCACCTTTTAAAATCGGTATATGAAAATGAGAGCCTTGTGCTGATCTTAGCGTCTTTGGATTATATGCATCCGCAGATCCTTTACCTAAAATTACTGCATCGATTCCAGCAGCATCTGCTGTACGGATCATTGTACCAATATTCCCAGGGTCTTGAACTGCATCAATTAACAAAATTCGCTTCCAATTGGCATGCTCTTCCTCTTTCACAGTTTGCTGCTTACAATGAGCAAATATACCTTGTGTATGCTCTGTTTCTGCAAGTTCTTTTTTAATAACATCATTAATTTCTACTATTTCTATATTGTCTACGTCCCAAGTCACAGGGATTTCGCTTGTGTCACTAATCATTATAGTTAATACTTTTTCTTTTTGTTTAATCGCTTCTTCTACTAAGTGATATCCCTCTATTAGAAACTCGCTTGTTTTTTCGCGCTCTTTTCGAACACTTAATAATTTTTTCCAATGTTTCACTAGCGAATTTTGCGTGGATTCAATTCGTTTCATCTATATGTAACCGCCTTTTTTATTTAATAGTAACAAATTCATGTATAGCAAGCGAGTGTTTGGGGAAGATAATTGCAAGGAGTGATGAAAAATGGATTTTCAAATTCGAGAAGCAATATCAGCTAATATGAAAGGGCAATCTCCGACTGACATTCGAGGGGTTGTTGAGGATGCAATTCAAAGAGGAGAAGAACATTTACTTCCTGGTCTTGGAGTGTTCTTTGAAAAATGGTGGAACATTGCGGATGATACAAAGAAAAACGCTGTACTAAATGAACTTTCAACTGCATTCAAATAAAAATAACCCGTGAAGAAAATTTGATTCTTCACGGGTTCTTTTTATTCTTCCTCTTCTTCCATTGTATGTTTACGAATATTTACATAATAAATAATATATTGCGTCATGGAAAGAACAATTATATTCAAAATGATCAATAGCTGAGATGCAGGTAAAAATAGATGGAAAACAGCGGATAAAGGCAATGACCATGAAAAGAATGTGTAAACTTTCTGGGTTGCTTTAGTTGTAATCATTTGCCATGCTTCATCATCTTCCATATATTCAGCTGGTTTTATACCCCAAATAGTTATTTTGTTTCTCGGATGTTCTTTGTTATATTTCGATATTTTTGTGCCAAATAGTAGAACCATCCCAATGAATACAGGAAGCAATAAAAACACCATAAATCCTTCTAATGCACCTAACTCTACAGAATAGGTAAACGAGCTATTCGCCTTAGCAAAATTAGATATTGCTCCAGTAATTACAATTGCAAATAAGAGAAATAACAAAGCAAAGCCCATTTGCCAAAGTGGATATTGCACCCGAAAATCCTTCTTCATTTCCATTCCTCCCCTTCTAACCAAAATAATTCATCCACTTTACAGTCGAGAATATGTGCAAGCTTTAAAGAAAGCGTTATAGATGGGGAGAATTCCCCTTTTTCAATAAACCCAATTGTTTGTCTTGTTACTCCGGCTTTTTCACCCAATCCCCCTTGAGTGTAGCTAAATCTTGCCCTAAGCTCTTTCACACGATTTTTAAGCATTTAAATAACCCTTTCTTCAAAAAGTTAACTTTTATATACATAATGTAACGTATACTTAACATATTGTCAATTAAAATTAACAAAAAGTTAATTAAACATCACTTTTAGCTATTGTATATATTTTCTTGAGTAAAATTGCGAAAATATTCACAAAGGGAATTTGTCCTTGTATTAAGCTACTTTTAGACTAATATGCAATATATTTACCCCTTTTTTCTTCCAAAAAAGGTATTTTTATAACTTGCTATTTTACTTTTTCTATTTGATAATTACACTATTGGAATTGTCTGAAAAATTCTAATTTATATTTAATTCTAAGTGAAGAGGAGAAAAAAATGAGCACATCCATCGAAACTATAGTACTTGCTTTAAAAGAATTTTTAGGAGACGACCAAGTTTCAATCAATCAAACAATTAGAGAACTTCATGGTAGAGACGAATCCTATCATGATATAAGCCTTCCAGATATTGTGGTATTTCCAAAAACAACTTTAGAAGTAAGTAATATCATGAAAGTAGCAAATAATTTAAAAGTACCTGTTGTCCCATTTGGTCGTGGTTCTAGTCTGGAAGGACACATCATTCCTTACGATAAGGGAATTACCATTGACTTTTCGTTGATGGATAAAATTTTAGAAGTTCGTGAAAAGGATTTACTTGTAAAAGTACAACCTGGTGTAACAAGAACTCAGTTGAATAAGGAGTTAAAAAAATACGGACTGTTCTTCTCTGTTGATCCGGGAGCAGATGCAACTTTAGGTGGAATGGCTGCAACAAATGCAAGTGGTACAACTACCGTAAAATATGGAGTTATGCGTGATCAAGTCCGCGATTTAGAAGTAGTACTTGCGGATGGAACTATTATACATACTGGGAACTTAGCAGCAAAATCATCATCTGGATACCATTTGAACGGTCTTTTTGTTGGTTCGGAAGGGACACTGGGTTGTTTCACAGAACTGACTTTAAAAGTATATGGTATTCCTGAATTCACAACAGCTGCTAGAGCAGTCTTCCCTACAGTCCAAAATGCTGTAGAGGCAGTTACCTCTATTTTACAAGCTGGAATTCCAATAGCTCGTGTGGAATTAGTAGATGAAGAATCTATTCGTCAAGTAAACCATTTTAGCGATACAAATTATGCAGAAAGACCAACGCTGTTTTTAGAATTCGACGGCAACGAAGCAGGATTAACACAAGATGTTGAGTTTACAAAAGAAATAATGGAAGATCATGATTGCGAAGAAATTCAATTTGAAACAGACAATACAGCTCGCACGAAACTATGGGATGCAAGACATAATCTGGCCTATGCTTATATACACGGAAACGTTGGGAAAAAGATGATGGTTACAGACGTTTGTGTTCCGATATCTGAATTAGCAGGTGCAGTAATTTTTGCAAGAAAAGAATTAGAAGCAATCGGACTTACCGGTGGAGTTGTAGGCCATGTTGGAGATGGTAATTTCCATGCTCTATTAATGATTGACATGAATAATCCAGAAGAAGTTGCTAAAGCTGATGCATTTAATGAAAAAATCGTTCACTATGCACTAGAAAGAGATGGTACTTGTACAGGAGAACATGGAGTTGGAGTAGGTAAACAAAAATATCAGGCTGCTGAACATGGAGAAGCACTTCATGTAATGGAAAAGATTAAGCTAGCACTTGATCCAAATAATATTTTAAATCCTAATAAAATAGTAAAAATAGAAAGCTTAGGTGAATAAATTGAAAGTTTTAGAATCCATCAGTAACTTTGCAGGAAAATATTTTGCTTTTTTAGTAATAATAGTAGCGGTTATCGCATTCTTAATTCCGGATACTTTTTTACCGTTTGGAAAGTATATTACGATTTTGCTAGGAATAGTAATGTTTGGGATGGGGCTTACGTTGAAAGCTGTTGATTTCAAGTTAATTGCAACACATCCTAAACCAGTTTTATTAGGTGTGGCTGCTCAGTTTATCATTATGCCTTCTACAGCACTTGCTATTGCTTATATTTTACAGCTTCCTGGTGAACTTGCAGCTGGACTTGTCCTCCTTGGCTCTGTACCTGGAGGAACAGCTTCTAACGTTATGGTTTATTTAGCAAAAGGAAATGTTCCATTATCCATAACGATGACATCTTTTTCAACATTACTTGCACCATTACTTACGCCAATATTATTACTTTTATTGGCTGGTCAATGGATGCCGGTTGATCCTATGTCGATGTTTAAATCAATTGTACAAGTAATTATTCTTCCAATCGCTCTTGGATTAATTGTAAAAAAAATACTACCTACTTTTGTAGAAAAAAGTTTAAACGTCGTTCCTTTAATTTCTGTTTTAGCGATTATTACAATCGTTTCTGCGGTAGTAGCTGGAAACGTCGACAATATTGCTTCTGCTGGATTTTTGGTATTCTTAGGAGTATTTCTTCACAACGGGGCTGGTCTCCTTTTAGGTTATTATGCAGGGAAAATGACTGGTCTTTCCAAATTAGATTGTCGTGCTATCTCTATTGAAGTTGGGATGCAAAATTCAGGATTAGGTGTTGCATTAGCTACAGCTCATCTAGGTCCTCTAGCAGCATTACCAAGTGCACTAGGTGCAGTTTGGCACAATATTTCTGGTCCTATCCTCGCGACATATTGGTCTAAACGTCCAGTTGAGGGAAGTGAAAAAATAAGCTCTACTACAACGAAAATTACCGTGTCTGAAGTATAATTGACAAAATAATGACTGACTCATTTGCCGATAACACGACGATGGGTCAGTCTTTTTTAATGGGATTATATACATAAAAAACTGTAACAAAGTTTGTGGAAGTCACGACTAATTATAGAATGCAACCTTAATGAAAGGAAGTGACCACTATAAAAAAAATTTTCCTATTAATATTTATCCTAATAGCACTCGTTGCTTGCGGAACTGCAAAACAAGATGATGAACAGATATTTTCAAAAGATAACAAGGGCATTATGGATGATTTCATATTCCAACTTAAATCTGAAAAAGATACTTATACACTAAACGAACCCCTTCAAATTTACGCTCAACTGGAGTATGTTGGCGAAAGTGATGAAATTACGATTTATCACGCTAGTTCCCCTTTCATATTAGAGTTGAAAGAGTTAAATACTAATTTTGATTTTGGGTATGCAATGGATACACCACTTCTCAGCTCAACGCTAAAAAAAAGGGAACCTTTACGTATACCATATAGTTTTTCTGGTGGTTACAATGAATTCAGTCCAGATGATTACGTTCAATTTGTTAATAAGCTAATGGATGGAGAATTTCCGATAGGAAGATATGTTATTACTGGTAAAACAGATTTCTATATTGAAACAGATGAGGCAAAACAAACTTATAATATGGAACAATCAATTGAATTTGAAGTTGTGGAAAATTAAGATTTAACAGAACTAAAAAATCGTTAATCTCGCCTATGAAAAGTAATACCTGTTTTCAATAGATATCGGATTGATGTGGACAGTGCGGTTGCTTCATCCATACCGCGTTTTTTAGATGAGGGTGTCCTGAGTTTACTGAGTAGAAATAGTTTACTCTATGTAAATAATAAAGAGTGATCCAGCGTCTCCTGAATCACTCTTCCTATGTAGTGATGAAGCCGTCCATCTTGACAGACAACATCACTGTACGGTGTTACAAATACAAAACAATCTTATCAAGCTGCTAGACAAACCCTGTCAAGTCAACTTGAATTCTATAAAATGTTTACTATGCCATTACAGAAGCAAGTACTGCTTTTTGGGCATGTAAACGGTTTTCGGCTTGTTGAAAAATATATGAGTTTGGACCATCTATAATAGATGTTGAAACTTCTTCTTCACGATGAGCAGGTAGGCAATGCAAAAACATATAGTCCGATTTAGCATTTGCTACTAATTCATCATTAATTTGAAAATCTTTAAAGTCCGCAAGTCTTTTTGCTGTTTCCTCTTCCTGCCCCATAGACGTCCAAACGTCTGTATAAACTACATCTGCATTCACAACTGCCTCTAATGGATCATTTGTCACAAAAAGTGACCCTCCATTTTCCAGTGCAATTGCTGTTGCTTCTTGAATTATTTCAGCATTCGCTTCATAACCAACCGGAGTTGCCACTGCAATATGCATACCCATATATGCTGCTGCAATTACCAAGGAATGAGCTACATTATTTCCATCACCAATATAAGCAAGCTTCAAACCTTCCATATTCTCTTTTACCTCATGTATCGTTAATATATCTGCAAGTGCTTGGCATGGATGATACATATCAGTTAAACCATTAATAACAGGTATACTTGCATGTTCTGCAAGTTCTTTCACCATTTCATGTGAATTCGCTCGAATCATAATCCCGTCTAAATATCCAGATAATACATGGCCAGTGTCATATACCGATTCACCTCGTCCGATCTGTAGATCACGTGCATTCATAAACATGCCATTTCCGCCTAATTGCTTCATCCCAACTTCAAAAGAGATTCTAGTACGAGTCGAATGTTTTTCAAAAATCATTCCTAAAGTTTTCCCTTCTAATAAGGGGGGACACTTTCCAGCCTTAGTCAATGCTTTCAATTCTACTGCTAGCTGTATTAATTCTCTCACTTCCTCTTTTGAGTAATCCAAAAGTGTTAGCAGGTCTTTGCCTTTTAAACTATCAACCACTTTTAGATTAACCCATTCTAGTAATTTCATTTATAAAAACTCCTTTTTACGTATATTTATGTAACCCTTATTATAAATGTGAATAATTATAAAGTCAAATGAATTTTAATACAAATTTTATAATAATAAAAAAAGTCTAGAAAGGCTATTTTTCTGCCTTCTAGACTCTTTCATTACTCAAATGTTATTTGGTTTACAGTGTTTCGATCTAACTTTTTAATGACTGCTATTATTAGCTTTACTGTATTTTCATAGTCATCTCGATGTAAAATTCCAGCATGTGAATGAATATAACGAGTGGCAATTCCAATAGATAAAGAAGGAACTCCATTTAAAGAAATATGCATAGACCCAGCATCTGTACCGCCACCTGGAATCATCTCAAATTGATATGGAATATTATTTTCTTCTGCTGTATCAATTACTAGGTCACGTAGACCTTTATGTGAAACCATTGAAGCGTCAAATAATATAACTTGAGGCCCTTCTCCCATTTTGCTTGTTGATTCTTTAGCAGTAATTCCTGGTGTGTCCCCTGCAATACCTACATCCACTGCAAAACCTATATCCGGTTTAACTTTTACTGTAGAAGTTTTTGCCCCACGCAGACCAATTTCTTCTTGAACGTTTCCAACTCCATATACAATATTCGGATGTTTTTCATTTTTTAATCCTTTTAATACATCAATTGCAATGGCACAACCAATGCGATTATCCCAAGCTTTAGCCAAAAGTAATTTTTCGTTATTCATAACAGTGAACTCAAAATACGGAACAACCATATCCCCTGGTAATACTCCCCATTCCATTGCTTCTTCTTTAGAAGATGCACCTATATCGATAAACATATCTTTTACTTCAACCGCTTTTTTACGAGCATCAGGAGTTAATATATGCGGTGGCTTTGACCCGATAACACCAGTAATTGTGTCTCCTTTACGAGTAACAATTGTAACACGCTGTGCAAGCATGACTTGAGACCACCAGCCACCTACAGTTTGAAAACTTAAAAATCCTTTATCATCTATTTTAGAAATCATGAAACCGACTTCGTCTAAATGACCTGCAACCATAATTTTTGGTCCGTTTGCATCGCCGACTTTTTCGGCAATTAAACTTCCTAGATTATCATATTCAATTTTGTCAGCATGAGGAGCAATATACTTCTCCATTACCTTACGTGCTTCTCGCTCATTTCCGGGAATAGCTTTAGCATCTGTCAATTCCTTTAACATAGTTAATGTTTCATCCAGCTGTGCCATTATTTCGACCTCCTAAATATCTATCTAATATATTATATTCTAAAATGTATGCATTTTCAAAATTTAACTAGTTAGTCTGCTCCAGCTCCTCCTCCTCCACCATCACTCCCTCCTTCACTTCCACCACTAGAAGCTCCTCCCCACGAAGTTCCATCTGATGAAGCTACTTTAGTCCACTTCCATGACTGAGTAACATAGTCAAGTGGATCCGTTGAAGTTAAAAGCAAAGCAGCAAGAGGAGCTGATATCTCCTGCAAAGAAACTTTCTTTTCATTTTTTCTACCAAGTAGATAAGCCCCGACAACCCATTTTTCTTGTTCTTTATCACTTAAATTATCTGGTATACCTAGTTTAATGCTACTTTTAAAGGAACGTATCGCATCCTTTGCACGAACAGCATTCATAGATAATATATTTCTTGGCAGTACTATATATAAAACTGTGAACATTAATAACAAATTCACTAAAGTATTTACTAATTGATCATTAACAAGGGGAGTTGTTGAGAAATACATAATAATGATATATAAGCCAAAAAATAAATTTGAACGTTTTTTTAACCAAATTATAAGCAGAAATAGAAATGTTATGCCTAATATAAATCCAATTCCCCAGCTACTACGTAAATCTGCATAATAAGAAAAAGCTGTCATTGTACCTAAAACGATTGTAGAGATACTTAATATTATTAAGGGAAGCTTACTATTAAAAGTTCCAGCTTCCTCTAAATCACTTTCAACTAAACGATGCCATTTCATTTGCTTCTTCTTAAAGTCTTTTACTCTCCCATGAAAATAACTGGAAGTCTTGTTATTTCTAGCTGCACCTGCAGCATCGTGTAAATGAAATGCCCATCTATTAGAGCCACTTCTAGTTGTAAAAAGCCAGTTAATCATCTGTTTTTCAAAATCAGAAGTAGCCAATGATCCTTTAACTAATCGAAAATCAAGTGTGTCCTTTGGCGCATGAGAATCCTCTTTAAAACGAAGTGCTGCTTTTGTTTGCCTAACTGTAGCAGCACCTTTTTCTACCATTGAAAATAGTCCCGCTAAAAAAGCTTTAGGATGTGGCTTACCTACCCGGTCTACAAAGTATAAATATAAAAGATCTGTATTCATAACATCCTCAGTTGATCCTTTTCGCCAAAAGTGCCTTTGTGGTAATAAAAAAAGAAGAAGGACGATAATAAGTATACCAATTGTAGCTTTTGGAATAATTGCATGTAGTTTGTCTATATAAGAAATACGTTTTTCCGTTTCTTTCTGTATTCGCTTTTCATTTGCTATTGCTTGTTGTAAAGGAATAGCAGCCTTCGTTTTTTCCATATTAGTCATCATAGAAGATGGGAAGAAAAAGCTTGTTTTAGTTTCGGTGTATGCTTCCGAAACAGAAGTGTTAAATCGGATTCCATACTGTGACTTTTCATTTTTCTTTGCATTCCTATCAAAAAGCACACCATCAAAATTAGTGGGATCTGTTGTACTAGGAAGGATGAAGTCAATTGTCACATTATTAATATTCTGATCATGAGCATCCACATCTTCAAAATAAGTTACTTTCGCTTCACTATAAGAATCATATGCTTTTATACTATTTTTTAATGTATATACATATAAAAATGAAACTTGTTGATTCTCTTTATTTACTTTTGTACGATAAACTCCATTCTCTTTTGATACATTTAATTGTTTGAGCGTAGCATCATCTATAAATCCAGGCTCTGGTTTTAATTGAGATAATTCATAAGCATAGAAGTTTATTACATTATTATCGTGTATTTTAGGGAAGGATCGGCTGAGATTATTAAACTCCCCGTCAAAATTATACGTAAATACTTCATTAACTAAGAGATCTCCATTTGGTTGAATCCATGATTTAATATGAACCGATTCGATTGAATAGGATTTAGCCTCTGCAATGACACTAAATGAAAACATCATAATGAATAAAACAATTGTGCTAATCATCTTTTTCATCGGCAACACCTCCTAAAAATACTAATAACTCTAGTAATTTTTACGGTTTGCTTTTGATTTGGTTTCATTAAAATTACTTAATATCCACTTTTCTGGCGCTCATAATTTGTTTCATTTTTTTGTATGTATGCTTGTAATACCTCTTCACTGCTAAAGCCAAGTTCTTCTGCCATTGCTCCATACAGTACCCACATTTTTTCGTAATACATTCTTGTAGGATTTTTCAAAAACGATAACACCGCCTCATTTGTTAAGAGAAAAAGCTCAGTTAAATCGGCGTCTATTTTTTCGATTGGCCAACTTTTTAAATCATTAAATCCTTTTTCAATTCCAAGTGAAAGTAAGAAATGAATGGAGTCCACATACTCTTCTAGTATTACGCTTTGTGCAGATGGACCTTTCTCACTCCAAAATTTAAAACATCTTGTTTCATTTGCTAGTTCTGCTAATTCTACAAGCAAAGCAAGCCCTTTTTTCGCAAAAACATCTTCTTTCACTTGTTTATTTGACTGAATATATTGATCTAAAGCTTGCTGCATTGTAAAAAGTTTATCTAAATTCATGTTTTCCTCCAAAAATTTTATATTATTTTGAAACCAAACTACCCCTTCTATCGTATAGCAGTTACTATGTATTTTACAAGGAGGACATTTCAAATGGTCCATATACTACGATTGCTTATAATTGCCCTTATTATATATGTTTTTTATAAAATTCTACGTTACTTGTTTGATCCTAAAAGAAAACTTGATGAGGCCTACGAGAAGGAACAATACTATTTTTATGATGATATTAAAAATGTTAGGAAAAACTTTTTTATTACTTATAAAGGTGCAATTTTTGAGGGAGAAAAATATTTAGGTACTACTGACCAAGCTTTTGAAGTCGTTTCTATATTTGTTTGGACAAAAGATTCATCCAAGTTGCAAGGATTTACTAAAGAAGATTTTCGGTTTTTACATAACGAAATCAAAATGAGTTATCCAGCTGCTAAAATTAATTGGAAAAGCCCGATAGAACAACTAATGAAAGAGGAATAAGAAAGCTAAAAGTGCAGACAACAGAAAAATTACATTGCATCCATTTGACGTAGCGCACCTACACTTCCTTCCTTACGCTGAGGGCACTGAAAAGGTCTATAGAATTTGACTTTACTAAATAATGTCGTCCGATAAATAAGAAAATCGTTGAAACGGCTCCCTTTCCGCGGGCGTTGCCTTAGCCTCCTCGCTGCGCTGTGGGGTCTTCGGCTAACGCTATTCCCGCAGGAGTGTCGCCTTTTTCAACGATTTTTTATAAATACTAATTGAAAAAATTTATGAGATAAAAACATAAAAACTTGCTCTATTAATGGCATGATGGTTTTCTAATTGAAAAGCGGATAATAGTTGATTGGAGTGGAAGGTGGCGACTCCAGCCGGAATAGCAAATGTTTTCTGCACCGAAAGCGAAGCGTCAGGTGCATGAGCTGAAGACCCTGGACTGAGCGTAGTGAGGGAAGCGGCTGAAGCCATGCCGGCGGAACGCGTCCGCCTGGAACGAAATTAACAGGTCCAAAATAATAAATCGAGTATGTGAACAACTTGTCGTTCACATACTGTTATGAAATCTCTTGGAGGACTTTTTTAGTGCCTTCGCTACACTCCTGCAAGGTCTGGACTGTGAAATTTGTTTTCATCCAATATCAAACGATATCAGATGAAAGTGTACCTTTGTAGAGCAGGAGGCTTGCCGCTCACCCGAAGTAAGCATCGGAATACATTTAAGTTAAAATAGGACTGTCTTTTTGCAAGAGCCAAAAAATCAAGAATACATATAGTATTAATAACATTAAAAAGCCAACTCTAAAATTAGTATGCTTTGTTTTATGTCTAAAAAATTGCATTCCAATGTATGCGCCAATTCCACCACCAAAGATAGCGAGCGTCCACAATGTATTCTCCGAAATTCTTTGTTTATGTTTTTTTGCTTGAGACTTGTCATATCCCATAACGAAAAATGCAAAAATGGACATTACTAAAATAAATATTAGGATAATCTCTGTCATTGGATACTCCTTGTACAAAAAAAGCTGATAGAATCTCTATCAGCCTTTTTATCTATAAATTATTTATTGATTGCTTTTTTTGCTGCATCTGCAAGTTGTGTAAATGCTGCTGCATCAGTTACAGCTAAGTCAGCTAACATTTTACGGTTTACTTCGATTTCAGCTAATTTTAATCCGTGCATTAAACGGCTATAAGAAAGTCCGTTCATACGTGCTGCCGCATTGATACGTGTAATCCATAGTTTACGGAAATCACGTTTTTTGTTACGACGGTCACGGTATGCATACATTAATGATTTCATAACCTGTTGGTTTGCTACTTTATATAATGTATGTTTTGAACCGTAATAACCTTTAGCTAATTTTAATACTCTTTTACGACGCTTGCGCGTCACTGTTCCGCCTTTTACGCGTGGCATAGTTCATTACCTCCTGCTATTCTTTCGAATGATTGAATTTCTCTTATTATTTCATGTAAGTAAGTAAAGTTTTGATACGTTTGTAATCGCCTGAAGAAGCTACTTTAGTTTTACGTAGTTTACGTTTAGCTTTAGTAGATTTGTTAGCGAATAAGTGACTTCCAAAAGCACGGTCATGTTTTAATTTACCTGTACCCGTTTTTTTGAAACGTTTCGCAGCTCCACGGTGAGTTTTCATTTTCGGCATGTCGAATTCCTCCTAAACAATTGTACTCTATTACTGTTTTTCGTTCTTTGGTGCAAGCACTAAGAACATGCTACGGCCATCCATTTTCGGTTTTGACTCGATTGTGGATACTTCCGTACAAGCTTCAGCAAAACGATCTAATACTCGTTGACCAATCTCTTTATGAGTAATGGCACGACCTTTAAAACGAATAGATGCTTTCACTTTATCTCCTTTTTCAAGGAATTTGATCGCATTTTTCAATTTCGTTTGGAAATCATGTTCATCTATTGTTGGGCTCAAACGAACCTCTTTCATTACGATGATTTTTTGATTTTTACGAACTTCACGATCTTTCTTTTGCTGCTCAAATTTGAATTTACCATAGTCCATGATACGAGCGACCGGCGGCTTGGCTTGAGGAGCCACAAGGACAAGATCCAAATTTACACGACCTGCAATTTCAAGTGCTTCGTTACGTGTTTTTAAACCTAATTGATCACCATTTTGATCAATAACTCGTAGTTCGCGAGCTCGAATGCCATCGTTCACATACATGTCTTTGCTAATAACAATCCACCTCCAGATAGTGTCGCGAATACATGGTTTGGGCATAAATTCCGTAGAAACGAATTACTTACGCCGTTTTCGATCAAATAAAAAAACGAGCAGACATAAGATGTATGTCTGCCCGCCGATATAAGAACATGTAGCAACCTACATATTACAGTCGATCGTGTGCTTACCAGTCAACGACTTGCTGTGTCGAACAGGTGAGAAGCGGGCAGCCTCTTCTTATACCACAAACTTGTATTCAATAACCTTATTAACTATACCATGTTGTACTAGGCATGTCAACATAAAATATTAGTGAGAAACTTCTTGTTGAATTCGAGCAAGGAATTCATCAAATGGAATACTTTCTGATTGTTGCTCTCCATATTTACGTACATTTACATTACCTGCTTCCAATTCTTTATCTCCAAGAACAAGCATGTACGGAATTTTTTGCATTTGTGCTTCACGAATTTTATAACCTAGTTTTTCTTCTCGGTCATCCATTTCAACTCGGAATCCAGCAGCAACTAATTTTTCCTCCACTTGTTTTGCGAAATCGAAATGGACCTCATTGGATACTGGAATGATTTCAACTTGAACAGGTGCTAACCAAGTTGGGAATGCACCTTTATATTCTTCAATCAAAAATGCAACGAAACGTTCCATTGTAGAAACGACACCACGGTGAATAACGACTGGTCGATGCGGCTTACCATCTTCCCCAACATATGATAAATCAAATCGTTCTGGCAATAAGAAGTCAAGTTGTACCGTTGATAATGTTTCTTCTTTACCAATAGCTGTTTTTACTTGCACATCAAGTTTAGGTCCGTAGAATGCAGCTTCACCTTCTGCTTCGAAGTAATCTAAGCCAAGCTCATCCATTGCCTCTTTTAACATACTTTGTGCTTTTTCCCACATTACATCATCATCAAAATATTTTTCTTTATCTTCTGGATCACGATAAGAAAGACGGAATGAGTAATCTGTTAAATCAAAATCCTTATAGACAGAGATGATTAACTCAACTACCTTTTGGAATTCTGCCTTGATTTGGTCAGGGCGAACAAATAAGTGAGCATCATTCAATGTCATCCCACGTACACGTTGTAAACCTGATACAGCACCAGACATTTCATAACGGTGCATAGTTCCAAGCTCAGCAATTCGCAATGGAAGATTTCTATAAGAGTGCATACCATTTTTAAATATCATCATATGGTGTGGACAATTCATTGGACGCAACACTAATGTCTCATTGTCCATTTCCATTGGTGGGAACATAGAATCTTGATAGTGCTCCCAATGTCCAGATGTTTCATAAAGATCTTTGGAACCCAATACAGGAGTATACACATGTTTATATCCAAGTTTAAGCTCTTTATCTACAATATAGCGCTCGATCACACGACGAATTGTAGCACCATTAGGCAACCATAGTGGTAAACCTTGTCCAA
The DNA here is from genome assembly GCF_001420585.1 of Psychrobacillus sp. FJAT-21963. Taxonomy (NCBI): domain Bacteria; kingdom Bacillati; phylum Bacillota; class Bacilli; order Caryophanales; family Bacillaceae; genus Psychrobacillus; species Psychrobacillus sp. FJAT-21963. Next base: position 142,671 of record NZ_LJIY01000014.1, on the reverse strand, counting down.
CTTTTTGGGAAGTCATAAACAAATCTAATTCTTTCCCTATTTTACGATGGTCACGTTCTTTTGCTTCTTCTAGCATTTGTAGGTGATGAGCAAGCTCTTCTTTTTTGAAGAATGCAGTACCATAAATACGTTGAAGCATTTTATTGTCGCTATTTCCGCGCCAGTATGCTCCAGCAATACTTAACAATTTAAATTCTTTTAACTTTCCAGTAGAAGGAACATGTACTCCTCGGCAAAGATCAAAAAATTCACCTTGCTCATAAATGGATACTTGTTCATTTTCAGGAATCGCTTCTAAAAGTTCTAATTTATATTCATCATCAATTTCTTTGAATTTGTCGTATGCATCTTGACGAGATTCATCATGTCGAACGATTTCAATATTTTCATTGATGATTTTTTTCATTTCTTTTTCAATTAACACTAAATCTTCTGCAGTTATTGGTTCTGGCGAATCAATATCGTAATAGAATCCATTTTCGATAACTGGACCTATTCCAAGTTTCACATCTTTAAACAAACGTTTCACTGCCTGAGCAAGTAAATGAGCTGTACTATGTCGTAAGATTTCTAGTGCTTCATCTGATTCAGGTGTAATAATCGCGATTTCTCCATCTTCTGTTATAGGAGTTTTTAAATCCACTAACTTTCCACTTAACTTTCCTGCAAGTGCTTTTTTACGTAAGCCTGGGCTAATGGATTGAGCGATTTCTTCTGTTGTTGTAGAAATCGGAAATTCTTTTACTGCTCCATCTGGAAATTTCAACTTAATAACTTCTGCCATTTTGAACACTCCTTTTATTTAGGTAAAGCGTATGCATTTATTACCGGAAAACAACAAAAAAACCCCGTCCCTATAAAGGGACGAGGTACTATCGTGGTTCCACCCTTCTTCTGTCTATTAAATCTGTAAATAGACGAAGCTCTGCATCGGCTAACGGGCCGGTCACCGGTAATTGCTGTTAAATTCACAACTACTGCTCGGAGGTGGTAAATCGATTGCCGATACTTAAGAAGCTTGCAGCCTTGGCTTCTCTCTCTATAAAGTCGTACAAACTGATTGTTGTCCTCTTCTACGCATTTCTTTATTCTTATGTGAATGATTATACGCCACTCAAAAATCATTTGCAAGTAGCTATTTTTCTTCTCGCCAATTCTTTCCCTGAAGTGGAATTGGATTCGTAAGCGCTCGGATTCTTTCCATAATTCGTCCAGCTTTGACGACCTCTTTTTCTCCTCGCTGCGTGAAGGATAAATGATGTTCCAATTCGTCATAATTAAAATTGGATGTCATAAAAGTTGGGAGCTGTTCGGACATTCGGTAATGTAGAATTGTCCCTAATATTTCATCCCTCGTCCAACTAGTCATTGTCTCTGCTCCAATATCATCTAGCATTAAAACAGGCGCACGTTTTACGAATTCAATTTTTTCTGCAAGAGAATTATCTTGAATTGCTTGCTTCATTTCACGGAAAAACTCTGGAACGTAAACAACTACCGAATGGATATGTCTGGCTGCCAATTCATTTGCAAGTGCTCCAAGTAAATAAGATTTACCTACACCGAATTGTCCATGAATATACAGTCCCTTTTTCGGTAATGTAGAAGTTTGCTCCCATTCATTTAAAAAGTTTTTAGCAGCTCGAACTGCTACTACTCTACTACCATCCTCTAAGTCAACACCTGCCAAGTTAGACTCCATTACCTCTTTCGGCATATGAATACTATTAATCATGGATGTTACTTTTTTTCGTTCATCCTCAATTACTCCTCGCTTGCATCGAACATATTCAAGATCAATCAGATTCCGATCCAATACAAGCCTTGGTTCATAGCCTTTCATGTAATTCGTACACAATTCAAGAGATTGGCATGCACCACAATCATGAGATTGTGACTTATATTCATATAACTTACTTAAGCTTCGGTCTACCATTTGCTTCGAAATATGAGCAGCATTTTCTTCAAGGAATAGTTGAACGCCTGGATCCTCAAGCACCTCTTGTTTCATTTCATCGAGTCTCGAAGTAAATTCTGGTGTAATAACCCTTTTTAATGTTTCATTAATTCGTTCCATAATGTCACCTACCTTTTCGTTACGCCTAATTCAGCTAATAGCTTTTTTCGCTCTTCATCAATGTTTTGAATATTGTTTGTTGCAGTTCCCGATTGCTTTGTTTCGCCATCTTTTTTATAAAACCAATCTGGTACCTTTTCTTCTCTGGTCGGTTTTTTCGAATAGGATTTTTGTTTAGAACCTTCATTCTTCCATTTTAAATATTGTTCATGTTCATTTCTAGCTAACTCCATTGCCTCTTTTGCCGTTTTGACATCTTTTCTCATCCAATGAGATGCTATTTTTTCCGCGTAGTTTTTAGTTAATTTCATATCTGTTCTAAGTAATACATATTGCAATAAAACATTTACTACTCCTACAGGCATATTGTAATGAGACACTAAATGGTTCGCTAATTGAACATCCGCAAGAATAGGTTCCTTCCCATTTGCAATATCTTTTAACACAGTAACTGGTGAAGTTGTTTCTAAATAATGAATAAGTTCTTCCTCTTTAGTTAATGGCTTACTATTTTCACTTACACTTTTTTTAGCCTTAGCTATATTTTGAATAACAGGAGCTTTCTTTGATACGGTCAACTTATAATAGTCTGCACACGCTTTTTTCAATCTTGCATCTGATAAGTGCAAATCGTCATCTAATGCTAGAATCACCACTTTTTGCATTTCAATTGGACCGAGATTATATAAAAAAGCTAACTTAGCTATTACCTGTTTTGCTTCAATAGTTAAGGCTGATTTCGGAACAAGTTGCTCTGATAAACCGTCTTGAAGCAAAGTAAAGTCAAACTCTTCAAAGTAAAAAGGCAATGCAGAATTCCTACTCTTTGATTCAAATGCATCATTATAAGGGACAGGTTGGACTGTTTTTGTAGACGGTTTAAATACATCCATAAAGGTACGTGAAACGTCTTTGAAGCCATCATTCCAATTAGGAGTTTGAATGAAGCGACTTCTTAGTCGCTTATATGCTTTTTCCCCTATTTTGTTTAATAGAAACATAGACAACAAAGGATCCTTTAGAAACGATTCTGCATCTAATGGAGCAGCAAGTTCATAATAAAAAATTCGTGTATCATTTTCGGTCTTTTGCCATGAGCGAAGTAATCCAATAGCTTCTAAAGCGATTCTTGCCTGAAATATTTTACCTATTGATACCCCAAGTAAGTTCATAAGCTGATAATGCTGCCATTGTTCCTCACTTTTAAGCTCTCCATCAGCCCACAAAGTAAGATACAGGCTTATTCCTTCTGCACCAATTAATGGTTGATACAATAACGTTAATAATTGACGTTCATAATCAGAGAAAGAATATGGCAAGCGAATCATATACATGTCTGCTGGCTGTAGCTCCTTATATAACATCGACATTCCTACCTACTCTCTCTTGTTGTTTCCTATAATGACGGATTTTTCTTTAGAATTTCTTTGAGTTCATCTATAAAAACATTTAAATCTTTAAACTGACGATAAACCGAAGCAAATCGAACATAAGCAACTTCGTCAACCTCTGAGAGTTTGTCCATTACTTTTTCTCCAACTGCTTCTGATTTTACTTCAGAATTTCCTGTTCTTCTTAATTCTTTTTCAATCGAAAACACAATTTCTTCTAACTGATCTAATGCTACTGGTCTTTTTTCACAAGCACGAATTAATCCACGCAATACTTTTTCGCGACTAAACTCTTCACGCGAACCATCTTTTTTCACTACAATTAGTGGAGTTTCTTCTACTTTTTCAAATGTAGTAAAACGGAATCCACAGTCTTCACATTCTCTTCTTCGTCTAATGGCTTTATTGTCATCTACAGGACGAGAATCGACAACTTTCGTGCCATTAAACTGACAAGCTGGACATCTCATATTGATCTCTCCTAATTAGTTACGAAAATTTATGTATCTATTATAACAATATTCTTCCCTAAAATCGAAAAAGCAGAGGAATCTCTTCCTCTGCTAACTCATTTAGCCTAAAGTCTATTATGCTTGAACTGTCAAACGTGGCTTAGGTACATTTACTGGACCCATTCCACGGGGCATTTCAATCGTTTCGCGTATTCCAGCATTAAGAGCATCTGCAATATAGTTAGCTGCAATCGATGGATCTAAATCACCACATGTATACACATCAATGCTCGCATAACCATGCTCTGGAAAGCTGTGAATAGTTAGATGTGATTCGGAAATAATAACGACTCCACTTACACCTTGTGGCGCAAATTTGTGAAATGCAACTTCTCTGATTTCCGCACCAGACTTAAGTGCTGCATCAACAAATGTTTGCTCAATAAATGGCATATCGTTAAGTTTGTCGAAATCGCACTCCCATAGTTCTGCAATAATGTGACGTCCCATTGTTTCCAATGTCCGTTTCCCCCTTTGATAAAATTTAGTTTTAAAAATTTTCAAAGTTGACTACCACGGGGGAAAGTTAGTCCTAAGAGGTCCTAACCCTTTAAGTAGTCGGTGCACGTGAAGTACACGATTCTCATTATAGGATGTTTTATTCAAATTAGCAAGAAAAAAAAATCCTCTTTCAAAAAACTTTGAAAGAGGAAAGAGATTAAAGAGATGAAGCAACTTTTTTTGTTAAATCAACAACACGTGCCGAATAGCCCCACTCGTTATCATACCAAGCAAGTACTTTTACTTTACGATTTCCAATTACCATTGTTGTTAAACCATCAATAGTTGTTGAATTTGTTGTTGTATTAAAATCAATTGAAACTAAAGGTTCCATTGTTACTCCTAGAATACCTTTCATTGATCCTTCAGATGCTTTTACAAATGCAGCATTTACTTCCTCTGCAGTAACATCTTTCTGTAAATCTACTACTAAATCTACTAAAGAAACGTTTGGCGTTGGTACACGCAAAGCCATTCCATGCATTTTACCTTCTAATTCAGGAAGCACGATAGTAAGCGCTTTTGCTGCTCCAGTAGAAGTAGGAATGATGGATTGTGCACAAGCACGTGCACGACGTAAATCTTTATGAGGATTATCTAAATTGTTTTGATCATTTGTATAAGAATGTACAGTAGTCATTAAACCATTTTCGATTCCAAATGTATCATTTAATACTTTCGCTACCGGTGCCAAGCAATTTGTTGTACAACTAGCATTCGAAATAATATTATGTTTAGCTACATCTAATTTGTCATCATTTACACCGATAACAATCGTCACATCTTCATTTTTGGCAGGTGCTGTAATAATAACTTTTTTTGCTCCAGCTTCTAAGTGAGCGGCAGCTTTTTCCCCGTCATTAAATTTTCCAGTTGATTCAATCACGATATCAACATTTAATTTACCCCAAGGTAAGTTAGCTGGATCACGATCATTTACGATTTGAACTCGCTTTCCATTAACTATTAGTGCATCATTATCAATACTTATTTCTCCCTCGAAAGTTCCATGAGTAGAATCATATTTAATTAAATGCGCTAAAGTTTCTAATGGGTATCTCACATTAATTGCTACAACATTAATGTCTTCTTGTACAATTGCTTGGCGGAACACCATTCTACCAATACGTCCAAATCCGTTTATTGCGATTGAAGCTGTCATAAAAAAATCCTCCTGTAACTATGTGATACTTTTTATTTTATAACCATGAATTAGTATAACACATTTTCACAATTGTGTAGCCTTGCAAAAGAAACCCGCAATATTTTTTATTTTCCGACTACTAGTCTTTCCAAATTGACAATATTTTGAGTAATTGCTCTTTAGTATATTCTATTGTTCCATTGTTATAGATGACAGCATCTGCACCTTGTTCTTTAATCGATAGTGGTAACTGTGATTGAATTCTTGCTTTAGCTTCTTCTAAAGAGTAATTATTACGAGCCATTAGTCTCTTCAACTGCGTTTCTTCTGTTACAGTTACAACTAAAATTTTATCTACATAGGACTGAAGCTTACTTTCAAATAATAAGGGGATATCCATGACAATTGTGTCAAAACCTTCTTCCAGTAAAACATTTTTTTGTCGAAGCATTTCTTCACGGATAGCCGGATGCATAATATCATTTAATTGCTTTCTTTTTTGTGGTGATGAAAAAATGATAGTACCTAATTTTTCTCGATTCAGCGTTCCATCTTCCGATAAAACTTCTTCTCCAAATGCTACTTTGATCGTTTCTAGCGTCATCGTTCCCTTTTCAACTACAACCCTAGCAACTAAGTCAGCATCAACAATAGGATAACCTAATTCTTTCAACATGTTGGAAACGGTACTTTTTCCGCTAGCAATACTACCAGTCAGCCCAATAATCATTTGCTTCCTCCCTTATTTCTGACATTTTCCACAATAAGTAGAAGTTCTTCCGCCAATCGTTTTCTGTAGAGTTTTTGCATTACATAATGGACAAGTCTTTTTCGCATACATTTGCAACCGATTCTGCATTTTACCTGACTCTCCATTAATCTGACGATAGTCAGAAATGCTGCTGCCCCCATTTTCAATGCTATCTAAAAGAACGATGACGATTTCATTAAATAATTGTATCTTACGCTCTTTACTAATTCTTTTTACTTTACGCCCAGGATGAATTCGCATACGAAATAATGCTTCTGTAGCGTATATATTTCCACACCCAGAAACAACATGACCATCCATAATAAATTCTTTTATCGGTTTATTTTCATACTTTGGCAATATGCTCATTTCTAAGTAATGATCTAAAGCGTTTTGATCAAAAGGCTCAGGTGCCATTAATAATAAAGGAGGATAATCTTCAACGCTATTCAAAAATCGAAGTTCTCCAAAGCGACGAATATCTGCATATACAAGCATGTCACCCTCACTAAAATGCAAGATGACATGTATATGCCGTTTGAATTTATCCTCCAAAATTTCATGTAAGCCCTTTACATAAAACCAAGCCCCAGACATACCAAGATGAGAAACGAGTAAATATGGAGTCCCATCTTTTTGTAGATGAAAATAAATATATTTTGAACGTCTATCAATTCGCTCTATCTTCATATGAGGCAGAGCTTCTCGAAAGGATTCTACATCTAACCCTTTCAAGATAGCTTCTTTTCCATTTGCTTTAGAATCAATAATAGTTTTTGAAACTTCTACCGATTCAATTGTTTTGCCAGTAACAATTGGCTTAAGTGAACGTACAAGTCCTTCTACTTCTGGTAATTCTGGCATTTCAAAACTCCTTACTTCGTATCGTACCAAGATGAGCCATAAGCATATTCTACTTTTAATGGAACAATCAACTTGATAGCTCCCTCCATTACTTCAGGTACAATTTTTTCAAGTATAGCAATTTCTTCTTTAGGTGCTTCAAAAATAAGTTCATCGTGTACTTGCAATAACATTTTCGTTTGCAGATTTTCATCCTTTAGGCGTTTAGCCATATCAATCATTGCTTTTTTAATAATATCTGCCGCACTTCCTTGGATCGGTGTATTCATAGCAGTTCTCTCCGCAAAACTGCGAAGGTTGAAATTAGAACTTGTGATATCCGGTAAGTATCTTCTTCGTTTTAGAATTGTCGTTACATAACCAGTTTGTTTTGCTTCGCGTACAATATCATCCATATAATCTTTTACCCCTGGGAAGCTGTTTAAGTATTGGTCTATAAAAGTAGCAGCTTCTTTTCGAGTAATATTTAAGCTTTGTGATAAACCATAATCGCTGATGCCATATACAATTCCAAAATTAACCGCTTTAGCAGCACGACGCATATCTGATGTGACTTCATCTATTCCTACATGGAAAACATCCATCGCAGTTTTTGTGTGGATATCCAGATCATGATTAAATGCATCCACTAATTTTTCATCTTCACACATATGAGCAAGTACTCGAAGTTCTATTTGGGAATAATCTGCTGCGAACATAATCCAATCTGGTTGGGAAGGAACAAATGCTTTTCTAATCTTTCTTCCTTCTTCTAATCGTATAGGGATATTCTGAAGATTTGGATTTATCGAGCTTAAACGTCCTGTAGAAGTTAATGCTTGTTGGTATCGTGTATGAATTTTCTGATCTTCCCCGTGTATCTCTTTTGTCAATCCCTCAATATAGGTAGACTGAAGCTTCCCTAATTGACGGTAGTTTAGAATATGGGAGATAATCTCGTGTTCACCTTCTAGCTTTTCAAGTACATCAGCTGCAGTTGAATATCCTGTTTTAGTTTTCTTTAAAGGTGTTAACCCTATTTTTTCAAATAAAATAACGCCTAATTGTTTCGGGGAATTAATATTAAACTCTTGTCCAGCTAAAGTATAAATTTCTTTTTCGATAGCTCGCAGTTTTTGATTCAAATCAATTCCCATTTCTTTTAAAACATGAACATCAACTTTTACACCATCCGATTCCATGGTTCCTAATATCGATGCTAACGGCAATTCAATATCTTTATACAAAGCATATTGCTCATTTTCTTCTAACTTCTTTTCTAATATAGGCTTTAGCTTCCATACAGCCTGAGCCTTTCTAATTGCATGTTCTGCAAGCTTGTCCAATGGAGGAGTAGCTTTCTTTGCTCCTTTTCCATATACATTTTCATCTGTGAGCACATCATAATTGCCAAATTCTTTAGCCATTGTTGATACATCATCAGAAGAAATAGAGGGATTAACAATATACGCGGCAAGAACTAAATCAAAATCTGCTCCAAGTAAACTTACATTATGTTTGCGGCTAACAGCTTGTGTTGCTTTTGAATCTACTAAATATTTTATCCTCGATTCATCCTCCAACCATTTACAAAAACCAGCCGATTCAAACGCGACAGATCCAGTAACAAAATACGATTGTTCTCCATCATAAAGAGCAATGCCTAGCAACTCACTTGTATGGTATTGCTCATTAAACATTTCTAGATGAATGGCCATTTTATCTTTTAGAATAGAAGCATTTATTTCATCTAAAATCTCAAAAGTCACTTCCGAAGCCGTTTGTTCTTCCGTAACATGCTCTGATTTTTCTAATAGTGTTTTAAATGATAACTCCTTCCATATAGAAGTAACCTCATCCATATTCGCACCGCTGTATGTTAAATCATCTACCGATACTTCGATAGGGGCGTTTGTTTCAATAGTAGCAAGAACTTTGCTCATTTTTGCTTGTTCTTCGTTTGCCATTAGTTTTTCTTTCAGCTTCGCACCGCTTACAGTATCTAATGCTTGATATAAATTTTCAACAGAACCATGCTCTTTTAATAATTTAATTGCGGTCTTTTCACCTACACCAGGTACACCAGGTATATTATCCGATGCATCCCCCATCAGACCTTTCATATCGATGATTTGCAGAGGAGTTAAACCATATTTATCTTCAACATGCGCCGGTGTATATTTTTCAATATCCGTAATACCCTTTCGAGTAATATAGACCGTTGTATTTTCTGTAGCAAGTTGAGTTAAATCTTTATCTCCTGAAACAACAATTACTTGTTGTCCCTTCTCTTCCGCTTGCTTACAAAGAGTACCAATGATATCATCTGCTTCGTACATTTCAAGCTCATATCTTTTAATTCCATATGCATCAATTAGCTTACGAACATATGGGAATTGCTCGGAAAGTTCTGGTGGAGTTTTTTGTCTTCCACCTTTATATTCTCCAAAAGTGGAGTGTCTGAAAGTTGTTTTCCCAGCGTCAAATGCAACTAGCATATGAGTCGGACTTTCTTCTTCCATAATTTTTTGTAGCATTAATGTAAAACCATAAACTGCATTTGTATGAATTCCATGTTCATTCGATAATAAAGGTAGTGCAAAAAACGCTCGGTATGCGAGACTATTTCCATCTAATAAAAGAACTTTTTCGGATGACATTAAGTTCACTCCTTCAAATATGTAATAAGTGAGCAGCCTGAAGCTGCCAGCGAATCAAAATCACCTTGACTTATTCGATTCTAGAATTATGCTTTGAGCTTGCTTAAACTACTGACATCCGCAAGATACTTTAGGCAAAGAGGATGTTTGTCGCTAGGCTCTGACGTAGGACATGGCGGTATTTGCCAGGGTACTCCGATATTCAGCAGGTGTTTTGCTCAAATAAGATAAATAAAACCGTCATTCCCTATATCTTACCACGTGAGTAAGGGGAATGACGATTCATACTACTCTAAATATCCAGAGAGAATTTTAGCATAAGGAGAATCAGATGGAATGATAATCATCGTATCTTCTCCAATTGTTTTTTTGTAGGATTCTAATGTTCTATAAAGCGAATAGAACTCAGGATCTTTTGAGAATGATTGGTTGTATATTTTCGCTGCTTCTGCTTCACCTTCAGCTTGAATAATTGCCGCTTCTTTTTTTGCAGTTGCTAGCATCACTCTTACTTCACGATCTGTTTCCGCTTCAATACGTCGTTTATCAGCGTCCCCAGTTGATAAAAACTTTTGTGCGATACTTTGTCTCTCCGAAATCATTTCATTATATACGGATTGCTCATTTTCTTGTGGTAGATCAGTACGTTTAATACGGACATCGACTACTTCAATACCATATTTATCTTTTTTAAGTAATTCATTCACCTGTGTAGTAATTCGGTCATTTAAGCTGCCTCGAGATGAATTTTCATCATTGATGATTTCACTATACTCTAATTGTCCAAGCTCTGAACGTACTACGGAGTATATAAACTCTTCCATACGAGAACCTGCATTTACTAAGCTACCTGCGCTTGTTATCATTTCTTTTGCATTGACTACTCGCCATACAGCGTAATTATCTATTATGATTCTGCGCTTATCTTTTGTGTTGATCTCTGCCTCTGAAAGTTTATAGTTCATTTGATATCTAGGGATAGTTGTTACACTTTGGATAAATGGTATTTTCATATGCAATCCTGGTGTATCTTTTACGTCTTTTATTTCACCAAATTGACGAATTACTTTATATTCGCCTTCCTTCACAACATAAATATTTGCAAGAGCAATGACAAAAACGACAAACATGATGAAAATAGCGATAAAAGATTTCATATGCTTTTTAAAATCTATCGGTGTCTTTTCTTTCTTTGGCGCTTTTTCTTTCTTTGGTTTATTTTCCATCGCTTTAAATTTTGCTTCTAAATTTGCAAATGGATTATTATTGTCTGCCATTATTGTCCGCTCCCTTCTTCTGTTTTTGTTTCCGTATCAGTTGCTGGTGGAGGGGTTATTTGTTTAGTTGACTCTAACGATTGAAGTGGTAAGTACTTCATCGTACCGCCTTCATCGTTCATAATATAAATTTTTGCATTTGGTAGAACCGCTTCTAATGTCTCCATTACAAGTCGTTGCTTCGTAATCTCTTTGTTGTTTTGGTATTCTGCATATAACTTATCGAATAATGCCACATCTCCGAGTGCTTGCTCGATACGAGCAGTTTTATAACCATTTGCATTGGAGATAATTGCATCCTTTTCCCCGACAGCTTCACTCATTTGTTGGTTTTCATATTTTTCCGCTTGGTTCACCTTTGTGTTTTTTGTTTCTTCGGCATCTGTTACAGCAGTAAACGCTGAACGAACTTCGGCATTTGGAAGCTCCACATCTTGTAGCTTCACTGTTAATACGGTGATACCTATATCATACTTATCGATTAATGAACCAAGTAATTCTATCGTATCCGCCTCAATTTGTGCTTTTCCTGAAGTTAAAGCATCATCAATTTTAGAGTTACCAATAACGGAACGAATGGAGGCCGAAGTTGCGTCATGTAAAAGATCTTGTGGACTTTCTGAGTTGAATAAATAAGCTTTTGGATCAGTGATTTTCCATTGAACGACTAAATCAGTTAGCACGATATTGTCATCCCCTGTAATCATTTTAGTATCTTTATCAAAAGATGTTACCTCTCCATCCGGTGTCTGCTTATAACCAAATTGAAGACTAAAAGTTTCTTTTGATAACTTTTCAACTTTTTGAATAGGCCAAGGCATCTTAAATTTTAGACCTGATTCTGTAATAGGGTCGCTTGCTTCACCAAATGTTATAACGATTGCTTGTTCTGATTCATCTACGGTATACCAAGACGTAAAAATAGCAGATAATAAAATGATTCCAATGAATGAAACTAGGATAATAGAAATTAATCTCTTTGTGCTCATATCTTTTCCCCTTTCTATGTATAACTCATTTACGGAACAACAGTGTAATAGGTTTCAAAAATAAATAAACAAAAGGGTAGTTCTCCCTATACGTTACGTCCCTACACAATTCTCAAAATATGCGAGTGGCATGAATAAGGTCACAACCCTCGCATTCTAAATTATTTAGTAGCTATGTTAATACTTATTTAGACAGTAAAAAAGCTAGCACTAGGCTAGCTTTTTTAGGTAAATCATTTGGAAAAGGGGTCTATTTAAATGTAGCAGACGATTGTAAATACATTGTGAATATACTGTAAATTTTCATTCACCAATTATTATTTTTATACTTTTTATAATAATTAAACTGTCGAGCAATTAGAAATAGTTTTCGTGTTAAATGGGTATCTTTCTTATAAAATAATGGATTCCCCCATTTCCCTTCTCTTATAAGTTGCTCTACTTCTTGTTTAATTTCTTTATTCTCTACAAATTTTCTCAGAACTATTTTAGGTACAACTGTAAATAAATAATGCTCATTTAATAATGTTAGAGGCTTTTCCTTTTTATAGATGACGTCATCAACAAAATAGCGAGCCATATTATGTCCCAGAGCTGTAGTATAATAGCTGGAACGGCCTTGTCTAATATTCACTTCAAATACCTTAAACTTACCATCTCGCTCATCATATTTTAGATCAAAGTTTGCAAACCCAACATAACCAACAGCTTCTAAGAAGTATTGCAATTTATTCATTATTTCCTCGTTATATCTTGTAATAAGAGCTGTATAGTTACCAATTGCAGTAACTGTATGTTCTTGTAAAACAACTTGTGCAAATGTACTTAATTGAGCTTTCCCATTCGAACTAATATAAATAACGGAATCCCACATATAAGTATCATCTCCAGGAATATAATCCTGAATAATTAGATCCTCTTCATATCCACTAGCATTAACTTGGTTAATTACAGTGTTAAGCTCTTCTCTATTTTCAACTCTATATACCTTTTGTTGTCCCTCGAATTTGTTCTTGTAATATTGAACTCCATTACTTGGTTTGATAATTAAAGGGAATAATACTTCTTCTGTGAAAGCTTCCTTTTTCAAACATGAATAATAATATGTTTTTGGAGAATCAATACCATGTTCTTCACAAAGCTTATAAAAGTTGGACTTAACAAGTAGATTATTCATCAGTTCTTCTGACATGTAGTTAAAGACATACATCTTTTTCAATGCATCTGCATGTTCAATAATCAATCGCACATAGAAATCGTTCGTTCCAATGAGAAGCAATTGTTTTCCAGGTGTATTATACTTTTCAGCAACTTGAGTTAAAACTGCGACAAACGCTGATTTGTCCCAAAGATTAGAGTGAATTTCAGTATGTTCAATAATATTACTCCACTTTGTAAATGACATTTCTTCCTTACCAACTAAAATTGGCTTTATATTGTATTCTTCATGAAAGGAAATCGCCATGTTATATGCATTTATGTCTGTGCCGATAATAATTGGAATAAAGGGTTGATTGTTCATAAAAACCTCCGTTAACTTTTAGCAATAGGAATATATACAGTAAATGTTGTACCTTTTCCTACTTCACTTTCTACTTTTATTAATCCATGGTGTGCTTCCACGAGATGTTTAACTATTGCTAGCCCTAGACCTGTCCCCCCCGAATTTCTACTTCGAGCTCGATCCACACGGTAAAAACGTTCAAAGATTCTATTTATCTCTGACTTGCTTATACCTATGCCTTCATCTTGTATTTGAAAGATTCCATACTGTTCATTTTTGAATATATTTACACGAACCGTAGTATTCTCTGGAGAATACGTAATCCCATTTGCAAGTAAATTCATCATTATTTGTATGAGACGATTCATATCCCCTAAAACATGGACAGAATCATCTACCGTCGTTTCTAGTTTCATATCTTTTTCTTCTACTAAGTGTGCGGTCATTTCAAGACCACGCTCTAAAATATCTGTTAGCCTGACTTTCTTTAAGGATATTTCATACCCAACTTGCTCTACTTTAGATAAATCCAGTAAATCGTTAATTAACATTTGTAATCGATTACTTTCTTTATGGATAATTTCTAGAAAAGAAAGTAATGTTTCTTCGTTTTTGTAAGCTCCAAATAATAGAGTTTCTGAGAATCCTTTTATAGATGTAACAGGTGTCTTTAATTCATGTGAAACATTGGCAACAAAATCTTTGCGGATTTGTTCCAATTTAATAAGCTCAGTAATATCGTGCATAACAACGACTATTCCAAGCCATCTACCGTGTTCTCCTATAACTGGTGCACCATATGCATCCATGTAATAAGTATGAAGATCACGCTTGATTTGAATTTGTTCACGACTCGAAGACTCTGTCAGAAAAAGCTTATCTATAAACTCTTCTATTTTTTCAGGCAAGCCAATTTTACGAAAAAGCTTTCCATCTACATTATCTAAGGAAATTTGTAATTGTTGTAGAAATGAGCGATTAACTATCGTAATTAATCCATTTCGATCAATCATAATTAATGCACTGCCCATATTTTCTATTAACGTTTTTAAACGCTCTTTTTCTGTTTCCCGCATAACAGAAATATCATGTAAATTACGTGCGAGAATATTGAGAGAATTACTTAATTTCGACATACCTGAAAAGTCATCTTCGAATGCTCTAATCCGATAGTTTCCTCGGGCAAGTTCCATAGCTGTCTCTGTCAAATGTTCAATCGGTTGAGCATATTTTCTAAATATACTAGCTCCAAGAAATAATGCAATAAGAAACGCTGCTAGTAAAGTAAAGAACAAAAATAACCAAAGCGATTGCTCCTCAACTAAGTTCTCCCCTTTGAGCTCAGAAGAAATTAACTGATTAATTTTCACTTGTTCATCTTTTGAAAGTTCTGTCGTTTCTAAAAAAGTTGAAACAGACTCTATTTTTGAGTCCACTATCTTATTTGCAGAATGGTCCACGAAAATAGGAAAAAGCTGACCAAGAACGATGCCTAGTCCAGCTAAGATTACCCCAATTAATATAGAATAAGTTCTCAAAATTCGTGATTGATAGGTTTTCATTTAGTCTTTGGCTCCTCAAATTTATACCCAAGACCTCTTATTGTTTTAATATAAATCGGCTTTCTACTATTTTCTTCAATTTTGTCTCTTAAGTGACTAATATGAACATCTACAATTCGAGTATCCCCAGCAAAATCATAATTCCATACTGCACTTAAAAGTTGATCTCGAGTTAAGACTCTATTTTTGTTTTCAATTAAATAAACAAGTAGCTCAAATTCTTTCGGTGTGAATTCAATTGGTTCATTGCTTAATAAAACCTCAAATCGCTCAGGAAATACTTGTAGAGGACCAAAAACATATGATTCCTCAGTATGTTTAGGTTCTGTATTAGCTGCATCGCTAGCCATACCTGAGCGTCGAATCATCGCTTTTACTCGTGCGGTAACTTCTCTTGGACTAAAAGGTTTTGTCATATAGTCGTCAGCACCTAATTCTAAACCAAGAACTTTATCAAATTCTTCATCTTTTGCTGTTAGCATGATTATAGGTGTTTGTATTTTACTGATGCGAAGCTCTTTACAGATTTCCATACCATCCTTATATGGTAGCATCCAGTCTAACACAATAACATCAGGATGTTCATTCAATGCAAGATTTAAGCCCTCTAAGCCATCCATCGCTGTAATTACTTCAAAACCAGCTTCTTCTAAATTATATTTTAATAATGTTACGATTGAACTTTCATCATCAACGACTAATACTCTTTTCATTTTTTCGCCTCCAAGTTGATTTGAAACCCCCATTCCAAATCAATTGACCAAGAGTTGTGGAGAAACATGGAAAATCCCTTCCACTACTATTTGTTCATCCTCATTTTGAGCAATTACTTGAATTACTATTTCGTTTGTATTCATATGTACTTCTTTAACCTCGAAAGTAAAATCAATAACAGAATAATGATAGGTTGGTATAGGAAATGCTAATGATTGTCTTTTTAAATAAGAACCTGGTCCAGGTAAGTATTTGGAAATTGCAGAAGTAATTACTCCTGTGAGCATAATTGGCGGAACAATTGGTTTCTCATAGACCGATTGAGATGCAAAATCATGCTGTATATATAATGGATTACTATCATTTGTTAACCCTAAATATAAAAGCAAATCCTTATCGTCCATCTTCTCAGTTATAGTTAATTTCTCACCAATAGTGATCTCTTCTATTCTTCTACCTATTTTGCGCGTTTTCCCTAATAACAATACGTCTCCCCCAATCCGTATACTACCTCTATCTTAACAATAAGTATAAGATAAGCGCAAGCGCCTCTATGTATTAGAAATAAAGGACCTAATAACTAGGATATCCTATACTAAAATAATAAGAAAACCGTCGTGATTTTTTAAAAAAACACCAGTTTCAAATATTTCCGGAGTGCTTTGGACAGGACTGTCGCAATTACATTACCGAATATTTTTAGGAGAGGAGGGTCGTGACTACTGTCAAGACCCTCCTCTCCTTTTTTGGTAATTTGGTGGCTGTCGTCTGTCCGTCAACATCCTGCAACTTTTAGGAACTGGATTATAGTTGTTTGGATAATGAGTGAATATACCCTGTCCTATTCATTTGTTAGCTCCCGAAGATACAATTTCGGTGGCTATATTTCATTCTATTAGATTTGTGCTTACTATTTTTCTTAAATCAGCAAATAACATTACATCCACCTTAGTAATAATACTTATTATAGGGTTATTAAATTTGCCTAAGTTAGATTAATGCCTGAGATACCTTAAGTTATTTCCTATCAATCATGAAAAATCAATTATCAGTCCATCTCTTTAGGAAAAATTTGAAACTGATGAGAAGCAAAGGGCTATATGCAAGTCCTTTATTATTGCATAAAAAAATCGAGTAGGTTTCCCCACTCGATTTCTTTGATACAAAATTAAGCTAGTATGTTCATAACTGCTTTAACTGATTCAGCTGATTTGTTTAATAAAGCTTTCTCATCTTCAGTTAATTCAAGTTCAATAATTTTTTCAATACCACTAGCACCTAATACCGTTGGAACTCCAAGATAAATTCCGTCCATACCATACTCGCCTTCTAAATACGCGATAGATGGTAAAACACGTTTTTGATCTTTAAGAATCGCTTCGGCCATTTCGACTAATGATGCAGCCGGGGCATAGTAAGCAGAACCATTACCAAGCAGGTTAACGATTTCAGCCCCGCCTTTACGAGTACGATCCACGATTTCTTCCAAACGAGCAGCATCGATTAGTGTTTCTAATGGAATACCACCTGCATAAGAATATCTAACTAAAGGAACCATATCATCGCCATGTCCACCTAGTACGAAACCAGTTACATCTTTAACAGACAGATTTAATTCTTCTGCTACAAATGTACGGAAACGAGCCGTATCCAGCACGCCAGATTGCCCAATTACACGTTCTTTTGGAAGACCTGATTCTTTATATACAGTATATGTCATAGCATCTACTGGGTTTGTTAATACAATGATCGTTGTATTCGGTGAATATTTAACAATCTCACCTGTTACTGCTTTCATTACTTTTTGGTTTGTTTGAACTAAATCATCACGGCTCATACCGGGTTTACGTGCAATACCAGCTGTGATAATTACTAAGTCAGAGTCTTTTGTATCCTCATAGTTTGAAGTACCAACAATTTTAGCATCAAAACCTTGAACAGGAGCAGCTTCAGCCATGTCTAAAGCTTTCCCTTTTGTTGGATTTTCAGCTTGAGGAATGTCAACTAAAACAATATCTCCAAGTTCTTTCTGTGCAAGCAAGAATGCAGTTGTAGCACCTGTAAAGCCGCCACCAATAACTGAGATCTTATTACGTTTTAATGTCATTGAAAACTCTCCTTTTAATCATATGTAAAGGGAAGGAAAATCCTCCCCCGGTAAACCCAATTTCGTAAAATCTTACATATTTTTAATTAGTTCATCCGCGAATTCAGAACATTTTACTTCTGTTGCCCCATCCATAAGACGAGCAAAGTCATAAGTAACTACTTTAGAAGCAATAGTTTTTTCCATTGAATCCATGATTAGTTTAGCAGCTTCATTCCAACCTAAATGTTCAAGCATTAACACACCAGAAAGGATAACCGATGATGGGTTAACTTTATCTAAACCAGCATATTTAGGAGCAGTTCCGTGAGTTGCTTCGAAAATAGCATGTCCAGACACGTAGTTAATATTAGCACCAGGAGCAATACCAATACCACCAACCTGAGCAGCAAGTGCATCAGAAATATAATCTCCATTTAAATTCATTGTAGCAACTACATCGAACTCTTTTGGACGAGTTAAAATCTGTTGTAAGAAGATATCAGCAATTGAATCCTTCACTAAGATTTTACCAGATGCAAGTGCATCAGATTGTGCTTTATCAGCAGCTTCTGTTCCTTGCTCTTCTTTAATTTTGTCATATTGATTCCAAGTAAATACTTTATCGCCAAATTCTTGTTCAGCAACTTCATAACCCCAGTTTTTAAATGCGCCTTCTGTGAACTTCATAATGTTCCCTTTGTGCACAAGTGTTAAAGAAGTACGACCTTCTTTAATAATATAGTTTAAAGCAGCGCGAACTAAACGTTTAGTTCCTTCTTCTGAAATAGGTTTGATGCCGATACCAGAAGTCTCAGGGAAACGAATATTTTTAACACCAAATTCTGTTTGCAAGAATTCTATTAGTTTTTTTGCGTTATCAGTTCCTTTTGCATACTCGATACCAGCATAGATATCTTCTGTGTTTTCACGGAAGATTACCATATCTGTATCTTCTGGACGTTTAACTGGTGAAGGTACTCCAGTGAAATAACGAACAGGACGAAGACAAGTATATAGATCAAGTTCTTGACGTAGTGCAACGTTTAAAGAACGAATACCACCACCGATTGGTGTAGTAAGTGGTCCTTTGATTGCAATTAAATATTCATTGATAACATCTAAAGTTTCTTGAGGTAACCATTCACCCGTTTGATCGAATGCTTTTTGACCAGCAAGAACCTCTTTCCACTCAATTTTTTTCTCGCCATTGTATGCTTTTTCTACAGATGCTTCTAAAACTCTTGATGCTGCAGCCCAAATATCTGGACCTGTTCCATCACCTTCAATAAAAGGGATTATTGCTGTGTTTGGTACGTTAAGTACACCGTTTTCTACTGTGATTTTGCCAGTTGTCATTTTATATTTCCTCCTACTATCATAATCATAGGGCTATAAACACAAATGTGTTCAGCCCTAATTTTATCATGAAACGCTATTATTTTTCATTATCTTTCATCGATTGGTACATATTTTTGCATTCCAGGTCCTACATATTCAGCACGTGGGCGAATTAGACGGTTATCTGAATATTGCTCTAAAATATGAGCAGTCCACCCAGAAACACGAGAAACAGCAAAAATTGGAGTAAATAAATCGTGATCGATATTAAGAGAATGATATACGGATGCTGAATAGAAATCTACGTTAGGTGGTAAATTCTTTTGACCAGTAACGATTTCTTCGATTTTTACAGACATGTCGTACCATTTTGACTCACCACGAAGAGCAGTTAATTTTTGAGACATTTCACGTAAATGTTTTGCACGTGGATCACCTTTTCTATAAACTCGGTGACCAAAGCCCATGATTTTTTCTTTGTTTTCTAGTTTTGTATTAATAACTTTTTCTACATTATCAACAGAACCGATTTCTGTTAACATTTTCATAACTTGTTCGTTTGCTCCACCATGTAGTGGTCCTTTAAGAGCTCCGATTGCTGCTACTACACCTGAATATATATCTGAAAGTGTCGCAACACATACACGTGCTGTAAAGGTAGAAGCATTTAGTTCATGATCTGCATGAAGTACTAATGCTTTATTGAATGCTTCCACTTCAATTTCTTCTGGAAGTTCGCCATTAAGCATGTACAAGAAGTTTGCAGCATAACCTAAGTCTGTTTTTGGAGCAACTGGTTCTAGTCCTTTACGTACTCGAGAGAATGCTGTAACTAATGTTGGAAGTTTAGCTTGAAGTTGGATAGCTTTTAAGTAGTTCGCCTCTTCGGACATATCCTCAGCAGCATCATCATATAATGCTAACATAGATACAGCAGTTCTTAGAGCCGACATTGGGTGAACTTTTGATATTGGATAAGATTTGAAATGGTTAAGTACTTCTTGAGGAACTGCCATGTTATTAGCAAGTAGTTGTTTTAATTCTTCCAATTCATTTGCTTTAGGTAGACGTTTATTCCAAAGTAAGAATACTACCTCTTCAAAGCTCGCATTTACAGCTAAATCATCAATATCATAGCCTACGTAAGTTAGTGTGTCATCAATAATTGAACTGATAGCAGACTGCGTAGCTACAACCCCTTCTAATCCACGAGTTGTTGTCATTTTAATCTCTCCCTCTTTTTCAGATTAAATTATTAATCACCTAAAAAAGATGATAAGAATTTATCTGAATATAATATGTATCTTATCAATGCTTACTAATTCATTATAATCAAGTTTGGCTAATTTGTGAATGAAAACGCTTAAATTTATCAAAAAAATAATTACTAATCTACTAAATATTTGAAAAGATTGGATGAAAATGATTGGTTTTCAAATAAATAAGGAAGATTTTTTTGGGAAATGGATGCCGATTGGAATAATTATACTTATTTCAATTATCGCTTATCCTTTAACTCTAGCAATTATATTAGGATATTTTTTATTTCCAATAACTAATCTCTTTTATAAGAAGTTTAAACTTCCAATTATCTTTAGTGTATTTTTAACAGAAGTATTTATTTTATCTGGCTGTATATTGTTAATTTTATATTTGGTACAAACACTCATTGATCTTATTCCGCTAATTCACGATTATATTGTGAAGTTACCAGTAGTAGAAATTCAAAAACATCCTATCTTTTTAATGTTTGAAGGGAAATTTCAAACATTATTAAATAAATTTATGAATGAGCTTTTAATCTACCTCACTCACTTGCCTTCTTATTTTTTTGAGTTGTTTCTCTTTATCATTGCACTCTTTTTTTCATTATATGAATCTGGGAAAGACCGTCATTGGTTTCTAGTTTATTTTCCAAAAAAGGCTAGAGGACTTTGTGAAAGGGTATTAGTGAAGGTTTCAGTTGTGATGAATAATTTTATTTCTGTAGGTTTAAAGCTATATATTTTAACTTTCTTCCTTTTATCAATTGGATTTGTTGTATTAGGCTTTCAACAACCATTTAAATATGCATTTCTTATTTCCTTGGTTGATAGTCTTCCTTTTTTAGGCATTGGCATAATTTTAATTCCTCTTAGTATTTACTTTTTCTTATTGGAACAACATACGTTTGGGCTCATTATTTTGCTTTTATATTTATTTGTCCAGTTAACACGGCATATCGTAGAGTCTATGTTATGGTCTTCCTCTATGCAAATAAAGGCTGTCCACGTATTCTTTCTTAGCGCGGCAGCCATTTTAATATTTGGGTTTATCGGAATTTTATTTAGTCCTTTTATATATTTGCTTGCAACCAGATGGAGCGGTCTCACGAGGACTTCATAACAATTACTTGACCGTTTTTCATTTTTTTCCGAATCCACTTATAAATTATTGGTTTGAATAACTTTCTTGTTGGACCAATCAAAAGTAAAAATCCAAGAACGTCAGAAATAAAACCTGGTAGGATAACTAAAATTGAACCAACAAATACACACAGGCCATTTATAGCCGCATCTCCAGGTGCTTGACGGTTTTTAATGCTATCGGAAACTTCACGGTAAGCTTTCATCCCTTGTTTTTTTGCTAAAAAAGCACCAGCAATTCCTGTTGCTAGTATAAGCAGAATTGTAAAACCTACACCAATTGATTTACCAGACAAAAGTAATATATATAATTCTATTGCTGGAATGATGATAAGCAATCCAATGATCCATTTCATATATTCACCTTCTATATAGAATGATTGCCCCACCAATTATGGTGAGGCAATTTTTAATATTATCTGTAGACAATTTAAATGATACTTGCTTTTCCGTGATAAATAACTCCACTTTCCGCGTCTATCGTAAGCTCTTGTCCATTTTTAATTAATTTTGTTGCATTATTAACTCCAACAATAACTGGAATCCCTAAACTTAACCCAACTACAGCAGCATGGCTTGTTAAGCCACCTTCTTCTGTAATAAGTCCCTTACAGTTCTCGATCGCAGGAATCATTTCACGATCAGAACCAATTGTTACAATAATGCTATTAGAGGTATCTTGACCTAATAGCTCTCTTGAATTGTTCACGACAACCGCTTTTCCATAAGCAGTTAGTTTGCCAATCCCTTGTCCTTTAGCAACCATATCTCCTATAACATGAACTTTCATCAAGTTAGTTGTTCCTGCTTCTCCAACAGGTACACCAGCAGTAATTACTACTAAATCACCATGCGTTACATAATGATGAAGAATACTTTCTTCTACTGCAACCTCTAAAACCTCATCAGTTGAATATGCCTTCTTACCAACTATCGGATAAACACCCCAAACGAGTGTTAACTTTCTAGAAGGCTGTGTAGACGATGTTACTGCAATAATAGGCACACCTGGTCTAAATTTTGAAATCATTTTAGCTGTGTGTCCACTCTCAGTCGGTGCAATTACCGCTTTTACTTTTAAGTTAATAGCAGTATGTGCCACTGCTTGACCAATTGCATCCGTTAAGTTTACTTCTCGTCCTTTACTTAGTTTAGTAACAATCGAACGATAGTCAATTGCATTTTCAGTTCTTTTAGCTATTTTATCCATTGTTTGAACTGATTCTACCGGGTATAGGCCAGCTGCGGTTTCACCAGAAAGCATAATCGCATCTGTGCCATCTAATATAGCATTTGCAACATCACTTGCTTCTGCTCTAGTAGGTCTTGGATTACGCTGCATAGAGTCTAACATTTGGGTAGCAGTAATGACTGGCTTTCCAGCATTATTACATTTTTGAATAAGACTCTTTTGAACTAAAGGAACCTCTTCGGCAGGAATTTCTACACCAAGATCGCCCCTAGCTACCATTAAGCCATCTGAAACTTGAATAATTTCATCTATATTGTCTACCCCTTCTTGATTTTCAATCTTAGGGATAATTTGAATATGTGAACCATTATTATTTTCCAGTAGCTCTCTTATTTCTAGTACATCTTTTGCTCGACGAACAAATGATGCTGCGATAAAATCGACACCTTGTTCAATTCCAAATAAAATGTCTTTTGCATCTTTTTCTGTAATTCCAGGTAATTGCACTGATACTCCAGGAACATTAACGCCTTTGTTATTTTTTAGTGTTCCAGCATTTTGTACAAATGTAGTGATAATACCTTCATTCACATCTATTTTAGTAACTACTAATTCAATTAATCCATCATCAAGTAAAATAATCGAGCCCACTTGAACATCCTCGATCAATTTTTCATATGTAATCGAAAAACGTTCTTTACTACCTAATACTTCGTTCATAGATATTTCAATTGTTTGACCAGATACTAACTCAATAGCATCATTCTCCATTTTATGTGTTCGAATTTCAGGTCCTTTTGTATCAAGTAAGATCCCTACAATTTTACCTGCTTTGTTTGATACTTCTCTTATCTTTTGGATTCTAGCGGCGTGCTCTTCATGACTGCCATGTGAAAAATTTAATCGAGCGACATTCATGCCTGCTCCAATTAATTGTTTTAACATTTCTTCTGATTCACTAGCCGGTCCAATCGTACATACTATTTTAGTTTTTCTCATATACAAGTCCTTTCTTTCAAGAAGATAATAATTAGATGGATAATTCCTTCGATAATTGATACATTACTGAATCAAAAACTTCACTCTTTTCAAAAGCTTCATTCATATCATAGTCTACCACTTGATGATTCTGTATGCCAACTGCACGACCTCCATGGCCAGCTAGTAATACTTCAACCGCTTTAGCTCCAAACATACTTGCCAATACACGGTCACGACCAGTTGGAGAACCACCACGTTGAATATGGCCTAAAACGGAGACACGTGTTTCTATATTTGCTTTTTCCATCAATTTAGCTGCAAATTCAGATCCACTCATTACACCTTCAGCAACTATAATAATACTGTGCTTTTTACCACGAGCAGATCCACTTTTTAATCTTTCTACAACTTCATCTATATTATAGTCTACCTCTGGAATTATAATTGTTTCAGCTCCGCCAGCAAGACCTGCCCATAAAGCTAAATCTCCTGCATCTCTACCCATTACCTCGACGATGAATGTTCGATCATGTGAAGTTGCTGTATCCCTTATTTTATCAATACATTCGATAACTGTATTTAAAGCTGTATCAAAACCAAGTGTATAATCCGTCCCTGGAATATCATTATCAATGGTCCCCGGAATTCCAACACAAGGAAAGCCATTTTTCGTTAGA
This sequence comes from Psychrobacillus sp. FJAT-21963, assembly GCF_001420585.1. Taxonomy (NCBI): domain Bacteria; kingdom Bacillati; phylum Bacillota; class Bacilli; order Caryophanales; family Bacillaceae; genus Psychrobacillus; species Psychrobacillus sp. FJAT-21963. The sequence goes on along the minus strand of NZ_LJIY01000014.1, from coordinate 118,064 downwards.
GTCATGGAACCTCTGTAAGAACCATCTCCCCCAATAACGACTAACCCCTCAATTCCATTTGCTTTTAATTGCTCCATAGCTTTTTGTTGTCCCTCTTCTGTTCTAAATTCAGGGCAACGCGCAGAATAAAGTTTGGTTCCACCTCGTTGAATAATATCTCCAACCGAACCTAAATCTAAAAGTTCCATATTTCCATCGATTAATCCCTGATAACCATGAAAAATACCTACTACTTCTAAACCTTCATATATTGCTTTTCTTACTACTGCACGAATTGCTGCATTCATGCCTGGAGCATCTCCCCCACTTGTCAATACACCGATACGCTTCACAATGATCCCTCCACTAGGTATTTACTACTCTAAGCTTAACATAAAAAATGCGTCTGAAAAGACGCATTTCACTCACTAAAAACTCCGATATTTTTAAATTTATTATATCTATCCTCAATTAGCTCTTCAGAGGATAATTTAGTTAATTGTTGTAGGGATGTTATCAGAGCTTCCTTCAAAAAAGTAGCCTGTTTTTCTGGATCTCGATGAGCACCACCATGCACCTCTTTAATAACTTGATCTATAATCTTCATTTCCTTTAAATCGGGTGCTGTGATTTTCATTGCTTCAGCTGCTTGTTGAGCTAGAGCTGCGTCTTTCCAAAGAATAGATGCTGCTCCTTCCGGTGAGATAACAGAATAAGTAGAGTTCTCCAGCATATGGATATGATTTGCAACCCCTAATGCTAGTGCACCACCACTTCCACCTTCTCCAATTACTACACTGATAACAGGCACTTTAAGTCCAGCCATTTCTACTAAATTTCTAGCAATAGCTTCACTTTGTCCTCTCTCTTCTGCAGCTTTACCAGGGTAAGCCCCTTTAGTATCTATAAAACAAATAATCGGACGGTTGAATTTTTCTGCTTGCTTCATTAAACGAAGTGCTTTCCGATAGCCTTCTGGATGTGGCATACCAAAATTCCGTTTAATATTTTCTTTTGTATCAAGTCCTCGTTGATGACCGATAATTGTTAAAGGTTTACCATCTAGTTGGCAAATACCAGCGATGATTGCAGCATCATCTCCAAATAAACGATCCCCATGAAGCTCTATAAAATCAGAAAATATTAGTTTAATATAATCTTTTGTCGTAGGGCGATTAGGATGTCGAGCAACTTGAACACGGTCCCAAGGCTGCATATTTTCATAAATATCATGTTCTAGTTTTTCTAATCTCTCTTCTAATTTCTCTATTTCTTCTGTCATATCTATTTCTGTGTTCAGGGTATACTCTTTTAGTTCATCAATTTTTAATTTTAGTTGAACAATAGGCTCTTCAAATGGTAATGCTTTTACCATGATGTAACCTCCTTTTGTACATGCATTTTCACAAGTGAAGCTACAGTTGAACGCATATCTTTTCTGTGAATTACTGCATCTAGTTGGCCATGATCCAATAAAAATTCAGCTGTCTGAAAATTCTCAGGTAATTTTTCACGTACTGTTTGTTCAATTACCCGACGACCCGCAAATCCAATTAATGCTTTTGGTTCTGCTAGGTTAATATCACCAACAGAAGCGAAACTAGCTGAAACTCCACCTGTTGTTGGATGAGTCAATATCGAAATATATAAAAGTCCATGATCGCTATGTCTTCTAAGAGCAACGGATGTTTTCGCCATTTGCATTAAGGATAAAACACCTTCTTGCATTCTAGCTCCACCGCTAGCTGTGAAAATAATAAAAGGTACTTTTAGCATTGTAGCTTTTTCTATTGCTCTCGTTATTTTTTCTCCAACTACTGAACCCATAGAACCCATTCTAAAGTGTGAATCCATGATAGCTACGACTACTTTTTGTCCTTCAATTTCTCCAACGCCTGTTAACACAGCTTCATTTATGCCTGTTTTTTTAGCGTCAGATTTAATTTTTTCGGTATAGCCTGGAAAGTTAAGCGGATTATCCGTTTGCAAATGATCATCTAAACTTTCAAATGAATTATCATCTAAAAAAATTTCAACTCGTTCAAAAGCTGTCATTTTCATATGGTGATCACAAGAAGGGCAAACTTTTAAGTTTTTCATTAAGTCCTTTGTAAAAACATTCTTTCTACACTCAGGACATTTCATCATAATCCCTTCCGGAACTTCTTTATTAGCTTGATCAGGTATTGTTGCATATTTCTTTTTATGATTTTTTCTAAAAATATCTCGTATCATTTATTCTCTCCCCTATTCCTAAGAAAAGCTCAAGGTATCGATGACTATAAACTAATTTGATCGGTTGGGATGATAGCTAGCCATTGGATGTATAAATTTATAGTACTAACTTCATCGCCATTTTTTAAGCTATTTAACAGCTGGATCCAAATGTCTTTTTCCTTTAAAGACATCTGATTCTTATAAGGCTCTCCAGCAAATTGTTTTAATAAAAACCATATTTTTAAAGTAAGCCGATTATCGGAAATAATAATTATTTCTCGAATGATATCCTCACGTAAAACCTCTTCATTATTTAATCTAATTAGGAATGAGTCCCATATAGAATGTTTAGACAAGCTATCTGAAACACATATTGTACGAACTGCTTCTTTTTCTAAAGTTTCTCTTGTCTTGTGTACGTCTTCTTTAGATTTAGATTCCTGTAAAATAAATGTAGACAGTAGTTCTACTAATTGATGTTTACGAAAATCAGAAAGAAAAGTTCCTTCTCCTCTTCTTGTTTCAATTAACCCAAGTAATTCTAAACTTCTAAGTGCTTCCCTTACAGTTGACCTGCCTACTTGCAATCGTTCCGCCAATTCTCTCTCGGATGGCAATTTTCCGCCAACTGCTACATTCTCCTCGTTAATAAGATCTCTTAATTGTTTTACTATCTCTAAAAACATTTTGCTGGAATTATTTTTTGGAATCATACATCCTCACACTTCCATTAATTTCAAAGTGGTCTGACCACTCATAACTAATAGCATACAAAATTATTAATAAAACGTAAAGAAAAAACTGTACAAAATTGTACAGTTCTAATTCCAAAGTGATTTTCCTATTATTTGTGTATTCCCATTTCTACGTTCTGATTTTCCTTCAACGACAATAATTGACATTTCTTTCAACAAAGCATTATATTTCGCATATTCTTCAGGAAAAAGAGTTACCGAAATACTTCCAGTATCATCTTGTAATGTAACAAATGCCATTGATTCACCCTTTTTTGTTCTTATCCTTTTTATTTCTTCGATGAGACCAATTATTTTTACTTTCCATTCTTTTTGTGCTTGTTGAACGTTCCATATACTAGCTATTTGATCAGGATGATTTCTTTTAATGGAAACTGTAGGATGCTCAGAAAAATATTGACCTAACACATCTTTCTCAAATTGAAGCTTCATCATTAAGGGTAATGGTTCCGTTTGTATATATTTAGATTTTCCAAAATGAGAAGCATCTCCGTTAAACAAATCACTCTCTTCCGTAGGGCTTACAAGCTCCGCATATTTTACAGCAGCATCTAACGTGGCGAGCAACGTGGACCGTTCTTCATCAAATTCATCTAAAGCACCAGCCTTAATAAGTGGCTCCACATTTTTTCTAGTAAAATGGACTGCAGTAAGATCGGCGGCAAAATCGAAAATATCATCCCAGTTAGAAGTTCTGTTCAATCTTTGCTGTTTTAATTTCTTTATAAATGCCTGAGACACCCCTTTAATAGCATTTAAGCCAAAACGAACACCACCACTTTCAACAGAAAAAGATAGTTGGCTTTTATAAATGGAAGGAGGTAACACGCTAATATTTTTTTGTTTCATTTCCATTAAAAGTTGATTTATTTTTTCCTGATTTCCAACTGCAGTACTTAATAATGCACAGTAAAATGGAACAGGGAAATGAGTTTTTAAATAAGCCATTTGGTACGAAATAACACTATAGGCTACTGCATGACTCTTTGGAAATCCATAATCTGCAAAACGAACGATTAAGTCGTATACAGTCGAGGCAGCCTCCTGTGTATGACCAAGTTGTATAGCCTTTTGAACGAAATGAGCTCGTTCTTTTTGTAAGATTTCACGATTTTTTTTACTAACTGCTCGTCGTAACAAATCCGCTTCTCCGAATGTAAAACCAGCCATTTGTGAGGCAATTTGCATGATTTGCTCTTGATAGACGATGATGCCATAAGTTTCTCGTAAAATTGGTTCAAGCACTGGATGTTCATATGTTACAGCCTGCTGTCCTAATTTTCTTTTTGCGTACAATGGAATACTGTCCATTGGCCCTGGTCTAAATAAAGCATTAACCGCTACAATATCCTCAAATTTTGAGGGTTTTATTTGCCTTAAGGCATTTCGCATACCTGCAGATTCAAGTTGGAAGACACCTGTTGTGTCCCCATTTTGAAGCATTTGAAAGGTAGGTTGATCATTCAAAGGAATAGCCGCTAATGTGACTTTGGTTGTCGTTTTTTTATTGATTAAAAATAGAATTCTCTCTATAATGGTCAAGTTCCTCAACCCAAGAAAATCCATTTTCAATAAGCCTACCTGCTCGACTTCTTTCATAGGCCACTGCGTTAAATATATATCATCATGGCCACTCTGGATCGGTACTACGTCTACAAGTGGACTTGGTGAAAGTACTACACCAGCTGCATGAGTGGAAGCATTTCTCGGTAATCCTTCTAATCCAAGAGCGACTTGGAACCATTTTTTTCGGATTTCTTCTGTTTGTATAAACTCTCTTAACTTTTGTGATTGCTCATAAGCCTCTTTTAAAGTAATGCCAGGCTTGGATGGAATAAAGGATGAGATAGCTTCTAATGTAGAAGATTCAAACCCAAACACCCTTGCCACTTCACGCGCCACAGCTTTAGCTGAAAGAGTACCGAAAGTGATTATTTGGGACACATGTTGTTTGCCATACTTTTCAACGACGTATTGTATAACTTCCATTCTTTTTGAATCGGCAAAATCAATATCAATATCTGGCAAAGTAATACGTTCCGGATTTAAAAACCGTTCAAACAAAAGACCGTATTCAAGTGGATCTACATCTGTAATACTAAGAGAATAAGCTACAAGGGAACTTGCAGAAGATCCTCGTCCTGGTCCTGTTAATATTCCAGCCTGTTTTGCAAACTTCATAAAATCCTGCACTATTAGAAAATAATCATCATACTTCATTTGACTTATAACGTTAAGTTCATACTGTAGACGCTCCACATATTCGGTCGTTACGTTTTGTACTCGTTTTGTTAAACCCTCTTCGCAAAGTTGTCGTAAATGGTCTTTTGCCAATACGTTTGGAGGTAGAGGGAATTTCGGCATATGGTGGGTAGGTTGTTCGAATGATAAGTGGCAGCTTTCTAGCATTTTTTTTGTATTGTCAAGCCAATTTGGAACATCTGAAAACCAATTCAGCCACTCCTCGTTTGAAAGTAGGTGATAAGAATTAGTGGAAGGTTTTAAACGATTCATGTCAGACATTTTGAGGGATTGATCCATTGCATTTAAAACTTCGAATGCAAAAGAATCCTCTTTTTCTATATAGCGACTCATATGATAAGTAGTTATAGGAATAGAAAGTTCATCTGCAATCGATATTATTTCACGTTCGTTTTCCTTGATTACTCCATTTGGTCTCTCTATACCTACAAACAGAAAAGAAGGAAGAAATACTTTAGCTAATTCAGCTAAAACTTCTTTCGAATATTGCTGTTCACTGTAATAGACTGCAATTATTCCTTCTTTATAAGCTATTAACCATTTTAGTGGTAGTTCGGAAAGTTCTCTTGTTTCTAGACTACTTGTAATCTTCAAAAGATTTTCATAACCTCTGTTGTTTTTTGCGTATAAAATGATAGAACATATTTGAGTTTCTAATTGGACCTTGATCGTTAGTCCTATCACCGGGTGAATTTGTTGTTTATTTAATTCATGCCAAAAAGGCAACATGCCATACAATTTACTATTTGTAATAGCGGCTGCCTTCGCATTATTCTTTTTCAACTTTTGAATTAGTTGGTCCAGTTGTATTGTACTTTTCAGCATATCCGCTGATGTTACAATTTGTGGATATACTGTTTCCATATAAGACACCTCTGTTTACAACATTTTTAAATCCTTAATGACAACATCTGCTTCATCCCACGACTTTACGGAAGCACCTGAAGCTAGTGGATGTCCTCCACCACCATATTTTTTGGCTATTTCGTTAATAATCGGACCTTTTGAGCGAAGGCGAACACGAATTTCTTTTTCATCCTCGATAAAAAATACCCAACATCTCATACCTTTTACGTCGGCTAAAGCACTTACCAATAGAGATGCTTCCGATTCTGCAACATTGTATTTTTGTAAAATTTCTCTTGTTAATTTAACAAAACCTACACCATTTTCATCCATGCTAAAGTTTTCATATACATAGCCTTTTAAATGAAGTAAGTTGCGTTCAACCTCATACATACCATTGAACAGTTCAGTACGATCAAAGCCATGAGAAAGCAATTGTCCTGCATATTTCATTGTTTGGAGTGTTGTACTTTGGAACATAAATCTTCCTGTGTCACCAACAATTCCAGCAAATAATAATCTTGCAATACTTGCATCCAACTTCCAGCTTCTATATTCCTTCGCTTCTTCAAATAATTCACAAATCATTTCACTTACCGAGCTCGCGCTTGTGTTAACCCAGAGTAAATCTCCATAAGCATCATCATTTGGGTGATGATCTATTTTTATCAAATAACTACCTAGCTTATAACGATCATCATCTATTCTTTCTGTATTTGCCGTGTCTGTAACAATAATAAGAGCATCTTTAAAGTCTTCATCTAAAACTTTATCTGGTCGAGCTAAAAAGTCTAAAGTATTTTCATGAATTCCAGTAGCAAATACTTTTTTATTTGGATAGTTTAATGAAATGAGTTCTTTTAATCCTATTTGAGATCCATATGCATCCGGATCGGGACGTACATGTCGATGTATTATTATTTTGTCATAGCGTTCGATTGTGTCTATGATTTGTCTTTTCATTTCAAGTTCCCTCACTTCATCAGATTTACTATTCGCATTTTCACAAATTTCCCTATACAATAATGAAAGCTTAACTTTTATTGGGGGTCCATTATGATACTTAATTTTATCTTTATACTAGCCATCGTTGTTTCATTTGTTTGGTATTTTTATTTTAAAACGAAACAATTTCGCACCACTTTACCTATTCGAAAAAAATGGTTTGCCGCGAAAGCATCTATTTGTTTGGGAGCATTTATACTTTTTTTTGGATTAAATTTTCTTATCGTGTTCCCATCAACTCTTACATATGTAATCTCCGCAATTTTTATCCTTCTGGGAGGATATTTTATGTATCATAATTATAAAGTATCCAAGCATTATGGACAATTCGTTCAAGAGGAATTAGATTTAAATAAATAACATATTCAATTGGAAATGATGCAGCTATAAAGCTGCATCATTTTTTCATCGTTCGAGCATTTGATAAGTAACCATTGCTTTTCCGACTAACTGTTTCTCATTAAATACTTCTATGTCCATTTTTGCTACTTTACGGCTCATTTCTAATACTTTAGCATGGATTCGTAAAATACTTTCTATCTGGATAGGCTTCGTATAGTAAATCGTCATATTTTCTACAACGCTTTCTCCTCGTTTTCGAATTTTCAAGGTTTGGGCCCCTGTTTCTGTCAATAATATAGAGAATGCGCCATATGACATAGCACCATAATGGTTCGTCATCTGCGGAGTTACTATAAACTCAAAAATGTATTCTTCAGCAGAAATTAGTTTAATTTGCTGCTTTACAATATCGTCTATTGTTTCTCCGTTTTGAGGCTGTCGTGAAGCCGCTTGTAATGCTTTCAGCACATCCTGTCTACTAATGACACCTTTTAAGGAATTGTTATCACCTACTACAGGTAACAAGTCTATTCCTTCCCAAATCATGCGATGACTTGCTGAGGCGACGCTAGTTTTAAGTGTGATGGATATCGGATTTCTCGTCATTACTTTGTCGATTAGCTCTAGACTATCTTTACCAATTACATCTCTCGCCGTAACAATCCCGACCAGCTTGTTCGATTTATCAACTACTGGGAATCCTCCATGTGTCGTCAATTGGTTTAATTCATGGTAACGATTTATTAAATCATTTGTACGAAGAAAAGATGTATCTTTTAAAGGAACATAAATATCTTCAATTAAAAGCACGTCTTTTTTAATCAGTTGATCATCAATTGCCCGATTGATCATCGTAGCAACTGTAAAAGTATCATAGCTTGTTGATATTACTGGCAACTCCAAATCGTCCGCTAGTTTTTTTGTTCTATCAGAAACATCAAATCCACCGGTTACAAGTACTGCTGCTCCAGCTCGCAATCCTGATTCATGTACTTGAAGACGATTTCCCACAATTAACAAGTTACTCGGTTCTACATAACGCATCATGTCTTCTAATTGCATAGCCCCTATAACAAACTTATTTAGTGTTTTGTAAAGACCAGATTTCCCACCCAATACTTGTCCATCTACTATATTTACTACTTCAGCATAAGTTAATCTTTCAAAATGCTCTTTTTTCTTTAGTTCAATTCGAATCGTTCCAACTCGTTCAATTGTACTAACTAACCTTCTATTTTCTGCTTCTTTTATCGCACGGTATGCTGTTCCTTCACTGACCGTTAAATCTTTCGCTATTTGTCTAACAGATATTTTATCCCCAACAGGAAGTTTTTCTATATACGCTAAAATTTGCTCATGTTTTGTTGTCATGTAGTCACATCCAAACGATTGTTATACGCTTATTGTACCACATTATATATATTATCTAGCTATGTTACAGTCTAACCATTTCACCTGCTTGAAGTATTTGTACTTCTGCTGTTGACACTAATTCCTTAAAATGATTTGGGTCTTGTTTTATAGGTGGGAAAGTATTGTAATGTATCGGGACAACTACCTTTGGCTTTAATAGTTCAGTAGCATAGGCAGCGTCTTTAGGACCCATAGTAAAATTATCACCTATTGGTAAAAATGCTACGTCAATATTATTTCTCTGCCCAATTAGTTGCATATCTCCGAACAGGGCTGTATCACCTGCATGGTAGATGGTCTTACCTTCTGTGGTAAATAATATTCCAGCTGGCATACCAGTGTAAATTGTTCCATCTTCATTTGAAGTAAAAGAAGAACTATGGAATGCTTGTGTTAACTTTACTTGTCCAAAATCAAATTCATATGCCCCACCTAAACCCATTTCATGTGTATTTAAACCCTTAGTACCTAGATATTCAGCAAGCTCAAAAGGCGCTACAACAAGTGCATTAGACTGCTTTGCAATTTCAATAGTGTCTCCGACATGATCATTATGTCCATGTGTCAATAAAATTACATCTGGCTTTTCCTCAGAGGCCGTTAAATCAGTTAAACCATTTCCGGTGATAAAAGGATCGATTAAAATCGTGTGCGTATTTGTTTTAATTTTTACTACAGAATGTCCATGATAACTAATTTGCATAAGTAATCCGCTCCTTTTGGTTAATTTTCTCTCTGTATTTCATTCAACGTAGATGCCAGAAATCCTTTATTCTGATATCCTTAACTTATAAATATTAAAAGAGGTGCCATGATGAAACAAGTAGAAAGAATTCAAAGTTTTTTAAAGTCTAATAATATTGACGCTGCATTCATAACGACTCCAGATAATGTTTTTTATTTTACTGGATTTAGAAGCAATCCGCATGAACGTTTGCTTGGTGTTTTAATTTTTAAGGATGCTGCACCATTTATCATTTGTCCGCAAATGGAAGTTCCAGATGCTTTGGCAACTGGTTGGACTGGGGATATTGTTGGCCACCAAGATACGGAAAATGCTTGGGATATCGTAGTTCAAACCATTCAAAACAAAGTTGGCGTTATCAACTCATTGGCAATTGAAAAAGCACATTTAACTGTCGAACGCCAAGAAGCTATACTAGAGAGAATACCTGCGATTCAAATTTCAAGAATCGATGAGGCGATCAATAAATTACGTGTTATTAAAACAGAAGATGAATTGGTAAATATGAGAAAAGCTGCTGAGCTTGCTGATTTTGCAATTGAAGTAGGTTGCAAAGAAATTGCTGAAGGAAAAACAGAGCTAGAAATTTTAAATGCTATAGAAAATGCAGTAAAAGAAAAAGGCGGATATCAAATGTCCTTTGATACGATGGTATTAAGTGGACCTAAAACGGCTTCTCCACATGGTAATCCTGGTGATCGTAAAATACAAAAAGGTGACTTTATCCTATTTGATTTAGGCGTTGTTTATAATGGCTACTGCTCAGATATTACTAGAACTGTATCATTTGGTGAACCAACAGAGGAAAAACGTGAAGTTTATGAGACTGTACGCCGTGCAGAAGAGGCTGCAGTAAATGCAGTCAAACCTGGAGTAACTGCTATGGAGCTTGATAAAATTGCTCGTGACGTAATTACAGATGCTGGATACGGAGAGTATTTTACGCATCGTTTAGGACACGGTCTAGGAATTTCAGTACATGAATTTCCATCTATCACTGGTGTAAATGAGATGGAACTAGAAACTGGCATGGTATTCACTATTGAGCCAGGAATATACCATCCGGATATAACAGGTGTACGTATTGAAGATGATGTGGTCGTTACAGAAAATGGTGTTGAGGTACTTACAAAATTCCCGAAAGAATTGATAGTGCTATAAAAGCATCCACACGGGAGCTATCAGAGACTGTAGACAAACTCGAAAAAACGAGTGTTCTACAGTCTTTTAATTTTATAAAAGATATAATATATTGTTTTACCGAGGCTTACAGCTTAGTAGGAGCAATAGTACGGAAGATAAAATGATGAAAAGATGCTATATGGTCAGAAAACTTTTTATGTGGACAATAAAATTTTTATACGGACAGAAATTCATTTATCCGGACACAAAGTTCATCTATCCGGTCAGAAATAACTTTATACGGTCAGAAACAAAGATGGCCCCGTTGATTTCTGTTCCAGGCGGACGCTTTTCGCCGGCATGGCTTCAGCCGCTTCCTTCGCTCCGCTCAGTCTAGGGTCTTCAGCTCATGCACCTGACGCTTCGCTTTCGGTGCAGAAAACATTTGCTCTTCCGGCTGGAGTCGCCGCCTTCCACTCCAATCAACTATTATCCGGTTTTAAATTAGAAAACCCTCATGCCCTTAATAGAGCAAGTTTTTATCACTTACATTTTTTCAATTAGTATTTTTTAGAAAATCGTTGAATAAGGCGACGCTCCTGAGGGAATAGCGTTCGCCGAAGACCCCGCAGTTGAGGGGAAGGCAATCTAAGTTCGCCGCATCCTGCTCCTGCGCAAAGCTCGTCGCAAAAGAACTTTTGCGGCAACGATTGCATGACCAACATCGTGTTGGCCTAGGAGGCTAAGGCAACGCCCGCGGTAAGGGAGCCGTTTCAACGATATTCTTATATACCGGACGACATTATTAGTAAGGTCAAATCTATAGACTTTTTCAGTGTCGTCGCTACGCTCCTGCAGGGTCTCGTCTGTCTCGCTTTCCCGCAGGAGTCGAGCGGACGCTTCTCATATCCAATAAAATGTGATGGATATTTACACTAGTTTGTAGACGAACTAAAGCATCCTACGGGATGCTTTTTTATTATCCTATATAGAATCCTAGAAATGCTAAGCCTATGCCTCCCAAATAAGTAGCGGCAAAATAGATGAGCCATTTTCGAGGATATTTTTGAAGTGTAAGTAATTCTTTATTAAAGGTTGAAAAGGTTGTAAAAGCACCTAGAAATCCTATTCCTAGAAGTAGAACAAGATATTTATCAAGACCTAAATGAATACTGTATCCCAATAAGAAAGATCCGCTTAAATTAACAAGAAGTGTGCCAAACGGTAATTTTCGATCAGGATTGTTAAGCTTTTGGGATATGTAAAATCGAACGATGGATGCTATAAACCCTCCAATAGCTACAGCTCCAAGATGTAAAATACTCATTTACTCCCCTCACTATTCCAACCTAATTTAATCATCAGAATGCCACCAATCATACTGATCAATACGTATACTATAGACAATAGATATTCACCTCTATTAACTAATTCCACTGTTTCCAAACTAAATGTGGAGAAAGTTGTAAAAGCACCTAAAAACCCTGAAGTTATGGCAGTTTGTAAAGTCAAAGGTAGCCTACTTTTTGGCAGTACTACTGATGATAAGTAAGAGAGTATATAACAACCGATTAAATTTATAGCTAATGTGGCAAAAGGGAAAATAGATTCTGTAAACAATAGAAGCCCGATTAGATACCTTAATAATGCCCCTAATGCTCCAGCTACTCCTACAAGCAAATATGCCATTTTTCAACACTCCATCTTTATAAATAAAAAACAGAACACCCAAAGTTTTAATATCTTTGGGTGTTCACAGCAAAATATTTTAGTTTAAAAGCGTTGTAACATCCACATAAGGAAGACCTTGTGCTTCCGCAACCGCTTTAAAAGTAACATGACCTGCTAAAGTATTGATACCTTTTTGTAATGCAAGATTATCCAAGCAAGCTTGTTGATATCCCTTGTTAGCAATTTGCAAAGCATAAGGAACAGTTGCATTCGTCAGGGCCATTGTAGAAGTTCTAGGAACTGCTCCTGGCATATTAGCAACTGCATAATGAACAACACCATGCTTTTCATAAGTTGGGTTATCATGCGTTGTGATACGATCAGAAGTTTCAAAAATTCCACCTTGGTCAATTGCAATATCAATTACAACAGAGCCAGGAGACATCGATTTAATCATCTCTTCTGAAACAAGTTTTGGAGCTTTTGCACCAGGAATTAAAACTGCTCCTACTACTAAATCTGCTTCTTTAACTGCTTGTCCGATATTATAAGGATTTGAAATTAATGTTTGAACATTACTACCAAATAAATCTTCTAACTGACGAAGACGATCAGGATTTAAATCGATGATTGTAACTTGTGCACCCATACCTACAGCTATGTGAGCTGCATTAGTTCCAGCAATTCCTCCACCAACAACTGCAACTTTCGCACGTGGTACTCCTGGAACACCACCAAGCAAAATTCCTTTACCGCCATTAATTTTCTCTAAATATTGTGCACCAATTTGTGTTGCCATACGACCAGCAACTTCACTCATTGGAGTTAATAATGGTAATGAATTATTTGGAAGTTGAACCGTTTCGTAAGCAATAGCAGTTACTTTCTTTTCTAATAGGACCTTTGTCAAATCTTCTTCAGGTGCTAAATGTAGATAAGTAAAAAGGATGGATTCTTCTTTAATCAGATGAAACTCATCATGAGTAGGTTCCTTCACTTTCATAACCATTTCTTGATTCCATGCTTCTTGTGCAGTATTTACAATTGTTGCTCCTGCTGCAATATAATCCTCATCTGTAAAACTTGAACCTAATCCCGCTCCAGTTTCAATAATAACTTCATGATTGTGATGTTTTAAAGTAACAACACCTGCAGGCGTCATAGCGACACGATTTTCGTTATTTTTAGTTTCTTTTGGTACACCAATACGCATTTCCATATCCCCTTATGTACATATTTTAAGTAATAAAAATGAAAACGTTTTAAAACACTTCCATTTTAACATTTATATAGGAAAATTACTTCAATAAAATAATAATTATATGGATAAGTTCACAAGTTGTTCTTAAAATCTTACTCTAAGTAGAAGGAATACAAAAAGAAATCACGAAATATATATATATAACAAGAATAGGAGGTTTTAATTATGACATTAAAATACAAACAAATTCTAGTTGCAGTAGATGGTTCTAAAGAGGCGGAGCTTGCTTTTAAAAAATCTGTATCCATTGCAGCAAGAAACAATGCCACTTTAAACTTGATTAACATTATTGATACAAGATCATTTGCTGCAATCGAGGCTTATGACCGCTCAATCGCTGAACGAGCTCAAGTTTTTGCGGAAGAATTATTAGATGGATATAAAAAAGAAGCTCTTGCAGGCGGCGTTGCAAATGTGAACATAATCGTTGAGTATGGCTCACCAAAAACAATGATTTCAAAAGACATCGCAAACAAAGTAGAAGCAGATTTAATCATCTGTGGGGCAACTGGTTTAAACACAGTAGAACGCTTCCTTATCGGTAGTGTATCTGAATACATCGTTCGCTCCTCAAAATGTGATGTTCTAGTAGTTCGTACAGAAGAAACAGAAAGTTAAATAAAAAAAGGTAGCCCTAGGGTTACCTTTTTTATAATTCCGCTAATCTCATCGTATCTCTCGCAATCATTATCTCTTCGTTTGTCGGAATAACAATTACTTTTACTGGTGAATGTGGGTAATTTATAAACGTTTCTTTCCCAAGTATTTTGTTTAAATCAGGATCCATATAAACACCCATAAATTGTAGTCCACTTAAAACTTTTTCTCGAATGACCGAGCTATTTTCTCCTATACCTGCGGTAAATATAATTGCGTCTACTCCATTCATTCTTGCAGCATAAGAGCCAATATATTTGTGAATACGATTTGCAAATACATCTAGGGCTAACTGAGCACGATCATTTCCTTTAGAAGCCTCGTTAACGATATCACGAAGATCACTGGAAAATCCAGATACTCCTAGCATACCAGATTTTTTATTTAATATATCTAGTACTTCTTCTGCGCTTTTACCCGTCTTTTCCATTAAATAAGGGATGAGTGCTGGGTCGAGATTCCCAGATCTTGTACCCATCGTTACTCCGGCAAGTGGTGTGAATCCCATTGAGGTATCGATTGATTTTCCACGATTGATAGCAGCGATACTTGCTCCATTACCTAAATGGCAAGATATAAATCGAGTAGTCTCAATAGGTCGATTTAACATCTCTGCTGCACGATAAGCTACAAACTTATGTGAGGTACCATGGAAACCATATTTACGGATGCCATACTTCTTATAATAGTCATAAGGAATGGAATATAAGTATGAGCTCTCTGGCATTGTTTGATGAAAGGCAGTATCAAAAACTGCTACAGCAGGAACATGCGGTAATTCTTTTGCAACCTCACGTATACCTGTAAAATTTGCTGGATTATGTAACGGTGCCAGCTCAGATAGCTCATCTAATTTTTCCATAACCTTTTCATCGATCAGTATAGAATCACTGTAGACTTCCCCACCATGTACTACACGATGTCCAACTCCATGTATATCCTCTAAAGAGTGAATGACATCTTTTTCTAACAGCTGACGAATGATTAATTTGACAGCTTGTGTATGGTTTTCAACATGTTCAATTAATTGAGTACGTCCACTTTCTGTCGTCATCGTAAAAATTGGCTCGCTCAAACCAATTCGCTCGATTAACCCTTTTGCAATTACTTCTTCTTCTGGCATTTTGAGCAATTGAAACTTTAAAGAAGAACTTCCTGCATTAATTGCTAAAATATTTGCCATAAAAAAACGCCCCTTCTATATTCTAGTACGTTAATTGTACCTTTCACAGAAGGAGCGAGCAACAATCATTATTTAGCGTTTTCTTCTTGCCATATGTCAATTTTCTTAAAAAAGAGTTCCATTGCTTCTTTGTTCGACATATTAGGTACTTTTGCGAGTAAAACTTCTCTTGGAGCTTTTAAAGTCTCATTTTTCTTTTGTATGATTAATAAGCTTTTTTCTTGTCCTTTTGATTTGAAAATAGTTGACGGTAATTGGATAACAGCTTGAATCCAACCATTGTCTTTCAGGAATTTATGCAGTTTTGGAGCTTGTTTCGATTCAAAAATCGTCTCAGGTACTAAAAAGTATAACAAGCCACCTGGTTTCACATGTTTCATCGACTGCTCGATAAACAAGTGATGTGCATAAGACATCTCTTCTTCACTATGTAGGAAGTAGTCTTTTGCTGATTCTGAATCAGGATAATATCCAACAGGCAGATCACTTACAACAATATCAACAGGGTCGATTAGTAAAGGCTGTAGAGCATCTTGTCTAAATAGTTGTATGTCGCAACTTAATAACTCTCCTGTTTGTGCAGCCAACTGGATTAACAAATCATCAATTTCCACTCCAAATGCATGGTTTTCTGTTGGTAATGCATTCATTACTGTATAAAGTAAATTTCCTGTTCCTAAGGCAGGGTCTAAAATTGCCAATTCCTTTTTGTCTTTCGACATTTCCTTCACAAAATAAGCTACTAGTAATCCAATCGCATCTGGGGTCATTTGATGATTGACTTGAGCGGATTTTTTCATACCTTTAAGTATCGCAAGTTGTACAGCTTTTCTTATTTGCTCCTTGCTAGGATTAATGATGGAAGGTGTTTTTTTTTCTGTTAACCATAATTCCAAGGCATAAATAACTCCCTCTAAATAAGTAACAGATGCTTGTTCTTCTATAAAGCTACTCTCTTGATCGATAAACGTAAAAATTTTTTCTACATTTGTGTGCATATTTATCCCTCATAGTAAAACCCACTCTAAGAGTGGGCTTAAATGTTTTATTTGTTCGTTAATGCTTTAACCGCTTCTAATGCTTTTTCATAGTCTGGATGATCGGTACCTTCGCTAACGTATTCAGCGTAAGTAACAACGTCATTTTTATCGACTACAAAAACAGAACGAGCTAGTAATCGTAATTCTTCCATATAAACACCGTATGCTCTACCGAATGAAAGGTCACGGTGATCAGATAGAGTTTGAATTGCGTCAGCAGCATTAGCTCCGCACCAACGTTTTTGAGCGAATGGTAAATCTACTGAAATTGTTAAGATTACTACATCTTCACCTAAACTAGCAGCACTTTGATTGAATTTGTTTGTTTGTGTAGAACATACTCCTGTATCAAGGGAAGGAACTACACTTATTAAACGAACTTTACCAGCAGAGTCTTGAAGTGTTACTGGTGATAAATCATTTGCTAGAACTGTAAAGTCTGGCGCCTTTTCTCCAACTACTACTTCTTTTCCAACTAAAGTTACTGGATTGTTTTTAAATGTTACTTGAGCCATAAATATGTAGCCTCCTTTTTCAATATCTTCATCTTACTAGAATATGTTCTGCTCTTGCAACTCTTTTGCAGCAGGAGGACGTGTATATTCAACTTTCTGAGTTTTATCATATACAGCTTCGTGTACTACTAAAGTATCTGCAATAAAGTCGTGAATAGCTTGCTTTTTAGGAGTAAAAGCAACTGCAAGATATGGAATATTTAGTGGAATCACCGAGATAATTCTACCAACCCATTCTCTAAATAAAACCGTACTCCATTTTAACTTTTCTCGGTCCTTTGTGATTACTTTAATACCAAAAATCATTTTTCCAACTGTTTGGTTGAAAAATTTCGTCATCAACACGAAATAAGCATAAAATATAATTGATGTAATTAAGGTAAAAGGAGCATACCAAGTAGGATCATTTATCTCCAATGAAAGTAAACGGAAAATAGGTTTTATTAGTAACATTCCAATAGAAGCCAAAACTAACAGGTCCGCTACATATGCCCAAAAACGTATCCAAAAGCCTGCCGCTTTGTGCTCAAATTGATCAGTTGGCTTAGTGACTGGTTGAGTTGGAGCTTCACTTACTTGCACAATACGTTCTTCTGGCTGTTCAATTTCACTCATCATATTCCCTCCTTATCATTCACCGTATAAATACATCATGCGAGGTGCACTATTATCTGCAATCAGTTTACCGATTAATTTAGACTCCATATCAACACCAAAGAATGATTGTGCCTTCATCGCAAACAATGAAGAAAAGCTTGGCGAGTATCCATATTCAAAAACCTCTGCATCTTCCAAATCATTGTCTGTTTTGATCGCTTGAATTACATCTTCTATAAATCCAATTTCATCTGCTAATCCTGCTTCAACTGCTTGACGACCATTTACTATTCTTCCGTCCGCTACTTTTTTAACTTCAGCCTCCGTCATATTACGTCCTTGTTCGATAATATCTACAAAATCCTCATAGGAGTCGTTCAACATGACCTGTAACAGTTCTCTCTCTTCTTCTGTCATCTCTCTTGATGGGCTCATAATGTCCTTATATGGACCTGATTTGATGGTAACAAATTCTACACCGTATTTCTCTGCAAGCTTACCATAATTGACACTTTGCATAATTACACCGATTGATCCTGTAATTGTTTCTTTGTTTACAAAAATTTTATCCGCAGATGCTGAGATATAATAACCACCAGATGCTGCCATACTGCCCATCGAAACATAAACCGGCTTACCAGCTTCCTCTTGTATCTCTCTAATTTCTTTATAAATTTGCGCTGATTCAACTACTCCACCACCAGGAGAGTTTACTTGAAGTACGATAGCTTTAACTGATTCGTCTGTTTTCGCTTGTTCTAATTGCTCTAAAAAGAATTGATGATTATAAGTCTCCGTAGCAAAAAGTGATCCAGTACTTCCTGTATCCTGTATAACTCCATTTACTGTAAGGAGTGCAACACGCTCATTCATATTACCCTCTTCAATTACTGTTTCATAAAATTCAGAGCTTGAAACTGATGCAAACTCCTCCATCATTGCTGTCCAATCCGTCGAAAATGCACTCGATAACGTATTGACAAAAATAGAAACTGCTAATAATACGGATGCCCCTAAAATGGCAAACCAACGTTTCATATTCATATACCTTGTTCCTCCTTTTGTTTACATTCTTACATACGAAAAAAATGTCTAAATGTTTCATGAAATGTTAAAATAAATGCATATACAGAAGATCACATACTTCTAATTAATTTCATATGACAAAAATATTATTTAATTAAAAGGAGAAAGCTTAATGACCTCAAGAAATACAATATTTCTTTATACTAAGAATGACATAGAATCATTAGAAAAAAAAGATGTTTTAGCAGATGCGATTCAATCGTACGGCTTTCAGGTTGTAGACAACCACCAAGATGCTTCTATTATTGTTAGTATTGGAACAGATGGATCTTTTTTGCAGGCCGTTCGCAAAACTGGTTTTCGTCAAGATTGTCTTTATGCTGGAATATCAACAACTGGCACATTAAGTATGTACTGTGACTTTTTAATAGAAGATATAGAAGCGATGGCAGATGCAGTATTAAATGATCAAATAAAAGTTCGAAAATATCCGTTAATGGAAATATCGGTCAATCATAATCCAAAATTTTATTGTTTAAATGAGTTTGCGATTCGATCCAATATCATAAAAACATTTGTATTAGATATTATTATTGATGATAAGCTCTTCGAGACGTTTAGAGGAGATGGCATGGTTATTTCAACACCAACTGGAAGCTCTGCCTACAACAAATCGTTAAACGGTGCAGTTGTAGATCCACTTCTCCCTTGTATCCAAGTAACAGAGATTGCTTCCGTCAATAGCAACGAATTCAGAACACTTGGCACTTCTTTTATATTGAGCGGCAAAAGATCTCTCGAACTCCGTTTACATAAGGATTGGAATGATTATCCATCTATGAGCACCGACAACGAAGCATTGAGCATACAGCATGTAGAAACTGTCTCTATTGCTTTAAGCAATAAAATCATCAAAACCGTAAAATTAAAAGATAATAGCTACTGGGAAAAAGTAAAACGTTCTTTTTTATAAACAGTACTGTATTAAAGGGTATATCCAGGAAGTGCGCCTTACACGCCGCAAGAGCGTGAAGAATGAGACCCCGTAAAGGATGGGAGAGAGACGAAGGAGCAACTCATCCTGCGGAGGCTCATGCGTAGCGTGCGGCAAGCACACTTCCGTGTTCTGCTTTCTTTGGCTTGTTCGTTGTAGATATATTCAATAGATTCTCAACAGAATAGAAACTTACGTCTAGATCTTCTCAACATATTACGTGGAGTAAATAAAGCTTTTTATAAATAGAAACAGGTAGTCAAAGCACTACCTGTTTTTTTCGTACCTCTACAATTTTTGATGCAGTAAATAAGATTAACGCAAGCCAAATAAAGGAAAATGATATGAATTCAATTTTACTAAACGTTTCGTCATATATAAAAACTCCGATAACCAACATGAGAGTCGGAGCTATGTATTGAAGAAAACCAGACATATAAAGCGGCATCGTTATAGTACCTTTGGCAAACAACACAAGCGGTACCGCAGTTGCTACACCAGTAAAAGCTAACAATATCATAGTAGGAGCACTAGAATGAAAAAAGACTGCTTTATCAGTAATTAACAAATAGCCAAAATAAATAAGAGCCACTGGTAAAACGAACAAAGTTTCAAGCGTTAATCCTCTCAATGGATCAATCGTTAAACTTTTTTTAATAAGTCCATAAAAAGCAAATGTTAACGCTAAAATAAAAGCAATCCATGGGATTTCTCCATAGGAGACAGTTAAAATTGCCACTCCTGCAGCTGCTATAAGTACGGAAAGCTGCTGGGCTCTTGATAATTTTTCTTTTAAAAAAATAATACCTAATAGCACTGAAATTAATGGGTTAATATAATAACCTAGACTTGTTTGAACAATGTATCCTGCATTTACTGCAAATATATATGTAAACCAATTACCCGTTACTAAGTAAGAAGCTAGAACAAGACTCCAAAAGGCTTTCTTATTTTTCCAAAGTTCTTTTAAATCACTTATTAATACCCGAAAGTTCTTCATTAGAATTACTACTAAAAACGTAAATATAAAGGACCATATTACTCGACTTGCTAAGATTTCGTCGCTGGAAACATCCAAAAGCAACTTCCAATATATTGGCATAAACCCCCAAAAAATATAGGCAACAGCTACGATTACTATCCCTTGTTTTTCTTCATTTTGCAAAACTATCACCCCACATATTTAGGAACTCGAAACACAAGAAACATTATAATACTTTACTTCACTGAAGTAAATGGACATATTCATCCAATCAGACAAAAAAGCACGGAGAACATATTCTTCTCCGTGCTAATTTATTATTTAGTTTTGAGTTGTTGTTCTTGCTGTCTTAACTCTATTCTTCTAATTTTACCGGAAGTAGTTTTTGGTAATTCCTTGATAAATTCTATTTCACGCGGATATTTATATGGCGCTGTCATGGATTTCACATGCTCTTGAAGTTCTTTCACTAGTTCCTCAGTGCCTTGAATGGATGAATCACGTAAAACAACAAATGCCTTTACGATCGTTCCTCTAAGCTCATCTGGACTTCCAACAACTGCACATTCTTGAACAGCAGGATGCTTTGTAAGTGCATCTTCCACTTCGAATGGTCCAATGGTATAACCAGAGCTAATAATGATATCGTCTCCTCTACCTTCAAACCAAAAATATCCATCCTCATCTTTTTTCGCTTGGTCGCCTGTAATATAGTAATCTCCTCTAAATTGCATAGATGTTCGTTCTGGATCCTTTAAATACTCTTTAAATAGAGCTGGAGTTTCTATATGCACTGCAATATCTCCAACTTCTCCTGGAGCACAAATTTCTCCAAATTCATTCACTATTTCTACTGTATTTCCAGGAGTAGGTTTTCCCATAGAACCAGGACGAGCTTCTGTCCCTTTCATTGTTCCAACTAATAATGTATTTTCTGTTTGACCGTAGCCGTCTCGTACTTCTAAATTGAATAATCGATCAAATGTTTCAATAACTTCTCTATTCAAAGGCTCCCCTGCTGAAACAGCACTGTGAAGTGAGGAAAGATCATAATCTTTTAATCCATCTACTTTAGCCATAATTCGGTATTCAGTAGGTGTACAGCAAAGAACATTTACTTTTTTCTCTTGCATATTTTTTAAATACGTATTTGGATCAAATTTCCCATTATAAACATAACCAATCGCACCACTTCCTAAAGTTGCAAGGAACGGACTCCAAATCCATTTTTGCCATCCCGGACTAGCCGTTGCCCAAACAATATCACCTTCTTGAATCCCAAGCCAATTTGGAGCAGATGTTTTTAAATGTGCAAAAGCCCAGCCATGTGTATGCACTACACCTTTTGGATTTCCAGTTGTACCACTTGTATAAGATAGAAATGCCATATCATCCTTTAAAGTATCTACCACTTGAAACTCATCTGATTCTGCTACAATTTCATTTGTTAGTGATACCCAGTTATCTTTACTTTCACCTATTACTAATAGTAATTTTTCATCTAAATGAGAGACATCTTCGAATTGGTCTAAAAATGGCTCATATGCAATTATAGCTTTTGCTTCACTATGCACAAGACGATATTCAATATCCTTTGCTCGAAGCATTTCTGAACTCGGTATTACAACTAATCCCGCTTTTAATGCTGCGATATAAACTTCGTAAGCCTCTATTAATCGAGGAACCATGATTAATACCACATCACCTTTTTGGAGACCTTTTCGTCCAAAAAGATTCGCTATTTTATTTGACCTTTTCATTAGTTGATTATATGTACTAGTCTTCACTTCACCCTTATCGGATTCCCAAATAAGTGCTAACTTACTTTCATCTTTACTATATTTTTCAAATTCACTAACTAGGTTATAATTTTGAGGTGCAATTAAGTCTTGTTTATTCATCCTAACTCCTCCTTTTTATACACTTTAATTATAAAGGAAATTAACTGAGTTTTATATATAAAATTAATTTTCAGAAACCTTTATTTATAAAAAAATTAGCCAAAATAAAAAACCGGCAGCCTAAGCTACCGGTCCGTTGTTTTCTTATTTGCTGAAACCATTCATTTGTTGTTGAGCTTGAGCAACTAATCGCTTAGTGATTTCTCCGCCTACGGATCCGTTGGCACGCGATGATGCTTCTCCCCCAAGTTGTACTCCAAACTCTTGAGCAATTTCATATTTCATTTGATCAAGTGCTTGTCTTACTCCTGGTACTAAAAGTTGGTTTGAAGAATTGTTGTTTGGCATGTCTCTCACCTCCTTGTGAATATAGATTGGTCGATTTCTCTTAAAACATACACAAGGCGATGAGGTATATTTTGTTAATTATTAAAGCAGATTTTCAAACTCGTTTTTCTTTTTACTTGGAAATGAAAACACTTCTCTATTCTCTACTGCTTCTTTTATCAATTCATCAAAATCCTTAAAGCTTTCATAGTATTCCACTTTTTCAAGCTTTGGCTTTGTTTTTGGACAGGATGGAGTGAAAATTGTACAACAATCTTCATAAGGCAATATAGAGGTCTCATATGTCCCAATACTTCGAGCTATATCAATTATTTCAAGTTTGTCAAAAGAAATAAGTGGTCTAAAAATTGGTGTTGTGGATACTGCATTTATTGCTGTTAAGCTTTCTAATGTTTGGCTTGCAACTTGTCCTAAGCTCTCACCTGTGACTATTCCTAGTGCTCCAATTTCTTCCCTTACAAGATCAGCTATTTTCAACATCATTCTTCTAGTCGTTGTCATTGATACATTATCGGGTATTTGAGCTTGAATACTTTGTTGGATTGCGGTAAAAGGAATGACATGCAATCTTACTGTTGCGCCAAAATGACTTAATTGATTGGCTAAATCCATCACTTTTTCTTTTGAACGTTCACTTGTAAAAGGTGGACTATGGAAGTGAATTGCATCTAATCGAACTCCACGTTTCAATAACATATAGCCTGCTACAGGACTATCGATTCCTCCAGAGAGCATCAACAATGAGCGACCATTGGAACCAAGAGGCATTCCACCAGCACCAGGTATAACTTGTGCCATCATGTATACTGCATCTGATAAAACTTCAATTCGTAATTCAATTTCTGGCTTTTTCATTTGCACTTTTAAGGTAGTAAATTGTCTTAGCACATGATTTGCAACTTCTCTTTGAAGTTCGTACGTATCTAGTGGGAATCGTTTATCGGTACGCTTTACCGTTACTTTAAATGTTTTATCTTCGTAGTCTAAACTGTCGATAATCTTTATAGCAGTTTCTTTTATATCCTCCAGTTCTTGCGTACAAGAAGCAACTGGGCTGAATGATTGAATACCAAATATTTTTGGAAGACGTTTGATCAGTTCATCAATTTCTGCATCCTCTTTCGAGCTAAGAAACATTCGATCTCTTTCAGCTGTGATTTTTACATTAGGTAAATCAACAAATGAAAATTTTATATTGTTTCTAAGATGTGTAATGAATGCCTTTCTGTTTTTACCCTTTGTTGATAATTCACCGTATCGAACTAATATTTTTTCCCATTTCATCTTTTTATGTCTCCTTTTATTACATTTATTACTTTCGTAAATATTTTTTTAAATTGCTCCACTTCAGTATCTGTATTCGTATACGAAAGACTCAATCTAATGACACCTTTAATATAGTCATCTTCTAGATGCATAGCTTTTAATACATGACTCGTTTTCGTTTGTTTAGATGAACATGCACTGCTTGTAGAGACAATGACGTCTTCCTTTTGCAAAGCATTTATAAATACTTCTCCTTTTACACCTTTCACTGAAAAAGAAATGATATGAGGTGCTCTTATTTCCGGGGAAATGATTTTTATGGAAGAAAATGTTTTTAAAAAACGCTTAAGTTCCTCTGTCATTTTTTTTAAGCTTTCTATATGTTCCTTAAGATTAATACTCGCTAATCTTACTGCTTTTGCAGTACTTACAGCAAGAGGAACTGGCGTTGTTCCGCTTCTAATCCCAGATTCTTGTCCGCCTCCATATATAATTGGATCAATTTCTATCGAATTTTTTAATGCTAGAAGTCCCGAACCTTTGAGACCATGAATTTTATGAGAAGAAATAGTAATAGCATCGACATGTTGCTCATCAAAATTTACAAGCATCTTTCCAAAGCTTTGAACGGCATCCATATGAAATACAGCTCGACTATTTGATTTAATAAGTGCGGATATTTCATTTATCGGTTGGATAGATCCTATTTCATTGTTAACATGCATAACACTAACTAAAATTGTATCTTTACGAATTAATGTTTTTAAATCGACTATAGAAATAACCCCATCCTTATTGATAGGAATTTCTTCCACAATAAATCCTTGCTGTTGAAGCATTCTTGCTGCTTCTAATATAGAAGGATGTTCGATTTCTGATATGAGAATATGATTACCACGCAGTTTATATTTATTTGCTAAACCGAATATGGCTAAATTATTCGATTCTGTTCCACCAGATGTAAAATATATTTTTTCGCTTGCAGTTTTTAGTACATCTGCAACTTGTGTTCTTGCTGATTGTAGTAATTCATTTGTATGATGCCCAAATTCATGGATAGATGCAGGATTTGCCCAAAAATTTTCATTTACCGATACAAATGTATCCATTATTTCTTTATGGGCTTTAGTTGTAGCACTATTATCAAAATAAATCATGTGTTATACCCTCCTTTTCGGAAAAAAACCACCTTCACAATAGTGTGAGGCGGTTCACATTAGTATACAAAGTCTAAAAAAATTAAATAGATCGTTGTTAAACTGTATGAAAACACTTCTCCGTTGAAGTGCTTCTTACTGAAATAAGATGTTTGCAGCAGCTACAAAGTTTGAAAGCATTTCTGAAACCTTCTGATTATGTACGCCAAGCGTCTTCTTTCACTAGAACTTCAATTTTCTTTAAAGCGCCCGGTTCAACCTCTTCAACTGCAGTTGCAGCATCTTCCAAAGCTTTTGCATATCTAAGTTGTCTAAATGCTTCTTCTGCTTCCAGTAAGCGCATGTGAACATTTGGATGATTTGCGCGATATCGGTTTCCATATTGTATTATCTTTTCTGTTAATAATACATTTTCAAGCATTTCCTTTGCCTTTTGATGCACTTCTTCCATACAAGCTTCAGCTTTTAATAAATAATTTTCGACTAAAGACATGTTGAGAGGAACTTCTTGCAGGCTTTGCATCGCTACATAAATATGTTCTTCCGCTTCTTCTAAGCGAACATCCATATCCTCTGGAATTCCAGGGATATTAGCTTTTTGTAACATTCGGTCTGTATCGTGCAACAAATTTTTTAATTCCTCTAGTTTCGCGCGAGCTTTGTTTTCATCAATTCGAAGGTTTTTTAAACTATTTGCAAATCGATCTTGTTCTTCATATAAACGGTCAATATCTTCTGCAATTTCGTTCAATTCTTCTTGAAGACTAGAATAAGCAGATTTTTCTTCCTCAACCCGGCTAGAAAGTAACTCAAATTTCTTTTGCAACTCTTCTAACTCTTTTAAACAGCTTTGAGGAATCTCTGCCTCTTTTTCTGGTAAACGGTAACTTTGTTGCACGTAGGTTGCTTCTTCGTTTACTGCAAGAGTTACGGATGTAACTTCTCTAAGACGATCAGCCGTTTTTTCTTTATGCTGGTCTACGTATTTTTTTGCTAATACTTCTTTTTCAAGTAAATCATAGAAAGTTTCAATTTCATCTTTTATTTCTTCTACACGTTCAATTGTTTTGGTCACTTTTAGTTCAACAATAGCTTCTTTCAAAACTTTTAGTTCTTCTTCTATAGCATCTAATTTTGCTGTCATTTCTAGATGTTGCAAGTAATAAGAGCTCTCTTCCATTTCCTTTTGACCGTTTCTTAATTCGTGAATACTTGCAGGGATCTTGTGTTGAATTTCTGATAGCACTGTAGGGATATCATGTAAAATATGAAAAAACTTTTGTCCTTCATTTTGTACAGATATGACAATCTCACGAGCGCTTAAATAATTTCCTGAATCTGTCAATTTATCAAATTCTTCAAAATGAGGATTAAATGATTCTAATTTAGCCTCAAGTACTGGAACTGCATCCCCAAATGAATACTGATGTGCAAGTAACGTTTTTCTAGCAGCGCGATGCTGTTCTTTCAACTGTTCCATTTCAATGCGATTCTTTTCTTCGCTACCAATTAATTCTTCTAGTTCTTTTAGAATCGTAGACATTTTCTGATCACATGAAGTAATTAATGACTGAATTTCTTTTTCAGTCTTGGAAGCCTTTATAAAGAAAAACTTGTCCACGTTTTCTTCCGCATCAAATAATAGAACATCAATTTTAGGCATCAGTACATCCATTACCTCTGTCCATGTATTCCTCCAACGCTCAAACATTTCTTCCGTTTGACCATTCATGTTCAGCTGTTTTACTTTCGTCATTTCTTCTAAAATCGGTTTATTCTGTATCTGGTGTTTTTCATGTTCTAACCGTTCAATTTCAGTATTATGTTTTCGTCTTATAATAAATGCAAAAACTGCAATGACTAAAAGTATAATAACCACTGGGATGATATACTTCATCGTAAGCCCCCGTTCCAAGATCAAGAGTTCTATTTTAACTATTACTATATATTTTACCATTCTTTTTATGTTATTGTTTCATAAAACAAGAGAAAAGCAATGAATTCTTTGAAATAATTGTATTTTATTCAATTGGAGGTATATTTTTTGAGAAAAGATGGCCATATTCATTCACCATATTGTCCTCATGGTACACTCGATTCTTTTCACTTATACATTGAAAAAGCGATTCAAAACGGGTTCCAAGAAATGACGTTTACAGAACATGCCCCATTACCTAAAAATTTCATCGACCCTACTCCCGAGCAAGACAGTGGGATGGAATTCACTAGGCTCGAATCATATTTGTCTGATATACATGATTTGAAAAAACAATATGAAAAAGATATTATTATTTCAACGGGGTTGGAAGTAGATTTTATTTCAGGCTTTGAAGAAGAAACAACTTCTTTTTTAAATACGTATGGTAAATATTTAGATGATTCTATCTTATCTGTTCACTTTTTGCGTTTTGAAAATAAATATACATGTATCGACTATTCCAAGGCTACTTATTTAGAATTCGCTCAACAAGTTGGAAATCCGATGTCTATGTACAAATTGTATTATAAAACACTCATGGATTCAATAACGAGTGATTTAGGAAAATTTAAACCAAAAAGAATTGGTCATATTACGCTTATACATAAATTCCAACATGCCTTAACAGAAAAAGTAGATGATCACGATGCTATCGTATCTATTTTAAAAGAAATGAAAAATCAACACCTTCAATTGGATGTAAATAGCGCTGGTCTGGCAAAAACGTATTGTTTAGAAAGCTATCCTCCTCCTTCCTACATTATGTTGGCAAAAGAGTTAGGAATTGAATTGGTTTTTGGGTCAGATGCGCATCAAGTAAAAGATTTACATCAATTTTATAACGAAGTAAATAAATATATAGAGAATGGAGAATAATCATGTTTACTCAATCAACGTATTCAGAAGATTTATCTGCAAATTATACGATGTTAAGCAAGCAATTAGATGCATTATTAGAAGGCGAAACAAATGCAATCGCCAATTTAAGCAATGCATCGGCACTTTTAAATCAATTTTTCGACCAAATTAACTGGGTAGGCTTTTATTTGATGGAAGACGGGGAACTAGTGTTAGGACCATTTCAAGGTTTGCCTGCATGTGTAAGAATACCTATTGGTAGAGGGGTTTGTGGAACAGCTGCAAATACGAAAGAAACAGTAATTGTTCCTGACGTACATGCTTTTCCAGGTCATATCGCTTGTGATGCGGCATCTCAGTCAGAAATTGTTGTTCCAATTAAGAAAAACGGCGAACTGTTAGGTGTACTTGATATCGATAGTCCTATTAAGAATCGTTTTTCCGAGCAGGATAAGCAAGGTTTAGAGCAATTCGTACAAATTTTAGTAAAACATATATAAAAAACTGTAGATTAGATAAAATTTAAATGGATACTATCGGTTCCAGGCGGACGCGTTCCGCCGGCATGGCTTCAGCCGCTTCCCTTGCTCCTGCGCAAAGCTCGTCGCAAAAAACAATGCTCCTGCGCAAAGCTCGTCGCAAAAGAACTTTTGCGGCAACGATTGCATGACCAACATCGTGTTGGCCTAGGAGGCTAAGGCAACGCCCGCGTAAAGGGAGCCGTTTCAACGATTGAAAGTGCTTATATAAAAAGTCAAATTCTATAGACTTCATACGGATGAGAGAGGCAAAATGACTCGTCATTGAAAGCTTAGTCGTAGCATGCATAATCGCACAGCCGTGTAGTATGCGTACCTAATCATAAAAAAGCTGAGGGATATCCCTCAGCTTTTTAGTTTGGAGAAAGCTATCTGCAAGTCTTCTATTAGATCAGTAGAATTCTCTAGGCCAACAGATAGGCGTAGTAAACCATCTGTAATTCCCATCTCCATTCTTTCTTTTTCAGGTACTACTGAATGGGTCATCGTAGCGGGATGCTGAATTAATGTTTCTGCATCTCCTAAACTAACTGCAATTTTAATTAAACGTAGTTCATTCATTAGCTTTTGAGCACTTTTTAGACCGCCTTGAACCGTAAATGAAATAAGTCCTCCTCCAGCTTTCATTTGCTTTTTAGCTATCTCAAATTGAGGATTCTGATTATCATAAGGGTAGTAGATGTTTTCTACCAACTCACACGTTTTTAAAAAGGACAAAATATCCTCCGCATTTTTAGTATGTCTATCCATTCTAACATGTAGCGTTTTCAATCCTCTGATCAGTAACCATGCATCAAATGGGGATATGATTCCACCAAAATCTTTTTGAATAGACATTCGTATCGCTTCTATTTCCTGTTTTTGTTTACCTACTAAAATTCCCGCAATAACATCTCCATGCCCATTAATATACTTTGTCGCACTATGCAAAACAAAATCTGCACCTAGCTGCAAAGGATTTTGTAAATAAGGTGAACTAAAAGTGTTATCGACTACTACTTGTATTCCATGTTTTTTAGCTACTTTTGTAATTAGTTCAAGATCCACAATTTCCATAGTTGGATTAATCGGTGTTTCGATATAAATGCAAGTAGTATTCGGTTTAATAGCTGCCTCAATTTCTTCTTCGCTTGCTAATAAGGATAAGTCATGCGAGATATTATATTTTTCCTTTAAAATGTTCAAGAGACCAAATGTACAACCGTAAATTCCTCGAGTACAAAGAATATGATCTCCTGCTTTTGTTAAATGAACTAATATAGTACTAACTGCTGCCATTCCAGATCCAAAAGCCAATGCCCCTTCCCCATATTCAAGAGCCGCCATTCGTTCTTCTAAGACGTGAACAGTTGGATTACCAAGTCTTGAATAGATTCCACCAGCTTCTTCACCTCCAAATCTTCTAGCACCTTGCTCTGCTGTTTCAAATGCAAAGGTAGAAGTTTGATAAAGAGGTACAGATAAACTACCTTGATGCTGGTCCGAATTATATCCCTTATGAATGTATAATGTTTCCTTTTGTAGCTTTTCATTTGTCATGCAAATACACTCCTTTGTAAACGCTTACATTTATTTTACAATGAATAAAATAAAAAAGATAGGCATCTTCACCTTGTTAAAGTGAAGATGCCTCGGGTTGTAGACAAATTTAGTAGGGTTCATTTCAGACTGTCTTGAAAACGCTTGTCATTCGAGGCGCGCCAGCACTAGGCGGAAGCGAATAGAACTTGAGTTCATGAGCTTACAACGAAGTGCAAACGCTCTTGTTTGCGACGAGCTTTGCGCAGGAGCAAGCAACGAAGAATGCGAGCGTTTGTCAACAGTCTGAGGCATCTTCACCTTGTTAAAGTGAAGATGCCTTATAAATACGTAATTGGTTTTTACCACTATTTTTCGCTTCATATAGAGCTGTATCTGCATTATGGAACAAATGATGAAAAGAAGGAAGCTCATTTTTATCCCATCCGCAAACTCCAATGGATACAGTTACACTCGGATTTGTATTGTCAGGAATTAATTTAATTATGTTTTTGGACTCTTCTATGCCTTCTTCAATCGTCATTTGAGACAAATATACAGCTAGTTCCTCTCCACCCCATCTTGCTCCAATACCAATTCCTTCTGTTCGCTTTTTAATAACACTCGCGATTTGCTTCAGTATTTCGTCTCCAACCTGGTGGCCATGTGTATCGTTGACTAATTTAAAGTTATCAATATCCAGGAGGATGAAGACGCCACGCTCGTCATTTTTCATAGACGTTTCCACGTATTTATCTAAATATTTACGTGCAAAAAGATTAGTCAAATGATCACGATTCACCATTTCCTGCAGTTTATTACGCAATTTAGAATTGCTAATCGCTAGAGAAGAATGCTGTATGAGAGATTGCATTAATTTGAAGCTATCAAATGAAAAGAAATACGGTTCTTTATGTAACACAATGCTAAATCCAGTAATAAGATTTTGCTCTTTAATTGGTATTGCAATGAGCGATTGGAAATCAAATTTTTGTTCTGCTAGTCTATTAAGATCTGCAATGAACAGAGCATCCTGAACTTTTCCAAAATGGTTGACTACATATTTTATATATTCTTGTCCATTCG
Organism: Psychrobacillus sp. FJAT-21963; assembly: GCF_001420585.1. Classification (NCBI taxonomy): domain Bacteria; kingdom Bacillati; phylum Bacillota; class Bacilli; order Caryophanales; family Bacillaceae; genus Psychrobacillus; species Psychrobacillus sp. FJAT-21963. The sequence continues at coordinate 86,801 of NZ_LJIY01000014.1, read as the reverse complement.
ATGTATGAAAAAATTCTGAACTGGCGGAAGAAACTTCAGGCCCTTGGTCGTTTAAAAAAACGAACCCAATTTGTTCAGGCTTAAAAGATTTATTAAATTGTTTGTGTAAAAAGGAGAGCATATCTTCTAAAGATAGATTCATATTTAGCTTATGGGAGGTTTCATTAATTAATTGCAAATCAGATACTAATCTATGTGATTGAATATATAGTTTTGCATTTTCTAATGCATTTCCAGCTGCTGTAGCAAGTAAGGATGCAAATTCTTTTTGTCTGACTGAAAATAAATAATCCAGAGGTGTAGACAATTGCATTATGCCATAGATACCTTGTTTCCCTTTAATAGGTACATTTAATAAACGGGCTCCTAAATCTGTTGCTAACTCTGTTGTGATTTCCCCTGAAACATATGCTTCAACTGTTGCTGGTCTCTCAGATGTATAGTCAAAAAGTTTATACGGAACCGAAGTCTTTCGATCTTGATCATTGGACAATATTAAGATTGCTTTAAAATTTGGAAACGCCTCTTGTACAGCATTTAATGTACCTTCTAATATTTGTCCAATATCAAGTGTTGAATAAAACATCTTCGTAACATTGAACAAGTTTCGATATTGATGTTCTTGCTGTGTTAAATAGACGGTTTTTTTTATTTTTTGAACCAATGTACTAATACTAGTTATAAAACTGATTACTTCTGTTGTTTGGGAAAATTCCTTCCATTTTTGAGTTGATTCCATTATTAACAAGCCTAAGGGTTTATTTTCTTCATCCCTTAACAAAATAGATACTTCGCCATCTGACAAATTATTTTTTTGTAAAAATGGTATTTCATTAAAGTCTTGACCACAAAAATATCCTTCGACTTCAAACCATTTAATTGCATTTAATTTTTTAGCTAATGAATGATTCCATTGTAATTGTAAAAATGTATCTGTATCAAATATGAAGTAATTTGCCACCTGAACATTAAAAAACTCGGAAAGTATTTCTTTTAAATCTTCGAACCAGTCATAACTAGACTCATGATTAAAGACATTTTCATACCAAATATCTAAAATACGGCTCTTTATAGGCTCCACTATTTTAACGTCCATCCATTTAACACCTCTTAACTTTCCAAGTGTAAATACATTACTTTTATCACATACTCTTTATAATTCTATTTGACTATACTTCACATAATTTGTCAATTAATATACGACTAATCAGAATAGTAAAATCTTTTATATATCAATGTAATTAATGACTTAAAGTTTATTATATGTTGACTTACAAATTATAAAAAGTTACAATAGAATTTGTGTAAAATAAATGCAGCAGTTGTATGATCTAGATTGCTCATTTTGTTCCTCTATAGTTATAGATGGTGTATCCTGTAACCCTTGGCTGCATGGGCGATGATACATGAAAACAAAATGTCTACTAGTTTGGATACATCTGGTCTTATTTTACAACAAAATAAAACCAATAAAAGGAGGAGTCATTCATGGCTCGATATACAGGTCCATCATGGAAATTATCACGTCGTCTTGGTATCTCACTAAGCGGTACTGGTAAAGAATTAGAAAAACGTCCTTACGCACCAGGACAACACGGTCCAAACCAACGTAAAAAATTAACAGAGTACGGTCTTCAATTACAAGAAAAACAAAAACTTCGTCACACTTATGGTGTTAACGAACGTCAATTCCGTACACTATTTGATAAAGCTGGTAAAATGCAAGGTAAACATGGTGAAAACTTCATGATTCTTCTTGAAACTCGCCTTGATAACATCGTTTACCGTTTAGGTCTTGCTCGCACACGTCGTGGAGCTCGTCAATTAGTTAACCATGGTCACGTTATGGTTGATGGTAAACGTGTAGATATTCCTTCATACCGTTTAAAACCAGGTCAAGAAATTTCTCTTCGTGAAAAATCTCAAAACCTTAATGTTGTAAGCGAATCAATCGAAGTAAACAACTTCGTACCTGAATATCTTTCTTTTGATGCAGACAAAAAAGTTGGTACATTCGTTCGTCTTCCAGAACGTGGAGAACTTTCTGCTGAAATTAACGAATCTCTAATCGTTGAGTTCTACTCTCGTTAATAGCAATACTCTTCTAAGAGTATTTTTAGAAGCCCTAAAGTCCTTGTTAACCCAAGGCTTTAGGGTTTTTTTATATTTTGATAAAAGTAAGTGTATACTTCCTTAAATAATCGTTAACAATTGGGGGAGTTTTGTGGGACTATTTTAAATAAGTGAACAGGTATTGAAATTAACAGAAATGAAAGTCATCATACAGTAAATAGAAATAATCAATGCCCTTCCACTTTTTGTGGTTGGCCTTTACCTTGCACCTCTGAAATTTTATACCATATAACTTACTCACTTTCGTAATCCTCTCACACCTTTGTATATAATAAAATGACACCAAAACGATGCCCCCAATGCTTCTATTTATTTCCTACGACGCAATATGTTCCATATGCGTCATAAAACCAAAAGATTACTGTTGACTTGAATTATGTTAATAAATCTAAAGCAGTGTTAGCAATAAAGGTTGAAAACCCTAGTTCCTTTGTTAGCACCTGAGGATTCTCACCTGGACAAGCACTTCTCACTGGAGTAGCCTCCTTTGAATACAATCATCCAAAAAGTGAACTGAAATTATTCCATATATAGATCTATTGAAATTAAAATGACATACTATTTACTTCGAAGTGTCTTTATAAATATCCTCCGAAGAATGAAACCCATCCGCAATAACCGTGCTTTCTATGTTGTGAACATTTACAGCAATTGGCGATAGTAACACGGAAGGAACTTCAATTTTCCCATTATTAACTTTTTGGAAAGCAGGGACTTCCTCCCCTTTTGCCATAGCTACCGCTAATTTCGCTACTTCTTGTGTGAGCATCCGAATTGGCTTATACACTGTCATCGTCTGATCTCCACTAACAATCCGCTGTACTCCAGCCAAATCCGCATCTTGCCCTGCAACTGGCACGATTCCTGCCAATCCTTTTGCAGCAAGTGCTTGTATAACACCGCCTGCAGTGGCATCATTTGCCGCTATCACTGCGTCAATTTGCCCCTTTGTAGTATGGAGAGCTTCTTCCATATTAGTTTTTGCATTAGCAGGAGTCCAATCCTTCGTCCACTGATCATAAACGATGTTAATATCGCCTCTTTCAATATATGGACGTAGCACGTTGAATACACCTTTTTTTAATAAGTGTGCGTTATTATCAGTAATTGCCCCTCCGATAATCACATAATTACCCTTCGGTACGATTGCAGTGATAGCTTTTGCTTGCATCTCACCTACTTGTTCATTATCAAAAGACACATACAAATCGAGGTTTGCATTTTTCACAAGCCTGTCATAGGCAATTACTTGGATCCCTGCTAAATGTGCCTTATGCACAATTGCCGCTGTTGCTTCAGCATTATGCGGTACAATTACTAAAAGGTCAATTCCGCTACTGATGAGCGCCTCTGCTTGTGAAATTTGTAGAGCATCATCTCCATTAGCTGCTACAATCTTAACTTCTGCTCCTAGTGATTCAACTTCTTCCTTGAATAAATCTCGGTCCCTTAACCATCGCTCTTCCAGTAGAGTATCCATCGAAAATCCAATACGGATTGAATCATCGTCCTTAACAAGAGGTGTTATTTTTTCTGGCTCGTCGGTTTCCTGTTGTAGCTTTTGCGTATCTGTACAAGCAATTAGAAACGAGGCTATTACTAAAAACCATAAAATTATAGCCTTTCTTTTCATCCGTTTACCTCCTATCGAACTTCCGCTTTATTACTCCATAATGTTTTTCGATATTGCTTGGGGGATACTCCACATACTTTCTTAAACACCTTGCTAAAATAATTTGGTTCGTGATATCCGACCTCATACGTAATTTCTTTTAAACTACGCTCAGAATCATTTAAAAGTGTCTTTGCCTTCTCAATTCGGCACTCTGTTAAAAAATCGATGTAGTTAATTCCCAGCTTCTCTTTGAACATTTTACTAATATATATGGGACTTAAGTTAACCCTTTGTGCCAGAATCTCCAAAGATATATCCTCATGTGAATGCTCTCGAATAAATTGTTTTATTTGGTGTATTTTATCCGCTTCCACTTGATTATAATGTGCTTTATAGATCGTATTCATATGATTCAGAAGCAAAAGTGTTTCCGCTCTCAATTGGCGGTAGTCCTGGGTTTGAAATGAGAAGAAGGGTGCATCAGCTTCCATTCCCATTTCATCCATCACTCGTGTAGCAATCCAAAGCAGTTCAAGGACCCTTTGCTGAGCATATATTAGTGAGTTTCCCTCATTTTCATGTTGCTGTATCAAATTTAACACACCAGACTGAATAGAAACCCAGTCTCCTAAGCGAACTTGGTCAAAAAGGATTTTTTGCTGTAGTTTCATAGTCTGATTGTCAGATTCTAGGCTATGAGCTGGTACATCGTTATAAAATCTGTATTTGACCTTTGGCGTTGTATCCATAGTAGCAATGAGTGCTTCTTGGTAAGATTGACGAATTTCATCCAGTTCCTCATAAACTTGACCAATCCCTACAAACCAGTCTAATCCAATTTTTTCCTTATCTAATGATAATATTGCTTTTGCCAATGTAATCGCTTGCAAACGGAAGGACTTTTCTTGATCGCGAAAAACGATAATAGGAAGCTGTCTCCCGTATAACGCCCCTACCCAAGCGTTTCCAGTCTCATGTACCTTTTCCTTTATTGGCACATAATAGGACTGTGCTCCCTCAGGCAATACAACCAATACAACAAATTTTTCATTAGAAGAACGAATATCCAGCATTTCTAGAAGCATATCGATATGTACTTCATGTACATGATCAAATAATAATTGTGTTACAATGTCTGTTTCTACTAGAGTCAACGTCTTTTCCCAATTCTCTTGTTGCCACTTGTTTGTATCCTGTTGCTCACTTTCCTGTCTACATTCCTCTAATACTCTTCCGACGGTTGCAACAATTTCGCTTACCTTACTAGGTTTTAGCAGATAATCCTTCACACCAAGCTTGATAGCCTGCCTTGCATAATCAAACATATCAAACGCTGTCACCATAACAAATTTACTAGCAGAATGTTCTTCCTGAATTTTTTCAATCGCTTCAAGACCTGTTATTCCTGGCATCATTATATCCATTAACACTAAATCTGGTTGTATCTGATTTGCTAATTCTATTGCTAATTTGCCATTTTTTGCTTGATGAATGATCAGCTCTGGAAAAGCTTTTTGTAAAATAGCCTCCATTCCTTCTCGCTCAATCGGTTCATCATCAACAATAAGAAGCTTCATCATGATATTGCTCCTCCAATGAATTAGGTATTTGTATAATCACTTTCGTGCCTCGACCTTCTTTACTATCAATCGTAACTAAGTTCTCCATTCCATAAAATAAATCCAATCTTTTTACTACATTTTGGAAGCCAATTCCTGTAGAATGCCCTTCGCCAGGTACTACACGCCCCTTCAATAACCGCTCCATTTTTTCTTGGGACATTCCTTTTCCACTATCCTCTATTTCAATGATGACCCATGCATTATCTTCCTTCTTCTTTATCCTAAAGAAAATGGTACCTCCGTCCTCTTCGGGCTCAATAGCGTGGATAACTGCATTTTCGATAATAGGCTGAAGGGTGAGACCTGGAATTTTCACATGGAGACACGACTCATCGATGTACGACTCGAATTTTAAACGATCTGTAAAACGTGCCTTTTGAATTTCCATATACTGATTTAAAACAATCATTTCTTCAAATAGCGTTACAGATCGGTCTATTCGCTTCAGATTATAACGTAGCAAGCCTGCTACACTGACTAACAGATCACTTGTTTCCTCTGCTCCATCCAAATATGCCTTTTTTGAAAGTGTGTTTAACGTATTAAATAAAAAATGTGGATTTATCTGGCTTTGCAGGCTTTTTAATTGACTCTCCTTCAACAAAAGCTTACTTTGCTGTAGCTCATGTTCTAGCTGAGCCTTTTGCTGAATTTCCACAATTAGATCATTAATATTAATACGCATCTTATCAAAGGTCTTTGCTAAAAAAGCAATCTCGTCATTTGATTTGACTTGAATTTGTTGGTTAAAACGCCCTTCCGATAATTCGTTAGCAGCCTTAGTCAGCTGATGAATTGGCTTTGTAATAGTAAGTGAAAACCAATAAGTAGCCAATAATAACACGACAGTAATTAAAAGTAATAACCAGATTCCTAGCTTTTCTAACTCCTCTGATTGGCTGATAATATCTCGATAAACAAGATTATACGTCTTCAACTCTCGATCTAAAATCGTCAAGGTCATCTCCGATATGTACGCGGATATTCGATTTGCTTCATTAAATTCATTTGTCGATCCTTCCATTTCTTTATCTTCTGAAAACATAATAGATCGATTAGTAGTCTCTATAAGGCTATCGATTAAATGAATATAATTGGTGACAGAGAACTCATTATCCGCGGTCCGAAGTTGAGCTACATCTTGCTGTACCTCTTCAATGACACGTATGCTTTTCTCTACCTGTTTTTTATGATTATCTGTTGGGTTTAATAGATAATTATTTAAATTCGTAATCAACTGCTGGCTAGCTGTAGTAACTTCATTCATTCGTAAATATCTCTGTAAAATCTCATTGGATTGTTCCTGTGTTTTTTGATTGTAATACGTAAGCGTCAACCAAATAACGCCCATAATGAGTAAAACAACGGAAACGAGCATCCAAATCTTCTTTTGGATCGTTGTCATTTACCGTCACCCTTAGCTTTCACAATACGAGTTTCGGTGAGGTAACCATTTGAATCGAGTGGTACGGTCTCGTCTGTAATCCACTCCACCAACAATTTCACGCTATCCCTACCCATCTCTTCAGGCATTTGCTCCAACACACCGTCAAGTTTTCCTTGTTTTAGGAGAATAGCTGACTCAACCCCGTCATCAAATGTAAATATATGATATGGCTCCACCTGTGTACGTCTTTCTATTTCTTGGATCATGGGACCAACATGATTTGCATTGATGGCTATAAAAGCAGAGGCTTGTGGCACTTCATTCATTAACTGTTGAGTAGTTGCCAATACCTGTTCCTTTGTCTCTGCCGTCCCTCTAACAAAAATTTCTATATCTGGATATCTGTCTAATACATCTCGAATACCTGCTAACCGTTCCTTTTGATAGTACGCTTGCTCTTGATCACCAAGTATTATCACTTCTCCTGCTGTTCCCATTTCTTTTATTAATTGACTAGCAACTAATTTACCTGCTAAAAACTGATCTGATCCTACATATGTTTTTCTCAAGCTCTCTTGTACCGGCACATCATTTGCAACGGTAATAACAGGAATGCCATAAAAAGCTGCCTTTACTTTTGTTAGCTCTTTAAATTCTTCATTATCTAATCCTTGTACGATTATCCCATTCACCTTTGAATGAATAGCAATCTCCATCTTTTTTAAAAAGTCGTCTTGGTTGTTTCCATAGCTTCCCCATACTTCAAGCTGTACATTTTCTTCCTGCGCCTGCTTAATTGCACCTTGACCAACCTTATTCCAAAAAGGGGTATCAAGTTCTTGCGTAATGAGTACGAGACGGAAAGAATCCTTAGCGGAAGGGAGGTTAGTAGGCATATCACTAGTTAAACGAAAAGCCTTCGTTGCCGAAACTATAGTCAAATAGCTAAAAATAACAATTAGAACAACTAAAGAAAGAATAACTTTTTTTCTCATGCACCTTCCCCATCCCGATACCTTTTCCTTTCATATTACCACCTGTCCAAAAATTAACAATGACCAACAAAACAACAGGAGGCACCCTACAATTAGGATGCCTTGTTATTCTATTATTCTTTTTTAACCACGTTGCTTACGTGTCATTACATCGAAAATTACTGCTCCAGCTAAAACGCCGCCACGAATCATATATTGATAGGAGATCCCGACACCTAGTAAGTTCATCCCACTTGATAAGGAGGCCATTACGATCGCTCCAATAATAGCACCTGTTACTTTACCGACTCCACCTGCGGAAGATACTCCGCCAACATAAGCTGCCGCTATAGCATCAAGCTCAAACAGAGTTCCGGCTGTGGTCGTTGCAGATTGAAGACGAGAGGTAAATAGAATTCCGGATAAAGCTGCGAGCATCCCCATTGACCCAAAGACGATATATGTAATCTTTTGTACGTTTATCCCACTTAAATGCGCTGCCTCAGGATTACTACCGACTGCATAAATGTGACGCCCAAGCACTGTTTTAGTCGTTAAAAAATGATAGATTAATACAACGATAATCATAATGACAACAGTCCAGGAAAATCCGTTATACCCAGCTAAAATCCAAGTAATATATGCAATAATAGCAGATATTAATATAAGCTTTACGCTAAAAATTCCCTTAGACATCACATCAAATCCATATGTCAACTTGTTACGACGTATGGAGATTTCATTGTAAATATACAAAAAAATTCCGACAAGCCCTACTACTAAAGTAAGTAAATGCAAGCCATTTATTTGCATAATAGAAGGAATAAATCCATTACCAATTGCATTGAATTGGTCGTCCTTAATAATTATCGTCCCTGTTTTTTCCGTCACCTGTAGAAGCGCACCTCGGAAAATTAACATTCCTGCCAATGTAGCAACAAATGATGGAATGCCGATCTTCGCGACTAACACCCCATTAAATAAACCAATAACTGCACCCAAAACTAAAATGATTGGAATTGTAATCCATACAGACAAGCCCATTTGGGTCAAGAAAATAGCAGAAATTGCACCTAAAAATCCTGCTAAAAATCCAACAGATAAGTCAATGTGACGGATGACGATGACCAATGTCATCCCCACTGCCAAAACAGCAATATAACCAGCTGAATCCAATAAATTACTAATGTTTCTTGAAGACATAAACAAGCCGTCCGTCATAATCGTAAATGTAAGCATAATAACGATTAACGCAATATACATTCCATAATCTCGTATATTCGCTTTTACGAGCGCTCTAGCTTCTTGATAAAAGTTCATCGTTATCCCCCTCCTATTGCGTCGCAAGTTCCATAATTGTTTCTTGTGTCGCTTCCTCCTTAGTCAGTTCTCCTTTAATTGCTCCGTCCGCCATGACATATATTCGATCACTCATTCCTAATACTTCACCAAGTTCAGAGGAAATCATGATTATGCTCATACCTTCTTGAATGAGCTTATTCATAATCGAATAAATTTCAAATTTCGCTCCGACATCAATTCCTCGTGTCGGTTCATCTAATATTAAAATCCTAGGTCCAGTAAACAACCATTTTCCAAGTGATACTTTTTGTTGATTTCCACCACTTAATTTGCCGACTACTTGTTCTAATGAGCTTGCTTTAATATACAAGGAGTCTTTGTATTCGTTCCCAACCTTCACTTCTTCGTTTAAATTGAGAACCCCCTTTGAAGAAATACCTGTTAGATGAGCTACAGAGACATTGCTCTTAATATCCTGTAATAAAAACAATCCATCACCTTTTCGATCCTCCGTTACATACGCAATGCCAGCCTTAATAGCATCACTTGTATGCTTAAAGCCCTTCTGTTCTCCTTGAATAGTTAAACTTCCTTGTAGTTTATAGTTTTTTGGATTTCCAAATATACTAATTGAAAGTTCTGTCCGACCTGAACCCATAAGGCCAGCAATACCAATAATCTCTCCTTTTTTAAGGTGAAGATTAACGTTTTTCACAACATTTCTCCCTAGCTGGGTATCATATGCCGTCCAATTGTTCAATTCGAGTACTGTTTCTCCAATTTTCATATCTGGACGTTTAGGGTAAATATCTTCGATGTCGCGGCCTACCATGTTTTTTATTATGATATTTTCTGCAACTTCCCCTTTACTTGCATCCAGCGTACATATTGTCTTTCCATCTCGAATAACAGTTACTTTATCAGCAATTTTGATAACTTCCTTCAGCTTATGCGATATCATAATGCAACTAATACCTTGGCTTTTTAACTCTTTTAAAAGGTCTAAAAGATTCTCACTATCATCTTCATTCAGTGCTGCTGTTGGTTCATCTAAAATTAGCAAACTCACATCTTTACTTAAAGCTTTGGCTATTTCGACGAGCTGTTGTTTACCTACACCTAGTTCCTTAATAAGTGTTTCTGGTGTTACTTTCAGGTTTACCTTTTTTAATAACTGCGTTGCTTGGACGATTGTTTGATTCCAATCTACGAAAGGACCCTTCTTTACTTCGTTACCTGCAAAAATATTTTCATAGACTGTCAAATCCGGAAAAAGCGCTAGTTCCTGATAAATGATGCCAATACCAGCCTTTACACTATCGTTAATCTCATGGAATTTTAGAACTTCATTATTAAAAACGATATCACCGTCGTATGCACCATATGGATAGACTCCACTCAACACCTTCATAAGTGTTGATTTCCCTGCACCATTTTCTCCGACCAAACAGTGAATCTCTCCTTTTTTCACCTTGAAATTCACATTCGAAAGGGCTTTGACTCCGGGAAATTCTTTAGATATGTCATTCATCTCTAAAATATAATTGCTCATTCTATCGCCTCCTAACCAATCAAAATAAAATAAGAGAAATAGTGATAGATACTACTATCACTATTTTTCCTTTTCTATATGATATCTTTACTCTAAACCTGTGAATTCACTTGCTTCATAGTATTCAGAATCGATAAGTTCTGATTTTACGTTATCTTTATCTACAACGATAACGTCTGTTTGTTTCGCTTTAACGTCTACCGCACCATTATTATATGAACCTGTTGTTTCTGGTGTTTTACCATCTAAGATATCTACTGCCATACCCATCGCATCTTTTACTAATGTACGAACATCTTTGAAAACCGTCATCGATTGTTTTTCATCGATAATGTATTGAATTGAGGCTTTCTCTGCATCTTGCCCAGTTACAAAGTAATTAGTAATTGCACTGTCAGAGGCAAATACGTCTGCGATTGAACGAGCTGTCCCATCATTCGGAGCTAGAATTGCAACATCCCCTTTTACATCATCGCCAGCTGCAGTTAAGTGAGTTTGTGCTTTGTTTTTTGCTTCGTTTGCATCCCAGTTCGTTGTTATTTGACCAATAATTTTTCCAAGTTGGTCGCGTGATAGATCTGCTGACTCTTTTAATGCTTCTGCTTCACTTGAGTTGGCAATTTTAAAAGTACCATCTGCTACTTTCGGTTGAAGTACTTTCCATGCTCCTTCGAAGAATAAAAATGCGTTATTATCGGAAGCTGCTCCTGCATATAAGTAAAGCGGAACATTAGTACCTTCAGCATTGTCTACTAAGTACTGAGCTTGTGCAGCACCTACTGCTAAACTATCAAATGTTACATAGTAATCCACTGCATCTGTGTCTGTAATTAAGCGGTCATAAGCAATAACAGTAACACCCTCTTTTTTCGCCGCTTCTACAGCAGACGCTGCAGCTGCACCGTCATGAGGAGTGATGATTAATACTTTGATCCCTTTATTTAATAAAGCTTCCACATTTTCTTTCTCTTTAGCTGATGACCCTTGGCTAAATAGAATTTCCGTTGAATAATCTGAATCTGCTAGAGCATCTTTAAAACGTTGCTCATCTTGTACCCAGCGAGGTTCGTCCTTTGTAGGTAATACGATACCTACATCTACTGAAGAACCACCTCCACTGTTGTTACATCCTGCAATGAATAATACGAACGCCATCAAGATTATTAAAAAAGTTACTCCATTGAATTTCTTGAACATTTTTTTACCCCTCTCCCTTTGAAAAAAATGATTACAATTAAATTATAAATTGAGAACATTTATATGAAAGCGCATTCATTAGCATTCTTTTAGCTTTACCTATACTTTTTTAACCTTTTGGAAAAAAACATTATTATTCCTAGAGGAACTCTTCATCAAATAAAAAAACACCCCTTCATGAGAAATATTTTAGAAGAAATGCAAAAAAGCGATTTACTCTAGATAGAGCAAATCGCCAATTTCAAAAAATATTAATTTTTTTGCATTTTCATTCCTTCAATTAAATCAAGCAAACGTTGTTTAGCATCATCAGTTTCTTCCTTCAACGCCTTAAAATCATAGCCTGATTTTTCTTTATTGAAATGTATTTCCAATAAGTCTCCTACTTTTGCATTAATCGTAAACTTATCTTTTAAAATGACGAGTTTGTTTGCTTTATTATCTTTTTCAAAAAGCACAACAAAAAAATCATCAAATCGATCGACCACGTATTTATTTTCACACACTTAAAACAGCCCCTTGACCAAAATTAAATTAAAATTAAATGTAGTTATATAATTTTTTCATGAATAGTAGGAAATTCGTTCAATATTATCATTCTATACTATATACTACTCAATTTTCATCTTATTTTGTTTACTTTTTCATTTTTTTAATAATTTCATGACTATTTGTCTATTAATGGGGAATAATAAAAAATGAATATAGAAAAAAAAAGGAGGATATGTAGTGAAAAATAATAAAACGAATACTTCCAACAACAACTCTAAAGACGACAAAAGTATAAGTGAAAATTTTACAGAACCACAAAAGTTAAATGACGAGGAAAAGGAAAAACTTCAAGTAAAAGATGGTCAAAATAATCATCATGTTGATGAACGCGGTGGTTTTTAATTGAAAAAAGCTACTTCCCTTGATATATAGGGAAGTAGCTTTTTTCATTTTAAATAAACTTGATCATTTTATAATTTTTCTTTCCTCGGCGAATAATCATGAATTCATCTTCAAGACGATCCTTTTCCCCAACTTCATATGTTACATCCGTAACTTTTTCTCCATTAACAGAAATAGCCCCGTTAGCAACGTCTTCCCTAGCTTGCCTTTTCGAAGGCGAGACAGTAGCTTCCACGATGAAATCTACAATGTTCTTCGAATCTTTTGTCATTTCAACGGAAGGTACATCTTTAAATGCATCCTTCATTTCTCCAGCTGTCAACTCTTTTAAATTCCCGCTAAATAACGCTTGGGAAATACGGATTGCTTGATCCAAAGCTTCTTGACCATGGATAAGTCGAGTCATTTCTTCAGCAAGTTTCATTTGTCCTTTGCGTAAATGTGGCTCATTTTCCACAGTTTCTTGGTAACTTTCAATTTCACTTCGTTCTAAGAAAGTAAAAATTTTCATGTATTTGATCACATCTGCATCTGCAGTATTAATCCAAAATTGGTAGAATTCATATGGAGATGTCTTTTTCGCATCTAACCAAACAGAACCAGAAGCTGATTTTCCAAATTTCGTTCCATCCGCCTTAGTTACTAATGGAATTGTTATTCCGTATGCTTTTGTTTCTTCCTCATGCGTTTTACGAATCATCTCAAGACCAGTTGTAATATTACCCCATTGGTCAGAACCACCAACCTGCACTTTACAATTATATGTGTTGAATAAATGATTGAAGTCGATTCCTTGTATTAATGTGTATGCGAACTCAGTAAAAGAAAGCCCTGAATCTAAACGAGAGGCAATAGAATCCTTTGCTAACATATAGTTGATGTTGACAAGCTTTCCGAAGTCTCTTAAAAATTCAATTACTGTCATCGGTCCAATCCAATCATGATTGTTAACCATTTTAGCACCATTATCAGCATTAAAATCAAAAATGCGCTCCATTTGCGTTTTGATTCCTTTTACATTTTTATCAATTTGTTCAGTTGTTTGCAAAACACGCTCTTCTGAACGTCCTGATGGATCTCCCACCATTCCTGTTGCTCCACCTACTAATAAGATTGGGCGATGTCCATGCATTTGAAAACGACGTAAAGTCAGTAAGGGCACGATATGCCCGATATGCATACTATCTGCAGTTGGATCGACACCACAGTAAAGTGAAATTTTTTCGCTATCTAATAAACTTTCTAAGCCTTCTGCATCTGTCTGCTGATAAATAAGACCTCTCCATGTTAAATCCTCTAATAATGCATTTGTCATAATAAGTTCCTCCTTTTTAAAATAAAAAAGTCCCTGCACGAAATAAATCATGCAGGGACGCTTATTTATAATAGCGCGGTACCACCCAGCTTGAAGGAAAATCCTTCCGCTTCAATCACGATATCGTTGTGAATACGTCTAACTCCAAGACTGTAATTCATCATTGAACACTGACTAGCTTTCACCAACCGCTAGCTCTCTATACAGTATGTGCAACAACTACTTCGGACTTTTCATCGTTAAAATATATAACTATTTTACCTAAACTAAAACGGTTGTCAATAACTATCGTCTAATGAATAACGATTATGGTATAATAATTCTTGATTTGGGGGTTGAAATGTTAATGGATAAATGGATAGAGAAAATCCAATTTTATAAAGATAAATTTGATGAATGGCAGTCTACTAAATGGGCAAAAGGCTTGCGTATCTCATCTAGTGTTATTTGGAACTTAAGCTTACTCTTTTTAATTGTCTGCATCACTTTAGGTGTATTTGCAGCATCGGTAGGTGCGGGTTACTTTGCATCTCTAGTTAAAGAGGAGCCATTACGCGAAAAGAAAGAAATGAGAGCAGCAGTATTTAACTATGAAGAGACTTCCGAAATATATTTTGCCGGAGATGTCTATTTAGGTAAATTACGTACAGATCTTGAACGGACAGAAACTAAATTATCAGCAGTTTCACCATATGTTTTAGATGCTGTTCTAGCTACGGAAGATGAATATTTTGAAGTACATAATGGAATTGTACCAAAAGCAATTTTCCGAGGATTACTACAGGATGTTACAAACTCTGATACACAAACAGGTGGATCTACTTTAACTCAACAGTTAATTAAAAACCAAATACTAACAAATGAAGTTTCCTATGAACGAAAAGCTAAGGAAATATTACTGGCTATGCGTTTGGAACACTTTATGACGAAAGACGAAATCTTAGAAGCTTATTTGAACATTATTCCTTACGGCAGAAATGCAAACGGAAGAAATATTGCTGGAATCGAAACAGCTGCTCAAGGAATTTTTAATGTCAAAGCAAAGGACTTAAATTTACCTCAGGCTGCTTATATAGCAGGTATTCCCCAAGCACCATTTGCATATACACCATTTAGAAAAGGTGGTGTATTAAAAGAAGGAGAAGCATTAAAACCTGGAATCGAACGTATGAAGACTGTTTTGTTTCGAATGAAAGAAACTGGTTATATTTCCGAGGAAGAATATAATTCTGCTATTAATTACGATATTACAAAGGATTTTAGACAGCCCGAAATTGTACCAGAAGATAAATACCCATGGCTAACTTTTGAGATAGAAAACCGTGTAAAAGCAATTCTTCGAGAACAGTTTGCTTCAGCAGATGGGATAGACCCTGAAAGATTAAAATCGGAGTCAAAACTATACGATAAATATGATATCATAGCAGCACGTGCCGTAAGTACTGGCGGTTATAGAATTCACACAACTATTAATAAAGATATGTACGAGGCAATGATTCAAGTAAAAGATCAGTTTGATACTTATGGACATACATTCACAAAAGAAGTAAAAGATCCAAATACAGGAGAAACCATTACTCAAGATTATCCTGTACAAGTTGGAAGTATGCTAATTGAAAATGGTACAGGTAGAATTTTATCGTTCCTTGGAGGTCGTGATTATAATTTAGAACAATTAAATCACGCAACACAAGCCGTTCGTCCAATAGGTTCTACTATGAAGCCATTATTAGTGTATGCACCAGCTATTGAATATGGAGTAATTGGCGCTGGAAGTCCAGTTGTCGATGTTAAATTAGAGAATCTAGGAAGTACAACTTGGACTAAATCTCCTCAGAACTATACGAAAGAACAAGAGTTAGGGATTATTTCAGCTCGTGATGCTTTAAAAACATCTCAAAACTTATCAACTATTCGTTTATATGATTTGATCATGGACAGAAAGCCTACTGATTTCTTATACAAAATGGGCTTCGAGCATATTGAAGAAAACGAATACGCCAATCATGCATTATCTATCGGCGGTATGACAAATGGTGCAACTGTTGAAGAAAATACGAATGCATTTGGAACATTTGCTAATAATGGACAGTTTATTGATGCTTATATGATTGAAAAAATTGAAGACGTAGATGGGAATATCATTTACCAACATAAGACTGAACCTGTTCAAGTATTTAGCCCAGCTACTTCTTATATTATTACCGATATGCTTCGTGATGTTTTATCGGATGGAACTGCAAAACTTGCAAAATCTAGATTAAAATTCCAATCAGATTTTGCTGCAAAAACTGGAACTACTCAAGATCATAATGACTCATGGCTAGTTGGATATAACCCAAATGTTTCTCTAGGTGTATGGCTTGGTTACGATTACAATGAAACCCTATTCTATATGAATAATCGTTATAATCATCCAAGTGTTCGAATAAACATGCTTTGGTCAAATATGATGAATGCTATGTATGATGTAAATCCGGACTTAGTAGATGCACCAAATCCTTTTCCGGTTCCTAAGGGTGTAGTGACTAGATCCTTCTGTGGTATATCTGGACTTGCAGTATCTGATGGATGTAGCAAAGCAGGATTAGTGAAGTCAGATTTATTTAATGCGGCTGCTATGTTACCTACTGCTTCCGATGACAGTCTAATCACATCATCCTATGTTGTGATTAATGGCAATAAATATCGTTCATTAGATTCAACTCCTAGTGAATTTGTTGTACAGGGCGGATACGGAGTAAACGAACAGTTTATTAAACGGATGCTAGGCAAATTCGGTGGAAATGCTAGCAAACTATTCCCAGAGAAATCTAGTTTTGCTGGTAATGTTGTTTCAGAAGAAGTATTCCAAGCTGATGGAAGTCCACCAGCAGCAGTAACAGCAACTCTTTCAGGAAATACAATTACTTGGACTGACGCTGCTTCACCTGATGTTGTAGGATACAGAGTTTACCAAGTTGTAAATGGAAATAGAGTACTTGCTGCTACTAAACTAGAAGCAGAAAATAAGAGCTTTGTTATTAATGGTAGTGGTCAATATATCATTGTTTCTGTTGATATAACAGGTTTGCAATCAGGCGCTTCGAATATCGTATCAATCGAAGAGAAGACACCAGATCCACCTGAACAAGTAATTCCTCCTACTGCTCCTGAAGAGGGTTCAGAGGAAGTAATTATTGAACCAACCCCTCCTGAAACTGGTGAGACAACTACACCGGTAGAGGGTGAAGAATCAGGTACACCATAAAAAAAATATCTTCTGATTTTAGCGTTTATCGCATTGAAAGAAACGAAAAATACAATATTACGAAGTATTTAGAGAAGAAGGAAGTGAATTCAGTCACTTCCTTCCTCTCTTTTTTTTTATTTATAATACTGTTGCTAATGCGTAGCGTGTGACAAGCGCACATCCGCCTTTCTGTTTCTAAGTACAAATTATATACATAGACTTAAAATATTTTTCACCAACTATAGGCATTCACGCTGGCCGCACGTCCGCATGAGCCGCTTTATGCGCTAGCGCATTTCGCTGTCTCATTCGGCACGTCATGCGGCTGGCAAGGCGTGAATGCCAGTGTATTCTCTTAATAATGATTTATGTAGATTCTATTATATGTTCAGCTATCACTCTTTTTATTGAAATGTACTGTATCATCAGATATTTCAAGGATGTCGACTCATCCTGCGGAGGCTCATGCATAGAGTGCGACAAGCGCATATCCGTTTTTCTACTCTTGAAGGGTTTAATTATGATAAGAAAAAAGCCACAGCTTCCTGATACTACAGGTCGCTGCGGCTTTTCTTAATCTTCCATTGTTGACAAATCACCAGTTGGTAATTTTAATTCCCAAGCTTTTAATACACGACGCATAATTTTACCACTACGCGTTTTTGGTAACTTGTCCTTGAACTCAATTTCTCTAGGTGCCGCATGTGCAGCAAGTCCTTTTTTAACAAACTGCTGAATATCTGCGATGAGTTCTTCTGATGGTTCATATCCTTCATTTAAAGCGACAAATGCTTTAATAATTTCACCGCGAACAGGATCTGGAATTCCGATTACTCCTGCCTCCAAAATAGCCGGGTGCTCAATTAATTTACTTTCTACTTCAAATGGACCTACTCGTTCACCAGAGGTCATAATCACATCGTCCACTCTTCCTTGGAACCAGAAGTAACCCTCTTCATCCATATAGGCAGAATCCCCTGAGAAATACCACTCGTCATTTATAAAGTAAGATTCATATTTTTCTTTATTGTTCCAAACTTGACGCATCATGGATGGCCATCCTTTTTTAATTGCCAAATTACCCATTGTATAAGGAGGAACAATATTCCCTTGATTGTCAATGATGGCAGCTTCTAAACCAGGTAATGGTTTCCCCATTGAACCAGGTTTAATCGGTAGACAAGCGAAGTTACAAATAACCTGAGCACCTGTTTCGGTCATCCACCAAGTGTCATGAATTCTTTTATTAAACACTTGCATTCCCCATTTAATTACTTCCGGATTCAATGGTTCTCCAACAGATAGAATATGTCGAAGAGAGCTTAAATCATGCTCTTTTACTATTGCATCTCCTGCTCCCATTAGCATGCGGAATGCTGTTGGCGCACTATACCAAACTGTTACTCCATATTGTTCTATCGCATTGTACCACGCATCTGGAGAAAAACGTCCTCCAAGAATTAAGAAAGTAGTTCCAGTTAGCCAAGGTCCAAAGATTCCATAGGATGTACCTGTAACCCAGCCAGGATCTGCAGTACACCAATAAATGTCATCCTCTCTAATGTCCATTACCCATTTCATCGATTGATACTGTTGTACCATCGCATAATGTACATGTAATATACCTTTTGGTTTTCCAGTAGAACCAGAAGTATAATGTAAAATTAGTCCATCTTCTTTATCAACCCACTCTATTTCAAATGAATCGGATGCACCTTCTAATGCTTTATTAAAGTCGATAAATTTTTCGGTTTCCTCTACTGCTTCCCCTACTAGAAAGACTGTTTCTAAGTTAGGTAATTTATCTAGAGGTATTCTTTCAAGCAGTTCGGGAGTAGTAACAATTGCTTTTGCTTCACTATCTAGCAATCGGTCGTATACTGCACCTTCCATAAATGCTTCGAAAAGTGGTCCAACGATGACGCCCATTTTAATTCCACCAAGTAACGCAAAATATAATTCGGGTGATCTAGGCATAAAAATGAAAAGACGATCCCCTTTTCGAAGGTTAGAATATTTTTTGTAAACGTTTGCAGCTTTGTTGCTTTGATTCTTCATATCAAGAAATGTATAGGATTCTTTTCTATTCGCATCTTGATAATAAAGAGCTACTTTTTCTTTTTTATCAGATTCTGCATGTCTATCGATGGCTTCATAGGCCATATTCACTTTACCTGTTTGTTTCCATGAAAAGTTTTTCTCTGCATCTTCCCATTGAAAAGTCTTTACAGTTTGTTCATAATCTTTTAATTGATAATCCCCTTCTAAAACTGGTAAAACTTCTATTTTCATCCTCTTCACCCTTTCGATAAATATACTCTTCTATTCTACAATACTTTTTTCTATTTTTGCTAATGTTTTGAATGTTTTATTATATTTCTTTTTCACTACACCTTCTCACTTTAAAATAAGGTATAATGTTTGTAAATTGCATTTATTTATTTAGGTGGTGAATTTGTGATACACAATAAAAAGTATAATGCTACGGAATTAGAAACAAAGCATGGTACTGTTACTATCGAAGGACCGATATCTTCAGACATTATTGCTGAATTAGAATTCCATGAGGATCTTGTATCTTTTAGAGCTCCTGCTCAACAACACAAAGCCCTCATCGAAATTGCTAAGCTACCAGAAGGAAGAATTATTATTGTTCGAGATGAAAATATCATTGTTGGATACTGTACATTTCTATACCCCGACCCACTTGAACGTTGGTCCCAAGGTAATATGAAAAATTTAATAGAATTAGGGGCAATCGAAGTTATTCCGAAATTTCGAGGAACAGGAGTTGGAAAAACACTTCTCCGTGTTTCAATGATGGATGATGCAATGGAAGACTATATTACAATCACGACCGAATATTATTGGCATTGGGATTTAAAAGGAACGGGCTTGAATGTATGGGAATATCGAAAAGTTATGGAAAAAATGATGCAAGCTGGTGGACTCGAATATTTTGCCACAGATGATCCAGAAATTAGTTCTCACCCTGCCAATTGCTTAATGGCTAAAATAGGTAGCAGAGTGGACAATGAATCTATTCAGCAATTTGATCAGTTACGCTTTATGAATCGTTTTATGTATTAAAGGTGAAGCGATACAGATAGAAAAGGAGTTCATTCTAATGTTAGTAGAAGAAATTATGAATACATCAGTTCCAACATTAACCCCTTCACATACGATCAACGATGCAATCACGCTATTAAAAGTAAAAAAAATACGTCACTTACCTATCATAAACAAAGACCGAGAAGTAGTTGGAGTGGTAACGGACAGAGATTTAAAGGAAGCAACCCCTTCCACTCTTCAAAGCGTTCTTCATAATGATATATATGAACGTCCATTAGAAGAAATTATGACTAAGAACCCCATTACCGGTCATCCTTTAGACTTTGTCGAAGAGACAGCTAGTATTTTTTATGATAATAGAATTGGGTGTCTGCCAATTGTCAGTAAAGGTAAATTAGTAGGGATGATTACCGAATCTGACTTATTGTATAAGTTTATTGAACTAACTGGAGTTCATCAACCCGGTTCTCAAATCGAAGTCCGTGTACCGAACAGACCAGGGGTATTATTTGAGGTTTCAAAAATTTTCTACGAGCAGAAGTTAAATGTATTAAGCGTTCTTGTATATCCCGATAAAGTGCATAATGATCATAAAATATTAGTATTGCGTGTAAAAACCATGAATCCTCTAAAGCTTATTGAAGCGATTAAAGCAGAAGGATTTGAGGTATTATGGCCAAACCATCCAGGAATGAACGTATGAAGAAAAATGCCGTTTTTATCTTTTCAGAAAATCAGTTAGGCTATAAATTTTCTGACACGCATCCATTTAACCAAAAACGATTAACATTAACTGTTGATTTATTAAAAGAAATGAATGCGTTATCATTATCGGATATAGTCGCACCAAGAACTGCAACGGAGGAAGAATTAAGCTTAATACACGACACCCAATATATTGATATTGTTAAAAAAGCAAGCTTAGAGACTGGTGACACAAGTATTTATGAAAGCTATGGGATTGGCACTGAAGATACACCAATCTTTCCCCATATGCATGAAGCTAGTGCCAGTTTAGTAGGTGGAACGCTAACTGCCGTAGATTATGTGATGGAAGGTAAAGCATCACATGCCCTCAATCTAGGCGGTGGACTTCATCATGGTTTTAAAGGACGGGCATCGGGTTTCTGTATTTATAATGATAGCTCAGTTGCCATTAAATATATGCAGGAAAAATATAATGCTCGTGTACTGTATATTGACACAGACGCCCACCATGGGGACGGTGTTCAATGGAGTTTTTACGATGATCCTAATGTATGCACTATTTCAATTCATGAAACGGGAAGATATTTATTCCCCGGTACAGGTAATATTACAGAAAGAGGTTCTGGAGAAGGGTATGGTACTTCCTTTAATTTTCCTATAGATGCTTTTACAGAGGATGATTCATTTTTAGAGGTTTATCGTACAGCTCTTAGCGAGATTATAGAATCATTTAAACCAGATGTTATTTTAAGTCAAAATGGCGCTGATGCGCATTATTTTGACCCTTTAACACATTTGTATGGTTCAATGAAGATATATCGAGAAATTCCTAAACTTGCTCATGAGTTGGCGCATAAGTATTGTGACGGAAAATGGATTGCAGTCGGTGGTGGTGGTTATGATATTTGGAGAGTAGTTCCACGTGCATGGTCATTGCTTTGGATGGAAATGAATGACTTTAAAACACCCGAAGGAGAACTACCGAAAGCCTGGCTCGAACGTTGGTCTAAGGAATCTCCTATCCCCCTTAT
This sequence comes from Psychrobacillus sp. FJAT-21963, assembly GCF_001420585.1. NCBI lineage: Bacteria > Bacillati > Bacillota > Bacilli > Caryophanales > Bacillaceae > Psychrobacillus > Psychrobacillus sp. FJAT-21963. The sequence continues at coordinate 64,767 of NZ_LJIY01000014.1, read as the reverse complement.
ACCAACATGGATGGATCCTAATCCGTTATTTGAACCGATTCCTCGAAAAGCGGAGATAACAGAGAAAAATAAACAAATGTTAGACAAGGCGTTATTTTTATTACGTCAACAGAGTTCATACAAAAAACACCAGTAGCCTAAACGGTTCTGGTGTTTTAATATTATGCAATTACATTCACTTTCTTGATACTAAATAGATTATTTAACAGAATCTCTTTCTTCAATACGATATGGAAGAACTACTGTATGTTCATCTATTTTTTCTTTATTCATAAACTTTGTTAATAGTCTCATGGAAACTGCTCCAATGTCGTATAAAGGTAATACAACACTCGTAAGTTCCGGTCTTACCATACGAGCTAATTTGGAATTTTCAAAGCTGATTACTTCAATGTCTTCTGGCACTTTTAATCCACTGTCTTGTGCCCCATGGATCAATCCGATTGCTATTTCATCATTACCTGCAAAAAATGCAGTCGGAGGGTTTTTTAATTTACTTAGTTCTTCCCAAGCTAGAAGACCGTCGTCATATGTATTTTCGACGCCAACAATTAGATCTGTATCTAATTCGATACCAGCTGCATCAAGCGCCTTTTCGTAGCCAGAAAGTTTATATAGTCGATTAATCGTCGAAGATATAGAGCCCGATACAAAAGCAATTCGTTTATGTCCGTTTTGTAGTAAACGATTGACTGCATCAATTGCTGCTTCATGGTATTCAATATTAACAGAAGGAAATGCATTAGTCGTTTCAATTGTGCCTGCTAAAACGATAGGCACTTGAGATCTTTCCATCTCATGTAGCATGTCATTTGTTACTTGGTCACTCATCATAACTATTCCATCTACTTGTTTACTGAACAAAGTGGATAAAAGCTGTACTTCTTTATCTTCTTGTTGATCGGAATTCGTTAAAATAATATTATATCGGTACATCGTTGCAATATCTTCTATACCACGCACAAGTTCAGCATAAAATACATTTGAAATATCCGGGATAATTACCCCAACTGTTTTTGTTTTTTTACTTGCTAAACCTCTTGCAACTGCATTTGGACGATAATCTAATCGTTCTATCACTGCTAAAACTTTTTGACGAGTTGCCGGTTTTACATTTTGGTTCCCATTTACTACACGTGAAACGGTTGCCATCGACACATTTGCTTCTCTCGCTACATCATATATAGTAATAGTCAATGCATACCCCTCCTTCACTACTCTGAATAATTATACTTTAAATAATACTTCATTTCCTATGTAACTTTCAATCAAATAGTAAAACCGACCCTAAAAAGAGTCGGTTTTGTGGCATTTCTCTGTCAAAACTAATGATTTTCTAATTATGCATGCACTTCATGAGTTTTCATGAATTTTTGCAGGGAGTCATAGAATTCATCAAATTGTTGTAAATTCATTTGTTGAGCTGCATCCGATAATGCAACAGCTGGATCAGGATGAACCTCAGCCATAACACCGTCAGCACCGATAGCAATAGCGGCTTTAGCAGCAGGTAACAAAATATCTCTTCGTCCAGTTGAGTGGGTTACATCCACAAATACCGGTAAATGTGTTTCTTGCTTTAAAATAGGAACAGCTGAAATATCTAATGTATTTCTTGTCGCTCTTTCGTAAGTACGAATGCCTCGTTCACATAAAATGATTTGGTCATTTCCTTGAGACATAATGTATTCAGCGGCATGAATGAATTCATCTAATGTAGCTGCGATACCACGTTTTAGTAATACCGGTTTGTTAATAGAACCAACTGCTTTTAATAATTCAAAGTTTTGCATGTTACGAGCGCCTACTTGCACAACATCAACGTAGTCAAGCGCTTCTTCTAAGTGGCTAGGGGTAACAATTTCTGATACGACAGCTAGACCATATTCTTGGGAAATTTGTTTTAATATTTTTAAACCTTCTAATCCAAGTCCTTGGAAATCGTATGGTGACGTACGTGGCTTGTATGCCCCACCTCTGATTAACTTTAACCCTTTTGATTGAATTGCAGCTGCTACTTCAGCAACTTGCGTATAAGATTCAACCGCACAAGGACCAAATACAAAAGATGGTGCTCCAGTTCCAATTTTCTCACCATTGATCTCAACAATTGTATCAGTTGATTTCTTTTTACGTGAAACAAGAAGTGCTTTCTTTTGATCATCCACTTGCAATTCTAGAGCTGTTTTAAAAATTTCCTTAAAAATATGCTCAACAGTTGACTGTGGTAGTGGCCCAGAATTATTCTCTTTTAAGTGATCTAACATGTGTCGTTCACGAAGAGGATCGTATCTGTTTACACCTTGTTTTTCTTTTACTCTTCCAATCTCTTGTACTACTCCTGCTCTTTCGTTAATTAACTGTAGGATTTCTACGTTAATCTCATCTACACGTGCGCGTAATCCATCTAAATCTACATGACTCATGATACTTCTCCTCTCTTTCTCTTCATCGACACTTTATATCGCCTGAAAATTATGATACATTTTTAGTTATAAGACTTATTATAATCAATGCTTGCGAGAATGTCACGCTTTTTATTTTAGCGCTTCAACTCGCTAAAGTATTTGTCTGAAAAGGACGTGGGAAATTGTTACCTAAATTATTTGCACTCGATATTGGAACGAGATCTGTAGTTGGAATTATTTTAGAAGAACGAGACCAATCATTTCATGTTGTAGATATTTTAGTTGAGGAGCATAAAGAACGTGCAATGGTGGATGGTCAAATACATAATGTATTGAAAGTAGCAGAAGCAATTAACACGATAAAAACAAAATTAGAAGAAAAACATGGTCCACTTAAAAAAGTTAGTGTGGCAGCTGCTGGGAGAGCTTTAAAAACAGAACAAGCGTCTGTCCAAATGGATATTAAAAATCGACCAATATTTTCTGAAGAAGACATTAGTCGTTTGGAGCTTTCCGCCGTTCAAAAAGCACAAACAAATTTAGTACAAAAAGATATCGATAAGCAGTCTAGTCATTATTATTGTGTAGGATATAGTGTATTATACTATCGATTGGATGGAGAAGAAATTGGAAGCTTAGTGGATCAGCAAGGAACTGAAGCATCCATTGAAGTAATTGCTACATTTTTACCACGGGTAGTTGTAGAGTCGTTGTTATCTGCATTAAAACGTGCAGATTTAGAAATGGAAGCATTAACACTTGAACCGATAGCGGCCATAAATGTTCTAATTCCTTCATCAATGAGACGTTTAAATGTAGCATTAGTCGATATAGGTGCAGGAACTTCGGATATCGCTATAACAGATCATGGAACAGTAGTAGCTTATGGAATGGTTCCAATAGCTGGAGATGAAATAACAGAAGCATTAAGTGATCATTATTTATTAGATTTTCCTTTTGCTGAGGAATCAAAAAGATCAATTAATCAAAACGAGTGTATACATATTAAAGATATTTTAGGTTTTGACCAGGAAATACCTAAGGACGAAGTAATTGATGTTCTTCGACCAGCAACGCAAGTGTTAGCGGCTGCTATTTCTTCGGAAATATTACGATTGAACAATAATAAGCCAACGAAAGCAGTAATGCTAGTCGGTGGAGGCAGTTTGACTCCTGAACTTACAACTATACTTGCAGAAGAATTGAACTTGCCAGAAAATCGAGTAGCTGTACGAGGAATCGATGCTATTCAAAACTTAACTAAGGAAGAACATATTCCGGTAACTCCAGAGCTAGTTACTCCTATCGGTATAGCCATTGCCGCTAAGCGTGCGCCAATACAATACATGTCTATTGAAGTAAACAAACAAATAGTACGTCTTTTCGAATTGAAGGAAATGACAGTTGGAGACGCTTTTCTTGCAGCAAATATTTCTGCAAGAAAATTATATGGAAAACCGGGAGCTGCCCTTGCTGTTCAAGTAAATGGACAAGATATTTATATTCCTGGAGAACATGGAAAGCCAGCAATTATTCATCTAAATGGACAAGAAGCAAACACGAAAACAATCATTCAAAGCAATGACCGTATTGAGCTATTGGAAGGCCAAGATGGAAGACCAGGAGAAGCTACTGTTCGTGACCTTCTAGATGATGCATCCGTTAAAACTGTTACCTTCCAAGGGGTTATGCATATTGTGGAGCCTATAGTGCGAGTAAATGGAGAAAAGGTCACTCTGGATACACCATTGAAAGAAAGGGACAAGGTTATTGTTGAAACTCCACAAACCGTTGAACAAGTATTACTAGCTATTCAAAAAGGAAGCTATCTTACACAGCTAAAACCTTATACGATTACAATAAATGAAAAGAATCACTATATACCTGATTTTACTTCTCATATCCTATTAAATGAAAATCCAGTGAAACTGCAATACCCAGTCCAAGATAATGACAACATACAAATAAAAATTGTTAGCGCCCCTTCCCTTCAAGAGATTGCTAATAAACTAGATAAAAGTTTAGATAATCGAATAAAAGTTATTTTTCAAAACGAGGAAATAGAATTGTATAAAGAGTGTGCTATTGTTACCTCAGGTGATATTAAACTTACCTCACAGGACATCATTCCAAATGAATCTATTCTTCTATGGCAAGAAATAAATACATCTCCTTGGATCTTTCAAGATGTATTTCGTTTCTCCAATTGGACTTTACCAGATGTAGCTAGTTCATTTCAAATATTGAAAAATGGGCAAACATCTGGTTTCGACGAAGAAATATTTGGTGGAGACCATTTAGAAATAATATTTAATAATTAA
>NZ_LJIY01000014.1:0-59907 GCF_001420585.1 Psychrobacillus sp. FJAT-21963 | reverse complement strand
ATTTATTTATTTGATTTGTTTTCTACGATTGCCTCTTTTATTGCTTCTGCTACAACTGTTGAATTTTCTTCTTGCTTATCCTGTTCTGCCGTTAACTCTTCCGTCGTATGAGAAATAGTTTCCATAAAATCCATTGGCTCTTCACCTTCATAAGATGCAGTTCCATCGTCTAAAGGAGATGTTGGTGTACCTTTAATAGACTTTACTTTATCCACGATTTGACCAGATTGTTCTTGTAATTGTTTAGACAATTGAGTAGTCTTCTCTTTCGCAGTGGAAGATAGATCCATTGTTTTATCTTTTAACTGATTCGCTTGCGTTGAAATATTTCCTCGTAGCTCAGTACCAGTCTTTGGTGCCAATAATAGAGCAGTTGCAGCACCGATGATTCCACCTACGAACATTCCTAATATAAAGTCTTTTCCTCCCGATCCTTCCTCGCGATAAATATAATCTCTACTTTCGTTATAATATGGTTGAGGTGGATACGTTGGTTGAACCTGCTTGTTATAGGATGCCGGATTATCGTAATACTCTGCATTGTACTTTGAATCGTTATAATTTGGTTTATTGTGGTCATAGTTGCTCATTTAAATTCCTCCAATAATTATAAATTTTTTTCTGATTCATAAGAATAATATCCTGCTTCTTCTAATGCTTTACGCTCTTTCCATTTGTCACGTATGCCAAACAAGATATTACTCCATTGGACAACCTGTGCAATCTTTTCTTCATTTTTTTCTACTTCCGTTGTTACAGAAGTAGTAATTCGTTGAATAGAATTGTTTAAACCTGTTACGGAAGTTCCAACGTTCTTTACTGCATCGACTACAGTATTTAATTTTTCTGATTTTTCTTGAATGTCCACTGCTAATTCATTTGTTTTATGAAGAAGCTCTGCAGTTTCTTTCGTGACATTTTGTAAATTTGTATCTAGCCCTTCTAGCGTATTTGCAACATTATTTAATGTCTTCTTAACAGAAAACAACGTAACTGCAAGGCTTATACAAAGTACCAAGAATGCTATTGCGGCTATAATAGCGGCTATGTATAAGAGATTTTCCATTTTGTATCCTCCTTCAGTTGTTATACATAATTTTACCCCAAAAGAAATAAATTAAACTTCTTTCTCTATATTACTATACTACGTTTCTTATAAAAATCCTTTAAAAAAATGCTTAATCCTAAATGGATTAAGCATTTTTTAACTTTCTTAAAAATTGGAGATGCTTATAATAATTTCTATAATTCGTCACATCCGTGTAACAACAGTTGCACGACCACGACATTTATTCAGGCTCACCAGCAAAGTTACTTTGCGACGAGTAATCGAAAGAGGAAAAATTAAAGCGTTTGTCAACAGTCTGAAAGTTTTTGTTCAAAAGCTTGTTGATACTTTTGAACATCTCCAGCACCCATGAATAAGAAGATGGCATTTTCATGAGCTAGCAGCTGATCTACCGTTTCTTCGTTTAAAATATGGCTTCCTTCAATAATATCTGCTAACGTTTGAATAGTTAAGTCTCCAGCATTTTCTCTAGCAGACCCAAAAATTTCACAAAGGTATACTTGATCAGCTAGGCTTAAACTTTCTGCAAACTCAGTTAAGAACTTTTGAGTTCTTGTAAATGTGTGCGGTTGAAAAATAGCAACAATTTTTCGAGTTGGAAATTTTTGTCTTGCTGATTGTACCGTTGCTGTTATCTCAGTAGGGTGGTGAGCATAATCATCAATAAGAACACGATTATCTATAGCTGTCTCTGTAAAGCGTCTTTTAACGCCTTCAAACGTTTCTAAACCTTTTTGAATAATATCTGCCGGTACATGTTCATAATGGCAAAGAGAAATAACAGATAAAGAATTTAGCACTGCATGATCTCCGAACATTGGAATTGAAAAACGATGATAAAACTCGTTGCGAACAAACACATCAAATGAAGTGCCCTCTGTTGTTTTTTCTAAGTTTCTAGCAGCAAAATCATTGTGCTCCCCAAAACCGTAGTAAAGCACTGGAACAGGCGCTTTAATTTTTTGCAGATACGTGTCATCTCCACAAGCAATTATTCCCTTTTTCACTTGCATAGCCATAGATTGAAAAGCTTGGAAGACATCATCAATATCGTTAAAATAATCTGGATGATCAAAATCAATATTAGTCATAATCGCATAATCTGGATTGTACGCTAAAAAGTGTCTTCGGTACTCACATGCTTCAAAAACAAAATTGGAAGCATCCTTCATCCCTTTTCCTGTTCCATCACCAATTAAATAAGATGTTGGTTTATAACCACTTAACACATGTGAAAGTAATCCTGTTGTTGATGTCTTACCATGTGCACCTGTAACAGCTATGGAAGTAAATTGACCCATATAGTCACCTAAAAAATCATGATATCGAATTACTTCTAAACCAAGCTCTTTTGCCTTCACTATCTCTGGATGGTTATCTGGGAATGCGTTACCTGCAATAACGGTCATGCCTTCTTTAATATTATCTTCATCAAATAACAAAACATTTATATCTCGTTCGTGTAATGGTTTTTCCGTAAAAAAATACTTCTCTATATCAGAGCCTTGTACTTCATTACCTACATCATGTAATATTTGTGCCAACGGGCTCATTCCAGACCCTTTAATGCCTGTAAAATGATATTTTGTCATACGTTGTAAACCTCCTGGGATTATCCCCACTTATATACATAAATCAGTTATCAATAGTATACTTCGTCTTAGTAGACGTATTCCCAATTATATCATTATTTAATCGGTTATATTAATAAACTATATTAACTAAATATTTGTTCTAGACTCTCGTTAGTTAGTAACACTTCTCTCGCTTTACTTCCCTTTTGCTCCGTAATATATCCATTTTCATACATAGCATCTATTAATCTAGCTGCTCTGTTATAGCCTAAATGGAACTTTCTTTGTAATAAAGAGGTAGATGCAGAACCTTGTTCTACAACAAATCGACATGCTTCTTCAAAAAGTTCATCCTGTTCTGTTACATTCTCTGCCTTTTGAAGCAATTCTTCTTGCTCAAACATGTACTCAGGAGTTCCTTGAGTTCTTGCATAATCAATGATATTTTCAATTTCATCATCCGTTACGAATGTCCCTTGAATTCGTACTGGACTGGACATGCCATTTCCTTGGTAAAGCATATCCCCTTTCCCTAGTAATCTTTCTGCTCCTTGTTGATCTAATATAGTTCTAGAGTCAATTTGTGAAGAAACAGAAAAAGCAATTCGGGTTGGAATGTTTGCTTTGATAAGCCCCGTAATAACATCTACCGATGGTCGTTGGGTCGCTAATACTAAGTGAATACCACACGCTCTCGCTTTCTGGGCGATTCGACAGATTGCATCTTCCACTTCAGTAGGGGCCATCATCATCAAATCTGCAAGTTCATCTATTACGATGACGATATAAGGCAATTTCTGAGCAAATTGTCTCTTTTCTGTTGCCAATGTATTGTATCTACTAATATCTCTTACACCAATATGGGCAAATAATTGGTAGCGTCTTTCCATCTCCTCTACCGCCCACTTCAATGCGGCAGTTGCTGCTTTCACATCTGTAATAACTGGGCTAACAAGATGAGGAATATGATTAAACGGCGCGAGTTCTACCATTTTGGGATCAATTAATAGAAGTTTCACTTCATCTGGAGTTGCTTTATATAAAAGACTTACGAGTAACGAATTAATAAATACTGACTTACCAGATCCTGTTGCACCTGCAATTAAGCCATGAGGCATTTTTCGCAAATCAAGCGTTACTGGTTTTCCCGTAAGATCTAACCCTAATGCTGCTTCAAGAGGAGAATCTGATTCCAGAAACACATTTGTATTAATCACTTCTGATAATCGTACAGCTCTTGATTTTCTATTAGGGATTTCGATTCCAATTGAACTTTTCCCTGGAATTGGTGCTTGGATACGTATATCTTTTGCAGCAAGCGCAAGTTTTAGATCATCCGCTAAATTACGAATTTTACTTACTTTTGTCCCATGACCTACTGTTATCTCAAATTGAGTTACTGCAGGACCTTGAACCATTTGAACAATTTCACCTGAAACTTGGAAATGGGATAATGCTTCTATAAGTGTGAATGCTTGTTCCTCCATCCACTCTCTATCTTCATTTTTCATTTCTGGAGGTAATAAATAGCTAAGATCGGGTCTTGCATAATTGGAATGCTCTGGTTGAGATTGCGTGTTTAAATCAATTTTACTTTGAATCGGTTGTAAAGTCACCGCTTTGACTTCTGGAGCATTCTTAGTCGGTTCTTTTATTAGCTTATTCATTTTTTCCTTATCTGATTTAAGCATTAGTACATTAAATGGTCGAATGTTTTCTTTCGGTACTATTTTTGTTTCTTCAACTGACTCTACTGGGTTGTCCATTATTTCATGTTTAACCTCTACTTCAGCTTCTGCTTCTGCTTCAACAATAGGTTCTGTAACTATAGGATCTATTTCAACTTCAAGAACCTCTACTTCCTGAGGAACAACAGTTACCGCAATTTCTTTCGTAACTATTTCTTGCTCAGCTTGTATTGGTGTACTTGCATCTATTTTAGTTTCCAGTTTTTTCGTAAAAACAACATCTGGGGAAGTCACTTGAGTAGAAGAAACTGTTTCTTCTTTATATGGTGACTCCTCGTCAGTTTTTATATGGTCCATTGACTCTTCCGCTTTATTTCCACGTCTATTGGAGAATCCAAAAACTGGTGAAGGTACTTGTGTAGGATAAACTGTTATTTCTTTATATGATGCTTTCTGCTCAGCATCTTTATATTCCATCGACTCTTCCGTTTTATTTCCACGTCTTTTCGAAAATCCAAAAACTGGTGAAGGAACATCTGTAGGTGTAAACGCCTTTTTCCGTGTTTCAGTAATGGTCTCTTCTATTATTTCTTTTTTAGGAGTTCGTGGTATAACTGGAATTTCCTTTTTAGGAGCTCTGTGTACGACGACAGGTTGTAGTTTTCTTTGTTGCCACAGCTCTTGTGTATGAAGAGGTCTATAAGTTTCTTGTTCTGTTATATGTTTTTTCATCACTGGTTCTACATTTTGTTCTTCTTTTGGCTCTCCAAATAGAAATTGATCTTTTTCTTCATCTGGTATTAGTGGAAAACGAAAAGGTGTTTTCGATTTAGAGATAGAATCTGGTCTATCCTGTTCTACCAATTGTTCGATGTCTCTATATTCTTCTTCATTTTTAGCAAATAGTTTTTTTAACCAATTCAATTTCATCAACTCTTTCTAATAGATACATTTATTTTACCAATAAAAACGCTTAGCGTCCTTATTTTAAAGAATTTGAAATGAATTTGAAAAGAAGTACACCATAATAGGTGTACTTCTGATTGTAGATAAAATCATTTTTGGTAAATTTCTCCTTAGACTGTGTTGTAACCGCTTTTCGGTGCGAGCGTTTGCCAACAGTCTTAAGTACACCATATTAGGTGTATTTTCTCTTATTTATTGAAAAAATGAGCTTCCAATTTCTGATTGTTCATCCAAGATGAGAATCCCTTTTACTTCTGGAGCGTTTGGTAAATCTAGTTCTCTTGCTGAACATAGCATTCCACTAGACGCCACTCCTCGTAATTCTGCATCTTTAATAACCATACCAGATGGCATTACAGCCCCTACTTTTGCAACAACTACTTTTTGTCCCGCATCCACGTTCGGTGCTCCACAAACAATTTGCAACGTGCTACCACCGATGTTTACTTGGCAAACCTTTAATTTATCTGCGTTTGGATGTTGTTCTAATGATTCTACATAACCTACTACAAACTTTGGTGAAAGGTCTACATTTAGTTTATAATCTACTTCATTCGATTCGAGAGCTTGTTCTAGTTTGGCTACAAATTCTTCCGTTAAAGTTATATTTCCATTTTCCTGAATGTCAGCATATTTACTGAATTCGAAAATATTAATTGCTAAAACCTCATTAGTATTCGCATTTTTAATAAGTGTTACATCACCTTTGGATTCTGTAACTACTTTTTCAATTTTTTCTGATGTTAATTGAAGCAACAATACATCTCCAACTCCATTAAGGTTGTAAAAAACATTCATTTTTCTTCTTTCTCCTTCGCTACTCGATTTTTTGCCATAATAAATATTGGCTCTAAATCTCCATTTTCATATATAAATGATAAAGAGGTAATTGGTACAGTTCCAACTGTAAAAAAGTGCATCGTCATTTGTGCCAAAACATCATACCCCGTCTCATTTCTTATATCACCAATTATCATAACATCTTGATGGGGTACAGAAATAGTCATATCTCCAACAATTAACTTTTTCATGTCTTTTAAAAGAGACTCATTGAGTATTCTACTTGCATCATAGCCATCGTTATTATTAAAAAAGTAAAATACATTTCCTGCTACTTCATCTTTTTTAAAATTATTTACTAAATTTCGTACTTGAAATAGAGCTCTTTCACGTATTTCAGTTTCCCGTATACCCCAACTCTGCAGCATTTTCTCATCTAGTAGCCGATAAGTTTTTCCAAGATCTAATGCATAATAAATTCTTGTTTCTGCTGTATGTTCTTTCGTAACAAATCGATTGCCTTCATTTGATTTTTCAGGGAAAGAGGAGGAACGAATGACCGGGTATACGGAAGAAGAAGGATCAATATCCCCAGAAATTTCTTTTTCCATCGCTTGAAAAGTTTGATGAATGGTATACACAACTTCTTCAACGGCCAATTCTTTTTTTGTTTCAACCTTCGCTAAAATTGGTGGGATAGAAATATCTATACCCTTATTAAGTGCTTTATGAGTTAATCTAAGTTTATTCGTTTCTCTATTAAATTCGTAAAGAAATGTATCTTCCGATAACTTTGTTTTCATAAGCTGTATTAGTTCTTGTGCTTTCATGCGTATTCCTACTTTCTCATAAATAAAACGGTCCACTAATTGTGAACCGCTCTGTTGTTGTTAGATTGTTTGAAGAAATGATTCGATTTCTTCTCTTGTTTTACGATCTTTGCTAACAAAACGTCCTTGTTCTTCCCCTTTATCATATACGATAAAGCTTGGAATTCCAAAAACATCTAATTGAATACAGAGATCAATAAATTTATCACGATCCACAGAAACAAATTGAAAGTCTGAAAACTTTTCTTCTACTTCATCCATAAATGGATCTATGAAATGACAGTCTGGACACCAGCCAGCAGTAAATTTAAACACTACCTTACTTTCTTGTATTAGTTGATTGAATTCTTCCACTGAAGTTAGGTTTTTCATTTTTCTTTCCTCCTTAGTCAGTTGAAATAGACCTTACAATCATCATCATTTTCTCTATATTAGAAGCGATATCTTGTTGTTTTGATATAGTAGTAAGCTTTATGCCGCCTATACTTGCTATAAGTTCAAAGTTTTCTTCACTACTCTCAATAATTGCAGCAAAACCAAACCTTCCGTTTTGTTCAAATGTATCTTTTTCAACTATTTTTAAATTTTTATTATCCATCATTAAATCATAATATAATTGACTTCCAGGAAGCTCATTGGGATTAACAAATAAAATATAGGAATCATTGCCTTTAGATAAAATAATGTTCGTTTGATCAGAGTCATCTTCAATAGAAAATCCACTAGGCAAAAATATTTTCAAATTATCTACTGTTTTGTTGGGCTTTTCCGCATCCCCTTGAAACACTTCTTTTGCATTTTCCATGCCATCTTCCGCTTGTTCTTCAACTGAAGAACAGCCAACTAATAACAAGACAGCTAGTGACGCGATACATAACCGCATCCAATTTCGAGCCATTTACTTTCCTCCATTCAAAGCATAACTGCTATATATTTTATAGATGATTTCAGTCACTTGCAACTACAGGATACTTTCCATTTTCTTTATAGAAGAATTAGAAATCTAAGAGGCAAGTTCATTCTTATTTAGAGCTTCTTAGAAAGTTCGAATTGACCTATAAGTAATAACATAATATGCTCAAACATGTCGCTTCTAGACACAAGACCATTCGTAAATACACCGATTGCCCCTTCATCATGACGAATATCATTCTTATTAGTAAAGACGTCCATTACAGGACCAAGTTCCGAACCTGCCTTTAGCAAAACAGCAATTTCATTTGGAAGAGGTACACCTGCCCCTGTTGCAGAAAAAACTCTCCCATCTTTTGTTACAAGGGCACCCCAATTGCAGACATACATCGTCCCATCTATCTCTTTTACGCCACCTTCTAATCCTATTCCAAATTCAGCGTCAACATTCTCCACCATTAAGTGTTTTGCACGATTAATAGCACCTCGTCTTGTTTCCTCATCACTCATTGGTTGATTGGATACAAGTGAAGGGACATCCTTATTTTCAAATTCGGCATTTGGATAATATTTAGTTGATATAGTTATGACTGCTTTGGTTTTAGCTCTATTATTGGTTCCTATTAATATTTTCAAACATATTCTCTCCTAACTAGTAAAGGTTCTCGTGATGTTGACAGATTCATCTGAAAAATAGCACTCATACCTCAAGTGCTATTTCGACTTATTCATAAATAGTAATTTGAGTTATATTATCCAAAATAAAGAATTATTGAAACTTTTGGAAGTTTTATTCGTATGAAGTGTAAACAATTTTAGGTGGTGTATTTTTTTGAAAAAAGGTTATGTTGTACTTCTTACGGTATCTATAGAAGCAATCATACTCTCGCTCGCTTCAGTTATTATTGGATGGGCATTGATCGATACACTTTTTTTAGGTAGTCTTGTAATATTCGGATCTGTTTGGTTGTTTCAATTATATACGAACCAAACAACTAATGAATTAAATGCACACATAAAAGGTTGGAATAGATTAGATAATGATGGTGTTAAACCATTTCGATTTAACATATCACCAATCACATTAGGTCTATTGCTATTTACACTAGTTAGTTTTTTTATTGCAATCCTTTCATATTTTCCTTATTTTATATAGAATTAANAACTAGATGATAATTTTAATTTTCAACAATTAAAAAATCAGGAGCCGAAATTAATTTTTCGGCTCCTTCTTTTTATTTTATTATACGTTTGCTTTAATTGTTTCTAAAGTTGTTCGGTCACATGCTTTCACTAATTTAGTTATAAGTTCCTTAGCTGCTGCGTAGTCATCGGTATGAATAATTGAAGCAGAAGTATGGATATAACGAGAGCAGATTCCTATTACTGCACTAGGTATACCTTCGTTGGAAGTATGCACTCGTCCAGCATCTGTACCACCTTGTGAGATGAAATATTGGTAAGGAATTTTATTTGTTTCCGCCGTATCTAATACAAATTCTCTCATACCGCGGTGTGTTACCATTGTACGGTCAAAAATACGTAAAAGAGCTCCTTTTCCAAGTTGCCCAAACTCATTTTTATTACCTGAAGCATCATTTGCAGGACTAGCGTCTAATGCAAAGAATAAATCTGGCTGAATCATATTTGCTGATGCTTGTGCACCACGCAAACCAACTTCTTCCATAACATTTGCACCAGAATAAAGCATATTAGGCAATTGCTCATTTTGTACTTCTTTTAATAGCTCAATTGCAAGTCCACAACCATATCGATTATCCCAAGCTTTAGCCATGATTTTTTTATCATTCGCCATCGGTGTGAACGAACAAACAGGGACTATTTGATCTCCTGGTCTTATTCCCATACGCTTCACATCTTCTTGATCGTCTGCACCAACATCAATTAACATATTTTTAACGTCCATTGGTTTGTTTCTCATTTCATCACTTAATAGATGAGGCGGAATAGATCCAATGACTCCTGGAATTGTTCTATCTTTCGTTACGATATCTACGCGTTGTGCAAGTAATACTTGACTCCACCAACCGCCTAATGGTTGAAATCGAATCATTCCATTATCTGTGATACCTGATACCATAAAGCCAACTTCGTCCATATGTCCAGCAACTAAAATTTTCGGACCATTTTCGTCCCCTTTTTTTAATCCGAAAATGCCTCCTAAATTATCTTGCACGATTTCATCTGAATACTTGGAAAGTTCACTTCGCATAAAAGAACGTACTGCATGTTCATTTCCTGGTGCTCCTGGTAATTCTGTTAGAGTTTTAAAAAGCGAGCGCGTTTCTTCATTCATTTGTAAAAGCCTCCTAAAGCTTTGGTCAAATTTAAATAATAAAATTTACATTCCTCTTCTATTGTAATAAATGCTTGAATCGTTTACTACTTAAAAACTTCGACATTCGAAAAATTTATTTGATTGAAAATATATGATACACTAAAAAAAAGACGTTAGGAGGAGTAGAACATTGAAACTTCGTGACTATATGATGGGTCTTGGATCAGGAATTGTAATAGGGATGATTGCTAGTCAGGCAACTAATAAATTGAATATTAATCGATCACCAGAGCTTGTTTTAAGAGAAATAAAAAATTCATTTAAACAAGAAGGTCCAATAGATGGTTCATGGATTTATATGAGCCCAGAGCCTTTCGCTAATGAGGCAATCCATACGAATGTATATAAAGGTGGTATTTCTCGTGTTCGAAATGGCGAGCTCGAGCAATTTGAATTTTCTGCAGATACTAAAACAGGAACAGTTGTGGAGTTAGTAAAAGTATAGTACCACTAGATTTGTTTTAGGCTTCTATACAACTATTAAACTACTGCTATTTAAGGAGTGAGACGTGACTCAGTCACATGCCACTCCTTTTTTTAATCGTCTGATGGCCTGCATAAACGATAGATTTAAGAAGAGGAGGCTCGTGACAACGCTAGTCACAAACCTCCTCTTCTTAAAATAACCCAGTAATGTTGTCTGTCTCCAGTTATCCTAAAGTGATTGACTTCAAGTAATACTTTTATAGATTCTGATGACAATTTTTTTATCGGGATCTCTCCACTTTTTCCACTATTTCTTTTCCATCCGCTGTCCATTTGATCATACGATAAAAAGCATCATGGTAAAAACTAAACCAATAATTATTACTAAGTGCTTCGTTCACCCATTTTTCTTTTGCAAAAACGGAAGTCATCGGATAATCGTCGTACGCTAACACCCACAATGGATTTTGGTGTGCATGGGTTGGCATTAAATCAGCCATATGAATAATCGTTTCTCCGTTTTGTTTCAATAAAACAATACTATGCCCATCACTATGTCCGCCCGTATGGATTATCTCTATCCCATCCACTACTTCTAATGAACCTGAAAATGAAATAACCTGTCCTTCAATTGGCTCCCAGTTTTCTTTCCAGTAAGTATTTCGTGAACGGATATTTGGATTTCTCATTTCATTCCACTCAACATCTGAAACGAAAATTTTCGCATTAGGAAAACTTGAAACTAGCTCCTCATTCTCCCACTTTGTTAGGCCACAAGCATGATCAAAATGGAGATGTGTCATGATAATAATGTCAATATCTTCTGGTAACACACCAAGTTGAACGAGGTTGTCCTCCACTTGAGATTGATCAGTTATACCGTAGTTTCTTATTTGTTTTTCTGTAAACTTACCGTAGCCAAGCCCCGCCTCCATTAAGATATTGTGCCCATTGTATTGGATAAATAGCGGATCTGACGGTAACTCTATTTGATTTAATTCGTTTACTGGATATTTCTTTTCCCATAATGGCTTTGGTACAACACCGAACATGGCTCCCCCATCCATAAACGTAGTACCGCCTTTAAGCCAAGTTAATGTCATATTGTGAAATTGAAGCGTATCCATTCTCCATCTCCCCCTAATCGATATCGTCAACACTTAAACATTTATACGTATTTTGCTTCTACCCGATAGATTGGTTGTCCCTTTGCAGAAAACTTTTCTTCATACTCGGTCATTATATTGTCTTCTGGCATATTCACATGTAGATCTAGTGAGACATCTTTTATTAACATACCATACGCAGACATACTTACTAAAGAGTATTCAAATAATCCTCGATTATCAGTTTTAAAATGAATCTCGGCGTTATCTACTAAAATAGATTCGTATAATTTCAAAAATCCTTCATGAGTTAAACGTCTCTTCTCATGTCTAACTTTTGGCCAAGGATCAGAGAAATTCAAATAAACACGGTCTACATCATTTTTCTCAAAATACTTTGCCAAATCTGCGCCGTTTACCTTTAGCAATCGTAAATTTGGCAATGGCTGTGCTGCTATCGCATTTTCAAGTGCCGAAACGATTACTTTATCATATAGCTCTATTCCAATATAATTGATATCCGGATTTTGCTTGGCCATTCCTGTTATAAATTGCCCTTTCCCCGTTCCTACCTCGATGTGAAGGGGATGAGCATTTTTAAATTCAGAGTCCCATTTGCCTTTCAATTCCTCCGGATTTTGTATAATAATTTCAGGATGAGCATTGATAAAATCTTCTGCCCATGGTTTATGTCTTAACCTCATTATTTTTAACTCCTTTAACTATTGGTTTCGCTAAATTCCAAGCTTTTGATTGAACCGAAAAAGTATAACGATGATTATGGTCTGTTAGGCAAGAGAATTCTCCATCCACGTGACCAAATACTTGATCATGCATCGTAATCTTAAAATTTTTAGCTTGAAACTGTTTCACTTCTTTAAACTTTGTATGTTTCCCAAAAAACACCGTACCGAAAATAAAGAGAAGCTTCCATTTTGCTAATTTATTTACGATTGTCATTTCTATTAATTGATCATTTGGGTGAGAACTAGGAGATATTTTCATTCCTCCACCAAAATAAGGCTGATTGCATACAACAAGGAACCAAACATCATCAAACTTTAACTCATCTTTCTCCGTATGTAAAGTGAATGAAAATCTTGTAAATGTTATAAGCTCTTTAACCAAATATAGTATATACGCTATTTTCCCTAACCCCAAGACATTTAACCACTTTTTCCATGAAGAATTATTTACGGAATAAACTACTTTTGCATCAAAACCAAAACCTGCATTATTTACAAAACCAAAATCTTTTTCTTTCGTGGATAAGATACCAAAGTCTAATTTTTCATATGTATAGTAGTTCTTTGCAGAATTCCGTAACTGTTCTACGGTTTTGAAAACAGAAAAAGTCCGACCAAAATCATTTCCACTACCTGCAGAAATAACTCCGACTCGAACGTGATTATAATGCGTAACTCCTGAAATAATTTCGTGAACAGTACCGTCTCCGCCGATAGCTACAATTAACAAATCTTCATCATTATATAGTGCACAATCTCTTGCTATATTCGTAGCATGTCCTCTATATTCAGTCACGTAACTAGTATAAGGAAAATCAATTTTCTCTTTCCATGATGCCCATATTTTTTTTGCTCGTCCACGACCAGCATGTTCATTCACAATAAAAACTACGTTACTCATCACTTTCCTCACTGTCTACTTCCCAACCAGATCTTGAATAGGACGTTGTTTGAGCTAAGTCAAGTATTGCTTGTGCAGCTTTAAATTGCATATGCTTCATTGGGGAAGGAGAAGATTTTAATGATCTAAACCACTCCGGAAACTTTCGTGTATCTACAAATTGAGTGTTGAAAGAAGTCCCTGGATAATCAATATACCCATTTCTTGAAAGCACTACTTTCCTAATTGGCAAATCGATTTCTTCTTTTTTAATTATTTGCATTAAAATAGATTCCATTCGATTTAATCCTACCATTGGACTCAATACCTTCTTTTCTTCCTTACCGCTTTTTTGAATCCAAAAACGATCGCTACTTCCTATAAAAGCATCCAATTCTTTTCTTTCTAAAACAACAAGGCATATAATCTCTGTAGGTAATATTAATATGATTTCTAATTCAACTGGAGCTTTTTTAAGTTTTAAAATAGGATAATAAAATAAAAAATAATTATCAGGTAGCTGTAAAGTAAGCGTTCGTAGTAAAGTATCTCGCATAAATTTTGGATCAACATAAGATTTTTCTCGTAAAGTCGAGCTTGCCCACTTCAGTTGAAAATGAAAAAGCTGATTTAAATACAGACGCTTTAATTCTTCTTTTGATTTTGGATTGTAAACGATATTAGGTTGAAAATTAAGCATCGTAGATTCTTCCGGAATCACCTCTTCTTCCTGCAACTCTGATTCTTCCCAAACAGAATCCTCTATAACTTCGTTCTGTTTACGGTTGAAAAGCTTAGAGAAAATAGATTTCTTTTCAGGTATTTCCACCTCATCGTCTTTTTCTATCCATGAGGTGTCAAATGATCCACTTTCCCATTCAGCTTTTGTACGTTCCCATTGCTGTTTTTTTAATCGAACAAATTGAGTGGGATATCGTTTTAAATCAACTTGATATCTTGAAATATAGTCCTGTAGTTTTACTAACTGAGCCATTCACTTACCCTCCTTTGCATCTAATAGAAGCAATCTCCTCATAACGAGGTTTACTATTCGGGTTTATCTTAAATACACTAAAACAACTTACTTCAAATGTCGATTTAGGCAAGTGAAAATCTTCTATAGACAGTAACCCCTTAGACGCCCATTTTTTAGCAATCGTAATATGAGCATTAAAATCCTTCGTATGTTCTGTTTTTATACAATCACTCAAGGTTTTCACAACTTCTTTTTGTAACCTCTTTAATGAGTCACTTTCTTCTAAGTCAGTATAAACTACTCTCGGTGTTCGATTGCTTCCAAAATGAGCGAGCCCATTCGTTGTTAGATTAAAAGAACTCCAGTCGATATTTTGTAACGACTGGATGATATGTTCTATTTGTTCGCTCGCCATTGCCCCAATATAAAATAAAGTAATGTGCAAATCCTCTTTAAATGGCAACGTTTTATGCGTCTCATGTAAATTAGTTTTATCTCTTGCTTCTATGATATCTTTTGCGAGCGTTGGTGGAATTTTAATACCTATAAAGTAATGTGTGTTCATACGCCAATAGATGAAGGGATTTTTTTCTCAAAAGCTTGTTGTAATTTTTGAGTCCATTCTCCACGTTTACCATTTCCAATTGGTTTTTCGTCGACAGAAACAATTGGCATTACTTCAGCATTTGTAGAAGACATAATAATTTCATCCATTTCCAAAGCTTGTGCTTTTGTAAATGCTTCTTCTACTACCGGGAGCCCTACTTCTTCACAGCAATCTAAAATCACTTTTCTTGTTATTCCATTTAATATAAGATTACTAACTGGATGTGTATAAAGCACACCATCTTTAATGCCATATATATTGGATGAAGACCCTTCGGTTATTACTTCCCCACGATGTTGAATAGCTTCATAGCAATCTTTGCTTACAGCTTCTTGTTTTGCTAATACATTTCCTAAAAGGTTCAGCGATTTTATATCACAACGAAGCCAACGAATATCCTCAACAAAACACGCTTTTACTCCGTTTTCAAGTTGAGCGTGAGGACGACTTGTTTCTTTTGTATATGCTGTTAGTACAGAATCGACATCTGGAGTCGGAAAGTTATGCTGTCTAGCGCTAGTACCTCGAGTAACTTGCAAATAAATATGTCCGTTTTGGACTTCATTCGTTTCGATTAAATCATAGAGCATTTTATGAAGTACATCTTTTGTATAAGGGATGACTAACTGAATTTTATCAGCGCTTGCATACAATCGGTCAATATGTTCTTTAGCAGTAAATACATCTCCGTTATAAATTTTAATTACTTCATAAATACCATCACCAAATTGGTATCCACGATCCTCATAGCCTATTTTTACTTCTTCTTCGTTAACGATTTGATCATTCCATAATATTTTAGTCATCAATTTTCACCTCTGTAGTATTTTTTCCTGCAAGTTCTACAATTGCATCTGCATAAATCGCTGTTGCCTTAACTAAATCTTCTATGTCTACATATTCATCTACTTGGTGCGCTACGTCCTTTCTTCCAGGGAATAGCATTCCAAATGCAACCCCATTTTTCAGAACCCTAGCATAAGTACCTCCACCTATAGATAAGAGCTTTGCCTCTTCTCCCGTTTGTCTTTCATATACTTTTTGTAATGATTTAATAAGTATATCTTCTTTATCGACATAATGAGGCTTAGAATTAGAGCCAAGATCAAGCGTGATCCCTAAATTTTGAAGAGTCTCTCTACATGTACTCAGTTTTTCTTCAAAAGGGTAAGTAACTGAATATCTCATACTAACTTGTGTACAAGACCCTTGTGCTGGGGCATAATGAATAACACCCGGATTTAATGTTGTATCTCCTGATACATCATCCGAAAAGTTAAGAGATAATGCATGCCCTCTACTGTCATCACCAAAGCCAATAACTAAAAAGTCTACAAATGCTTTCGAGTGAGGAGTTAATGGAACGACTTGTAAAAACTTCGCAAGTAAAATTGCTGCATTTACCCCTTCATCTGGCTCCATAGCATGTGCAGATTTTCCTCTTACCAACACTTTAACCATTGGACCTTCTTGCGTTACTTCTCCATTAAAACCATGTTCAGTAGAAAATTCACTAAACTTTTGTTTTATGGAATGAAGTCCACCAAAAATAAGGGCAAAGGCTTCGTCCGGAACCATATTTGTCCGCTTTCCTGCTTGAAAAAATTGAATAGTTTCCGTTTCAGTTGATCCAGTTTGCGTAAAAATTAGGTTTGCAATTCCTTTTTCTGCATTAATAATTGGGAAATCTGCATCAGGTGCAAAGCCTATTTCAGGCATCGGTTCTTTTTCAAAATAACGTTCTACACATCGAAAGCCGCTCTCTTCATCCGTCCCAATGATTAGTCTTACTTTTTTATGTAAAGGGATTCCAGATTCTTTTACTAACTTCATTGCCATCCAAGCTGCAATAGTCGGACCTTTATCATCTATTGCACCACGACCGTAAATTTTATCATCTGCTACGACGCCTTCAAAAGGAGGATAAGTCCAGCCTTCTCCAACTGGGACCACATCAACGTGACAGAGAATACCTAAAGTTTCCTCTCCATCTCCCATTTCAATATGACCGGCCATATTATCAATATTTTTAGTAACTAGACCCTCATTTTTTCCTTCACTTAACATATGATTAAGTGCTTCTAGAGGTTTCGGCCCAAAAGGCATTTCTTCCGTAGCAGCTTTTTCATCAAGAACACTAGGAATTTGAATTAATTTTTGAAGCTCTTCAATCATCTCAGTTCTTTTTTGTTCCGCAAGTTCTAACCAATTCAATATAAACCCTCCTACACAATCCTTCTAACGTTATTCTACACTTTTTTCAGCGTATAAAACACAAAAAAGAAGGCATTTTCAGTCTTCTTTTTCGATGATTTTTTTAATTCTAATATTTCATGTACTAACGAACCTTTTTTTATATTTTTTCTACTTGTTTGCTATCAATTTTTTCGCTTGGACATCTATTTTTTCATTCATTTTAATAAATCTTTATATGAAGTTTTTGTAAATTAGCTGTTTTTTATAGAAATTTTCTCGAAAATCTACTATAATTAAATTGTCAGAAAATATATGACTGACTACCAATATAGTAAAGGGGCTGTAAATTGCAATTAATTTGTTGCTTTTCACCCATGTCGTCCGCTAGTCTTGCCACGAGATATGATGATGAAGGAGTGGTTACTTATGAAACCAACTACTGATCGGATGCTCAATCGAATTAAAGATATGTATATGTTCATCCGTGATCACGGAACTGTTACTACACAAGATTTAGTCGATGAATTTGGCATCACTCCTCGCACGATTCAACGAGATTTGAATGTACTTGCCTTTAATGACTTAGTCATAAGCCCAACAAGAGGCAAATGGACCACGACGAACAAACGCGTTAAAATGACATCTTAGATTTCCCCATATGAAAAGAATGACCTAGCCTAAGCTTGGTCATTCTTTTGCTGTAACCCCTCTAACTCTTCTTCAGTAAGTTCTCTATAATCTCCTTGTTTAAGAGATTCATCTAATATTAATTGTCCCATTGAAAGCCTTTTAAGAAAAACTACTTTTTTTCCAACGGATTCGAACATTCTTTTTACTTGATGAAATTTGCCTTCTGTTATTGTTAATTCTACTTCGGACACTGGTCCTCTACTTAAAATTGTCAAAATTCCCGGCTTTGTTTTATAGCCATCATCTAATATTACTCCTTCTAAAAAAGCCTGTACGTCACTCTCGTCAACTATGCCTTCAACCTCTGCATAATATAATTTTGGTACATTCTTATTCGGAGAAAGTAGACGATGCGTTAAAGCACCGTCATTTGTTAATAATAGCAACCCTACAGTATCCTTATCTAGTCTACCAACTGGGTATGGCTGAAAATGACGTACATCATCCTCTAATAAGTCAATCACAGTTCGATCTCTCGTATCTTCTGTGGCAGATACGACTCCTGCAGGCTTATTTAGCATTAAGTAGATAAATTCTTTATACTCAATTTCTTCTCCATAAACAGAAACTTTATCTACATGTTCCTTCACATGCAAAGAGCTATCTTTTACTATGACATCATTTACTTGGATAGCTTTAGATTTAATTAATTCTTTTACTTCTTTCCTCGTACCAAATCCCATATGTGCTAGAAATTTATCTAATCGCATGTCATACTCCTAAAAACCAATTTTTTTCGTAAAACGTGTAATTCTCTCGCCGAAAAGCTTTTGTGCAAGTCCTAATCTTAGCGTGACATATCCATAAAAAACTGCTCCAATGGAAGCACAAACAAAGATAACTAATAATGATTCTATTTTTCCATCAATCGTAAATACTTGCCCAATTCCCCATTTTACGATGGATACTATACATAACATAATTGCCGTTAATATAGATATAAGGAAAATACGTCTAATTACCATTGTAGATTGATAATGCAATGTTTTTCCTATAGCAACCATATTTAAAGCAATAGCAACAATGTAACCAGCAGAAGTGGCCAAAATAGCACCATCCGTTTCAAACATTTTAATAAACGGGGTATTTAATACGAGCTTTGTTAAAATTCCGATTAATAAATTGAGGATAATTAATTTTTGGCGATCGATCCCTTGTAAAATAGAAGTAGTTACTGGATAAAGAGCAAACAGTATCGCAACAGGTGCATAATGCGCAAGCACTGTAGCCCCTACATCGCTTGTCTCATAAAATACTGTATAAAATTCATCTGCTAAAACTGAAATTCCTAATGCAGCCGGCAAAGTTAAAAATAATAAAATTTGAAATGCCTGATCTAAAGATTTTCTAACATTCATAAAATCTTGTTTCGCATAAAAACTAGTAATAAGAGGAATGAGCGTCATCGAAAAGCCTGTAGCCAACATTACTGGTATCATCACAAGCTTATGTGTTGTGAAGTTCAACATACCTAAATATGTATCAGAAACTGATGCTTTCCCAATCATTGTCATTGCACGGTTAAAAGTTATCATATCGATAAATTGAAAGAGTGGATTGATTACCCCTACTAAAGCAAATGGAACCGTATAGACTAAGATTTCTTTATAAATATTTTTTAACGATACATCTGATGTTAAATTTCCGCTATTTTCTAGAAGTGCATTATATTCTGGTTTTAACTTTTTCCAATACCAATACAGCACAACTAAGCTAGCGATCGCTCCTAAAAATGCTGCAAAAACTGCAAAAGAAACAGCAGTTTTCTCCGAGCCTTTAAATACATTCATGACAACGAAAGCACCAGTTAGAACGAACAAAATACGTACAACTTGCTCAAATAACTGAGATACAGCAGTTGGGGTCATATGTTGATACCCTTGAAAAAAGCCTCTAATTAAACTCATAACAGGTACAACTATCACCGCAAAACTTACATATCTAATAACGGATGCAACATCCTCAATGGAGAAGATAGCATCTTTGTCTTTTATGACAAGTTGAGCGATAGGTTCCGCCATTATATAAAGAAGAAGAAATCCTAGTACACCTGTAACACACATAAGCAGCATACTTGATTGGACTAATTTTCGTCCTGTTGCGTAATCCCCTAGTGCATTATATTTCGAAACAAATTTTGAAACTGCAATAGGTACTCCCGATACTGCTATTGCCAACATAATTGAATAAGGAACATATGCATACTGATAGAGTACTACATACTCTTCCCCAATTAATTGATAAAAAGGAATTACATAGAGAACGCCTAATATTCTAGATAATAAGAGACCAATTGTTAAAATCATCGTCCCTTTTAATAAATTCGAAGCCATAAAAACCGTCCAATCCTAAGAAATGTCTATCTTACAGTTTACATCTGTCGAAACAAAACCACAATGATGTATACTAAAGAAAAAAATGAAAGTGTGAACTTATTATGTATGACGTTATTGTAATCGGCGGGGGTCCCTCTGGCCTAATGGCAGCAGCTGCTGCTGGAGCAGAAAATAAACAGGTATTATTAATAGAAAAGGGTAATAAGCTTGGCAAAAAGCTAGCAATATCAGGAGGCGGTCGTTGTAATGTGACCAATCGACTTCCTCAAGAAGAAATCGTCAAAAATATTCCTGGAAACGGAAGATTTTTATATAGCCCTTTTTCTATTTTTAATAATGAAGATATTATTGCCTTTTTCGAAAATCTTGGGGTACAACTAAAAGAAGAAGATCATGGAAGAATGTTTCCAGTATCCAATAAAGCAATGGATGTAGTGAATGCTCTTCTGGACGAATTAAAACGGTTAAAAGTTGAAATTAAATTAAACGCACCAGTTGCCAAATTATTAATGAATGATGAGAAAATTATTGGAGTTCGTCTTGAAACTGGTGAAGAAATTACCGCCGGCGCTATAGTTGTTGCAGTCGGTGGAAAGGCAGTACCACAAACTGGCTCTACGGGTGATGGATATCCATGGGCAGAAAAGGCTGGACATACGGTTACTGATCTATATCCTACAGAGGTTCCTTTACTATCCAATGAGTCATTTATAAAATCAAAAGAACTTCAAGGGCTTGCATTACGAGATGTTGCAGTTTCAGTTTTAAATAAAAAAGGTAAAGCAATTATTACTCATCAAATGGACATGCTTTTCACTCATTTTGGATTAAGTGGTCCTGCTATACTACGTTGCAGCCAGTTCGTTGTAAAAGAGCAAAAGAAAAATGGTGGTGAGCTTGTCCAAATTCGTATAGATAGTCTACCCGACAAAAACGAGGAACAAACTTTTCAATCTCTCCTCTCTTCTATTAAAGAGGAACCAAAAAAAGCTTTAAAAAATGTGTGGAAAGGACTTGTACCAGAAAGATGGCTATTGTTCTTATTACAACAAGCTGGTATTCAAGAAAGTGAAGATGGGCAAAATCTTTCACACGAAAAGGTTCGCTCATTTGCTCATTTGTTGAAACAATTTACGGTAAATGTATATGGAACACAGCCCCTTGATAAAGCATTTGTAACGGGAGGCGGTGTTTCAATTAAAGAAATCGAACCTAAAACAATGGCTTCGAAGAAAAAAGCTGGTCTGTATTTTTGCGGAGAAATACTTGATATTCATGGCTATACAGGTGGCTATAATATTACTTCAGCACTCGTGACTGGAAAAATAGCTGGAATGAGTGCTGCGAAATCGATTGAATTATGAAACTATTTATTATACAATGTTTTGTAACAAGCATTGAGGAAGAATAGTAACTTTATGAAATGCTCTAGAGAGCTGATGGTTGGTGCAAATCAGTGCATGACATTTAGTGAATGGGCTTCTGAGCTCCAAAGCTGAACAATTAGTAGGCTTTGGCGTATGTCTACGTTACAGGACTTGCAATATATTACTTGCAGTTAAGTGGATTACAATAGTAATCAAAAAAGGTGGCACCACGGCTCTCCGTCCTTTGTGATGGAGGGCCTTTTTGTGTTTAGTTGAGAAAAGGAGAGTAGAGCTATGACAGTTGAGACGAGAAGTTACGAATTGAAAGAAATCCAAGGGGATATGATGACCCCTATATCCATTTATCATGCTTTAAATGGAAAGAAAAAAACGTTATTTGAGTCATCCGCAAAACATGAAGAAAGTGGTAGATATTCATTTATCGCATGTAATCCCATTGCAGAAATAACCGGAAATCAATCTGGATATTCACTCCTTTATGAAAGTGGTAGCCAGGAAAAAGGAACAGAATCCATCATCGAAAAACTAAAATCGATGATGCCTATTCACAAAGAAACATATCCTTTTTCATTTTTTGGCGGTGCAATCGGCTATTTTGGATATGAGACAGCTTTTTACAGTGAAAAAATTGGAGAGTTTCTCCACGATGACTTAGAAATGCCAGATATTCATTTAATGTTTTACGATACATTTGTGATTTATGATCATTTAAAGCAAACTGCTACAATAGCTGCAATCGATTTATTCCACAATGGTCGTACCCATAACAAAATGACGGAAGCAATTGAAGCTATCTACTCAGATTTAAAAAAAGCTCCCATTTCATCCAAGGAAAATGAAGCAAAGCTTGCATTTCAGCCCATGATAGATGAGCAGACATTTATAGAGATGGTTCAAAAAGCAAAAGAACATATTATAAAAGGCGATATTTTTCAGGTTGTATTGTCCCAACGATTTTCTTCTCCCTATGAAGGAAATCCATTTGCATTATATCGTAAGCTACGTACATCCAATCCATCTCCATATATGTTTTATTTAGACTTTGAGCATTATATTATACTCGGAACTTCACCAGAAAGCCTTGTAAAAGTACAAAATGGATTAGTGACTACAAATCCAATAGCTGGAACGAAACCCCGTGGTCAATCCATACAAGAGGATGAACAAATTGCGAAGGATCTATTAAACGACGAAAAAGAAGTTGCAGAACATCGGATGCTTGTAGATTTAGGACGTAATGATATTGGACGCATCTCAGAAATTGGTTCAGTCTCAATCGAAAAATATATGAAGATAGAATACTATAAATACGTGATGCACATCGTTTCGGAAGTAACTGGTCTACTAAAAAAGGACACACATGTATTAGATGTATTATCAGCATGCTTGCCAGCTGGAACCGTCTCTGGTGCGCCTAAAATTAGAGCGATGCAGATTATAAATCAACTTGAGACATCTAAACGTGGTGTATATGCAGGTGCAGTAGGCTATGTATCCATAACAGGCAATATGGATTTGGCACTTGCTATTCGCACTATGGTTGTAAAGGATCACGTCGCACATGTTCAAGCTGGAGCAGGGATAGTTTTTGATTCTATTCCAAAAAGCGAATACGAAGAAACCCTGAATAAAGCAAAAGCTCTTTTGGAGGTGCAACGATGATCCTATTAATAGATAATTATGATTCATTTACGTATAACTTATATCAACAAGTAAGTATGCTCGGCAAAGAAGTTATGGTTGTTCGGAATGACGCTATTACTATCAAACAAATTGAAGAACTACATCCAGAAGCGATAATTATATCTCCTGGCCCTGGTAGCCCTTCGGAAGCAGGGATATCGATTGAACTGGTTCAACAGCTACACAATAGATATCCAATTCTCGGAATATGTCTAGGTCACCAATCCATTGGAGTTGCATTTGGAGCAAAGATTATTCAAGCGAAAAATATTATGCATGGGAAATTATCGATTGTTGAGCATTCCGCTGATTCGTTATTCCAGCCATTTAAAGAACCAATTTCGGTCATGCGTTATCATTCTCTTGTAATTGATGAGCAAACATTAAGCGAAGAATTAGAAGTGCTTGCACGTGCAACGGATGATAATGAAATTATGGCAATCAAGCATAGAGATTATCCCTTATATGGACTTCAGTTTCATCCCGAATCAATTGGGACAATACAAGGTAATCAAATGATACAGGGTTTTCTGGATATTATTCAATAAAAAAACTGCTGTCCTGAAAGTCATAAAGAATGACTTTTAAGGGCAGCCTCTTTCTTTTTAGCTTCTTTTAAAAAGTGCGATAGATTTCCGTTCAGGACGGACGCTTTCCGCCGGCATGGCTTCAGCCGCTTCCCTCACTACGCTCAGTCCAGGGTCTTTTCGCTCATGCACCTGCCGCTTTGCTTTCGGTGCAGAAAACATTTGCTATTCCGGCTGGAGTCGCCGCCTGAAACGAAAATCAACTATTAACCGCTTTTCAATGAGAAAACAATCATGACATTAATACAGCAAGTTTTTATCACTTACATTTTTTTCAGTTAGTATTTATAGAAAATCGTTGAAAAAGGCGACACTCCTGCGGGAATAACGTTAGCCGAAGACCCCGCAGCGAGGGGAAGGCAATCTAAGTTCACCGCATCCTGCTCCTGCGCAAAGCTCGTCGCAAAAGAACTTTTGCGGCAACGATTGCATGACCAACATCGTGTTGGCCTAGGAGGCTGAAGCCAAGACCACGGAAAGCGAAGTGGTGGTCCTTGCCGAATCTAATACACAACTCTATGCACCCATAATTGAGTTTGTCTACATTCTGGGAGGGAAAAGCGACTGTGTCACTTTTTATATGATGAGAGCTTGTTAATTTAGTTTTGTAGAAATGCCGTACGATGATTTAATATTATTGTTATACAAAAAAACTGTTCCACTATCTAGACGAGAGTGGAACAGCTTTTTCGTTGTTTATTAAATAACGATATTCACCATTTTACCTGGGATTGCAATGATCTTCTTCACTTGTTGCCCTTCCAACCATTGTTGCACTTGTTCAGAAGCAAGAGCCAATGCTTCAAGCTCATCTTTTGTTGCATCTTTTGCAACAAGTAATTTTGCACGAACTTTCCCTTTAATTTGAACAGGAATTTCTACTTCATTGTCTACTAATTTAGATTCATCGAAAGTTGGCCATGATTCGTAAACGATCGTATCATCGTGTCCTAGAATACTCCAAAGTTCCTCAGCAATATGCGGAACGATTGGAGAAATAAGCTTTATAAATCCTTCTACATATTCTTTTGAAATTTTTTCGGCTTTATATCCTTCGTTAATAAATACCATCATTTGTGAAATGGCCGTATTATAATGCATTGCTTCAAAATCTTCCGTTACTTTTTTCACTGTTTGGTGATAGGCTTTTTCCATATTGTCAGAAGAAGTGTCTGTAACTTTAGAGCTCAATTTACCATCTTCATCAACTAACAATCTCCATATACGATCTAGGAATCTTCGTGAACCATCTAACCCGTTTGTAGACCATGGTTTTGAAGAATCAAGAGGTCCCATGAACATTTCATAAAGACGAAGGGAATCTGCACCATGACTTATCACGATATCATCGGGGTTTACAACATTCCCTTTTGACTTAGACATTTTTTCGTTACCTTCACCTAAGATCATGCCTTGGTTAAATAGTTTTTGGAAAGGTTCTTTTGTTGTCACTACACCAATATCATAAAGGAACTTATGCCAGAATCTAGCGTACAACAAATGCAGTACTGCATGTTCTGCTCCACCTACGTAAATGTCAACCGGAAGCCAACGTTTTGCTAATTCTGGATCCACAAGTGCTTCGTCATTGTTTGGATCAATATAGCGTAAGTAGTACCAACAGCTACCTGCCCACTGAGGCATTGTATTTGTCTCCCGACGACCTTTTTTACCTGTTACTGGATCTACAACATTTACCCATTCCGTAATATTCGCTAATGGAGATTCACCTGTACCACTTGGCTTAATATCTGTTGTTACTGGAAGCATCAAAGGTAATTCAGATTCATCTACTGGAGTAGAAGTACCATCTTCCCAATGGATGATAGGAATTGGTTCCCCCCAATAACGTTGGCGACTAAATAACCAGTCACGAAGACGATACGTAATTTTCTTTTCACCTTTACCGTTTGCTTCAAACCATTCAATCGCTTTCGCAATCGCTTCTTGTTTGTTTAAACCATTTAAGAAGTCAGAGTTAATAAGCGTTCCATCTGCTGTATAAGCCTCTTTTTCAATCTCTCCACCAGACACAACTTCGACGATTGGCAGATCAAATTGTTTGGCGAACTCAAAATCACGCTCATCATGTGCAGGAACTGCCATAATAGCCCCTGTTCCATAAGTTGCCAATACATAGTCTGCAATCCAGATCGGCATTTTTTCGCCGCTAATCGGATTAATCGCGTAGGCACCGGTAAAAACACCTGTTTTATGTTTTGCAAGATCTGTACGCTCTAAATCACTTTTTAATTTTACTTGATCTTTGTAGGCTTGCACTGCTTCTTGTTGTTCTGCTGTCGTAATTGTATCCACAAGCTTGTGCTCTGGTGCTAAAACAGCATAAGTGGCTCCAAAAATAGTATCAGGACGAGTTGTAAAAGCACGGAATGATTCGTTTGTGCCGTCTATTTCAAATGTTAGCTCAGCACCCTCTGAACGTCCAATCCAATTACGTTGCATTTCTTTTAAACTTTCTGGCCAATCAAGATCATCTAAATCCTCTAAAAGTCTATCTGCATAAGCAGTTATACGAAGCACCCATTGACGCATTGGACGGCGTTCAACAGGGTGCCCTCCACGTTCGGAAACTCCATCGATTACTTCTTCATTTGCCAAAACAGTTCCTAATGCAGGACACCAGTTTACTGGCACTTCATCTACATATGCTAGGCCTTTTTTATATAGTTGAATGAAAATCCATTGCGTCCATTTATAATAAGAAGGATCCGTTGTGTTGACTTCTCTATCCCAATCAAATGAAAAACCTAAGTCCGTCATTTGACGTTTGAATGTAGCAATATTTTTTGCAGTAAATTCTGCTGGGTCATTACCTGTATCGATTGCATATTGCTCTGCAGGAAGTCCAAAAGCATCCCATCCCATTGGATGAAGAACGTTATATCCTTGCTTACGTTTAAATGCACTTAAAATATCTGTAGCGATATAACCAAGTGGATGCCCAACGTGTAGGCCAACCCCAGAAGGATAAGGGAACATATCAAGTGCATAAAATTTAGGTTTTGATGGATCATCAGTCATCTTATATGTCTTGTTCTGTTGCCAATAATTCTGCCACTTTTTTTCAATTGCTTGATGATTAAAGCTCATTGTAATTCCTCCTCAAAATAAAAAAACTCGCCCCTTAAAAAAACTAAGGGACGAGAGATTAACCTCACGCGGTACCACCCAAATTAGTGAAAAACATCACTCAACTTGATTCCTTAACGCGGAAAACGGTATAAGCTACTGACAGTTCACTCATACAGACTCAAAGGCGAGTTCAATAGGGCATTCCACTAACTTTCACCAACCGTTAGCTCTCTATAGAAATACAATCTATTTACTAATCCTTATCTGCGTCTTGCTATTACTTCGTATTTTAGAGGAAATACGTTTAAATAGCAAGTTTTTATTGAGTAGTATATCCACCGTCTAATACAACTGCTTGACCCGTCATACCTTTTGCAGCATCACTTGCTAAAAACAATGCTAAATCAGCAATTTCTTTTACATCTAACAATCTTTTTTGTGGTACTAATGGATAAATAACTTCTTCCAGTACTGACTCTAAAGGAACATTACGTGTATTTGCTAAGTCTTGGAATTGGTTTCTCACTAAAGGTGTATCAACATATCCTGGACAGATCGCGTTTACCGTAATGCCATCTGCTGCTGTTTCTAATGCAGCAACCTTTGTTAGGCCAATTATACCATGCTTAGCAGAGTTATAAGCTGCTTTACCAGCAAAACCTACTAAACCATTAATAGATGCCATATTGAGAATTCTTCCGAACCCTCTTTTTCGCATATGAGGAAGAACATGCTTAGTCGCCATGAACGGAGCAGTTAGCATAATTTTCACTAATAATTCAAAGCGTTCTGTAGGAAAATCTTCTAACATAGAAACATGCTGCATTCCTGCATTGTTTATTAATATATCTATTTGTCCAAACTCTTTTACAGTTAAATCAATAGAATTAATAATATCTTCCTCGATTGTCACATCACATTTAATACCAAGAGCGTCACTACCTAGTGAAGCAGCAGCATCTTTAACCTTCTCTTCATTAATATCAGTTAATACTACCTTCGCACCAGCCTGATAAAATTCCTGCGCAATTTGAAACCCAATTCCTTGTGCAGCTCCAGTGATGAGAAGTACTCTATCTTTTACCATACGTTTTACCTCCAAAATCAGCCATTAAGCTCATTGGACTGAAAAATTATATACCTAGACCTAGAGAGAATAATATAATTGCAATAGCTGTTCCAATCGCTGGTACCACTACAGTGGTTGCTGCTACGGACCAATATGCGGCACTATGTTTTTCTCCACAGATTGATTGAATAGTAGTTACTACATATCCATTGTGTGGCAATGAGTCAAGTGCACCAGAAGAAATTGCTACTACCCTGTGCAACGCTTCAGCATTTACACCCATATCCATATAATGTGGCGCCAATAATGGTAATGCTATAGATTGGCCGCCAGAGGAAGAACCAGTCATACCAGCAATTACGGATACCGCAATAGCTGCACCGATTAAAGGCGAACCAGGAATATTCGTCATTGCTTCAACAGCAGTTGTAAATGCTGGAACATTTTTCGCAACTCCACCGAAACCAACAACTGCAGCTGTATTACCGATTGCAATAATTGCCCCAACAGTTCCTGCCGAAAACGCTTCCCAGAAATTTTTCGAATATTTCCTACCTACGAAGTAAGTAGCAATAACTCCTCCAAGTAACGCTATGATCAATGCAGATTGCGCTAGCTTATCATGGTAAATAAATGAGATCACTAATACTACAGCTAACGGAAGCATTGCTAAGAATGGATTAGGCAGACTTCTTGTCGTATCAAATGTGGGATCATTTTCACGATCCTCAAACCTTTCCCCTTTATTAACAGCTTTCTGAATAATACGTTTTAGCCACCAATACCCAAAAATCGCCATGAATGCTGCTACAATAATACTTACTTCCCAACCAGCATAAGCGTCTGTACCTAAAAATTGAATTGGAATCCAGTTTTGAATTTCAGGTGAACCTGCAGATGTCATCGTAAACGTAACTGAGCCTAGCGCTAATGTTGCTGGTATAAAACGACGCGGTAAGTCTGCTTGCTTAAACAATGAGATTGCCATTGGATATACAGAGAACGCAACAACGAACAAACTTACGCCTCCATATGTAAGGATTGCACAGGCAATTACGATAGCTAATACTGCATACTTCATTCCTAATTTATCGACGATCCATTTTGAAACGGAATCTGCCGCACCGCTATCCTCCATAACTTTCCCAAAGACAGCTCCTAGTAAGAACATTAAATACCAAGACATAATAAATCCTGTAAAACCTGTCATGTAACTTGTTACAAAATTTGCTTCCCCTTCAGCAGCCAATTGCGGAAACAGTGGCATTCCACTCGTCAACGCAACTAATAATGCTGATATAGGACCAGCGATTAATATATTTACACCCTTCATCGTCAAGATAATAAGTAAAGCCAGGCCTCCTATAAGGCCAATCATACTTAATGCTTCCATGAACAAATCCCCCCGAATTGTTTTATAAAGAAGTATTAAAACTCAACATTTTCTTTTACATTATCAACATTTAAAGAAGCTTCTGTTGAGTCAATAATATCTTGTACGGTGTACCCCTCGTACACCTCTTTAAGTACAAGTCCTTCCGGTGTCACTTCTATAGTGGCACGGTCTGTAATAATTTTGTCGACTACTCCCTTTCCTGTTAACGGAAGAGAGCACTCTTTTTTAATTTTTGGAGAACCATCTTTTGCAACATGATCCATGATTACAATCGTTTTTTTGGCACCATGCACTAAATCCATAGCACCGCCCATCCCTTTAATCATCTTCCCAGGAATCATCCAGTTTGCAAGGTCTCCTTTTTCAGAAACCTCCATTCCACCTAGGATTGCAACATCCACATGGCCACCACGTATCATTGCAAATGATTCTGCACTTGAAAAGAAAGCAGAACCAGGAATAGTCGTAACGGTTTCTTTACCTGCATTGATTAGGTCTGGATCCACTTCCTCTTGAGTCGGATAAGGTCCAATCCCAAGTAGTCCGTTTTCTGATTGTAATACTACTGTTTTATTTGGAGAAATATAATTGGCAACTAATGTAGGTATTCCAATACCTAAATTCACATAATTTCCATCTTCTATTTCCTTCTCTGCTCGAATAGCAATTAGTTCTCTACTTGATAATTTTGTCACTTGAAATCTCTCCCATCTATGAACGTGTCATTAATCGTTCAATCCGTTTTTCTTGATTGGCTTGTAACAGGCCTTGTACATAAATGCTTGGTGTATGAATAATGGCAGGGTCTAAATCTCCTGTTTCCACGATTTCTTCAACTTCTGCAATAGTAATCTTTCCTGCTGCGGCCATCATAGGATTGAAGTTTTGAGCCGTTTTGTTATAGATAAGATTTCCAAATTTATCTGCTTTTGAAGCTCGAATGAGAGAAAAGTCTGCACGTAGTGATTCTTCCAAAACATATTCTTTTCCATCATAAATACGAATTTCTTTTCCATCAGCTATTGTAGTACCAACTCCAGCCGGTGTGAAAAATGCTGGAATTCCTGCTCCACCAGCTCTTATTTTTTCTGCAAGTGTTCCTTGAGGGGTTAACTCAACTTCAATTTCCCCCGCTAGCACTTGACGTTCAAATTCTTTGTTCTCACCAACATATGAACCTATCATTTTTTTAATTTGCTTATTATTTAATAAAAGTCCTAAACCCCAATCGTCCACTCCACAATTGTTAGAAATGACCGTTAAATCCTTAACACCTTTCTCAACTAATGCAAGAATTAATTTTTCTGGAATTCCGACTAAGCCGAAACCTCCAACCATCAATGTTGCACCATCTTGTATTTCTTTTACCGCTTCCTCTGCAGAAGAATAAATCGGCTTCATTTGCATTTCCTCCTTACATTTTTGATGCGAAATAAAAGCGCTTTCACATGTAATTAAAACAGATTCTAAATTTTCACGCAATACCATTTGTGACAACTATTAGTCAATTTATCACATAATAATTCTGAAAAACTGGACAACTTTCGCATTAAAATAAATTATAATCACATTTTACAACACAAATTTTTTTCCGGTAAATCGGAATATAATCCGATAAGTCGGAATTTAGGTCATAAGTTGTATTTTTTTATTTTTTCATAAAGTGTGGAACGGCTAATACCTAATTGCTCAGCAATCACCGCTTTATTAGGCTCTTCTTCTAGTAAATCTCGAATCACATTTTTTTCTACATCTAGTAAAATATTTGCTAGCTTACCTGAAGTTTGAAAAGATAAAGCATTCCTTTTCTTTACTTGCGCTGGTAAGGCGTTAGGTAAAATAATATCATCCTCTGCTAAATATACTGCAGCTTGAAGAACATTTTGCAATTCGGTAACGTTTCCTGGCCAATGATAGGATTGTAGTATTTCTCTTGTCTTCGTAGCTAAAACTACTTTACGACGTCCTGCCTGAACAACAAATTTTTGCAAGAAGTGGTTCAATAGCTCTGTGAAGTCTTCCATACGCTCTCGAAGTGGTGGGATGGATAGAGTAATTGCTTGGATTCGATAAAATAAATCTTCTCGAAACTTCTTTTCCTCCACTAAATTAGATAGGGACACATTAGATGCTGCCAAAATTCGAACGTTTACTTGTTCCCCCTTCTCAGAGTGCATACATACTACTTCTTTGTCTTGCATTGCCCGTAAAAGCTTTGCTTGCAGTGTTACAGGAAGGGCGCTGATTTCATCTATAAAGAGTGTCCCTTTATCTGCTTGCTGATATCTTCCTTTTCGTAAATGTCCTGTAATCACATCGAGCTTACCGAATAATTCCTCCTCTAATAGTTCTGGAGGAACTGCAGCACAATTCACCTTAACAAAAAGTTCATCTGATCGATCAGAAAGCTGATGAATACTATGTGCAAACATTTCTTTTCCCGTACCACTTTCTCCTTCGATTAAAACCGGCAAATCACTCGGAGCTATCATTTCAATTGTTTCTTTTATTTTACGTATTGCGACAGAAGTGCCTTTAATATCTACTAAATGGTACTCTTTATAACTGTTATCTTCTTTATTTAACTGTATACGTTCCATCGTTGTACGAACGTGCGAGCTTAGCTTTTTCCAATCCGACATATCTCGAAATATAACACTACCGAATGCACCGACAATTTCACCATCGACAACAAGTGGAACACGGTTCGCCAGCATGTACGTTCCTTTTATGTAATGAGGTGATGCTATATCTGCAACCCCTGACTTGATAACTTCATGCATCTTTGTATTTTCAATTACTTCCGCAACATGCTGTCCAATTGCATTTTCTTTCGTAACTTCAAGAAACCGGCAATAATCTTCATTCATATAAAGTATGTTTGAATCTTTATCGACCACAACAAACCACTGGAATGCATTCTCTAATATTTGTGCTAGCACTGATACTGACAATTTTCCCAATAAACTATCCATTTTTTCCCCTCCTTCTTGGAAACAACTTCTGTCTTATAATCTCAAAAGTTAGACAATTAATCAATTCCCTTGCTTGATTATCTAAATCTCACTATTGAAAAAGAAGAGAGTCATCTTGTAAATGCATAACCCTTTTCCACCTAAGCTTAATTAGGAATACTACTTATCTAGTGGCATTCGCGCTGGCCAGTGTATCCTCTTGATAAAAAATGTAGATTCTATTATTAGATTGTTAAAAAATAATACTTTCAATGAAGGAGGGACTCATCCTGCGGAGGCTCATGGATAGCATGCGGCAAGTGCACATACGAGTTCTACTCTGTAATTAGAAGATTAATTTAACTTTTGTCAAAAGGGAATACTACTTATCTATTGGCATTCGCGCTGGCCGCACGTCCGCATGAGCCGCTGTATGCGCAAGCACATACTTCTGTCTCATACGGCACGTCATGCGGCTGGTAAGGCGCGATTGCCAGTGTATCCTCTAGATAAAAAATGTAGATTCTATTATTAGATTGTTAAAAAATAATACTTTAAATGAAGGAGCGACTCTTCCTGCGGAGGCTCATGGATAGCATGCGGCAAGCGCACATACGAGTTCTACTCTGTAATTAGAAGATTAATTTAACTTTTGTCAAAAGGGAATACTACTTATCTATTGGCATTCGCGCTGGCCGCACGTCCGCATGAGCCGCTGTATGCGCAAGCGCATACTTCTGTCTCATACGGCACGTCATGCGGCTGGCAAGGCGCGATTGCCCGTGTATTCTATTCAATGAATAAAGAAGTTTCTATTATATGTATATCCTTAATCAATAATCCTATAAATTGTTTCAAACTCTATTTCTTCGAATGTTTCCAGGATGTCGCCTTACACGCCGCAGGAGCGCGAAGAATGAGACGCCGTAAAGGATGGGCGAGCGACATAGGAGCGACTCTTTCACTTCCACATGATGTCGTAGATGTTCCGCTTCCTCCACATACCATTCCCAAAAGTATCGTTGGATCAACTTCGTACGATTTTTACTTTCTGTACACTGTGTTAAGAAAGGACAATTAACGTCTTAGAAGATTTAGAAACTCAACACTTTTTAAATTAGCCAACACTAGTCGATTGGAGTAGAAGGCGCGAAGACTCCTACGGGAACAGCACGAGCCGAAGCACCCGGACTGAGCGTAGCGAAATTAATTTTTGCGACGAGCTTGCGCAGGAGCAACGTTTTTTCTGCGACGAGCTTGCGCAGGAGCAAGGGAGAAGGCTGAGGCAGTGCCCGTGGAAAGCGGAGCGCCTGAAACGGAAATCGACGATTTCTTACTATGTATTGTAAATAAAAAAAGACTGTAGACAATTTCAAATTTCTTTGAGTTTGTCTACAATCTGAAACACCGTAGAAACGGTGTTTTTCTTTATTCATTATCCGCTACCTTTTTAAGAGGAAGATCATAAAGTAGACTTGTAACTATCGCAAAGACCATCAAGCTCGTTAGAATTAGAATCATCGCTGGTGTGCCATAAGCTTCTACCAAAATACCTCCGATAAAAGGTCCTATCATTCTACCTATTGTCGCCATACTATTAACAATTCCTTGATAAAAACCTTCTCTACCTTTCGGAGCTAACTTATCAGCAAGTGTTGGTACGGCTGGCCAAACGAACATTTCTCCAATAGTCAATATAACCATAGCAGTAATAAACATAGCGTAGCTTTCAGCAAATGCAACTACTACAAATGATCCCATGAAAATAACTATTCCTAAAATCATTTGTGCTTTAATCTTGTTTTCCAATCTCTTAATAATTGGTTTAATAAGAGGTTGACCCGCAATAATAAGCGCACCATTTATTGTCCATAATAAGCTATATTGTTTTAATGTTATACCTAAATCGAGCACATATGTAGAAATCGTCGAAGTCCATTGAACATAAACAATCCATGTTAACATATAACCAACAGTTATAATCATCATTGCATAAAAAGGCGCTTTTTGATTGATTTTCTTTTGTTCATTCAAAACAGCTACATGCTTATTAGATGATGCTGACATATTACGATAAAAGAATAGAGCGATAAATAAAAATAATACATATGTTAGCAAATTAGCTAGAAAGATATTATTTATATTACGATCTGCTACTAAACCCGCTATTGCCGGTCCTATAGCGACCCCTAAATTTTGAGCCAGATAAATTGCGTTAAACGCTTTTCTTCCCCCTTCTGGCCATACACTTCCAACCAATGCATACATGCTTGGAAATATAATACCTCCACTAAAACCTAAAATGGCTACGAACCAAATATATTCTGGCCAACCGTGCCAAAATGTTAATAGTATTAAAGGAATAATGGATAATATAATACCGAAAACGATAGATTTATATCCACCAATACGATCAAACAAGTATCCTCCTAATAGATTACCAATAACACCGGTTCCAGCATTTATCATAAGAACAAATCCAGCAACAGTTAAAGATTGCCCCAAATGATCATGCATATAAATCGTATGTAATGGCCACAAAAAAGAATTTCCAGTCGTATTAATAAACATTCCAACAATTAAAAGCCACACTACTTTTGGCAATAATAACACCTCATTTCTCCTTGCACTCTGAACATTGTATTCCTTTTCAGATGGCACTTCAAGATGTTGCAACAAACTTACCAAAGACATGATAAAATAATCCTTTAAGGAGGAGTCTAAATGACCGAATATCAATTTCCTTTTCCTTCTGATGGGAAAAGATATTATACATGGAATCGCTATTTACGAAATACATTTAACCAGAAAATTTTCAAAGTAGCTTTAGATGCAGGGTTTGATTGTCCAAATAGAGATGGCACTGTTGCATATGGCGGCTGTACATTTTGTAGCGTTGCAGGTAGTGGTGACTTTGCAGGCAATAAAGTCGATTCTATTCCTGTGCAGTTTGAAAAAATAAAAGCTAAAATGCACGAAAAATGGAAAGCTGGAAAATACATTGCTTATTTTCAAGCATATACAAATACCCACGCACCATTGCCTGTTTTAAAAGAAAAATTTGAAGCTGCCCTTGCCTTAGAAGGCGTTGTTGGGATTTCCATTGCAACAAGACCAGACTGCTTACCTGATGATGTTGTCGAATATCTAGCTGAACTAAATAAACGCACTTTTTTATGGATAGAACTTGGTCTTCAAACTGTACATGAAAGAACCGCTAATTTAGTCAATCGAGCTCACGATTATCCAACTTATGTAGAAGGGGTAAATAAATTAAGAAAACACGGCATTCAAATATGTACCCATATCATCAATGGATTACCTTTGGAAGATAGAGATATGATGATGGAAACTGCTAAAGCAGTATCTAAGCTTGATGTCCAAGGTATAAAAATTCATTTATTACATTTACTTAAAGGAACACCTATGGTGAAACAATACGAAAAAGGCAAACTAGAATTTATGGAACGAGATGCGTATATTCAACTAGTAGCAGATCAATTAGAAATTTTACCTCCTAAAATGGTAGTACAGCGAATCACTGGTGACGGTCCTATTGACTTAATGATTGGACCGATGTGGAGCGTAAACAAATGGGATGTTTTAAATGGAATAGATGCAGAATTAGCTAAGCGTGAAAGTTATCAGGGAAAATATTATCAAGAGAC
Organism: Psychrobacillus sp. FJAT-21963; assembly: GCF_001420585.1. NCBI lineage: Bacteria > Bacillati > Bacillota > Bacilli > Caryophanales > Bacillaceae > Psychrobacillus > Psychrobacillus sp. FJAT-21963. The sequence goes on along the minus strand of NZ_LJIY01000014.1, from coordinate 23,928 downwards.
TGGTGTTATGAAATGAAATTAAAAAGAGTTTTACCATTTGCAAAAGATTTATTGGCATCTGTCATTAAGCCCGGAGATTACGTAGTAGATGCAACTGCAGGAAACGGGCATGACACTTTATATTTAGCAGAATTGGTAGGAGAAACTGGGCATGTTTATGCATTTGATGTACAATCTGAGGCTTTAAAGTCAACAGAGCAGAAATTAGTCGAAGCAAATTTAAAGTCCAGAACTACTTTAATATTAGATGGTCATGAACATGTTTCAACCTATGTTCAAAAGGAAGTTTCAGCTGCCATTTTCAATCTCGGATACTTACCTGGCAGCAATCATCATATCGTGACAAAAGGAAACTCTACAATTCTAGCTGTGGAATCTCTCTTAGAATTGTTGAAAATAGGAGGTTTAATTGTATTAGTTGTTTATCACGGACATGCTGGTGGTAAAGAAGAAAAAGATGCAATTACAAATTATGTTAAACAATTACCTCAATCCTACGTCCATGTGCTATGCTATCAGTTTTTAAATCAACAAAATAACCCACCTTTTATCATCGCTATAGAAAAGATGAAAACATCTTAAATTCTTTGTCATTACTTTGCATATTTTGAAAGAGCATGGAGAAACTAATTAGAAAAAGCCTAGGCGTACGGAAAGAATATTGTTAATAGTTTTTTTCTGATCAATTTATAAAGGAGAATCCCATGCCTAAAATCGCTTCTATTAGTACATATAATCCTCCATATGCTTTGGAGCAATCCAATATTGAACAATTAACAAAAGAATTGTTTCAAGATAAAATTGCACAATTAGATAGATTATTAAAAGTTTTTGAAAATGGAGACATAGATACCCGCTATTTTTGTGTACCGTTAGAATGGCATCAGAAAGAGCACACCTTTGAAGAAAGAAATAATCTTTATATTGAGCTAGCGACAAAATATAGTGTTGAAGTAATCCAATCTTGCCTAAGTAATACTTCTTTTTTAAAAGATTCTCTTAAGCCAGATGAAATAGATGCAATCATATTTGTAAGTAGTACTGGCATATCTACCCCAAGTATCGACGCTCGAGTGATGAATCATCTTCCATTTTCTGACCGAACTAAACGGATTCCGATATGGGGGCTAGGTTGTGCTGGTGGAGCTGCAGGAGTTAGTAGAGCATTTGATTATTGTAAAGCTCATCCTAAAGCAAAAGTGCTAGTTGTTTGTGTGGAATTATGTAGCCTCACTTTTCAGCCTAATGATTATTCTAAAAGTAATCTAATAGGTGCTTCTCTTTTTGCTGACGGGGCTGCTTGTGTATTAGTTTGTGGTGATGAAGCATTATTGAACACGCAGAAACGAGTACCTTCTATTATATATACTGCCTCTAAGTGGATGCCTGATTCCGAAAATGTAATGGGATGGGATATTAAAAATAATGGATTACATGTTGTTTTCTCAAAGAGTATACCTTCTATCATTTCAAGCTGGCTCGGTCCATTCATTCATGAATTTATGGAGGAACAACAAATTTCAGTAGACCAGCTTAAGAACTTTGTTGCTCATCCTGGTGGAAAAAAGGTATTGCATGCATACGAGGAAACACTTCAACTCGAGGAAAATCAAACAGCTATTTCACGTGATGTATTAAAAAAACACGGTAACATGTCTTCTCCTACTGTGCTTTATGTCTTAGAGCAATTTATGTTAAAAGATCATCAGAAGGATGAAATGGGATTATTAGTAGCTCTTGGACCTGGTTTTTGTGGGGAAGCAGTCTTACTAAATTGGAGTGATTAACAACATGCTGTTATTTTACATTATTATTTCACTAGTAATCATTCAAAGAATAACGGAAGTATTTATAGCTAAACAAAATGAAAAAAAGATGCTTGCACAAGGTGCATATGAAGTAGGTGCTGCTCATTATCCATATATGGTAGCTCTTCACGTCAGCTTTTTTGTTAGCTTGATTGCTGAAGTTCTAATTTTTGAGCGAGGCATTTCTCCTCTATTCCCTTTATTTCTTCTAATTTTTTTATTTGTACAAGGTTTACGTATTTGGTGTTTAACAACTTTAGGTACTTTTTGGAATACGAAAATCATTATTTTGCCTGGAGCCCGTGTTGTTTCTAAGGGTCCATATCTTTTTATCAAACATCCAAATTATGTGGTTGTCTGTATCGAAATTGTGCTACTACCACTAATGTTTCAAGCTTATATGACCGCTCTTTGTTTTACTCTTCTAAATCTTGCTATGCTATCCGTTCGAATACCTTTGGAAGAAAAAGCTTTAAGTGAAGCTACTAATTATAATGAAGAATTTAAAAAGAAGATTTCAGCGTCTTAAACTGAAATCTTCTTTTTATTTATCTATTCATTTCATTATTTGCTGCTTCTTCTACTGCTCTAGCCACTAAATGATGCACCATAGGATCTAGAGGGTTTGGTATTAACTCACCAGGTTTGGTATGGCTCACAATAGCTTGTGCTGCTGCAATTAACATCGTGTATGTAATTTCCTTTGCACCTGCATCTAAAGCTCCTTTAAATATCCCTGGGAAGCCAATAACATTATTAACTGAGCGTCCGTCTGCTGCGAAGGCTGCTCCTGCTGCTATTGCAGCAGATGGCAAGATCTCTGGATTTGGATTAGATAGAGCTAAAATTATTTGACCCTTTCTTACCATTTCTGGCTTAATCAATCCTGAAACTCCAGTAGTTGCAATGATAATATCACAAGTCTCCATCATCTCTTCTAATGAAGCAATCGTTTGTCCACCATAATTAACCAATCGATTTTGAGCTTCTTCTTGTCTATCTAAACCGTACACTTCTTCTACACCATAAGCCATTAGCATACGACAGATAGCCAACCCTGCAGCACCTAGTCCAACTTGACCAATTACCGCAGTTTTAGGATCAACTCCTGTTGCTTTGCATGCAGATAATATTGCAGCAAGTGCCACAACAGCAGTACCATGCTGATCATCATGCATTACTGGAATAGGAAGTTCCGCTTTAAGACGTTCTTCTATTTCGAAGCAATGAGGAGAACCAATATCTTCTAGTAATATTGCTCCAAATCCTTGATGTATATGCTTTACAGTTTCAACGATTTCATCTGGATCACTTGTATTTAATAGAATAGGTATTCCACTTAAACCAACAAACTGATCTAATAACACGGCTTTCCCTTCCATTACAGGCATACCGGCTACTGAACCAATATTACCTAGACCTAAGATAGCTGTACCATCCGTAACGATAGCTACTGAGCTTCCAATGGATGTAAAATAATTTGCTTTCTCTGGATTATGTACAATTTCCATACAAACACTCGCTACACCAGGTGTATAAATTCTTTGTAAATCTCCTAATGATCGTACATCCAGCTGACTCTTCATCGCGATTTTTCCGCCTTCATGAGCTTTCAGTACATCATCAGTAACAGCATGTATCTTAACACCATTTCCAATGGCTTCAATATTAGAAATAACTTGTTGTAATTGTTCTTCCGATTTAAAAGTGATAGAAATATCACGAACAGTTGTTAAAGCACCGCTCTTTAACGTCGTAATATCACCAATATCTCCTTCTGCCATTCCAATTGCAGTTGCTACTTTTGCAAAATTACCCGGTCTAGAAGATGTTTCAACAATGAAGTTTCGTATAATATGTTGGTTTTGCATGTAAATTCTCCTTACTTTCTCTCATTCAATCATAAATTATAACATAAATATCTTTTATTCGTAATAAATATACGAAAGGTTTCATTGATTAGTATATTCCTTTGTAATAGCATCTCAACCAATTTTATATTACACTTCTAAACCCTAAAAATTCTCATTATATTACTGTTAAATTGAATTATTTATAGTCATACAATATAACCAATGGATCTTAGAACATTATTTATAAAGGCATGAGAATACTCAAAAATCTCTTCCCTTTCAGGTTCTTGATGCAAATCATGAAAGCAATTTTTCCATGACTTATATTGATACTCAGATAGCTCTTGCTTTTTAAACCACGCTGCAGTATATGTGATATCTGCAATCTTATCTCTTTCAGCAGTCATTAATAATAACGGAACATTCGGTACTGATTCCGTTGATTGTAAAATACTTTTCATAAGTAATTGGAGTTCTATGTACCAATCATTCGAAACGATCGTATGGTAAGTAGGATCATCAATAAATTGTTGATAAATATCATAGTTTCTCGTTAATTCCTTTAGCTGAATATCATGGTTAATCTTTTGTTGTACTGGTAATTTTGCCAGTGCATTTGTCCATTTAGATGGCTGTTTCTTTAATTGCAACCAAGGAGACGTTAAAATGACACCAGCATATTCTATTTGTAATTTGTGTAGCACTTTAATAAGCAGGGTTGCTCCAAGTCCATGGCCAAGAATAAAAATTGGTAAATTATAAGTAACGGCTACTTGTAAAGCAAGCGTTATATATTCTTTATATTGTTCAAAAGATTCATTATGTATTTTTTTTCCTCTTGTCTGTTCACCATGTCCTGGTAAGTCTCCCATTACAATATGACAGTTAGAACTTCTAAACTTTTCAATTAACCAAGCATATCTTCTATGATGTTCATATGCACTATGAACAATGACAATTACTGCTTTAGGTTTTTCTTCTGCTTCCCATTTCCACATGAACATCACCTCTTGTTTTGTTTTGTTTTGTACCGAATGTCTACTTCAATTATTTGATTATTTTTCTTCATTTGATAACATTAATTATATTCTATTTACATAAGGAGCGTGAGCATATTGATTTATCCATTTAAAGGCAAATATCCAACAATAGATGAATCTGCATTTATTGCTGATTATGTCACAATTACAGGCGATGTGACAATCGGACAAGAGTCTACAATTTGGTTTAATACGGTAATCAGAGGGGACGTTGCTCCTACGATTATTGGACGAAGAGTGAGTATCCAAGATTTATGTTGTTTGCATCAAAGTCCTAATAACCCTCTTGTTATTGAAGATGAAGTGACAATTGGACACCAAGTTACGTTACATAGCTGTACTATTCGAAAAGGTGCTTTGGTTGGAATGGGCTCTATTATTTTGGATGGAGCTGAGATCGGTGAAGGTGCATTTATCGGTGCTGGAAGTTTAGTAACCCAAGGTAAGAAAATTCCTCCTAATTCACTTGCCATAGGTAGTCCTGCAAAAGTTGTTCGGGAGCTATCTGAGGAAGACAAAGAAGATGTGCAACGTATTATTCGTGAATACGTAGAAAAAGGGCAGTATTATAAATCACTTCAAAAATAAAACTAATTTTCTTTAAAAAAGAGGCTATCCTATAACAGGAAGCCTCTTCTTTATTATTTCTTATAAACCAGCTTTTTGTCTTAACAAATCTGCTTTATCTGTTCTTTCCCATGGTGCATCAATGTCAGTACGACCAAAATGTCCATACGCAGCTGTTTGCTTGTAAATAGGACGACGAAGGTCTAGCATTTTAATAATACCAGCTGGACGAAGGTCAAACAATTCACGAATATGTGAAACTAATTTAGCCTCTTCTACTTTCCCAGTACCAAATGTGTCTACTGCGATTGATACAGGTTGTGCTACACCAATTGCATAGGCAAGTTGTACTTCACAACGATCTGCAAGTCCTGCTGCAACAATATTTTTTGCAACGTAACGAGCTGCATATGCTGCAGAACGGTCTACTTTTGTTGGATCTTTACCAGAGAACGCACCGCCTCCATGACGAGCATATCCACCGTAAGTATCTACAATAATTTTACGACCTGTTAAACCTGCATCCCCTTGTGGTCCACCAATTACGAAACGACCAGTTGGGTTAATGAAATATTTAGTATTTTCATCAATTAAATTAGCAGGAACAATTGGATTGATAACTACTTCTTTTAAATCTTTTTGAATTTGTTCTAACGTTACTTCTGGGTGATGCTGAGTCGAAATAACAATTGTATCTATATGAACAGGATTGTTATTTTCATCATACTCCACAGTTACTTGTGTTTTACCATCTGGACGTAAATAGTCTAAAGTTTCGTCTTTACGAACGTCTGCTAAACGACGAGCCAACTGATGAGCTAAACTAATTGGAAGTGGCATAAGTTCAGGTGTTTCATTACATGCGTAACCAAACATTAAACCTTGGTCTCCTGCTCCAATTGCTTCAATATCAGAATCTGTCATAGATCCTTCACGTGCCTCTAAAGCTTGGTCAACCCCTTGAGCAATATCAGCTGATTGCTCATCTATAGAAGTTAATACTGCAGAAGTTTCAGAGTCAAAACCATATTTTGCACGAGTATAGCCGATTTCTTTAATGGTTGAACGTACAACTTTTGGAATATCAACATAAGTGGATGTTGTAATTTCCCCTGCAACTAATACTAACCCTGTAGTCACTGTTGTTTCACAAGCAACACGTGCGTTTGGATCTTCCGTAAGAATTGCATCTAGAATTGCATCAGAAATTTGATCACAAATTTTATCTGGATGCCCTTCTGTAACTGATTCAGATGTAAATAATCTGCGTTGTGTCATAGAATATTCCTCCTATATCCTGCGAGATCTCTCTCAAGAATTGATACGGTACTCATTCCCATGTCAAGCCATTTCAAATCAAATAGATTAAACTTGAAGCCGTTTCGGACTTGGCACACAAGGATAAAGGGCGATGTTATAAAAAAAACCTCTCACTCACGTTTGATTACATGAGGAAAGGCTATTAATATCATAAGCACCTTTCACTCTTATCAATCAAGGAATCTCACCTTGTCTCAGGTTGGGCACCTTTGCAATAAAAAAATTACAGGTTGCCGGGTTTCATAGGGCCTGACCCCTCCACCAGCTCGGGATAAGAGTATCCGTTCAATTTACCATCATACGTAAGTTGTAACGAGAAGTCAATATTTATTTGTTGACAATTTATTCACAAACAAAAAATAATCAATCCATTAGTATAGACTATTAAGTTAAATGTGTTATACTAATTCACATATGAATGCTATATCCCTTTATTTTTTTAGGGAAAACAATAAAAAGGATGGTATACCAATATGAATTCAATCGATACTGTGAGTGAACTGAACGAATTGTTAGCTGGAGAGAATGTACACATTCAGTTATCAGTGCCGCAACTTGTGGAAAAAGCAACATCAAGAGGTGAGGCTGTTTTAACATCTACAGGAGCAGTGAAAGCAGAAACAGGTAAATATACAGGTCGTTCTCCACAAGATAAGTACATTGTAGATGAACCTATATCAAGAGACAAAATCGATTGGGGTCCTGTAAACCAACCAATTTCTTCTGAAATTTTCGAGTCACTCTATAAAAAAGTAACAGACTACCTTGCAACACAAGATGAACTATTTGTGTTCAAAGGATTTGCAGGTGCGGATAAGGATTCACGCATAGGAATTCAAGTAATAAATGAATATGCTTGGCACAATCTATTTGCCCATCAGTTATTCATTCGTCCTTCAGAAGAAGAACTGACAACCCATAAAACAGATTTCACAATTGTCAGTGCACCTAACTTTAAAGCAAATCCAGCAGTGGACGGTACAAAATCAGAAACATTTATTATCGTTTCAATGGAAAAACGCATTGTATTAATCGGTGGTACTGAATATGCTGGAGAAATGAAAAAATCTATATTCTCTATTATGAACTATTTACTGCCAGAAGCAAACATTTTACCTATGCACTGTTCTGCAAACGTTGGTGAAGATGGTGATGTAGCATTATTCTTTGGTCTTTCAGGAACAGGAAAAACAACACTTTCTGCAGATGCAGGACGTAAATTAATCGGTGATGACGAACACGGTTGGTCTGATAATGGAGTATTTAACATTGAAGGTGGATGCTACGCTAAATGTATCGACCTAACTCGCGAAAATGAGCCTCAAATTTTTGACGCGATTACATTTGGAACGGTTTTAGAAAACGTCGTAGTAGATGCAGAAACACGTATCGCTAATTATGCCGATAATTCTTTAACTGAGAATACACGTGCTGCTTACCCAATCCAAAATATAGAAAATATAGTAGACCCATCTGTAGCTGGTCACCCAAATACAATTATTTTCTTAACTGCTGATGCTTTCGGCGTATTGCCTCCAATCAGTAAATTAACGAAAGAACAAGCAATGTACCACTTCCTAAGTGGATTCACGTCTAAATTAGCAGGTACTGAGCGTGGAATAACTTCTCCACAACCAGCTTTCTCAACTTGCTTCGGTTCTCCATTCCTACCATTGCATGCAACTGTTTATGCTGAAATGCTTGGGAAGAAAATCGATGAACACGGTGCACAAGTATTTTTAGTAAACACTGGCTGGACTGGTGGAGAATACGGTGTTGGAAGTCGTATGAAGCTTTCTTACACACGTACAATGGTTCGTGCTGCAATTGAAGGTAAGCTAAATGAAGTAGAAACAGAAACTGACGCAGTATTTGGCTTATCAATTCCTACACAAGTAGAAGGTGTTCCTTCTGAAGTATTAGTACCACGTAATGCATGGGAAGATAAAGCTGCATACGACCAAAAAGCTAGCGAGCTTGCTCAAGCGTTCCGTGAAAACTTTAAAAAGTTTGGAACTGTATCGGAAGATATCACGCTAAAAGGTGGACCTTTAGCATAATAAAAAAGTGCAAAGCTGCTTAATGTAGTTTTCCAAAGAATAAAGAGGATGTCCCATTCATATGGTGACATCCTCTTTTTTAGTCTGCATAATCATCATAATAATGCGTTATAACCGAAGGAGAAAAGATGGATATAAAATTCTTCGCCTCTTCTTCGTCTACCTTATACAATATGATTTCTGATCCATAATGACTTATCTCTAACCGTTCATCACCGTCTATGTGAAAGAACATAGCAAACCATTTCAAACCGCCATTTACATCAATTGAATGACTTCTCAAAAAGAGTCGATTATCCTCATTCAGATTAATTGTTAATACCTTCATTAATCCTTCATCCATTACCGAAATAGCTCTGGCACTTAGTTCTTCAATCGCAGCTAATTCTTCTTTCCAACAATGAATGACAACTTCCTGGAAATCCGAAGTATAATTATCCCAAAGATCTGTCCAAAAACTCGTATTAGTTGCGAACGAAGATTTATCATTTGTACTTGTTGTTTCAATAGATACGACAATGTTCCCCATCTATTAAACCCCTTTCTGCATTTTCATCCACATACAAGCATCCTTCACCACTTGTCGATTGACTTTACTTGGAAAGAAATGCGTGAAGTCGTGAAAATACCATGTCTCTACAACCTTATCATTCCCTAATAACGCTTCTTCTAAAACCTTCGCATGTTCAAATGATACATTCAAATCCTTTTTACCGTGAATGATTAGCGATGCTGCTTTTATTTCATTAATATGTGCAAGGGCATTACGATTTTCGTATGCTTCTACGTTTTTAGTCGGTGTACCTCCTATAACACGCTTCATCATTCGTCTCATGTCGGTTCGTTCATCATAGGTTAAAAAAATATCTGAAACACCAGCCCATGTTACAAGGGAAGTAATATCATTTCGTAAAATTGCAATCCAAAGAGCCATAATACCACCTCTTGAAAAGGCAAATAAGTGAATTCGATTTATAAGACAAAACTGCTTTAAAACATCTACTGCATAAACTGCATCCCACCGATCCTCGCCAGCAAATTCATCTCTTCCTTCCCCTCCTCGGTTTCCACGGTAATAAGGAGCGAATACGACAAAACCTTCAGAGGCAATTTGTGCAATTCTGGCTGGTCTTACCATTCCTATACTTTGCATACCGCCCCTACAATATAAAATACCCTCGTAAGAACCATTTTTTATAGGCTCCGCAAGCATTCCTTTTACCCGATACCCGCAGGACCAATAAGTAATTTCAGATAGCTTAATACGCGGATTTGGTGATGGATAACTTTTAATTCTCTCGATTGTTCCATTTTCCTTCAAGCGCGCTCACCTTTTCTAATATCGCCTTCATACCAGCATCTCTCATGTGAAAGCTTAAATTATTATTATGTAAAAAATCATCTGTACTTAACCAAAGAGCACCGTCAGTTTCGAAATTTGGTCTCTTCTCTTCAATATACCCAACCTCTGCAATAAACACTGCCTTACAAAATGGTTTCTCATCATGTACAAGGTATTCTGCCAACCATTCTACATTTATTATCTCCACATTTGTCTCTTCCCAAGTTTCTCTTATAGCAGCTTCTAGTATAGATTCGTTCCCTTCCACTTTTCCTCCAGGAAACTCTAAACCCCTCTTTGGATGCTTTGTTAATAGCGATTTTTTTTGATGTTTTGCTAACACTAAAACATGTCGAGCTTCAATAGAGAAAGTATTTTTTTCAAAAGACAAATCCACTTGAATTCCATTTAAATCTTTAAAAGAAATTATCATCATTTCCCTCACTACTAAGTCTTTTTTTACGCCTAGTTATACTTCATTGTTGATATGCCAAGCTATTAAACGGTACTGTGCAAAGCTCATCGCAAACGTGTAATGTTGATGAAAAGGATAGGTACCGGGAACCTACTGATTCTCTGAATTTACATACGTTTCGTATGTCGAGCTTACATCCATGTTCTCTATTTAACCGTAATAATTAATTGATAATAGACCAATATCCGAGCATGATTCCTATATCAGCTAAACTATGACTGATAATTGGTGCTGTTAAAGAATTTAATTTAAATCGAAATATTCCCCACATACAGCCTGCTAAAAAAACGGGGAGTATTGCTAACACATTAAAAGGAAAAGTAAAAATTTCTATTACAATGATTAAATGATATAAGCTGTAGAAAAAAGAGGGAATGAATATAGACATAATATTGCCTACTCTATCCAATAATCGAGAATAGATAAATTCTCTCCAATAAAATTCTTCTAAAATAGGATTGATTAGTACTAACACTAGCACAAATAAAATAACCTTTGCTCCTACAAAGTCCCATTTTTCCAACAAACTCTTCAAATGTGTAATATCAATAACTGGAAAATAAGATACAAAACTATAGATGGAAATTAAACACACTAAACCGCTAATAAGCCCCACTAAAATATTCTTTTTGGTTAGTGGTAGCATTACACGATATCTGCTTTTTTTATCCCAAAATCTGATAATTAGAGGAACAAACAATAACCACCCATAAAAAAGAAAGAAAGTGATTAAAACATTATCTAATACAGCAAGCCCAAGGAAAATCATAATCGTTGGAGCAATCAATAATATTATTTGTTTTATCATAGGCCCTCCCAGTGTATCCTTATTTAACTATGTTAGCATAAATATGAAAAAAGACTTAGCTTCCTGCTAAGTCTTTTCGCTTCTTATTCCGATTGTTGGTCTAGTTTATAATGTTCATTTCCTTCTTCTCTATTTTGTGCAATATTTTGTTTCGATTTAAGTTGAGGCGATTGGTTCAATAGGGAACTCACATTACGATAGTTCGTATTATTTTCATTGCCTTTGCGTTTGATATAACCACTTTTTCTACTCAACGAATACTCTCCTACTTTCATTAAAATATGGAAGTGACTCAATTAGTGATCTTGATTCTTCATTGCTAAATTCATGAATCAGCGCATATAATTTCTTCATTCTTATATCATACTCATCATTTTCTTTATCTAAATGATATAATCTTATTGGAATATGTGCTCTCCAAAAGTTACTCATTTCTGCATCACTTAATTGCTCAAAAAGCTTTTGAAATACAGGAATTATTTCACGATCCGCTACTATTTCATATTCCCATGGAGATTCATCCGGATAAATATAAACTTTCCGGTGTGAAACTGAAACATACACTTTCTTCAAATCCATTTGCACACATCCTTTTTGTTAAGTATGTCTCCAAATAAAAAAAACATGCACCACTTGGGTACATGTTTTTTTATTAAACTTGAATATCTACAACAGACCCTTTATAAGGATGTGGAGCAGAAGTTTGAGGCATGTTTTCTAAAAGTCCTACAGCAGCTACTGTTTCCATATTCAAAGCATTTTTCAACACGCTCATTTGAACCGTTTGTTGTAGCTCCATTAACTGTGAAGACATAATGGAATTAATATCCATAATCATTCCTCCTTTTTACAAGTTTAATATCGGAAACTTTAGTAAAAAGTTTATTTATTTGAATCACCTAAAAATGCATTTAGCATCCATTGATGTTTTTCGATTTTTTGGTAAATAGCATTTAAAATATCTTCAGTCATGTCATCCTCATCTTTCGCTGCCTCTTCCATCCCTTTTTTTAGAGACTTCATAATTTTATCAAAATCAGCTACTACTGCTTCTACCATTTGATCGGCAGATTCCTGGTTAGTAGCTTCCTTTACATCTGAAAGCTCTAAATGTTCTTTTAACGTTGCAACTGGATTACCACCTAGAGTTAAAAGACGCTCTGCAATTTCATCCATATTAAGCGTTGCTTCATTGTAAAGCTCTTCAAATTTTGCGTGTAAAGTAAAAAAGGATGGCCCTTTTACATACCAATGAAAGTTGTGTAATTTGGTATACATCACCGACCAAGTTGCTACTTGTTTATTTAATTCTTTATTTAGTGCTGCTGACATAATTTCGACACTCTCCTTAGACAAATAGTTGTAATCACTTTTCATATACCACTCAATTACTTACAATAAACATAACGAATAGTACATTGGAGTGAAAATAATATGGTATTTTGGATTTTAGGTTGCGCAATTATATTGAGTATATTCGGATTTATCTTTTTATATAAAATAGCGATGAATGAAAAGCCAACTGGTATTAATGCAAAACCTAAGGATGCTGAATAAGTCATGAAATATATTATCATTGGAATTTTTCGTTTCTATCAAAAGTTTATCTCTCCTATGACAGGACCAAATTGCCGATTTTATCCAACATGTTCTCATTATGGTGTAGAAGCTGTACAAAAGCATGGAGCAATTAAGGGTGGATACTTGACTGTAAAAAGAATATCTAAATGTCACCCATTTCATGAAGGTGGTATTGATCCTGTTCCAGATGAATGGCCTTTGAAGAAAAAATAACTTCAAAGGTTTTTTTTCTTGCTTTTATTTATATTGTCTTGTAAGATTAAAAAGTTCAAAAATATTAAAACGTAATCATTACTATTTAGGAGATGACCAAATGAAAAAGACACTTCTACTATTTTTTATAGTTCTACTGATTTTATTTACAGCAGCTTGCGGTAATAATAAAGTCGAAGAAGCAACAACTCAAGAAAAGAACGAGGAAATACAAATTTATACGACCGTTTATCCTCTTCAATATTTTGCTGAAAGAATTGGTGGAGATGCAGTCTCTGTGTCCTCGATATATCCTGCTGGTGCCAATGAACATACATTTGAACCTACTCAACAAGATATGATGTCACTTGCGGATGCGGACTTATTTTTCTATATAGGACTAGGTTTAGAAGGATTTGTGGAGAATGCCAAAAAAACTTTAGCAAACGAGAATGTTAAAATGGTAGCAACGATTGATGCAGTTTCGGACGATCAATTAGATGCATCTCATAGCGAGCATGAGGAAACAACGGACGAAGACCATCATAGCGAGCATGACGAAGGATCGGAAGAAACAAGTGAGCATACGGAAGAGGGTCACGAAGATCACGATCATGGCGGGGTAGATCCTCATGTATGGATTTCTCCAAAAATAAGTCAAAATCTTGCTCTCTCTATTAAAGATTCTCTTATAGAAGCTGCTCCTTCACAAAAAGAGGCTTTTGAAAATAATTACGAGGAATTGATTGCAGAGTTACAACAATTGGATGCAGATTTTAGTGAAATGGCACAAAATTCACCGAACAAGACATTTTTCGTTTCACACTCAGCATTTGGTTATATTGCAAATACCTATGATTTAGAGCAAGTAGCAGTTGCTGGTCTTAATTCACAAGACGAACCTTCTCAAAAAGAGCTTACAGAAATAATTGACATTGCAAAGGATAAAAACATATCGTATATATTGTTTGAACAAAATGTCTCATCCAAGCTAACGGAAGTAATTCAACAAGAAGTTGGAGCTAAAAGCTTAGTATTACACAATTTAGGTGTACTATCCAAAGAAGATATTAAAAACAAGGAAACCTACTTCACATTAATGAACAAAAATCTAGAAACATTGAGAACTGCTTTACAATAATAATAAGCCCAAAGAAATTTTAAAATTCTTTGGGCTTTTCTATTTCAATAAGACAAGGGGTTTGTTTCCTTTTTTATTTAATCGATGATAAGCTTCATCAGCTCTCTACGCATTAACTTATTCGAGGCATTTCGAGGTAAATGCTCGACAAAGTAGTAATCCACCGGTTGTTTATAGGAAGCAATTTGCGTCTTCATGAAATCTTTTAATTCGTCCTCAGTCACGTTCTCTTTTAAAACTACAAATGCTATTGGAACTTGTCCCCATTTATCATCTCGTTTTCCTGTAACACCCGCTGCTCTTACTGCTGGATGTTCTATTAGAGCCTGCTCTACTTCTGCTGGATATATATTTTCACCACCAGATATGATTAAATCAGAACGACGATCCAAAACAAACAAATATCCTTCATCATCAATATATCCAACATCTCCAGTATGAAGCCACCCATTAACTAATGGATTTTTCGATTCTGAAGCTCCTACATATCCTCTTGTTACATGCGGGCCTTTAATACAAATCTCACCGATGTTTTCTTCCCCATCTATTCGGACGTCCGCAAAGAACAATGGTTTACCGGCTGATCCTAATTTACGAATAGCATCCTCGCTTGAAAGAGTTGTTGTTTGAGAGGCTGTTTCGGTCATACCGTATGTTTGAAGAACTGGAATGTTCCGTTCAATTGCTCTTTCTAAATAATTTAAAGGTACTGGTCCACCACCAACAAGCATTGATTTAAAAGTACTTGGGAAAGATAAATCTTTCTCTTCTAGTACGGTAATTATTCTTTCGAGCATTACAGCTACAAGAGACATTCCCGTAACTATCCCACCTAAGATTTCCTCTACTGCTTTTTCTGCATCAAATTTAGTATGAAGACGGACAGTCATACCATACAAAACTGATCTCATTAAAATAGAGAAGCCACTAATATGAAATAATGGAACTGTACATAACCAACAATCATTTGGTTGTACACCTAAATTTAATGCGGATCCAGTAGCACTCATTACATGATTATCAAGCGATTGTCGTACCCCTTTTGGTTTGCCTGTAGTACCTGAAGTATACATAATGGTTACGGTGCGATCTTTTGGCCACTCAGTTTCTAAGTTGAACGAAACTCCTTCTACACTTTCAACCTCTGTAAAGGAAAGCTTGTTTACATGAAAAAGATTTCTTTTGTCAAAAGAATCAACTAATAAAAATTCAGCTTTACTATCTTGTAATTGATAGCTTAATTCTTCCTCAGTTAAACGTTCATTCAGCAGAACTAGCTCACAACCAAGCTGCATACAACTATGTAAAACAATTACTAACTGAGCACTAGAGGATGCTAAGATTGCTACTCTCATTCCAGGTAATACACCTTTAGAATGTAGTCGTTTGGCAAATAAAGTTGCCTCCTCATTCAATTGAGCAAATGTCCATTCTTGCTCCCCAAAGCATAGTGCGATTCGATTTGGGGTCAAGCTTGCACGTTTTAATAATAAATTTGGGTACATTTTTTACCTTCATCTCCTTTAGAGAAAAAAGCTGCCCTAAAGTAGGACAGCTTCATTGCTTACATTTTTTCCATTAAAAAATCATGGAAAACGAGGGAATTGACCAAAATCAGGTTTACGTTTTTCTTTAAAAGCATCGCGACCTTCTTTTGCTTCATCTGTTGTGTAGTAAAGAAGTGTAGCATCTCCTGCCATTTGTTGCAGACCTGCTAGACCATCTGTATCTGCATTCATAGCAGCTTTCAAGAAACGAAGTGCAGTAGGACTCATTTCAAGCATTTCCTCACACCATTGAACCGTTTCATCCTCTAATTGTGCATATGGGACTACAGTGTTTACTAAGCCCATATCAAGCGCTTGCTGTGCATCGTATTGACGACATAAATACCAAATTTCACGAGCCTTTTTATGTCCAACAATACGAGCTAAATAGCCAGAACCATAACCAGCATCAAAAGAACCAACTCTAGGTCCTGTTTGACCAAATCTTGCATTGTCAGCTGCAATAGTCAAGTCACAAACTACGTGTAGTACATGACCTCCACCAATTGCATATCCCGCTACCATTGCTACTACTGGCTTTGGAATGACACGAATTAAACGCTGTAAATCCAAAACATTTAAACGAGGAATTTCGTCTTCTCCCACGTATCCGCCATGTCCGCGGACTTTTTGGTCCCCACCTGAACAGAACGCGTGCTCACCCTCACCAGTCAAAATAATAACACCAATATTTTTGTCATCACGAGCACGTGAGAAAGCATCAATAAGCTCCATAACTGTTTTTGGTCGAAACGCATTTCGTACTTCAGGACGATTGATCGTCACTTTAGCGATTCCATTATAGAATTCATACTTAATGTCTTCATATGTATGTAATGTTGTCCATTCACGAGTCATTTTTATTCCTCCTTTAAAATAATATCCTTTACTATTGTAGCAAACAATTCAGGTTTTTCCACATGAATTGCATGTCCAACATTATTAACCTGCTTGTGTGCACTATTTGGAAGTATTTTTTGCATTTTTTTTGCTATTTCATAAAACTTTTGATCAAACTCTCCAGTAAGCAGCACCGTTGGATTTTTCAGCTCTTTTAACTTATTCCAATAGGAAGGCTGCACTCCTGTACTAAATCCCCTTAAACTATTCGAGAGACCTGTTTTGGATCCTGCTAATCTCTCTTCGCGAATTTTCATCTGTTTTCCAAGAGACAAAGACCTTTGCGAATGAAACAAAGGAATACTCTCCCAATAATCAACAAAAGATCTAATTCCTTCATTTATTATTCTTTCCGCAAGTATCTCATCTGCCTGCTTTCTTTTTATTCGTTCTTCCTTAGATTCTAATCCTGGTGAGCTACTTTCAAGTATCAATTTATACACTGGATATTTAGCTGCATACGCAAGCGCTAAACGACCACCCATAGAGTAGCCAACGAGTGTAAAATGAGTCCAATTTATTTGTTTAAATAGGCTGTGTAAGTCCTCTATTTGTTCTTCCACATAATAGCGTTCAAAATCAGTTGGCTTTGATGTTTGACCGTGACCTATTAGGTCAACTGTAAGGATGTCCATAGATGTTGGCAGACAAGTAATTACTTCTTCCCAAGTATCACTAGAGCCAGTAAACCCATGAAGAAAAACTACCTTATTTTTTGCTCCCGAATTATACCGTTTTATTTGCATGCTAATATTTCGTATAGTTAAGTTTATTAATTCCAAACTGAGTCTAACTCCTTCGAAATAGCAGTCCATAGCTTTCTGTGTGTTTCTGTATTCACTTGACGATTTGTAAATACTTCAATAATCCGAATATCTTTTCGTTTTTGCTCACTTAACACCTTATGGAAGTCTTCTTTTGTATGTACAGCATCATATTGTGCATCATACATAGCTGCAATATGTGAAAATTTAAGACCCGTAGGTGTTCCAAATAAGTGCTCAAAATAATTTGTTTCTGTTGATTGTGGCAAATAAGAGAAAATACCTCCCCCATCATTGTTCATCACTACAACAGTTAGATCCGTTTTTTGGAACCTACTTACGATTAACCCATTTACATCATGTAAAAAAGCTAAATCGCCAATTAGCAAATATCCAGGACGTTTAGTAGCTGCATATACCCCTAAAGCAGTAGAAACTACACCGTCTATCCCGTTAGTCCCTCTATTTGCATATATTTGAATATCCTTCGTTGTTTTATTGTAAAAGGTATCTACATCTCGAATTGGCATGCTACTACTTGCAAATAAAAAATCGCCATCTGATAATACTTCAAACAATGTGGCAGCGAGTGCACCTTCGTCTTCTTCTGTTTCCAAATAAGCTTGTACATGTTTTGTTGCAATGTCATTTGCTTTTGACCAATCTTTTAAGTAAGTAGAAGCTTGTTTTTCTTCAATTGGATTCCATAAGGTAGCTGCACCGACTTGCACATGCTGTGTCACAATATGTAGGGAGTCGCGGAAAACAGAACTTTCATCTACTGCGATGAATACGTTTGGTTTACATGCCTTTAAAAATTGTGTCAATGGTTTTGAAACAGGCTGTGCACCAAAACGAATGACTATATTTGGTGCCGCGTATTTTTTAAAGGAATTATCCTTTAATAGCGCATCATATTGATCGATACATAAATGCAAACAATCCTCTGGAACTGAACTTCGTAAATTAGATAACGGATCTGCTAAAACTGGCCATTGAACTGTTCTAGCAAATTCCCAAAATCCTTCGGTTGTTGGAAGTGAATCACCAACAATGAATAATCCTTTGTCTTCTTTTTGCAACTGCTCTTTATACCAAGAAATAAATTGTTGACTAGGGACAAGCTGCCCCACCTCGGACTGACTAATCTGAGTTAAGGGTTGTTGCTGCTCCATATTAATCAGTAGTGGCTCACGAAATGGAACATTAATATGCACGGGACCCATCGGAAAAGCTTTTGAAGTAGTAATCGCCCGTTGAATATGACGTTCGATAAAGGGCAAACTTTCTTCATCTGCCTCTGGTATCGGAAAGTCAACTGTCCATTTCACATGCTTTCCAAACAAATGGATTTGATCAATCGCTTGAGGAGCACCAACTTCTCTTAATTCATGTGGTCTGTCAGCTGTAATAACTAACAAAGGGATTCGTGCATAATAAGCTTCCACAATTGCTGGAAAGAAGTTCGCTGCTGCAGTTCCCGATGTGCAAAGTAATACGACTGGGGATTTCTTTGCTTTTGCAATTCCTAAAGCAAAGAATGCAGCAGATCTTTCATCAATTTGACGATAGAACTCAAATCCTTCACTTTTCGCAAAGCCATATGCCAACGGAGTTGATCTAGAGCCGGGACAAATAACAACGTCTTTAACACCCGACTGTTTCACTGTTTCTACAAAATGATTTACATAAGCTGTTAAATAGTTGCTGTTATTCATTCATGTTTCCTCCAAGTGTTCGAAGCATTGGTCGAAACTTCACACGAGTTTCTTCAAATTCCTCTATAGAAGATGACTCTGCAACAATTCCACCGCCTGCAAATAGATATGCCTGATCATTTTCTATTAATGCTGATCGGATACCAACCGCGAATTCTCCATCACCATCTGTATTGATCCATCCAATAGGTGCTGCGTAATAACCACGATTCATCTTTTCCGCTTCTCTAATAATTTCTACTGCCTCTTTTCGAGGTTCCCCACCTAATGCAGGTGTAGGATGCAACGCCTCAACAAATTCAAATAGGGATACTCCTTTTTTTACTTTCCCTTCAATTGGAGTAAATAAGTGCTGTATATCTCTAATTTTCATTAATTTTGGCCTTGATGGAATCCTAACATCTTCACAATATTGATTAAACACTTTTCGAATCATCTCAACAACAAATTGATGTTCTCCAAGGTTTTTGCTATCTGCCAATAAGCCTTCGCCTAGTTGTTTGTCTTCCATCGAATTTTTACCACGTCTAACAGAACCAGCAAGTCCTGCTGATAATACGTGGCCGCTTTCTACTTTTACTAATCTCTCTGGTGTAGCTCCTAAAAAGATTTTATCATCCTTCTCTAAGCCAAATAAATAACTTTCCGGTTGCTCTAATGATGCATTATAAATTGCTGTGGAAGAGGAGAAGTTTTTATCAAAGGTAAGCTTTAGAGAACGACCTATTACTACCTTATTAACTTCGTTGTTCCGAATTTGATTTGTTACTTTCTCTACAGCTTGCAAATATTCATTTTTTAATCGGTCTTCACGTCCAATTAAATGAGGTTTTTCATGAACTTTTAGTTCTTTTACCTGTGCAGTATGAATCAAAGCATCACGTTCCATCCGTAATCGCTCAAACGGCTCCATACTATCTTCTTCCTCTGTAATATAATGAACACTAACAAATGCTTGTTCATTTTTAATTACAAGCTGAAATGTTGGAACAGCAAAAAAACTAGATGGGAATGTATCCCACTCAGATGAAATGTTATTTTTAGGATCAAAAGAGAAAGCACCAAATAGAATAGGAGAAACGTCAATTTTCTCTTTTAATGAAGTCTCACATAACTCTTTCCATTTAGTAGCGATATCCGTATATCTAGTATCTTCTAGTTCATTAGTAAGTATATGAGCATGTCCTAAACCGACTAATGTAAAAGACTTCTCTTTATTTTGCCAGAAAAATCGCTTTCCTTTATAGCTTTCATCTCCCGCCTCGAAAAAAGCATGAGCTGACAATCTTGATACTTCGATAGTTTCTGTATAAAAACGTAATGTTGTTTTCTGTTGACCGGTGGTGTTCGGCATAAATATTACCTCCGTTAAATAACCTTATGATGCATTCATTATCTATTAAATTACTCTACCCTTAATCATACAACTTTCTACCGTTTTCGGCACACATTTAGCAATGAATATATGCTAAAATTGAGGTTGATTCTTTAAAAGGAGAGAAAAACCTATGTCTCATGAACTTCAAGCCGATAGAGGTTGGCGAATTTGGTGGAAATTAACAAGACCCCATACATTAACAGCTTCATTTGCTCCTGTATTTTTAGGAACGATGATTGCACTTTATTACACAAATATTAACTGGCTTATTTTTTTAGCAATGTTATTCGCTTGTCTTTTTATACAGGCTGCTACCAATATGTTTAACGAATATTATGATTTTGTACGAGGATTAGACAGTGAGGAATCCATCGGGATTGGAGGAGCAATTGTCCGAAATGGTGTAAAGCCTAAAACTGTTTTGCAACTTGCATTAATGTTATATGGACTTGCAGCTTTACTAGGTATATATATATGCTACGAATCTTCCTGGATGTTACTAGTCGTTGGTGGAATCAGTATGCTAATTGGATATTTATATACTGGCGGACCTTATCCGATAGCGTACACCCCATTTGGAGAACTTTTTAGTGGTATTGTTATGGGAATGCTAATAGTGCTAATATCTACTTTCATTCAAGTAGGTTCTGTACCAAACTCTGCGATCCTATTATCGATACCAAGTGCATTGCTTGTAGCTGCAATTATGCTATCTAACAATATTCGAGATATTGTTGAAGACAAAAAAGGTGGCAGAAAAACAATGGCTATCCTCGTAGGAAGAAAAAATGCGATTACTATTTTAACATCTTTCTTTCTTGTGTCCTACCTTTGGATTGTTGTGTTAGTTATTCTACAAGATGTTACTCCTTGGGCTTTATTAGTCCTATTAAGTTTGAAGAAACCAATACATGCCATAAAACTTTTTAGAGAGAAAGAAAACCCTCTTGAAGTTGGTTTAGCAATGAAAGATACAGCACTTACAAATACAATTTTTGTTTTCTTACTTGGAATTGGCTTATTAATAGGTTATTTCATCTAAGCAAAACAAAAATAGGCAAGGAAGTTTATACACTTCCTTGCTTTTTTATTGCCCACTACAAAATAATTAAAAAGGATATAAATGAATCCTATTTTCTTTTGTGTAAGTTAGAAAAGAATAAAGAAATAGTTATTAAACAAAAATATACAAAAAAAAAGCATGCTTCCGAATTGGAAACATGCTTTTTAATATGACCCCTACGGGATTCGAACCCGTGTTACCGCCGTGAAAGGGCGGTGTCTTAACCGCTTGACCAAGGGGCCAAACATATGGCGGAGAAGGAGGGATTTGAACCCTCGCGCCGGTTGCCCGACCTACACCCTTAGCAGGGGCGCCTCTTCAGCCACTTGAGTACTTCCCCATATGATGGCTCCGAAGGTAGGACTCGAACCTACGACCGATCGGTTAACAGCCGATTGCTCTACCACTGAGCTACTTCGGAATAATGGTGGGCCTAAATGGACTCGAACCATCGACCTCACGCTTATCAGGCGTGCGCTCTAACCAGCTGAGCTATAGGCCCATTATTGGAGCGGGTGAAGAGAATCGAACTCTCATCATCAGCTTGGAAGGCTGAGGTTTTACCACTAAACTACACCCGCATTAAATGGTGGCTCAGGACGGAATCGAACCGCCGACACAAGGATTTTCAGTCCTTTGCTCTACCGACTGAGCTACTGAGCCTTCTTCGATTTACGCTAAGCTGCGCAACTCTTTGTCAGCTTCACTCACTCATTCAGTCACGTACTTTAGTACGCTCCTTCTTTCGCTCGATTGCTTCCTCGATTTGCTTGCTTATCCTAAATCTCTAATTGATTTACGCTAAACTGCTCATCTTTTCGTCAGCTTCACTCGTTCAGTCAGTCACGTACTTTAGTACGTTTCTTCTTTCGCTCGATTGCTTCCTCGATTTGCTTGCTTATCCTAAATCTCTAATTTATTAAATAATAAATGGCGGTCCCGACCGGGATCGAACCGGCGATCTCCTGCGTGACAGGCAGGCATGTTAACCGCTACACCACGGGACCATTTGGTTGCGGGGACAGGATTTGAACCTGTGACCTTCGGGTTATGAGCCCGACGAGCTACCGAACTGCTCCACCCCGCGATAATAATATACTTGCTATCCTTACTAATACTACGCNTGAAGAAAGTAGGACACCTGCTTCGACTTCGTCTGCATCGGTGTTAATCGTCATCTTCGTGTGACGATTTGCTCCACCCCGCGATAATAATATATATTAAGTTTTGTAGAATGAAGAAATTAATTCTTTCATCAACAATTTTGAAATGGAGGAGGAAGAGGGATTCGAACCCCCGCGCGGTTTGACCCGCCTGTCGGTTTTCAAGACCGATCCCTTCAGCCAGACTTGGGTATTCCTCCGAAATATTGTTGGTGGACCTTGCAGGACTCGAACCTGCGACCGGACGGTTATGAGCCGTCTGCTCTAACCAACTGAGCTAAAGGTCCTTAAGATGGCGGCAGAGGGAGTCGAACCCACGACCTTTCGGGTATGAACCGAATGCTCTAGCCAGCTGAGCTACGCCGCCAAGTTTGTAAATCTTTTATAATATGGTGGAGCCTAGCGGGATCGAACCGCTGACCTCCTGCGTGCAAGGCAGGCGCTCTCCCAGCTGAGCTAAGGCCCCATACTAATAAATACTGGTCGGGAAGACAGGATTCGAACCTGCGACCCCTTGGTCCCAAACCAAGTGCTCTACCAAGCTGAGCTACTTCCCGTCTATATGGCGCGCCCGGCAGGAGTCGAACCCACAACCTTCTGATCCGTAGTCAGACGCTCTATCCAATTGAGCTACGGGCGCATATATTTATTTCATAAAAGTGGTGCCGAGGACCGGAATCGAACCGGTACGGTAGTCACCTACCGCAGGATTTTAAGTCCTGTGCGTCTGCCAGTTCCGCCACCCCGGCACTTAAATGAATCTATGGAGCGGAAGACGAGGTTCGAACTCGCGACCCCCACCTTGGCAAGGTGGTGTTCTACCACTGAACTACTTCCGCTCGGTTATTAAATTAAATGGTGCGGGTGAAGGGAGTCGAACCCCCACGCCTTGCGGCGCTAGATCCTAAGTCTAGTGCGTCTGCCAGTTCCGCCACACCCGCATGCATTATTCACTTAAAAAGTGATGAGCCATGTAGGATTCGAACCTACGACCCTCTGATTAAAAGTCAGATGCTCTACCAACTGAGCTAATGGCTCTAAAAATGGTGCCGGAGAAAGGACTTGAACCCTCAACCTACTGATTACAAGTCAGTTGCTCTACCAGTTGAGCTACTCCGGCGAAGAAAAAATATGGTGGAGGATGACGGGCTCGAACCGCCGACCCTCTGCTTGTAAGGCAGATGCTCTCCCAGCTGAGCTAATCCTCC
>NZ_LJIY01000009.1:216524-297930 GCF_001420585.1 Psychrobacillus sp. FJAT-21963 | reverse complement strand
CGACTAACCGAAGCTAGTCTATCAAGCTATATGTCTTAACGTTTTGCATGTTCAGTTTTCAATGTTCATGTTGTCGTCTCGTTTAGGCGACTTTATTAGTATATCTTCTTTCAGTTACGAAGTCAACAACTTTTTAAAATTAATTTAAATTGTTTAACTGTCGTTCCGAAGGACAAGTATTAGTATATCTATTCACCAAACAAAAATCAACCCTTTTTATAAAAAAAGTTTTAATTTCTTATCATTTAATCTCTTATCTATTGTTAGAGCCTTATTTAACACTACTTGTCATAGCAAAATACGTTTAATGAGATAAGAATAAGGTATTGTATATCTAAAATAGAAAACTCTACATATCATTATATACAGAATATATAGATGGGGGAATTAAAAATGGATTTTCTTCAGCATTATTTAATAGACACGGAAATCATATTAAAATTATGTTTGGCAGCATTATTAAGTTTAATAATAGGTATAGAAAGGGAATTAAAGAAAAAACCGATTGGATTAAAAACTAGTATAGTTATTGCTACATTTAGTTGTCTCTTAACTTACATCTCGATTGAATCTGCTTATACCGCAAATCCTCGAGATGGAATAAATATCACAATGGATCCACTACGTCTTGCAGCACAAATTGTAAGTGGTATCGGTTTTTTAGGTGCAGGTGTTATTTTAAGAAAAGGAAACGATAGTATTACTGGACTAACTACTGCTGCAATGATATGGGGAGCTGGAGGAATTGGTATTGCAGTTGGCGCAGGTTTTTATATAGAAGCGGCTTTATCAGTTTGTATAGTATTAATAGGAATAGAACTGATTCCTCCCCTACTTACTAAAATCGGACCTAAAAGGTTACGATCGAGAGAATTATCTTTGAAGGTACTAGTACCCAATAAAGAAGATATTGAAAAGGTTTATCAATATTTAAAAGAGAATGGGGTATATATAGAAAGCATTCGTATTAAAGATATCATATTAGAGAATAATGTGATAAAGCATGAGATTGAAGCGCGTCTGTCTATACTCACTAAAAAAAATACAGTAGAATTTTATTACATCATGAAACAAGAAGACTTTATAGAACGTATAGAAGTTGAATCTATCTAACAAAAGGAGTAATTATATGACAGAATTTTTTAAACTACTAAAAGGTGGAAATAAATCCTCCTTTCTCGCAGCAATTGTTAATACAATTATCGCAATTGTAAAAGGTGTTGCATTCTTTTTTACAGGAAATGTCGCCATGTTCGCTGAAATGATGCATTCAATAGGAGATGCAGCTAACCAATATTTTGTGTTTTTTGGTTCAGCGTTATCTAAAAAAGCCCCTACACCTCGATTTCCAAATGGTTTTGGCCGTTTAATTAACTTAGTGTGTCTCGGAGCTGTTATTATTGTTGGTATTCTTTCATACGAAACCATTAAAGAAGGTTGGCATCATGTACAACACCCCGCTGCTTCTACTGGTGTAGCAATAAGTCTTGCTGTACTAGGTTTTAGTATACTCTTAGAACTTTTTGTCCTTTATAAAGCCGGAAAAGAGATCCTACATGAAGTTGGAGAAAAAGGTGGATTTTTAGCACCACTTACTTCAAGTTTTATTCACCTAAAACGTGCTAAGCCAGCAACGAAGCTTGTATTCATGGAAGATTTAGTCGCTACTACTGGTGGTATTCTTGCATTTGTAGCAGTTTTAATATCCTACTTTACTGGTTTCTTACAAGCTGAAGGCATCGCATCTATAATCATCGGGCTTATGATGTTTTATGTTGTCGGTAAAGTATTCCTTGATAACGCAAGAGGTGCTTTGGGAGAAACAGATGAACAAATGCTTGTCCATATTGCACATATCGTTTCTGAGAACAAAGATGTAAAAGACATAAAGGAATTAGAAGTAATAAAAGAAGGAGAATTCTTACACGTAGACTTAGTAGTTGAAATTGATCCTACTCTTTCATTTTCACAAGTAGATGATATTCATGATGTATTGAAAGAGCTAATCTTAAATCAACAAAGTGTAACGGATGTTACAATTGCCTTTGATGAAGATGACGGAATAAGAAAATGGACGCATCATAAAGATCCACACACCGTATTAAAAACACATGACTGAGCAAAAGCTCAAGTCATGTGTTTTTCTTTTATAGACAAGCAGTAAGTATGGCTTTAGTATCTTCTGCATTCAGCCTTTTAAAATTGCCGTACTCTCCGTTAGCCATTGCCTTATCAACCATTAAGTCAATTTTTGAATCGTCAATATTATAATATGCTAAATTTGTCGGTGCATTCAAAGAAGCCCAAAATTCAGCCAATCGATCAATTCCTTCATGTGCAATTTGTTCCGTGGATTTGCCCTCAGGATTTACATGAAATACTCTAGTTGCTAATTTTGCAAATCTCTCTGGGTTAACAGGAACATTATGGCGCATCCATCTTGGGAAGATGATTGCCAAACCACCAGCATGCGGAATATCGTATACGGCAGATACTGCGTGTTCGATATTATGACTTGCCCAGTCACCTGCATAACCCATTTGTAAGAAGCCATTCAATCCCAACGTTCCTGCAAATAAAATAGTCTCACGAAGTTCATAATTTTCTAAATCCTGTATAAGTTTCGGGGCAGCCTCTATTACCGAGCGGAGCACCCCTTCGATCATCTCATCTTGCACAGGAGTATTAGTAGCATTATTATAATATTGTTCGAACATATGCGACATCATGTCAACAATTCCATATACAGTTTGATCTAATGGCACTGTATATGTATTTACTGGGTCTAAGATGGAGAATTTAGGATAGACAAGCGGGTGACCCCAGCCGTATTTTTCTTGCGTTTCTTCATTAGTAATAACAGAACCAGCATTCATCTCTGAACCTGTAGCTGCTAATGTTAAGATTGTTCCAAAAGGTAACGCTTCTTTTGGAAATGCTTTTTTAGTAACAAAATCCCATGGATTCCCTTCATATTTCGCAGCAGCAGCAATAAGTTTAGTACAATCAATAACGGAGCCTCCACCAACTGCTAGTATTACTTCAATTCCTTCTTTCTTACACAGTTCTGCTCCTTTTATAGCAGTGGTCAATCTAGGATTAGGCTCCACTCCAGCTAATTCAAATACTTCCATATTAGCTTCATTTAAAATAGAGATTACTTGATCATACAATCCATTTTTCTTGATACTGCCCCCACCATATACGATAAGAACTTTCTTTCCATAGAAGGATAACTCGTCCTTTAATTTACTAATTTGTCCTTTTCCAAAAATTAATTTTACAGGATTATAAAAAGAAAACGCATTCATCCAAAAATCCTCCTTCTTTGTATCTTTTTTAATCATAAAAAAACCGCCTGTAATTTACAAGCGGTTCAACTTATTATAAGAAGTGTTTATACCCAACCACGGAAACGTGATGCTTCAGCAGTTTTGCGTACACCAACCATGTAAGCAGCTAAACGCATATCAATATTACGAGTAGTAGCTACTTCGTAAATATTTTCAAAAGCGTCTACCATTTTAGCAACTAGTTTATCGTTTACTTCATCCTCAGTCCAATAATAACCTTGGTTATTTTGAACCCATTCAAAGTAAGAAACAGTTACTCCACCAGCACTTGCTAAAACGTCTGGTACTAGTAATACTCCTCTATCGTAAAGTATTTTAGTAGCTTCTGTAGTTGTTGGACCATTAGCAGCTTCTACTACGATTTTAGCTTTAATATTATGAGCATTTTCATTTGTAATTTGGTTTTCGATTGCAGCAGGAACTAAAATATCACAATCCAATTCTAATAATTCTTGGTTAGAAAGTGTATTTTCAAATAAAGTAGTTACTGTTCCAAAACTATCGCGACGATCCAATAAATAATCGATATCTAAACCGTTTGGATCATGTAATGCACCATAAGCATCTGAAATACCGATAACTTTTGCACCTTGATCATGTAAGAATTTTGCTAGGAAGCTTCCAGCGTTACCGAAACCTTGAATTACCACGCGTGCACCAGTCATATCAATACCACGTTTTTTAGCAGCTTCGTTAATAATGATTGTTACACCTTGTGCTGTAGCACGGTCACGACCTTGTGAGCCACCAAGTACAAGTGGTTTACCAGTAATAAATCCTGGAGAGTTGAATTGGTCCATACGACTATATTCATCCATCATCCAAGCCATAATTTGAGCATTTGTAAAAACGTCTGGCGCTGGGATATCTTTTGTTGGTCCAACGATTTGGCCAACAGCTCTAACATATCCACGGCTTAAACGTTCAATTTCTCCCATAGACATTTCACGTGGGTCACATACAACTCCACCTTTACCGCCGCCATAAGGAAGATCAACAATTCCAGCTTTCAAAGTCATCCACATAGAAAGAGCTTTCATCTCGTCAGGAGTTACACCAGGATGGAATCGAACTCCACCTTTAGTAGGCCCTACAGCATCATTATGTTGCGCACGGTATCCAGTGAAAACTTTTACTGTATTGTCATCCATTTTAACTGGGATACGTACTTCCAACATTCTAAGTGGTTCTTTAAGTAGTTCATACATTGCTTCGTCATACCCTAATTTTTGCAAAGCTTCGTGAATTACAGCCTGTGTTGATGTGAACAGGTTTAAATTATCAGCCATTTGATATTTCGCCTCTTTAATTCATAATGATTTCTTCGGAACAATTGTAACATATAGTTGTAGAAATTTGTCTATAAATTATTATTTTGTAAATACTTTTTTAATTCTTTCAATTGCCCAGTCTAACTCTTCTTTTGAAATAATTAGAGGTGGTGCAAAACGAATTACTGTATCATGTGTTTCTTTACATAATAATCCTAGTTCTTTCAAAGCTTCACAATATGGACGAGCTTCTTCCGTTAACTCCATACCAATAAATAATCCACGTCCGCGAACTTCTTTAATAGAAGGATGATCAATTTCATTTAATGCATTAACAAAATATTCTCCAAGTTCAAGTGAACGATCAGCTAATTTTTCGTCAACTAATACATCAAGAGCCGCAAGAGAAACAGCACATGCCATTGGGTTACCACCAAAAGTCGAACCATGTGAACCTGGGTTAAATACGCTTAGTACATCACTATTAGCAACGATACATGAAATTGGGAATACCCCGCCTCCTAATGCTTTACCTAGGATGTACATATCTGGCTCAACGTCTTCCCACTCACAAGCAAACATCTTACCAGTACGGCAAAGACCTGCTTGAATTTCGTCTGCAATAAATAATACATTGTTTTCGCGACATAATTCACGTGCAGCTTTCATAAATCCTACTGGAGGAATAATGATTCCAGCTTCACCTTGAATTGGTTCGATTAAGAATGCAGCAGTATTTGGTGTAATTGCAGCTTTAAGTGCTTCTAAATCACCGTAAGGTATTAATTTGATACCTGGAAGCATTGGTCCAAATCCACGTTTGTATTCAGGGTCTGATGATAAAGAAACAGCTCCCATTGTACGACCATGGAAGTTACCATTACATGCAATCACTTCTGCTTTATCCGTTTCTACACCTTTTACATCGTAAGCCCATCTACGTGCAGCCTTGAATGCTGTTTCAACAGCTTCAGCACCAGTATTCATTGGTAATACCATATCTTTACCTGTTAATTGACTTACTTTTTCATACCATGGTCCTAATTGATCATTATGGAATGCACGAGAAGTTAAAGTAACACGGTCAGCTTGATCTTTTAAAGCTTGAATAATTTTTGGATGACGATGGCCTTGGTTTACTGCAGAATAAGCAGAAAGCATATCCATAAATTTATTACCCTCTGGATCCTTTACCCAAACACCTTCCGCTTCCGATACAACGATTGGAAGTGGATTATAATTATTCGCACCAAATTTATTTGTTTGTTCAATGATCTCATGTGAAATTGTCATTAGATACTCTCCTTCTCTTCAAATAGTAGGTAGACTCACATTAAGGTGAGTCTACCCGTAAAAATTAAAGCATTTCAGAAGTTGTTTTTGCTTGCATATGAAGTCCGATATAGTCAGGACCACCTGCTTTTGAATCTGTTCCTGACATATTGAATCCACCGAATGGTTGGTATCCAACAATCGCACCTGTACATCCACGGTTGAAGTAAAGGTTACCAACGTGGAAATCTTCGCGAGCTTTTTCTAAGTTCATACGGTTATTTGTAATAACAGCACCTGTTAAACCATATTCAGTGTTGTTAGCAATTTCGATTGCTTCGTCGAAATCTTTTGCTTTTGTAAGACCTACAACTGGTCCAAAGATTTCTTCTTGCATAATACGAGCTGTTGGAGATAGGTCAGCTATTACTGTTGGTTGGATGAAGAATCCTTTTGAATCGTCACCAGTACCACCTGTAACTAAACGTCCTTCGCCTTTACCAATTTCGATGTAGCTCATAATTTTCTTGAATGAACCTCCATCGATAACTGGACCAACAAAGTGCTCATCATTATCAGGAACACCAACAGTTAAGTTGTTTGTTAATTCTTCTACACGGCTTACTACTTGATCGTATACATCTTCTACGATTACTGCACGTGAACAAGCAGAACATTTTTGACCACTAAATCCAAAAGCAGATTTCACGATAGATTGAGCAGCTAATTCTAAGTCAGCTTCTTTATCTACAACGATTGTATCTTTACCACCCATTTCAAGGATAGAACGTTTGATCCAGATTTGACCTGGAGCCAATTTTGATGATTTTTCAACGATTCCTAGACCAACATCACGAGAACCTGTGAAGCTGATTAAACGAGTACGTGGGTGCTCAACTAAGAAGTCACCGATTTCCGCACCAGAACCAGGGATGAAGTTTACTACACCTGCAGGCAAACCTGCTTCTTCTAATACTTCAACAAATTTGTAAGAAACAACTGGAGTTGTTGAAGCTGGTTTTAATAGTACTGTGTTACCTGCTACCACCGCTGCAACTGTAGTACCTGCCATAATTGCAAATGGGAAGTTCCATGGAGAAATAACTACTGCTACACCTAATGGAATGTAGTCATAACGGTTATATTCGCCTGGACGGCTTTCTACTGGTGCTCCATCTTTTAAACGTAGCATTTCACGGCCATAATATTCTAAGAAGTCAATTCCTTCTGCTACTTCTACATCAGCCTCAACCCAAGTTTTACCCGCTTCTTTAGATAAAAGAGCAGAAAACTCGAATTTGCGACGGCGAATAATAGCTGCTGCTTTGAAAAGTACATCTGCACGTACTTCAGGTTTTACTTTTTTCCAAGTATTAAATGCTTCATCTGCAATTTGCATTGCTTTAGCTGCTATTTCTTGAGTTGCTTTAGAAACAACACCTACTACTTGCTCTTTATTTGCTGGGTTATAAGAAGTGATTTTACCTTCTGTTGTAATTCTTTCCCCACCAACGATCAATGGGAACTCATTTCCAAGGTAACCTTCGACTACTTTATAGCCTTCTTTAATCGCTTTTTTGTTTTCTTCTTTAGAGAAGTCTGTAAATGCTTCGTGTTTATAATCTATCATGGAAAAATCCTCCTTTAAATTTAGTGCAAATTATTTTAGTGCAAAAATTATTTGCTCTTTTAATCCGTTTACATATATAATAATGCAAAAGATTGTTGCGTTTTTCAAGTGTTAAATTCTAAAATGTTAAAATTTTTTTTGAGGTGAGCCGTGTGAGTGAGAAAAATGAAAAGCTTTTTCCTTTTTATAAATTTGCTGCCGAACAAGTAGCTATCGGCATCCACGCAGTTGATACAACAGGAAAAACAGTCATTTATAATGAAAAAATGAAAGAAATCGAGGGCTTAAATTCTGTAGACGTTGAAGACCGTTCCATTTTGGAACTTTTTCAATTTGAACAGCATGAAAGTACGTTATTAAAAGTCCTCCATAGTGGAAAACCTGTATTACGCGTTAAACAAACATACTGGAATCGTAATGGGCAAGAAATAACGACTATAAATGATACATACCCTGTTTTGGATGATAATGAACTTATCGGAGCAGTTGAATTTTCTAGAGATATCACTGCACTTGAACGATTAATTTATCAACCATTAAAAAGGTACAACGAACAAATCACCCTTTCTACCATTACAGCTGTTTCTCCTGCCATGCAAGCAGTATTGGAGCGTTCTATAAAAGCAGCCCATGTTCGAATGCCTGTATTATTAATCGGAGAAGCTGGTACTGGCAAAGATTTAATAGCAGAAGGAATTCACAATCAGCTCTCTCCAGCTAATAATCAATTTGTTTCCCTTTTTTGCCATAGTTCAGATATTCACTTAATTAATAAATTTAAAAAAGAACTTGAACATATCTCAAACTGTACAATATTTTGTGAAAGAATCGATTTATTATCCCTCGAATTGCAAAAACAGCTTTTAGATATTTTAAATTCAAATAAAGACGGAAATAATTTATTCATCGCAAGCATTGGTGAAGATCCAGTAGATTTAATAGCAAAGGATAAATTAAACAAGGAATTGTATTACTATTTTGCAACCGTGACTATTACAATTCCACCGCTCCGTCAGCGAACAGAGGATATTTTACCTTTTATGAATGATTATTTTAATCGATATCTTAATCTGTATGGCTCGACTATCAATAAAATTGAAGATGATGTCATTCAAGCATTTTTAACGTATGAATGGCCAGGAAATTTAAAAGAGCTTGAACTTCTTTTAGATGAAATCAGCTCGATGATTACTACTGAGCAGGTGCTTAAGTTTGATATGCTTCCACTTCACTTTAAGTTGAAAGTACAGGATTTCAATGAATCCTCAAAAAAAGCAGAGGATTTTGTATTCACTGCTGAAAAAGATTTGTTGCCTTTGGAAGAATATTTGCGTGAAGCGGAAAGATATTATTTACAAAAAGCTTTAGATAAATATGATGGCAATGTAACAAAAGCTGCAGAAGCATTAGGAATGAGCCGCCAAAACTTACAATACCGTCGCAGAAAAATGAAACTATAAGTTTGAATAATTAAAAAGGTGACTCTTAAAGCTGTGAATTCACAACATTTAGGAGTCACCTTTTCATTTATTGAACAGACTGATTAATCCATTCTGCAAGCTTTTCTTTTAATGTGTTAAATCCTTCTTCATCATGTTCATCAACACGCGCTTGTAAAGATTTCCTTGGTTTATCATCTTTTTTAGAAATGGTAGGTTTTTCTTGTAGTTCACGTATTGACAAGCTGATTTTACCAGATTCACTGTCCACTTCTAAGATTTTCACTTCTACTTCTTGGCCTACAGTTAAAAATTCACCGACTTCTTTTACATAGCCGTAAGTAATTTCAGAAATATGCACGAGACCTTGTGTATTTTCGTCTAAACTAACAAACGCTCCATATGGTTGAATTCCAGTAACTTTACCTGTGACAACATCTCCTACCTTATTTTCATTATTCATTTTGTTCACTCCCGATTTCTCTTATGCGCATCTACCCTTATGGTCATGTTAAATTATAACATAATAGAAAGAGAGCAAGCAAAAATCACTGAGTAGGCATAAAAGCTGCTCGCCAGCCATTTTCAGTTTGGATAATACTAAAGCCAACAACTTGCTCTTCTAAGTGAATTGTACGTTCCGGAGCCATTGTTATGATTACATATCCCTCTTTATCCGATCGTTGTTCAAAGTGTAGCGATGAGAACTCCTTCCGAATATCTGTTATTTTTAGTTTTGGAGCACTCATATATTCTTCTTTTGGTATTTGAACGTACGAATCATCTTTTATATACAACTCGTACTTTGTTTCATAATCCTCCATCAGTGAGCAATAATAATATAGACCAACAATCTCTTCCGGCGTTGCATCTTTCAATACTGTTTGATCGTGAGTTGCTGCAAATGATTTATATAGTGCATGAATTTGCTGTAAAAAATCATGATTCACAACTTGATCTTTTGTTATTAAATTTGGCATAAATTTTTCTATATCCCCGTTTTTCGCAAGGTGAAGAGCATCTTCGATATGAGCGTATGAGAAATTATTCCATTCTTCAGATTTTGTCCATCCTGTCTTTTCAAATTCATTCACTATTGGAATTAATAAATATGGAAATGGGGAGTTACCATTAGTTTGAGTCATTAATCTCCATAGTTCTCTATATTCATCTTTTACAATACCCTTTTTATCGAAAACTGGATTCTCTTTCGTCCCTTTTACTAAAAAATAGAACACGCTCGTGTAATACGATTCCATTTTGGAGTCACTTCTAAAAGTGTTTACATAATCATCCAGAAAATAATTTTCCATATTCTTCAAAACAATAAATGTTTCATTGATTGGATTTAATAATTCCCATGTATAAGTAAATGGCTCGGACGCCATCATTTGTAAATAACCATCAGCTATTGAATTTAATTTCCCAAAATATAAAGTGGGAGTAAGTGTATAATCGAACCGAAATGTAATATCAATTCCATCCTCTATTATGTCTAATCGGAGACTCTGATTTTGAGAATTATCCCTTAAATTCTCAAATCCCTCCGGAAGGTAACGTTCATTTTCAAGTATTTTATTTACATCGTAGAGGCCGTCTACTTTATATATGGCTAATTCATCTTTATACTCATTTAGTTTTTCATTTGCATATTCCCTAAAACTGTTGATTTTTAAGTAATATTCATTTAAAAAATCTACTGTTTCTTCTTTGTTTAATTTCTTTCCTAGGTGAATTTCATTTACCATCTCTGATGGTAGTTTTAAATTATTCATAATTTCCTCATACGGTTCATCTAAGTCGGTATAAATAGTTCCATCAATTAAAGGGCTAGACCTATCATCCGTGTAATGCTGAAAATGCATATCCGCCAACCTAATAAATTCTATTTGAGAAAACTCCTCTTCTGATAGGTTCAGCATTTCACGACGTTTTTCTCTCTCTATTGGATAATTCTTTTTCAATTTCTCTAGAAAGGCTTTCGATTCCTCATTCTGTATCTCTTTTCCATGTCTCGTTTCGTCTTCTAATAAAAATGTTGCTCCAAGTATTCCAATAATTAATATACTTGCAATACTAACAGCCAATACGGTAATTTTTTGCCATTTTGATTTAGTAGTTTTATTCTTGCTTAGAGGTTCTACTTTTTCCAATTCGATTTTATTTAGAATTCCATCCGTGTCTATACTAGATGGAACTCTATCGTATGATGTTTTTAATAAGTTCAATCTTTCTTCAAGCTGCTTATCGTCCATGCTTGGCACCTCCATTCGATGAAAGTAGGTTTTTTAGTTGGCTTTTTGCTCGTAGTAATCTTGTTTTTACTGTAGTTATGGGAACACTTAATATATCAGCAATTTGTTCGTACGATAAATCATGAAAATAAAATAAAATTATTGGATGCTGATATTTTATATCTAGTGATTGAATTGCTTGATGCAACTCCTTGTCTTCTTCAAATAGCAATATACGATCTTCCGCGGACTTAGTGGAGATATTCGAATAGTTATGATTTAGCTTTTTTTCCTTTTCTATTTCTTTTGTTTCCTTACGATAATAGTCTCTTGTAGCATTTAAAGTTATTTTATAGAGCCATGTTGTAAACCTTTCGCGTTTAAATTGATGCAAAAAACGGTAAAGCTTTACAAACACTTCCTGAGTGACATCAGGAATATCATTCACTTTGACACCACATTGAAAAGCAAACTTTTCAACGGTTCGGTGATGTTTTTGAATAAGCGCTGTATATGCAGCTTTATCTCCTTGCTGCGCTCGCTCAATTAATTCATTTTCAGACATTGCTCCCCCTCGCTCTCTATATATTGGTGATACGAAAGATATTTCACGAATGTTTCAATTGTATGTATACATTTTCTTGTAAACCTCATGTACAATAAGACAGTTGTAATAAAGGAGGAATTATTTTGGCAAAGCGAGATCATTTTGGATCTAAAATCGGATTTGTATTAGCAGCGGCAGGAAGTGCAATTGGCTTAGGTGCTATTTGGAAATTTCCATATATGGCCGGAACGAATGGTGGAAGCGTATTCGTTTTACTATTTATCTTGTGTACTTTATTAATTGGTCTACCGATTTTATTAGCAGAATTCATTATAGGAAGAAAAGGTCAAGCAGATGCAGTGACTAGTTTTAAAAAACTTGCTCCTAAGAAACCATGGTTTGTAATTGGATGGGCTGGTTTTTTCTTTTCTATTATTATTCTATCTTTTTATAGTGTAGTTGGGGGATGGATATTATCTTATTTAATAAGAGCTCTTACATTTAGCTTGAACGGAACAAACGAGACCTTCTATGAGGATTTGTTTAATAGTGTCATTTCAAATCCATGGGAAGTTATAGTCGGACAAGGTGCTTTTATCTTTCTAACAATATGGATTGTATCGGGTGGAATCCAGGGAGGAATTGAGAAGGCTAGTAAATGGATGATGCCTCTTCTTTTAATATTCTTTTTAGTTTTAGCAGTTCGCTCTTTAACTTTAGAAGGTGCAATGGAAGGAGTTAAATTTTTATTCGTTCCTGACTGGTCTTATTTCACATGGGAGACAGCTCTACTTGCATTAGGGCAAGCGTTTTTCTCCTTAAGCGTAGGTGTTTCCGCAATGATTACTTATGCATCCTATTTGCCAAAAGAGACTAGATTAGGGAATTCAGCACTAAGTGTCTCACTTCTTAATATCGGTGTATCCATTATGGCTGGACTTGTTATCTTCCCTGCTGTTTTTGCTCTTGGATTCTCACCAAATGAAGGACCGGGTCTAGTTTTCATCATATTACCTGCTGTTTTCGAGCAAATAATATTTGGACAATTTTTCTTAATACTATTTTTCGTTTTGTTGCTTTTTGCTACGTTAACTTCGTCTATCAGTATGTTAGAGATTGTAGTATCCATCGGTATTAAGTCAAAATATGAACGTAG
This sequence comes from Psychrobacillus sp. FJAT-21963, assembly GCF_001420585.1. NCBI lineage: Bacteria > Bacillati > Bacillota > Bacilli > Caryophanales > Bacillaceae > Psychrobacillus > Psychrobacillus sp. FJAT-21963. The sequence goes on along the minus strand of NZ_LJIY01000009.1, from coordinate 285,028 downwards.
GAAACGAGCAGCATGGGTATTTGGGATTCTAATTTTCCTAATTGGTATTCCGAGTGCGTTGTCTTTTGGGATACTTTCTGATATTCACATTTTAGGAATGTCCATTTTTGATTTTGCGGACTTTCTTACAAGTAGCTTTGGGCTTCCATTAGGAGCATTGTTCATCTCTTTGTTTGCGGGTTATGTCCTTACCAAATCTGAGCTACAAAATGACTTGAAGGTAAATCAATTTCTATTGAATACATGGCGGTTTATCGTGCGTTTTGCCGCTCCAATAGCAATTATTATCGTCTTCATTCAGGGAGTAATGAAATTATTTGTGTAAATTTTTTTTATAGGCTATCTCAAAAATGTTGTTCTAAAATGTTTGTGCTATAATATAGTTATACTTATTACTTCTTTGAAAGGATGGATGTAACTATGAAACAAGAACTTCACGTACAATTACGTCAACTGAGGGAAGAACGCAATATTTCTTTAGAACAGCTTGCCCATAAGGCTACTATAGGAGCATCAAAGTTAGAGGCTTATGAAGCGGGAAGTGAAACTCCATCTGTTCAAACATTATTGAAACTTTCAAATGCATTAGAAGTACCAGCATCTAACCTATTAGATGGCTTACAAAACGAATAAAAGCTTTCGGTTTTTTAACCGAAAGCTTTTTTTGTTTCCCTATAACAACTATACTTAAATAATACATTTCATTTCATATTTTAATGCAATCAATTTATATGAAACTTCTACACACTTTTCAAGTGGTATCCACTGTTCAAAAGAATGTTCATAAATGGTTTGTATTCTTTTGGCCAACTCAGAAGGATGGTCAATACTTTGAAGATCTGCAACTACATCAGCAGCTTCGGCGTCATAACTATCAACACCTATATTAAATGGGTCCCATTCTTGTAATGTCCAAAGTGCTTTTCGATTCATTTCAATTGTGTCCATATATTTTCACCTTACTAGTTTTTATTAGTTAGGGTTATAATAACATAATAATTACAAATTGAAAGGGGTAATTAATTTGCCTGATTTTTCTACCGTTTTTGAAAGACGTAATACACATTCTACTAAGTGGGACTTGCTAGAACAAATATATTCCATTCCAGATGCATCCGATGTGCTTCCTATGTGGATTGCAGATATGGACTTTGCTATCCCTTCCACTATTATCGATGCATTACATAAGAGATTAGAACACCCAGTTTTTGGATACAACATTGTACCCGAAGAAACAAAACTTGCACTTACAAATTGGTTAGAAAAAAAACATCAATTAAAAATAGAAAATAAATGGATATTCTTTCAACAAGGTGTAATACCTGCGATGGCTTCTGTATTAGATGCTTTTACCGAAGTAGGAGATAAAATCTTAATACATTCTCCAGTATACCCACCATTTAATCATGTACCTACACGACTTGGTCGTATTGTAGAGACTTGTGATCTCATGGAGATTAATAGTTCGTTTGAAATCGATTTCGATGACTTTGAGCAAAAGCTATCATCAGGTGTAAAAGCTTTTATTCTTTGTAGTCCCCACAATCCAGGTGGAAAAGTGTGGACCAAAGAAGATTTAACTAAAATTGCAGCTTTATGCGAAAGATATAATGTACTTATAATATCTGATGAAATCCATGCAGATATAGTTTTTAAGCCAAACAAGCATATACCCATTCTTTCGGTAGCGGAAAATGTTAATAATATTATTACTTTCTTTGCACCAACTAAAACATTTAACTTAGCGGGAATTCAAGCAGCTACAATTATAGTGCCAGACCAACAAAAAAGAAAAATCCTAGAGAACCAAGCCTTAGAACGTGGACAAATGGAACTAAATATATTTTCACTGACTGCTTTTCAAGCAGCATACGAACATGGAGAGCCTTGGCTGGAGGAATTACTTGAGGTTGTATCCTCCAATATGGATTATGTAGTAGAACAATTAACGAACAAGTTAAAAGGAATAAAAGTGCCTAAACCTGAGGCAACTTACCTTTTATGGATAGATTATAGAGATACAGGATTATCAGAAAAAGAGATTATGGACTTGCTTTTAACAAAAGGGAAGTTAGCTCTTGAACCAGGTACGAAATACGGGAAAACGGGAGAAGGCTTTTTAAGAATGAACGTTGCCTGTCCAAGACAAACTTTAGAAGATGGAGTTGCACGATTTATTAAAGCACTTTCTTAAATTATACGAATAAAAAAAACAGCCACATTTATGGCTATTCAGATTGTAGACAAACTCAATTTTGGGTGCATAGAGTTGTATATTAAATTCGGCAAGGACCACCACTTCGCTTTCCGTGGGCTTGGCTTCAGCCTCCTCGTTCCTGCGGGGGCTTCTGCTCAAGCTGTTCCCACAGGAGTCTTCGTGGTGGTCCTTGCCTTATAAACAATTCCTTACAGATAACTACTATCTTTATTTTTTATTGGATAAAGAAACCTCTTTTGAAAGATTTATTATACTACTAACCGTCTATAAAAATTCTTTTGTCCTCTCGATACCATTTGTTATTTTATATTCATCTTCTATATAGACAATTTATTAAAACCATTTAAGGTTGTTGTCCTTCAATACTCCTTCTATTCATTCACAGATCTTTTGTAAGATAAGCCAACAATCAATGATTCCCTTTTGTTTACACACTAAATGGTCTAGCAGTTAGTTTTACTTGATCATTCAGTAACATTTCTTACCATTCCGATCCATTGAATTTTTTTATCAGTGTAGAACATCACCTTGAAAGTAGTTTTTTCTTAGATGAAGTAGATTGTATTGTTAATAGAAGCATTTGATTGAAACGGAAGGCGGCGACTCCAGCGGGAACAGCGTGTCCAGGTGAGACCCCGCAGGCGCTAACTAAGGAACGAAGGCTAAGTACGCCGCCTCGTGCGGCAACGCCTTCGTGACCAACATCATGTTGGCCTGAGGAGGCTCACGGACCGCCCGCGGAAAGCGTCCGCCTGGAGTGTAAATCAACGATCTAAATATATATATTATCTATCTATATTTATCGTAATAGAAAAAAGACCGAAGACAAACTCGAAAGTCTTCGCGTTTGTCTTCAGTCTAAAACAGCCATATAAATAGCTTTTTTTATTTGTATTAAGTTACTTATCCAGTTGTTCCTTCTTTGCCTGCATAATTCTCTCTTCTAACTCTTTTGCTTTTGCAGCATCCTTAATAGATTTTCTTTTTAACCATCTAAAAACAATAATACATAGAATAACTAAAACAACTAATTCAATAACCACTGGAATATACTCCGTTTTATCTTCCGGAAAATATAAATATAAAAAACCTAGTTGTAAAAACTGCAACATCTAAACACTTCCCTATTTATTTTTGTACGATTTCAATAGAATCTATCGTAATATCTTCTAGTGGCTTGTCATTTTCATCTTTTTCTACAACTGCAATTTGGTCAACGATCTCCATACCTTCTATAACTTGTCCAAAAACGGTATGTTTTTGATCTAAGTGTGGAGTTCCGCCATTTTTCTCATATGCAGCTGCAATTTCTGCTGGCCATCCACCGTCTTCTAATTGTTTAGCCTCTGCTTGAGCACTTGATGCTTGTACTATGAAAAATTGACTTCCATTTGTATTAGGTCCAGCATTAGCCATCGATAATGCTCCTCTTAAGTTAAACAGGTTCATCGAAAACTCATCTTCAAATTCTTCACCGAAAATACTTTCTCCACCCATACCAGTACCAGTTGGGTCTCCCCCTTGAATCATGAAGTCTTCGATCACTCGGTGAAAAATAAGACCATCATAATAGCCCTCTTCAGCGTGAGTTAAAAAGTTTTCAACCGTTTTAGGTGCAAGTTCAGGGAATAATTTAATTTTAATAGGTCCCTTTGATGTATTCATAATAACTAGAGCTTCATTTGAAGCAACTTCTGATGAAAGTTGTGGATACATAATTTTGTCTCCTTCATTTTCCGTTGTTGTATTTTCCGTTTCTGTATTAACTACCTTTTTGTCACCGCATGCCCCTACTATCAAAACAGCGCTTATTAATAATAAAAAAATAATTTTTTTCACAGTTTGTTCACCCCAAATAATTCTAACATATTGAAAAGTCATTTTCAGTGACAAAGTATCTAACTTTATTAGCTACACAAAATAACCTATAATGGGTAAAAGAAAGCGACAAGCGCCACTTAGCAGCGACGAGCTTGCACATTTGACATTGAGTGGCTGGTGTTTGGAGTCTTGAAAGTTTTTATATAAAGTAATTACTTAACTATTTTTTTTGAGAAGGTACGCAACAAATAGAAAGAAGGGATTTGGATGAGCGTACAAAAAAGTAACTTTATTATTATGTGGTTTTCTAACTTTTTAGTATCTGGAACAATGACAATGATTATGCCCTTTTTATCTTTATACATCAACACAATGGGAGACTTTTCGGATGCCTATGTTCAAAAATGGTCTGGTCTTGTGTTCGGGGCAACATTCGTATCGGCCTTTTTAATGTCTCCGATTTGGGGAAGAATTGCTGATAAATATGGGTACAAGCCTATTTTAATTATTAATGGCTTCGGTATTGCTATCAGTGTTTTATTAATGGGATTTGTTTCCTCTGTTGAAGCATTTTTTGTTCTTCGATTATTTATGGGAGTCGTTACTGGTTTCATCCCTACATCATTGGCTTTTATTAGCTCCCAGACTCCTAAAAAAATTGCAGGTAAAACAATGGGAACTCTTCAAATGGGAAGTGTTTCTGGTACATTATTTGGACCTATATTCGGAGGATTTCTAGCGGATACATTCGGCTTTCAATATACGTTTATAATTACTTCCAGTGCTGTATCAATTGCTGCGTTACTCGTTATATTTGGTGTACATGAAATAAGAAGAGAAAAGAAAAAAGGAGATCATGAATATTCTAGAAAAACAGTAATTTCGGGAATTTTTCATCATCGCCTCATATTAAACGTTTTAATGATTACTTCTCTTATACAAATAGGTTTGTTTAGTATCCAGCCTCTTTTGTCCTTATATGTATCGCATCTGACCAATTCAACTGAAGTTGCGCTACTTGCAGGAGTCACCTTCAGTGCTACAGGAGTCGGCAGTTTGCTATTTGCTAGAACATGGGGAAAACTAGGGGATACCCACGGATACGAAAAAATATTATCTATTTTGCTGATATTGGCCTTAATTTTCATTGTCCCACAAGCATGGGTAACGGATTTATGGCAATTAATCATACTACGCTTCCTTTTTGGTATTGCATCAGGTGGGTTGATACCTGTTACAACTGCCTTGATAAGAAGAGAAGCCCCTATTGAAGTACAAGGTGAACTAATGGGCTATAACACAAGCTTCCGCTTTTTAGGCAACATAATTGGTCCAATGTTTGGTGGATTCATCAGTGGATACATTGGTATATCTTCCGTTTTCTATGTAACAGGGTCACTGTTTTTATGTGGCTATTTAATCATCTACTTTGCAAGAAAAAAACCAGTTCAAGACTTTGAAGATGTTTTATTGGAAGAAGAGCTTCACGCTAAACAAACAAATTAAAAATGAGCACACTTTCGAATAGAAAGTGTGCTATTCTTTTTATTAGATTATAGGAACTGGAGTGCAACAAATGCGACAAGTAATAGGGTTTCTCCTTATTTTATTATGTTTCCCTTTAATATGGATGTTGACATCCTTTATCCATGCAGAAATATTGTCCGCGTCTTCTTTTCAAGATGATTTAAAACAATCCATTCAATTATCAACCCCTCCCCTGTCTTCACCAGTTGTATTGTTAGACGAAAATGAACAAATCTTTTCAGAGGATTACGTAGAATGGAGAGACCCCCTACCGCTTGAGTCAATACCTTTATTTGTACAAGAGTTGTTCATTCAAAGCGAGGATGTAGAATTTTACAATCATATTGGATTTAATTTTAGCGCAATATTCCGAGCTGTTTTTGCCAATGCTTCTGCCAATGCAAAAGAACAAGGTGCTAGTACAATTACGCAACAATTAGTAAGAATACGATATTTATCTACAGAGAAAACGTATGAACGAAAAGTGACGGAGCTTATTTATGCATATGAAATGGAAAAGCAAGCAACAAAAGATGAAATATTAACGAATTATTTAAATGAAATATATTTTAGTAATCAGGTCTACGGTATTGGAGCTGCTGCAACTTATTATTTTGGAAGACCATTACACGAATTATCAGATGCAGAACTTGCCTTTATTAGTGCGATTCCAAACAATCCAACAATCTACGATCCTATAGATAATTTTGATGCAACAAAGAAAAGACAGGAATTACTTATAGATGTCCTAGTGAAAAACGGAAAAATACCAAAGGAAAGTGGAGAAGCAATAAAGGCTGAACCAATCGTCCTGAAGACAAAAACAAAAAAACAGCTGTACCCTACCTATAGCACTTATGTTTTAGAAGAGTTGAAGAATTTAGTTGCATCAAAAGAAGGTTTTACCGAGAAAATAGCAACTGCCCAAAATGAACAGCAAAAGCTCTTTTTAGAAAATGAACTGCAAACTAAAGTGAATGATGTGATAGCTCAAGGAGTGACAATTTATACAGCTCTTGATCCGTCGAAACAACTAGACGATGAAAAGTACGTAAATAAACTATTAGTTAAAACGCCTGATTTACAGGCTGCATCGGTTGTCATTAATAACGAAACACGAGAAATCATCAGTTTATACGGAGGTAAAGAGTATAAAAAATTTGATTTTCATCGTGCGTATCAAGCAGTTAGACAACCGGGATCAGCATTAAAATCATTACTTGTGTACGCACCAGTTTTTGAAACAACTACATTAACTCCTAATAACTCAATAAATGGCGGTAAACTTTGTATTGGCTCATACTGTCCTCAAAACTATGGAGGCGCACTGTACGGGAATGTAACGATTAAGCAAGCTTTTCGCTTCAGTCACAATACTCCTGCAGTACGGTTATTAGAAACCGTTGGAATAGATAATGCATTTGCAAAACTAGAGCCATTCCAATTTAATCATTTAACGAATGAAGATCATACTTATGCTGCCGCACTTGGTGGATTAACACATGGCGTTACAGTATTAGAAATGGCTGATGCTTATAGTAGCTTTATAGATGGTATGTATAAGCCTGCTCGTGCCATTCGAAAAGTTACAGATAAAAAGGGAAACATTTTGTATGAATGGAATGAAGAAAAAACAGAGGTTTGGTCACCTAAAACAATTCAAACTATGAGAGGCTTACTTTCCGACGTAGTGCAAAATGGAACGGGAAAAGGAATCTCTATTCCATCTACCTACGTTGGCGCTAAAACTGGAACTACGAATGACTATTATGATTATTGGATTGCTGGGTTAACAGATACATATACCTCAGCAGTATGGATTGGCTATGACATGCCTAAAAATATGAAATCAATCGAATCTAGAAAAATTCATCATTCTATTTTTAACAAAATTATGAGAGAGAAATAGAAAAGAGTCATCTCCAAATGGAGATGACTCTTCTTTTATGATTTGGTCTCGGTTTCTTGCTAATTAGTCTTCAATTGGCTTCAATTGGTCTCGGTAAAGAATGAATTGGTCTCGTTCTGCCGTTTAATTCCTCATAAACTAGCGATTTTGTGACAATTATAAAAATGGTAAACTTGCCACTATTCCATTATAAAGTTTAATCGTCACATAGATGACTAATGTTAAAAATAGACTCCATACCATAAACTCGAACATTATTAACCCTACCGTCCCCATCATGCTCATTGAACTGCTTAATTTGAAAATGACATATACAAAATAAACAAAAGCTGTAGCTAAAAAAATGATGAGCAATATTTGAAGAGATTGAAAACCGATTGCTGAAATAAATGATCCAATAAAAAAAATGACGTATCCACCACGTGCTTGAGAAATAGTCTTCCCTTCTAAATCTTTTGAGAAAAACAACATCCCAATCTCATGTATTGTTTCAGCAATCAACTTAAGTGCAGAAAAAAGCATAAAATAAATAAGTGCTAGGATAATAACTAAGAACAGTTTCAATTCCAAATCGGATAAAAACTCTCTCATTCCACTATAAACACCAATTACTTTAAAAAGATCTATCGCTTTGTTCATTGTAAAAATAGAAAAAGATAAACTAAATAACAAAATAGTGATGAGTGGTAAAAATCCAAACACATATGGGTTCTTCATAGCTTCTCCTCTTATTCTAGTATCCATACTTTTGTATCATATCGAAGAAAAGGTATATTCTGCAAGTAGATATCTATTTTTCATCAATGCAATTACTATACTTTTACGTTATAATTTTAGGGATGCATTTTAAATACATAGCTTGGAAAGGAGGATTCCTTTGTCCTTAGTTTTTGCAATATTCGCACCCGTCATTGTTGCACTTGTGATCCCTTTGTTATTTAAAAGGGTTCCTACTATACATACCGGCTGGTTTGTATTACTTGTACCCGTTGCACTTGTTTGTTTTTATGCAACCTACATACCTTCTATTATGAAGGGATCCACTTATATGGAGGAGCTCCCTTGGATACCGTCACTCGAGATATCCTTTATCTCTTATTTAGACGGATTAAGCTTGCTTTTTTCGTTGTTAATTACAGGAATAGGGGCACTTGTTGTTCTATACTCCATCTTTTATATGAATAAGAAAAAAGAAAAGCTTGGCAATTTTTACGTTTATTTATTAATGTTTATGACTGCTATGCTCGGAGTTGTTCAGTCAGATCATCTAATAAGTTTGTATTTCTTTTGGGAATTAACGTCCATATCTTCTTTTCTTCTTATTGGATATTGGTATACGAAAGATCGTTCTCGATTTGGTGCTCTTAAATCCATGATGATTACTGTTTTCGGTGGATTAATGATGCTAGGAGGCTTCTTGATTCTTGGCATTATCGGAGAAACATTTTCAATTCGTGAGCTAATTGAACAAGCACCTACTCTAGCTAGTCAGGATCTATTTGTTTGGGCACTTGTACTCGTTTTACTTGGGGCATTTACAAAGTCAGCTCAGTTCCCATTTTATATTTGGTTACCTGATGCAATGGAAGCACCAACACCTGTCAGTGCGTATCTGCATTCTGCTACGATGGTAAAAGCAGGATTATATTTGGTAGCAAGATTTACTCCGATCTTTGCTCTATCCGAAGTATGGATATGGCTTGTTACCGGAGTAGGTATCATCACATTATTATGGGGTTCCTTCTTTGCTGTCAAACAAACAGATCTAAAAGCTATTCTTGCTTTTTCAACTGTCAGTCAACTTGGTTTAATCATGTCTTTACTTGGAATCGGTTCTGTCGCTTATCATGTTACGGGTGACTTAGTTGCTACATTTACATTTGCAACCTTTGCGGCGATCTTCCATCTAATTAATCACGCTACATTCAAAGGTAGCTTATTCATGATTGCAGGTATTATTGATCATGAAACAGGTACAAGAGATATCCGAAAACTTGGTGGACTCATGAGTTTAATGCCAATCAGCTTTACGATTGCATTAATCGGGAGCTTATCAATGGCAGGAGTACCACCTTTTAATGGATTTTTAAGCAAGGAAATGTTCTTGGACGCTACATTAGAGTTACAGCATTTCGACCTGTATGCATTCGATACTTGGGGCATATTGATTCCAATTATCGCATGGATCGCTAGTGTATTTACATTTGTTTATAGTCTTTATTTTGTTTTTCATACATTCCGTGGGAAACATAAACCGGAACAATTACCTAAAGCAGCTCACGAAGCTCCAATTGGAATGCTAGTTTCACCAGGTATACTAGCAACTCTTGTTATAGTTTTTTTCTTTGTTCCAAATTTTATTGGTACTACGTTTATTAAACCGGCGGTAGCTGCTATTCAACCTTTAGCATACAAAGTTCCTGCGGAAGTAGGCTTTACAATAAAAGCTTGGCATGGTTTTAACTCGCCTGCCTTATACATGACACTTGGTATCTTTTTAGTAGGTTTCTTATTCTATAAAACCTTACCAAAATGGACTCCAGTTTACGAAAAGTTGCCATCAAAATTCACTTTAAACAATATGTATGACGGAATAATGCGACTTGCAGATGGAGGAGCTCATCGCTTTTCATCCATGTATATGACAGGTTCTATTCGTTCTTATTTTGTCTTTATGTTTGCTGCGATCATCGTATTACTCGCTGGTACAATGTGGTTTAAGGATGCATTTGTAATTAGTTTTGAAAACTTAGCACCTATTCGTTTCTTTGAGATACTTATTTCAATTATATTAATCGTTGGAACTGTTACAATTTTGGTTACGAAATCAAGACTTACAGCGATAATTGCACTTGGAGCAGTAGGATACACGGTTGCTTTATTCTACATCATCTTTAAGGCTCCTGATCTTGCTTTAACACAATTAGTAATTGAAACAGTTTCAGTAGCATTATTTTTAGGGGCATTTTATCATTTGCCTAAAATGGACAAGCATGAAAAAGGAAAAGAAGATAGAGGCTTCCGACTTGGAAACTTCCTTATTGCTCTTGGAGTTGGTGTAATGGTTACATTGATCGCTATCTCTTCTCATTCACAAAAGCTTATTCCTTCTATAGCAGATTATTATAAGGAAACTGTTTACTCAGAAGCTGGTGGCGGAAATATCGTAAACGTTATTTTAGTAGATTACCGTGGATTTGATACTTTATTTGAAATAAGTGTGTTAACAATTGCTTCTCTAGGAATTATAGGAATGATTACACTGCGTCTAGCGAAAAAGAAAGGAGATAGAAAAAGTTGAAAACGAATGATTTAATTATTCAAACGACCACGAAAGTAGTATTTTTCATTATTTTTCTCTTCTCCATTCATATCTTTTTTGCAGGACATTATACACCTGGTGGAGGATTTGTCGGCGGATTGTTGATGTCTAGTGCTATTGTTTTATTATTATTAGCTTTCGATTTGAAACCAGTACAAGAGATGCTTCCGATAAACTATACGGTTCTTACTGCAACCGGCTTATTAATTTCTTTAGCAACTGCCGCTGGTTCTATATTCTTTAATGTTCCATTTTTTACACATGCCTATGATTATTTTAATTTACCTTTACTTGGTGAAACGTCGATCCATACAGCAATGTTTTTCGATACAGGCGTATACTTAGTTGTAGTCGGAGTAACGATGACAATCATTCAAATGATAGGAGGAGATGAATAATGGAAATATTAATGTCCATTTTAATCGGCTTTCTATTCATGGCAGCCATTTATTTAATACTTTCTAGAAGCTTACTCCGAATTATTATCGGAACGGGCTTGCTAAGTCATGGAACACATCTCTTACTTATAACAATGGGCGGGCTAAATGGAAAAGCTGCTCCTGTTTTAGCTGATGGGGTAACAGATTATGTTGATCCACTTCCCCAAGCTTTAATACTTACAGCTATCGTTATTAGCTTTGGTGTTACCGCATTTTCTTTAGTATTAGCTTATCGAACCTATAAAGAGCTAGGTACAGACAATATGGATTTAATGAAAGGAACAGAAGACAATGATTAATTTATTATTATTTCCGGTCCTCATCCCGTTCCTTTTTGCAGCCATTTTGTTGTTTTTCCCGAAAAAAGTCAAAGCACAGCGAATTACGGTAATGATTGGACTTTTATTGGCACTAGCTTCAGCTATCGTCCTATTAGTAAAAGTAAAAACAGATGGTGTTCAAACAGTTACGCTTGGTAGTTGGGCACCTCCGTTTGGAATCACAATGGTTTCTGATATGATATCGGTTTTATTAGTCCTGTCTTCCCTACTCATCGCTATTTTCGTTGTATGGTATAGCTACACTTCCATTGGTGAAGATCGTGAAAAAGCTTTTTATTATCCAGCGATCATGTTCATGTTGACAGGTGTGAATGGTGCATTCACAACGGGAGATATTTTCAATATGTTCGTTTTCTTTGAAGTATTGCTTATGTCCTCCTATGTCTTGATCGTATTAGGTGGGGAAAAAGTTCAGTTAAGAGAATCTATTAAGTACATACTAGTTAATATCGTTTCCTCTTCTTTATTTGTTATTACTGTTGGTTACTTGTACTCTGTAGTTGGAACACTTAATATGGCTGACATTTCTATAAAACTATCGGAGATAGGACAATCAGGAATAGTAACAGTAATAGCTGTACTATTTTTGATAGTATTCGGTATTAAAGGAGCTATCTTTCCATTATTCTTCTGGCTTCCTGGTTCATACGCTGCTCCACCTGTTCCCGTCTTGGCGCTGTTCGGAGCACTACTAACAAAGGTAGGCGTATATGCTATCATGCGTACCTATACATTGTTCTTTACAACTGATATTGGATATACACATGAATTACTCATGGTCATTTCAATTATCACGATCATTGCAGGATGTGTTGGCGCTCTAGCATATTTCGATTTGAAACAAATCATTATTTATAATATTGTCATTGCAGTAGGTGTTATCTTGTTTGGTGCATCTATTATGAACAAAAGTGGAATGCTTGGTTCCGTATTTTATTTAATACATGACATCCTCATTAAAGGTGCCTTGTTTTTATTGATTGGGATTATTATTAAAATAACAGGCACATCCGATTTAAGAAAAATGGGTGGTCTTATGAAGCGCTATCCAGCACTGGCCTGGAGTTATTTGATAGCAGCATTTGGTCTAGCAGGTATCCCTCCATTAAGTGGATTTATCGGCAAACTTCTAGTTGTACAAGGTGGATTTGAAGGAGAATATATTTGGCAAAGTATATTTATTCTTGCATCAAGCTTAATTGTTTTACTTTCTGCTATCCGAATCTTTATCTATGCATTCTGGGGTGAAGATAAAGTTGGATTACATACAATTAGTCCAAAAACATACCGACAGTTATTGTTTCCGGCGATTACTTTAGTTGCTATAACAGTATTTTATGGTGTTGGTTCCGAATACCTTGTACCGTTTATGACAGATGCCTCAACAGTTTTACTAGATCCTTCCGTCTATACGGATGCTGTGTTTGGAGGGTTGAAATAATGCCATTTCAAATTTTGTTGAATGTATTTATAGCAGTAACGTGGATGTTCTTATCTGTGTCATTTAAACCTTCCACATTTATCGTAGGATATATTTTAGGTTTGCTAATGTTATTTATGGTTCGTAAATCATTTAGTACCAGATTCTATTTAGACAAAGTTTGGGCAGTTATTAAACTTACTCTATTATTCCTTAAAGAGTTAACGCTATCTAACTTTTCTGTTTTAATGCTAATTATTAAACCAAAGATGCCTATACGACCTGCAATCTTTGCGATGCCCACTGTTCTTGAAAAGGATTGGGAAATAACACTATTATCGAGTCTCATTACACTAACACCAGGAACAATTGTAATTGATATTTCGGATGACAATAAAACCTTATATATTCACTCACTTGACTTTGAGGATATAGATGAAGCAATCCAATCAATACAAAATACGTTTGAAAAAGCAATATTGGAGGTGAGCAGATCATGACAACCTTTCTATGGGTTATTGTTGTCTTGATAAGTCTATCGCTTTTAGGCTTTTTATATCGCCTAGTGAAAGGGCCGACTACACCAGACCGTGTAATCGCATTAGATGCAATTGGAGTTGGATTGATTTCATTGATAGGGCTTATTTCCATTCTTTTTGATACTGGCTTTTTCTTAGAGGTTATATTACTCTTAGCAATCCTTTCATTCATAGGTACAGTTGCTTTTTCTAAATTCACGGAGAAGGGAGTAATCATTCAACGTGACCGTAATAGCTAATATTCTAATAATCGCTACAATATCTTTTGGAACAATCTTTATACTAGTTACTGCTATAGGTTTAATACGGCTTCCCGACGCCTATTCACGTGCACATGCGGCTTCTAAGAGTGCGACACTAGGGGTTATGAGCATTCTACTTGGTGTGTTCTTTCACTTTTGGCTCAATGAGGGTCATTTTAACTCCCGTATACTACTTGGAATAGTCTTTCTTTTCATAACAGGTCCTGTTGGTGGTCATATGATGGGTAGAGCAGCTTATTTATCCGGGATAAAATTATGGGATAAATCAGTACGTGATGATCTTGCAGAAGTAGTAAAGAAAAGAAGAGAAAATCAATAGAAATAAGAAAAGCTTTTGCAATACGCAATACTTTGCGTTTGCAAAAGCTTATTTTTTTATTAATAACCACCATAATAAGGATATGGATAATACGGATATGAATATGGATATGGATAGTAAGGATATGGATAATAAGGCTGTCTATACCCCCCAAAACCATAACCTAGCGAAGAACCGAGTAGTCCTCCAAAAAAGCCTCCTAATAATGGACCTCCAAAGCCACCAAAAAATGGACCCCCAAAACCACCTCGATGAAATCTTACCATGCTGCTCCTCCTTTCATCTCAGTGTATGCGTTTGGGGTTTTCCTGGCTGAGTGCTTTGCCTATTCTTCCTCCGCCATTCTCTCAATTAATGTAGCAAGTGTACGAACCATTACACCAGTCCCACCTTTTGGACCTAGATCATGTGCAGACTTTGTATCGGAAGTACCAGCGATATCTAAATGAATCCATGGTGTATCCTCTACAAACTCTCCTACAAATCCACCACCAAAAATCATATGGCCATCTCCACCTGGTGAATTATTTAAGTCTGCTACATCGCTCTTACGAATTCGTTTTTTATCATTTTCAGTTAATGGTAATCTCCATGTAAATTCACCTGTTTCAATAGAGGATTCCATAAACGTTTCAAAAAACGCTTCATCATTTGTAAGTGCACCTGTCTTATCGTACCCAAGTGCTGTAATTACTCCACCTGTTAATGTCGCCACATCTACAATATAATTTGCACCTTGTTGTTTTGCATAGGTTACTGCATCTGCTAAAACTAATCGACCCTCAGCATCTGTATTTAAAATTTCAATTGTTTTACCACTCATGGACGTGATCACATCATCTGGTTTGAACGCATTGCCAGAAATCATATTATCTGTAGAAGCAATAACAGCAATAACGTTCTTATTTGGACGAAGCTCTCCTATTATTTGCATAGCTCCTAGTACTGCAGCAGCACCACCCATGTCGCCTTTCATTCCAACAATACCTGTTTTTGTTTTTATCGAATAACCACCAGTATCAAATGTAATTCCCTTACCTACTAAAGCAACTACATCTTCCCATTCTTCAGTAGCTTGATATTTCAATACAATTAATCGAGGCTCTTCGACAGAACCTTGGTTGACTGCGAGAAGTGCACCCATGCCAAGTTCTTCTATTTCTTTTTTACCTAAGATCTCTGTTTCAAAGTCATATGTATTTCCAAGTTCTCTTGCATATTCGCCTAACTGCGTAGAAGTAAGAACATTACCAGGAGTATTCACTAATATTCTCGCC
This sequence comes from Psychrobacillus sp. FJAT-21963, assembly GCF_001420585.1. Lineage (NCBI taxonomy): Bacteria > Bacillati > Bacillota > Bacilli > Caryophanales > Bacillaceae > Psychrobacillus > Psychrobacillus sp. FJAT-21963. Next base: position 269,632 of record NZ_LJIY01000009.1, on the reverse strand, counting down.
TCATTAACAGCATCCGCATAAATAGAACCTATTTCAAAGTATGATACAACTTCATCCGACTCTTCCTGCGTTAAAAGCTCAATAGCTGGCAAATAATAATCTGGTACATTTGAGGTTGTTTTATATCCTTCAAATGTAAAAGAACCCATTCCAATTCCCTCTGCTGCCAAGTATGCAATATCCGCATCTAAAATCGATTCATTTGCGAAAGAAGGTATCCAAATTGCTAATGATTCTGGCTTACTCGATAAAAGCTCCTTACCAACAAGTCCAAAGACTTGACGAAGTTTGTCTTGAGTTAGCTGCTTACGATCTCCAATTCCAACAAATAGAATTCTTTTGACACCGTCTTTGCCTGCAACAGGAACTTTTACAACTTTTTTAAGCTCAGAAGATATGTCTCCACTTTTGATCCAGTCCGTAATATGTGAGCCGAAGCTCTCTAAAAAGTCGCTCCAATTGCTTATATTTTCTACATTCTTGGAAACTGCTACTACTAAGGTTTCTGATTGAACTTCCTCAAATAAAACAGCGTTCGTGCTTATGATCATTATTTTTCCTCCTAATAATTCGGATACATTTTTATTATATAGGAAGTACTTACATTTTTCGAATTGTTTGAATGTGTTATACTAGTCTTACTTAATGTTTAGAAGAAAGGCGGTGTCTACTTTGGCAATCCTCCAGAACACTCCATTATTGGCTGCACTTTTTTCCATTTTCTTTGCTCAATTTGTTAAAATTCCAATACATTTTTTAATAACAAAGAAAATAGATTGGAAGTTATTTACTTCTACCGGTGGAATGCCTAGTTCTCACTCAGCTGCTGTAACTTCCCTTTGCACTGCAATTGCTTATGAAACGGGGCTAGATTCTCCAATATTTGCAGTCTCCACAGTATTTGCTGTTATCGTTATGTTTGATGCAACTGGCGTTCGTTTTCAAGCAGGACAACAAGCAATAATGATCAATCAAATGAGAGTGGATTTCCAGTTATTTGTTGAGCAAACAAAGGGATGGGCAAATAAGAAGAATGAAGAGAAAATAATCGAATTAAAAACCCTTTTAGGACACAAACCAATGGAAGTTTTCATGGGTGCACTTACTGGTATATTGATCTCGATTTTCATTTACAACACCTTTGAATAATTAAAGATGGATATTCATAAACGTAAACAAGTTCTACACAAGAAGAGCAAAAAGCAACCACTATCGTTGGATACGATAGTGGTTTTTTATTTGTGGTTACATTAATCTTCATTGTAGATATATGAAGATGTAAAAGAGGACAGTATTAATATTTGAACTTGAAAAAACCGTATTTGCTGAGCTGCTGCTCGCTACTTCTGAAACTCCGCAGGGTCTATTAAATATGAAAGAGACAGGTCTCTAAGCAAAATATAAAGGATGACCTATTTTACAGGTCATCCTCCAATTAAAACATTTGATATCCATTTTTTCGAAGATATTTAATAACAAAACCTGCAGCAATTGCTCCCGCTAAACCACTAGACAAAATAATAATATCTGCTGTATGGAGTGAGATTATTTTATTTCCTAACGCAGAAAACGCTTCTCCTGCTTTTGTAAAGTAATCAAAAAATCCTACTTCATCAATAATGAATACAACAACAAGTGGATATAAAAATGCCACAAACCAAGTCATTCGTAATAGCATGTTTACTAAAAAGGCGATTCCGAAAAACATGACAAAAAATATAAGAACCGAGAGTATCATTTGTACTAGCATAAAATCTTGCATAATCTATTACCTCCGTAGTATCTCTAAATAGTTTACCTTAACGGAGGCTAGTATTCAATGTACTTCTGCGTATTCACTCATTTGTCATAAATTTCATTCATTTTTTTCCCGATCCATTACAACGCCCGCAGGTTTCAGAACCACCTAGTCTCAATTGAAAATAGCCTTCTCCCTTACAGTATGGACAATGGTTGGAATTTCCTTCTTTTTTAAATTTCTTCATTTGAATCGCCTCCTAACATTATCTATTCTTAATATTCAGATAATATACCATATAACTAATATGTTGTAAATAAAAACAAATATTTTTTTGGACAATAGCTACTAAAAAAATAGCTTGTAGCTACTATAACCAAATACATCACCAGGATTAATCCCTTCAATGGTATTAAACCCATCTTCTACTTTCTTTGATGCTAGCTCATGAATCATTACGGAGGCGTCTTTATCTACTACTAATTCATTTGGATGAATCCACTTTACTTCATATAGTTCAGAAAGCTGAGCCTGTAAAATCGGTTCTTTCTCATTCGGTATTAATAAAAAAATGGCCATATTATCGCTTATTTTATGATGAATAACACCACTTCTAAAGCCAACCATCTTCCGAACAGTACAATCTACACCAGTTTCTTCTTTCACCTCTCTTCGAACAGCTTCATCTACTGTTTCATCTTTGTTTACAAAACCCGCAGGAAAAGACCATCGACCATGAAGACCACCATATCTTTTCTTTACAACTAACCATTCCCCTTTATCATTAACTACTATACCTGCAACACCCAACCAAATATTTCCTCTATCCTCTCTTGCCATAAAAAATCTCCTTTAAAAAAAGCTCTCACTGTAATTATACATACAGTGAGAGCTCATCGAAATCAAATGATATTATAAAGTAAATTTACCTTTTTTCATTACAAGTGGAATTCCACCGATCATGTATAGTGCGCGGTTATCAATTACTTTTTTCATAATAGAAGCTTTTGTACCAGTTAGTTTTCTACCCATTACATCACCAATTGCGTCGTGCTCACCAAGTGAACATACTGTTCCTTTAAGAGCTGGAACGAACTCTTCTGTATCATTCCCTTTGATAAGCGATACAATATTTTTCGCGATAGTAACAGCTTGTTGCATTGCAATTTGTGCTGTTGGTGGGTATGGACGGTTAATCTCTTCATTGATCAGAAGAGCACAGTCCCCAACTATAAATACATCTGGGAAACCAGGAGCACGCATATCTTTCTCTACTTTTACGCGTGCGCGCATGTTTTCAATTCCTGATGATTCGATTAAGCGATTTCCTCGAACTCCAGCAGCCCATACAACAGTACCAGCTTTGATGAATTCAAATTCTTCTTCGCCTTTTTTAATCTTAACGCCTTCAGGAGTTGCTTCTACGACTGGTGTACCAATAGAGAATTCAATTCCTTTTGCCTCTAATTGTCTTACTGCATATTCTACTAATTCAGGATCAAACCCTGGAAGCACCATTGGAGCAGCTTCAACACAAACTACGCGGACTTTTTCTTTTGGTACATCATATTCTTTACAAAGTTCAGGAATACGATTTCCTAATTCACCTAAAAATTCGATTCCAGAGAATCCAGCTCCACCTACAACAATCGTTAAGCGTGTATCATCATGCACTTCTTCTGTTGACCATGTAGCAAACTGATATTCAATGTGATCACGAATTTGGCGAGCAGCATTTACATTGGCAATGGAAAGAGCATACTTATCTAATCCAGGAATTCCGAAAGTTTCTCCTTCAAAGCCTAAACCGATTACTAAGTAATCATATGTATACTCACCAGCGCTAGTTGTAACTTTTTTCGAATTAACGTCAATACCATCAACTGTAGCTTTTACAAAGTTTACTTTGCTTGAGTTGATTACATCTTTTACATCATAACGAACTTGATCTGGACGAAGAGTACCAGCAGAAGCTTCATGTAACCATGTTGACTCATAATGGTAATCATTTTTATTTACAAGTATAATATCTGCTTCATCTGTACCTACTAATTTCTGAAGGTTAACTACAGTAGATAATCCACCATAACCTGCACCTAATACTAGAATTGTTGGTCTTTTCACGAAGATCGCAACCACCTTTAATATATTTTTTATAAGATACTTCTGATTATACATCAAGAAATTCTTTACTTTTGTCTAGTTTACGACAAAAAAACTCTTAATTCCTATATTAGACCTTTTAGCATACTATTTCAATACATTGTTACCTTATTGTAAATTTGAGAATTTACTGAAAATTAACATTTAAAAAAGAGCATTTTCTTCGGTAAGAAAATGCTCCCTGCTTTAAATTAACAGTTCTCAGGTGTTCCTTCTTTTTTTGCAGTTCTAAACGACGAACCACATCCGCAAGATGCGATAGCGTTCGGGTTTTCGATGGTAAACCCACCACCCATTAGTGATTCTTTATAATCTATTGAAGTACCATTTAAGATAGAAGCATCTTCTGGTGAGACAACAATATCAATACCATGCTGATGTAGCTCTATATCTTCTTCCGTTTTATCCTTTTCAAAACCCATTCCGTAAGAAAGACCGCTACATCCACCACCATTAACTGCAATACGAAGCAAAGATCCTTCTTCTCCGTTATGCTTCATCATTTCCTTTACGCGGTAAGCTGCCGCTTCAGATAATATTACTACTTCTGCCATCTGAATCACCTTTCCTTCCTATTCTCTATCATATCAATGTTTTTACTATCTAGACAAGGAAAACCGCTTGAAGAATTACATCGCTTTTCGTAAACAAATAAAGTATAATAGAACTATTCAAGAAGCCACTAAATGCAGTATAATAGAACTACTTAAGTCATGAGCGAAAAGAGGAAACATCATGGAAATTACTCCGTATTATCAAAAAGATATCGAATGTTTGCACTGCAAAAAGAAATTTAAATCTACAAAAGTACGCTCAAAATTTATTAAAGTAGAAAGTCATGAAACGGACTTTCAACCTATTTATCAAAATAAGGAAGTGAACCCACTCCTCTATAATATTTTTGTTTGTGAGCATTGTGGGTTTTCTTTTACAGAAGATTATACGAAATACTTTGCCCCTGGAGTAAAAGACATTATTCAAACAGAGGTTGCTAATAAATGGGTTCCCCACTCTTTTGGAGAGGTAAGAACGCTGACAGAAGGAATCATGGCATATAAACTTGGAATACACTGCGGTACCTTAAAAAAAGAAAAATTTATTAATATAGCAGGTTTGGCACTTAGAACTGCTTGGTTATACCGTCTTCAACAAAATCATGAGCAAGAGCAGCGTTTCATGAAGATAGCACGTGATCGATATGCCGATTCATACTCAAACGATGATTATAATGGCACACAAATGTCAGAAACTCGTGTGCTCTATTTAATAGCAGAATTGTCTCGAAGAATTGGTGATATCGAATATGCTACAAGATATTTTTCAAAAGTAATTGAAAAACAAAGTACATCTATCGAACCAAAAGTAATTGAAATGGCAAAAGAACGTTGGCAAGAAATACGTGAGAACAAAGAAAAAGAAGCCTTAATGTAAGGCTTCTTTTTAAAATGTCTTATTAAAATACTTGTTCTACTTCTACTACACCTGGAACTTCTTCCAATAGTGCACGTTCAATACCTGCTTTTAATGTAATCGTTGAACTTGGGCAGCTTCCGCAAGCTCCTAAAAGGCGTAGTTTAACAATACCGTCTTCAACGTCTACAAGTTCACAGTCTCCCCCATCACGAAGTAAAAATGGGCGTAATTTATCTAAAACTTCTTGTACTTGTTCATTTATTGTATCTGTCATATCTATCGACTCCTTTCGCTATAATCATTATAATGTGAAGTAAGAAAAAAATCCAATAAAGAATTCGAAGGAGAACTGTTCATATGACAACTCAAGCAATTAATATAGAAATCTTCGGTGCTGATATAGTTTGTGCAAGTTGCTTAAATGCACCATCCTCTAAGGATACATACGAATGGCTACAAGCTGCAATCGATAGAAAATTTCCAAATCACCAAGTAACATTCACTTATATCGATATTGAAAAGCCAATTGAGAATGAAAAACATCAAACCATTGCTAATAGAATTGCTGATGACGAATTTTTCTACCCTCTTGTTATGCTCAATGAAGAAATCATTGGTGAAGGATATATTCAATTAAAACCAGTATATGCAGCCCTTGAGAAGTATGGCTATGTTAGTGAAAAAGAATAGCAATAGATTTATAGATCGATTCACCAATTCATAAATTTTTAAAGCTTCGAAGTGTTGATACTACCAACGCTTCGAAGCTTTTTAAAGTTCAAATATTCTCTTGTAGCAGAGGTTTCGAAAAGCACTTATCCATTGTGTCGCTTATACATCCATAGCAATCCTGATTTCATTAGTCTTGCGATACGACCTGTTACAGAAATATCTGCTAAGTAAGCAAATCCCTGTTTTTTACCAAGAGAGCCCATAAAGCCTTTAAGCTTAATTTCAGGCATGTTCTCTGGAAGAGCTTGTCCCTTCCAACGTGCTTGCAATACTTTTACAATCTGTTCTGCTTGTTCTTCCGCAAGTTGCGCACTTGGTGCAAAAGGAAGTGAAGCACAGTCCCCTACGACAAATACATTTTCGTAGCTTGGTAAATCATGATACTGTGTTAAAATGACACGACCCGATTTGTCTTTTTCGCCTGGTAATGCACGTACCGGTGCAGCAGGTTGAATTCCTGCAGTCCATACTACAACGTCTACAGGAATAACTTCTTGATGATTGTATAATTTATTTGGCTCTACCTTTGTAATATTCGAGTTGCTTACAACTTCTACATCATTAGTGTCAAACCATTTTTTTACATACTTACTTAATCGTTCAGGAAAATCTCTTAATACACGTTCACTACGATCAAAAAGTTTGATCCTCAAATCTGGACGACTTTCACGAAGTTCACTTGCAAGCTCAATACCGCTAAGTCCCGCACCAACAATCCCAACTACTGAACCTGAAGGAAGTCCACCTAGTTTGTTGTATGTATCACGAGAACGCCCGATTGTCTGAATGCTATAAGTAAATTCATCTGCACCAGGTACACTATGATACTTATCTTCACACCCTAGACCTATAACTAGATCGTCGTATCCGACAGCTTGCCCATCTTCTAATAAAACTTGTTTACTATCTACATCAATTTCTAAAACTTCTCCATACTTTATCGTTAACTTTCCGCTTTCCGGAAATGCTACTCGAATTTCTTGATCAGAAGCTGTACCAGCTGCTAACGCATAAAACTCAGTCTTTAAACTATGAAATGGCGTTCGGTCAATTAATGTGATTTCTACATCATCTGGTAAGTTATTTGGCAATAAACGAAGTAAAATACGCATATTACCATATCCTCCACCTAACAATACTAACTTTCGCATATTATATCCCTCATCTCTAAATGTCACTTCAAATTATAAATGATTGTGATGGATTTCACAATAAGACTTCTACATTGACGAATGAATAAAAAAAGAGTAGCATGACGAAGTAGTGAGGTGACAGCTATGAATCCAATGGTTGAATTTTGCATAAGCAACCTTGCAAATGGTTCACAAGAAGCTTATGATATTTTAGAACAAGATCCGAATTTAGATGTATTAGATTATGGTTGTTTAAGCTATTGCTCATTGTGCTCTGAAACTTTTTTCGCTATTGTCAACGGCGACGTTGTCGAAGCAGACACTCCAAGTGAACTTGTTACAAACATATATAAATACATTGAGGAAAATCCTTTATTTTAAAAGACTGCGAGCAATATCGCAGTCTTTTTTTATATTATCCATTCACATAATGATTCTAAAAAATACGTTGGTTGAGCAATTTTTTGTCGTACTTCTTCCGTACTGTTTACACCACTATTTACATGCACTGTATGAATACCCATATTAATGCCTGTTAAAACATCTGTAAGATAATTGTCACCAATCATAACCATTTCTTCTTTTTTATACCCAAATTGTTTTTGAATATACTCTAGCATAAATGGCTGTGGTTTTCCCATAAACAAAGCATCCACCCCAGTGGAGTATTCCACCAATTTAGTAAAAGCACCATTCCCAGGAAGAAAACCCCTTTCGCTAGGAAATGCGTGATCACTATTCGTTGATAAGAAAGCAGCTCCTGCACGAACTGAAAGACAAGCAATTGCAAACTTCTCGTAATTGATTTGTCGATCGATTCCCATCACAACAACTTCTGCTAAATCATCTGTTCGCATAATTTGTTTAGACTCTAGTGCATCTTGTAAGCCACTTTCTCCTATCATAAAAACAGATTTTCCTGGAAAATGTTCTTCTATATAATTAGCAGCAGCAATTGATGAAGAGACGATATGATCCGTTTCCGTGTGAATATTCATCTTTGCAAGCTTTTGCTGTAATTGTTTTTGAGTCATGGATGAGTTATTCGTCACAAAAAAAGGTTCTATACCTTTTCCTTGTAAATAGTGAATGAATTCAACTGCCTCTATAATCGGCGTTTCTCCTCTATAAACTGTGCCATCTAAATCTAAACAGTATGCCTTATAATTGGACATTGGAATCCTCCGGTAAAAATGCAGAAACTGGGCCAAGTTCATTCACTAAGTAGTTTTCTACTTTCACTGGAAATTCCTTCAAATAAGTAATGTTTGATAAGAGAACTTTATATAATTGTGTATCATTGACTGAGTGAAAATCACGGACAAGTACTTTTCTAAATTCGATAACCTCTTTTAAAGGAGCATCCATTTCTGCTGTTATAACTTTTTCATCCGTCAAAATATCAATAATATCATCATAACCACCTGGGTCTCGCATAATGAACCCATCGATCATTGAATTGCCCACATCAATAATAGACTCAATAATATTATGACCTACACGTTCAAGAGCCAATTTTGAGATTTGGTCATTGTTCCAATCTGTTTTAGTTTCCAATAAATCAAGTAAAGTTTTCATGTGAGTTAAAGTAGTTGCGATTTTTTTTCGATCAACAAAATACATCGAAATGCCTCCTAGTTTTTGTTCAGTTGATATTGTCTTCTATTCTATAGTACCATAATTGAGAGGTAGGAAGGAGTGTCACAAGATGGAACGGTTTTTCTTATATGATGATGTGGAAGATACTAAAACAAGATTTGTAGGATTCACAGGCGAATCACAACGCTATGACTTAGCTGTCCTACAAAGCTCTCGTTTTTTTGGTAAAGTTCTTGTGATGGATATCCAATACGGAAGAGCTGCAATACTTGGACCAGACGATTTGGAAGAACCAGGATATCTAGAACACGTATTTAATAGAACAGAAGAAGAAGCTAAAGAATTAAGAGATTACTTGAGTGAATTACTCAACTAAAAAACCTTGAGTCTAGATCATCATTGATGATCTTGCTCAAGGTTTTCTTGTATCTGTTCAACTGTTTCAACAACCGGTACTACTTTAGGTGCCACTCCAGTTTTCTTTACTAAAAAATAGGCACAACCAAAGTTACAATACTCATATAAATAGTCTTTCATTGTACTTATTTTTGTATCAAATGTAGCTTTATGGTTTCTATCTTCAAAAAAGCCCTTTAAACGAAGCTGACCATAGCCCCAGTCACCCATTATAAAGTCATATTTGGACAATATTTCACTATATCTTTCTAAAAAAGCTTCTTCCTTAAAAGCTTCTCGGTAATCTTCTATGACTTCATACGTATATCCTTCTGCAATAATCATTTGATCACCATCCATTAGCTATTTTGAGTAGCTAGTAGTTCCTCACCTTGTGCTTGTCTTTGTTTTGCTGCAGCATTTACTTGCTCATCCGCATGATAACTACTTCTTACAAGTGGACCAGCTTCACAGTGAGAGAATCCTTTACTCATTGCTATTTTGCGAAGTTCACCAAATTCAGCTGGTGAATAATACTTTTGTACTGGTAAATGTTTTTTCGTTGGTTGCAAGTATTGACCGATTGTCATAATGTCTACGTTATTTGCACGTAGGTCATCCATAACTTCTAAAATCTCTTCATGTGTTTCTCCTAATCCTAACATTAAAGAAGACTTCGTAGGTATATTCGGTTGCATTTCTTTAGCGCGGCGCAACAGTTCAAGTGAACGGTCATATTTTGCTCTTGCACGAACTCTTGGAGTTAAGCGGCGTACCGTTTCAATATTATGGTTTAAAATATCTGGTTTCGCATCCATAATATTACGAATGTTTTGCTCAATCCCACCCATATCAGAAGGTAACACTTCAATAGTTGTAAATGGATTTTTCCGACGAATCGCACGAATAGTTTCTGCAAAAACTTCTGAACCACCATCTTTTAAGTCATCACGGGCAACAGCTGTAACAACAACATGCTTTAAGTTCATAATAACTACCGAATCTGCTACACGTTCAGGTTCTGCTAAATCTAGCTCATTTGGAAGACCTGTTTTAACTGCACAAAAACGGCAAGCACGAGTACAAACTGCTCCAAGAATCATAAAAGTAGCTGTTCTCCGTGATCCCCAACATTCATGAATATTTGGGCATCTTGCTTCTTCACAAACTGTATGTAAATTATTTTCACGCATTAACTTTTTAAGACCTTTATAGTCCTCATTTGTATTTAACTTTATCTTTAACCAATCTGGTTTACGTTGATGCTCTGATTTCGTTGGTTTACACGATGTCACTTCATATCGACCCCATTCTTTAAACTAACTACACTGTTGTCAATGTAACATATTATTTTAATTCAAACAACCTTCTCATTCCTAGTTTAACGCATGATTATAAAAAAACAGAGCTAGTTTTAGCCCTGTTTAAAGTCTTCTTTTTTTGATTTAAAATTCCACACTAAAAACAACATGATTAGGATCAATACAACCGATACGAATCCTATAATAACAGATCCAGTTAAACCTAATATTAAATAACCGAAAGCAGCTATTACAGCGCTAATTATGGCATATGGCAATTGTGTCATGACATGATCTATAACATTTACACCAGCCCCTGTTGCTGACATTATTGTTGTATCAGAGATTGGTGAACAATGATCACCAAAAACTGCTCCTGCTAAAACAGCAGACAATACAGGAAGCAATAGCTCGGGTTCTATTGCCATGATAATGCTAGCACCAATAGGGAGTAATATTCCGAAAGAACCCCATGATGAACCTGTTGCAAAAGCCATGATCGCTGTTAGGACAAATAGTAAGACTGGAATTACTCCAACCGGTATATTGTTTTCAGCAACTAAGTTGGCTAAATATTGGCCAGTTCCAATAGTTTCGATTAAAAATGATAATGACCATGCAAATATTAAGATGAATATTGCTGGTAACATGGAACTTATTCCAGTAACTAAAGCTTTCCAAATAAAATTAATCTTTGCTGTTGGATTATATTTTAGCTGACGTAAGTATAATAATACAGCGAGTATTGTAGCTAATAGTCCACTAATAAATAAAGAAATAGGAACATCCGTATTTTCAAAAACTACAAATATATTGAGTTCTTGATTTGAGTTTTGATAACCTGTCCAAAACATAGATACTAGTGTTATCACAATTAATGTAATTATTGGTAATAACAAGTCCTTAACTTCTCCATATTTGTTTTCTGGAAAATTACCTTGTAGCTCACCTGGATTAGGTTTACTTGTGTCGAATAACTTCCCTGTTTCTTTTGCAATCTTTTCGTGCTTCCTCATTGGCATTAAATCAAAGTCAGTCCACGCCATAAAGAAAACGATGGCAAGGGTAGCAATAACATAAAAGTTCATAGGAGCCATTAACATAAAAGCCTCAAGAGGTGTATAGGAAGTAACCGCATGAGTTGCAAAAATAACACCCAATTGGCTTATTAAAAATGCTCCCCAACTTGAGACGGGCGCTATTACACATACTGGGGCAGATGTAGAATCAATAAAATAAGCTAATTTTACTCGCGAAACGCGATGACTATCAGTGATAGGTCTAGCAATTTGGCCAACTGCTAAGGCATTAAAATAGTCATCTACAAAGATAATTATTCCTAGAAACGCTGTAAGTAATTTGGAGCCTCTTCTAGTTTTAATTCGTTTAACAGCCCAAGCCGCAAAAGCTGTGCTTCCACCAGACAAACCAACTAAAGCAGTAATAATACCTAAAAATAAGATAAATAATAAAATGTAAATATTAGATGTGTTTAAACCTTCATCCCAAAAAGATACTTTAAATGATTCCCATAGCAATAGTAAAGAATCTATCGGGTCAAAGCCTTCTACTAAAAGAGAGGCAGATACAATACCAACTCCGAGTGATAATAAAACTCTTTTCGTTACAAGAACCATAATGATTGCTAATAATGGTGGTAGTAAAGAAAATATAGTACTTTCCAAAATAGTTTCCTCCTTTTCAGGCGGAGGCACAGAACAGTAAACAAAAAGGCCAACCAAAAAGAATGGCTGGCCTCTACTATAGAATTCAAGATTATACTTTCATTCATACTCTGTAGCTCACCATTTATATGATTCCATATAAATGGCAGTGTTATTCCTCTTTAAAATAACCCCAACTAAATGTTATAGGACATGAACATTTAATTTCGGCATTGCTTCCTTTCCTAAACGATCTACGTTGTCATCCTCACGTATAGTACTATTAAGCAATGCAGCCTCTACCTATTCATTTTGCATCTATTACTTTAACATCAAAAGTAAGCTCTTGCAATCATTCTTGTTTTGGTAATGGATTTATTGGTACTTCGACAGAAGGAGGGTTTCCACCTTCCCCTTTTGTATATATTTGTGGAACTTGACCTTGTATTAAACCCATCGCGACCGGAATCCTTTGTTCGACCGTACTCATCTTACTGGCAAGTGGAACAATTATTTGAACGTTTACTTTTAATAGAATACTTATCTCTACAAAAGCATTGTTTATTCCAAACTCATCAATACTTTGTTCAACGGTTGATTGAACGTTTCCAATCACATGAAATCGAATGGGAATCTTTGGACCTAAGTTTCCGATTAGGGGTATATTAGCTGCCTGCCCCATTGGTACAAAAAATACGACCCCACCTTGATCTTCCATTGTTTGTTTATCATACTCAATATCATCTAAATAAGGTAAGCTTGATAGATTACCCTTTTCCGCTTGCTCTAAATGAGATTGTACTAAACTTTGGGTATCAGACAAAACTCGATTAATTATTTCCGTGTTAAATTTTGTCGTCACCATATTATTAGCACTTTCGGATGGAACATGCTCAATAATGTCATTTACATCTAACACATTAGCAATTCTAGTGTTAATCGCTTTACTTATCACCATGGAAGCAATTTTGTTCGTTTGTACCTCTGCATATTGCAGATAAGTTGGAGTTAAGCGAGCATTGATCCAATAAAACAAACCCGCTACAGAAAGGATAAAGCAAGCTAGAAAAATGGCTAATTTACGCTGCATATTTAAAAACTTGATTCTTTTCTTTTTACGATAGAACAACAAAAAAAAATCCCCCTAGTTATTTATATGTAACTGGAGGATTTTAAATGACTATATTTCATTTTTTTGACCGTACCACTTTAACACGTCCCGTATGAATTCAGGCATAAAATACTGCTTCGTCGCAAATTTAAAGGCTGGAAAGAAATAGCCAAACGTGAACATATCTAGTGTTGCAAGATAATAGGTTTTTTCAAGTTTTACGAGTTCTCCTTTTACGTATACATCGCCTTCTTCATCCTCGTATAGTTGGTTAAATTGTATAGCACCCAAATATTTCCCTCTGAATCCTAAACCTTTTACTTCAAGAAGTGGCCACTTTTCATTTTTGGATAACTCAACGGTTTCCATCAATTCTGCTCCAGTTAAACTTACAACACATGGATTAATGGGATGAGGAAGAAGTCTATGCAAATCACCAGCAGTAACAATCCCTTTTTGTAAATCGGTTAAGAAAATGCCTGCTGGGAACATGGCACAATCAGCTCCTGTAAAAGCTAGTAATGCATTAGCAAAGAAATCAGACATACTTGATGAATGGAACCAATCTTTCTTTAATAATGTTTGATTCGCAAAAAGTGGGTAAGCTAGTTTGCTTTTTCCAATATGCTCCCAAGTTTCTAATTGTTCCGCATTATTCTCAGGGATTTGCAGCGTTTCTATTGGATAAAGAACAGCTTTTTTAGAAGTAACTTCCCTAAGGTTATGGTCAAATTCTATTGTAACTTTCCCTACAAAGGCTCCATACTTGCCAGCAGCGGCCTGCAGCGTACCATTCAGCATTTTTCCCTCATCAAAAAAATGATGTGTGTGAGCGCCAAAAATTACATCAATTTGCGGTATTTCCTCTGTAATTATTTCGTCTTGGGACATACCAAGGTGTGACATACATAGAATGATATCTACTTTATGCCGTATTTCTTCACAAACTTCTTTTAGTCGATTAATCGGCTGCTGAATATGCCAACCTAACTTTTCATAATAAATTCCAAAGTCTGCTGTAGCAGCTACAACTCCAATATGAATTCCAGAGGCAGTTTTGTGAATTTTATATGGGAGTATCCATGATGGAATGATGCCATATTGATCTGTAAAGTTCGAAACAACCACTTCAAAATTTGCATTAGCATACATACTGTCTAATTCTTCATGACTAAGAGTAATACCTTCATTATTTCCAATGGTGACATAATCATAACCAGCTTCATTTAGTAAATCTACATTTCCTCTTCCCAAAGTACCTTCAGTAAAGGTATTAGATCGATCAATATGGTCACCAATATCTAAAATGAGATATGAATCATGTCCTTCATGCATTTTTTGTCTATCGGAGAGAAACTGATGTATAGTCGGCCAGTTTTCTAAATGACTATGCAAATCATTTGTATGATAAATATGAATAGTTTCTCTCAACATAAACCCACCTTTTTGATTTTACATAAGACCAGCTATAATGGATCGAACTCCTAATAATAGCAAAATAATTCGCAAAGCAACGACAAGCGTATCCGAATTAAGTTTTTTATTTAATCTGGCACCCAATTTCGCGCCAATATAAGCTGCAGGAATAACTGGTATCGTATAAAGCCACGGCACATTTCCAAGGGAGATATGCGTTATAGAATTGATGATGGAAGATAAAAATACCATAAACATAGACGTAGCCACTGCCACATGTGGTGGAAATAAAAATAAAAGGATCATAGCAGGAACAATGATGGACCCTCCACCAATTCCAAATAATCCAGATGCGAATCCTACACCAAATGTTAATAGGATGGCAAACCAAATTGGATATCCATAAACATATGTATCTTTATCATCTGTGAATGTCTTTTTGCTACCATTTTCAACAAACCACTTAACTGGTTTTAATCGATCTCTTACAAGCAGAAGGGTTGATAGAATAATAAGTAAAATACCAAAATATAAATTAAAGGATGGTAAATCTAACCCTTTATTTACCCACGCTCCTAAAATCGTCCCTGGAATACTTCCTATAAAAAATATAAATCCGCTTTTAAAATCAACCGTCTTCGTTTTCATGTAAGAAAGTGTGGACGATAGACCAGTGAAAATCATCATAATCACAGATAGGCCAACCACACTTTGAGGTGTGATATTAGGTATTAAAGCAAGAGTCGTTCCAAAAAATAATACAGCTGGCACTAAAATTACTCCGCCACCTAAACCTACTAATGCTCCAACTATTCCGGAGAAAAGACCAGCTAAAACTAGTATAATCCACTCCATTATATCCCTCCATCAAATAAATCTAATTGTTTTGGAGCTAAACCTTCAAATTCTATTCCAAGCATCTGTTGAAAGGTTTTTGCATTTTTTGCTGCATGCCCACCAGAATTATTATTAAATAATACCACTACTTCTTTTGTGTTAATATGTAATTCCTCGCAAATCTTTTGAATGTCAAAAAGTTCTTCTTTATTATAATCATATAAATATCGTACTTCTCGCCATTTTTCACTATCCCCTGGATTTATCCATCCATATGTATTTCTTCCATGGAGTCTCACAAGTACTTTTTCTGAAGTGCAAATAGGAATTAAAGGGACACACCCTTCCCCTACTTGTGGCTCATCACAGATCGTATGATGAAAATGGTTATCTTTTAGAAACTGAATAGTCTGATCTTTAATAGCATGCGTATACCACGATTGATGACGAAATTCGATTGCTACCTCAAAATCTTTTAGCTCTGCTCTCACTTTATATAAATAATCAACATTTTCTTTTTTACATTGAAACCATGGAGGGAATTGAACTAAAACCATAGACAGCTTTCCACTTTCCTTGAAAGGTTGAATGGACTCCCGATACCGATCAAACATATCCTCTAGTGAATCAAAAGGAGATTCCCCTCTAAGATGACCTGTAATACCTTGATATGCCTTTACGATAAATTGAAAGCTATTTGGAGTTTCCCTTATCCACTTTTCAACGTTCCTATAGGAAGGTATTGCATAAAAAGCTGAATCCAATTCAACTACTGGAAAATGGGCACTATAATCTTGTAATTTTTCTTTCGGAGAAGATACATATAAATCTGTGTGATCTCCCCATCCTGTCAAACCAATTTTTATCATGCATTCACCCCACTATTTATCATATCATTAACTACATGTTAGAGCTAAATTAAAAAAGACAGCAGAGGTTCATTTTACTCAACCCTGCTGCCTTCATTTAAATGTAGGTATTAACCGATAGAACCTTCCATTTCGAACTTGATTAAACGGTTCATCTCAACCGCATATTCCATTGGAAGTTCTTTTGTAAATGGTTCGATGAAGCCCATTACGATCATTTCTGTTGCTTCTTCTTCACTTAATCCACGACTCATCAAGTAGAACAATTGCTCTTCAGAAACTTTCGAAACTTTCGCTTCATGTTCAAGAGAAATATTATCATTCAGGATTTCATTGTATGGAATTGTATCTGAAGTAGATTGGTTATCCATGATCAATGTATCACATTCAATGTTAGAACGAGCACCAGTTGCTTTGCGACCAAAATGAACTTGTCCACGATACGTTACTTTCCCGCCTTGTTTCGAAATAGATTTTGAAACAATTGTAGAAGAGGTATTCGGAGCCAAGTGAAGCATCTTAGCACCAGCGTCTTGATGTTGACCTTTACCAGCAATTGCAATAGAAAGAGTCAAACCACGTGCGCCTTCTCCCTTTAGGATAACAGCTGGGTATTTCATTGTTAACTTAGAACCAATATTTCCATCAATCCATTCCATTGTAGCGTTAGCTTCACAAACTGCACGTTTAGTAACTAAGTTGTAAACATTGTTTGCCCAGTTTTGGATTGTTGTATAACGGCAATAAGCATCTTTTTTGATGATGATTTCAACAACTGCACTATGAAGTGAGTTTGTTGTATATACAGGAGCTGTACATCCTTCTACGTAGTGTACAGATGCACCTTCATCTACAATAATCAAAGTACGTTCGAATTGACCCATATTCTCAGAGTTAATACGGAAGTAAGCTTGAAGTGGTGTATCCACTTTCACGCCTGGTGGTACATAGATAAATGATCCACCTGACCAAACTGCAGAGTTCAGGGCAGAAAATTTGTTGTCCGTTGAAGGAATTACAGTTCCCCAGTATTTTTTAAAGATGTCTTCATTTTCACGAAGAGCAGAGTCTGTATCTTTAAATACAATACCTAAATCCTCTAGCTCTTCTTTCATGTTATGGTAAACAACCTCTGATTCATACTGTGCAGAAACACCTGCAAGGTACTTTTGTTCTGCTTCTGGAATACCAAGTTTATCAAATGTTGCTTTGATTTCCTCTGGTACTTCATCCCATGATTTTTGAGTTGCTTCAGATGGTTTTACATAGTAAGTAATTTCATCGAAGTTTAAAGATCCTAAATCTCCACCCCATTGAGGCATTGGTTTAGAATAAAAGATTTCTAACGCTTTCAAACGATAATCTAACATCCATTGTGGTTCATTTTTCATACGAGATATTTCTTCTACAATATCCTTCGTTAAACCACGTTTTGAACGGAAAATGGATACGTCTTTATCGTGGAAACCATATTTGTAATCACCAATTTCAGGCATTTGTTTTGCCATCGTATTTCCTCCGTTCTCCAATTATTATTTTTCTTCAGAAACGCCTTTCTCCATAGCCTTCCATGCAAGTGTTGCACATTTAATACGCGCAGGAAACTTAGATACACCATGTAATGCTTCAATATCATCCAAATCAATGGAATCATCATATTCTTTTCCTAGCATCATCTCTGAAAAAGTAGTAGAAAGTTTTAAGGCTTCTTCGACTTTTTTCCCTTTTACTGCTTGTGTCATCATGGAAGCAGAAGCCATTGAAATAGAACAACCTTCCCCATCAAACTTTGCGTTTTGGATAATTCCATCTTCTACTTGAAGTGTCAGATGAATGCGATCTCCACAAGTTGGGTTATTCATGTCAATTGTAAGAGCACCTTCCTCGATACTTCCTTTATTACGAGGATTTTTATAATGGTCCATTATTACTCGACGATATAATTGATCTAAATTAGAAGACATCGTTAAAATACTCCTTTGCAGTGCGCAATCCAGCAACTAAACGGTCAATATCTTCTTCTGTATTATAAAGATAAAAACTTGCTCTTGCAGTAGCCGTACATTGTAACCATTTCATCAATGGTTGTGCACAATGATGACCTGCACGAACAGCAATACCGCTCATATCAAGTACGGTTGCAACATCATGTGGATGCACATCATCTAAGTTGAATGTTACAATTCCAGCTCGCTTAGACGGATCGTTTGGTCCATAAATAGTCAAGCCTTCTATTGTAAGCATTTTATCCATGGCGTAAGTAGCAAGTTCATGCTCGTGTTTTTCAATCTCATCTAGCCCGATTTCCTCAAGGAAATCAATGGCAGCTGCTAGACCAATCGCTCCAGCAATGATCGGTGTTCCACCTTCGAATTTCCAAGGTAGCTCTTTCCATGTAGAGTCGTATAGTCCTACAAAGTCAATCATTTCTCCACCAAATTCAACAGGTTCCATTTTTTCAAGTAATTCCTGCTTACCATAAAGTACCCCGATACCTGTCGGACCACACATTTTATGACCTGAAAATGCAAGAAAATCACAATCCAAATTTTGAACATCTAGCTTTAAATGTGGAGCGGCTTGAGCACCGTCTACGACCATTATAGCACCATGTTCATGTGCTATTTCAGTAATTTCTTTTATTGGATTCATCGTACCTAAAACGTTCGAAACGTATACGATGGATACAATTTTTGTTTTATCTGTGATAGTAGCACGGACATTTTCTAATGATAATGTTCCATCTGCTTCTAAATCGATGTATTTTAATGTTGCCCCTGTATCTTTCGCAAGTTGTTGCCAAGGAATAATATTTGAATGGTGTTCCATATGCGTGATGACAATTTCATCGCCCTCTTTCACATTTGCTAAGCCATAGCTTCTAGCAACTGTGTTAATAGATGTTGTTGTACCACGAGTAAATATTATTTCTTTTGTAGATTTAGCATTAATGAAATTTCGAACTTTTTCTCGTGCACCTTCGTAACTTTCTGTGGCACGATTCCCTAATGTATGCACACCACGGTGAACATTTGAGTTTTCGTATTCATAATACTTTTTAATCGCTTCAATAACTTGCACTGGCTTCTGTGAAGTGGCACCACTGTCTAGATAGACAAGTGGATGACCATTGATTTCTTGATTTAATATGGGAAAATAGCTTCGAATCTCTTTGCTGAGCATTAGCGAACTTTCCTTTCAATAACCTCCGTCAGCTGTTTCTTTACGCCTTCGATAGGTAATTCATTTACTACTGGAGCAAGGAATCCATGAATAACTAGACGCTCTGCTTCGTGTTTAGAAATACCACGGCTCATTAAATAGTACAACTGAAGTGGGTCTACTCGGCCAACAGAAGCTGCGTGACCTGCTGTTACATCATCTTCGTCGATCAATAGAATTGGGTTGGCATCTCCACGTGCTTTTTCACTTAACATGAGTACACGAGATTCTTGAACTGCATTGGATTTTGTAGCACCATATTCAATTTTCCCAATTCCATTAAAAATAGATGATGCCTCATCTTTCATAACACCGTGTTTTAAGATATGTCCATCCGAATGTTTTCCCCAATGAATAACTTTTGTTGTGAAGTTTTGTTTTTGTTTCCCACGACCTACAACAACCATTTTAACACGACCTTGCGAGTTATCCCCAACTAAATGAGTTACGCTCTCGGAAATCGTATCGCCATCATTCATCATACCTAGTGCCCATTCAAGAACAGCATCACGGCTAGTGACACCACGACGGTTTACATACGTAGTGAATCCTTCTGCAAGAACATCCACTGTACCAAAAGTTACTTTTGCATTATCCTTTGCAATAACTTCTGAAACAATGTTAGCTAAGCCATTTGTATGTTCAACAGTCGATAGATAATTTTCTACGTAAGTGACAACACTATTTTCATCCGCAACTAATAACGTATGGTTGAAAAGAGATGCTGTATTATTATCGTGTAAATAAATTACTTGAATCGGTTCTTCCACCACAACATTTTTAGGTACGTATACGAATACTCCACCATTTAAAAGTGCTGCATGTAGTGCTGTGAGTTTATGCTCATTTACTTTTACGCCATCTGTCATAAAATACTTTTGAACTAGGTCGGCATTTTCACGGATCGCTGTAAAAATATCTGTTAAAATAACACCTTTTTCTTTTAGTTCATCCGATAAAGAAACAAAAGCTGGCGTATTATTATGTTGAATATAAATATTTTTTTGCTCTTCTGTATTAACAAGTACTTTCACTTCTTCTGGTAATTCATCTAAAGAAGTGAAAACATTGCTCTCTACAGTATGTGTAGGGAATTCAATGAAATTCCAGTTATCGATTTTTGTTTTATCTGGCTTTGGCATTGGAAGTGATTCAAGCTCACCAAAAGCTGTTAGACGAATATCTGTCATCCAGCTTGGCTCTTGTTTACTTTCTGAAAAGGAGCGGATATCCTGCTCGGTTAATGCCAATTTTGTTTCAACCGTCATGCTGATTCGTCCCCTTTCTTATGCTTCTTGTCCAACTGTCTCGTCTTCAATTCCTAACTCTTCTTTAATCCAGTCATATCCTTGTGCTTCAAGTTTTTGTGCAAGCTCAGGACCACCAGATTTCACTACACGACCTTGCATCATAACATGTACATGGTCAGGAGTAATGTAGTTAAGAAGACGTTGGTAGTGAGTGATCACTAGACTTCCGAAACCTTCTCCACGCATCTCGTTAATTCCTTTTGAAACAACTTTAAGTGCATCGATATCTAGACCAGAGTCAATCTCATCTAAGATAGCAAATTTTGGTTTTAACATCATTAATTGAAGAATTTCATTACGTTTTTTCTCCCCACCAGAGAATCCTTCATTTAAATAACGTTGAGCCATATCTAAATCCATTTCTAAAAATTCCATTTTGCTGTCCAATTCACGAATGAATTTCATTAATGAAATTTCATCGCCTTCTTCACGACGTGAATTGATAGCAGAACGTAAGAAATCGGCATTAGTTACTCCAGTAATTTCACTTGGATATTGCATAGCTAAAAACAAACCAGCTTGAGCACGCTCGTCTACTTCCATTTCTAATACATCTTCCCCGTCCAATTCAATTGAACCTGAAGTTACTTCATATTTTGGATGGCCCATAATAGCAGATGCTAAAGTAGACTTACCAGTACCGTTTGGACCCATAACTGCGTGAATTTCGTTTGTATTAATAGTTAAATTAACACCCTTTAATATCTCTTTACCGTCTATAGCAACGTGTAAATCCTTAATTACTAAAGTTGACATGTAATAACCTCCATTAAGTAACTTCGAATGGTTTACCATTCTAATTTATTATCATTCTAATCTTAACCCAAAGTCTATTGCCATGCAAATCTTTTGAAATACTTTCTCTTTAGGTTTATAAAACTATTGTATTTCTTGTATTTTACTTTCTTATCTATGCAAATTCATACAAAGTACTATTCTTTGCTAATTTTCAATAAGCTGCTCCAAATGAGAATGGATTTCACTATGAATATAGTGTTTAACCCAAAAAATCCATGGAGAATAAGTTTCTCCATGGATTTTTATTATCTTTTATTAACCTCGAAAAGATTGAGCATCAATTTTCGCGACTAGTTGGACACTTTTCTCATGATCTCGCTGTCTACGTTGTTCAACCATCAGTCGTAAATCCTGACTATTTCGTAATTCGGTATATCCGAAACCGTGAACTCCTCTAAACGCGTGGTCCATTTGTTCTGTGTAGGGCAACTCTTCTAAATTGATAATGAATCATTCCTTTCGATTTTTTAAAACTTACAATACTTACATACCCATGATAACATACCTTCAAACATTTTTTTCTTCAGAAAACTTATTTACTATTATTGCCAGTGCTCCATCACAAGGATTTATACGGTCACGAAACCCTTCTATGCGGTCAGAAATAACTTTTCATATTTACAAATGATTTCTCTACAATAAAAAAGCAGACACTTAAAGTGCCTGCTACGTTCTAAATTATTATTTTACTGGAACTACAGATCCGCCCCACTCTTCAACGATGAAATCTTGGATTTCTTTAGAGTGTAAAACGTCTACTAGAGCTTTGATTTCTTTTTTATCTTCATCGCCAGCTTTAACTGCAATGATGTTTACATATGGTGATTCAGAGTCTTCAATAGCAATAGAATCTTCCATTGGGTTAAGTCCAGCGTCTAATGCATAGTTTGAATTGATTAGTACTGCATCGCCTTCTTCATTTTCATACAGTTGCACTAATAATGCAGCTTCATAGTTAGCGTCAAATTCAAGATTTTTTGGATTCTCTACAATATCCGTTAATTCAGCTGCTGTTTTATCAACACCTTCAGCTAATTTGATTAAACCTTGAGCCTCTAACATTGCTAATACACGACCATGGTCTGCAACAGAGTTACTCATTAAGATCGTTGCACCTTCTGGTAATTCTTCAATAGAACCATATTTTTTAGAATATAAACCGATTGGCTCAATATGGATTCCACCTGCATTTTCAAAATCGTATCCAAATTCTTCTTTTTGTCCTTCAAAATAAGGGATGTGTTGGAAGAAGTTAGCATCCAAGTCTCCTGAATCTAAATCTTGGTTTGGTAAAACATAGTCTTGGTAAGTTTCGATAGTAAGTTCAATACCTTGTTCTTCTAATAATGGTTTAGCTTGTTCTAATATCTCAGCATGAGGAACGTTTGAAGCTCCTACTACTAATTTACTATCTTCTTCTTCTCCACCACAAGCAGCTAGTGTTAATGCACTAACGGATAATAATGCTCCTGCTAAAAACTTTTTCATCTAATTTCTCTCCTTCTCTAATTCCCCAATTTTATATGTGATCGAGTTATCTCGTTAACACCAGTTATCTCTTGTCTATCTTTGTTGTTATCGCGTCGCCAATCCATTGAATAATAAATACTACAATGAGTATTAAAATGGTTGCAACAAGCGTTACATCTTCTCTACTGCGTTGGAACCCATCTAAGAATGCTAACGTACCTAAGCCGCCTGCACCAATAATTCCCGCCATTGCCGTATATCCAACTAGTGATATACAAGTAACTGTAATACCAGAGACTAATGCTGGCATCGATTCTGGTAATAAAACCTTCCATATAATAGTAGAAGTTTTAGCCCCCATCGATTTAGCTGCTTCAAGCACACCTTTATCTATTTCTCTTAATCCAATTAAAACCATTCGTGCATAAAATGGAGCAGCTCCAATAACAAGAGCTGGAAACGCAGCATTTGGTCCACGAATAGTACCTAAAAGTAATTTCGTAAATGGAATAAGCAATATGATTAAAATAATAAATGGTATCGATCGAAAGATATTAGTAAATGCTCCCGTCAACCAATTTGTTAGTTTATTGGCCCATGCTTGATGCGGACTTGTTAAAAACAAAAGTAATCCTAGTGCAAGACCAAATACAAATGTTAATAAAGTAGAAACTGCAGTCATATAAAGAGTTTCCATTGTCGCTTCCCACATTTTTGGCCAATCAACATTTGGAAATAAAGTATTAATCATTGTTGATCACCTCTGTGTGTACTTTTTGTTCGTGAATAAATAGAATTGCTTTATCGATTGCCGATGCATCACCGTCAATCTGAAGAATCAATGTTCCATAAGCTCCACTTTTCGTATGTGTAATATTTCCTTGAACTATATTCAATTCCAAATCAAATTGTTTAATGAGTCTAGATAGAATTGGCTGTTCCGTTTGGTCTCCAACAAAAACAAGCTTGATGAGTTTGCCATTTGGATATAGTTCTTGTAAATTTTGAATCGTCTGCTGAGATTGATTATTTTCAGAAACTTGCGTAACAAATCTCTTTGTTATGGGCTGTTGGGGATTTTGGAAAACTTCCAGCACGTCCCCTTCCTCTACCACATGTCCGTTCTCCATTACTGCTACTCGATTACAAATCTTTTGAATAACCTGCATTTCATGCGTAATTAGTACAATGGTCAAACCTAATCTTTCGTTAATACTAATCAGTAAATCTAATATGGAATCCGTTGTTTCTGGGTCAAGTGCAGATGTAGCTTCATCACAAAGCAACACTTCTGGGCGGTTTGCTAATGCTCGAGCAATTCCTACCCGTTGCTTTTGGCCACCGGATAATTGAGAAGGATAATAATCTCCTCGGCCTTCTAAACCTACTAACTCAATCAATTCTTTTACACGAGTAGCTCTTTGTTCTTTAGGTACTCCTGCGATTTCCAAAGGAAAAGCTATGTTTTCTGCAACAGTTCTTGACCACAAAAGATTGAAATGCTGAAAAATCATGCTTACTTTATGTCTTACTTGTCGAAGCTTACCTTCTGAAATTGATGTAATTTCTTTATCATTTACAACAATTTGTCCTGAAGTCGGCTTTTCTAATCCATTCAACAATCTGATTAAAGTACTTTTTCCTGCACCACTATATCCAATAATTCCAAAAATCTCACCTTGCTTAATTGTAAGATTTACATTGTCAACAGCTACAATGGTACCTTGCTTCGTACTAAACTTTTTTGAAATATCTTTCAAGCTAATCACGTAAATCTTCCCTCCTGTATAGATAGTACTATTACTATCAAAAAACCCCTTCTGCAAAAGAGCAGAAGGGGTGTATGTTATCATTCAAAATAACAGTCATCCATTCTCTCATTTTCCAAAGCATTTTTTACGCTTTGAGTGATTTGGCACCATTTCATTTACATGACGGTTGCTGGGTTTCATCGGGCACTTCCCTCCACCTCTCTTAATAAGAGCGACACTATTCAATTGTTATCAATAAATCGAATTCTATCATGATAATTCGGTGTCGTCAACACTTTTTATAACATCTAAAAGATAAGGAATTGATTGGAAAGCATAAACCTTTTTATAAACAATTCCTTCTTTTGCAATTAAAAGACATGGCACACTTTCAATTTCATAATCCATCGCTAAATCTTTCATATAATTTATATTTGCCTGTCCAACTGGAAACTGTACAATTTCTTTAAGTACCTTCATCATTTTAGAGGCAACTTGGCATGTCCCACACATTGGGGTGTAAATATATAAAAGAGAAAGACTAGGAGCATTTTTAGCTTGCTCCCATTCCTCTCGAGACCATTCATTCACAAACATCATCCTATGTTAAAAATTCTTTTTTCACCTTAATCTTAGCACGTTGTAAGATAGAAGCCAAAACATCAAGCGGGGTATTTGCAACTTCACCATATACAGGATTCGTATATAGATGAATTGCTTCTGGATATACCTTTCTAACTACCGATCGTATTTGTTCTCCTGATTTATCGGAGTCTAAAAAAGCATATATGGGCAATTCTTCTAAAGGACTTAAGATTTCTTCTAATTTAACATTAGAAATAGTGCCATTCGTACAAACAATTTCAGTTGCTTCAGCAAGAATGGTTAAAAGTTTCAGTTTATCTGATCTACCTTCAACAAGAATTACTTTTTCACTAAATACCTTAGCCATCAGCTTCTCTCCCAGCACATTATATATACTAGTATATGAAAAAGCGCCAGTAAATAACCGGCGCCTTTTTAAATCCATTATTCTTGAATTAACTCTTCGTATTGTTCTGCAGATAATAGTGCATCCACTTCTGCTACGTCAGAAGGCTCAACTACGATCATCCATGCATTTTCATACGGAGATTCGTTTACATATTCAGGGCTGTCTTCTAAATCAGCGTTTACTTCTACTACTTTACCGCTGATCGGAGCATACAGTTCAGAAACAGTTTTAACTGATTCTACACTTCCGAAAGGATCTCCAGCTTTAATATCGTCTCCTACTTGTGGAAGCTCGACAAACACGATATCCCCAAGTTCTGATTGTGCAAAATGTGTAATTCCAATACGTACTTTACCGTCTTCTGTTTTTACCCATTCATGCTCTTCTGAGTATTTTAATTCTTTAGGTGTGCTCATGTTATACCCCTCTCAAAAAAATATACATTCCTCTATAATATTCACACATTTCAATTGTAAAAACAAGCAACTTTATATGCTTTTCCAAATATGTTCAAACTCTTCTTCTTTAAAACCTAGCGTCAAATGCTCTCCATCATATACAATTGGTCGCTTAATAAGCATTCCATCTGAAACGAGCGTTTCGATTTGTTCTTTTTCTGTCATATTTGGAAGCTTGTCCTTCAATTGCATTTCTCGATATTTAGTACCACTTGTATTAAAGAGCTTCTTTATATCTGTATTTGTATTTACTAATATCTCTTTTATCATTTCTTTTGATGGTGGGTTTTCCACTATATGATTATCCTCAAATTCCACTTGATGATCTTTCAGCCACTTACTTGCCTTTCTACACGTGCTACATTTGGGATAACCAAAAAATTGAATCGTCATTAAAATCACCTTTTTCTTCTTATCATATACAATACTATTGCACAAAAGCAATGTTCTTGTGTAACGAAAAGAATCCAGTTTTACAACTAATGTTAGCATTTTTCCAACTAAACGAATGTTTATTCCAACTAAAGCTTCAGTATTTCCAACTAAACAGAAAAACCTGTTCATCAAGTGAAATGCCAACCACTCGGACGTGCGCTTGCCGCACGCTACGCATGAGCCACCGCAGGATGAGTCGTTCGTTTCACTCACTCCCACATCCTTATGCGGAGTCTCATTCTTCGCGCTCATGCGGCGTGTAAGGCGCACATCCTGATGACCCCTGCGGATATAGGGTTTGGAGAAGCGTCCGCTCGACTCCTGCGGGAAAGCGAGACAGACGAGACCCTGCAGGAGCGTAGCGACGAAGCGGCTTGTCGCTCGCCCGCGGAAAGCGAGCGGTAAGCTTCGGAAAATCTGATCTACCCCCCTAAATAATAGACAAAGGCAGTTGGAATAAGCTATTCCAACTGCCTTATATTCAATCTGAGCCGATTTTTTATGCTTGGCTCTTTCATTTAATTAAACAACAAATTTTTCAGCCTCAATTAACTTAACAGAAGCTTCACGTTTCTTCGCAATCACATTATACGGAGTATAGCGAGTTAGTTTACGAAGTGCAGATATCATCATTCGTAAGTTATCTCCCTCAACAGATGCAATTAGTGTTTCTTTTGCTGCTTTTTCGATTTCATCAAATGCTTCTTGGCAGAAGATTTGTGTATAAAGTAATTTTTGATTTGCTTTTTCTACTCCACCACGGTCGATTGCTTTTTCCGTACGAAGTACCGCTGATTCCATTGCAAATATGTTGTTAGCAATGTTTGCAATATTAACTAACACTTCTTGCTCTGCTTCAAGTTTTGTACCAAAGCGTTGAGCAGCAAGACCTGCAGCTAGTAAACCAATTTTCTTCGCATTTGCTACCAATACTTTTTCTTGTGCTAGTGGCGCGTCACTCACTTCTTCTGGCATCATCATGAGTAACTCTTCTTGTAAACTTTGTGCTTTTTGAAGTAGCGGAAGCTCACCTTTCATCGCTTTCTTCAAAAATGTACCAGGAACGATTAGTCGGTTAATTTCATTTGTACCCTCGAAAATACGGTTAATACGAGAGTCACGATAAATACGCTCTACTTCGTATTCTTGCATAAAGCCATATCCACCATGTAACTGAACAGCTTCATCAACGATATAATCGAGAACTTCTGAACCTACTACTTTATTAATAGAACATTCGATGGCATATTCCGCGATAGAAGCAGCAATCGCTTTCCCATCTTTTTGTTCTGCTTCACTTAATTGCCCCATACGTTCTTCAAAGTAACCAACAGTTCTGTATATCAAGCTTTCTGTTGCATACAACTTAGAAGCCATTGTAGCAAGTTTTTGCTTTGTTAAATTAAAGGAAGAAATAGGTGTTTTGAATTGCTGACGTTGATTGGAATAAGAAATTGCAAGCTCTAAAGCACGTTTAGATCCACCAACTGTACCTACCCCTAATTTGTAACGACCGATATTTAAAATATTGAAAGCAATTACATGCCCGCGTCCGATTTCACCTAATAAGTTTTCTACAGGCACCTCTGCATCTTGTAAAATAAGAGTACGAGTAGACGAAGATTTAATACCCATTTTCTTTTCTTCTGCTCCCACTGAAACGCCTGGGAAAGTTTTTTCTACGATAAATGCTGTGAATTTATCTCCATCCACTTTCGCATAAACAACAAATACATCTGCAAAACCAGCATTCGTGATCCATTGTTTTTCACCATTTAAAATATAGTGAGTTCCTTCTGCATTCAATTTTGCAGTAGTTTTTGCTCCTAAAGCATCAGAACCTGAACCTGGCTCAGTCAGTGCATAAGCGGAGATTTTGTCTCCAGATGCAGAGTTTGGTAGATACTTTTGCTTTTGCTCTTCATTACCAAATAAAACGATTGGTAATGTCCCAATTCCAACATGTGCTCCGTGGGTGATGGAGAAACCACCTGCAACCGAAATCTTTTCTGCAATTAATGCAGAAGAAATCTTATCTAATCCTAATCCGCCATATTCTTCTGGAATATCAGCAGCAAGTAACCCTAAATCACCTGCTTCTTTCAATAATCGTACAGAATGCTCGAATTCATGGTGTTCAAGATTCTCTACAACTGGTAACACTTGATTTTTTACATATTCTTCAGCTGTTTTTGCAATCATTTTTTGTTCATCGGTAAAGTCCTCTGGTGTAAATACTCGACTTGCCTCTAAATCTTCTACTAAAAAGCCTCCGCCTTTAATCACATCTTTAACTTCTGTCATGTTAAATCTCCCCTTTTGTTTGATAAGTTGATAGCTTATAAAAGTTCAAATACTCCAGCTGCTCCCATTCCCCCACCGATACACATCGTAACGACTCCGAACTGCTTTCCTTGACGTCTTAGTTCACTCATCATTTTTAAAGTCAAAATTGTACCAGTAGCCCCAAGCGGATGTCCGAGTGCAATTGCTCCACCATTCACATTCACTTTATCTACGTCGATTCCTAGATGACGAACTACTTGAAGAGATTGAGAAGCAAATGCTTCATTAATTTCCCAAATATCAATATCCTCCACAGATAAACCTGCTAGCTTTAATGCTTTTGGCACTGCTACAATTGGTCCGATTCCCATTACTTCTGGTGGAACACCGCCAACAGCGAATGAACGGAATTTCGCAAGAGGTTTTAATCCTTGTGCTTCTGCCACTTCACGGTCCATAACTAGAACTGCACCTGCACCATCAGATGTTTGAGAAGCATTTCCTGCTGTCACAGAACCACGAACATTAAATGCTGGACGTAATTTTGCAAGGGTTTCAACCGTTGTTCCTTCTCTAACACCTTCATCCATTTCAAATAAAAACTTCTTCACTTGAGCTTTATTGTTTTCATCAATATAATGCTTAACTACTTCGACAGGAACGATATCATCATTAAATTTACCAGTTGCAATTGCAGCTGCTGCACGTTCATGTGAACGAACTGCAAAAGCATCTTGATCTTCACGACTCACACCATATTTGTTTGCTACTTGCTCAGCAGTGTGGCCCATTCCCATATAATATTGTGGAGCTGTTTCTGCTAAACGTGCATTTGGACGAATCGTATTTCCCATCATTGGAACCATACTCATTGACTCTACCCCTCCGGCAATAATTGCTTCAGAGTGACCTAGCATGATACGTTCTGCTGCATAAGCAATGGATTGTAAACCAGACGAACAGAACCGATTTACTGTAATAGCCGGCGTTGTATCTGGAAGACCTGCTAGTGCACCAATATTTCTTGCAACATTCATTCCTTGCTCTGCTTCAGGCATTGCACAGCCTAAAATTAAATCATCTATTGGACCATCATATCCGCCTGCTCTATTCAATGTTTCCTTCACAACTAAAGCTCCAAAATCATCTGGACGAACAGTTGCTAATGACCCTTTTTTCGCTTTTCCGACGGGTGTTCTTGCACCTGCTACGATAACTGCTTCACGCATGAGTTCTCCTCCTTTTACCTAACGCAGTCTAGTTGCGTAATGGTTTGCCTTTCACTAACATATGTTGCATTCTTGCTTGAGATTTTGGATCTGCAACTAAACTTAAGAAAGCTTCACGCTCTAAGTTCAATAGATATTGCTCATCCACTAAAGTACCGTATGGAACCTCTCCGCCAGCGATGACGTATGCAAGCTTTTTCGCAATTTTCATGTCATGCTCACTGATATATCCGGATAAGAACATACCTTCAGCACCTAATAATAGAGCTGCATATCCAGGAGAACCTGAAACAGGTACCTGTTCTCTAATTGGGGCTTTATATCCAGCGTCTGCCAACGCTAGTGCTGCTTGCTTCGCATCGTAGATTAAATGATCAGGGTTAACACTAATCCCATCTGCAAAACTCAAGAAGTTGTTTTCACGAGCTTCTTCCCCAGAAGTCGATACTTTCGCCATTGCAATCGTTTCAAACACCTTGCTAGCAACATTTAGGTAATCAATTTGAACACCATTAGGAACACCTCTTAAGTGTTTAAGGTAAAGCTCTTTGTTGCCCCCACCTCCAGGGATTAATCCTACTCCAGCTTCTACAAGACCCATATAAGTTTCAGAAGATGCTTGAATATGTGCCGCTGGTAAAGTAGCTTCCGCACCTCCGCCAAGTGTCATTCCAAATGGAGCAACTACAACTGGCTTTGTAGAGTATTTGATTTTCATCATCGCGTTTTGGAATTGACGAACAACGAAGTCCAATTCAAAAATATTATCGTCCTGTGCTTCCATAAGAATCATTCCAAGGTTTGCACCTACACTGAAGTTTTTACCTTGGTTACCTATTACAAGCCCTTTGAAGTTTTTCTCTACTTCATCTATTGCAAAGTTTATCATTTGAAGAATATCTAAGCCGATTGAATTGGATTTTGAGTGAAATTCAAGTAGAGCAATTCCGTCTCCTAAGTCTATTAAGCTAGCTCCTGAATTCGACTTGATCACACCATGTTTTTTCTTATAGCTTTTAAGATTAATCACCTTATCACTTAAAGGAACTGCTTTGTATTCTGTTCCATCGAAGTAGAATAGATCGCCATTGTCTTCTTTATAGAAGGATTCCAAACCTTTGTCTAATAAAGATTGAACGAATGAAGGAATGTCATGACCTTCTGCTTTCATTTTCTCAACGGAATCCTTCACACCTATTGCATCCCATATTTCAAAAGGTCCTTGCTGCCAGCCGAATCCCCATTTCATCGCATCGTCAATCGATACGATATCGTCTGCAATTTCCCCATGTAGCTGAGCAGAGTATATAAGTGTTGGACTTAAGATACTCCATAAAAGCTCCCCAGTACGGTCTTTTGCATATGTTAACGTTTTCACTTTTGCCGCTAAGCCTTTTTGTTGCTTCGCCATTTCCATTGAAGGAGTTTTTAGCTTTTTCATCGCTTCATATTCAAGTGTCTCTGGGTTTAACTCTTTA
The DNA here is from genome assembly GCF_001420585.1 of Psychrobacillus sp. FJAT-21963. NCBI lineage: Bacteria > Bacillati > Bacillota > Bacilli > Caryophanales > Bacillaceae > Psychrobacillus > Psychrobacillus sp. FJAT-21963. The sequence continues at coordinate 237,829 of NZ_LJIY01000009.1, read as the reverse complement.
ATTTCTTTTCCTTCTTTTAAGAAGAAACCTTGACCTGTTTTAGCCCCAAGCCATTTATTTTCAAGCATTTTTTGCATAAATACTGGTATTTCAAATACCTTTTGTTCTTCTCCTGTTGTTTGGTCATATACATTTTTAGCAACATGTGCAAACGTATCAAGTCCAACAACGTCCAGTGTACGGAAAGTGGCGGATTTTGGACGACCAATCAGAGGACCAGTTACTGAATCTACTTCTCCGACAGAATATCCACGTGCTTGCATCTCCCGTAGTGAAACAAGTAATCCGTATGTTCCAATTCGATTTGCAATAAAGTTAGGAGTGTCTTTAGCTAAAACGACTCCTTTACCTAGAATGTCTTCGCCAAATTGCTTCATGAAATCCACTACTTCTGTATCCGTAGTTTTTGCTGGAATTACTTCTAATAATTTTAAATAGCGAGGCGGATTGAAAAAATGTGTTCCTAAGAAATGTTTTCCAAAATCTTCCGAACGCCCATCAACCATCGCATTTATGCTTATACCTGAAGTGTTGGAACTAACGATTGTTCCCGTTTTGCGTACTGCATCTATTTTTTCATATAAGTTCTTTTTCACTTCTAAATTTTCAACAACTACTTCAATAATCCAGTCAACATCTTTTAATTTTTCTAAATCATCTTCTAAGTTGCCAGCAGTTATTAACTGTAGGTTTTTTGTAGAAGTAAGTGGAGCTGGTTTTTGTTTTAAAAGTTTTTGTAATGCTGTTTGAGCAAAACGATTCCGAACTGCAGGATGCTCCAAAGACCATCCTTTTGCTTCTTCCTCTTTATTTACTTCGTTCGGAACGATATCTAATAATAATGTAGGAACGCCAATATTGGCTAGGTGAGCAGCTATTCCAGATCCCATTACCCCCGAACCTAAAACAGCAGCCTTTTTGATTTGATATGTCACGTGCAAAGCCTCCCCTTCGTCTTGAATGAATGCTCATTCATTTTATAGATAAAAAAAATAGAAGCAATTTCTATATCTATTAGTTTAGAACAATATTTAAATTTTCGCAATAATAAAATGATGTGTTTAGAGCAATTTTCTTTCTAGTCATTCCGAAACAGTGTACACTATTTAAGAAAAGTGTATGACGCTAATTTTAAAGAGCCTATTGCCCTTTAAGAAGACAAAAAACTCGTCGGAGGTATATATTATGAATAAAATTACAACAGCAGAACAATTCAATGAAATTATTTCTGGAGACAATGAAGTACTAGTAAAATTCGAAGCTGGTTGGTGCCCTGATTGCCGTCGTATGGAAATGTTCATAGACCCAATCGTGGAAAAGTACAATCAATATACTTGGTATGAAGTGAACCGAGACGAACTTCCTGAAATTGCTGAAAAATATGAAGTAATGGGTATTCCAAGTCTACTTATTTATCAAAATGGAGAGAAAAAAGCACACTTACATAGTGCAAATGCAAAATCTCCTGAGCAAGTAACTGAATTTTTAGATGCACAAAACTAATAAACATTTAGCCCTTTCGAGTTCTAACTCCTAAGGGCTTTTTAATGTTTAGTTGTTATTCTTAGAAAAATTAATACATTTCTATTTAACTATCCTTTTTTCTGTATTAATTTGATTAATCCCATCGTTATTCGTATAATGGAAAAAAGTAGAGGTGTCGGTATGTCACAAGAGGTAGAAATCCAACAATTAAAAGATAAAATTGCATATTACGAACAAATAATCCAAACAATGTCTACACCTATTATTCCATCTATTGTTCCTAAAACGATCATGATACCAATTGTTGGGTATATGTTTCCGGAACGTTTCGTTAATATTGAAACACAAACCCTCATGTATATTGGAGAAAATAGAGACATTGAAAATGTTGTTTTTGATTTCACAGGAGTTAGATTAGAAGATGTGGAATCATTTGACTACAATGACCTTGCAATTTCGATTTCTCGGTTAAATAGTTCTCTACGACTTATGGGTGTTCGTGCCATTTATGTAGGCTTCAATCCTAGATTCATTCGAGAAATAGTTCACGCAAGCATTCATGTGGAAATCGAAACATATAAAAGCTTCCGCGTAGCCTTGAATCGACTCTTAAGCGAAACAAACCAAACAATAGCTTCTATTTATGAAGTGAAGTAAAACAGCAACTATAGAAATTATAGCTGCTGTTTTTGCTTATATAATATTTTTAACCATAAAAACTTGTGATATCTCTGTATTTTTGAACCCATTCTTTTGTAAGAAAGAAATCGTCTTATGATTCATATCCAATAAATTATAAGTTGTTCTTTTAAGTGGTTGTTTAAAGTCAAGCCCCTCCTGCAATACTAAGTGGAGTGCTCGCTCCCCTTCCTCACTTTCTTTTTTCATAACCGTTTGAAATAATGTAACACCTTCTGGTTCAGATCCATATTGTTGTTTTTTTCTTATAAGGCAAGCTGCATATATTTCACCATTTTTTGTTGCAATGACAGCCTCTCCCCCTATTTTAGGAGTTATGGAAGGATCCACCTGCCATGGTACTCGCGTAGGAAAAATATGACCGTGTGCGGCTTGTAATGCAGGAATTCGTTTAATAGTAAATTCATTCACTAAATCTTCCTTATAAGGAAGCTCGCCTTCTGATTCCAAAAAGTGTAGTGTGTCGATTACTTCATAGCCGACATTTTCATACAACTTTATCGCAGGTTTATTTACAGACAACGCTTCTAAAGTAGCTACAGACACATTTTGTTGTTTTAGTAAATCAAGCGCTTTTTCCATCAGAACAGTCCCATGTTTTTTCCCTCTATATGAAGGAATGATTCCTGTTCCACCATTCCATGCTATTTTTTGACCATCTACCTCTCTTATCCCCTGTAATACAAAACCTATTGGTTGATCTGCATCGTACATTACAATGGATAGTTCTGGAGAGAGACCTTCATTTCCCATACGGATCACAAAATCATCAAGTGACATCTTCATCGGTATAAAATAACCTTCAAATCCATTAATAAAAAGTTCATGCGCTTGCTTAAAAGATAAATTTTCCATTGTTTTAAACGTAATCATTCTAAGCTCCCCTTTGTAGAAATGCTATATACATCTCTTTTGACGTACTCACAATTTGCAAATAAGAAAAGGAAGGTAAGACTGATGCATGTAAAAGCATGCCATCAATCATACTCCAAAATAGTTTAGCCGCGTGTAATGCATTGAGTTCTCTTGAAACCTCTCCGCTATTTTGACCTTCTATTAAAATAGTACGGATAAGGTCATAAAAAATTTCACTATGTCTCTCGTATTTCATTCGTTCTACTTCTCTACTTCCAGCAATCCAGTGCTCTAATTGGTTTCTTACACTATTTAATTTTGGTTCTTTCAACCACTCGTTGGATGTGTATAAATCGAAGAGCATCTCCATCTTTTCTATGGAGGAATGAACATGTGAGAACTTATCTGCTAAAACAGAAATAGTCTGTTCTACCTGCTGTTGAAGCATATGATCGTATACTTCCTCCTTACTTTTGAAGTAATGATAAATTGCACCTTTACTCATCCCAGAAGCTTTCACTAAATCATCCATCGTCGTAGAGTAAAAACCATTTTCACCAAAAACAGTTGCTGCAGCCTGAATTATTTCCTTTTTCTTCTCTTCCTTGTATTCTTCCGATACTTTTGGTGTCAAAGTGAACACTTCCTTTTTAAAACGAAGTAAAGCAAATTGGGCTAATTCTAGATGAAAACCACTCATCTAGTATTTTTGCCTCTACATTATATAAAGTAACTTCCCCATAATTTTGAAGCGCTTCAATCGAAACACATCCCATCCACCAAGAGCTTAAATCATGAATACCAATCGAAATGTTTGCTTTTTCATTCGAATTTTCTAGCTTGATGGCATTCCAAAAGTCTCCATTATAAACGACTTCATATAACCCATTCTGTTCTTTTACAAAAGAATCTTCCAACTTTATTAATATTCTAGTAAACTCTTCCGGTCTTTTAAGATTATGAAAATTTGTCGTATGAACAAATGAAATAATATTACAAACCCGATACATCAATCCTGATCCAGTTGTTGCAACTTCATGGTTTGCACTAGGTATTAAATGATTGGAACCGTTTAAAGGATTGGTAAGTGCATACAAAAAGGACGGATCATTCGTACGAAAAACTATACGAGCCACTTGATCTTGTTGAGATTGCAACCAAGCAGCTAATTGCTTATATGCACTTGGATTGGACCAAATCCATTCATGTACGATTAACTGTTGATGTAAGAAGTGACTATCCTTTACTGGTTCTAACGAGAATGCTAATGCACCAATTAGTTGTTCCTTTTCTTTAACACCTACATAGTTGGTCACTGCATTTCTTATTCGTTGCCGCTCATTCCATGTTCTTTTAATCATCCCATGATGCTTTTGAGCGTAGTCATTATATAATGATACGATTGCTTCTTCATCGTTCGGAGATAAAAATTGTACAAGTCCTTTTTCCCCGTCACTAACAACCCCATGTGGTTCAATCTTAAATTCAAACTTCATTGGGCCATATCCGTAGCCCATCTTCCGATAAAAACTAGGATTAAAGGGATAAAGTGATACGAGTGATACATTTTCCTGCTTTGCATGATCATGGAAATGAGAAAGCAGCTTAAAAGCGATTTTCTCTTTCTTATGAAGCAGATGAACAGCAACCATCCCTATACCAAATATTCGTTGAAATTTACCATTTATATTGCATTCAAATTCATTTAAGCGATATAACCCAATAAGTTCTTCTACTTCATTAAAATAGCCAAAATATTGAATACCATTTAGTTCCTCATCTTCTTTTTTTAAACGGTCCATAAATGCCTGTTTACTCTCTTGCGTTTGTATATGCATGCCTGGATATGCAAGTGCGACAAGATTAGCTGCACCCTCAAAATCCTTCGTTATTATACGTCGAATCAAACCTTTACCCCCTTTAAATATAAATAAACTACTCAGTCGGTTTTATTATAAAATAGTCAAATTATTTTAACAATACTTTTCTTATATACTGTTTCTGTTGCAATTAGAGATCGGGATGATTAAAGTAAATAAAAAAGCTCTTCCTATTTAAAGGAAGAACTTTTCGATTGAAGACAAAAGGCTGTTGCAAATAGATCTGCTTCATTTTTTTGATTTCTTGTCATCATTTTCTATTTCCTCAAGGTTATTATTCCTGAGTGTTTAGAAATAATAAGGAATCATTATATTGGTTTGGAGGAGCGTCCGCTCGACTCCTGCGGGAAAAGCGAGACAGACGAGACCCTGCAGGAGCGTGATAGAGGATGGCAATCTAAGTTCGCCGCGTCCTGCGGCAACGATTGCATGAACAACATCCTGTTGGCCCAAGCGGCTCGGCGCTCGCCCGCGGAAAGCGAGTGGTAAGCTTCGGAAAACCGATCTATACTATAAAAATTAAATTCGAGTGTGTCTACAGTATGAAGAGCTCTTCCTTTTTAATGGAAGAACTTTTATTTATTCCATTTTGCAATTTGGAGGTTCCATATGAAAATACAATTGCCTGTACAAGGGCATTCCCAATATGATTCGTCCATCCAAACAAACTTTCAGGCTTCCGCTTGTGGACCTGTCACAGCATATGTTCTATTAAACTATCTTTTTCCAAATGTATGTCCTTATCAACCGAACGAGCTTTATGAAAGATTGGGTGGCACTCGTATCGGATTGTTTACACATCGTTTTGTACGTAATTTACGTAAACTACTTGGACCCAATTGGAAGGTGGAAAAGTGCACACTTCAAACTGCTTTAGAAGAGTTAAAAAAGGGACGCCCTGTTGCTCTAAAATTTGATAAATACTTTTCATTTCAGTGGAAAAGAAAATTTACATTTGCTTATCACTGGGTACCTCTTATTGGGTACGAATTGATAGAGGATGAATTATTTTTAATAATTCATGATAATGGAGGTCGCCATCGAGCAAGTCAAATCCGTAAAATACGCTTTTCGGATGATGCACCTATTTTAACTTTTGTACAAGTAACTCCAAAATCCTAAAGTTGGTTTTGGAGTTGTCTTGCTAAAATAGTATATCCATTATCATATAAGTAATCGAATTTTGAGTCTGAAATAGTTTGTACAAACAGCTGATCTAGTTCTGCTTCTATTGGAACGTCACGTCGAATTGTTGCCAATTCTTTAGATAGTTGAAGCATTTCCAAATCTGTTTCTATTTTAGTTCGATGCCCTGCTTTTAATAAATGAAGAGACTCGAGAATTTTATCCACAGTCCCATATGTTTGAACCAATTGTAATGCCGTTTTAGGACCAATCCCCTTCACTCCAGCATAACCATCGCTAGAATCTCCCATGAATGCTTTTACATCAGGAAAAAGAAGCGGTGAAATACCGTATTCTTCTAAAAAGCGAGCTTCACTATAAACATCATAAATCGTAAATCCCTTTTTCGTAAACGCAATCTCCGTAGAAGGATGAAGAAGCTGAAGTAAATCCTTATCTCCACTTACAATCGTAAATCGAGCTTCATCTTGCCATTTATGTGTAATAGAAGCAATCGTATCGTCTGCCTCCATCCCAACTATACCAAAGTTCATCCATCCTAAATGTGCAGACAAATCCTGTGCCATATCAAATTGTGGTATTAATTCTTCTGCTGGCTTTGGACGGTTCGCTTTATACCCATCATATAGCTCATTACGAAAAGTTTGCATACCTTTATCCCAGCAAATAGCAAGATGGGTTGGTTGCATTAAATTTTGTGCAGCTAATACATGTCTTGTAAAGCCTTGGACTGCATTGGTAGGAATGCCTTTAGAATTTTTAAAGAAATTACCTGACATTGCCGTTGCAAAAAAAGACCTAAACAGCAAGGCCATGCCATCTATTACTAATACATGTGGTTTATCTTCTGTCATGTCAAACACCCTTTATAGTAGATTACTTTAAGTATAACATGTTTGTGATTGAATCTTCGAAACTATGGGTATTAGAATGGATATCAATATTTGGGGGTTCTCACATGAAAATACATAATGGATCACTTTATTGGCCATCTACAACAGAACCATTTGAACCTAGTGCTAATTTTGACAAACTGGAACTTTATGATGTGGTCATTGTTGGTGGAGGTATGTCAGGTAGTTTAACAGCTTTAGCAATGGTAGAGGCAGGACTTTCAGTTGCTATACTCGATAAAAGAAAATTTGGAACTGGAAGCACAAGTGCAAACACAGGGCTACTGCAATATTCAAATGATGTAATGCTCCATGAACTAATTGAACAAATTGGCGAGCAAGATGCAGTGCAATTTTATAAACTTTGTTATCAAGCAGTAGACGAACTTGAAAAAATAGTAAATGAATTACATATAGATTGTGATTTCATTCGTCGTCCAAGCATTTGCTTTGCTAGTGATGAAAATGATGTAGAAAAAATAAAAGCGGAGTATACAACTTTACAGAAATATGGTTTTCCAAGTGATTATTTTGGACCAAATGAAATGCGAGAGAAGTTAGCTTTCTCTAAACCTGGAGCATTAGTAACGTTGGAAGATGCAGAAATAAACCCATTTAAATTTGTACAAGGGTTACTACAAAGATTAGAGGAAATGGGTGTACATTTATTTCCTTACGTAGAGGTAGAAGATGTCTATGAAACGGATGGTCAGTTAGATATTAGAACTTCAGAACAATCCATCTTAGCGAATAACATTATATTCACTACTGGATACGAAACAGTTCCAATTGGAAAACGCATTGGCGCAAACATAAATCGTTCCTATGTATTTGTAAGTAATCCAATCAACAACTTCGACAATTGGTACAAACAGGCACTTATCTGGGAAACAAAACGACCATACTTATACGTACGGTCGACGGTCGAGAACAGATTAATTGTCGGTGGATTAGATGAAGATCAACCAGATGCTCCCTATTCTCAGGAATTAATTCAACAACGTGCGGAGAATTTATTGGTAAAGGCCAAAGAACTGTTTCTTCAATACAATATTGAAATTGACTTTGCATATGCAGCAAGCTTCGGAGAATCTATCGATAATCTTCCTTTCATCGGTGAACATCCCACAAAAGCAAAACATTATTACTTACTTGGATACGGAGGAAATGGGACGGTTTATAGCATGCTTGGTTCACAGATACTAAAAGATTTAGTTACAGGAAAACCAAATGATAATGCTGGGATTGTACAATTAGACAGGAAGTGTGGAGTAAAATAAAATAAAACGAAGGGATTTAATTACCCTTCGTTTTTTTATGAAATAATTTTCATAACATCCACAACATCTCGCATATGCATACTCTGAAAATTATATTTGGTATTTAAATACTCCACATGCTTTAAGATTTCTTCAAGAAACAGTAAATTTTCTTCGGTATTTATTCCAAAATTATGTGGATGCCACCATAAATGATATATTTCATTAGACTTGGCTGCTTTGGTCAATCCATTTTTGATACGCCGCAAACGTAATCCCTCTACAACTTTAAATCGTTTACTATATGGCCTTAAAAACCTACTGGATTTAATATTTATCAGTGGTTTTGTTTGTATATCTCCAAATGAATATGTATGGTGGCCTGTCAAATTCACATAGGCATCAACTAACCGAAGGATTCGTTTTATTTTTGTATTTGTTTTACTTGTATACGGTCTATAGATCCAACTATCCTCAGTACCCCTAAAAGCAGTAATTCCATATTTTTTACTCATCTTCAAATAATCCATATTCGTTTGATTTCGTGGAAACACTAAGGATGTAGTATTTTGATTGAGACTAACAACTTCTTTAAGATCAGCTTCAAATTGTTCCATACGTTGACCATCTTCCAAACAATAATAATGAGAAAAAGTATGAGTGCCGATTTCTTGATTTGGAATTGTTTTAATAATATTAATAAGTGATGAACCAAAATGATAGGGATCTTGAGTTTCATTTTCTCCTACGTTAGGGAGATTATTTTTGGGAGAAAATGACTCATTTACATAAGTAATATTTAACTGCTCTAACCTGTCTAACAGTTCCTTTTTGTTTTTGCAATATAACATACCCACGATTGCCCAAGTTGCATGAATATCATACTTTAAAAAAAGCTGTAGAATCCGAGGGATAGCTAGTCTAGCCCCAAGTATATTTTCACCATATTCCGCAAGAGTAAAAACATCATGTACTCCCCAGTTCAATTCAAAATCAAGTGAAATAACAAGTGCTCCCAGTATGTCATCCTTTCCTCATCTTAATCGTTCTTAACCATAAGACCAGCTTACCTACTAATGAATTTGCTTCATAACCAGAGTATACTTGGGTGATCTCCCCACCAAATTCCATCTTAAAGCTACGAATGTTTTCATTCGCTGTAAGTCCACCCATATCGTAAATTGTATGCTTTAAACCTTTGAAATATAAAATATTACGCCAAAGTAAATATCGACTAGCCACACTTAATAGTCTTTTCTCTTCCTTTTTTTCCTTCAATCGAAAATACGAAGCCGAATATAGAGAAAAAACCGTGTCGCCATCTGAAATATATACTCGGTAACATAAGACTTCATTTTCTTCATTTAAAAGCTGAGTAATAACAAGAGCATTCTTGTCTTTTAACTTACTCATTGTATTAACATGAAAGGAATTACAAGAGTATGTGTTTGTAAATTTTGCAGAATGATTATAAAACTTCTGAAAAGCACGAACATCAGCAATCGTTGGCTTATCAATCACTAATATACGAAAGTCATGCAGTGAAGCTTTATTAATTTGTTTTCTATTCGTTCGATGTAATTTCTGAAATAATTCTTCTTCACTCTTCGTTAAATCAATATGAACCGTTTCAAATTTCTGTAGGTTTTTTTTATGGACTAATGAATGAGTGAAACCTACTATATCCATTAATTTTTCAGTTAAAATTTGCTCTTTCAAAAAATAATACGTATTCATTTTAATATTTAGAAACTTTCTTTCTAAAATTATTATATAAGGCACCTTCTCTTTTATATTACTTCTTCTTTTATTACTTTTTTATTTCCAAATATTCTTGAATAAGTAAGCCTCTCCGTTAATATAAATCCAAATTTTTTCATTGTTCTAACACTTTTTTTATCACGCTTGTTTACATGCACAAATATATGTTTAGGATGGTAGTTTGCTTGGACAAATGAAATGATATTTTCTAAGTGTTCATTCTCCCAGCCTCTAATATAAACGCTTCTTTTCTTGAGGCTTGAAACCACCTCAATATCGTCTATGCGTATTACATTTTCATTGACCCAAAATGCTTTATTCGGATCTGTAGAGTAGTAACCTTTATAACCGTTATAAATTCTTTGCAATATTTCTTTTCGATTATTCTTCATATTGAGAGCTGTTTCAGGTGTTACTTTTTCAAAGTGACTTTTCATATTTATTTCATTTACATCTAGTTTAGCAATAACATATTGTTTTCGCTCATATAAGTAAGGTAGTAACTTTTTTTTCCAAATAACTTTTCTAAAGTTGAATTTTTCCTTATTGCGTATATAATACTTCAATTTACCAATATAATTTCTTCTAAAAATCACAAGCGAATAATATTTTCTTAGCTTAGAAATAATCGCTTCTTTTCCCCATAAAAAATTTCGAAAGGTTTTAGCTCTAAAAGTATTTGTAGAAAAAATTGTTTTTCTTGTGTAATCGAGATCTGTATTCCACTCAAATTTATAAGGTTCATATCCTATGCTCATATCTAATTTATGAAATCCATCATCTATATTTCTTTTAATCTTCTCTTTAACTAGAATCCTACCAGGCCCATAGATATCAAAGTCGGAATCATGTCCTAAAACATATCCCAAGTATCTTCCTCGGCAAGAAAAACCGTACGTAAAAGAAATAATTTTATTTTCCAATGTTAATGTTGTAAGTTGGACACTTAATTTCCCATGATTCTGTTCTGCTAAATATTGAAAGAAAGCTTTTTTTCTATCACTTGAAAAACCGCTTGTATCATTTTTCTTTTTCCATCTTTTTTGATGCACTTTAAATATTTGGTCCATCTGTATTGCTGGAGAGATTTGCAGACGAACTTCTCCAAGTAACCGTAATCTTTTTTCCCTTCTATCTAAACCATGCAACTTTTGACGCGATTTCATATATTCTTCATAGGAAAGTTTTTGTAAATCAATATAAGGCGTTACAATTCGATAATATTGCTCTTTCATATTTCTAGCTTTCAAATAATTGGATAGTTGAAATGGTGTATCTACGCTTTCTAATAACCCATGTAAATAAAAAACTACACTCTTCTTCTTTTTAATTATTGCATCAAAAACATACATAATGACCCGATCAACGTCTCTTTTTTTTGCAATTATATCCATATAATTAGCATCACCTAGAGCTAGAAAATGAAGCATATAACCAAACCAAGTTTTTTCCGATTGAAACGGAAAAAATGCTATTATTCGGTTATTCTCTTTTACTGCATATATTTCTATTTCTTCATTTTCACCTAAAAACTGCCACCAATTATAAACAAATTCATATTCTATAAATGGGTTCGTATTTTGATTTGCTTCTAAAATAGCCGACCATTCTTTCTCATAGACACTCAAATGTTTATACGATTTAATAAGAATGAGCTCCAATTAATCATCCGTTCTAGTTAGGTTTTTTTAAATAAGAGTAATATTGAATGGTTTCTTTTAGTCCTTCCGCAAAACTATACGTTGGCCTCCATGCAAGATTGGTTTTCGCTTTTTTATTCGAAAGGACGCTTCTTTCTATCTCTCCATCTCGTAACGATTCGTAAATTGGATTCGTCTTAACTCCAGTAAGTTCCGATAATTCTTCATACACTTTTTGAATGGATATTTCTGTAGAAGAACTAATATTAAAAACCCCTGTATTATCAGAGATTAATGATTGTATGCAAGCCTCAGCAACATCTTTCACATATATAAAATCTCTCGTTTGGTTGCCATCAAATATAACAGGATCTTCCCCCTCTAAAAGACGATTGAGAATACTCGTTACTACTCCACTTGCTTGCATAGGACCATACACATTTGAGAAACGTAATATACAGCTTTTTAAACCAAATAAGTTTTCATATAACTGAACATATTTTTCTGCTGAAAGCTTCGATAATGCATAAAAAGAAAGCGTAGCAAGCTTACTCTCCTCTGTCACTGGTAGGATACTTGGATTTCCATAAACTGCTGCAGTAGATGCAAAAATACATTTTTTCACTTCAAATTGTTTACATAATCGAAGAATATTAAGAGTGCCAACCAAATTTGCATGGCAGTCTTCCATCGGATTAACCATTGAATTTAATACAGATGATTGAGCAGCTAAATGAATAACATATTCTGGACTTTCAATTCGAAAAACCGCTTCTAACTCACTACTTGTAATATCCATCTTGTAAAATGGAACATTTTCAACCAAATTACCTTCGTTGCCTGTAGATAAATTATCTAATGCAATCACTGAAATTTTCTTTTGTACTAATGCTCGTACAACATAAGAACCAATAAACCCCGCCGCTCCAGTAACTAATACTTTCAACCATTTTCCCCCAATTTAAGTAGATTGCAATACGTAGATATTGTTTTTTCATACATTTTTTCAAAAGTAAAACTTGCTTCATATATTTCTCTACTCTTTTCTCCCATATTTTTTCGAAGTAATTCATTTTCTATTAATTTGGAAAGAAGTTCAGATAAGTTATTGCGAATTAAAAATCCATTTTCTGTATCTCTGACGGCTTCTTTTACCCCTCCAACATTGGATGCGATAATGGGAAGTCCGTGTACCATTGCTTCTAAAATACTTAATGGTAATCCTTCCCAAGTAGAAGTAAGCACGAATAGATCCGCATCACATAATTGCTTAGCAACATTCGAATGACTCCCTAGAAAAGTGACTTTATGACCTAAATAGTTTTCTTGTACAAATTGTGCAGATGCTCGTTTTAAACTCCCATCTCCCACAAAAATCATTTGCCATTTTAGATTCTTAATATGCAAGAGTGCCTCTAAAAGCTCTAATTGTTGTTTTGGTTTTTCAAACCGAGCAACCATCAAAATTTTTACGACCTCTCTGTTCCCTTTTTCTGATGGTGTATTCTTTGAATCCATTACACCATTGTGAACAGTAATTATTTTTTCGGATGGCAGCACTTGATGACGAAGCGCTAAGTTTCGATCTTGATCACAGACAGTAATAACTTGCTTCGATAATTTTCCTACCCACTTCTCGATCCTTAAATATAAGCGTTGCTTTTTCTTCTCAACTCCATCTGTAAACGCCCACCCATGGGCTGTAAATACGGAGGGAATTCGAAGTGACCAACAGGCAATTCTACCGATAATTCCAGCTTTAGAAGAGTGAATTGCTACAATATCTGGTTTTATAAGCTTTAATTTTTTCCTAATTTCTAAGAAAGCAAGGAAGTCTTTTACAACATTAATTTTTCGGATTAAAAATTTGCTATGATTATAAGTAATAGTATCTACTAATAAATCATTCGCAACTTTTTCATACCCACCATAAATAATCGTCACGGAATGCCCTTCTAGTGCAAGTTGTTTGGACAAATCTCGTACATGTACTTGGGCCCCACCAATTTCATTCATATGTGTGATTAGTTGAACAATTTTCATCCATTATCCCTCACTTTATTTGATGGAAACGAAGCAAAAATTAAAAACTAGTTAAAAATATAAATATTGCTATTTATAAAATCATCTAACTTTTCTCTCTTCCTAACTAACTTAAACTCACTCCCCACTTTGGCGATAATTGGTGGCCTTTCTTTAATGAAAGGTGGATTAAGAACAATTGTGTATGCTCCTACATTGCTGAAAATTAGAAAATCTCCAACTTTAGGTATTTCTCCAACATGATCAATTAATAAGTAATCTTTCTCCATACATGTATAACCAACTACATTGAACCTTTCTATCTTATAATCATCAAAATTTGTTTTCACAAGATCCATAGGCGTGTTTTTTTTGCTAATACTAGGTTTAATATTATGAACACTTCCATTTACAAGGACAAAGTATTCATCTCGATTTTTTTTCACGTCAATTACTTGACTATAAAATTTAAACGTATCCACCACTAACGATAATCCTGGCTCTATTATTAAATATGGTTCATTTTTAAAGTTATCTTTTTCTTTATTAATAATTGAACTGATCGTTTTTGCATAATCATCGAATGATGGGACGTTGTTTATTTTCATTATTTTTGGTACATCACCATAAAAGCCGCCACCAATATCAAGATATTCAAGCGTGTTTGCAATGTATTTTTTTGAAAGATCGCATAATTTTTGCGTTATTTTCTCAAATACTTTTAAGCTCCTTATTTGAGTAGAAAAATGTCCGTGAAGACCAACAACATCTATGTTACCTATTTTATTCAATTCATTTAATGCTCTTTCTAAATTTCCATTTTCAACACAAAAACCAAATCGACTTTGATTAAATCCACCTTGAAGTGGACTCATTCCATCAATAGTTAAATCAAAATTTACCCTTAACCCAACTTTATAATGTTGGCTATTATTCTTAAGAATATATTCTTTTAATATCTCAATCTCATAGAAAGAATCAAGATTAATTATACTTCCTTCTTCTAATGCCATAGATATATCATCGTACGATTTCAGTGGGCCGTTAAAAATAATCTTTCTTGGATCTACTCCTATTTTGAGAGCTAAGTCATACTCCATTCTGGATACAACTTCTGCGTAAGCTCCTAAATTAGAAACTTCTTTTAATAATGTAGGCAAATAATTTGTTTTATATGAATAACCAATGATAACTTTTTTATATTTACTACTAAATGCAGAAAACATATTCAAATAATTCTCTCTCAATTTTTCCAAGTCAAACAAATAAAAGGATTCTCCAAATTGTTTTTTGGAAATAATTATATTTTCTACACTATCATCTATCATTTGAATATCAATGTATTGCTTTATATTTTTCATTTTAGATTTTAGTTCTTCAGAAGAATTAAATTTCAAGAAAATAATACCGATCGTTTTATTTAATCCTTCAAACACATCTAATCCATCACCATATTTTTTGTTGATTACTTTATGAATAATATTTCCTTGAATTTCTTCCTTAAATATTATGTCTTTTAATTTTCCTTTTTCAAAAGTATGCAAATAATAAGTGGAATAATATTGTTTTGTTAGAGTATCTGTTATCTTAATCTCATTGTTATTTAAAGCTGCTTCAACTGTGGTTCTTACTAAATCCACTCCAGTTCCCATTTCTAATAGTTGAGAAATCATATTCCCACCATTCCTTGCAGCTATTTCTACTATAAAAGGTTTTCCGTTTTTATCGAACAAAACTTCGATATTTAAGACACCCATTTTTATTTTCAAAAGTTCTATTACCTTTTGTAACTCATTACGGACTATTTTTAGTTTCTCTTCTTCCATAAAAACTGGATAACTATTGCCTGTAGGGACAAATGAATTATTCTCTATATCTCTATATCCATTTAGAAAACCGAAATACTCAATATTACCATTTACTACAATTAAATCTCCGCCAATCATACACTCATGTGCCATCTCAACATACTCTTCAATAATGACCATTTTTTGTTTTGACATTGAAAGAGAATAATCAAATGCGCTATCAAATTCTTCTAAAGAGACTACTCGAGTAACCCCTCTACTCCCAGATGAGTCAACTGGCTTTACCATAATCGGAAATTGAAATTCACTAAGGTTTTCCCTTGCTTCTTCTTTCAATTTATAACTTTTCGCTTTTGGACAATTAAAACCGTGTTTCATTAAAAAATCTCTGAATAAATTCTTATTAGACAATATCAAAACTGATTCGTATGGATTTGATGGCAAATTTAACTTGTTACCTACATATGCGGCAGTAGCTGCTGCAGGTTCTGAGGAATAGGCTACAATTCCATTAATGTTCATTTGTGTTGCAACTTCCAAGATTGCTTCTTTATCTGTTGTACTTACACAATGGTATTCATCAGAATAAAATTGTCCTGGATTATCTCTTAAATAATCACATAATACTGTGTAATATCCTTGGTCTTTGGCATATTGAATTGCTGCTATTTGCTGAGTAGATCCTCCAAGGAACATAACCTTCTTCATTAATAACACCTCAGTTATATTTTTGATATTCATACATATTTTTTTTGAATTGTGAACCATCAAACCCCGTGTCATTAGTTAGATGTTCTTATACTTTCTTGTTGTTATGAGAATCAATAAAATTCATCCAATCTTTATTCTCTAAATACCAATGAATCGTCATTTCGATTCCTCGTTCGAAAGAATATGAGGGAGACCATTCCAACTTCTGTTTAATCTTGGAGTTATCGATTGCGTATCTTCGGTCGTGTCCTAATCGATCATTAACGTATTCAATTAGGTCCTCTTTTTTATTCAAATGCTTAAGAATTATTTTTACGATTTCAATATTTTCTTTCTCATTGTTACCGCCTATGTTGTAAACCTCACCGATTTTCCCTTTATGAAGGACTGTGTCGATCGCAATACAATGGTCTTCAACATGCAACCAATCCCTCACTTGTTTACCATCTCCGTAAACCGGTAAGGGAATATCATTTAATGCATGTTGAATCATAAGTGGAATTAGCTTTTCAGGATATTGATAAGGACCATAATTATTCGAACATCTCGTAATTACCACAGGTAGTTTGAATGTTTCATAATAAGCTCTTACCGTCATGTCTGCGGCTGCTTTTGAGGCAGAATAAGGGCTATTTGGAGAAATATTTGTATTCTCAGTAAAATATCCTTCTTTTCCTAAAGCACCATATACTTCGTCAGTGGATATTTGAATGAATTTGACTTTCTCTTTGTATTTCGTGCAATACTTATCTTTTTGATTGACCTTCCAATGCTGTTTAGCCGTATCAAGCAAAGCTTGAGTACCTAACACATTTGTATTTAAGAATATTTCGGGATCATCAATGCTTCGGTCCACATGTGATTCAGCTGCAAAATTAATGACGACATGAATATCAAATTCCTGAAATAGCTCATTCAACAGCTCCCTATTACGAATATCTCCTTTTACAAAATGGTATCGATCAGTATGTTGGACACCTTTTAGATTGATAAGATTTCCGGCGTATGTTAATAAATCAAGATTAATAATTTTGTAATCATACTTTGAAAGCATATGTCTTACAAAATTAGATCCGATGAAACCTGCTCCACCCGTAACTAAAATATTCATCTTGAACTCCTTTATGTCCTATTGGAATTAGCAACGTCAACTAAATACTTTCCGTAATTTGTCTTCATTAATGGTTCGGCAAGTTGTAGCAACTGTTGCTTCGATATATACTTTCGTCGATATGCAATTTCTTCAATACAAGAAACAAACAATCCTTGACGATTTTGAATAGCTTCAACAAAATTGGACGCTTCTAATAGTGACTCATGGGTACCGGTATCTAACCATGCTAATCCCCTACCCATAATCTTCACTTTTAGTTCGCCTTTTTGAAGATATTCATCGATAATAGAAGTGATTTCAACCTCTCCTCGCGCGGAAGGTTTTACTTTTTTAGCTATTTTTATAACTTCATTATCAAAAAAATATAGTCCCGGTACTGCATAAGAGGATTTTGGGTTAATAGGCTTTTCTTCTATTGATAAAGCATTGTCATATTCGTCAACTTCAACGACACCATATGCTCTAGGATCCTTCACATAACAACCAAATATGAGCGCACCTTTTGATAAATTTGCTGCTTCCTGTACTTTGTTACCAAAATTGGATCCATAAAAGATGTTGTCCCCTAGAACTAAAGCTACCGATGATTGACCTATAAACTCTTCACCGATAATAAAAGCCTCCGCAAGACCACTAGGATTTTCTTGAATTGCATATTGCAATTTCATCCCTATTTTACTGCCGTCACCTAATAATTCTTCGAACATCACTATATCTCTTGGGGTTGAAATAATTAATATCTCTCTTATTCCTGCAAGCATTAATATGGAGAGCGGATAATAAATCATTGGTTTATCAAATACCGGCAACATTTGCTTAGAAATCGCTTTTGTTAAAGGATATAATCGAGATCCTGATCCTCCTGCTAAGATGATTCCTTTCATCTGCTTTCTCGAATCACCTTACAGATTTTCTCCACTGATTCTATTTGTAATTCTCCATAATACGGCATTGCCAATACTTGTGTGACTGCTTTATGTGCTTGTGTAAGGTTTTCTTTTCGAGCAGATTCCAAATGATCGTACCATTGAAAATCGCTACATAGAGGATAGAAATACTTTCTTGTAAACACTTTATATTCTTTTAATTTCTCGTGAAGCCAATCTCTGGAATTCCCATACTTTTCTTCGTCAATTTGAATAACAAAATACTGATAACTACTACTATTGCCTTCTAATTTTGTCAGTACGTTAATCCCAGGTATATCTTTTAAGTTCTGTTCGTATGTTCTTTTTATTTCATGTCTTTTTTGACGTTCAGATTCAACCAATTTCAACACTTCAAGTCCGATAACTGATTGAATTTCATTCAACTTTGCATTTAAACCGGACAATACAACTTCATCCGGATTTGCTATTCCAAAATTCTTTAGAAGGTTTAATTTTTCACTTAAAGCTCCCTCTTTAAATGTAAGTGCTCCGCCTTCTACCGTATTAAATAGTTTGGTTGCATGGAAGCTGAACATCGTCATATCTCCAAAATTGCCTATCGGTTGACTATCAACTTTTGTTCCAAAAGTATGGGCTCCATCATAAATAACTTTCAATTTA
This sequence comes from Psychrobacillus sp. FJAT-21963, assembly GCF_001420585.1. NCBI lineage: Bacteria > Bacillati > Bacillota > Bacilli > Caryophanales > Bacillaceae > Psychrobacillus > Psychrobacillus sp. FJAT-21963. The sequence goes on along the minus strand of NZ_LJIY01000009.1, from coordinate 219,006 downwards.
TATTTATTTGCGATTTCTTGAATTTGTTCAACATCACATGCATTCCCGAATGTGTGAACGCCAAGGATTGCGGTAGTTTTTTCAGTAATGAGGGGTTCGATTTTTGCGGCATCTAAAGTAAGAGTATTGGGGTCAATATCACAAAATACAGGGGTAAGATTATTCCAGTCGAGCGCTTGAACAGTAGCAGGAAAAGTAAATGGTGTAGTTATGACTTCTCCTGTAAGCTTTAAAGCTCTTAAACCTAAGAGTAATGCTAATGTACCGTTATTAAATAAAGATAAATTTTCTACATTCAGATACTGTTTTAATTCTTCTTCTAACTTGGATTGTTGTGGTCCATTATTGGTTAACCATTTACTTTCCCACACTTCATTCAACCTTTTATTTACACTTTGTAAATCTGGAAGCAATGGCCTAGTAATATAAATTGGGTCTCCTTTTATCATCTATGACTTCCTTTTTATTATTATTTTTAATAAGCATAATTTTTAATCCATCACCTGTACCTCAATATATTGATTCATATTTTTCATTTTTTGATTTAATTCTTCTAAACTGCTATATTCTAGAAAAATAATTCCAATTGCTTTATTTGAGCTGTCAAATATATCAACTTCCTCATTTAACTCTTTAAAGATAAACTTATTGATAATATTTCTTTGAATTTCATTTGTAAAAATAATATTTTTTAATATTCCCTTTTTAGAAGAATGTAAGATATAAGTTGAGAAATAGGAATTTGTTTGAGGAGAATAACCAACGTTTATGTCTTTATTATTACCCAAAGCTGCTTCAACAGTAGCTTTGACTAAATTAACACCCGTTATTATTTCCAACAGTTGTGGAATCATATTCCCTCCGTTTCTTGGCCCCATTTCTATAATATAAAGTTTGCCATCCTTACTAAACATTACTTCAATATTCAATGCTCCCACTTTAATTTCCAGAAGACTTATAACTTTTTGTAATTCTTTACGGACTAAATCTAACTTTTCTTCTTCTATTAATAATGGGTGACTTTTACCTATAGGTACCAAGGGATTAATCTCATTATTTCTATGACAATTTAGTAACCCAAAAAACTCAATTTTTCCATTAATAACAAAAATGTCACCACCAATCATATACTCATGTACCATCTCAATAAACTCTTCGATGATTACCGTTTTATTTATTGAATTAGAAATGGCAAAATCAAATGCATAATCAAGTTCATCATTGATATCAATACGAGAAACCCCCTTACTCCCTGAAGAGTCAGTTGGCTTAACTATTAGAGGAAATTGAAAATCACTTAGACTTTTCTTTGCTTCATCAACAGTATTAAAGCTTTTTGCTTTCGGGCAATTAAAACCATTGTTGATCAAAAAGTTTCGAAATAAGTCCTTTTTAGATAGCACTAATACTGATTCGTACGAATTGGATGGCAAATTTAACTTGTTACTAACAAATGCTGCAGTTGCTGCAGCAGGATCGGAGGCATAAGCTACAATTCCTTCAATACTTTCTTGCATTGAGATTTTCAAGATAGCATCTTTATCCGTTGTACTCACACAATGGAATTCATCAGAATAAAATTGTCCTGGATTGTCTTGTAAGTAATCACATAAAACTGTGTAATAACCTTGTTTTTTAGCGTATTGTATTGCTGGTAATTGTTGAATTGATCCCCCAAGGAACATAATCTTCTTCACAACTTCCACCCAATCATTTTAATTTTTCTTATAAAAGGTAGTATTATTTCTATTAATATATTAAGCTCTTGCACTTTTAAAATTTTACTTAAGGTCACGTACAACACAATTCCGAAAAAAATTTGAGATATTAGATTCATAAAAACCCCAAACTGTAAGAGGAAGCCGCTGAAATATACAATACCACCCATTAAAAATGAGACTAAAAATATTGGCATAAGATCTCTAATTTGTTCTTTTGAAGAATAGGAAATTTCCTTAGCTGAATAAAACATATTAATGAATAGAGATATAAATGAACTTATTACTGCTGCACAGATCAATCCTATTATTCCTAAGTTAAAAAATAATGACAAAGCAATCAATATTGTTACGACAATCTTTTTGATGATTTCTAATAATAGGAACAAATCGGATCTACCTTTTACTTTTAAAATATTGAGATTTAAAGCGTGAATAGGATATAACATGCCAGCTATACATAACAGTTGAAAATAGAATACAGAAGGGAGCCATTTTTCACCGAAAAGTAATTGAAAAAGAGGAGTTGCTACAACTGCTCCCCCTATCATTAAAGGAAAATTAACAAAGCCTGTTGTCTTTATCATGTTTCTAAACACTGACTTTAGTCTTTTCTCATCTTCTTGTGTACTACTCAATACTGGGTATGTGACGCGCTGGACTGCAGCGACAATCGATTGAGAAGCCATATCTCTAATTCTAACCGCATTTGTATAATACCCGAGTTGTGTGGCAGAGTATAATTTACCAATAATTAGAAAATA
>NZ_LJIY01000009.1:179688-216374 GCF_001420585.1 Psychrobacillus sp. FJAT-21963 | reverse complement strand
GAGCACTTATAAATAATATAATATACAACAAGATAGAAATAATTAAATTAAAATGAAATACTGTAGAATAGTCCTCTTGACTCACATCTTGATCCCGTATTAATGCTTGAGTAAAACCACAGTCAACGAGGGAATTTGAAATTGCTATTAAAACTAGAATCATCCCTATAATTCCAAAGTATTCTGGTAACAAAAGCCTTGCTAATACTATTTGAATAATAAATTGAATTCCATAGTTTGCTAATAATTCAGTGAAACTCCAAAACAAGCCCTTTAAAGTTTTACTTTTTAAAGAACTATTTTGTTCCATTTTTTTGCCTCTCCTTCATATTTAAAAATAGTAGCACTCTATATATATATGGTTTCAAACGTGCTAGACTAACATAAATATTAGGGAAAAAACATCTGGCGTATATCTTTAATTTTTGCTTCATACTTAATCCATCTATATACATTTTATATTTGGAATTTTTTATTGCATTAATATTACCTTTTAATAGCTGTATTTCAAATTCCTTTTTTAAGATAGTATTTTCTATAGCCTTTTCATATTTAAACCTTGTAAAATTATTAAAGTCTTTTAATAATGCAATGTCTCCACCATTAATATTAATCATCTTTCCCTTATAATTTTCACCTTTACTTTTTCTACTTGACCAGGAACCTTTCACTCCGATTCGATATACAGCCATATATTTATCCATATAATAGGCATATCCCTTGCTTGCAAGAATTAACTGCATTGGATAATCCCCTACATGAGCACGCATATAAAAGTCAGGTGGATCTTCCATTAATTTTTTCCGGTATAGCAATGATCCAGTTGGACAGAATCCTCCTCCTGAAATAAAATCTTCTATTGGACATATTTTGTTTATAGTATAAGGTCTAATTTTCATACCAGTTGGCTTTTTTGGAGCTTGTATAATTTTAGCAGCATGAAAACATATACTGCACTCTTGGTGACTCTCCATATAATCAACTTGTTCTTGTAATTTATATGGATCAATCCAATAATCATCACCTTCACACTCCGCAATATACTTCCCACGACTTTGATTGATAAGTCGTTGAGAATTCAACCGAGCACCAACATTATGACTAGAAGTTATCAATCTGATTTTCTCAGGATATAATCTTGCATATTCCTCAACTATTTGTTTTGTATTATCTGTACTACAATCCTCACCAATAAGAATTTCATAGTTAAAATCTGTTACCTGCATTAAGAAACTCTCTATAGCATCAGCAATATACTTTTCATGGTTATAAGTTGTACAATTGATACTTACTAGTACATTCACAATTTCAATCACTCTCCTTATTAAAACGAGATGGGTGGATTTTTAAAAAGAAATAAGTTTTTTATATACCATGAAAAATGAATTAGAATTATTCCATCCCCTTTAATGGTTACTGATTTTTTACACTAACATTATCATGTTTGTTCTTCTTCAAAAGGTTGTTCGGCAAATCAAACTCATGTATGTTTTTTATTGCGAAAAGTAATAAAAGGAAAAAACTTTCGTTAGACATTGCATTCAACGACATATAACTAATTCCCATACAAATTATTGGTACCAAACTAATAAAACTATTATTTAAAAATCTTCTTTTAGAATTTCCATATTTAAATAGTACTACTACAAACATAGTAAAAATAAGGAATCCAACTATCCCCCATACTACTAATATCTCTAAAATAATATTATGAGCCTCAAGTTGTATTGCCCCAGATCTTAGGTAATATTCTTGAATTCCCAATCCAAAAATCATATCTTTTGTATTAGCTATTAATAATTGAATATATTGTTCAGCAAGTACATTCCGGTTACTTGTAAGACCTGAAGGATCATTTGTGAAATCTGTAAACCTTGAAAAGAGTAAATTTAATATAGATGCAAATTCTTCAATATAGAATAAAGAAAATAGAACAAAAATAATGGATATACAGAAAACGAAAAATACTATTTTTTTGTATCTCTTTATTTCAAATAAAATCTTAAGAATTAATAGCGCTGACAATAGTACGACTACCAATAAAAACATTCTTGATAAGCTTAAGACTCCAAATGAAACAAAAAAAACAAATAATAATGAATATAGGAACAGAAGAAATTTATTCGACTTTTGATTTACTAGGTATAACATGATAAACATAGCAATTATTATATACATGGAAAAATAATTAGGATCCCCTGCTCCACCCTTAAACCTAATGGTCGTATTGTTAGTCATTAAAGTACCGTATTTTCCATAAAAATCTAAAATTCCAAAAAGGATTGAAATAATTACACCAGTGATAAAATATTTTATTACAGTTTTATGATTATACGTTTTCAGTGAATTAATAAAATATAAAGAAACATATAAGACCGCAGTACTCCAGCTAATGAGCAACATAATTGATTTCAAATCGTAATAAAAAATGTGACACCATTCATAAACAATAAAAGTTCCGACAATAATCAAGTAACTTTTATTTATAGGTTTCTTATAATAAAAAATGACTACTTTAACTAAGGCCAATCCCATCAACATATTTAATAACGGTACTGGTGAACCTGGAATAGGGATGAACATTATAGCTAAATTTGGAATTAAAAATATTAATAATGCAAAAGTATTGTCAGGTGACTGTAATAAGATACGAATTGCCAGATAAACTCCAAGGGCATAAACTAAGAAATTTATGTTCAATAATTTATCACCTAAAATACAAAGCCCCGTGAGATATAAGTCTATTGAGCTTAAATTGGTTCGGGAAGCTTTCTTTCTATTGTTGCTAGATTTAGTGCCTATATAATTTTTTTGAATATCAAGTAACACTTGAATACTCCATTTTTAATTGATTTTTGTAATCTTCCATATTAACTATTTTATGAGCTTTTATAGAAGCACCTAAGGCCATCTCATTGTATTTTTCATCTGACTTCAAAAGACTTATTATCCCTTTGACGAATTCTCTCTCTTCTTTACATATAATCCCACAAGAGCTGTCAACAACACTTTCTAATCCTTCTAGTTTTGGTACTATTATAGGTTTTCCTAATGACAATGCTTCAATTGCAACCATAGGTAATCCTTCAGATTTCGATGTCATCACTAGCACTTTTGAATTTTTTAATATTGGATAAGGATTATTCATAAACCCTATTAATTCAATATTCTTTCCTAACCCTTTTTCTCTAATTAATTCTCTACATTCCTTTTCCATGCTCCCTTCTCCCATCATTACTACTTTCATATTTGGGAGTTCAACCACTGTTTGTGAAATTACATCAATAAATCCAAGCGGATTTTTAACATCTTCGAATCTACCAATGAATGCTATGTCATAGCTTTTATTCGTTGGTTTAGAAGCCTGTTTCTCTATTAATTTTGTATCAACAATATTTTTTAATATTATTGATTTTTTATTGAATATAGAAGACAAAAATGTAGATTCTTTAATTGCTGGAGTTACTACTATTATTTTTTTGGTTTTAATACATGCTAAAAAAAATAGAATCGAGTATTTGTTTACACTTTTCAACCACATAGGATGTTGATGGATATGCGATATCACCGGAATATTAAAACCCGCAATTAAACTTTTAACCGTTGCAGTAAAATCATGTGCATGAATAATCTCAGGTTCCCATTCTTTGATTACTTTTCTTATTTGCATAATAGATAATTTGTTCATTGGTAGATAAAGAATATTTCTACTATTAACTATTTTTTCTATACTTCCACTAGGAGATGCATACGCAAAATCATATGATTCAGATAGATTACTAATGATACACATTGCAACATTTTCAGCACCAGCTAATCCATCCGTGCTTAAAATATGTAGAATCCTTCTTTTCATCATTTTCTCCTTTCAATAAACAATAAAAGAAAAGAAATACACATTTTATCATTCTACTTCTCCGTAATATTCATAATAGTAATGACTCTTATCAAGTTTAAAGTTGTTAAGAATCGTCCCAATAATATTTGCATTCGAGGCTTGAAGTGCTTCCTTAGCTTTTACAACATTACGTTTATCCGTTGCCCCTGAGCTAATGACAAGAATAGTGCCATCACATTTATTGGATAGAATTTGTGCATCTGCAACCGAAAGGACTGGAGGAGCGTCGAAGATAACAATGTCATATTTTGATTTCATTTCTTCAATGAATATGTCCATTGAAGTCGATCCAAGGAGTTCAGCAGGATTTGAAGGTATTGGTCCGCATGTAACTATGTTTAATCCTACGATTCCAGAATTTTTAACAATATTTTCAAATTTCCAATGACTCATAAGTCGGTTTGTTAAACCTGGTGAGATTAATGTATTAAATGTGTAATGGACAGTCGGTTTCCTCAAATCTGCATCGACGAGAAGCACCTTCTTACCTTCTTGTGCAAAAGAGATGGCTACGTTTGCTGCTACCGTTGACTTGCCCTCCCCAACAGAAGCCGAAGTGAATAGAAGTGTACCCATTTCCTCACCCTTCATCGCGAATTTAATGTTCGCACGGAGAGTTCGAAATTGTTCCGAAACGATTGATTTAGGATCAGTGATTGTTACAAGTTTCCGCACAGTTGGTATCCGCTTTTTCTTTTTAAACATCCTTCTATCTCCTCGGCTTTCTACGACTCCTGCGTTCCTCTATTATTTTTGATTCTTTTGTTACTCTCGGTTCCTTTGATATTCTCGGTTCCTTTGTTATTTTCGGTTCCTCTGTTATTTTCGATTCTTTTGTTATTTTCGGTTCCTCTGTTATTTTCGATTCCTCTGTTATTTTTGGTTCCTCTGTTATTTTCGATTCCTTTGTTATTTTCGGTTCCCTTGTTATTTTCGATTCCTTTTGAGGAATCGGGCTAATGAGACCAAGAATTGGTAACTCTAATAATTCATCAACATCCTGCTCTGTTTTTACGGTGGTATCTAAATATTCAATTAGGAATGTAATTCCGACTCCTAGCATTAATCCAATAATAGCTGCAATTGCCATATTGAGAATTGGTTTGGGAAAAACAGGATTTATATTCTTTGTATTGATTGCAGGTGATAAGATGTTCACATTATCGACGTTCATTAGTGTTCGAATTTCTTCTTGAAACACTTCTGCGGTCATATTGGCTATATCTACAGCTTTATTCATATCTGGATCTTGAACAGTCACGTTAATTACTTGCGAGTTTTGTTCACTGCTCACTTTAATTTTTTTATTTAGTAATTCTGGAGTGGTACTTAAATCTAGATTATCGACTACTTTTGATAAAATAACTGGGCTTTTAATAATGACATAATATGTGTTAATCAGTTGAAGATTCGTTTCTATATCCAGAGTGTTAAATTGATTTTGCTCTATTTCCTTCTGATTAATTAGAATTTGAGTTGAAGCTTCGTAAATCGGAGTTAAAAAGAAGTAGCTAACTACCCCCGTAATCATCACTGCTAAAACGAATGTACTAATAATGAGCACAAGCCGTTTCTTCATTATTTTGAATAACTCTTGTAGACTAATCTTTTCTTCCATAAGAGCCGAGCCCCCTTTTATTCCTCCAATCGATAGCATCCTCCACTATTTCATAAATCACGTATTTTATTTGAAACTGATGGGTAGCATCGGTTGAAAATCAGTACCTAATATGACATGCTTTGCATTTTCGTTAAAGTAAGTTACTTGATTTTCAGAGAACTTTTTTCGTACATATTGATACGCATCATTCAATAAAAAAGGCCGTTTTACATAATGATGTGCATCCGAAGAAATAAAATGAACTAAATTATGTTTCAATAAATCAATTGTGTACTTTTTCAAATTTCTACCTTGTACACCTATCAAAGTAGAAGCAGTTATTTGAACTAGAGAACCTTTATTCACCAAATCATAAAGTTTTTGCTTGTCTTTTCTGAGTACAGTATTTCTTTCTGGATGAACAATGATTGGGGTATATCCCCTCAATTGTATTTTATAAAGGGTTTCAAAAGTTGAAACAGGAAAATGATTTCTAGGTAGTTCTATTAATAGATATTTCCCACTATCAGCTAGTGTTAATAGATCTTTCTCTAAATCTTCAAGAATGCTATTGTAAAAATAAACTTCTTGCCCAGAAAAGATTTCCACAGGGATATCCTTTTGAGAAAGCTCCATGTTTAAATTGTTTACTGCCTTTTTTACTATTGAAGGAGAGTTTATATATTTTCCATTATGATGATGAGGAGTGGCAATAATATGTGTTATTCCATTATCAACTGCATTTGAAGCTAGTAATATCGCCTCTTCAATGGACTTTGGTCCATCATCTAGTCCTGGTAAAATATGATTATGAATATCTACTAGCAATCGATTTCACTCCTTCGATAATAATCATGCATTCTAAATTATAGATTTTTTCATTTGAAATATTCCTACTATTTTACATACTTTGTAGATATACATTTCTTTCGAATAATTAAAATGCACCCTTTCCGGTAATTACAAGTTTTACCGTCTGAATAATTATCTTCAAATCTAGTAGAAATGAGTAGTTTTTTACATAGTACAAATCGTAAGCTATTTTTTCCCCATGCGTAATCGTAGACCTTCCATTAACTTGTGCGTACCCCGTAATTCCAGGCCTTACTTGTAAACGCTTCTTTTGCTCCTCGGAATAATGATTTGTAATTTCGATTATTTCTGGTCTAGGTCCAACAAAGCTCATATCTCCATTTAACACATTCCATAATTGAGGAATTTCATCTATGCTATATTTCCGGTATATTTCACCAACTTTTGTAACGTTGAGATGTTTTGGCTTTTCAAAAAAAAAGTCTTTAGGAACATTACCCTGCCATTCATATTGATGACTTTTCGACTCCAGTGTCGTCGATTCCATCGTTCGAAACTTCAAAATCGTAAAAGGAGTATTATACAAACCAGCTCGAGTTTGCGTAAAAAAAATTGGCCTTCCGGAAAATATGAATAGTATAATAGAGAATAAAAGAATTAATGGAATACAGATTAATAGGAGCGAGCTACTACCTACAACATCTGCTATCCTTTTGCCAATACGTTGATACAAGAAACGCTTTGAATTCACAACATCATATCTTTTCATTCTCTAAATCACTATCTCCTTTAAAATTCGTAAAAGGCGGGCTACTAAAAAAGTATATTCTTGTTATCTTCTTATTGAGGAAACTCGACTATGTAAAACTTTACTACTAGACTCTACTAGTTCATATTGCATGGTGTGGTAATCCCAAATTGTGAGTGCGTCTAAAAAAAATGGTCTACCGGAAAATAATAGAAGGATAAAATCAAAATAAGAATAAAAAGGAAATGAAAATGATAAGTAATGCCATACTAACTATGATGACTGCGTTTCTTTTACCTATACGGTTATATCGGGATTGGTTTGAATGATACAACGCTACGTCTTTATTGCTCTCCAATCGCAGCCTCCTATAGGATATGTTAGCTAGAACATAGTAAAAAGTATATTCAAACTACCTACTAAAAAAGAACTAATAGAATGAAACAATGAGAGGTTTTTTACATAAAAAAATAAGCCTTCCCAAGGGTTTAGCATCAGGACTGCTTATGAATATTATTTTTCAGTATTATATTGTACCTTTGTTGTTACCCTTTATTCATTCCGAATAAGCCAATATAGCTAATAAGTTGAAACTAAAAGTAATAACAAAAAAGCCTAACAGAATAATCTGTAAGCTTTTTTGTTAGGTTATGAATTAAACGTTTATCGGTAGGGTATGGCCTGTCTCAAGTAAACTTTTCAGATTGCTAAGTATTGCTGGCCATCCATTGTTGATTCCGTAGAAGTTCTCATTTTCTTCTTGTATATCTGAAGACAATAACTCCTCATGCTTGAGTGATAATTTTACGATGGAATCCATTTGACGCAGTCTAAATGTAACAATAGGTGAAACTTTACGATCTGTTTTATCTTGTACCCATTCAAATGTATAAGAAAGTAGTTTATTTGGTTCATAAGTTAAGACTTGTCCTTTATCCACTATATTTCCTGATTGGTCCAGGAAAACTACTGTTGATCCTTCTGCCCATTCAGATTGAATCTTATGACCAAACCAGTATTGTTTTGTGTATTCTCCATTAGTCAATGACTCCCAAAGCTTTTCAGGTGTGGCAGCAATGTAGGTTACATATTCAAAAGTTATATTATTCATTTAAACCCTCCTTATTAATTACTCTTCCCCATCACTATCCTGCTCATCTTTTCTTGGTGGTAGGATACCCATCTTCTCTACATATTTAGGTAAATTCATTGCAATGAAAATTAAAATAACCGTAATAATAGCTAAATCATATGCACCGTAACCTATAGTCAATCCTACACAAGCAGTTATCCATAGATTAGCTGCAGTAGTAAGTCCACGTTTTACGTTATCCTTATCTACCCATATTACGCCTGCACCAAGAAATCCAATCCCACTAATTACTTGAGCAGCTAAACGCATAGGATCCATGTATGGTCCTTGATTTAAAGTAGATAGACTCATTGCTAATGTGGATCCCAAACATACTAGTATATGGGTTCTAATGCCTGCAGGTTTATTTTTAATCGCTCTTTCTAACCCAATTAACAACCCTAAAAACGTTGCCACTAATAATCGAATGTATAAGTCATAATGTGAATTGAATAAGGATGTAACAAAGTTCATCATTCATTAACTCCCCCTTAATCATTTTTTTATAATCATACAGATGTTTTCATTATTTTAAAAGTGAATTATCAACTAGTTAAATGTGAGAGGAGACCAAGAACAATTAGGCTGGTCTTTTTTTAATTCCCATTATCCTCTAGGGCTGAGGTCTTAGATAAATATAATTCTAAGGAACAATGTGGAACATTTTTCTATTTTCTACAATAAAGAAGCAAGAAAAAGATGGAAAGAAGGGAGTTATTCGTTTTTGCATTAATCTTTTGTAAATTTTTTTAAGATATCAACCAATCCATTTTTTTATTTTGTATTTATGTTAGCATTTTATTGGCACAAATTTGTAATTTTCAGGAGGAATTATTTCTATGTCGTTATTTACTAAATGGGCTTTTAGTAACAAAGCAGCTGTATCTGTAATTACCATCTTAATATTAATTATTGGTGTTGTTAGTTACTTTAGATTACCTATGGAATTTTTACCCTCTGCTGATAATCCGCAAGTTACGATTATCACAATGGGGCAAGGAACTGACTCCAAAACAATGGAATCAGAGGTAACCTCTCCAATTGAAAGAGCAGTTACAGGATTGAATGGAAAAACATCGGTTTTTTCAAGAACTGGAGACGGCTATTCGAAAGTAGATCTAGTTTACGAGTCTGGCTATGATATGAAACAAGCAAAACTGGATGTACAAGATGCTCTAAGTAATGTGAATTTACCACCTACTATATCTAAGCCAATCATTTCACAACTAAATACATCCATGATTCCAATCGTTAACATCGCAGTCACCTTTGATGAAGGAATGACTACAGAAAATATGGAGTTTGCTCGTAATGAGCTCCAAGCAAGATATCAAGATATTAAAGGGGTTTCAAGTGTCGAAATCTATGGACTAACAGATTCTGTTATTTCCGTTAAGATTGATGATGAAAAAATGGCTGAAAATCAAGTCTCCCTACAAGCAGTTATGGGTATTCTAAATGGTCAAAACACTGCTGTAGCTGTTGGCGAAAAAAATATTGATGGAAAAACAAGCAATATTAAGGTTATCGGTGATTTAACAAGCATTGAAAAACTGAAAGGATTAACTGTTGCTCCTGATGTAACACTTGGGGAAATTGCAACGATTGAAGAAACAAGAGATTCTAATTTTGTTAGCCATTTCAATGGTAAGGACAGTTTAGATATAAGCATCACAAAAGATAGTCAATCCAATGCAGTAACAATTAGTAAAGAAGTTGCAAAAGTTACAAAAGAAATCAATGAAAAGTATAAGCAGCAGGATTCCACTATTTATATTTCTTCTGCTGATTTAGTAGAAAATTCCGTTCATACAATGATAAAAGAAGTTCTTCTTGGTGCACTATTTGCAACGATTGTCATTATGCTTTTTTTACGTAATATTCGTTCTACTTTTATTACAATTGTATCGATTCCCTTATCACTGTGCTTCACACTATTCCTACTGTCGATGTCAGGAGTGACATTGAACATTTTAACACTTGGCGGAGTAGCTGTTGCAGTTGGTCGTTTAGTTGATGACAGTATAGTTGTAATCGAAAATATATTCCGTAAAATGCAGACGGAGAAATTCTCCGTGAAGATGGTTATTGATGCTACGAAGCAAGTGGGAGTTGCAATTACCGCTTCTACATTAACAACAGTTGCCGTTTTCTTACCTATGAGCTTATTGAATGGTGGACTTCAGGAATTCCTACTACCATTCGCATTAACTGTTACTTATTCGTTGCTTGCATCTTTAATCGTTGCATTGACTGTTGTTCCATTAATGAGTGCGGGATTATTAAAGAATGCAAAGATTCCAGAACATAAAGCCGCTGTTCGTTTTCCAAAAGTAGTGACATGGTCTTTGAATCATAAATGGATTGTCTTTACAATTTCGATCCTACTGTTTGTTGGTTCCATCGGAGCTTACTTTGTGATTCCGAAAGGTGCAGTTGACAACTCTTCGGCAGATTATGTTGTGGCTACACTGAGCTATCCGAATGATACACCTATTGATGAAGTGAAGGAAAATACGTTCGAACTTGAATCCTCTATTCTAGAGATGGATGAAGTACAATATGTCTTTGCACAAGTAGGTTCTCCAGCGGAAGCAGCACAATATGGCTGGGTTGGATCGCCGACTGAAGCATCCTTCAGCATTTTATTGGAAGATAAAAAGGATACGGATGCCGTTGTAAAAGAAATGGAAAAGAAAAAAGATCAATACACTGATGCTAAATTAGAAGTAAATACAGCCTCCTTTATGATGGGCGGAGGAAGCACGAATATCACTATCGATGTTGTTGGTGAAAATATTACTGACCTTGAAAAAGTCGCAACAACAATAAAAGAAAAAGTACAAAATATAGATGGCGTTGAAGAAGTTACAACCAACCAAGATGAAAAGAAAACCGTATACTCCCTTGTTGTAGATCCAACGAAAGGAAATACAGCACAAGTTGCACAACAATTAGGTGTCATGTTAAATAAAACACCGATTGGTACGATAAATTTAGATGACAAGCAAAAACCTGTATTTTTAGAGCCTGTCCTAGATGCAGAGACACCGGAAGACTTAGAGAACATACAAGTCATGACTGAAACCGGCCTAGTACCTGTATCTGATATTGCTACATTACAAAGTGAAGAACGCTCAACGAGCCAGTTCCATAAAGATGGAGATGCTTACCTTCGTGTGACAGCATCCGTTGATCCTACAAAATTATCAGAGATATCAAGTGCAGTTAGCTTAGAGATATTTGGGGATAAAGAGAACAAAAAAGGTATAGACATTCCAGAAAATGTCGAGGTTCTAATTGGAGGAGCAAGTAGTCAGCAGTCCGAAGACTTTACAGACTTATTCCTTATCATGCTTGTTTCCATTGGAATTGTATTTCTAATTATGGTTATGACATTTAAGTCAATCAAAGCACCAATTGCAATTCTTTGCTCGCTTCCGCTTGCTGCAATTGGAGCAATTTTAGGAATTCTCATTAGCCGGATTCCAGTAGACATTACAGCACTTTTAGGAGCATTAATGCTAATAGGTATCGTAGTAACAAATGCGATAGTGCTTTTAGATCGCGTAAAACAAAATGAACAAAAAATGATTATTCGTGATGCCCTTGTTGAAGCAACTGCTACAAGAATGAGACCAATCTTTATGACTGCAATCGCAACAATCTGTGCAATGCTTCCATTATTAATGAAACAAGCAGAAACAGGAAGCTTAGTATCGCAAAGTCTAGCAATTGTTGTAATTGGAGGATTAGCAATGGCTACTCTACTTACACTCATTATAATCCCATGTATATATGAATTACTTTACTTTAGAAAATCGAAGAAACAACGTGTTAGTCAAGCTGCTGAGCAAGATACTGCAATAGAATAAAACTAAGAAACCAGACCATAGCTTAAATTGCTGTAGTCTGGTTTTTCAGATTAAACTGTTCAATATCATCATAAATTAACGCGAAGGTCTTGCTTCTTGGCAATTTGGACATTTTTTTTGATTACTACCTTTAAATTTCGTAAAAGTCTTTTCAAAATTATTTCCGCACGAACATTTAAATAGTAGTTTTTGCGAGTATCCTACATATTCAGTTGAAAGTAATACGCTTTCTGAGTTCTTTGTTACATAATCACGTATACCTTCTATCGTCCATTTTTTATTCATCATGACACCTCCGTTCGATTTTAATCAATGGAAGAAGTTTTAGATATATTACTCTTAACTCATGGCTTCCTTATGTACATAGATTCCAATTATACCATCACTTGGACTAGCTTGTCTTAAGCTCAAATATTCCATTTATTTATGTCGTTATGCATAATTTAAAAAACGATGGGAGCATTGAGCTCCCATCATTTCTTAATTAATATTTATTATTTTTTCTTTGAGCTTGTGCTTTCTGGTTTGCTTGAGCGTTTTGTTGTTTTACTTCTTGTGCATTTGTTTGAGCTTCTTGAGAAATTCCAAATTCAGATCCAAATTCAGCTTGAGAAGCGTTTTGATTTGCTTGCGCATTTTGTTGTTTTACTTTTTGAGCATTTGTTTGACTTTCAAGTGGAAGATTGTTTTTATTGTTGTTTGCCATTTTTCTTCACCTCCATAAAAATTATCTTTGCCAAAACAGAGGTTATTATTAATAGCAAATGTTGGAGTATTGGATTTAGTTTTTTAAAGACAATTTAAGCCATACTATTTTACAGAGAAAAAAACGATGAAGGAACTCATCAATTGTGAGTTCCTTCATCGAAAGTAATTTATTCAACTACTGGCAACCAACCTTTTACATTCACAAGTTTCTGCCATAATGGATCTGGAATTACTAATTTTTCCTGATCACGTCTAGATAATGTTGTACGGATTTGTTCTACTTGTCCAGCCTTAACTTTTTCTATCCATTTTGGCTCCATTAGTAATTCACGACCTAAAGCAATTAAAGGGACTCCAGTTTCTAACGCTTCCACTACATCATCTGGTGTATGTAATGAACCTACACCGACTATTGGAACACGACTCCCAACTACTTCATGAATTTTAGTAATCCTAGACTGAGTTTTATCTTTCTCACGGAAAGACCCATTCCAAAATGTGTTTACAGAAATATGTAAATAATCGAGGGATTGTTCCGCTAATTTATCTACAAACTGAATAGTATCTTCTAATGTAATCCCAGGATTTGTACCTTCTTCAGGTGAGATACGATAACCAACAACAAACGGTGCCTTTGCATGTTTAGCGACAGCTTGCTTTACAGCATCTACGATAGCCAACGGGAAATTCATGCGCTTTTCAAGCGATCCACCCCATTGATCATCTCGACGATTGGAATGTGGTGAGAAAAATTGCTGTAGTAGATACGTATTAGCACCATGAATCTCTACTCCATCAAAACCAGCTTCAATCGCTCGTCTTGTCGCCTCACCGAAAGCTTTAATCGTATTCTGTATTTCTTCTTCGGACATTTCTCTAGGGACAGGTGCACCTTCTCTTTCCGCTGCAACAGCACTTGCCGATACAGGCTGCTGATCTGGCAATAAGTCTGTTGGAGATTGTCTACCACCGTGGTAAATTTGGATAATCGCTTTCGTTCCATTTGATTGAATGGTTTCAGCTAATCTCTTCAAGCTTGGTATGAAAGAGTCATCGTCAATACTAAACTGCCCCGGAAACCCTTTTCCATCCTTACTAACATAAGAACATGCTGTTATAAATGTCCCAACACCGCCAGTACGCTCTTTGTAATAAGCAAGCTCTGCTTCAGATACTTCCCCGTTATCGTGAGATGAATAATTGGTCATTGGTGCGACCATAATACGATTCTTTACTTCTACCCCTGAAGGAAAGGTAAAGGTTTGAAAGATTTTTTCATATTTCGTATTCATATATAGTCCTCCCTCAATTTTTATATATTCAATTATTACCATACACTTTTCATTCTATAATGTCTTGAGATAGGATTCTGTACTGCCTGCCTAAAACCTCATCCATAAATTGCATGGTTTAAAAGAAAAAGCAGCTATTAACAATTTGAATGTTAATAACTGCTTCTATAGACTTTTTCAGTGCCCTCGCAACGACTAAAGGTTCTTCTTTTTTTGCTTATAGGATAAAGCTTACAATTACTGCTGATAAAACGCTTACTAACGTTGCACCGTATAATAGTTTCAAGCCGAATCGTGCTACTACGTTACCTTGTTTTTCATGTAGACCTTTTACAGCACCTGAAATGATTCCAATGGAAGAAAAGTTTGCAAAAGAAACAAGGAAAACCGAAATAATTCCGATGGAGCGTTCACTCAGTTTTGACGCTAATTCACCTAAGGAAAGCATCGCTACAAATTCATTTGTAACTAGTTTGGTAGCCATAATACCGCCAGCTGTAACTGATTCTGAAACGGGTATACCCATTAAAATCGCTACTGGAGCAAAGACATATCCAATAATTTCTTGGAATGTGACTCCAAATATCATATCAAATACGCTATTTACTCCTGCCATTAGTGCAACGAATCCTAGTAACATCGCAGCAACCACGATTGCAACCTTGAATCCATCCATTATATATTCGCCCAGCATTTCGAAGAAGCTTTGTTTTTCTGTTTGCACAACAAGGAGATCTTCTTCTTCAGTTACAGTGTAAGGATTAATAATGGAAGCAA
Organism: Psychrobacillus sp. FJAT-21963; assembly: GCF_001420585.1. NCBI lineage: Bacteria > Bacillati > Bacillota > Bacilli > Caryophanales > Bacillaceae > Psychrobacillus > Psychrobacillus sp. FJAT-21963. The sequence goes on along the minus strand of NZ_LJIY01000009.1, from coordinate 201,531 downwards.
TGATGAATCCTCCAAACAAATTAATCACGATTGCCGTTACGACATATCTCGGTTCAATCATCGTCATATAAGCACCGACAATAGACATCGATACAGTAGACATTGCTGACGCAGATAATGTATATAGACGTTGAGGGGATAATTGTCCAAGCTGTTTTTTCACAGTAATAAATACTTCAGATTGTCCAACAATAGCGGATGCTACTCCGTTGTAAGATTCTAATTTACCCATGCCGTTTACTTTACTGATTGCCCAACCAATCCATTTCATAATGAAAGGAAGAACTTTAATATGTTGCAGAATTCCGATCAGAGCAGATATGAATACGATAGGAAGTAAAGCAGTTAAGAAGAAAGGAGCTTGTCCTTCATTCGCAATGCCAGCAAATACAAAATTGATTCCTTCATTAGCGAAAGCTAATAATTTTGTAAACACGGCTGCGATTCCCTCAATAATAATCAATCCAAATTTGGTATTCAGTAATATAAAAGTTAAAATTAACTGTATAATAATCATCTGGATAATTGGTCTAATTTTTACTTCTTTCCGATTGTTACTTGCAACCCAGGCAAGACCCAGCACAACAATTAAGCCTACGATTGAGATAAAATAATTCATTGAATGCCTCCACAAAGTTGTAATATTAAAAGGTTGAACGTCTGACCATTCAAACTTACTTAATAAGTATACAGTTTTAACTTATCATGTCCAAGGAAACTATTCCCTCTTGCGTTTTTTGTCTATCAATCTCACTATATCGATAGATAAAAAGCCACGATCTCCGAATCATCTTCGGTAATCGTGGCTTTTAACCTTCATAAATCGCAGTCTATTTATTCTTTTTACTATTTGCCTATTTTCTAAGATTTCGCAGGTACTACTTTACCTTGTTTAACTTCTTTACGTTCTTTAGCATGTTCAGCTGTAGCTGTGAACAGTACATCAGAAGATGAATTTAGTGCAGTTTCACAAGAATCTTGAATAACACCGATGATAAAACCAACACCAACAACTTGCATTGCAATATCAGCAGGAACTCCAAATAAACTACATGCTAGTGGAATTAGTAACAGTGATCCACCTGCAACCCCCGATGCACCTGCTGCAGAAACAGCTGCTAAAACAGTAAGCATAAGCGCAGTCACAAAATCAACCTCAATACCTAGTGTATTTACTGTTGCAAGAGTTAGCACAGCGATTGTAACGGCTGCACCAGCCATATTAATAGTTGCACCTAGAGGGATTGATACACCATAAGTATCCTCATCTAAGCCAAGTTTTTCACATAATTTCATATTTACTGGAATATTTGCAGCTGAACTACGTGTAAAGAATGCATAAATACCACTTTCTCTTAAAACCATAAAAACAAGTGGATAAGGATTTTTTCGCGTATAGATGAATACGATTAATGGATTCACTACAAGCGCGATAAACAACATACATCCAACTAAAATTACTATTAATCTACCATATTCAAGTAAAGCAGAAAGACCACTTGTTACAATTGCATCAAAAACAAGCCCCATAATACCAAGCGGTGCTAAACTAATCACCCATTGTACTACTTTAGTGATTGCATCCGAAAAATTTCCTAACATGTCTTTCGTATTTTGATTTGCACTTTTTAATGCAATCCCAAGAACGATAGCCCACATTAATATACCTAGATAGTTAGCATTTATGATTGCATCAATCGGATTGGCAACTAAGTTAAATAATAATGTTTCTAAAACTTCAAGAATACCCTCTGGTGGAGTAACGCCCTCTGCTCCTGTTGTCAGTGTTAGCGTAGTCGGGAATATAAAGCTTGCAACTACAGCGACAGCTCCAGCTAGGAATGTACCAAGAGCATAAAGAACAAGAATCGATTTCATATTCGTTTTCTTACCCTTTTTATGTACGGCAATCGCATGCATCACTATGAATAACACTAATATTGGCGCAACCGCCTTTAATGCACCGACAAATAAAGAACCAAAAATGGAAACCCAACTTGCAGCCTTAGGAAGGGTTAAAGCTAATATAAGTCCGACAATAATACCCAAAACAATCCTTTTTACGAGGCTCACTTGATTCCATTTAACAACTAAACTTTTCATTTTCCTATCCCCCTTAATTTTCTTAAATCTCCCATGATATAAACGTACAGCCACTTCTGCAAGCTAAGATAATAAATACTTATATAAACTTTAAGTAGACTGATAGTTTATTTTAACACAAATTTTCGGAATTGTGAGATGGTTTTTTATGTTAATAAACTTTTTGAAATTTCTTATGAAACTCTTCCTATGTTAACCCAGTAGTCCCTCTTACAATTCTATTTCATTGCTATTTCAGCAGGAACAAAATTAATTCGCTATGTTTCAAGTACCATTTTAGCGATACCATACTTGCCCATTGGGTAGAAATGGATTACTAAACTCCTCGTCACGGACTAACCAAAGCAAATATTGTTACCAGATTTACATCTACTTTCACTTTAATAAAGTTAGTTATCAGTAAAAAATCTGCAAGACTACGTTATTGAAATGTTGTAATGATTAAGAAAACTGGACATTACTTTTCTAAAAGTTATTTTTATAGCAAACTTTTTTATCAATCCAGGAGTCTAATAGTATGATACGTATTCACGAAACGTAATCAGAATTACAGATAATGAAAGAAAGGAGAATCCCAGTTTATGACCAAATCCCGTAACAAACATCGTGGACCTTGGATTGATGTTGCCTGTATCGGTTTAATTGCTCTACTGAGTATAAGCCTCATCTTCCTAAGTTACTCAACAAAGAGCAATGCAAAACAAACCACCAACAACAAAAATGCCCCTGAAATAACAAAAGAAGAATCGGCTTTTCCTGGAATACTTATTAAGACGGAGGTATCAAATGACGAATATTCTCCTTACTCAATACAATATCCACAAAGCAAAGTAGAATCATTTAATGTACAGATTAAAAAATACATAGATGAACAACTTGATACTTATTTAATCGCCATGCAAGAAAATAAACGAATTGGTAGTAAGACTCCCGGAGAATTGAACATCGCGTTTGAAACATTTCCACATACATCAGGGTCTTATTCTTTTGTAATGATTACAGGAACGTACTTAGGGGCTGCTAATGGTTATACAAATTTTAAAACGATTCATTTCAACACAGAGTCTGAAGAAATTATAAAGGTTGATGATTTATTTGGACATGACGAATCTAAACTTGCAAAACTTTCATCATTAGTACGAGATAGCATTAAAAATGACCCAAGCTTGAAAGATAGAGTGCTAGAAGAAGAAATGATGCTAGCTACCGAACCGAAGTGGAGTAACTTTGAGAAGTTTGCGTTAATAGACGATACACTTGTTATATATTTTGATGAGTATGAAATAGCTAGTGGTGCAGCAGGTGCACCGATTATTGCTGTCCCACTTGCCGAGCTAACAGAACAACTAGTTGCACCTTATAAACTCGATAACTCAGTTGAATTATTACCGAAACCGCCTGTTGAAGAAGGTTCTGAGGATATTGAAGAAGATAACAATAGCAGTGAGACTGAAACTCAAGTTGACGTACAAATAGGAAATGCAAAAACGAAGCAAGTAGCCCTAACTTTTGATGACGGGCCAGATCCAAAAGTCACTCCTAAAATTCTCGCAACTTTAGCAAAGTACGATGCTAAAGCAACATTCTTTATGCTTGGGAGCAGAGTAGAATTCTATCCAGAAATCGCGAGCGATGTGTTGGAAGCTGGCCATGAGCTAGGCAACCACACTTGGACTCATGCAAACTTAACGAATATGTCATCGGATGCTATCACGGAGGAAGTATTAAGAACAAACAACATCATCGAACAAGCCACTGGCCAAGCACCTACTGTTTTTCGTCCACCCTACGGTGCTTTTAATGATGACATGTTGAACATTATGAGCTTACCAGTTATTTTATGGGATGTTGATACGCTTGATTGGAAACACCGTGATGCCTCTCAATTATTAGCATCTGTAAAAAGTAGTGTTCATGACGGAAGCACCGTTTTAATGCACGATATTCATTTATCTACTGCCCAAGGGTTAGAAAATGTGCTCGCATTTTTGACCAGTGAAGGGTATACATTTGTAACTGTTTCAGAACTTGATGAGTGATAGAAAAAGTGACTTGAAAGCAAGGCTTTCGGGTCACTCTTTTATGTTTGTAGTTCAGATGAACATTAACTCCTAAATTGCAATTGCATCCTGCAAACGACGACCTGGATCCTCGCTTGAGATTTCAGCCTTAATTTTATTTCAATATCTAAATCGATGAAATTATAACTTTCTATCATATCCAAAAACACTGGAACTAGTTCTTTGTTTTCTACATGCAAATGATTAATTGTTCTTACTAAATAATCAATATTGTTGTTTAACTGGTAAACTCACACAGGTATTGAGATACTGACATCACGCTCTTTTATTAAACAACAGATATTCATATATTTACGATAAGCTTCAATATAATTTTTTAAAAGTCTAAAAGACAATGGTAAATCATTCTTACCATTGTCTTTTTCTCATTAGAATGCTTCCATATCCTCAATTTCCTTATTCCTAAAATCACTAGCAATTATAAGTGACAACTCTTCTCTACTTGGGTTTTCAATATCCACGACTCTTTTAGCATGGTTCATAATCAGCTCATCGTAAATATTTCGAACCAAGCGACCATTGGCAAAATTCTCATCTTTCTTTTCTACTAATTCTTTTAATGCCATATTAATTTTCTTTTTAACTTCTTCATTTAAAACATATTCATTGCTATTACACATCATCAATAAAATTTCTTCTAATTCATCTGCTGTATAATCTTCGAACTCGATAAATGTGTTAAAGCGAGATTTAAGCCCTTGATTCGAATTAAAAAATTTATTCATTGGGTCTGTATAGCCAGCTACAATCACAACCAAATCTTCACGATAATCTTCTAACGCTTTTGTCAGTTCAGTCAAGCACTCTCGACCATAAGAATCGCTATGGTCATTTTCGGTTATACTGTAGGCCTCATCAATAAACAACACACCGCCTTTTGCCTTTTCAATAACCTTCTTCACTTTCAGAGCTGTCTGACCTTGATAACCCGCTATCAAATCCGTTCTAGAAACCTCGATGAAATGTCCCTTCGAGAGTAATCCTATCTGTTTATAAATTCTTCCTACAATTCTGGCCACAGTAGTTTTCCCTGTTCCGGGTTTTCCCATAAAGGCAAGGTGAAGGGTGTTTTTAGTAGATGGTAATCCTTTAATTTTACGCAATTGCTGTACCTTTTGATAAGCGATAAGATCATTTACTTTTGCTTTTACATTACTTAAACCAATTAATTCATTTAAATCAGATAGCAATTCAGGCAAAGTCCGATTGTCTTCGACTATTAATTCTTTATTACAAATATCTACGACTGTAATATAACCATAATATTTAATTAAGCTATCCTTTAATGCTTTTGCCAACAATTTAACTTCTGAGGTTTGGTTTTTCAAATCAACTACATCGGATATCTTTTTAAGTAAGGTAATTGTCGCTATTCGATCTTGATTATCCGCAATTGCTATTGCATGCTTCGTTATTTCTCCATGCTCCCCCACCAATGCATCTAATTTCGAAGCTAAATCTAAAAAATCATTTTTGTATTTATTTCCCATTACAGAATCCCCAATATATTCACCATAATTAGAATTAATGCAATACCTATAGAACCTCCAGCTAAGGCATAAGCAATTTTCGTTTTCTTAAACAGAGTATTAATCTGGCTCTCGTAATTCACCTTATCTTCATTCATTTGTTGCTTCGCTACATACAAATGATTTTCAAGACCTTCCACTTTTTCGTAAAGTGATTTAACTTCTACCTTAGATTTATGAGAATCCTCCCACAATTGATCTATATCACCAAGATGGTTGTACTTGTTTATCTCATCCTTAAATTGATTTAAGGTATCCACTTCGTGACTTTGAATTTTGATTGAATTATTAATAGCTTCAATTTGCATATTAATCGATTTAATATTTTTACTGAAAGTTTGAGCATCTTCCCATAATTGATCAATATCACCAAGATGGTTGTACTTGTTTATCTCATCCTTAAATTGATTTAAGGTATCCACTTCGTGACCTTGAATTTTGATTGAATTATTAATAGCTTCAATTTGCGTATTAATCAATTTAATATTTTTACTGAAAGTTTGAGCATCTTCCCATAATTGATCAATATCTCTAAGATGGTTGTACCTGCTCAACTCTTCATTAAATTGATTCAAGTAAAATATCGTATTAGCTTGATTTTCAACGTTTTGTTTTATGCTATCAAATTCTGTATTTATTGACTTTAGCTTTTTTACAGATTTTTGTGTATCTTTCCACACTTCATCAACATTTTCAAGATGCTCATATTTATCCAACTTGTCCTTAAAATTCTTTAAGACTAATATTGTTTGTTTTTGCATTTCTATAGTTTTATTGATATCTTTTTGAGCATCTTTCGCTTCTTTACTTGCTTTTTCAGCAGCCTTAATGGAAATTAGTATTGCTTGTATGTATTCTTTATCTAATGCTTCCAACGCATTATAAACTTCTCCAAATTCTTTAATAAACTTTGTATTTAGAGTATTGAATTTGATTAGATAATCCTGTACCTGATTTGTTAAAACATTTAATTCTTGACCTGTTACCTTATGATCAAACCAATTAAACAATCCCCCATCAACGTCAACTTTTTTTAAAGCTAATTCTTCTGCTTTCGTCATAGAAAATTGTTTTAACTGATTTTTGGCTTTTTGAAAATTATGTGTTTGAATAACTAGTTCGTTCATATTAACCCTCTACTTCGATAAGATTTTAAGTTCATTGGACATAATATCAAATTCATCATCATTATTAATCTCCGTATCATCACTCATAGAGTGTAAAATTTATTCCAAAAGCTCTTTGATCATTAGCTCCATCTCATCAAATGAATCCTTGTTGTCTTTTGAATTTGTTATATCTTCTCCAAATATTGATTTTAGCGATTGATTCATTTCTACTTTAGCCAACTCATGTCTTTCAATTATGGAATGAGACACCTTTTTCTTCGTATTTACTAGTTTTTCACTGTTCAAATCTATTAATTGGGATTGCGTATTCAAAACTTCATTCCCTTTTTCGACTTGTTGTCCTACATTATGAGTAATCTGTTTTTTTTCTATCACTTTATCTATCAAGTTTATTGCTATTGCACCAATAATCCCTGCTGTTAAACCACCTGCAAACAATCCGATCAAATTCGCTAAACTCCCTAATAATGGGATTTCCACTGCAAGAAACGGAATTGTCATTAAACCTTTTTCAATTGCTTCCCCAAGTAATATTGCACTAACAGCACTTAATCCAGCCATGACAATTTTTCCTGTTTCAAGTAAACGGATACCAAAAGGCTTGTCTTTGTTTTCGGGATTGTTAAGGTAGTTAATGGCCTCTTTAATCGATTTCCATCCTTGTTTCAATAAAGTCCATACTTTTTTAATCGTTGCTACTATTGGTCCATATATCGCAGTAAAAATAGTCGTCAGAATTGAATTCCCAGCATTCTTCAAATGTGTTTTCAATTTACTTATAAATGAACTAATCGCTTCTTTAATATGATCAAGTAGTGTATTCAAACTTTTCTGAGAAGATTTCAACCATTTAATCAGTTTGAAAATTACTTCTTTAATTAATTCAGTAAACATTAGCATAACAGCTGTACGAAGTGCCTTTCCTGTTATTCTGAAAGCTTCTTCCTTACGTGATTGCTTTCCTGTCTCTATAGACTTTCGAATTCCTTCTTGCTTTTTTTTCTCGTATTCTTCACGGGCTATTCGGTCTTGTTCTCTTAACTCGTCTTCACTGATATTAAATCGTTCAGCGGGCTTTTTGCCATCACGTTCACTGTACAACCAATCATTCATGCTACTATCATTTTTCGAAATATTAGCGATTCCATCTAAGTCATTGAGGTTTTTATCACTGTTGGCGAAAGCTATTTGTTCTTCTCTACTTAAATGAGCATTTGCTTCTGAATCCCTAATAATTTCCCCTACTGAAACAGTATGGTCTTTGTGTACACTAGTTGAACCTTTATCTCTCCCTTGATCAAACTCATGTCGTACACCATGTCTAACTATCTTTTTATTTTCATCCTTTTTATCTTGTCGCAATACCTTTTTATATGTTCCGGTTCTATCATCAAATCTTGTTTTAATTTCCCCATTCTCATTCTTTTCAAAGCTATCTTGAGTATTGTCGTACCGTTCCTGATAGTTTATATAGGTATTATGTTTTGCTATTTTACCTTTTTCAAAGTTTTCAGTGGTCTGAATATGAGCTTCTTTTCTCAAATCCAACCTAAGGTCTTTGTTTTCTTTTATAAAATCTTCTCCCGCTTTAGCAGCAATCTGATTAGTAAATTGCTCCCAAACCACATTCATTATTGTATTTCCTAAATTTTCTGTACTACCAATTTTTTCCCTTTCAACCTTTAAAACATCTAAATGTGAAAGTTGAAGATCCAACTCGCTTTGCAATTTATTTTCTAACTCGTCAAAGTCGAATGAATCTTCGATATCAATATCAATATCTGAAATCATCAATCTTGCGTTTTCTTTTGACATTTCCCACCTCTGAGTTTGCCCATAGGCATAATTATGTATGGTTATTAAATAATAANTAATTTAAATTTAATGCATTAAACATCCTAATTCTCGATTAGCAGACGGCCAACTATACTTCCATTCTACCGCATATAATTATTATTATGTGCGGTTTAAGTTTTTTGAATAAAATCTTAACACATCCATTTAATTATTGGTCAATGATTAAAACTTCCACATCTAAATAAACAGTGTTAGTTACTAATGTAAAAAAAAAGCATAAACCAATTTAATATGAAACATAAATCTTGAGGTTTGAAAATTATTTTTACTTCCTTTATTCTAACTCTTTACATTAATCCTGTTTTAAACCTTAATAACACCGTATTCCCAATTGGTTAACCGTTTAAAGTAATCCTACTTCTTTTCTGACAATATAGTAACATTATTCTTACTTCTAGTAATAGCTACATAGAACTGTGCTATTACTGTATCCGACATTTTATGACTACCTGTTATCACATGGTTTTCCATTTCTAATAAGGATTCAATCCAATTCAGGACAACTCAAAGGCATAAAAAAAGTGCCATAAATGTTGATATATCAACATTTATGGCACTCCATGAAATTCAGTACATTTCACTGTATGGAGACGGCGGGAGTCGAACCAACCATCCCATGAAAGGCTATAATACCAGTATTTTCAAGTGTTTATAGTTGCTATTAAAAATGTTTGACTACGTTTTTGACTACGAGTATTAAAAATAAGTTGTGGGGACAAAGTTCTTTCTTATTTTTCACTTTTAATTCGGGATAAAAAGAAATAGTAAAATTCATCTGATACGGTTCACCGTGACATATCAAAAGAAGAAAATCCGTTTATTTTTTTAATTTTCAATAAACTTCATCAACATTTCTTCCAAATTATTAGTTGCAATAAATGGCAGATCCGCTTCTTCTGAAACGTTTAATTTTTGAAATAAGTTTTCATTAAATACTACAAAGTTGTCACTAGGTAATCCTGATACCTTCTTGAAGTGACTACGATATTTATCAATTGTCAACTTTGGATTTCTATCATGTATAGTCGCTAAAGAAGGAGTTACAAAATAGATTTTTTCTTTAGGAATATTAAAAACAGCTGAATATTTATCTAATGTATTAGACTGTTTTTGATTAAATATATCTGGATCCCAGTCTTTTTTTCTATTCACAAAGTCTTCTTTAGCTTTATCATAAAAGGTAGGGCTAACAAAGGATTTTGACCAGCTCATGCTTACTTTTAATTCTAATATCCACAATGTTTCACCATTCTTTGAAATTCTTATGTCCGGTGCAGCATTTTTGACCTGCTTTCGTAAATCAACACTCCATCCTTTTTCATACATATTTCCAATGTGATAAAGAAATCTGGCAATAAGATACTCGAAATCTGCCGTTACTGCGGGATGGTATGAAGATTTAAATTGGCCTTTAATCTTATTATCCTTATCAATAATTGTTTCAGAAAGATTTATACTTGCTGCATGGTATAAATCTACAATTGCTTGAATTACTTTAGATGTAATATTATTTGATTTTTCAAACTCATGACATAAATATAAGCTAAACTTATCTAATGTTTTATAATGGTAATCATTAATTTCATATAATAAATTTTTCAATTGTTGATTTTCCATTTTTTCCGTTCCTTCCAAATATTTATCTTTTCTTTTTCTGCTATTTATTTATCCAGTTATTATCAAAACGGTCTCTAAATTCATCGATGACTTCTTCAAATCTATTAAATCCTTGCTCTTTCATTAACTTGGCAAACTTTGTACTTTTCTCTGTACCCACAATAGCAGACCAAAAATACTTAATCATTGCTTCAGCATTTCTTTCATTTAACCTTATTACGGTATACCGAATTCCTTTTTTTACTGACTCCGATGCGGTTTTTGATTGAAGTACAGGGTCAAAAACCTTTTGATGTAGAAAATCCATAATTTCTTCTTCTTTAGTCATTCCTTTACCTCCAATTTCTTGATAGCAACATAGCTAATTAGTAAACAATACATTAATGAAACATTGATTTTATTCATATTAATGGAGTGATCTGCCCTTCATATACACCAAATTCTTACTCCACTTTATTAATTTAACAATTTTATATTAAATCTGCAGTTTAATTATTAACTAAATATCTCATCAAGTATGTTAACGAAAATAGTCTTTAGACACTTAAGAACATTTCAATCGTAAATAAAAAAGACCAAATTTAATAACAGGTTCTGTATTGATGTACAAAATTGAATTAGCTACTGAGATCATAATCGGATTAACATCTAGATTCACAAGTTCAATAGCTAGCATAAATATGCTAAATGCATAAAAGCTAAAAAACGCTCCTAGGAGGGGCGTTTTATTTTAGCTTTCTGTAAACTGTTCGGGGCTGGCTTTCATTTTTGGGATTTATTCGACTGTAGGTTTTATCATTTTTACTCCATTGAGATCATTTCTTGCCTAATACTCATGTAAATCTCCTCGTCCCAAAACGATCTATACATTATCAGTTTTGTTGCTATATTCTTTTTCCATTTAAGACCCTTTAACGTTTCATTCAATATCTGAACCGCTCTTTATGATTTAACGGTTTCATAGGTTGGATATTATCCACTATAATATTTTGTTACCTTAACTAAAAATATTATAATTATCAATTGTACTTTCTAATGATATTCCAAACAATTTTCAATTCTCATCTTCATCAGAGTAAAGACAATGACTGATATCTTCATAGGAAGCCTCTAATTTTACAGATTCATAAAGTTTCTCTGAAATTATTGAAATATCAATTGGGCTAAAAGGATTGTTGTAATCTTCTACATATATCTCATCTGTACCAGAGTAAAGTATTGTTAGATCGGGATTACTTGATTTTTCAAGTTTAAATTCTATGTGACTATAAATGTCACCATAGCATAACTCATAAAGAATATCATATCCTTCCTGTAGAATGACACAATACTCTTCCCAATAGTTACTAGTATTATAATCACCTGCAACAGAACTATTAAAGGTAAAGTCCTTTATATCCCCTATTACTTTTTTGGTAAAAAGTGCATATTTCTCATCAGATAAATCGGAAAAATAATCAACTAATTTATTGTTAATAACAGTAAGCATTTCTGCTGCGATAAATTCAATCCCCCTCTTTTCTAAAGGTCCTAAAGGATCAACATCCTTTAAAAGCAATAACTTAACTTCATTTTGTGGTAGATTATTCAAAAGGTCATAAATTTCAAAACTAATGTTCTTTTGCAACTCCGCAAATAAATTACTTTCATATAAAGTTACAAAAACTAGTTCTTCAAAAATATTATTGCAAGTTATCCCATTCGATCTATAAGGAAGATTTGGATGGTTCTTTAATTTCTTAGAAAGTATCTCACCACAAATATCCAGATATCTTTCATCAATGTAGTTCTGAAGATAAGAATTTATTTGCCAAATAGTATCCATTGTCCACTCCTTTTGTGAACTATATTCAATAAATGTTAGATTAATGCCTGCTTTCATTTCTTATTTTAAAGTTTTTCTCAGAATGTAACCAATTTCTACTCCTACTCCAAAAACACCAATAATATTTTCTAATCCATCTTTTATTATTTCTTCATTCTTGTTCAGCAATCCTGCTACGTTAACTTAATAAGGAAATAAGCTTTACTCCTTTCTTGAAGTAAAGCCCCAATCATATAATAAGGTCAGGCGGATATTTCTGGTTGACCATTTTTAATATCGATATATGATAGCGGTAGCCGGGGGAGAAGCTACAAGTCGGCGAAGAGGAGAAATTGGGACGCTAGTTCTTACGATATCATAGATTTTAGGAGCAATATTATGCCATGGCACAAAAAAAACTATGATTATAATATTTAAAAAGGAACGCTCTTAATTTGAACGTTCCTGCTCAATTACTGTTTTAATAAAAGGAAAATTATGAGAGACGAGAATTGGATTACCATTAATGAATTTGTGGATGAAGTGATAAGTAGGTATGGAGATACGAATAAGACCAGATTAAAAACCGACCTGTTGAGATATATAAAAGAGAGAATTCTCATACACAAAAACACATTTTATATGGATCCAGTTTATATGTCAGGCATTAGTAAAACATTTGATATAGTTAAAGGTTGTGGAGATGAAATTGAAATAGCATCTGATGCCCTTTTATATTTTTTACCACCTAGTACTCTAATTAATTATCTTATATATGCCCCATTATCTTATCTCATGAATGAATAAATAAAAACCCCAGAGCGTGTCGTCTGGGGTTTTGTGGTAGCATGTTTGAAATAGCATTTCCTTCTTCAACAAACCTGCTGCTTTAGTTTAATAATGTGGATTATAATTTTTTAAGTCTTCTTCTTTAATACCTAAAAAAGTTTGATTAATATGTATTCTTTTATTATATTCTCTCATTTAGTTTTTCTTTATTATTATCAGAAATCAAAAACAAAATTCCTAATCTTCTGTACTTGTTGTATCTATTTTTTTTTCCATTTCGCTTATTTTGGATGCAATTTCGCTATATCTTTTTTCTGATTCCTTTATTTGTTGTGATAATTCATGAATTTTAGATTGATTTAGATCATTAATATTAATTAAACTGTTACTGATTGATTCTAAAGTTTTATTAGATTCAATAATTTCTTGTTCAAGCAGACTCACGGATACGGGATTTTCGATTTTTACAACTGTCATCTTTGTTTGGCTTTTATATGAAAATGCTCCAATTAAGAATGCAATTACAATTGAACAGATAGACAAAAATAATAGATTTCTTGTTGATTTGAGAATATCAGCTGTATTATCAGCAACATTTTGATTAAATACAGCTGCTTGCAGCATTTTCTCGGAAAAGTTGTTGAGTTTAAAATTTTCAACAGGCTGTTCAAAACTTTCGAAATCATAAATTGAAGGAAGAAACATTGATTGCCTTGACTTTATATTTACACACCTAAAAGAAATAAGTATTGCCAGCAATAGCAGTACCATGGAGGCAAGTAATATATACTTAACACCTATGGAGGCAATATTTAAAAAAGCAAAGGAAATTAAAGTAAATAAGATGGTGATAAATGATACTAACTTAATCGCTTTATCTTCAAGGCTATCAATTCGTTCGTTTGAACTACTATACATGTCTTTACATATGTTATATATTTCATTATAGTTTTTTGATTTGATTTTCGGAAGTTTTTCTGGTGGCTCTTTAGGAAATTCATGAGGGCTCAACGAATGAATTAATAATACAAAAAAATCCACAATTATATGTTTAACTTTTTTAAAGGAAAATTTTTTTTTACCCACTTGGGGAGCCAAGTATTTATCTTGCCACTGTTGCATTTCCAAACCTCACTTAATTTAATAGTTCTTGAATAATTGCATCACTTATATTCAAGTTCAATTCCTTTTCTATCCAGACCCATTCTCCTGCAGGATTAGTTTCCAGAAAAACATACTTGCCTTCCGGAGTTAAAATAAAATCAACGGCGGAATAGGTTAAGTTTAGTGCATTGTGAAGAGAATGAATTTGGCTGATAATTTTTTCGGGCAATTCATGTTTTCTATACCCTTTAACAATATCAGGAACACGCCAGTCCACATTATCAGTATCATTTTTTTCAATTTCAACTGCAAACACATGGGTACCAACCACTGTAACTCGAATATCTCGATAATTGGGAATTTTTTCTTGGATAAGCACAGGAGCTTCCATTAACATGTCAGTTCGTAATGATTCAAGCGATTTGAGTTCTGAAGTATATATAGAATAAACATCTGTATCTGTAACTTGTAATCCATGTGATATAGGTTTAATTATACAATCCTTGCCTTCTACAAAATCCAAAATAATTAAAGGGTCATTTGATACAATTGTTTTAGGAATATCTAAGCCTAATTTCTCAGCAACATTTAATTGTAGCAATTTCCGTTCAGCTTGATAAGTAGCAAAAATAGGATTTATCCATTTGGCATTAAGAGAACAATATAAACCCTCAAAAAATTCCCTTCTCTCTCGGTTTATAAATTGAGTATCCATTTCATTAACAGCAGGTGGAAATATTGTTGGTGCCCTCCGAAAGTATACTGATTTTACTTGTGATAAGTTAAATCTTAGCGTTTCATGACGTATCTCAACATGTTCTGGCTGATAGGAAATACTTACATCAGTAATGTCTTCAGAGTTTAATCGCAAATATGGCACCTGCTTGTCCAAAAATTTGTAGATTAAATAGTCACATGCAAAATCATCTTTATTAGTAACAAACAACACTTTTGGTTCAATTATCATTTTGACGTTTCACTCCTATCAATTGATTCCCTTGTATAAGTAACAACTGATTGAAGTATAATAACATTCGCATCATTTGAACTCTCGGAACGGTCCACACCTTCTCTTGTACGTGTCTCAATAGTTGTACCGTAAACTTCAGTTACTCCTCCATTTAAGAACTTTTTTATCAAGGGTTCGTTATTTTCATTCTTCCATAAACCCATATGAAGATCGTACTTGTAGAGTTCTGTTCTTGTACCTGACGCTGGCTGACAAGTTTTTTTATACTCTAATAACATACTCTTCTGGTTCATATTAATATCCCTCTCAAACTTATTACGAACGTTCAGAACGATCGATTCCTTCTCTGGTTTCTGTTACTAAAGTAGAACCATAGTCATGATGTTGACTATTTATCATTTCATTCACAAAAGGAGAACCCTTCTGTATTTCCCAAATACCTTTAAGAAAATTATAATTCATCGGTATAGTAAATTTTTTTGTTTTATTAACTTTAATTTTAAAATTCATTAAAAAACTTTGTTGTAACAAATCAATTACTCCCTTCCGATTGGTCTATTCCTTCCCTTGTTTTTGTGATCAGTGTTGTTCCATACATATGATCCGAATTCCATAAAGTCTCTATGGTAAAAGAACTATCCTGTTCCCAAAGTCCCGCTGCAAGATTATAGTTTCCTTTTACTAGAGATTGATTGTGATGTATTTTTTTCCGAAAAGAAAGCAATAGATTCTTTTGGGCCATAAGGTTCACCTCTACTTAAAATATCTATATTTGTAATATATCATAAATTCCTGTTCTAATACTAATCTATCAAAAAATCTAGTTCCAATAACCTTTACTAATAATTTAATTTAGGCAAAATTTGCATTCCTTTAATAAAAGCCTAATGTAAAAACATCCTCCTTTAGAAAACATTTTCTCAAGGGGAGCAAGTAACTATTAATGTTCTATCGCAAGCCAGATCATCTTTTCTTGCTCAATACTATGATAGGCTAGTAATTCCGTTACCCTATCTTTTGCAACTATCTGTTGTTCTGGAATTAACCAGTAATCTATTTCATCTTCATGAAACCAAACCTCTCTAATAAATGCAAGATAGAATAATGTTTCCTTTTCATTATTAATGAGGTAATTCATAATTTTATCAACGTCTGCTTGAAAAATACCATCTTGAACATTGGCACCTTTATACTTCATTTCAACTACCGCAAGAATATTAATTACACATTCACCTAGATAATTAGATTTAGCTTTTAATGGATCAATTTCAACAACAACTAAGTCTATACGTTCCCCAACAATAAAGAATTCTGTAAAAATAGCTAAGTTATTCTTGTTAAGAAAAGTGTCCCCTAATCTTTTTCTAAGATGATAGTAGAAAGCGTTTTTCAAAGTATCTTCTTTAAGCAACAAATGCTTGTTATAATCAC
Organism: Psychrobacillus sp. FJAT-21963; assembly: GCF_001420585.1. NCBI lineage: Bacteria > Bacillati > Bacillota > Bacilli > Caryophanales > Bacillaceae > Psychrobacillus > Psychrobacillus sp. FJAT-21963. The sequence goes on along the minus strand of NZ_LJIY01000009.1, from coordinate 185,116 downwards.
TTTTAATATCTTTCGTCCAGACCTTCAAGATAGCCCTTTTAACAACTTGAGTATAGTTTTCTCTCTTCAATGGTATATCATTATTCAATTTTTCATTCTCCTTTACTCCTAGATTATATTTTTGATGGTAAAGTCAGTTATTAAAATGATTTATTCAATCTCCCTGTTTCGAATTCTAATCCTTATAATGTTCTTTATTTATAATAAAAACCCTCCTTTTTCCACACTTTTCTTTCTATTGTGTTCCCGACAAATATTACTTCTCTAAGCACGCTTCTCCGCTCCCCTTCTCCCCACTTCTCACTCACCCTTGACTAAACTACTTTTCCAGACTTTTTCATCTTTTTTTCTCATTATGTAAGTAAACCCAGACCAAGTTGGATTAATAATTGTTTTCCATACGGTCTGCCGGCCTAACCATGTTGCCCACCCTCTTTTTCAATTTTTCCCTATTCTCTCCCAAACGTTTTGCAGCTATTTCTCGTTTGCATGAACAGACGCCGTACCTAACATACACCCACTATTGCTCTCTATTTCTTTCTTCTATTACTTTCTCCTGTATTTCTCCACTTTTTCCTCTGAATCAGACCTGTTGGTATAACGACCACAAATCATGCGTTACTCTCTTTTTACCACATCAGTTATGGACCCTCATATATTAATCCAATCCATTTTCATGCGTTTATTTAGGCTTCCTTCTATATAATAGCTACTCATCTATGTCACTCACATATTCACACAATCAACTTCTCCCATTTTGTCTATGTTTTTCGTATTGCCTATACATTTTTTAGCTGTTTTTAGCTATTTGCTTCGGTACTTTTCCCTCAATTCAATGCTTTGCTTTGAGTTTCCTAATGAAAAGTGCTTCAAGGTACTGCACTCACTCTGTTTCTTCTTGGGGAAAAGTAGAGGAGTTAGTAGGAAAAGCTTTGGAGATCAGCTCCTGACGGAGCCCGTTTCCCTTGGTTATTAGCCTATTCACTATTGGGGAGTAAGTGGGGAATGATGTGGTTGTTTTCCAAATGGGCTGTCTTTCCAATAAAGACTCTGGATTATTCACTATTTTTTGGCTCTTTTCTCATCATCTACTCATTTTGTGATTTATTTGGCGTTGGCTTTTTTGATTTTTGCTCAATTTGTGACTTATTTGGCATGTGAGTCTAGTATCGATTTTATGCAAATTTTTTGGGTTGTAAATAATCTAGCCATCCCATTCGTATCAATGATTTTATTGAGTTTGGCAATGGTTCCAGTTGGTCTTCTCTTCTTTTATCCATGCATTCATCCAATCATTTCTCATGCTTTCTTTAATTTAAATGGTAATCCTTTACGATGATTAAAAAATTATCACTTCTTGTTTTTATTCTCAGTTTTTCGTGTTTCCGTCGCCTTTTTGGCATAGTTTTAGGCGTTTGTTTCGGTATTTTGCCCACAATTCACTATTTGCTTTGGATTTCCTAAATACAAGCACTTCACGGAGATAGGCTTTCTTTAACTTTGGTCAACTATCACATATTTAGTGTATTGCTAATCACTAGATATTAATATGTTCGTAAACCCTTTAAGATCAATTATTGACGGGCTCAGTTTTCCATAATCTTTGTTGTAACTATCACAAATTTGATGTTTTTCCCGCTTTTTATTTCCATAATATGTATTATTGTGAAACTATTTAGAAATAATATCGATACTGGACTAACCGTATCTGTTTATAAAGCGTGCATTTTTGGCATATGTATACTCTAACTCATATTTTATGTTCTTTTCATTTACAGCTCCTGATGGAGCCGAAAAAACGTTTGAAATAAAAGGGGAGTAATTGTGGGGGATAATTTGTGGATAGTTTATAATAAGCATTCTACAATTGTTGGGTAAATGTTGTGCATATGTTGTGTAACTTTTAAGAAATTCCGTTATATTACAGTCGAAAATGGATCATATGTGAAAATGTTGGGGAGAACTTTTGAGCAAGTGTTGTTCATTTGTTGTGTAATAGTTGTTAATAGTTGTGTAACTTTTACCCAACAAGTGGGAATTCTTGAAATAAGAGTTTGGAGACGTTTGCTACACACAATTTGGTCCGACTTTGTGTGGGGGATTATGATTGAGAGAATGCAGGGTAAGTCCGCCTGCAGCTTTTGGGTGATTAGTTGTTAGTGTGGTGGAACAACTGTTTTAAATGCAAAAGACCAAGTAGGGCCCAAAGGCTCTTATTAGCCATCTTTACAGCTCATTGTTCTTCTACTAAGCTGCCCCGTTAGCCATCCATGCAGCACATAATAGTTCTGCACCACAGAGAATGAAATACCCCTGTATATTTTGCTTCAAGATAGACCATAATGTTAAATTTCCAAGTGGCAATTTGGAAAATCAACTATTTCTCAAATATTGCTATATCCCCTGAATAAAAAGTATAAAAGTTCAATATTAAGGGAATTAAGTAATAAATGGAGTCCCATAATAAGATTAAGGAGTGGTAATATTTGGGAAATCTAAAACCTAAACAAGCAGAAATCACTACAGTTGAAACTCTCCGTAATGATATAAAACGAGTTTATAAAGAACATGGAAAACTAACTAAAGAACTTTATATCCAACATGGTAAATATTCATATTTTGCTGTTAAAAACCATGGAGGAATTGTTAAATTTAAAGATGAATTTACAGGAACAATTACAAAACCGAATGAACAGCAATTAATTGATGAACTAAAACGACTTTTTAGTATATTTAAAAAGGTGACAAAAGCTATTATTAATAAGCATGGTAAATGGTCGGAAACTATGTATATTAATCATTTTCGTTCTATTTATAAAGCCTATGAAGCTGCTGGTATAAAGTTAACTGCAAGCCAAAAAAGTACACCATTTAAAGAACCCTTATATACTAAAGAAGAAGTTTTGGAAGATATAAAACGTGTATTTAAAGAGAATAACAAACATATTAATAAATCAATTTATTTAAACTTAGGAAAGTATTCTCAAAATGTTATTTATCGAATCTTCAATACTTGGAACGAAGCATTCATAGAAGCTGATATTACACCTAATATCATTTTAAATATTCCTGAGAGTGAGTTGCTTGAAGAATTATCCTCTGTTTTTCAACAGCATGGTTTCATTAGTAGTGCTATTATTAATAACGATTCCAAGTTCTCATCTGAGGTCTATCAAAGAAGATTTGGTAGTTTAACGAATGCATATGCATTAGCAAAAATTACAATTGACTTAGATACTACTAATCCTACATCTGTTTATTATCTAAGAATGATTGAATCAATTTTAAATGAACCTTGTGTTTATGAACAGACCTTTGATTTTTTAATAAATCCTGTTACTGGCCGCCAATTGTTTTGTGATGGATATTATCATAAATATAGATTATGTGTCGAATACGATGGTCCACAACACGACAAAGAGTTTGAGCAATACCATAACAAAGATCGTACTTTAGAATATTGTCAGCAACTAGACAAATTAAAAACTAATCTATTACTTAAACATGATTATAAAGTTCTTCGTATTAGTCATAAAATTTCTTGTAATCGCCTTGATCTCATTCATATATTATCAAATTCTTTATTGTAATGGGATAGTATTGGCAATGTCACAATTACCTTCCAGAATTAAATTAAATCCCCTTAAATAAACCATAAAAAATAACCCATCCTTGAGTTAGAAGCCGAGGAATGGGTTATTATGCCTTAATATAAGCTGACACCCTTGAAGGGAATCTGCTATTGCATTGACTGATTGGTGTTCCAGCACCTTTCAGTCTTTTTTATTGTACATGTTATATTCACCATCTGCAATTACTGGTACCCCTTGTATTACAGTAGACAAAAATTAGTAGTTTTACAACTAATTATTTGGTAAGATATAACATAATGCAGTAACTGCAGTTACAAACAAAGGGGGTAATCACAATGAATCTTGAAAGATTCACAGATTATTATAATAAGAAAATGCGGTTCAATCTTCATATTAATAAACGTCTAAAAGCTATAGAGGAATATTTTCTTAACGAACATGCTGAAATTGTATCTTTTATGACTAAAGACAGTTGTTACGCATATATTGTTACATATACTGGTCAACATGAAGATAACTCGGAAGAAATATTGGAGCAGTTGTATTATACTCTTGAGCATTCTTTTTCTTCCCAAAATCCTTATTACATAAGTGAACTTGAAACTACAGTACATAAAGATGCATTTGCTAGAAACATTCGAAGATTATTTTCGCAAAATGTTGAGTATGATGATTTTACATACGAATTGAGAAATGAGGTTCAATACGATGCTAATGATGAGACAATTTATTGTGAGTTAGATTTTGAAGAAAAGTTTATTGATTATATAACGGGTGAAAGAAGAAGAAAATCTCTTGGTACAATTAAAATTACATTTGATTTAAAGAATAAAAAATTTATTACATCTGAAGCTCCCAATGATAGGAGTCACAAAAATATTCTTGAATATTTTGAGATGCAAGGTTACACAATAAAACCTATTTATGTTTTAAAAAGGTCGCTAACAATTAGAAACAAGAACTTCACTGACTTTTCACCTACTACTTTACTCATAATTAATTTACTCCTTCATACATTACCTAGTATGGGGTATAGGATTACACTAGATTCTATAAATTTTACAAATATTGACTCTCATGATATCCAAAGAATGACACTAAATGGCACAAACTTATTGTCTTCAAATGAAGTTCTTCAAAGAATACATAACGGGGATACAGTCCACACATTAAAAATAACATTAAATATTATTAGTAATAGAGATGGCACACAAGTAAATTATGGAGCAACCTTTAAAATAGATTTAAAAGGTCGGCTAGCTTTTATTTTTGGGGATTCTGACGATAACGAAGCTAGAAATAGGGAAATCTGCATTGACATTCAAAATAGTATAATGAAGCTTATTTATGAAGCCACTACCGTACAGACAGGTGTAAGATTGATAAATGAAAATTTACCAAAGCCAAAATCATTAAATGAAATACTTTCAACTATTAAAAGCGATTTATCGGAATTAGTAGACAATACAGATGATAAAATAGCGTTGAAAAAATATTTCGTTGATAATTATGCTATTTCATAAAACTTTTAAGTCAAAGGAGGAGAATATTATGTTTTTTTCTAACAGTGCAATTGTTATTCGAGTGAACAACATGGGTTCTGAAAACAACTTAAAAAATTACTCCTTTTTTGAAAAAAATAATACAGGAAACTTGTCGAGAAGATTCTATTCAATAAATTTTTACAACCAAGAACATGATATAGGGGAAATCCATTATACAAATTCATTTGAATATGGAAATATGAATGTAATAAATTTTATACGTAAGTCTAACTTATTTTATTTGTTTACTTCTAGTGTACAGCATTCAAAATATTTTAAAAAAATAATAAA
>NZ_LJIY01000009.1:6413-178965 GCF_001420585.1 Psychrobacillus sp. FJAT-21963 | reverse complement strand
AAATATTAAAAACATGAAGAATGAAAACTACGTTCAGCACTCGATCAAGTCCCAGAAAAAGAACGAAAATAGTTTTAGAGGATTATTTAATAGTTTAAGTAACAGCAAACATCAACAACTTTTCATTTTTTCAAATGATAAAAAGAATTTGATTGCAACATATAAGATGAGATTAACTAAAGAAACTAGTAATTTATTCTATTTAGAAATTAAAAATCCTATAAGCATGAGTTCAGATAATCAAATTGATACAGTACTTAAAACAAAATCCAGATTTAAATTCCAAACATTTAGAAATAGTGATGCGGAAAGTAAATATAGGCTAATCGTACAAAAATAAACAAACAACAGGTTATGATAGTTGTTTGTTTTTTTGTACACTTTCAAGAATATTTAATTGAATTTATTGCCCTCATTTTTAATTATAATCTTATTTATACTTCACCATAATATCCTCCTTTGATACTGTTACTTAATCAATAATACTCTCAAGTACAATTCTCTTCCATTTCCCCCAGCAATCATAAATATGCATTTCGGAAGCAGACATGGATAAGAATTTTTCAACATCTTTTTCGTAAACTGCTGTTTTGTAATTTTCAAGTACGTCTTGAACTTTGAAAAAAACCTCCGTCATTAAGTGCATCCCAATTTCTAATTTCAGAAATGTAAGAATGTTACTATAAATGAATTCTATACTCAAACATTTTTTCCTTCTTCAACAAGACCTGATTAAGAGCTAGCAAGTATTGTAATAGTTAAAACAATATAGGCTAACGATAAACTAACAATTATAGTATTAATTGATGTATCTTCATTATTTTTTACTTTTTCCATAATAGTAACTAAATTTACGCATATTATTATCGCAAGTATTGGATTAATGAAAATTCCTTATTCTGCAAATCGAATCACAACATTCACTTCCTTCCAATTTTCTTATTGAACTAAACTGCTCCTTTAGTTCAATAAAAAAAAGGCTTTACTCCTTCTTGAAGTAAAGCACCCTTTAGTTGAAGAAGGCGTATTTAGTTTGGTAAGTTTTCACCCGTAAAAATTTCAATTATAATACTTGAATTTTCCTTATTTAGTTTAGCGTATGCATCATCTTCCATTACAATTTCGACTACATCATTATTAGGACTTATCCAAAGTTTATATGACACGGCTTTAGCTTCTATATTAGGATTTTTATACTGAAATATAAACCTATAATCAGCAGGATGTTCCATCTGTACTTTTGCATTTTCCCATTCGATATCAAATACTATCTCTTTCACTTTTTGGACTTCATCATTATTCGTTATTTCTTTGAAATCTTCATAATCGTTTTCATCGTCAATACGCTTTTGAACTTCAATTTTTTGTTCTTCATTCGCTATTTCATTTGAACAACCTGCGACCATTAAAAATAAAACAACAAAAACGAATAACGATTTTCGAGTTTTCAAAATATCCCCCCAATAAACTTGTCGGACACTAATCAGGTCTTCCCTTAACAGAATTGGAGGCTTTAAAAGGTTCCTCCGTAATAAACACCTCTTAGTCTTCCATCATAATTTGGGTTGTAATTGCTACGAAACCTATCCCCTTCAATAAATGCCCTTCTAACAATCTCCTCAATCGGTAGTTTTTCCTTATCAATAGTTTCTCTTTTTATCGCAAGTTTGAAATCTAACTCATATGTAATATCGGGATTGGCAGGATCTTTAAAGCTAGGCTTTATATATAAGAGGTAATACTTTTTATCCTCAGACAAAGTAAGGTTCTCTTTCTTTAAATCATTAAAAGGAATCACTATTTTCGCTTCTTGTTTTGTTTTATTTAGTTTACCCTTGATATTATGCAATTCATACGATGATTTTACAAACTCATTTTCCTTAAACTTAAGTTCACTTTTTATCATATTTTCACCTTTTTAAAATGTGATTTTGAGTACTCTAAATAATTAATATTTTATCTCATTTCTACCACAATTATCTTCAAAGTTCTTGTTAAACAAAACTGTCCCATTAGTTTTAAAAACTAACCTGCTTCGTTAGTTGAACAAATTAGTAACATCGTTCTTTTATTCTTTAGAAAGCTGTAATACAGCTTCCTATTTTATAGAATTTTTTGGTGCTCATAGCAATAAACTTTTCCTAGGAATTTCTTGTTAGATAGGCAGAATGATTTTACTTTTTCTGATACAGGTGCATGACATACTATACACTTATTTTCAATGACTCTTTCATCATAGTTGTTCTGCTTTCTCTGTATGCTATCTATATGTTGCTTTCTAATTGATTCATCTTCAATATTGGAATTCAAAAAGGAAGTATAAATCTTCACAATATCATCCTTCATTAAAACGAAATTTTTGTGATGTAATTTAAGTACGGCAACTTTTCGATTAATAAACTCAGTTAACTCAATATCATAGACCACCAATTCGCTGGAATTAATCTTTCGTAACTCTTCATCAATTTTAAACGTACATCTTTTCGTAAACGATACCATGGAAATAAAGTATTGGTGGTATTTTAAATCAATAAGGTTTTTAAGTGCTTGAATGTGACCATAGTTCTGCATTAATGGATTTATCATTTTAAACTTGCCATTAATCAACCAAGTTTTTCTTTCTTTTCCCCCATAAATAGTTCCCATATAATTCTTTGTTTCGATTACAAATAATCCATAAGGAGTAATGATAACGTGGTCTATTTGGGAGTATCCCGTTGACGATTTAGGGTTTTTAACTAATAAATCACTCAAGTACATATACTCTTTTGGCATTTGGGTTAGTTGAATGTCAATTTTGTATTCTCCAAGTTCGCCTTTTCTAACTGCAATTTGTTCATTCTTTATTCTTGTTGCATCATAGTGTGTCTTTTTTATAGTGCTTGGAGTTTGTTTCATATTTTTATTAGAGTTGTTGTTCTTTTTATTCTTTAACAAAAAATTTAGAAACATAATTTGCCTCATTCCTATTGGAAATAAACTTCTATATAATTATATATCGACACAAAATAGCATTTGTTTTGGCATCTTTCTGATTACTCCACATTCATTGTGTTTATTTTACAGGTTGTTTTCTCGATTCCATTTTCACTCTTTATCTTTTTTGCCTTCTTTGATCACACATCGGTCACTTAGGTGGATTTTTTTAAGCTATAATTATATTCAAAAGAAGTTTGGAGTTTTATTTATGATTCGAATATTTTCAGTTAAATGTTACTGGAAAGACACTAGAAGAATGAGACGTATATATATAGAAGCAAAAGATAAAGAAGATGCAATAAGAATTGCTGTAGAAAGAGGAGCTTATATATACACTGATGATTATCCATTATTTAGCTAATTATTCTTTAACGTAATAGTTGCTGGATATGAACAAGATGAAGTTTGGACAGATGTTTTTGCGAGTAGCAAGAAATGGAATGTATATCATGATGATAAAGTTATTTCTGTAAAATACTCTCTTACTAAAACCTCCTGTCTTTTATTCTCCATTATTTTTTCTCTTTTTCTTTTCTCTTTATAACTCAAACAAGAGTTGTGACTACTCATACATTTGGTTTTCCATTTTGCAATATTTTGGTGTTTGCTTTTTTTATCATATCCTTTGATTTATTGACCTTTTCTCCGCTCTTTGTTCGTACATTCCTTGTTCAACCTGTTGGTGTGCTTGTTTCTTTCCAAACATACAGCTATAGGGAGTTCTACTCCTCTTTTTTCCAATTTGTTAAAGCTATAAAGGAATTGCGATGCTATTTGTTATACAGGTTTCATTAACATTTTCCGCTATCAAAAAAGTAAAACCTAGGATCTCAAATATTAATATTGTATCTACGAATTACATTAGATACTCTATATCTAATTTATGGTATATTTATCTATTTAGGGGGACTTTTATGAAATCTATAATAAACAAAGCTATAATTTCAATAGCAATATCATTCATATTTTTTAACTCAATAGAAACTAGTTGGATTTACTATACAATAATATTCCTAACTGTTTGGATATTAATTTTTATTAATTTTTCTTTATCTAAAAATCACAGCTTATTTAATTCTCTATTAACAATAAATGTAGCAATATTTATTGTTTATTGTCTAAATACTCGCATTAAAAATGGAAGTATTACTCAATCCGGAATAGATGAACTATGTTTTTTAATTGTGCTCGTAGTAATGATAGTGACAGGCTATATTCATTTAATGAGTCTATTAACTGGGCCAAATAAACCAAATACCAAATCAATCTTAATCAATAAAAGAGAGAAAGACTTAACCTCATTATTGAGTTACGTAGAGAGCTTCCAAATTATTGGTTTGAATGGAAGATGGGGCACTGGAAAATCATTTATTATAAATGCTCTTAAAGAGAAAATTAAAGATCAATATGAATTTATTGAGATTGATTTAATGACATGTAATTTGAACGAAATGCAGCCTACTTTGATCAGGGCTTTTGAAGAAGTGATGTATAAAAATCAAATACTACCAAAGTATGCGAATAAAATGAAAAATAACATTGCGTCATCATCGTTCATTTCTAAGATACAAGATCTAACCAACCTAATATTTACCAATAGTGATTCAAAATCAGAAGTATTACATGAGTTTCAAAAAGAGCTAAAGAAATTAGATAAAAAAATCATAGTCATATACGAGGATATAGATAGAATCTCCAATAAGGATGTTATAAAAGAAATTTTCTCAATATCAGAAAAAGTTTCGAATGAAAATGTAAAAATTATTTATCAATATGATGAACATATCATGGAGAATCTAGNGATTTTTATACAAAACGACAAAATTTGTTCTATGCTGTTTGACTATGATTTTTTCGATAATATAGTTATATCAAATAAAAAAAGATAATTGAGGATTTCTCCTTAATTATCTTTTTTAAACAAATTAATTCAATTTTTCACCGACTGTATTGTACCACTTTATAAACCAACTTATTTATCTGCGTTCTTGCCCAACACATATGTTAATCGAACAAATCTATAGAGTGACCCTACAACATAGTGAAATATACCATCGGATTCTCTTTGGTTGTCCTTTAAGGTACGGCATATATTAGTATCCAGTTAAAATATAAAAATGTCTTTCAGACGACAGTATTCCGGTTAGGAAATACTACAACTTGATGTATTAACCATAAAATAGGTCCTCAAAAAGTTTGTCTTGTTGAATAGTTTAAGTTAACCCTTAACAATATATCGAAAAGTACCCATTTCTTTAGCTGATTTATTATAAGTCAAATATGCTCGAAAACAAAAACAATCCCCCAGATAGTTAGATTTACGATTGGGATTGCGATCGATAAACTCCTCTATATCACTAAACACTTCCTTCAAAACTTTCATGATGGAATAAAACCTCATAATCATATTTAACAACATCTGGTATATGTGAGGCTCTGGATTTTATTGTTTCATAAAAGAATACAAGGTCATCACTTTTTCTTTTTTCTTCCACATTACTAATCCTTAATACAATAAAATAATTAGAGTCTTCTATTTCGCAAAACGGCAGAAGATCAAATAAAATAAAGGGCTCATAATAAAAGGGAATAAACACTTCATAATCTGCTGAGATGATTAACAATTTTTCATTCCACAAAGGATGGAACTCCTTTTTTATAAGGTACCACCCTTCAGGTGATAATTGTACAAATGATCTACCATTTTCCTTATGTACATAAATTAATCCTAATTGTTTTGTAAGATCGTATTCTATAGAAGTATCTATAATAATACTCGTATCCACCCATTCATGGGCCTCCCGTTGATACCTTGATATTTTACTCATTAATTCAAATACTCTTTGATCTGCAACATCTGTGTAAAAATTGAAAAGGTTTGTATAGATGGACTCTTGCCGCCATTTTCTATACACTTGATGATTTAATCTGTACACATGGTTTGATTTATTTACAATTCCACAATCCACAAGATATCCTATCAGTTTTTTAAAATCTTCTTTAATCACCCGGGTTTCTTCTGAAGCAATACGAACATTCTTATCTTTCTTCCTATTCCAGTTTAACTTTATTTCAATACGACGCTCGAAATAGCCTAAGACAAATACCATTTTTAAAAATTGAGTATGTTGTACCGACTCCTTTTTATCTGGGAATTCTTTTACAAAATAGCTTCTTGACCAATTTTGAAGACTCTCTTTTAGATAGCTTGGTAAAATCTTATTAACTATTATCCCATAATTAGAAAGAATTTTTACCTGTTCTTCTTTTAAAGGCTTATCCACATTTACATAAAAAAGGAGATCAGTAATTGTTTGATTGTCAATTTCCTGTATCACTCTTTGAAATTTACGGTCACTAGTATACTCTTCGGCTATCAGTTTTGCTTTCCATAAATCTTGAAAGTCAAAGTTATCAATTTTCAATGTATCTAAAATCTGATTTAATTCTTCTGATTTCAATTTCACTAATAAATCAATATGATTCAATAAACTCCCCCCGATCCAACAGCTCTTCATACGTTAAGATTTTATATCTGAAACCATAGTTTATAAGTTTTCTTCTTCTCTTTGAGTAGAATCTTTCTTCTTCTGTGTTTGATGAAACCATTGAATATAAGATTGCCCTATCCTTCATCTCCTCTTTTGGAAGTAGTTTTCCAAGACGAAGGTACTCTTCTCTTTCTGAACCTTCTTGGTGTGACAGTGCTATCATTACTTCAACATTTAAAAGGGACATATGTTCAATAAGTTTAGATGCTGTTAGTAATTTATCAATCTCACCCTTATTGAATGAATCTATTAACATTTGTCGGTTTTCTTCATTCAAATCGCTGCTAAGTGTATCTATTTTTAAAATACTTTTAAACTTTGTTATCACTTCTCGATGAAAAGAAACGATAAGCATTCTCTTTGTCACTTCTTTTTTTAGTAAAACCATTAAAGCTTCGTATTTGTTTGAATTAAAGGTTGCAGCATTTACCTTTTTGCTCTGATCTCTTCTTAAATAATCTATCCATTCATCATTTTGCAATGGTACCTTTATTTCAACACATGTAACAGGTATTTGATATCCTTTATAAACCAAAGTTCGATGTAAGATTTCAAACCACTTTGGACCAACAAATGTAAAAACAAGGTTGCCATTATCTTCTGATCTAGCAAGTGTAGCTGCTAATGCAAGTTTGTTTCTTGATTTTATGTCAACTGTATTCTCATGTTTTCTGGTTGGTAATTTATGAGCATCATCATAAATGACTAATCCGAATCCATGTAATTCACCTATATAATTACAAACAACTTCGTACGTTCCTATTGTAATCGCTTTAAGTTCCCTATTCTTATGTTCAAAAACAGAAATGTTTTGCTCTGACAGATTCGTGTTTTCCGAAATAACTTGTTTCCATTTATCCATTTTGTACTTGTCTTCTACAATGATTAGTGTTGATGTTTTTAATGTTTCAATGATTTTAAGCCCAACTGCTGTATCCCCTGAATTTGGAGGCAATATAATGGTACCTCCTCCACCAGCTTCTTGATTGTAAGACAGGTATGGCTCCTCCCTGTCATGATTTTTCTCAAATATTTATACATTCAACTCCGACCATTTTGTCTATATTTTTCGTCTTTCCTATGCTTTTTTAGTCGTTATTAGCTATTTGCTTCGGTACTTTTCCCTCAATTCAATACTTTGTATGGAGTTTCCTAGTTAAAAGTGCTTCAAGATACAGTACTCACTTTGTTTCTTCTCAGGTAAAAATAGAGGAGTTAGTGGGAAAAGCTATGGAGATCAGCTCCTTACTTGAACTGCGGTCCTTTGTTCTTTGCCCTTATCGCGAGCCGGTTGCTTCATCCCTTAGTATGGTTAGAAACAATTTGAGAAAAACTAGTGGTTGAAAACGTGTGGATAGGTTAGGTATACATTCTCTTATTGTTGAGGACATGTTGTGTAATAGTTGTGTAACTTTTATAAAAGTTAGTTCAAAATAATAATTTGTGAATAAGTACGTGATAACTTGTGAAGAAGTAGTGGTGATTTGTTATGCAATTGTTGTGTAACTTTTACTGCATACGAAAGTAATTTGTGGGGAGATGTGTTTGAAAAACATTCAGTACAACAATCTGCACCATCCTTTGCATAGTGAATCCATTTGAAAAATACAAGGTTCGGAAGTCTTTAGATTAATCGTTCGTTTGGGTTGAGCAGCCAGTACCTATTAATTGATCAAGTAGATAAACGTGATTATCTACTTGGTCAATTAAAGCTTGTTATTTTGAGCGTACTCTTATTAGCAAACTTATTGTGAATACAAATGGACACGATTAAGTGGTATAAATGTGATAACGTACCTACTTTATATAGAATGCAGCAATGATAAGCAACTCATCTAAATCGTCCAATAGGGTCTGTGCTAATTCACTTCTCCTAGTTGATGAGGACGATGTTAATATATATTTAGTTGTTGATATTTGCCATCTTTCTTTTTCCATTGATAGTGGTTCTAAAAAAAAGTTTAATGGTAAATTTAGAGATTCTGTTATTTTCACCATATTATTATGATAGATTTCGTGCTTAGACATTTCGCCTGCTACTATACAATGCAAAGTAGATGCAGATATGCCAGTTAATCTTGATAGCGATGTTATCGTGTACCCTTTTAAACGAATAAAAGATATTATGTTCTTTCCAATTTTTTTTCGTATATGATGAGGATATAGTGTCAATTTAAATCCCTCTCAAGTTTATTATTTTTTATTGTTGTTTTATATAATAGAAGTATTGTAGCTTCATGCCTCATTATTAAAATTAATACAAGAATTAGGTGGAAGAGCTTTCTTCTGTTGCAAGTGTAGCCATTATATATAGACATTTTGAAAAATTTTCTTTCAATTCTTCAACCTCAGTTGACCAATATAATTCCCTTTGTAAAATCACTCTATTAACCGTTTTATCTAGAAAGATTACCAAGACTTTAGAAAACAAAATTCCTTCATTTTCGTCTTCAAAAACTTTTGCTGTTATTTCAGGAATCTTTCCAATAAACTCTTTTTTTTCGGATTCACTTAAAACAATGATCATTAACCAATCTCCTCTACTTATGCAGGTATCATAATTTATGGTTTAACAATTTCGGTAATATAATATACAAAACAGATATCCTTAACATCTATGTTTGAACTTTTAAATTGATTTCGTGTTGCTCTACCTACTTCAATCTTAACTGACTCTCTAAATAACTATATACATTCTCGTCAGCACTAGGAAACTTTATAACAATTGTAAAGCCGTAATTTACAGTCGTCTGTTGATATTGAATCAAACTATATTTCGTATTAATTTCCATAATTACTCTCCTTTTTTAGACAATAAAAAATGCCATTGACTATAGGTAACACATACGTTTTTTTTTAAAACGTCGTAACCAATAATCAATGGCATTACAGTATCTGTTGCTTCGTTATTGACATCATAATATTTATTGCTAACCTATGCAACAGTTAACCTGAAAGTATTGCAGCATAAATTATCATTTTTTTGAAAAAAAGTTACAGGAACAGCACGATATCATTTTGATAAGCTTTGGTATCAAGATTAACAATACTTAGAGGTAATATTTCTTTTTGATTTTCTCAATACAAATTTTTGTTCTTATTGTTCTTATTCCTAATCAGATTTTGATATAATTAATAATTTGACATTTATAAAATAAATGCCATTCTCATTATTTAAGCCGTAATCATTTGAAGCATCAAAATTGAATCGCTAAATTAAGAGAGTGGGAGAAACAGCGAGAATGCATTATCGTTAACCGAACCTCCTTTTCCATTTTTCTATTTTTCTTAATATCTCTTGGTTTCTTATGCTCAACCACGATTGCCTTGGCATTTTCGTAATCTTCCTGACAATCGGGAGGTTCAGTTTACCATCCTTTTTCATCTTACCCCTCCTATCCTTCCTATGAATAACTACTATTTACTTTACAGGCATGTTTGATAGATTCAAGATTTCCATTTTCCATCTTACATTCTTATTCTTGAAGCGAATGGACCAAATTCAGAAAGCCATTTTCCACCAGCTTTTTCTTCTTCTGTATAATTAACATGATCAAATTGTTCTTCACTACCATTCAATCTATAGGGTAATGACCATGTTCCTACATCAAACACATCTCGTCCAATAAATCGTGTAGACTCACCTGTGGTATTGTTTATAATTTCCGCATCAAAATAGCCGTCTATCCCTTCTTCTCCACCTTTAGGCATTTGTTGATGATAAACTTTTCCAATGCGGTATTTATTCTTCCTTTCCTTACGTTCAGCTTCTTCCTTGTTATTGTGTTCAAGAATATTCTCCATAGTATCTTCAAGAAGTCCCAAAATTTCAGTAAATTTATTTCTAACGATTTCTTGTATATGAGGTTTCAAAGTTAATCTCCAATTCCTTTCTACATCTTTGTCAGCGATTTCTGATAAAGAATAATCTCCATTAGATAAGGAATATAAGTAAGAATCCACCCCACAAACCCGATTCCCGTAATATTTAGTAGTCAAATATATACTTAATCCATCTCCAAAAACAAACGGTTTATCAAGGTTTTCAAGAACATCTTTAAAGTGAGTAATTAGCCCTTTTGCATTATATTTGTCTACTAAGTGTGTAACGCCAAGAATATCGACTTTTACTTCTAACATGTAAACTCCCCCATATCATTATGATATACATTCTCACTGCAGCCGCCGAAAGTATCTGTCCAAACTTTGTCATCTTCACTTGCATGTTCTGTCCAATTAAAATGACGTACTGCTGATTCAATTCCTTTCAATTTCATCTAAAATCCTCCTATTATTTTTATTTTTTTGTTATCTATCTAAATTATATAGCCGATTTTTATTCAAAACGGCAAAATATGTTCTATACTGTTTGACCATGGTTTCTCAAATATTGTTATGAACATAACTTAGAACACCAGCAATACTCATACAGTTAGTATTTAAATCACAAGTTAGAGAGTCTTCTTCTAATCACCTTGAAAAATCCGCTGAAAATTTTGTTGTATTATTGTGCTGACCTGCTGCATTAGTTGAACAAGAAAAAAGAGCCGACTATGCAGCTCATTATTTGTACTTAAATCTAGTTACCATTTTATAAAATCTGGACGCTCTTCAGGAAATAGTGCTGACATACGAAGTTTCGGTAATGAACTTTCCCAATAATTCAGACGAATGACACGATGTAATAAATCATCTCCATCACTTTTAATAAATCGAACAATGTCCGCGGCAGAAAAAGGATTAGCATCGATGGTAAATCCATTGTCATTCATTTTCGCAGCTACTTTTGACGTATCCTGCAAATAAGCAAATTCTTTCAAGACGATTTGCTGCACCGTATTAACCTGAGCCTCTTCAACAATTCTCTCATACTCTTTTAAATCAGAAAGGTATTCGTCCAACTTCACAATTTCTTTTTTTAAATCTTCAAAAGGTAAAAAAAATGCATCTCTATTATTCATGAAAAAATCCTCCTTTTTACTAATTATTCTCTATAAACGAAATGATTCCTGTTTCCCACTGTTGCCTACAAATATTTATTTTTTAAACCACAATTTCAATAGGGATTTTCTGAATTCAAAAGGAGTGTTTACTTGATGGAAACAAGTAAAAAGAAATTAATCGAGTTTGAAAATCTGTCACCTGAGCAACTACAACTAGTGGTGATTCCATTTTCACCTCTTTATCTTTTTTTTCCTTCTTTAGTCACACATCGGTCACTTAGGTGGATTTTTTAAGCTATAATTATAATCAAAAGAAGTTTGGAGTTTTATTTATGATTCGAATATTTTCAGTTAAATGTTACTGGAAAGACACTAGAAGAATGAGACGTATATATATAGAAGCAAAAGATAAAGAAGATGCAATAAGAATTGCTGTAGAAAGAGGAGCTTATAGATTCCGAGCAATATACGAAGATTTTAATCATCTACCGAATAAACATCAGTTAATGAAAGCGAGTAAATATAATATAGATGTAACTGTTCAAACTAGAGATGAATTACGTAAATTATTAAAGGAATATGAAAGAAAATAAGCCCCACCTTCATAGGGTGAGGGCTATAAACTTTTAATTAGATAAAAGAAGAATCACTCACAACCCCAACCGTCTTTATCTCTGTCGAATTTCGGTAAATATGCTGGATGGTCGCTAGATACACCGTTTGGATAAACCTTTTTTAACTCAGTACAGTTTTTAAATCCGGTTTGTACTGGTGTCGGGGTCGGCTTCGGTGCTGGAATTACCACAGGTTTTGTTTCTTCTTGTAAAACTGGTTTGCAACCAGTTGAAACATTATAGGTGAACCCATTAGTAGTTACCACGATATCGCAGTAATCAGCAGTTGCATAAACCTTCGAACTTACAGATTTTAAATTATTAACTACCCCACTATGAGGATGACCATAACTATTATCTCCTCCGTAGCTTAATATCGTAACTTTTGGTTTTACCCTTTGTATGAAAGCTTTCGAACTACTTGTATCAGAGCCGTGATGACCTGCTTTTAGTACAGTAGCTTCTACATTAAATTTATTATAGATTTCCTCTTCAATTCCTGAATCTGCATCTCCAGTTAACATGAAGGATACTTGACCATATGTCACTTTTATTACAATAGAAGCATCATTATTATCAGATGCATTTTCATTTGCGTGTAAAACCGTGATATCTACATTTTCCTCAAGTGATATTTTATCGCCAGTCTTCGGAACTTTATAATTTATTTTATTATCACTTATCGATGTTAATAATTCAGCATAAGTTTGAGTAGTGTGAGATTTACCACTATTAATAAATGTCCCGACTTTATAATAAGACAAAACATCAATCAAACCGCCAATATGATCTTGGTCTGGATGAGTTGCAACTACATAGTCTAGATTGTTGATACCTTCAGAAGATAGATAACTAACTACGTCATTGCCATTTTCACCACCATCTACTAACATGGTTTTACCGTTTCCGGTTTTTATTAAAATAGAATCACCTTGGCCAACATCAATGAAATGAACTTCTAATGGTGTTTTGTTTACAATATTTAATAGGGTAAGTTTACTTTTAGAAGGAGTCTCATATTTTAATGTAGAGCTTTTCTTTACAAAAAGACCTCCGCCCAGTCCATATAACCCACCATTTGTGCCTTTATAGGTATAAATACGATATTCTTCACCCTTTTTAAGAGTACGAACTACTTTTGAATTCTTGTCTAACAGGCTAGTATTGCTTAATACAGTGATTTTACCGATTTGACCTTTCTTTAACTCCGTTTTCCCCCACATAACCTTTTGATTATCTGCATTTACTGTAGGAGAAATAATTGAAAAGACACTAAATAGTAAAACAACGACAAAAAGTATTTTTAAACACTTATTCTTCATTTATATTTTCCCCTTAGATAATATAATCTTCACAGAACTGTTATCTCCAACTAGGTTCGCAAGCCCAGCCATCTTTATCTCTATCATGCTTAGTTGCATATGCTGGATGTCCTTTTTGAACCCCATCTGGATAGTGCTCTTTCAGGGCAGTGCAATTTTTAAAAACTGAAGGTGCTCCCGGGATAATCTCTAATCCACTACTCACATTTGGTTGTGTTTCTGGTTGTGGATTTTCAGAAAGCTCTTTTAATAAAGCTAATTTTGATTTTGAAGGTGTTTCATATTTTACCTTCTCGTTTTTTTGAACGAAACTACCTCCACCTACACCAAATAGACCTCCGTGGTTACTCTTAAAACTATAAACTCGGTACTCTTCCCCCTTTTTCATCGTTCGAACATTAGTTAGAGATCCATTACTCTCGAGTTTTACAAGCACAGTGTCTACGAGAATAGTTGCTTTCCCTATCTGCCCTAGTTTTAATTCCGTCTTACCCCACATTACTATACTTGCAGCATTTGCGTTATCAACTTTATAAGTTGCCCCTCCAAGTAGCAAAGATAATAATAAAAAAATCTTCAAGAATTTAGATAACATTATGTATTCCTCCTCTTCAAATTACTTTTATAGTACAATTTGGAAACGAATAAGTCTATAGTAATATGAAAATCCACCTATCCAATTTTGGATGGTGGATTCATTATTAGTGAATAATATTTTCCTGATTTACCGAATTCATGTCGATTAGCAATTCTAAAGCTGACATCTGAGGAAGGTTATCCGCAAACGTTAATGCTTTATTTACATTATAAAATGAAAAAGCATATAGCTCCTTTTCAATTTCAAATATTCCTTGAATTCTTTTTAATAGATAAACTCTTATCGTAGGTTTATTGTTTTCATTATCTTCTAAGTTCTCACCCAAAAATAATATTGCTAATCCCTCAACTGTAGGACTTTCAATCAAATTAACTACTTCCATGTGCTCTAAATCTATTGGCATTCTCAGATCAAACATAAAATATCCCCCTTCTTAAATAAATATATTCAATGCAAAAAAGGGTAATCCTTCTTTTTTTGTAAAATTAATTCCAAAACTGTTTTTTAATCTTAACATTCTCGCTATTTCCTTTCATTCCTGTAAAGCCCAATAATCGATTGTCTGTTTTCTCTTTAATCAATAATTATGACTACCCATATTATTGCTTGTTGCAAAAAAGAACAAATGTTCTTATAATGATGTACAAGGAGGGAACGATTGTACGTATAAATATTTTGAAAGTACTAGAACATGTAAAAATAGCTGAAATGATTTCCATAAAGGCATTAATGAAATGAGTAAAAGTAAAATAAAGGTATCAATTATTTCAAAGTGTTCTTTAATGGCATATTGTTGTCTGAAAGGTACTAAAAGAACTATTAAAATAGGAAGTATATTCGTATCCGTTCCAGTAATTCATAAAGAAAGCATGGTGATCTAAATGGACTTTTTCGATGAAATGATGGACAATCAATTAGATTTATCCAAGGTGAAAGATAGAGGAAATAAAAAGTGGGTAGCCATGATGCTCCCTGAGCACTTGAAACTTATTCGTGAATACGTTGATAATCAAAAGAAAATACCTAAACCTGAGCTGGATGAGTGGGATCTTGATATTATTCAAGAAAATATTCAAATTGCCATGAAACGAAATGTAGATGTTGAAGTTAAGACATGGAAAAATGGAGAGTTCAATTATCAAATTGGAAGTATCTTCTGGGTCGATTTAAAGGGAAGAACTATTGAAATGGAAGATGTTTTTAAATCATATGTAATACAATTGGATGAAATTGTAGATGTTACTGTATTAGAATAGAGTCGAGGTGTTTTAAGTGGACGATAATCAAAAAGAATAAGTAGATTTTCGTGTGGCTGAAGGAATGCTTTTCTCAGGCACCCAATATATCATTTTCTTTGGCTAATGAGCATAAAAAAGCCACCCTTGAGATTCCACGGCTCGGGTGACTTTTTCAATTTGCTGATGCTGATTTCCCGAAAGGAAACCATGCTATTGTACAGGCAGTTCATACAGTCACATGAACTTCTGTATGACCAATTATATAGTATAAATTTTTATTTACAAATATTATTTTGGAACAACATTTGCCGTAGGAAGTCATTAAGCAGATAATACTAGATGTATATCTTGAAATGTTGATCTGTAATTACTATTATTCATTTAAACATCTCCTCTTGTTTAATAGGAGCAGTCTTAACATAATATCAATCGTACATACTCAGTAAAATTCATTACTAAGTCAAGTCTTTTAATAAACTTGGCAATTTTGCAATCTTATAAACTTGAGGAATGGTAATTGGGTTTATATTTAATGCTTCAAAATTTTGAAGTCTATTATTGTACGCATCCTCTTTAATAAAGTCAGCATAATATTTGTTTAAGGGAGTATCTAGGTTTCCATTGGATACTTTAGCCAAAAAGTGTTTTAATCGTCGTCTAATTGTTAAGGAGTATTTGCTTGAACTGATCAATTCTTCAGCCAAATCAAAGCTATGGAAGTCGCCTGTTGGATAAATTTTCAAAATATAATTTTGAACGTATGCTTCGAAAATTGACTGTTTGAAAAACGAGTATAGACATTTTACCTCTCCGGTCCCCTTCAATTTATTGTAAATATGCGTATTTTTCAAACAAACTTCGAACCTCATAATGTCTCGTTCCCACTCGTATGGCTCTCTATTTTGAGATTTACAATGTTCATTTTTGTCGTAAATAATTGTATGGATGCTCCCACAGGCATGATAGATGGTAGTCTTGTATTTATTCTGTTTTCTTAAACGTTTAAAGCTTCCTTTTGTTTTACTATATAGATGCAAATATATTTCTCTTTCACTAGCTAAAGGGACTTTTTTGTCCACCCTATAATCGATTCTAACTAAATTGTGATCGTCATAAAGTCTTTCATCCCCATAAACATTACTTAAAGCTAACTTTACAAAACGTTCAATTCGCCAATAATCTGCTTCTACTATATTGCCTCTATTTAATATTTTGGTTACATCAATAATAATACTGCATTTAGAAACCCCATGTGCTGTGTACTGTCTAGCTTGAATGCCAACTAATTTGTTATCTCTTACAATTTGATTAAAGGATTTGTGACCATGAGCGTTACCTTTATAAACTATATGTTCTTTAGTTAAATCAATTGATAAATGTGCTGTATGTATCATCGTTTTTCCCTCCTAATTTCATGTGTATAAAAGTCAGTTTCCCTTGTGGTATCAACTGTTCCAGCTATAAAACTCGTCTTAATTAGAGCTATATTTATTTCTTAACCATGAGACTTAATAGAAACGTAACTAATTCATGATATACGGATTTTAAGAGAATAATTCAATTCAACAAGAATGAGGGTGAGTGAGGGTGAAAATAGAAATAACTTCTAGAACATTGAGCTTTTGACCAGAGGTATAATAGAGCATCTTGTAAGCTTCTCGTAATATTCAAACTATTTAGAAGTTTGGAATTTTTATTAGAAATATTGCTTAGAATATATTGTTGTTCAATAAAATAGGAGCGATTAAAATTGCAATTTGGAAGGAGTAGTAGGAATGTCGAAAGAAAATGAGGAAAACAGTAGAAAAGAATATCTTGGGGAAAAGTTAAAAAATGCAAGAAAAAGGAAGGGAATATCACTGAGCGATTTAGCAATTGCCACAGGTGGTGTGACAGTACCTTTATTGTCACGTATTGAAAATAATGCACACATCAATCCCGGAATAATAACATTCAAAAGAATATGCTATGCGTTAGATCTATCAGATACAGACATTCTACAAATAATAAAATCTCTAGATAGTTAATCTAATAACAAGCAAAAAAGCAGCTCTTCTATATTAGAAGCTGCTTTTTTGTATACTGCTGTTAAGCAAATTTTCATATATGGTTTGGCCATTTTCGGGCTTCTTAGGCTTGCGTTCTATTAGGTGATTATGCCAAGTTTGCGAGGTTTAGGGTCAAACAGGGTACGACCATTTTTCTCACTATCGGTGCTTACGTTCCATTAATATTTGAATTAGGCAACTTGCGAGAATTGGGGTCAAACAGGGTACGACCATTTTTCTCATTTTCGAGGCTTACATTCTATTAATATTTGAATTAGGCAACTTACAAGAATTGGGGTCAAACAGGGTACGACCATTTTTCTCACTTTCGGTGCTTACGTTCCATTAATATTTGAATTAGGCAACTTGCGAGAATTGGGGTCAAACAGGGTACGACCATTTTTCTCATTTTCGAGGCTTACATTCTATTAATATTTGAATTAGGCAACTTGCGAGATTTGGGGTCAAACAGGGTACGACCATTTTTCTCATTTTCGAGGCTTACATTCTATTAATATTTGAATTAGGCAACTTGCGAGAATTGGGGTCAAACAGGGTACGACCATTTTTCTCACTTTCGGTGCTTACGTTCTATTCATATTTGGAATTAGGCAACTTGCGAGATTTGGGGTCAATTATGGTACGACCATTTTTCGCTCTTCTGGAGCTTGTATTCTATTATTATAGAATTCAAGTTGCTAATCTTATGCCTTAATGTAATACCAATTTGGTTACGAGGGCATACCATAAGTTTTTCAGCAAATCCAATAATAAACAAAGGAGAATTTTTAAATGAACAGAGATTATGAAATTATCGAAAGTTTAAACAAAATTGAAGAATTGATTATGAGTTTTGCAAACCAAGCGTCCCAATCACCGAAACATCCAGTACTAATTAGCGAATGGATGACACTCGCCAACGGTGCCAAGTATGCTGGCGTATCCTATAATTCATTTGTAAAATTCCAAAGAATGGGACTAAAAGTGTCGCAGGTAGAGGGCATAAAACGGGTATCTCGCAAAGAGATCGACAATTTTCTAGAAAATTATAGTTTTTAAGTAACGGAATGGGGAGGTTTTATTTTAGTTGTATTATAATAACACTAGAGGTAACTCCTCTCCTTTTATATTTTGTCCCCACAACAACAAATATAGGAGGAATCATCATGACAAAGAAAAAAGTATCACCAATCAAAAGCTACAAGCTTGAAAACGGTAATTTACGATACGAGTTTCCACTTTATTTAGGTATTGATCCACTAACCGGCAAACAGAAGCGTTCTTCAAGGAGTGGATTTAAAACACGGAAGGAAGCGGAATTAGCATTAGCTCGTATTAAGCTAGATGTAGCTAAAGGCACATATCATCAAAAACGTGCTGAAACATACCAAGAAATATATGAGCTCTGGATAAAACAATACGAAAAAACTGTTGAAGAAAGTACATTCATTAAAACTATAAGTATCTTTAAAAATCATATCTTACCAGCGATGGGTGCTTATAAAATTGAAAAGATACATGTAGATATATGTCAGAAGCACTTGGATGAATGGGCGTCGAAGTTAAAGAAGTTCCGCATGGTAAAAGCCTATGCTGCGAAAGTGTTGAACTTTGCGATTAAGCGTGGTTATATACAAACAAATCCTTTTGCATATGTAGATTTGCCCACTAACATTTCTAAGAAGTTTGGAGGAGCAGATGAAGATGAACCGGAGAACTTCTATACACGCGAGCAACTTAGAGAGTTCCTATCATGCTTAGAACGTGAAAATAACCACAAAGCTTACGTTCTATTCCGCTTACTTGCTTTTAGTGGTATGCGTAGAGGCGAAGCTTTGGCACTTACTTGGAATGACCTAGACTTTACAAAAAACGAGCTACGTATCAACAAGGCCCTTTCACTTGGCAAAGATAATCGACTATACGTTAAATCTACAAAAACAGGTGTTGCTCGGACAATTAGTATGGACCCCAAGACAATGGCTGTTTTAAAAGAGTGGAAGAAAAAGCAGAAGCAAGAATATCTGAAGTTAGGATTTAATATAAGCAAACCTAATGGACTTGTATTTAGCAATGAAAAAAATGAATTCTTACAACCTACAAAGCTTCGTAAATGGATCATACAGGTTCAAACAAAATATAAGCTATCCATAATTACAACACATGGTTTACGTCATACACATTGTTCATTGCTTTTTGAAGCAAAAGTAAGCTTAAAAGAAGTACAAGATCGTTTAGGTCATAGTGATATAAAAACGACCATGAACATTTATGCACACGTTACAAAGAAAGCAAAAGAAGAAGCAATACTAAAGTTCTCCGACTACGTGGAACCTGCAGATGGTGACGACGCTTTGACTACGTTTTTGACTACGTTAGATTGATACTCATTGAAACTAGATGATATAGACAAAAAGAAAAAACCCTTGGATACCAAGGGTTTTGACACTGTTTGAAATCATATGATTTCGATATATGGAGACGGCGGGATTTGAACCCGCGTCCAGAAACTCTAACACTTAAGCTTCTACGCGTGTATCTTACCTATTTAAAGTTTCGCGTAGCATTATGCCGATAAGCGGGCGTCCTGTACGCTAACTTGGAAATCTCTTGCTGACAGCTCAAGTGGCACTGCCAACCGTATCCCACTAAAGTTGAGCTCTACCTAGCCACATGGGCGATAGATAAATAGAGCAGATCCGAGCTTACGCTGCGAATGCTAAGTTGTTGTTTGTTTTGCCTGTTATTATAAGGTCCGTTTTTACGGAGCCGAGCCTCCGACGCGCAACTCAAGCTCAGACTATCCCTGTCGAATCCATAACGTCCCCGTTTATGGAATAATGTAAGCTTCGTTACATAGCTTACTATACATCAAATTAGGTCAAAATTCAAGTGAGACATCTTACCAGTATTGGATAATCGCTTACTGGTTACGAGCCTTGAATGCTCTTTCAATCTCTCGTTTAGCTTCCTTCTTCTTCAGCACATCACGTTTATCGTAATCTTTCTTTCCTTTACCGATTCCGATTAATACTTTTGCATAGCCATTTTTGATGTACATTTTTAGCGGAACAATCGTGAATCCTTCTCTTTTCGTTTCACCAATTAAGCTGCTAATCTGTTTTTTATGTAAAAGTAGTTTTCTGGAACGTAAAGGATCATGGTTAAAACGATTTCCTTGTTCGTAAGGGCTAATATGCATATTGGAAATCCATGCTTCGTTATTTCGAATACGTACGAAGGAATCCTTTAATTGTACTTTACCGTTACGTATCGATTTTATTTCTGTTCCTTGCAATACAATGCCTGCTTCGATTGTTTCTTCTATAAAATAATCATGGCCGGCTTTTTTGTTTTGTGCAAGGACTTTATCATCATTCTTTTTTGCCATCTCATTCACCTCTTTAAAAGCTAGGGAAGGAGCGATTTCTCGCTCCTTATTTTTTCTTTGAACGTTTACGTTTTTGGGAATTTTTAGCTACTGATTCGTAGAATTTCTTTTTCTGTTTTACTTCTTTTTTCGGACCTGGTTGAGAAGTACCTTTTCTTTGATTGCCAGATCCTTCTTTTTTCTTCGCATGTATTACTTTTGGTGTTTCTTTTCGAGTTCGGTGGAATGCTTTTTTCATTCCGACGATTTCAAAGTCTACAGATGACTCTTCCACTTTTACATCAGCAACGCGTACAGTTACTTCATCCCCGATACGGAATTGCTTCCCTGCACGTTCCCCAATCATCATCATTTGACGATCGTCGAATCGGTAATAGTCGTCTGTCATGTTCGTCACATGCACAAGACCTTCTATCGTATTCGGAAGCTCGATGAACATGCCAAAGTTCGTAATAGAACTTACGATACCTTCGAATTCTGCTCCGATTTTGTCCGCCATATACTGAGCTTTCTTCAATGAATCGGTATCGCGTTCTGCATCAACTGCACGTCTTTCACGCTTAGAAGTATGTTCAGCGATATCATCCATGATTGCTCCCCAATGGTTGATTGTAGGTTGAGATACATCACCTTCAACTAAATACGTGCGGATTAATCGGTGAACGATTAAATCGGGATAACGACGGATTGGTGATGTAAAGTGTGTATAATACTCCGTTGATAAACCAAAATGTCCTAGACACTCTGCATAATATTTTGCTTGTTGTAACGATCTTAAAAGCATTGTAGAAATAACCGGTTCTTCCGGCATTCCTTCAATGGACTCAATAATTTCTTGTAATGCCTTCGGATGAATATTATTTCCTGTTCCTTTAACGACAAGACCGAAATTCGTTAAGAATTCGAAAAAGCGTTGAAGCTTTTCTGGCTTCGGATCTTCATGGATTCGGTAAATAAACGGTACATCCATCCATTTAAAATGTTCTGCTATTGTCTCATTGGCAGCTAGCATGAATTCTTCAATAAGACGCTCTGCAACAGTTCTTTCACGAATTGCAACATTCGTTGGCCAACCATCTTCATCAACCAAAATTTTTGCTTCTGGAAAATCGAAGTCAATTGCTCCACGATCTTCACGCTTCTGTCTTAGGACAGCTGCTAACTCTGCCATCGTTTCGAACATCGGTACAAGTGGTTCGTATCTTTCTATTAAAGCCGCATCTTTTTCTTCCAAGATTTTATATACATCCGAGTACGTCATTCTTTCTGTTGTACGAATAACACTTTGGAATATCTCATGTGATGTGACCATTCCTGATCCATCGATCATCATTTCACAAGATAATGTTAAACGATCCACTTGTGGATTTAACGAACAGATACCGTTCGATAAACGGTGTGGAATCATAGGGATAACACGATCCGTTAAGTAAACACTTGTTCCACGATCATATGCTTCACGGTCAAGAGGTGAACCTTCTGTCACATAATGACTAACATCCGCTATATGTACACCAAGTTTAAATGTACCATCTGGAAACTTTGTCACAGTAACGGCGTCATCTAAATCTTTCGCATCAGCACCATCAATCGTAACAATCACTTCTTCACGTAAATCTCTGCGATTTTCTAAATCTTTTTCATCGATTTCGGAAGGAACAGCTTCCGCTTGATCGATTACTTCCTGAGGAAAATCAATCGTGATTCCATGTTTATAAATAATCGATAGAATATCTACTCCAGGATCATTTTTGTGTCCTAAAATTTGTGTCACAATACCAGTTGCCGATTTTCTATCACTTGGCCAATCCGTAATTTCTACAACTACCTTGTGACCTTCAATTGCTCCGAGTGTATCTCCTTTTGCAACAAAGACATCCATTGGAACTTTTTTATCGTCTGCAATAACAAATCCAAAGCCTTTATTGTCTTGGAAAGTACCAACGATCTTAGAAATCCCTCTTTGTGTAATTTTAATAATTGAACCTTCTCTTCTATCTCCAGAAGTTTCACGGGATACGCGAACAAGTACTGTATCCCCATTCACTGCACCATTTACTTCTGTTGGTGGAATGAAAATATCATCCATGCCATCCTCTTCCGGTGCAACAAAACCAAAGCCTTTTGCATGCCCTATGAATTTACCTACTACTAAGTTCATTCGAGCTGGAACACCATATCGATTTGATCTTGAACGGACAACTAGACCCTTTTCTTCCATTTGAACAAGTGTTTTAACTAATTCTTTAAATTCCTCCGAATGGCTATAACCGAAATGTTCCTCGATTTCTTTAATTGTAAGTGGTTTATATTCATCTGCTCTCATTAATTCAAGTAGCGTATCTTTTAAATTTTCCATGTTACATCCCTCCTTTTTCAGCGTGTGCACTTTTGGTTCGTTTTACACATTCCAATCAAGCGACTCTAAAAAGTTTAATATATCTTCATGTAATTGTTCCTTTTCTGGACCAAGTGTAATGACATGACCAGAATTTTCATACCAATTTAGATTTTTTTCGATTGATTCTGCTTCTTCATAAATGATTGTAGCCGAATTCACATCAATGACCGAATCTTTTTTACCTTGTGTAACAAGGAGCGGAGCATAAATATGATCAACGTGATCACGTACATTGTAAACAAAATCTCTTAATTCTGATAATGTTTCCATTGGTGTTTCGCGTATTGCTTCTACTTCTTTTTCGATTTCTTCCTCGGTTTTTCCTTCATACTTTTTATATTCTCTTGCGTATTTCAATACACCCTCAAACATAATATCGGTTGTTTTCATGGACATTGGGGAACACATTGTCACAATTCCTTTCACAGGAACTGTATACCCCAATTTCAATGAAAATACGCCTCCTAGTGATAGACCAGCAACAGCAATTTCCTCATAGCCTGCAGCCTTTAAACGATCATAAGCCATTATAACGTCTTTCCACCAATCAATAGGACCTGTTTCCAAAAGCTCTTCAGGTGGTACACCATGTCCTTTATAATGTGGCGCTAATGATGTATATCCATTTTTCTCTAAAAAACGTCCAAGCATTCGTACATCCGATGAGTTTCCTGTAAATCCATGTAGTAGAAGCACTGCTCGTTTACCAGCTTCAAAGAAAAAAGGTTTAGGCGTTGTGATTCGCATAAAAAAATACCTCCAATATAAAATACAGTATGCCTCTAACTGCTTTCATTCATAACGGAAAAGTCCGGCAGCCAGACATTACTATATACAAGATTAATATGTATGTAAAAATTTTTAAAAGAAAACGCCTAACCAATCAGAAGTCGGTCAGGCGATCTGTTTTAAAATTTAGTAACAGCAATAGTTAAAATAAAAAATAATACTGCAAGTACAATCGTCACTCTATGTAATACAAGGTCCATGCCTCGAGCTTTTTGTTTTCCAAATAGTTGTTCAGCCCCACCAGAGATGGCTCCTGATAGACCAGCACTTTTCCCTGATTGTAACAACACGACAACGATTAATGCGAGCGATACGATGACTAGTAAAATCATTAAAAACGCATGCATTTATTCCACCTCCTGATAAGAACGTTCACAACAATATTAATTTTACCAAAAAAAACTAGAACTTACAACAGTCTATCGACAAAACAGTATAGTATAAACTGGTTCATTATATATCTAAAAATTTAGCAATGACAGTCAATCGATTACAATTCATAAAAAAAGTAAAAAAAGGAAATTCACAACCTATAGAGAATTAAGTAAATTAGTAAACTCATAAAATAATAGCAAAAGGAAGGTACATCGTGAAATACAAATTAATAGGACTTAGTATACTTATTATAGTATGCATAACAGGCTTACTTTATTGGGAAACTCTACAAGAACAAACTCATCCTCCCTCCGAACAATGGAGTAGATCATTTCAGTTAGAAACGATAGAAGGTAACTTTGCTAAACTTCAAAGTGTTCAAGAAGAGAACGGATACACCATTAGCATGCTTGACTTCAAAAAACTAGAGGTTTTGTCGTGTGACAAGGAGTTAGAGTGTAAAAGAAATCGTACGATTGATTCGCTTAATACATACAAAAATAGTTGGAGTGATGGAACAGACTCCTACTATATAAAAGAAAATTCGCTTATTCATACTAATACAACTTCAGGAGAAAAAGTTATCGCTTCAGACGTTGCTAACTTCACAAAGACAGTAGATTCACTCGTGTATTGGACGGAGAATAAAGATATAGTAATTTTAGAAAGTCCTTTTACTAAAGAAGAGCAACGTTTTAGAGCTGATGAGCCTGTGAATTTTGTTAAAATTCTAGAAGATCAAATCTTTGTTGTAACTGAAAATAAGCAAGATAAACTTTATACTTTGTATAGTCTCTCCAACGAGCTTTCTGAACTCTTTACTTTTACTATTAGTGGACAAGAAAACCTTTTATCTATGCAAATTTTTCAATTAATAGATAAGAGTTATGCTATTGCGCTTGATAAAAAAGTATTAGCTGGTGGCTCTAGTACAAAAAATATTGAATTAGCACAATTTGATCTAAGTAATCATCAATCACCGATCTTCGATAAACTGTCCTTTGTGGAAAATGAAACAAATAGCTCATTAAGCGATATTCAGTCTCCTATGATATATCAAGGTGAACAAGCACCGATTATTACATTTTCTGCTTCATTGTATGACCCCTCTCTCGGGAAGGTCAACAAAATATTTGTTGGTGATTTAGTACATACTACCGTCCAAGCAAATGCTGTTACTAAAGTAGGAAACCGTTATGAACGTTCGATTTTACTAGACCAAGAAACGGTTGCCTATTTAAAAATGAAGGGCTCCAACCGCATTTTAGAATATTCATCCTCCGAGGAGATCAAGAAAAAAGAAACGAAAGAAATCATGCAGGGAGATTATAAAGCCGCTTTTTATACTTTGTTAAGTAATCTATTTCATGGATTTTTACTTGCAATGTTTTCGTTTGTATGGATTTTTCTAACATTTATCGTAACGTATGGTAGTTTATTTTTACTAGGTAAATTTAAACCGGAGCAATCATATAAAATTGCTTTTACCATTCATCTTATCGCACTTTTTAGTATGCAATCGATTTCCTTGTTTAAATTTACAAATATTCAATCGATACTTTATAACATTCCTTTCATAACGGAAGGTTGGCATCTTCTATTACTTTTGTTGCTTGCTATGATTCTATCAACTATTCCTTTGTTCCTTGTTCGTTACAAAGTATCAGAAGAAACGTTCAATCTCTTTGTTTTATATACGACATTTATGAATCTTGCTATATTGTTTCTTTTGATCGGACCTTATCTCTTTTAAAGTTAAAGCTCCTTAACAATCGTTAAGGAGCTTTTTAGATAAGTTTTATAATTGTAGTCCAGCAAGTAGTTCACATACTCGATTTTTATTTTGGACCCGTTAATTTCCGTTCCAGGCGGACGCGTTCCGCCGGCATGGCTTCAGCCGCTTCCCTCGCTACGCTCAGTCCAGGGTCTTCAGCTCATGCTATTCCGGCTGGAGTCGCCGCCATCCACTACAATTAACTATTATCCACAATCAATTAGGAAATCATCATGCCATTAATTGAGTAAGTTTTTATCACTTATATTTTTTCAATTAGGATTTATAGAAAATCGTTGAAAAAGGCGACACTCCTGCGGGAATAGCGTTAGCCGAAGACCCCGCAGCGTAGCGAGGAGGCTAAGGCAACGCCCGCGGAAAGGGAGCCGTTTCAACGATTTTCTTATTTATCGGACGACATTATTTAGTAAAGTTAAATTCTATAAACTTTTTCAGTGCTCTCAGCGTATTAGCGAAAGGAAGGCTAAGGGGCGCCTCGGCAAATGGAATGCAATCTAAGTTAGCCGCGTACAGCTGCAACGATTGTATGACCTACATCTTGTTTGCCCAAGGCTCGGCGCACGCCCGTGGAAAGAGAGCGGTAAGCTTCAGTATCTACGTACTCCCCCTGTGATTACCTAAAAAAAGCGAGAAGTGACTGTATCACTCCACGCTTCCTCTTATTATTAATGTGAAAACCTTTTTCGCATTATTTTAAGTTATAAAATGTTTTTTTGCCTAAGTATTGAGCTGTTTCATATAATGAATCCTCAATACGTAGTAATTGGTTGTATTTTGCTACACGATCCGAACGAGATGGGGCACCTGTTTTGATTTGACCAGCGTTTGTTGCAACTGCGATGTCGGCAATTGTAACGTCTTCTGATTCACCAGAACGGTGAGAGATAACTGCTGTATATCCAGCACGTTTTGCCATTTCGATTGCTTCAAATGTTTCTGTTAGCGTACCGATTTGGTTCACTTTTACAAGAATAGAGTTTCCTACTCCTTGCTCAATTCCTTCAGCCAATTTTTTCGTATTTGTTACGAAAAGATCGTCTCCAACTAATTGAACTTTTTTACCTAAACGATCTGTTAGCAATTTATGTCCAGCCCAGTCGTTTTCATCTAATCCGTCTTCAATAGAGATAATTGGGTATTTTTCACAAAGCTCTTCATACCAAGCAACCATTTCTTCTGAAGTTTTTACAACACCTTCACCTGATAAGTGGTACTTACCATCTTCTTTATTGAATAACTCTGAAGATGCTACGTCCATTGCTAGAAGTACTTCTTCTCCTGGTTTGTAACCTGCTTTTTCGATAGCAGTCATAATAGTAGAAAGAGCTTCTTCATTTGATTTTAAGTTCGGTGCAAATCCACCTTCATCTCCAACAGCTGTGTTTAAACCAGCTTCTTTTAACACTGCTTTCAAGCTGTGGAAAATTTCAGTTCCCATACGAAGTGCATGACGGAAAGTTTCTGCTCCAACTGGCATTACCATAAACTCTTGAATATCTACGTTGTTATCAGCGTGTTCCCCACCATTTAAAATGTTCATCATTGGAACTGGTAATTGTTTTGCATTAAATCCTCCTAAATATTGATAAAGAGGAATATCTAAATAATCTGCTGCTGCGTGTGCAACTGCGATGGAAACTCCTAGAATTGCGTTTGCACCTAGATTTGCTTTGTTTTCTGTACCATCTAATTCGATCATTGCTTGGTCAATGGATACTTGGTCTAAAACTGTGAAGTTTTCTTCCAATTCAGCTGCGATAATGTTATTAACATTTTCTACTGCTTTTAAAACACCTTTACCTAGGTATCTTGCTTTGTCACCATCACGAAGTTCTACTGCTTCATATTCACCAGTAGATGCACCAGATGGAACGATTGCACGACCATATGCACCGCTTTCTGTAAAAACCTCTACTTCTACTGTTGGGTTCCCACGTGAATCTAATACTTCACGAGCTTGAATTTGTGTAATAATTGGCATTTTTAACTCTCCGTTTCGATTAGTGTTTTACCTGTCATTTCAGGCGGTGCTTCTATCCCTAATAAGTGTAACATGGTTGGTGCCAAATCGGCTAAAATTCCGTTA
This sequence comes from Psychrobacillus sp. FJAT-21963, assembly GCF_001420585.1. NCBI lineage: Bacteria > Bacillati > Bacillota > Bacilli > Caryophanales > Bacillaceae > Psychrobacillus > Psychrobacillus sp. FJAT-21963. The sequence goes on along the minus strand of NZ_LJIY01000009.1, from coordinate 150,835 downwards.
CTTCGAAGCGTAATATCTTTTTTCGTCACAATGACAGGCACAGGATTTGTTGTATGTGCAGTCATAGGTTGACCCTCTAGTGTTGTAACTTCATCCGAATTTCCATGGTCTGCAGTAATGATTGCTTGACCACCTTTTGCTAAAATGGCATCCACTACTTTACCAAGACAAGTATCTACTGCTTCAATCGCTTTGATCGTTGGCTCTAACATACCACTATGCCCTACCATGTCTGGATTAGCGAAGTTTAAAATGATTGCATCAAAGTTATCATCTGCAATTTCAGCTAGCAGTGCATCCGTAACTTCATACGCACTCATTTCAGGCTTTAAATCGTATGTAGCGACCTTTGGAGAACTTATTAAAATTCTTTTTTCTCCAGGAAACTTATCTTCACGTCCACCACTCATAAAGAATGTTACATGAGGATACTTTTCTGTCTCTGCAATTCGGAGCTGTGTTTTATCATGATTGGAAAGTACCTCTCCAACAGTATTAAATAAGTTTTCTTTTTCAAATACTACATCTGAAACAACATCATCACTATAATGTGTGAATGTCACAAACTTTAAATTCGTCGGATGTTTTTCACTTAATTGTAGACTATCAAATGATGGCGTATTTAATGCCATAGAAAGTTGAATTGCTCTGTCTGGACGGAAATTAAAGAAGATTACCGCATCCCCAGAGTCGATCGTCGTAGCAGGCTTAGCATCCGCTTCAATAACAAATGGTACGACAAATTCATCTACGATATCTTCTTCATAAGATTTTAATATGCCTTCCGTTGCTGATTCAGCAGTTCTTCCGACACCATCTACAAGCGCTCTATAAGCCAAGTCCACTCGTTCCCAGCGTCGATCTCTATCCATTGCATAATAACGACCACTTATAGAAGCAAACTTACCTACACCAATTTCTTTCATTTGTTTTTCGGCTTCCTCTACATAACCAATCGCTGTTCGAGGACCAACATCTCGTCCATCTAAGAACCCATGGACAAATACGTCTTCTAAACCTTGAGATTTAGCTAATTTCAATAAAGCAAATAAATGAGAGTAATGACTATGAACTCCACCATCTGAAAGTAAACCCATCAAATGTAGCTTCCCACCAGTTTGTTTAACATGTTCAATTGCACCAAGAAGTTTTGGTTCAACAAAGAACTCACCATCACGAATCGATTTATGAATTCGAGTCAGATTTTGGTATACAATTCTTCCTGCACCTATATTTAGATGCCCTACTTCTGAGTTTCCCATTTGCCCATCTGGTAATCCAACAGCTTCACCAGACGCAGTTAAAGTTGCATTAGGATAATCAGCCCAATAACGGTCAAAGTTTGGTTTACTTGCTTGCGCTACTGCGTTTCCGTATGATTCATGGCGCAATCCAAATCCATCTAAAATAATTAAAGCTACTGGACTTTTAGACATTTTCTCCAGCCTCCAAAAGTTTAACGAATGAGTCTACTTGTAAGCTCGCTCCGCCAACTAATGCTCCGTCGATATGTTCTTTGGATAGCAATTCTTCTATATTTTCTGGCTTCACACTTCCACCGTATTGAATACGTATGCTACTTGCCACCTCTTCACCGAAGCTATCAAGCACCGTTTCACGAATTGCTTGGCATACGTCATTTGCATCATCAGCAGTAGCAGTTTTACCAGTCCCAATAGCCCAAATTGGTTCATATGCAATAATCGAATTTTTCACATTTTCTTCTGAAAGACCTTCTAATGCTGCCATTACTTGATTGGAAACAATAGTTTCCGTCTCATTTTGTTCACGTTGTTCTAACGTTTCTCCTACACAAATAATAGGAGTTAAATCATTTTCAAATGCGGCTTTTACTTTTTTATTAACAGAGTCATCTGTTTCATTAAAATATTGGCGTCTTTCAGAATGTCCAATGACCACATAGCTCACGCCTAAATCTTTTAGCTGAGGACCACTTACTTCCCCTGTAAAAGCTCCTTCTTTTTCCTCGTGCATATTTTGTGCTCCTATGGAAATAAAAGAATCTTTTGCATTATGGACAAGTTGGTCTAAAAACAAAGCAGGAGCGCAAATAATTGTTTCGACTTTGCTACTATCTACTTGTCTTCCTTTTAACAGTTCTACGAAATCTTTTGCCTCCGTGAGGGTTTTATACATTTTCCAATTCCCTGCTATTACAGGTTTACGCATATGACTTCTCCTCCATTACTTATCGTTTAAAGCAGAAACTCCTGGCAAATCCTTACCTTCCATAAACTCTAAGGAAGCTCCGCCACCAGTCGAAATATGATCCATTTTATCCGCAACTTCGAATTTTTCTACTGCTGCTGCAGAATCTCCACCACCGATTATTGTGTACCCAGTAGTGTCAGCCATAGCATTAGCAACACCCTTTGTTCCTTCTGCAAAAGCATCCATTTCAAATACACCCATTGGTCCGTTCCAAATAATCAGCTTGCTATCCTTAATGACATCGGAATAAAGTGCTGCAGTTTTCGGTCCAATATCAAGCCCCATCCAATCAGAAGGGATTTGATCAATATCTACCACTTTCGTGTTCGCATCCTTTGAAAACTCATCTGCCACAACTGCATCAATTGGTAAATAGAAAGCAACACCTTTTTCTTTCGCTTTCTCAATAAAAGACTGTGCAAGTTCGATTTTATCTTCCTCTACAAGAGACTTCCCGATATCATGCCCTTGAGCTTTTGAGAAAGTATACGATAATCCACCACCGATTAAAATATTATCTACTTTGTCTAATAAATGATCGATAACACCAATTTTATCTTTTACTTTTGCTCCACCAATGATTGCTGTAAATGGTCTTACTGGATTCGATAAAGCTTTACCTAAAACATCTAGTTCTTTTTCCATTAATAATCCAGAAACAGCTGGTAAAAGCTTAGCAATACCTTCTGTTGTAGCATGAGCACGATGAGCTGCACCAAATGCATCATTTACATATACGTCTGCTAAAGATGCAAATGCTTTAGCAAGTTCAGCATCATTTTTTTCTTCCCCTGAATGGAAACGCACATTTTCAAGTAATAGTACGTCTCCATTATTCATTTGAGAAACAGCTTGTTCTACGGAAGACCCGATCGATTCATCCAATTTTTTAACTTGCTTATTTAATACTTTAGATAAGTGCTCTCCCACTTTTGTCAAACGAAGTTCTTCTTTTACTTCCCCTTTTGGGCGTCCCATATGGCTCGCCAAAATTACTTTCGCACCTTGCTCGATTAAATAGTTTATCGTTGGTAGTGCTGCTCGAATACGTGTATCGTCCGTAATCTTTCCATCTTCCATAGGTACGTTAAAGTCTACTCGGCAAAATACTCTCTTACCTTGTAAAGAAACGTCTTTCATTGTTTGTTTTTCATACATGAGAAAAGCCCCCTAATATAATGAGAAATGAGTAAGTCGCCCGCTTAGCCGCGACATGCGGCTGGCGCCTGAAGTCTGGACAGTACTTTATAGAACTTATTACTGTCAATCTTTTATTAAAAAAATAAGGAGCGAAGGGTAACCCTTGCTCCTTTTACCCTCTTCCATTATAGAGGTTATTAAACATAAACGCTATTTAGAAATTCATTACAATTCGGCGTATTATAGTCCTTTTTTCATCATAAGAAGAGCTAGATCGATACAACGTGCTGAGTATCCTGATTCATTGTCATACCAAGAGATTACTTTAATAAGATTGTCTCCAAGTACCATCGTTGAGAGTCCATCAACTGTAGAGGAAGAAGTATTTCCATTATAGTCGATAGAAACAAGAGGTAGCTCGTTGTAAGCTAGTATTCCTTTTAACTCATTTTCCGAAGCTTCTTTTAATGCAGTATTAATTTGTTCTACTGTTACATCTTTTTCTAATTCTGCTACAAAGTCTACTAAGGAAACATTTGGAGTTGGCACACGAACAGCCATACCATCTAATTTACCTTTTAGTTCAGGAAGTACTTTTGCAACTGCTGATGCTGCCCCAGTAGTTGTAGGAATCATCGATTCTGCTGCTGCACGTGCACGACGATAATCACTATGTGGTAAATCCAAAATACGTTGATCATTTGTGTATGAGTGAACTGTCGTCATCATTCCACGTTTAATACCAAATTGATCTTGTAACACTTTTGCTACAGGAGCTAGACAGTTTGTTGTACAAGAAGCATTTGATACGACATGATCTGTTTCTGGGTTATATTTATCTGCATTTACACCCATAACAAATGTAGGCATATTATCTTTTGCTGGTGCAGATAGAATAACTTTTTTAGCTCCAGCTTCAATATGTTTCCCAGCTTTTTCAGTAGTACTAAAAATACCTGTACATTCAATAACAATGTCCACTTGTTGCTCTTTCCAAGGAAGTGCAGAAGGATCTTTTTCTGCGAATACACGAATGTTTTTTCCATTAACGATTAAGTAATCGCCCTCAGAAGTAACTTCTGCATCAAAAATTCCATGTACAGAATCATATTTTAACAAATGTGCAAGCATTGCAGCATCTGTTAAATCATTGATTGCAACCACTTCAAGATCTTTCTCTTCTAACGCTTCTCTAAAAACTTTTCGTCCAATTCGTCCAAACCCGTTAATAGCTATTTTTACTGTCATTTTGTTTCCTCCTAGTTTGTTTGTGAGATTATTTTCATCATTTCGTTTGCTGCACCCTCATCTGTCACTAACACAGTTTGTGACGGCGCTTGTTTAAAATAAGATAAAAGTGCTTTTGCTTTTTTGGCACCACCTGCAACTGCAAGCAAATACTCTATATTTTTTAATTGTTTTAATTGGATTCCAATCGTTCTAATTCGATGTACAGCTTCGCCTTGTTCATTAAAATAATATCCAAATGCTTCACTGACAGAACCAATCTCTTTTAAACGCTCTATCTCAGCTTCAGTAGAATTTCTTCTTCGAGCCATTTCAGCTGCATCACCTATACCATGAATAATAATATTTGTTCTTTCATATAGGTCCATCATTTCTTGTATAAATGGTTCTTTCTTCATCGTAGTGTATGCTTCTTCACTTAAACTATCCGGCATATACAATGTCCGATAAGTTCCATTCATTTTATCGGAGAAAAGAGAGGCAATCGTATTAGCTTGTAATGAGACATCTTTTCCAACACCGCCTCTTGCTGCGATAAACATCAAGTTTTTCCATCGGGATGTTTCATGTACGAAGTTGGAAATTGATGCAATGGTAGAACCGCCAGTAACAGCGATTATTTTGTCATCGTTTAAAATACTCTCCAAATACTTTGCTGCTTCTTGTGACAAAAGCATTTCTGCATTTTTGTTAGTATCTACATTTCCAGGTACAATTATCACTTCTTTAATGTGTAAATATTTTAAAAGTGTTTGTTCAAGAGTTAATCTACCTGACCATTCTCGAACAACTTCTTTTAAATCTAGTAGTACTTGGGTTCCGGTTGGAGTAATTGCTGCTCCTTCTCGTGAAACCTCAATTAAGTTTTGCATCCTTAAAGCATCTAGTTCTTTTCTTGTATCTCTTTCTGATAAACCTAGTTGTTCTCCTAAAACACGACGTCCAATCCCTTTAGAGATTTGAATCATTTGCAGTATTTGATATCTCTTTTGTAACAAATCACTCATTTCAGGAATTAGCTTTAATTGAGCTGTGAGCAAAGGGTCCATATTTCACTTCCTAACCTAATGTGACATTTTTGTCCCACTACCACAAAAAATGTCCCAGTTACTTAAAAAAAAAGTGAATCAATAAAATAATCATACAATATAATATTCAAATTGGCAATTATTTGTGCATTATTTCGGAAGACAAAGGGAGATTCAAAGAAATAGATGAGATTCTGAATATATTAAGGTGTAGCTTCGCTTCTTACGTGTAGGAAATCAAAGTAAGTAGCGGGTAATCATATAAATGTAGCGAATAGTCATATAAATGTAGCGAATATGCATAGGAATGTTGCGACTAAAGAGAAAATATAGCTAATAACTATTATTTACTGTGAGAAGCAAAAGTACGGAAGCATACTTATAGTAATGCTTCCAGTAACGTAGCGTAATCTACCTTTCCATATTGAATAATTTCATCCTCAAAAACAACTACTGGGATCATAAGCATATATTTTTCATGTAAATCATCGTCTTCTTCTATATTCACTTCACTCATTTCAAAAGAAACGTCCTCTTGTACAAGCTTTAACATTAATCTGGCTTCATCGCACAAATGGCATCCTGGTCTTGTATATAAATAAACTTTCACTTACATTGCCTCCTTGAAAAAAGAGAACGCTCAATTATAATTGAGCGTTCGATTAATTATAATATTACTTACATAATAAGCATTTATCAACTAGACCATCACCATTTACGTCCTGCACCGCCGCCTCCAGCGCTTCCTCCTCCGAATCCACCGAAACCTCCACCAGAGCTTCTACCACCGCCAAAGCCACCTCCGAAGCTTCCAGGTCCGAACATTATGGATCGAGAACGACGACGTCCACCAGGACCACCTCTACCGCCTCCATTCATAATAGAGAAGATAATATAAATTACAATTATTATTGCAATGATCGTTGTAAAGGAAAACCCTTCATCTGTATTAGCCGGGTTCTTAGGTTCTACCAATTCTCCGTCCCAACCATATTCAGTTGCAACCTCATTATAGAGAACTTGATAAGTTGAAAGTACCGCATCATCTACAGAACCTTGATTTAAATAAGGCATTGTATATTCATCAATAATTCGTCCTATTTTTCCATCGGGTAGTGCACCTTCAAGTCCTTGACCAACTGCAATATATACTTCTCTATCTCCAACCTTATCGGGATCTGTTTCAATTACAAGTAGAACACCATTGTTCTTTGCTTTATCACCAATACCGAATTCTCGAATCACATCTACACTAAATTGGTTCACATCTTGACCATTTAAGGAGTTGATAATCATCACAACAATTTGTGAGCCTGTAGCATTTTCTAAATTAACTCCTAACTCTTCAATCTGTTGCTCTGTCGTATCAGATAAATAATTTTCGTAGTCCTGAACATACAATTCACCTGGAATTGGTTCAGGAATATTAGATGCCGCTACAGTTACTATTGGTAAACTAAGACATAAAAGTAGCGCAACGATGAGCATTCGCGCAACTTTTACCATTACTCGCCATCCCCTTCAAAGTCAACGTTCGGAGCGTCCTGAGCTGCTGCGTCTGCTTCAAAGTACTCTTTCTCATCAAATCCAAATATAGAAGCAACGATACTTCCTGGCATTCTCTTTACTTTTTTATTGTAATCCGAAACTACTGCATTATAATCTTCACGTGCTACAGATAAACGATTTTCAGTTCCTGCAAGCTCATCCATTAGTTGACGGAAATTAGCATCCGCTTTTAGTTCCGGGTAATTTTCTACAACAACTAATAATCTGCTCAAAGCACCTGATAACTCATTATTCGCTTCCGCTTGTTCTTCTGGAGTATTCGCTCCAGCCAATCTAGAACGTGCATCTGCTATATTTCCAAGCACTTCTTCTTCATGTGCAGCAAAACCTTTAACTGTGTTCACTAAGTTTGGTATCAAATCCATACGTCGTTGTAATTGGTTCTCAATTTGCGCGTATGCTTTATTCACATCTTCTTCTCCGTTAACAAAACCGTTATAACTTGGTATTAAAATGGCTGCAAAAATTGCAATAATCACCACAATTATAACAATTGGACCTAATAATTTTTTCATATTCATTCACCTCTAATTTGCGTATAGTCTTAATCTACCTTAAATTCTAAAATCTAAAACATCCCATGCTATTCGCTAGAAACAAGAATGTTAGTACTGCTTTTGTTTAATTTTATCCATGAGTGGTAATGATAAATAAAGTTTATTTAATGGGGTGATTCAGATGAATACATCTAATGAGCAACATAGCACTTTGCCAACTGAAGCAGTCGATGCACTAGAAAACATAGAAGGTAGGTTTCCCGGATCTCGTCGTGCCCATGCAAAAGGAATATATTACGATGCCATTTTTAAACCAACAGGCAATGCAAAACCTTTTACGATTGCTGAGCATCTTCAAAACGAAGAAATCCCTGTGACTGTTCGGTTCTCAAATAGTCCTCCAAATCCATCAGCAGCTGATTTCCTTTCACCTGCTAAAGGTATGTCTGTCCACTTCCACTTACCAGATGGTAAAACAAGTCATTTAGTCAGCACGACAGTCCCCATGTTTGTAACGAAGAGTCCTGAAACATTTGTAGACATGCTAAAAACACTAACTGCCGACAAAACAGGTCTAGATAAGGTAGATTTAGGATTAGGTATAGTAAATATCTTAAAAAAATATCCCGATAGAAAAAACATTTTCGCCGCGCTTAAAGAACAAATGAAGCAACCACCAACAAGTTATGCACTCTTAAACTATTACCCTATACATGCCTTTTACTTTATTAATAAAGATGGTAAGCGGCAAGCAATCAAATACGAGTGGCAACCTGTAAAACTAGTAGAAAACTCCTCTAATTTGGATGTGAGTAAATCTTCACCAAATTATCTTAGCGAGGATCTCAACGCTCGATTGGCAAATGGCCCAGTTTCATTTAATTTAGTTATTCGATTAGGATTAGATAGCGACCCTACCGATGATCCTACCGATCCATGGCCAGATGATCGAGAAAAAATTGTCGTTGGACAACTTACATTATTAAAAGCCCTTCAACCGAAGGAAGAATTATTATTCGATCCAACGATTGTTGGAAAAGGCATTGAACTAACCAATGATCCAATCTTACACTTCCGTCATGAAGCTTACAGCGTTTCTTATAATAGACGGAACAATGAATAATAAGACACTCTACACATATAAAGCTATGTGTAGAGTGTTTTAAATGGTATCCTCTAAAAAGCAAATTGATCAATACAATGTTATCCAGAGTAACTTCTATCAGAAGTTGCTAACCACCGAATCCGTTAAAACTTGCACTTTCCACCGTTTTTGCATCTCTTTTCGCATTTTCTACATTTTGGTTTACTTCTGGTGTATTGAATTCACTAAAGTCTTTCCGAATGAAATAGTCGTATCCGAAACCGATTAGAACAAACAATCCAGCGATCCCTAAAACAAGTAGCCATAACATTTCTCCGACACCTCCTTTACGCCATTTATATTCTTGTATGCTATAAAAAAACTGCAAGAACTCTTTATTAAAACCCAAAGGTCGAAATTTACAAATCTTCTACTAATAACTAATACGGTTGAATTGTAAATAGGTTCCAAATAAGAATAAATAGATTGTTCCCACCTTCCGAACGGTTAATGTTTACTTAAGAGTTAGCATGAATTCCGATTGAAGCAGGAATTATTTGGATAGACTTTGTACGTAATACAAATAGTGCTAGTTAAAAGTGAGGAAAAAGTATTTAGCTTCTGAGGTTAGCATATCTTTAAAGAGTACTACTGTGGAATAGGAGCGGAAGGCGGTGGTTCTAGCAGGAAAAGTGGAACACCGATGATGCAATTATAATAAAAAAACACTCTAAAAAGTTGTGTTACCAACGTCTTAGAGTGTTTTGAAAAAACTAAAATACGCCCTCGGAGGGAATCGAACCCCCATCCCAAGAACCGGAATCTTGTGTCATATCCATTAAACTACGAGGGCAAGCGACCTTTCTATTATACAAATGGAACGCAAATAATTCAAGCTATCATTTCAATGCTTAATATTTGACCTTCCTTGACCTTAATGTGTATGATAAAGTTACAGCTGAGGGAACTTTTCTCAGTAATCAAATAATCAAACCACCTTTGAAGGAGGCAATCAGGATGAATTTAATTCCTACAGTTATTGAACAAACAAATCGTGGAGAACGTGCATATGACATCTACTCCCGATTATTAAAAGACCGTATTATTATGCTTGGAAGCGGTATCGATGATAACGTGGCTAACTCCATTGTTGCCCAACTATTATTCTTAGAAGCAGAAGATCCAGATAAAGATATTTCCATCTATATTAATAGCCCAGGCGGAAGTATTACAGCTGGCATGGCCATCTATGATACAATGCAGTTCATCAAACCAGATGTACAAACAATCTGCATCGGTATGGCTGCTTCCATGGGTGCTTTCCTTCTTACAGCAGGAGCAAAAGGAAAACGCTATGCACTTCCTAACGCAGAAGTAATGATTCACCAACCACTTGGTGGCGCTCAAGGGCAAGCAACGGAAATTGAAATTGCTGCAAAACGTATTTTATTTTTACGTGATAAATTAAACAATATTATTTCTGAACGCACTGGTCAACTTATTGAAGTAATCGCTAGAGACACAGATCGTGATAATTTCATGACTGCTGAACGTGCAAAAGAATATGGTTTAATCGACCATATTATCGACCGTAGCGAAATGAAAAAAGCATAATAGAATAATCGTAGCTCTGGGTAGCATTTATATGTTATTGATTCTACGATTAAAGAGTGGAGGAAAGTGACTGGGTCACTTTCCTTCACTCTTTTTCTATATAATGACGCTATATGGACAAATAATTTTTTATGTGGACGGAAAATATTTTATACGGTCAGAAATTAATTTTATCCGGACACATTTTTATCTATCCGGTCACAAACACAGTAAGCACATGTAAAGGACCCTTTGCATATCTACAAAGAGCCTAAATAAAAAGACCGCCTTTTCGTCTTAGCTGACTAGTTGGGCGCTCTCTTTTTTAATTTTCATGGGAAATAAATTTTGCTAATGCTTCTACTGCTTCTTCCTCGTCCGAACCATCTGCACTCAAAGTTACGTTGATTCCTTTACTGATGGCTAGGCTCATAATTCCCATGATACTTTTTGCATTTACTTTCTTCGCATCTTTTTCTAAATAAACATCTGCAATATAACGATTAGCCTCTTGGACAAATAAAGCTGCCTGTCTCGCTTGTAGTCCGGCTGGTAATTTGACTTCGACTTGTTTTTCTGTCATTTTTCTACGCTCCATTTCCCTAAATTGTCTCGCCTCTACGAAGTGCGTCTGCAATTTCATCTATTTTACGCAAACGATGATTTATTCCTGATTTACTCACATTTCCAGTGGAAACCATTTCACCTAATTCTTTCAATGTAACATCTTGGTATTCAACACGCAACCTTGCAATCTCTCTTAATTTATCAGGTAATTGATCTAATCCAATTGTATTTTCAATAAATCGGATGTTTTCAACTTGTCTAATTGCAGCACTGATTGTTTTATTGAGGTTAGCTGTTTCACAATTAACCAAACGATTTACACTGTTTCGCATATCTCGGATGATGCGTACATCCTCAAATTTTAACAATGCATTATGTGCGCCAGCAATGCTAAAGAAATCAGAAATTTTTTCTGCTTCCTTTAAATAAGCAATATAGCCTTTTTTCCGTTCAATTGTTTTTGCATTTAGCTCAAATTCATTCATTAGTTCGACTAACGCATCACTATGTGTTTTATATAATGAATAAATCTCCAAATGATAAGAAGACGTTTCTGGATTGTTAACAGAACCACCCGCTAAGAAAGCTCCTCTAAGATAAGCTCGCTTACAGCAATTCTTTTTAACCAGTTCCTTTGAAATAGAATACTCAAATTGAAAATTCTCTTTCAAAATTTTTAAGTCCTCTAGTAAGTTCTTTGCCCCTTCACGGACACGACATATATATACATTGTTCTTTTTCAATCTCATTTTTTTACGAACAAGTAATTCTACTTGATAGGGATATAATGATTTTATCAATGTATATAGTCTTCTAGCAATTGCTGCGTTTTCAGTTTGGACGTCCAAACTTAGCATTTTATTGCTAAACGATAAAGAACCGTTCATTCGAATAAGCGCAGAAAGTTCAGCCTTTGAACAACAAGGCTTTGACTCTTCCTGGGTCATCTCTTTTTTTGTTTCAGAAGCAAACGACATAACCGTTTCCCCCTTTCTTGCTAGTGACTTATTGGTGGTGATTTTAAATTAACCAGCATATTCTACTAGCCATTTTGCTACTTCCATCGCATCATGACGAACTGCTCCATCATACACAACTGAAATATCTTTTTTTACGATGTCTATGTCTAATGTTTCTAACTTTTCTACATCTATTTTCACTGGTGATGCTTTTTCTTGCTTATATAAAAACTGTACATTTTCAGGAATTTCTTCCTTGCTAATTAATACAGTATCTAAAAAATTTTCTCCTACATGATCAATAAGTGCTTGCACGTGATCAGAAGCCGAATAATTACTCGTTTCCCCTGCCTGCGTCATCAAATTGCAAATGTATACTTTCTTTGCTTTAGATTGAATAATTGCATTCTTTATATCCTTTACTAATAAATTAGGAAGAATACTTGTATATAAACTACCGGGTCCTATAGCAATGATATCTGCCTCTAAAATAATTTTAATTGTTTCCGGTAACGGTTTCACCTCGGAAGGTGTAATAAATACTCTCTCAATCTTATGTCCATAATGCGGGATTTTAGATTCCCCACTTATGATGGTTTTATCTTCAAATTCTGCATGAAGTGTAACAATTTGATTGGCAGCTGGAAGAACCTTGCCGTGTACTTTTAATACATGACTCATTTCTCGAATAGCATTTGCAAAGTCACCTGTAATGGAAGTTAAGGCCGCAAGCATTAAGTTCCCTAACGAATGACCCTCTAATTCGCTTGAGTCGGAAAAACGATACTGAAACATTTCCTCTACTAATGGCTCTACATCTGATAGTGCAGCTAATACATTTCGAACATCACCGGGTGGTGGAATATCATAATTATCCCGTAAGCGCCCAGAACTTCCTCCATCATCTGCCACAGTGACAATTGCAGTAATATCGAGCGGGAATTTCTTCAAACCACGAAGTAAAGTAGATAATCCCGTACCACCACCAATAATTGCTATTTTCTTTTTATGGTGTTTCGTACGATCCATTACTTCATTCCTTTCTTATTGTAACATCTCTATGCGTTATGATTGTTTTGTCATCTGCTTTTAAAAGTTTCCCAAAATATTCGGCAAGAGTTACGGAGCGATGCTGTCCTCCAGTACATCCGAAAGCAATTACAAGCTGAGTTTTGCCTTCTCGTTTATATTGGGGAATCATGAATTGAAACAAATCTGTTAACTTTTCAATTAACGTTTTTGTATCTACCCACTTTAGTACGTAACCAGAAACTTCTTCATCCAGTCCTGATTTTAAACGCAACTCTTCAATATAGTATGGATTTGGTAGAAAACGTACATCAAATACTAAATCCGCATCGATAGGAAGCCCATGTTTAAAGCCAAATGACATAACATTGACTGTAAAAACATTGCTTCCTTTTGGTGAGAATTCATCTTGTATTTTTTCACGTAGCTCTCGTGGTTTCATTTTTGAAGTATTATAAATGAATTGTGCTCTTCCTTTTAAATCAGAAAGTAATTCTCTTTCTTTTTTAATACCATCTAAAGGAAGCCCAGAGTTCGCTAGAGGATGAGATCTTCTCGTTTCTTTATATCTTCTAACTAATACTTCATCTTGCGCATCTAAAAATAATACTTTAGGAGTTACAGACGTTGCTTCTTGTAAGCTGTTAATCGAATCAGCTAAAGTATTAAACATTTCTCCCCCACGCAAATCCATCACAGCAGCAATATTGCGAGGCTGTTTATTCGAATCCATCATTAGATTAATGAATGTGCCTAAAAGTTCAGGAGGTAAATTATCGATACAATAATAGCCAAGATCCTCAAAGCTTTGAATTGCTACTGTCTTCCCCGCTCCAGACATACCGGTAATTATAACTACTTCTGTTTCAAGCTTTTGTTGACTATCCATTATTTACTTCTCCCTCCGATGATTGCTGAATCGTTTCTTTTAGTAGGGTAAATTCTGGCGTGTACACAAATGTTCCATATTGAACTCCGTGTTCTTTAACAGCAAAAAGTAGATTTGTACGATCTCCTTCCGCCATAGGCAATACTTCTAAATCTTCTACTGGATGCCATTCGAGAACACCTTCTTTTGTTTCTTTATAAGGTGTTCCTTCTAAGTCTCTTGCAATAAAGGTGAAGAGCATCCATTCATCGATTTGTTCTCCATCCTCTTCAATCACCATTGTATAAATACCTTTTAAATGTGGATGGATTGGAGTAGTATTCGTTTCTTCTGTATACTCTCGGACGGCGGCACTAAGAATGGATTCACCTGGCTCCATTTTACCTCCCGGAGCAACATACCAGTTTCTTCTAGGCTTTTTTAATAAAAGAACTTGCCCATTTTTATATACGAGTAGATTTGCGATTCGTTGCACGTAATAATCACTCCAAACCAATAAATACTTAATTACTTTATATTATACATGAAAAACAAAAAAAGAGGCTGCTTCATCGATTAAAATCGAGAAACAGCCTGTCCAATAATTTCTATATAAAAAGGGGGTCAATTTATATTTCTTACTATACACTTGATGTGTTTCAAGAAGGTTACAAACGAATTAAAATAAGATTAATTTAAATTAAGCATTTGTAACATTCTTATCTTTTAGATTCTCGATATAATGTTGTGCGGACTGAGCAGCGATACTTCCATCTCCTGTTGCCGTGACAATTTGGCGAAGCATTTTTTCACGTACATCCCCTGCTCCGAAAATACCTGGAATAGATGTTTCCATCTTTTCATTTGTCACGATATAACCATTTTCATTTAAAACCCCTAGATTATTAAATGGTTTCGTTAATGGTAACATTCCTACATAAACAAAAACCCCATCGGTTTCAAATTCTCTTTCAGAACCATCAACAGTCGAAACTAAAGTTACACTTGCTACTTTGCCATCTTTTCCATGAATCTCTTTTAGAGTCGTATTCCAAATAAAATCAATCTTCTCATTTGCAAAAGCACGATCCTGTAAGATTTTTTGTGCACGTAGCTCATCGCGACGGTGAACTATTGTTACTTTTTCGGCAAATTTAGTTAAAAATGCCCCTTCTTCAACAGCAGAATCTCCACCGCCTACAACAACTAGGTTTTTCCCTTTAAAGAATGCGCCATCACATACTGCACAATAACTTACTCCACGTCCACCAAGTTCAGTTTCTCCTGGAATTCCCATTTTCTTATATTCAGCACCAGAAGAAATAATTACTGCTAATGCTTTATATTCTTTTCCACTAACTTTAACAGTTTTGTATTCAGTACCATCGATTATTTCTGCAACATCACCGTATGCATACTCTGCTCCGAATTTTTTTGCATGCTCAAACATTTTTGTCGAAAGTTCTGGTCCCAAAATAGTTTCAAAACCTGGATAGTTTTCGACTTCTTCTGTATTCGCCATTTGTCCACCTGGTATCCCACGTTCAATCATTAATGTCGACAGATTTGCGCGTGATGTATAAACTGCAGCAGTCATTCCGGCAGGTCCAGCTCCGATTATTATTACGTCATAAATTTTTTCTTCCGTCATTGCTAATTCCCCCTACAATTCTACTAACACTCAATCTAAAGGAATTCTCAACTTACTTCAACTTTTTTGCTTAAGCATCAAAAAGCGGTAGAAATTGCATTAATTCATTCACATACTTTGTTAGTGTGTTAGTTGTTATTCCATACTGATCAGCATAATACTTTTTTGTCACATTTTTAGAACGTGAAGATTCAAACATATATTCCGTTGCAGCTGCCAACGCTTTAGGGTTTTTAAACCCATAACCTTTTTCAAGAGCTCGTTCAACTAACACGAACCACATTTGAAATATGTACGTAGCAGTCTGAGTAAGAGGTTTATATTTTTCATACAATAAATCAGTTGCAGCAATCGCTCGCATAAATGCTTTTTCAGCAACCGATTTTTCATCAAAAGAATGTCCTAATGATTGTGCCAAGAACAATTTTTCCATCGTCGTCAATTCTTCTACTTTAATCCATTGGGGATGAGATATTATTTCTTGGCGATGCTTTGATTTTCCCAGTAGATAAAAACCAAAAATGCGTTCACTTACATGTTTATTTTGAAGTTTTTCCAAAATAAACTCTCTTTGATGTTCTGAACCATCACTATTTATATCCTTCATCTGAGGCAACCAAGGTTCAAATCCTGCTTTTTCTGGATCTAACTTTAGTAAGGCTTTCCATGCATTTCGGGCAACTTCCTCATGTCCAGCAAAATATGCAGAATGCGAAAGCCAAAAATAAAACCCTGGATCTCCTTCGAAACCCTTACGCTGTAAACTTCTTAACCATTTATAAGCTTCGTCATACTTTCCAATTAACGCAAAAGTAGCCCCTAGCTTATATCGATGCTCCACAAAATAAGGATTTATTTTCGAAAGAATATTTGTAATTCCTTCTAATTCCTCCGTATTTTTTTCATAATAATGGATGACTGCCAAGTTACAAAGCGCATGAATATTCCCTCTATTTTCAGTTAATACCTGATGGAGCAAAGCTTTTGCTTGTTCCTCTTCCCCAATATAAAAATAAGCTAATGCTAAATTATTATACGCTGCCCAAAACTCTGGATTATCGGTAATAATCGATTCAAGTAATTCTACCGCTTCATTAAACTTTCCTTCTTCCATCAATCGGCGGGATTTTTCTTGTTGAAAAAGGGCTTCACTAGAAGGACTGTCGACATCTAGTAGCTCTAAGTTATCTTGTTCCGTAAAATCCACAATCTCCATTGCTTCTTCTGTATATTCACCTTGAATATCCATTTCTAAATATTCTCTAGCAAAACGATTTGCATCCACAAAGTTTCCTAAATGGGCATTTACTTCTGCAAGGAGGAAGACAATTTCTGGCTCCGTTGGGTTAAGCACATTAGCTTCTCTTAAAAGTTCATGTGCCTTATCGAAATTATCTAATTCCATTTGTAGTATTGCGTATTGCAATAATATAGATGCGTCATTTGGACTTAACTCAACTGCTCTTTTCAAATATTTATGTGCTTTATTATATTGTTCTTTTTGAAGTTCACCTAATGCTTTTTTATAGTAGTAATCGCCAGTTGGCAAAAACGAAATAATATTTTCTTTTAAATCCTTTTTACGTTTTTTATTCAAGATAACCTCCGAAAAATAATAAGGAACGTATAAAACGTCCCTTCAGACTGTAGACAAACTTAATATAGAAGATAGATCTGGTTTTCCGAATCTTACCACTCGCTTTCCGCGGGCGAGCGCCGAGCCGCTTCGTCGCTACGCTCCTGCAGGGTCTCGCCTGTCTCGCTTTTCCCGCAGGAGTCGAGCGGATTCTTCTCCAAACCAATAAAATGCTACCTTATTAACGAGGTCAATTAGCTAGCTACCTTTTGTCTTCAATCTAAAGGAACTTGTATACACCGTCCCTTATTAGTATATCCCTCAGTATATCATAAACATCTATTATTTATGTGTTTTATATTAATTACAAAAACTACTACTTGATGAATTTATCATAAGCGTCATCCCGGTCATGATTTACCTCGTGTGAACCAGAACCTGCACTAGAAGCGAATGGAATGTTTAGTTAAATGAGCTAACATCTATGTGAACGTAACGAAGAATGTGAGCGTTTGTAAACATCTGGTTACTTTTGTTTCTTACTCTCATGTCTCTTTTGTAGCACTTGTAGTAAATCGTAGAAGCTCACTTTTTGATTTTGTAATAAAACAAGTAAGTGATAAAGAAGATCTGCAGCTTCCCACTTTAATTCCTCTGCATCATTGTTTTTGGACGCAATGATGACTTCCGAAGATTCTTCTCCAACCTTTTTACAAATTTTGTCTACGCCTTTTTCAAATAAATAAGTAGTGTATGCACCCTCTGGCATCGTTTGTTCTCTTTCCGCAATGATATCAATTAAGGATGTAATAACATTGTATCCAACCGTATCGTCCAGTTTTTCTAAAGTATTATGGAAGCAAGTATTTTCTCCAGTATGACAAGCAGGACCATTAGGCAACACTTCTACTACTAAAGCATCTGAATCGCAATCCGAACGAATAGAAACAACTTGTTGCGTATTACCGGAAGTTTCCCCTTTATGCCATAATTCTTGTCTACTTCTACTAAAGAACCAAGTTTCCTTTGTTTCCACTGTTTTTGAATATGCCTCTTCATTCATGTAAGCAAGGGTTAAAACTTCTCTTGTAATAGCATGTTGAACAATAACTGGAATAAGACCCTTTTCTTCAAATGTTAAGTTTGTCATTTTACATCTACTCCTCTTTCACGAACGTAGTTTTTTACTTCTCGTACACTAGTTTCTTTAAAATGAAAGATGGAAGCTGCTAGTGCAGCATCAGCATTTGCTTCTTTAAACGCTGCTAATATATGTTCCACATTCCCAGCTCCACCGCTAGCAATGACAGGAATCGATACAGCGTCCTTCACCAGCTTTGTGATGGCAATATCATATCCATCCTTTTCTCCATCACGATCCATACTCGTAAGTAAAATCTCTCCAGCACCACGTTTTTCTACTTCTTTGGCCCAGTCTACTGCTTTCCAATCTGTTTTTTGTTGACCCCCGTGAGTGTAGACAAACCACTCTTGAACGGCATCAGACCACTTTACATCGATCGCTACAATAATTTTATTGGAACCAAATGTTTTTGCCCCATCTGTAATTACAGATGGATTGCTAATTGCTGCTGAGTTAATGGAAATTTTACTTGCTCCAGCCTCTACTAATTGCTTCATATTTTCTACCGTTCTTATTCCCCCTCCAACAATTAAGGGAATAGAAATTTGAGAAGCCGTTTTTTTCACGACATCAATCATTGTTTCGCGTCCTTCAACAGAAGCAGAAATATCTAGAAATACTAGCTCATCTGCCCCTTCCTTATCATAAAAAGCTGCTAGCTCTACAGGATCTCCTGCATCTCTTAATTGAACAAATTGAATGCCTTTGACAACTCGTCCATCTTTCACATCTAGACAAGGAATAATTTTCTTTACCACTTTGTAACCTCCTGCAATGCTTCCGTTAGAGTAAAGCGATTATTGTATAACGCTTTACCTGTAATGACCCCGCTCACGGTTGTATCTTTTGCAAGCCTTGCGACTTCTCCAAGATCTTTAAGCGAACTTATACCTCCCGAAACAATTACTGAAAGACCTGTTGCCTGTGCAAGCTCTTTGTTTGCAGCTAAATTTGGTCCTAGAAGTGTTCCATCTGTTGCAATATCAGTGAAAATAACATGTTTAGCCCCTTTAGAAGCAAAATACTGTCCTACTTCCACAGCAGATTTAGAAGAGGTTTCTAGCCATCCGTGTGTTGCTACCATTCCATCTTTTGCATCTAAGCCTAATACAATTCTGTCTCCACCGAATTCTTCCAGTAATTCCGCTACTAGTTCAGGTTGTGCAATCGCTAGACTACCAATAATGACACGGTTAACCCCTTTTTCTAAATAAAATTGAACATCCTCTTTCGATCGAATCCCTCCGCCAATTTGAACACTCACCGGGAGTTCTTTTGCAATCCGAATGACTTCATTAGCATGTATCTTTTCGCCATCCTTCGCACCATCTAAATCTACCAAATGAATCCAGCTTGCTCCTTCGTCTGCAAACTTTTTAGCCATATCGAATGGAGAATCTCCATATATAGTTTCTTGCTCATAATCCCCTTGATATAAGCGGACACATTTTCCGCCTTTCATATCAATCGCTGGGTACACTTGAATGGATGTCATGCTCATATCTCCTTTTTAGGCGCCTTGCGCTATTCTTATGTAAGTAATCCTTTCGTGGAAGGAACGCCTTTTACACGCTCATCCTTTGTGATTGCGTCGTCAATGGCACGAGCTAGTGCTTTAAAGATTGCTTCAATCATATGATGAGTATTTGCACCATAGTGGACAATGACATGGACATTCATACGTGCTTCCAATGCAAACTTCCATAAGAACTCATGCACAAGCTCTGTATCAAAATTTCCGACTTTTTGTGTTGGGAATTGTGCACGGAATTCTAAATGCGGACGGTTGGAGATATCAATTACTACTTGTGCCAAAGCATCATCCATTGGAACAAAAGCATTTCCATATCTTTTAATACTTTTTTTATCACCTAATGCTTCTTTAACCGCCTGGCCCAGTACAATTCCAATATCCTCTGTCGTATGGTGATCATCAATATGTGTATCGCCAATCGCTTTTATAGTTGTATTGAATAGCCCGTGTTTTGTAAACAAATCAAGCATATGATCCATAAAAGGAACACCAGTATCAATTACTGCTTTTCCTTCTCCATCTAAATCTATTTCAACAAAAACTTTTGTTTCATTCGTCATTCGCTCAATTTTAGCAATTCTATCATTCGTCAATTTGAATCCCCCTTTTCCCAACTTCTTGATTCTACCGATCGTGCATGACCTTCCAATTGCTCCATTCTTGCTAAACGAGCAATTTTAGGGTATTGCTCCTGCCACATTTCCTCTGAATAATATACAACGCTTGTTTTCTTAATAAAATCATCTACGCAAAGCCCACTAGAGAATCTCGCAGTACTATTAGTAGGAAGTACATGGTTCGTTCCAGCGAAATAATCACCAACGGGCTCACTACTAAATCTTCCAACAAATATTGCACCAGCATGCTTAATTTGGTCACTTATATCTTCTGGATGTTGCGTCATTATTTCTAAATGCTCCGGAGCAAGCTCGTTAACAGCGTCTACCGCCTGTGCCAATGATTCTGCAATATAAATACGACCAAAATTTTCGATAGACGATCTCGCAATTTCTTCTCGAGGTAATTGTTTTAACTGTATTTCTACTTCATCCGCCACTTCTCTTGCAAGTTTTTCACTCGTTGTAACTAAAACCGCACTGGCAAATCGGTCATGCTCCGCTTGTGCTAACAAATCAGAAGCTACTTCATCTGCAAAAGCTGTCTCATCGGCAATAATCGCTATTTCACTCGGTCCTGCAATCATATCAATCGCTACTTTTCCGAATACTTCTCTTTTTGCAAGTGCAACATAACTGTTCCCTGGGCCAGTAATTTTATCTACTGCTTGGATGCTTTCCGTTCCATATGCTAGAGCAGCAATTGCTTGAGCTCCACCGACCTTATATATTTCCTTTATCCCAGCTATCTTTGCAGCAACTAGTACAGAAGCAGGAAGCTTCCCTTCTTTTGATGGCGGTGAAACGATTACCACTCGTTTGACTCCTGCAACAATCGCTGGTATCGCATTCATTAAAACAGATGATGGATAAGCAGCAGTGCCACCAGGTACATATAATCCAACTGCATCTAATGGTGTAATTTTATATTGTATATAAGATTTCTTCTCTAATGGAAAGTCAATATTTTGACGGACTTGTTGCAAATGGAAAGCACGAATATTTACTGCTGCTTCCTCTAAATCTGTTATTAACTGCGAATCAAAACTAGCAAACGCTTCCTCAACCTCTTCTTTAGTTACTCTTAGGCTCGTAAGCTTTGCCCCGTCCCATTTCTCGGTATAGTTAAATAGAGCTTTGTCTCCATTTTTCCGGACCTGTTCAATTACTTCACGAACTGTAGTTACATGATCTGCATTCGCCTGTTCCACTGATCGTTGTAGCGAAATTGTATTCGAAAGCTTTGCTATTTGCATAACATTCCCTACCTTTTGTTTAATTCATTTTTTAATTGTGAAACGAACTCTTTAATTCTTTCCCGTTTCACTCGATAGCTAACGGGATTAACAATTAATCGAGAAGAGATGTCGACAATTTTTTCATATTCTACGAGCCCATTTTCTTTTAACGTTTGACCAGTAGATACTATATCCACAATTCGATCTGCTAAACCTATCATTGGAGCTAACTCAATAGAACCATTAAGCTCAATAATTTCCACTTGCTCCCCTTTTTCTTTATAAAAGTTCGTTGCTATTGTTGGGTATTTCGTGGCTACTCTCGGAGCAATTTCGTTCATATAAGTGCTAGGAAGTCCTGCAGTTGCTATATAGCAATTACTTATATATAAATCAAGCAATTCATGGACATCTCGTTGTTGTTCTAATAGTACATCTTTTCCAGCAATTCCGATGTCTGCAACCCCATGCTCCACATAAACCGGAACATCCATTGGTTTTGCTAATATAAATTTTATATTTTCCTTAGGCGCTTCTACGATCAACTTTCTAGAATCATTTATTTCTTTCGGTAAATTGAATCCTGCTTCTACAAATAATTTATATGCTTCTTCAAATATGCGTCCTTTTGGCATTGCAATTGTTAAATCATTCACGTAAAGAACCACCTTCTGAGACAGTAATAACATCATCAAATGTCTTTTTATAGGCATCTATATCATTTACACTTGCCATATATTGAAGCGTTACTCTTTCTGCTTTTTTTCTTCGTTCTTCTGCAAGTTCACTAGCTTTTCTATAAAGTCCCTCTTGAAATAAGATCAACGTATGCTTTTCTTTTAACTCATTTCTAGGCAGTACCTCTAAAAGTCTATCTACTCTAATTCCAAACCCAGTAGCACCAACTTTTTCATTAAAAAGATTAAATAATGCATCGTATCTTCCACCATTACCAATAGGAAATCCACTTCCTGCAGCATGAATCTCAAAAAGCATACCCGTGTAATAACTCATGTGACTTGCTAGTGTAAAATCAAAGGATGCAATGGAAGTATCACATAATTGTAACTCTAGTAAATCTCGAAGTTGATCTACTTGATCCATCAAGTACTGTTGATCATTTGTTAAAAATTGTCGAAACTCCTCTAATGCTTTTGATTTGACCGTATACTCAATCAAGTTCGTAAGATTCTCTTTTTGTATTTGTTTTAACTCTAGCTCCTCTAACTTCTGTTCAAAGCCTACAAAATTCTTTTCAACTAATAGTTGTCGCAAGGAATCTACTTGTTTTTCTGTATGAGTATTATTCCTTAAAATTGCAGTTAACAATCCTGCGTGTCCAATAGTAATACGAAAGCTCTCCACACCAAGTTCTTTCACAAGTTCAACTGCTGTATGTATGATTTCGCTATCTCCGTATGCACTAAAATCACCGATTAACTCAAGCCCTAATTGTTCAAATTCTGCAGGTCTACCACCTTCTCTTTGTTGAGCGCGAAATACATTAGCATAGTAAGCCAATCGTAATGGATTTTTTTCCTTTAATAGTTTAGCAGCCGCGATTCTCGCAATCGGAGTCGTCATATCTGGCCGTAATACAAGCATTTCCCCTTGATTGTCTACTAATTTAAAAAGAGAGGATTCATCAATGGCAGATGCTCTTCCTATCGTCTCAAAATACTCCACTGATGGCGTTTTTATAAAGTCATATCCTTTGTTTCGTATAAAATCTCTCGCAGTTGACCGTATATATTCTTTTTGTTCATTCACTTCAGGAAATGAATCTCTCATCCCTAAAGGTTTCTCAAACATTTGAATCTTACTCATGTAGTTCACTCCTAAATTCACTTTAATACACTAGAGTACTAATACGATAAATTATTTTAAATTTTATCTTATTTTTATCCTTTCGTCAACATACGAGAGCCTTTTTATATATAAAAAAAAAGCCATTCAACTAGAGCTTACTGTCTAATTAGAATAGCTTTTCTATATCATCTATTGCGTTCCTGCATTTCTTCTTTCGTATAAATAATCCGCATAGGATTTCCTCCAACAAAGCAACCTTCTGGCACATCACTATTTACAAGCGTCGCAGCCGATACGATGGCATCATCACCAATTGTCACACCAGGCAAAATCGTAGAATTGGCACCAATCAACACTCGATTGCCAATAATAACATCACCAATACGATATTCGTCTATTAAATATTCATGTGCTAAAATTGTCGTATTATACCCAATGATAGAGTTATCACCAACTTTAATTCGCTCCGGAAACATTACATCCACCATAACCATTAATGCAAAAGATGTTTCATTACCAACTTTCATCTTTAAAAAAGTGCGATAAAAGAAGTTTTTCCAACTTAAAAATGGTGAATACCTTGCTGCTTGGATAAAAATAAAATTTTTAACAACTTTCCAAAATGGGACAGTATCGTACACATGCCACAAGGAATTTGCACCACTCACAGGATACCTTTCAGTCTTTCTCATACTGTTTGCCCCTTTGCAATTATAAGCAAATCATTTATATGATGTAACATATAGGTAGGTAGAAAAGTAGCTAAAAAGGCTTCTCCTTTTAAGGACCATGCAACTGCTGCAGTATCAACTCCAGCCCTTTGTCCTCCAACTATGTCATGTAAATTGTCACCAATCATCAGTGCATCCTCTTTTTTTACATTTAGTTTCTTAAGGGCCAGTTCAATTGGTTCAGGATCTGGTTTTGGCTGTTTAACATCATCTATACCTACAATTGTGTCGAAAAGATTTTCACATTGCATAAGCTTAATGCCTTTATCAATCATAACTCGTCTTTTTGTCGACACGACAGCTAATTTGTAACCTTCCTCTTTCAACTTATATAGTGTATCTACAACCCCATCAAAAGGAACAGCCATTTGATCATGCATTTGTATATTCCATGATCTGTACGCTTCAATAAGTGCTTCCGTTAAATTAGGGTCAATTGTATTAAAAGTTTCTGCTAAAGGAGGCCCTAAAAAAGGCAAAACACTTTCTCTATTATATTTCCCAGGAAATTTATCTCCTAAAACATGTAAAAAAGTTTCTATTATAAGTTCATTTGTATTTAGTAGTGTTCCATCAAAATCGAATAGTAAGGCTTTATAAGGACTTCTCATGATGGTGTTGCCACTTCCTTTTGTTTTGTCTGCTCCGCCTTATTCCATAAGTATGCAACAATAATCGTCAAGACAAATGCTGTCATAATTCGAATCAAAAATAATGGTAGTATCGGAATTCCTAAAGGAATAAAGATTAATGTATCTTCAATCACAGCATGACAAGCAACTAAGAAGATAAATGCAATTGTTGCATCCTTTTTACTTACACCATCTTCTTTTACAGCTTGAATCATTACACCTGCTCCAATTGCTAATCCCATAACTAATCCTATAACTAAAGTTAGTGAGGCATTTGGTTTTAAGCCAATTATTTTTGTGAAAGGACCTATCACTTCTGAGAATTTTTGTAAATAACCCTTTTCCTTTAAAAACTGAATAATAACCATTAACGGTATGACAATTATCGCCAATTGCAAGACACCAAACGTCGCTTTTTGTATACCTAAAATCGCTATTTCTAACCAGCCATCTGGTATTTGCTGAGTAGCAGTTGTTATGCCATATTTAGCGATTTCTCCGCCTCCTTGCCATACCAAATTAATAATGACAGCAGAGAGAATCGCTAATCCAAATCGAACAACTAATACAATCCACAGCTTTACTCCCACCCGAAGAGCTACACCCGTTTCGATAAAAATATTGTGGGAGAAAGAAAGCATTGTGGCTAATATAAATACTTCTTTTACAGTAAGTTCTAATGAAAGAATCCCACCAATTGCAGCATATAGATTAAGCCCATTTCCCAAAACTAAAGGGATTGCTGCCTCTCCTCTTAAACCAATAAGCTCCATAAATGGAGAAATAACCTGGATGATCCAAGGGAAAATAGGTGTGTATTGCAATATGACTACAAATAATGTGATAGGAAATATTATTTTACTCAAAGTCCAAGTAGTTTTAAGCCCAGCTAAAAAACCCCTTTTTAAAGTTTCCAATCCTCTTCCTTCTTTCCTTACTTATCTAAATAATGCACCACAGGCTTAACAGTAATTCTTCTATAAACAAGTAAAATTAATGCTATGATAATACCTAGTAGTGAAACGACTTGAGCAGTTCTCAAATCTCCAATTAAATAAAGGCTATCCGTTCTCATACCCTCAATAAAGAAACGACCTACAGAATACCAGATGATATATAATAAGAATATTTCTCCACGACGTAAATTTACTTTACGAAGTGAAATTAATATAATAACTCCAATAATGTTCCAGACGGATTCATATAAAAATGTCGGATGATAATATTTACCATCTATGTACATTTGCTCTATTATCCAGTTAGGTAGCATCAAGTTTTCTAAAAATGTTCTTGTTACTTCTCCTCCATGTGCCTCTTGATTCATAAAGTTACCCCAACGTCCAACTGCTTGACCTATTAATAAACTAGGAGCTACAACGTCTGTAAGCTTCCAAAAAGAGGTGCCTCTTTTTTTCGTAAAAAAATAAGCAGTTAAAAAAGAAGCGATTAAAGCGCCATGAATTGCTATACCACCATTCCAAATTTGAATAATTTTTTCCGGATTTTGACTATAAAAATCCCATTTAAATATTACATAGTATATTCTTGCCCCCACAATTGCTAAAGGTACAGCCCAAATCAATAAATCCGTTAAGTACTCTGGATGAAAACCACGCTTCACCATTTCACGCTGTGCTACTATAAACGCTAGTATAATTCCCAATGCAATAATCACTCCGTACCATCTTACTTCCAACGGTCCGAGTGAAAAAGCTACTGGATCAATAGCTTGTAATAAATTCATATGAAACTCCTTTCAATCGTTATATTAATATTCATTTTCTCCATTTTGGCTAATTACATCATCTAATCGTTTCGCAAAATCTTCTGCAGCATTGACACCCATTCGTTTTAAACGGTGGTTCATCGCCGCTACTTCAATTATTACTGCCAAGTTTCGACCTGGTCGAACTGGTACGGTCAGCTTTGTAATAGCTGTATCAAATATTTCCATTTTATCTTCTTCAAGTCCAAGTCGCTCATACGTTTTTTCAGCATCCCATAAATCTAATTCAATTACTAATGTAATACGTTTATATGTACGAATTGCACTAGCCCCGAACATAGTCATAATATCAATAATGCCTATACCTCGTATTTCTAGAAGATGCTCAATTAATTTTGGTGCACTACCAACTAGCGTATCTTCACTTTCTTGTCTAATTTCCACACAATCATCCGCAACTAATCGGTGCCCTCTCTTCACGAGTTCAAGTGCTGTCTCACTTTTCCCGACACCACTTTTCCCAGTGATCAACACGCCGACCCCGTATATATCAACTAATACGCCATGAACTGCTGTAGTTGGTGCAAGCATGCTTTCTAAGAAGTTAGTTAGTATACTCGAAAATCGAGTTGTCGCCATACTAGTCGTTAGTACAGGAACAGAATTTTTATTGGAAGCTACTATTAATTCTTCGGGAACTTCCATACCATGTGAAACGATGATTGCCGGTGTATCAGGAGCACAAAGTTTCCTCATACGCTCTTCTTTTTCATTTGGTTCTAATAACTGAAAAAAGGAAACTTCTGTTTTTCCTAATAGTTGAATGCGATTAGATGGGTAATGTGTAAAATAACCTGCTATTTCAATTCCAGGTCTTGATATATCACTTAATGCAATATGCCGCCCCATACCTTCTTCTCCACTAATTAATGTGAGGTTAAACTTTTCTTTTACGTCCTTTGTCGTCACATGTGGCATATATTGAGTCCCCTTTCTCGCTACTATTTCTCACATAGTTCTTATTTTAGCATGATTACTCTATTTAATAGTATCCATTTATCTTTTCATCTTCTATTTATTATAAGAAGGGAGAGATTTTAATGTTGAAAATCATGCTAGATGCAGGACATGGGCCAGAAACTCTCGGAAAACGCACACCAGATGGGAAAATGAAGGAATTCGAATTTAATAATGCAGTTGTAGGATTCTTAAAGGATGAATTAAAGAATTGCGGGGTGATCGTTTTAGTAAGTCATCCTGGTAATTTAGATATACCCCTATACGAAAGGACAACACTTGCCAATAAGCTGGAAGTGGACGCATTTATTTCTATACATGCTAATGCGTTTGGATCTACATGGAATAACACAAGCGGCATTGAAACATTCACGTATTCAAAAGCTTCCGCACAATCTAAGTTACTCGCAAAGTCTATTCAGGATGCTTTATGTTCTATTACAAAAGGTAAAAACCGTGGAGTAAAACAAGCTGATTTTGCAGTACTACGCGATACAAAAATGCCTGCAGTATTAGTCGAATGTGGTTTTATGACAAATAAAATAGAAGCAGCCTTACTTCAATCTAGGACATATAGAATACTTTGCGCAAAAGCAATTGCCTTTGCAATTCTTCGTTGGAAATAAAATATTGCAAGGTCCCATTTAGGAGGGCGAGTTCAGACTGTAGACAAACTCGAATTTTTCTATACAGGAAATATTTGGTTTTCCTAAACTTATCGCTCCTTTCCGGTGTGAAACGACATTTCGTTCACATGCTCGCTTTTTGTCCAAATAATGTCATCCGATTAATAAGAAAATCGTTGAAACGGCTCCCTTTCCGCGGGCGTTGCCTTAGCCTCCTAGGCCAACACGATGTTGGTCATGCAATCGTTGCCGCAAAAGTTCTTTTGCGACGAGCTTTGCGCAGGAGCAGGATGCGGCGAACTTAGATTGCCTTCCCCTCAACTGCGGGGTCTTCGGCTAACGCTATTCCCGCAGGAGTGTCGCCTTTTTCAACGATTTTCTATAAATACTAATTGAAAGAACATAAGTGATAAAAACTTGCTCTATTAATGGCATGATGGTTTTCTAATTGAAGTGCGGATAATAGTTAATTGTAGTGGAAGGCGGCGCTTCCAGCCGGAATAGCAAATGTTTTCTGCACCGAAAGCGAAGCGTCAGGTGCATATAGTTCTTAGTGTGCTAAGCAATCAGAAAGTGCCGTGAATCAAATTGAATATTCATGTGTTTCCTTATCAAAAAGTTTTGTAGCACGGTACTAAAACAAGACAGAATAAGCAAAAAAAGCTGACGGAAGAAATGAATTCTTCTGTCAGCTTTTTCTTTTATTCACCTTCTACTGTATAGCGTACAAGGATTGTTCCTGTTTTTGCATCTCCATATACTCTGAGCGGATCTGCTTCGGAGTCTACTATTTTCGTAAATCCAACTTTCTTATTTAACAATTGCTCTGATTGGTTCAATTGCGTCACATCTAATAGTTGGACATCTATTTTTCCTAATTGAGAAGTAACTTCTCCTTTTAAAGACACATCTTTTCTAACATATAATTCGACAGTACCTGCAACTGCAGAGCCTTCGATTTTACGGGCATCCTTATCCTTCGTTGTTAAAATAACATGTCCACTGACAGAAGAACCTTCGAGCTCCTTCAATTTTCCGTCTACATAAATACGGCCATTTATTGTCTCGACCTCTACTGATTCACCCTCGATGTTTTGAACTTGTACGGAACCATTTACTGTTTCAATATCTGCTTTACCAATCTGTATAGCGTCAAGATTTACTTTTCCGTTAGTCGTTTTCACTTTAAGTGTTTTTACTTCAAGACTCTTCGCACTAAATTCTCCATTAAATAAACGTGCCGAAATATCATTGTAAGTTTTTTTAGGTACAAATAAGGAAATTTGAACAGAAGTCGTTTTCATATCACTATATATACGCAATTTATTTCCTTCTGTCTTAAACAGAAAATCGTTCTGAAAACGATTTTTGGCTTCTTCCTCTGAAGAGTTCTTATAGGACTTAACGGTCACGTCCGCATGTGTAGTTTCTTCTTCTGTTGGGTAAATATCGATTTTACCATTCGCAATATCAATGGATATATCATCGAACTGAGCTTGTTCAAGCACTAATTTTTCTTGAAATACAACAGGCTCACCGAAAGGCATTTCAAAATCAATATCTTTAATTTTTTCAACTGTTCCTTGCATGAACTGCATGAAACGTTCTCCCATTACGTTAAAATCTCTCTTTAAATCTTCAAAGAAATCGGTATTTTGTTGCTTTTGCTGCGTTCTACTATGTTCATAACCCTGATGTTGAGATTCTGCTTTTACTTCTGGAGCTGATTGTTTGCCAAGTACCTCTAAAAGCCCTAAAGCTTCCTGGGCAGTGATAGTACCATTTTCAACCATATCTAAAATACGTTTACGTTCTTCTTGCATTGTGAATGGCCTCCTTTTAAGTTAAAAGTCTGTACTCTACCTAATACGAATCAGGGAAAAAAAGGTTTCAATTGGATTTAACAGTCTCTTTTTTCTTTTTAGATGCCTTGGATACTACTTCATCCATTCTTTTTCGATCACGTTCCAAGATTGTCTTTAAATATTTACCTGTGTAGGATCCTTTAGTTTCCGCAATTTTTTCTGGAGTACCAACACCTATTATAGTCCCTCCTTTATCTCCACCTTCTGGTCCTATATCAATCATATAGTCTGCAGTTTTAATAACATCCAAATTATGTTCAATAAGAAGTACAGTATCACCATTTTCTACTAAACGTTGAAGGACCTCTAGAAGATGGGCGATATCATCGATATGTAACCCAGTCGTAGGTTCATCCAATATATAAAACGACTTTCCGTTGGACCGTTTATGCAATTCGGAAGCAAGCTTTACTCGTTGTGCTTCTCCACCGGATAATGTTGTTGCGGGTTGACCTAATTTCATATAACCAAGGCCTACGTCTACAATGGTACGTAGTTTACGGCTAATCTTTGGATGATTTTCAAAAAATGCTAAAGCATCTTCTACTGTCATTTCCAATACATCAGCTATATTTTTCCCTTTGTAATGTACTTCTAATGTTTCACGGTTATAGCGTTTTCCATGACATACCTCACAAGGTACATATACATCAGGCAAAAAGTGCATTTCAATCTTGATAATTCCGTCTCCACGACAGGCTTCACAACGTCCACCTTTTACGTTAAAACTAAATCTACCTTTTTTATATCCTCTAACTTTCGCTTCATTAGTCGCTGCATATAAATCTCGCATATCATCAAATACCCCAGTATAAGTAGCAGGATTTGACCTTGGTGTACGTCCGATTGGCGACTGATCAATATCAATCACTTTCTCCAATTGTTCAATTCCTTCTATACTCTTATTAGCCCCTGGCTTCACTTTGGAGCGATTAATCTTTTGCGCTAATGATTTATAAAGAATTTCATTCACTAGCGTACTTTTTCCTGAACCTGATACGCCTGTTACAGCTACAAATACGCCTAATGGAATATCCACATTTACATTTTTTAAGTTATTTTCAGAAGCGCCTTTAATTTTGATGTATCGTCCATCTGGCTTTCTTCTTTCTGTTGGTAAAGGGATAAATTTCTTCCCACTTAAATATTGACCTGTTAGTGATTTATTGTTTTTCATTACTTGTTCTGGTGTTCCTGCGGCTACTATTTCTCCACCATGGATTCCAGCGCCAGGACCAACATCGATTAAATAATCAGCAGCCATCATAGTATCTTCGTCATGCTCAACTACAATAAGCGTATTACCAATATCACGCATATTTTTTAATGTCTCTATTAAGCGGTCGTTATCTCGCTGATGCAAACCAATAGAAGGCTCATCCAATATATATAAAACTCCTGTTAGTCTAGATCCTATTTGTGTTGCAAGACGAATTCGTTGTGCTTCTCCACCAGATAATGTACCTGATGCGCGATTTAATGTTAAATAATCGAGTCCTACATTTTCTAGAAATCCTAGACGCTCATTAATTTCTCTTAAGACTAATTTCGCAATTTGCATATCCTTTTCAGATAAAGTTAACTCGTTGAAAAATTTGTTTGCTTCTTCAATAGAAAACTCTGTTAGTTGACCGATATGTAAGGAATTCACTTTTACAGCAAGCGTTTCTTCCTTTAAACGATATCC
Source organism: Psychrobacillus sp. FJAT-21963 (assembly GCF_001420585.1). Classification (NCBI taxonomy): domain Bacteria; kingdom Bacillati; phylum Bacillota; class Bacilli; order Caryophanales; family Bacillaceae; genus Psychrobacillus; species Psychrobacillus sp. FJAT-21963. Next base: position 119,168 of record NZ_LJIY01000009.1, on the reverse strand, counting down.
CTTACATGTAGGACAATCATGTTGTCCCATGTACTTTTCCATTTGCTCTCGAATATAGTCAGAAGATGTATCCTTGTAACGTCTTTCAATATTTGCCAAGACACCTTCAAATTGAATCGAACTGTCTCTCACTTGTCCAAATTCATTTTCATATCGAAAACGAATTTTATCTGTACCAGAGCCGTACATTATTTTATTCCACTGGTCTATCGGTAATTTTTCTACCGGTACATTCATTTTAATTTTGTAATGTTTACATACCGCTTCCAATAATTTTGGGTAGTACTGAGAACTCGTCGGCTGCCAAGCAACGATAGCCCCCTCGCTTAATGTAAGACTTTTATCAGGTACTACTAAATCAGGATCCACTTCCAATTTCGTCCCTAAACCGTCACAGTCAGGACATGCCCCAAAAGGATTGTTGAATGAAAACATACGAGGCTCTAACTCACCAATTGAAAACCCACAGATTGGACATGCATGGTGCTCACTAAATAATACTTCCTCGTGCTCCATCACATCAATCAATACTCTACCGTCAGCCAATCGAAGGGCTGATTCAAGCGAATCACTCAAGCGAGCAGCAACGCCTTCTTTCATTACGATACGGTCGATTACAACTTCAATATTATGCTTTTTATTTTTATCTAAATTAATGTCATCATCTAAATCGATTAACTCCCCATCTATTCTTACCCGTACATAACCTTGTTTTTTCATATCCTCCAACAGTTTTACATGCGTACCTTTTCTTCCAGATACAATTGGAGCCAATACTTGCATACGTGTTTTTTCCGGGTATTCGCTCAAACGATCGACCATTTGTTCAATCGTTTGAGAACTAATTTCTATTCCATGGTTAGGACAGATCGGTTTTCCTACACGAGCATACAATAGTCGCATATAATCATATATTTCTGTAACAGTAGCAACGGTAGATCGTGGGTTTTTACTTGTCGTTTTCTGATCAATAGAAATAGCTGGTGATAGTCCCTCTATCACGTCTACATCTGGTTTATCCATTTGGCCTAAAAACTGGCGTGCATATGCAGATAGTGACTCTACATAACGTCTTTGACCTTCCGCATAAATCGTATCGAATGCTAAAGAGGACTTTCCGGAGCCAGACAAGCCTGTCATTACAACAAGCTTATCTCTCGGAATTTTTAGACTTATATTTTTTAAGTTATTTGCTCGGGCACCTTGTATAATAATTTCTTGGTTTCTCACACTCTTCATCCTTCCAGCTTTAGTTCGAGGATTGCATCACGTAATTCTGCGGCACGTTCGAAGTTAAGCGCTTTGGCTGCATCCTTCATTTCTTTTTCGAGATTTGCCAATAGTTTTTCTTTCTCTTCTTTTGTTAACGCTTTTCCACTTGTTAACTTTTGTGCATAAGTTCCCTCTTCTTCGGCAACTTGAGATGCTCGAATAACTTCGCGAACTTTTTTCTCAATCGTTTTCGGCGTAATGCCGTGCTTTTCATTGTATTCCATTTGAATTGTTCTACGGCGTTTTGTTTCATCGATTGCTTTTTTCATAGAATCTGTCATTTTATCCGCGTACATAATTACTTCACCATTTGAATTTCGGGCAGCTCTTCCAATCGTTTGAATTAAAGAACGTTCGGATCGCAAAAATCCTTCCTTATCAGCATCTAAAATTGCCACAAGAGATACTTCGGGAATATCAAGACCTTCTCGAAGCAAGTTAATTCCTATTAAAACATCATATGTCCCTAAACGAAGCTCACGTATAATTTCAATTCGCTCCAATGTTTTCACTTCTGAGTGTAGGTATTGGACTTTTATCCCTATCTCTTTCAAATAATCTGTTAAATCCTCTGACATTTTCTTTGTTAATGTAGTAATTAACACCCGTTCATTTTTCGCGGAACGCTCATGGATCTCATTGATTAAGTCATCTATTTGACCTTCTATTGGTTTAACGGTTATGACTGGATCTAGTAGTCCGGTTGGTCGAATAATTTGTTCAACCATTTCAGGGGTATGTTCAATTTCATATGGTCCAGGTGTTGCAGATACATATATAGCTTGATTTACATGATCTTCAAATTCTTGAAAAGTAAGTGGACGGTTGTCTAAAGCAGAAGGTAATCGGAAACCATAATTAACAAGCACCGATTTTCTTGCTTGGTCACCATTAAACATTCCTCTTACTTGAGGTAATGAAACATGACTTTCATCAACAACGAGTAAAAAGTCTTTTGGAAAATAATCTAATAGCGTGTATGGGGTAGCTCCTGCTTCACGTAATGTAAGATGTCGTGAATAGTTTTCAATTCCAGAGCAAAATCCCATTTCTCTCATCATTTCCAAATCGTAATTAGTGCGTTGCTCTAATCTTTGTGCCTCTAATAATTTATCTTCACTACGTAATAGTTTAAGTTGTTCTTCTAATTCTTTTTCAATATTTTCAATGGCAAGACGCATTTTTTCCTCACGTGTAACGAAGTGAGATGCTGGAAATATAGCTACGTGATCTCGTTCTGCTAAAATTTCTCCCGTTAACGCATCTACTTCTCGAATTCGGTCTATTTCATCTCCAAAAAACTCTACTCTTAGACATCTTTCATCTCTTGAAGCTGGGAAGATTTCTACTACATCTCCACGAACACGGAATGTACCTCGCGTGAAATTAATATCGTTTCTTTCATATTGAATGTCCACTAACTTTCGAAGTAACTGATTTCGCTCAATTTCCATTCCTGATCGCAGTGATACGACCATTTCTTTATATTCTTCAGGATTACCGAGACCATAAATACATGAAACAGATGCAATAATGATGACATCTTTTCTTTCGAATAAGGAAGATGTTGCCGAGTGACGAAGCTTGTCAATTTCTTCGTTTATGCTCGAATCTTTTTCAATATACGTATCTGTTTGGGGCACATACGCCTCAGGTTGAAAATAATCATAATAACTAACGAAGTATTCCACTGCATTGTTAGGAAAGAACTCTTTAAACTCACTATAAAGCTGTCCGGCAAGGGTTTTATTATGTGCCATTACCAAAGTTGGTTTATTAATCTGTTGAATTACATTTGAAATAGTAAACGTCTTTCCTGTCCCTGTTGCACCAAGTAAGGTTTGATGTTTATCTCCTTCCTGAACCCCTTCTACTAATTTTTTTATTGCTTCTATTTGATCCCCCGCTGGCTTATACGGAGCTTGCAAATCGAATATTTGATCCATATGATAGCCTCCCATAACTTGAATATTTTCAGTTTAACATACTATCTTTTTGAAAACGAATAAAACGAACGTATGTTTTTTCACAAATAAGAAAAACCGCTTAAAACAAGCGGTCTTACTAGGTTTGTGCTGTTATCTTTTTGATGCCTCTAAGGCTAGATACAAACCTACTTTATTATTTTGTCTCCAGATAGCTTCCCATTTTTCAAGCGGCACCGACTTCTCTCCTATATACGGTGATATTTCTAATGTGATTCCAGGCATTTTGGTTTGTTGAATAAACCAATCAGCAGAAGATCCTGATCCCGGTAAATATTGTGGAGGCATCCTTTACTTACTAAATAAGTTTACAAGAACTTTTCGTAGAAATAAATCGAATTTTAAAACAATTTTAAACATAAAGAAAGCCGCTCTGCATAAGCGGCTTTCAGTCTACTTTATACTTTGTAATTGTTGTAATGCATTCGTATACTCTATGAATGCATGCTTATCTTTTTGGTCTAAGGCATCATCAATTAACTGCAATAATCTATAACTACTTTGTTCCCGGTGAATTATGTTCAAAAACATATCAAGATAAATTTCGTTTAACAATTTTTCTGCAGAACTTTCTTTTCCTGTTTGCCCCATTGCTTTTAAGAAATCTGCGTATGAATATTGTTTGTCCATCTCTGATCACCCCGATGTCTTTTTTCTATTATATAAAAGTAAAAGAAGAGATGCAATCATTTTGCGAAAATTATGATTTTAAGATTAATTGAAAGTTTTAGAAAATTCGTTATATTCGATTGCTTTATTTCCATATTTAACTATAATTGATGTATAAACTACTAAGGAGTGGAAAATACGATGAAAATAATAAAAGATAAATCCTTCCTCGTTTCATTTGAAACTGCAGTTCTACAGCCAGTCCGAATAAACAACAAAGTTTATACAAAAGTTACTAATATTTCAGGGGAAACTATGTTAGTAGGTAAAAAGCCTTACGATATAGTAAGGCAATCATGTGCCTACTATGGCTCCTCATTTCAACAAGCAAAAAACCTTTCCAGAGAAACACTCGGAAATTACCTTAAACTTCCTATAATTATCGCACATGACTATGGAAATCCATGTATATTAATACCTTTACTTTCACCAAAATCAGATTTAAATGTTTGGTTTTCACTTAAAGCGATTGATGGTTTCCATGCAAGTGAAGGGGTGTGTAAGGTTTTATTAACAAATGGGCAAACAATTACTGTTGAAACGTCGGCAAATACTTTAAGCAAACAATTCGGTTTCGCCAATTTGCTAAATACACATTTTTTAAAAAGAATGAGTCACCTCTCATATGAGGGATTTTTATCGACCAGAAACCAATCTTCTTCTAATAAATTTTAAAGTTCAACAAGATTTTTCAACAAGCTCAAAATAAATAGAAATGAGTTCTTCTACTCTATTTCGAAGGCGAACGTTTAAGTACCTACGATGTTCTTCATAACCACCATGAAAAAATACATACTCCGTGAACATATCATCACCTTCACCACGAAGAACTTTCATACTATGTCGTTTCATATAACTATGTGTCTCTTTTAATTCTTTTTGGGCTTGCTTTACGGCTTTCTCCACCATAGATATATAAGGTCGTTTTAGCTTAAAAGGGCCTTTTTCAAAAATGGTTCGATCCTTTTCCAAAATGGTTAAAACCATCGGAAGATAGATCATGTTTTCTAAGTATGGCAACGATTCATCCGGTATTAGTGGCATATCATATCCTCCTTTTAACAAGAACGTTTGTTCCTATATTATTGTACAACTTTTAATATAAAATGCAATAATCTACAAAAAATATTTTTTCCAATTTAATGAATAAAATACATTTGCTCATAAAAAAACTACCATCCTCTAGGAATGATAGTTACAGACTGAAGACAAAAGGCAGTTGCCTAATTGGTCTTTCTCAATATATTGATTTTTTATCATCATTTTCAATTACCTCAAGATTATTCTACCTGAGTATAGAGAATATAATTAGGTAGCATTTTATTGGTTTGGAGAAGCGTCCGCTCGACTCTTACGGGAAAAGCGAGACGAACGAGACCCTGCAGGGTAGCGATGGCACTGAAAAAGTCTATTATAGAATTTGACTTTACTAATAATGTCGTCCGATAAATAAGAAAATCATTGAAACGGCTCCCTTTCCGCGGGCGTTGCCTTAGCCTCCTCGCTGTGCTGCGGGGTCTTCGGCTAACGCTATTCCCGCAGGAGTGTCGCCTTTTTCAACGATTTTCTATTAATACTAATTGAAATAATTAAAAACTTGCTCTAGGAATGGCATAATAGTTTTCAACATGAAAAGTGGATAATAATTGATTGAAGTGGAAGGCGGCGTCTCCAGCCGGAATAGCAAATGTTTTCTGCACCGAAAGCGAAGCGTCAGGTGCATGAGCTGAAGACCCTGGACTGAACGTAGTGAAGGAAGCGGCTGAAGCCATGCCGGCGGAAAGCGTCCGCCTGGAACGAAAATCAACGGGTCCCAGACAAAAAGCGAGCGGTAAGCTTTGGAAAACATGGTCTGTTTAAAGTATGAAACTACCATCCACTAGAAATTAGTTAATTTAATATTTCAGCAGCCCAACGACGAGCTTCTATATAGATGTCATTCAAGGTCTCGTGATCGATATTTAGAATCGTTACACCCTCTAACATATCGTCCCATCGAACCTCATCACAGGCAATTGCCACCTCTAAATATGGAGTCATTTCAGTGAGGTTACCTGAAAGTGTTGCCGCTACTTCATCAGAAAGCGGTAAATCCTGAAGTAATTGGTTCATCGATTGATGAAGTAAAGTATCGATTAAAGAGAACATGCCAACTAAAAAATACTCTGACGCATTTTGTTTGACTTTAGTTTTTGCAAGTAACTCACAAAACTTCGCACGGAATAAGGAGGCCTCGATTAGAGCCATTCCGTCACCCGAATGATTCACTTTAGATTCATGAAGTAAAAGAACATATAACCAATGATTTAATTCCTCCAAGCCAAGCATAACTACACCTTGCTTTATCGAGCGAATCTTAGATTTTAATCGTACTGCAGGGGAATTAATCAACTTCAATACTTTAAACGAAAGTGAGACATCTCGTTCAATTTCTTCTGCTACCTCTTCAATAGAAGAAGATTTGTCACGTAGAAGACTAATAATCCGAAAGTACTGTACTAAATTGGCTGGAATTTCTGTACCTTTAATAATTTCAGGCTTAGCAAAGAAATAACCTTGAAATAGCCCGTAACCAGCAGCTTTTGCTTCATAAAACTGTTCGCGGGTCTCAACTTTTTCAGCAAGCAGTACAATATGTGGATAATTCTTTTTTACAATTCGTTCGATTGCTTGTCTTTCCACCACGGTGCTTGAAAGAAAATCAACTTTAATGAAATTAACGAGTGAAAATAACTCATCATATACCGTTATATTTTTTTGGAGAACAAAATCATCTAATGCAATCAAAAAGCCCAAAGACTTAATTTCTTTAATTTTTTGAAGTAAAGCAGAGGTTATTGGTATATCCTCTAGAATTTCTACTACTATTCTATTCTCTGGAAATTTTGCGAACATATCCTTTACTAGTAGGTTTTCAGTGAAATTAATAAAACATAGTTTTTCTCCAGCTAGTTCATTAATACCTATCGTCAAAAAGGAGTGAACTAGTACTTCTAAAGTAGCTGTTTCTCCATCTATTAGTGGAAAGGAATTATCATGACCATTACGATACAACAATTCATATGCGAAAATATGTTCATTTTTATTAAAAATCGGTTGTCTTGCAACAAAAATGTCCATGTAAATTCCTCAAATCTTTCGAATTTCAATAACATAATTGTATCAAATCAAAAAAGGAAAATCGACCTATATTTGAAACTATCTCCTAAAGATGACAGACCAATAGTAAAATGATATGTTTTGTATGGGAGAAAAAATTATTTTTGGGGGAGAGAAAAATGGAATCTATTCATTATGAAGAACATGGAAATATTGCTTATGTGACACTTAATAGACCAGATGCTCTAAATGCATTTAATTACGATATGCTTCAAGAGCTTGGAGAAATCACTGAAACTATTCGTATAAATCCAGATGTGCGAATAGTGATTTTTACAGGTGCTGGGGAGAAATCTTTTAGTGTTGGGGCGGATTTAAAAGAACGAAAAACATTGACTGACCAACAAGTAAAACGAAATATATTAAAAATTGGAGAAGTTTTTTCAGCAATTGAAAATCTTCCACAACCTACCATCGCAATGCTAAACGGCTATGCTTTTGGGGGTGGAACAGAGCTTGCTCTTGCATGTGATTTCCGGATAGCAGCGAATGACATTCAACTAGGATTAACGGAAACAAGCTTAGCCATTATTCCTGGCGCTGGTGGTACACAACGTCTACCACGTCTTATTGGAGAAGCGAAAGCGTTGGAACTTATCCTTACAGCAAAAAGATTAAAAGCAGAAGAAGCATTAGCATACGGCTTAGTAACTAAAGTTACTTCACGTGAAACATTAATCGCAGAAACCGAAAGCTTCGCAGCACTAATGCTAGTAAATGGCCCAATTGCGCTACAACAAGCCAAATTTGCTATCAAACACGGCATGAATGTCGATTTACATACTGGATTAAGTATCGAACGCAAAGCTTACGAAATTACCATTCCAACAGAAGATAGAATAGAAGCATTAAACGCATTCAGTGAAAAACGAAAACCTATTTTTAAAGGAATGTAATACAGTTGAGAGAAATGCCAATCATCTTGGTTTTTCTCTCCTTTTTATGTGGCAATTCCAAACCATTATAAAAATGTATAGCTCGGTTTCACTTGATATAGGAGGAGAGAAAAATTTATAAGAGACAATATTTCGTAATTTTTTATATTTTGTTACTTGTTTGTTCCCTCATACTCTTTCAAGCAAAGCTTGCCGAACCAGTTGTGAAAGATCACGGACGTCTCTTACCTGTCAAAATGAAGGCAATAAAATCAAGTGATAGGGAAGAAAATATTGTTAATATTATAGAAGAAGCAAATGAAAAAGATATTCCAATATCCATAGCAGGAATGCAACATAGTCAAGGCGGGCAAACGCTTTATCCCGATGGTATTCTACTCGATATGAAAAGCTATAATAAAATTCTTGACTTAGATACAAAGAATAAACTCATCACTGTACAAAGCGGGGTAACATGGGCGGATATCCAATCCTATATTAACCCTTATGGGCTTGCATTAAAGGTAAGCCAATCTCAAAATATTTTCACTGTCGGCGGTTCATTAAGTGTAAATGTCCACGGTCGTGACATTCAATATACTTCTTTAATTGAAACAGTAGAATCGTTTAGATTACTCACTTCACAAGGAAAAATCATACAAGTAAGTCGAGAAGAAAATACAGAACTGTTCCAGTTAGTGAATGGTGGATATGGATTATTCGGTGTAATTCTCGATGTAACTTTGCAATTGACGGATGATAAACTCTATAAAGTTCAATCAAAATCACTAACCTATGATGAATACAGTACTTATTTCACAACCCATGTTAAAGGTGATTCAGTAAAAATGCATTTGGCGAGAATTTCAGTTGCACCTGATAGCTTTTTATCAGAAATGTATGTAACTAATTATTACTTAGCCGAAGACCAATCACTATTAAGCAATCATACTACCTTAAAACGCGAGAGAATCATTGCTATTCCAAAGTTACTTCTTGGTCTCTCTCGGATAAATACGCATGGAAAAAATATGTTTTGGAAGACGCAAAAAGAATATAATAATCGAATTGATGGTTCCTATATTTCAAGAAATAATGTCATGCGTTCGGAATCGACTTTTATGGAATATGACAGTGCTAGCAAAACGGAATTACTACAAGAATATTTTGTACCGGTAGATGAATTCACTTCCTATATTGATGACTTAAGAGATATGCTTCAAAAGGAAAAGAATATCAACTTACTGAATATCACTATACGATATGTGAAGCAAAATGATGAGGCAATCATGTCTTATGCAAAAGAAGATATGTTTGCACTTGTATTACTTATCAATCAAGAGACGAACGAAGAAAGTATCAAAGAAGTGGATCAGGTCATACAGAAAATGATTGATATTACATTAGACCACGACGGAACCTATTATCTTCCATACTATAACTTCCCTACAAAAGCACAATTAGAAATCGCCTACCCGAGAGTGGAAGAATTTTTTGAACTGAAAGAAAAATATGATCCTGAAAAACGATTTCTGAATCTTTTCTATGAGGAGTATTATAAATGAAATACAGAAGATTTATTATCTATCAAGGCGTAATAGGTATGTCTGCCAGTATGATATTTCCATTTTACGTGCTGCTATTAAAAAATGTTGGAAATAGTTATTCACAGTTTGGTTGGGCATACGGGTTATTTGCTCTTACGGCAGCATTGAGCTATTCAGTTATTGGTAAATTTGCAGACAGGACAGGAGACCAATCTCTCTTAGTCATTTATTCATGGGGAATGGCACTCCTATTACTCATTATTCCGCTTGCTTATGAAATTTGGCATGTATATATACTTCAAATTGTAATGGGTTTATTAGGTGCGATACAGAAAAACAGTGAAAAAACAGTACTAGCACGTACGGTTAAGAAGGAGACTGCTGGTAAGGAAATTGGTCTCTACCACATTTGGACTTCGGTTGGTGCAGCTTTTGCGGTTATTGTTACAGGATATTTAGTTGACTTTCTTACTATTGGAAGTATTTTTTACCTCGCATCTATAGTATTTGCGTGGAGCGGGTTTTATATAATGAAAATAGATAATCTAAAAATAAAAGAAGGATGAAAAAATACTTTCATCCTTTCTTAGCTATTAACGTATATAATCCGGGCATTTTGTTTTCTATTCCTTCTGGTGAACCAGATGGAAATGCCCAACTAACTCCAGGTTCTTCCTCTAGATAGCTGATGTTAAGACCTGCTTTCGAAATAGAAGTGACAATTTCCCCTAAAGTCCATCTTCGAATATTAACTTTCTTTAAAGAAGATCGTTCTTCTTCCGGTAGTAAAATACTATAGGCTACATCTTCTTCCACTACTTCCTTACTAAAATAATCGCCACTTGCAAGCATCTCTCCTTCTTCTACATGCACTAGCTTAGAAACGAAAGGATGATAATCCCTTAAAATAAATTGTCCACCTTGCTTAAGTGAATCGAAAACCACTTTAAATAATGGGAATAAATCCACAAAGTAATGAAGTACCCCTAATTCTAACAGAACAAAGTCAAACTCATTTAGTTCCGCCTCATCGGGAACCTCTAGAATATCCGAAACTATGTACTTTATCTTTACTTTTGCCTCTTCTGCTAATTCGATCGCATATTTCTTATTATCTTCTGAAATATCTACTACTAAAACCTCGGCTCCTAACAACGCAAAAGAAACTGCTTTATTTCCTTTTGATCCTAAAAAATTGGCAATCCTTTTACCTTTTACATTCCCCATGAAATTTAAATAGTGGGAAACAGCACTAGTGGGATTTCCCCTTAGCTTCTTTGCAAATTCTTTAGGTGATCCGTGGCGATTCGTCCATGCTTGATAAGCAGATTGGTTCCACCCCTCTTGATTTTTGTGACTAACTATTTTTTGCTCCATCCATTCGCCTCCAAGATTCTATTTTTTAAAAAAGATCAAGTTTCTCTAATCACTACTTCTCCTTCATCATTCTTTTCATTATCCCAAGTCACCTGAATTTCAAATGTCCCTTCTTTAAAAAACAGAGGAATCCTTCTGCGAATCGATTTCTGTATTGGAAGTGAATCCATTTCTTTGATAGGTACCCAAATCGGTTTTCCTTCAGGCGATTCATTTAATAAATCTCCTTTAAATTCTTTCGTTAAGTAATTAAAAATAATATATCGATCGTTTTTTTCTAGATTTACATATTCATAGATACCTTTAAAAATAAGATTACTTACTTCCAGCCCGGTTTCTTCTTTTACCTCTCTAATAGCTGATTCGACAAAACTCTCTGGAAATTCTACTTTACCACCAGGAGGAATAAAACCTTTAAAATGATCATGTTGCCTATCTAGTAGGAGCACTTTATCGTTATCTTGTATCATACAAACAGTCCAAAATTTATAGTTAATAGTTTGATTCATTTTTACCCCCATAAATCCCTTTTGCTCTTCGTCTTGTTATTATCGAACTCCTTCAAATTCGTAAAATGCAAGTGACTTATTATCATTTGAATCAATTCTTAAGCTTTCAAATAAAAATGGCATTAGTTCTTTTGCAGTTCCATAATCTACCCATCTTGCTTCAACAATGTCATTATCCGGGTCATTGATATTTATTTGACCATCGATAATTTTTGCATTAAAAGTAATGATTAACGCGTGATGACCTCTATCCGAAAAGAACACTTCTCGGATGGAATTTAAACCAGTAATTTTTATCTTATAACCCGTTTCCTCCCTTACCTCACGGATAACCGCTTTCTCGAGCGTTTCATTTTCTTCTACTGCCCCTCCTGGAAGCCCCCAATAAAACGAATCACCTTTTCTATTCTTCACTAATAATATGTACCCATTCTCATCATGGATTAAGGCTGAAGCTACATCTACACGGTTCAAAATTATCCCTCCAACTTTCATATCTATTCTGCAATACTAGCGAAAAGTCCTTTATCTTATGATAAGCTTTATGGGAGGTGAATGAAATGAAGAGTAAACCAATTTATGTTGAAATACCTATTAATTCAGAGATGGAAAAGTTATGGAATGCTACACAGAAACCTGAGCAACACGAGCAATGGGATTTGCGATTTACCTCTATCACCTATTTACCAAAAGAAGAAAGTGAGCCTCAACATTTCAACTATAAAACAAATATTGGATTTGGTTTGCACATTGCTGGATGGGGAAAAAGTGTTGGCACTTTTCATGGAAGAGATGAATCACGTACATCCTCCTTACACTTTGGAACGGATCAAGCAATTTCTATTATTCGAGAGGGAAAAGGTTACTGGAAGTATGCTCCGGAACAAGATTCTATTCGATTTCTTACACAATACGATTATAAAACGAATTTTGGAATCTTCGGCCGCTATTTTGATTTTCTAATTTTCCGGCCCCTAATCGGATGGGCAACTGCACTAAGTTTCGATGTATTAAAAAGATGGCTTGAAAAAGGAGAGTCTCCATCCTCACAATACAAACATTTTTTTAGCCATTGGATGATTACATTTTTGTTCTCCTTTATATGGCTGTATCAAGGTTTAGTACCAAAGCTAATATACATGCACCCGGATGAAATCTTGATGACAAGTAGCCTACTTTCTTTTACAACAATCTCTGCCTCTTTTATCGTCTCATCAGTTGGGTTATTGGAAGTTGTTTTCGGTCTTACTTGGTTACTCTACAAAAATAAAAGAAAATTACTAGGGTTACAGTTAATCTTATTTCCTCTGTTAATGTTCTCAGCAATTCTCGCAGATCCAACTAATTTAAGTCATCCATTCAACCCGTTAACTTTTAACATGTCATTATTTATTCTTTCCTTAGTTGGATTTTTCATAAGCAAAGATATACCGTCAGCTAAAAATTGCAAACGAGTTAGATAAGGAGCATTTGAATGACTATCTATAAACACATACTTGGCGATCAATTTAATAAACTTCATCCAATGCTTCAAAAACGATATAAGCTACCTGTTGGTAAAAAGTTTAAAGCAACTGGTGTTATGAAAAAAATCAGCCGTGGACCAAAATGGATGTACCCATTTTTCTTATTAGCGACAAGATGGAAGTTTTTATTCCCCGAACATGGATCGGATATTCCTTTTACTATTGTAAATACAAGTTTAATCGGACCGAACAAAGAGAATCAGGTGCACTGGGAGAGAATATTTTATTTTAAAAATAAAAAAAGATATTTTAATGCGCTTATGAGCCTAGATCCTGCCAGTAATAGCGTAAAAGATTACTTAGGAGAACCAAGCATATTTTACTCCGATCTGGTTTTCTTTGTTACTGAAGAAGGACGGATGCTAATTGAATCACGAGAACAGCGAATTGTTATAGGTAATATAGAAGTACCACTGCCAAGAATTTTTCAAGGTGTGGTCCATGTAACTGAATATTATATAGAAGAAAGAGACGTTTATTCTATACATGTCCTTATAAAAAACCCGTTAATCGGCACTTTATTTGAATATGAAGGAGAATTTCAAACAAATGACTTTTAAGCGAATTGCTCTTTTACATACCATTGGATTTTTAGTAGTCGTCATTTTCAATGTAACTCCTTGGTATTTTTTAATGTTAACCGTTGCACAACTAATATTTGTACCAATCACTCTACAATTAATATTGAAAAAAGAAAATAGACTGTATTATTATTTTGCAATACCAGCCTTTGCATCTATTTTCATCCTACAAACAACGACTACTACTGAATGGGACATACTTCTTGCAGGTATCTATTTATTATTTACTTTAGTCGTTGCTATATATGGGCTCCACCGATTTATTCAACGTGGATTTGATCATTTAGAAGAATTTTCAATAGACGCAGGAATGATGTATTTATTCATTGGTGGGATGTGGTTTTTTGCTTCTGTCACAGAAATTGATACGGGATTTTCTCCCATTTTAACGTGGCTGACAGCAATTCACTTTCACTATTCTTCCTTTTTGCTACCTATTTTCGTAGGTTTTCTTGGTCGTTTATCTAAAAGAAAAACTTACAATATTATTTGTAGCGTTATTTTAATTTCTCCGATTGTCGTTGCACTTGGAATCACCTTCTCCCCTTGGTTAGAACTAGTTTCAGTACTCCTATATATTTTTGGAATATATGGGCTTATAGTTTTAGCCATTAAATCAGTTTTCCCTAATAAACTGCAAAAAACATTGGTGCTAATATCATTCGGAGCATTAGGGACTACAATTATTTTTTCCTTGTTATATGCCGTTGGTAATGTATTTGGAGTTTTTGCTCTAAGTATTGATTTTATGTTGAAGTTTCATGGATTTTTCAATTCTATTTTGTTCGCATTATGTGGGGTTGTTGGCTGGTCAATACTTGCCCCAAAAACCAAAGAGATTAAGTCGAAATTCCCTATCAGTAGTATTCGGGGGAAATATGTAATTGGAGAACAGATTTTATATAAGCATTTAGGTAAGGAGACCTATAAAGGTCTTGTGGATGATATGGGAATATACTTAGAAAAGAGATTTCTATCCGCAACAATAATTGATTTGTATGAAAATACAAACCAATTTCGACTATATTCAGAAGTAAACTGGCACAATTGGTTTAAGCCCTTTGCCGCTATATATAGATTTTTTAGTAGAAACGTTCAACAGCTAAATCTTCCATATACTAATACACAAATGGAAATGACTGGCGAAATTATAGCTGTAGAAGATGGTAGGAAAAATACGAGAGCATGGCTTCGAAAAATAGGTAAAGAAGTAATCTTTGTCGCACTCTACTCTTCTCATCACCGTAATGATAAATATTATATGAATATTGCCCTTCCTCTTCCTTGGTCATCGATGATTGGAATACTAGAATTGAACCAAAATGGAGAAAAACTAGTATTAACGAGTAAAGGAGCAAAAGGTTCAGATGCAGGAATTTACTTAGCTTTTCGCCAAAACGTTTTTAGACTTCCTTTACAAGAGCAATTTATAATAGAAGAAATAAAAGATAATCAGCTAACCGCTAAACATCACATGCGAATTTGTTCCATACCTTTTTTAACAATACAATATAATATAAACAAAAGGAGCCCATCTTAAAAAGGATGGGCTCTAACTCTATTACTTTTTAAAATGATAAGGAACAGTAGTAATTATAACATCTTTGCGATAAAGCAAAATTGATCTAATCAGCAAACTGGACTGGTTATGAAGTATATTATGCCAGCCCTTTTTTGGTATAAACTGCGGAATTAAAACCGTCACTCGATAATTCGATTCATATGCTTTTATTTTCTACTATACTAATGAATTTAGATAAAGGTTGAATAATACTTCGATATTGAGAGTATAAAGTTACCAAACGAATTTCAGGCTGCCATTTTTTCCACTTTTCTTCAAATGTTTTTTGATCTTCTCTATCAAATGCTACATACACTGCAAGAATTTGTTCTGGTTTTAAAGATTTCGCATAGTTTAAAGAATTCTCTACTACATGCGTTATTCCAGCAACAGGTACGATAATTACATTCCCTTCAATTTTCAAAGGAGGTTCACAGGAAGATATACTTAGTTGCTCCCCAACAGCTACGTAGTGTCTTTTTACTTTATGAAACCATAAAACTAGTAGTGGCAAGAAGATTAATACCGCCCATACCTGACCAAATTTAGTAATAAAGAAAATCATCATAACTGTAAAACTAATTAACGCACCAATAAAGTTAATCGTCAATTTACCTTGCCAACCCTTAGGTCTTTCTCGAAACCACTTCACTAGCATCCCTGTTTGAGACAACGTGAAGGGAATAAAAACTCCGACTGCATACAGTGGAATCAGTTGCTCCGTCTGACCATTAAATATCATAATCAAAAGGATTGAAGTAATTCCAAGGGTGATAATTCCGTTAGAATACCCTAAACGATCTCCTCTCATTTTATACATACTAGGAATATACTTATCCTTCGACAGATTAAATGCCAATAGAGGAAAAGCTGAATATCCCGTATTTGCAGCTAAAACGAGTATCAAAGCTGTTGTCCCTTGGATGAAATAATACATATAATTTCTTCCAAACGTTTCAGATGCAATTTGTGATATTACCGTTTCCTCCACTTTGGGAGAAATACCATAATAATAGGCAAGAACTACTATTCCTACCAATAAAACCGCAAGTAATGAGCCCATAATCGATAATGTTTTAGCGGCATTTTTTGCAGCAGGATACTTAAAGTTAGGTATTGCATTAGAAATTGCTTCCACACCAGTTAACGCAGAACTACCAGAAGCAAATGCTCTAAGTAACAAGAATAACGAAATACCTGCAACTGGAGTACCTAATGGAGCATGTAAAACAGGTGACACATTTCCAATAATTATATTGTAAAGACCAACTCCAATTAGAACAAACAATGCAAGGACAAATAAATATACTGGATAAGCAAGTATTGAAGCTGATTCCGTAATTCCTCTTAAATTTAAAATAGTAATGAAAATTACAAGCACACTTGCAATCAACACATTATGATCGTGTAAGGTTGGAATAGCGGAAGTAATAGCGTCTGTTCCAGCAGAGACACTTACCGCGACAGTCAGGATATAATCCACTAACAAAGACCCACCTGCAATTAAACCCGCATTTTTTCCTAAATTTTCTTTAGATACAACATATGCACCTCCACCACGTGGATAAGCAAAAATAATTTGTCTATAGGACAGGATTAATGCAAGTAATAGAATGAGCACTCCTACTGCTATTGGTATAGAGTACCAGTAAGCTATTGTCCCAACAGTCATTAATACAAGCAAAATCTGTTCTGGTCCATAAGCAACAGACGATAAAGCATCCGAAGAAAGGATTGCCAAAGCTTTCGTTTTATTCAGCTTTTGTTCACCTAATTCAGATGACTTCAATGGACGACCTATTAAAAATCTTTTAACTGCTGATAACATAATTCCCACTTCTTTCTATCATCAAAAATATCAACATAAAACAAAAATAACGACAAAAAAGCCCACAAGGCATCAAGTAAAAAGCCTAGTAGACTTGTAACAACCGTCTCACCAGCTCCATCTCCTCTCTCATTACGCTTACGAGGTTAGCTGTCGGATTCGGGCTAAAAGAGTAGCCCTACCTACATTCGTAGGATTCACCCCATATGACTCATCGAGCCACATAAAATGGTTCCCCCGCTCCGTTTGGATTAAGCGATATAGAATTTGAAACTGACGATAATACTACTCCGATTTTATTTAATTGTAAATAGATGATTATAGGTAAATATATGTATCTTTTATTGCAATTTACATAAAAATTTTGTCCATTAATGCGGAGTACTGACATGGAGAAAAAAAACTGACGAGCCAATATAGGCCGTCAGTTTTTTAGCAGACAAAATAATGATGAAATACCTACAACGAAACAAGCTAAACTTGTTTGTTGTTACTGTTATTGTTATCCGAATTATTCTTATTGTATTCTCGAATATCTGTAAAGTCTGCCTCATCACTAAATTCAGTCTCGTACTTTAAATTATTATAGCCTGAAGTCCTACTTCGTTCTGCTCCTACTTCTTTGTGTGCTTCAAATAAAAGCGGGATACAAATTAGTCCACTTATACCTACAAGAGCATAAATTACTCGAGACATGGCTTCCGTTTGTCCACCAAAAATGGAAGCAACTAAATCGTATTCAAAAAATCCGATCAATCCCCAGTTAATTGCACCAATTATTACGAGCACTAAAGCAATTCGATGAATTGTTTTCACAGATTCACACCTCCTCAAAATTTAAATGAATGTTAGCCACGATAAATGATCGTCTATAGCTAAGATTCTTTCTTATCTTTCACTATTAACAAGCATTAATACAAAACAATATAAATTTGTTTAAAAAAAAGAAAAAAAAAAACGATTTCCAACATGTTAGAAATCGATTTAATGTTTCTTTTTATTTAACTATCTTATAAAGATGAACTCCGCCAATCCACCAATCAATTCCTACAAGATCGATTCGATTTTGTTTTCCCACTAATACATCTAAGCCAGCAGATGTTATGTCAATCTTAGCATTTGAAATTGAATCAGAATAATTTGGCAAAGGTTGATTAGATGTAATTAAGGGATTCTTTCCTTTCATTAATTCCTTTAAAATGGCTGCTAAATGCAAATCACTTAACCCATCATTTACTCTTTTCTTCGTTACCTCATTAAACAACTCGAAGAATTGGCAAATTCCATTATTAATTAAACTTAGTGATAAGTACTCAACTTCATTTAAACCTGTTTTTAACGAAGGAAAATAGCTTTTATGCCCTTGAAAAAATGGAAGTAGAAAAGGAAGAAAATGAGATGTGTTTTGTATCCATTTTTTATAATCGTCTTCCTCTTTAGAATTATATGCAATCCATCCAGATATAGCTTCATGAATTTCATCGTTTGAAAGTTCCTTTTTATCATCTACTAAAGCTATTAATTGCTCCGAAGACAACTGACCTAATCCATGGAAAGGATGAATTCCAGTATACTGATTAATACTAACCATAAATAGATTTTTAATACCTAAGGAAGATAGTTCTGTTAATAAATACATAAGCATGGTTTGATCATATCTATCATGCTCGAACCACAGTACAACCTCATCCTTCGTTGATATATTATTCAATAAATTATTTTGTTTAATACAATTGGAAATAAACAGTTTTGCTGGAATCTCCAGTCTTTGTTCAAAAAAAGCAGCACGTCTCTTTAATTGCTCCTCTTTTGTCCATTCTAAACTTAATGGACCGAAATCATACATTTCTCTCCAAACTATAATTTCTTCTTCTATATCTTTAATCTTATTTCCTACTACATCTCCATTTACAACGTGAATCATGCACATTCGCCTTTCTTAGCTTTTTTAGAGTCTAATTATGTCTCGCTCTTCATGTTAATTCTTCAATTGTTGTTCATTCCCCTTTTATTCATTGAATGAGTAGCAATGTTGAAATATAATTTGTATGAAGAAGATTTAACGGGAGAAATTAAATTAAAGGAGGAGCTAAACCAATGCAATATCGTCTTGTGGAGAGAGAGGCTTTCCAAGTTATTGGAGTTAATAGAGAATTTCCGTACGATGTAGAAAACGGTGGAATAGAAGCGTTTCAAACATTTTGGAATGAGATTCAACAGGATGGAACCCTAAATCAATTATTAGATTTAAAAAGTGGAGACATAAATGGGTTATTAGGCATCTGGGCTGAGGTAAGTAGAGAGAAAAACAGGATGAATTATTATGTTGCAGCAGAATATGATGGTACTAATTCAACTGACTTTCAGCGCATTGACTTCCCTGCCTCAAAATGGGTTGTTTTTGAAGTTCAAGGACCTTTTCCATCTGCAATCGCAAATACATGGGAGCGAATATTTTCGGAATGGTTTCCATCCAATCCATATGAACTGTCTTCCATAAAACCATTTGAAGTTTATTTGGATACAAATATCTATAAAACAGAAACATACAATGAAATTTGGGTTCCAGTTAAATAAGAAAGAATAAAAGTGCTCTATATTAATTAGAAACGCTTCAGACTGTAGTCAATCTCGAGTTATTTTTATATAGAATCGATCAGGTTTTCCAAAGCTTACCGCTCGTTTTCTGTGGGTGAGCGCCGAGGAGCTTGGACTACTAAAGAATGTCTTCCGATAAATAAGAAAATCGTTGAAACGGCTCCCTTTCCGCTGGCGTTGCCTTAGCCTCCTCGCTGCGCTGCGGGTTCTTCGGCTAACGCTATTCCCGCAGGAGTGTCGCCTTTTTCAACGATTTTCTATAAATACTAATTGAAAAAACTTCAGTTATAAAAGCTTGCTCTATTAATGGCATGTTTTTTGATTGAAAAGCGGATAATAGTTGATTAGAGTGGAAGGCGGCGACTCCAGCCGGAATAGCAAATGTTTTCTGCATCGAAAGCGAAGCGGCAGATGCATGAGCTGAAGACCCTGGACTGAGCGTAGCGAAATTAATTTTTGCGACGAGCTTGCGCTGGAGCAACGTTTTTTTTGCGACGAGCTTGCGCAGGAGCAAGGGAAGCGGCTGAAGCCATGCCGGCGGAACGCGTCCGCCTGGAACGAAAATTATCGGGTCAAAAATAAAAATCTACAATTTGAGCGTCTCTATATTATAAAAACGCTTTTGTTTATTTTATGTCAATTCTTCCACTTTCTTTTTTAGAAAGCTAAATTTTGTTTCAGATATGATAATAGCTAGAAGAATGAGAATAGCACCAATCATCATTTTTAGGGTCATTACTTCACTTAAAATAATTACTGAAAATGCCATCCCCCAAAAAGACTCTGTAGATAGTATTATGGCAGCCTTTGTTTCTGATATGTATTTCTGTGCAACTGTTTGCATTAAGTAAGCGATTGTTGTAGAAAAAACACCAAGGTAAAGAAGATTCATAATTCCTTCAGTTTCCAAAGAAAATGAAGTTTCTCCTCTAAAGATTACAACAATCCATCCAACGAGTGCAGCTACCATCATTTGTACAATCGTGATAACAACTGGATCTTCTGTTTTTACAAATCGAGCAGTATAAAAGATATGAAATGCAAATCCGACTGCACAGCATAAAGTGAGCAAATCTCCTATGTTAATCTCCGTTGATATTTTAAGAGACAGTACCGCCACTCCAATTACGGCCATAACTGCACCAATCAATTCAAACATATCGATTTTTCTCTTATAAAAGAGAAATCCTATGAAGGGTACAAATACAACATTTACTGCAGTTAAAAATGCATTTTTAGATGGGGTTGTATATTGAAGTCCTACCGTTTGAAGAGCAAATGCCAGGTACAGAAATACCCCCAATATTGCTCCTTTAATTAGTGAACTTTTATTTAGTTTCTTTAACTTTTTGTGAAAGAGAATAGTTAATAAAATAGCGCCAATCATAAACCTTCCTGCTAAAATTTGATAAGGTGTGTAATATTCTAATGAAACAGCACTTGCAACAAATCCACTTCCCCAAATAATTGCTGTAATCACTAGCAATATTTCACCTAAATACCTTTGCATATAAATTCGCCTACCTTTTTTGTCAATATTGATAGTATATCGTATATTTATACAAAAAAAAGCGTATCTTTCTACAAAATTTCCATTTGTAAAAAGATACGCTTTTCAATTTCTTATGAAATAATCGCATTAATAAATAAAACACCGGCAAGGCCAACTAATGAAATAATTGTAACCATGATAGACCATGTTTTAATTGTTTTACCGATTGATAAATTAAAGTATTCTTTGTATATCCAGAATCCAGCATCATTAACATGAGAGAATGTAACACTTCCTGCACCGGCAGCTAATACCATTAACTCAGGGCTTACACCAGTCATTCCTACTAAAGGTGCTGCGATACCTGCTGCTGTCATACCAGCCACTGTAGCGGAACCAACTGCTACACGTAAAATTGCTGCTATTAACCAAGTTAAAAGTAATGGAGAAAGAGTTGAATCCGCCATGATATCTGCAATGTATTGGTCAATATGACTATCAATCAGTACTTGTTTAAAAGCACCACCAGCAGCGATAATTAATAGAATCATTGCAATTCCATTCACTGCTTCTCCAACAGAATTCATGACATCTTTCATTGTTTTACCTCGGTTTAGACCGAAAGTAAAGAATGCAAGAATGACAGAAAGCAATAAAGCTACATTTGCATTACCAATGAAATCAAAGAACGGCATAACTGCTGAATCTGGAGCTACAATTTCAACAATTACTTGAGAAGCGATTAAAATTACCGGCATAAGTGATGTTAAAAGACTTGTTACAAAACCAGGCATTTCATCTTCCGTAAATTCCTTTGGATTAAATAATCCCTTTGGTATGTCTACTTCTAAGAAATCTTTCTTAAACAGTTTCGTATATAGTGGTCCAGCAATAATAATTGCAGGAATAGCAATTACGATACCATACAATAAGGTTTTCCCGATATTTGCATCGAATACACTAGCAACAGCTGTTGGTCCAGGATGCGGAGGTACAAATCCATGCATCGTGATGAGTGCAGCTATTACAGGCATACCAATGTATAACACTGGAACTCCTGCTGCAGTTGCAATGGTAAATACTAAAGGAATTAATACTACTACCCCTGTTTCGAAAAACAAGGCAATCCCAACTACAGAAGCTGTTAGAACAGCTGCTAATTGAACTCTCTTTTTCCCAAATGATTTTATAAGTGTTGTTGCAATACGTTGCGCTCCACCTGAATCTGTCATCAATTTACCAAGGATTGCTCCAAAAATGATGATCATCGTCAAACTACCAAGCGTACCACCTAATCCACCTTGAACAGATGTCATTGCATCAAGTGGCGACATTCCTTCTAAAATACCTACTACAAGAGCTACTAGAATTAACGAGATAAAAGCATTTAATTTAAAAACAATCATTAATAGAAGTAATAGGGCTACCCCTATACATATAGATACTATCGGCATTTTTAATCCTCTTTTCGTTTAGGAATTTTGTGTCTGTTTTAACTAATTTCTTTATTTGCAAATACTTGAACGAATTTAGTCATGACAGATTCCATCGCTTGTTGCATATCTGCCATAACAGTGGAAAGGTGAGCAATATGTTGCGTATCAAAATAGTCTTTAAGTAATGAAACAGCAGCCATAGAAACTTCTGTATTCACGTTGACTTTACAAATACCAAGTTGGATTGCTTCCTTAATAACTTCATTTGGAGTCCCTGAGCCACCATGTAATACTAGAGGAACTTCGACAGCCTGTTGTATTCTCTCTAAAAGGGGAAGATCGATTTTCGGCTCTCCTTTATACATACCATGTACGGTTCCTATAGCAGCAGCCAAAAAGTCAACTCCGGTTGCATCTACAAATTCTTTTGCAGCTTTAGGATCCGTTAACGTTCCGTCTCCCTCTTCTTCATCAGAGAAATCACCTTTTGCCAACGAACCTATTTCTGCCTCTACTGATACACCTGCCATATGTGCTATTTCTACAATTTCTTTTGTGCGGCGTACATTTTCATCTATCTCATATGCTGAACCGTCAAACATGACAGAAGTAAAGCCACAGCGTATTGCACGTATAATGGATTCTTTTTCATAGGCATGATCCAGATGTAGCGCAACTGGAATAGAAGATTTTTCAGCTATTGCTCTGACAAGTGCAGAAAACCCTTCCACATCTACAGTCGAAAAATAACGTTCTCCTAGTGCAATAATAACTGGTTGATTTTCTCGTTCTGCCACATGTATTGCAGCTTGAACCGTCTCTAGGTTGTATACATTAAAGGCAGCGACAGCGTATTTTCCACGCTGTGCGTCCTTTAGTATTTTTTTTGTATTTACCAACATTATTAGATATCCCCTTTTTATAGATGAACACTACTTATTTATTTAAGATACCAACTGTATCTTTTAACGTTGTAACTGCTCCTACATTACCTGGGAAAATAATGTATGCGATACCCGGGAATTTACTTTCTTCTCCAGTGATCCATACAGGAATTCCTGGTTGAATTTGCCCTGCTACAGTTGCTCTTTTTACTTCAAGACCTTTTGTTCCAATATCACTAGAAGTAATTCCACCTTTGGCAACAATGTAGTTTGGACGAACACTTAGTCTTTGCACAAAGCTTGTTACAGCATCTGATATTCTGACAGATAGTTTTAACTCTTCTTCTTTTTTGCCTTCACCAAGATCCAATCTTTCACGTCTAGTATAAATAGCAACTGTTTTACCTTCACGGATCAGACTTTCTGCCGATTCAATCACTCGGTCAATTTCTGTTTGGAACTGGTCCGGTTGTAAAACGAGATGACTATCGAATTCAATAAATTCAATGAAATCACTTGTTTTTAATTGTTCTAGTTGTTCTGTTGTTTTCTTAACGTGTGAACCTACTATGATTAAACCACCGTGATTTGTTTCTTCACGAATCAATTCTTTTCTCGTTAAAAGTGCTTTATCACTCACTCCGCCAATTACTTTTGTAAGTGCAGCAGCGCTTCGGAACAAGAATTGCTTTCCTGCTTTCATCGCTTTCACAAGTGCAACAACAAAAATTTCTACATCCACGTAATCTACTGCATTGACGACAACTTTATTGAAATCACTCACTTGAAGCAATTGCTCTGTAATTCCATCTATATCAAGGGCACGTAGGCTATTTAATGAAATATAGGTTGCATTAACAGATTTAAACCGACCTTCTGTTTTTTCTTCCACCCATTCTCCTAGATGAGATTTGGTATAGCCGAATGTTCTGTCTTTTGCAAACTCAGTTTCTCCAGCGGGCACTAAGCTCTCTTCATACTGTACGTAATGTATATTGTCTACTGTGAAACGTCCGCCCTCTTTAAAAAACGGTAGAATCACTTCCCCATCATAGTGAATGTCTGATGATGCCTCGATTGTAGATTTTAAGACTTCCGTTTCTAGCGGGTAATGACCTCTCAGTGTGGAATCTCCACGGCTGATTACGATAAACTCCTTGTCCACTTTCTTTGCTACTTGCACAATGTTGTTAGCAATTTCTGTATGTGCTTTATCTGATTCAGCTGCAGTAAAACCTCTAGAATTAGTTAATAAGAAAAACATCGAATTTTCTTCTAGAAAACCTTTTTCAATGCTTTCAACTGACCAATCGGTATATACTGAAATACCATGTACGGTTTGAACTCCTGTTGGATCATCATCTAACACAATAATTTTTTTATTTAAATCACGAAGTCCATTTATAAGCATTTCTTTAACTGCTGATGCATTTACTTCCTTTATGTTACCTAGGACCTCTTGAGCCAATCGCTTTTGAGTGCTATCGATTGTGGTCATTTCTTAAACTCTCCCTACTTGGATATTTGCAAGTTTTTCATAATATTGAACGATTCCACCGTGATCATCCGCAGCTTTTCCATCTGCTTTTAACGCATGGAAAATTTCAAGCAACTGGCTAGATAATGGCATTGGAACATCCAAATTATGCGCTGTTTCCATAACATTCGTTATATCCTTCATGTTAATGTCTATTCTTCCACCTGCAACAAAATTGCGATCTAAGATTAATGGAACTTTAGCATCTAGTACCGAACTTCCTGCAAGACCTCCACGAATCGCTTGGTACATTTTTTCAACATCTATTCCTGCTTTTGAAGCTAAAACTAAAGCTTCTGACATAGCTGCAATATTTAAGTTAACGATTACTTGGTTAGCCAATTTAGCAGTTGTCCCACTACCATTACTTCCAACTAAAGTCACTTCTGCACCCATAGCGTGTAAAATATCTTTTACTTGTTCAAACACTTCTTCTTTACCACCGACCATAATTGCAAGCGTTCCGTCAATTGCTTTTGGTTCCCCACCACTAACAGGAGCGTCAATCATTTCTACTCCTTTTTGTTCTGCTTCAGCAGCAATTTCTTTAGATACAACTGGTGAAATAGAACTCATATCCATTATGACCGAACCTTTTTTCGCTCCACTAAGCACTCCATTTTCACCTAAAACTACTTGTTTCACATGATGTGAAGCAGGTAGCATAGTAATAATTACATCACTATTTTCTCCGATTACTTTCGCTGATTCTCCAAATGTCGCCCCAGCATTTACTAATGTCTGTACCGCTTCTTTATTTAAGTCGTTTACGATTAACTCGTATCCTTTTGCTAACAAGTTTAACGCCATAGGTTTACCCATTATTCCTAAACCAATAAAACCAACTTTTTTACCCACGTAAATCCCTCCTAATTCGATTAATATTCCCTTTATTGCTCTATCAATGCTATCAATTGTTGTAAAATGAAACCGTTTGCAAAAGAACTGCACAAAAGTTATTGTATACTATAATTTAATTTTTGTATACATTTTAATCATACTTGTATACAAAATAGGTGATACTAATAACTAACCTTTCTTTATTAATCACTTTTTGATAAGTTTATAGTATTAGGTTGAAACAATTAGGAGTGAAAAATATGATCCAACACAATACAAATTCTCGCTCTGCCTATCAACAAGCATATGAAGTTATTCGGGACCGAATCTTAAATGGTGATTTACCAGGTGGAACAAAAGTTGTAGAAGAAAAACTTGCAGCAGAATTAGGAATTAGCCGTACGCCAATTCGAGAGTCTCTTCGTCAACTAAGCAATGAAGGTCTTATCGTCAATAAAAAAGTAGTACAACCGACGGAGAAAGACTTACGCAACTTATTTCAAGTAAGAATACTGCTCGAAGGATTCTCTGCAAAATCAGCAGCAATGTATTTACCAGAAGATGATCTACAAGCTCTTTCAAGCTGCATTAAAATTGGAAGAGAAGGAAAAACAGAAGAGATTATGGAGGCAAATGAGCTTTTTCACGAGATAATTGTAAGAGCAAGTGGTAACTCGCTTATGATAGAAACAATCGATCGAATGAAATCAATTATTTATCTGTTTCGAAAAACGGTAGTTCTTTATAAAAGACCACATCTTATCGATGAACACGAGGAAATATATGAAGCTATCAAATCAAGAGATGGAGAAAAAGCTAAAAAACTGATGGAAACACACTTACAAGCAGATTTAGACTTCTGTTTGCATATAATTAAATAGTTCAAGAAACTTAAATTACCAAAATAAAAAGTGTCTCTTTCTACACTATTTGTAGAAAAAGACACTTTTTATTTTTAAATTCAGTAGTGAAATAACTAATTAAGGTTGTTCATTTAATATGAACGTTCTTTATTAATTGTCCAAGAATAATAGAGAAATTTTAATTTGTCATCTTGTTTTTCATGCTCTCCATTCACAAATTCCAGAAATCCATTTTTCTCTAAAACTCTTTGGGATGCTATGTTATTAGTAGTAGTCTTAGCTATCATTGTTTTGATGTTTTTTTCCTTCAAACTATCTATTAATAATTTCAATGCTTTGTTGGCAATATCTTTTCCAGTGTTTACTTGTCCCACTCGATAACCGAGATAAGCCTCTTTGAGTGATTTATCGATATCCACTAAATTTATCCTACCAAGAATAGAACCCTCCAGATTCTTTATTAAATAAAAATAAGAAACCCCTTGTTCCTGTTCTTCTAATAAATCTTTATGTCTTTCTTTAAATATCTGAGGATTATAATAATCATCGCCACGAGAAGGTACCATCTCTTCGAAAAAAGCTCTGTTTTCAAGTTCAAATTTTAATAAATCTTCAGCATCTTTCTCTTTTAATAACTCAATTAATATATCCATTTATATAAAAACAACCTTTCGTTTACTACCAACCCAATAGTTACTATTTTCTTGGATAGGAATCGGAACTAATGTATCGTTCATTTAATATGTTTCCATGATGAAGTTCGTGCCCTGTGATAATGACAATAAGAGCCCGAACTGTTATTTCATGATTATTTGCTATCCCACGACGTTGTAACGCTTCATTAGATAGACTCTTAACAAGTTGGATAGTTGATTGGCGGACTACTATCAAATTTTCGATAAGATCATCGATTGACTGCTTATCAAAAAATGCATGTTGAACATATTCCATTTCACTAAAACCAGGTAGAGAGTTGGTTTCACCTCGTGCAAAGGAAAGAAGTCGATATGCCATTATTCGCTCTGTATCTGCCATATGTCCAATCACTTCTTTTATACTCCATTTCTCAGGAGCATATCGGAATAGAGCTTGTTGATCAGATATATTTTTTAAAAAGGTACTAGTTTCTTCTATTTGTTTCTCTAAAATTTCAATAATATTCCCTTCTGAAACTAAATCCACATAAGGTGAATAATATGGTGCATACTCATTTTTTTCTATTAATTTTTTCATATGTTTTCTCCTTTAAATTATATATTTAAGAAATCGAATACTACTAATAAAAATTCTTCCATAATCTAAACATCACTCTAGGTAAGAAGGCGATTATGTTCCAAATTACTTCAAATAATATGGAATCTCTAATCTCAATCATAATGCTTTTAAATAATCCAACCTTACTCTTTTTTTTCTTTTCTCTCATATAAAAATATCACCATTCTTCGAACGTTTTTCGATACCCGTAGAAATTCCTAAATTCTTGACCCTCATAATATGTGCGGGAAGAACTAGAAGCAAGTAACTCCATTCGTGTTTTTGGAAAAAGATTATGTACATATTTCAATAAATCTGTTCCAATTCCTAATCCACGGTAATTTTGATCAATCACTAGCTCACAAACTAAAAGTGAAATATAACCATCTGTTATTCCTCTTATATAGCCAATTATACGACCATTGGCAGATGCAACAAATGCTACATTTGAATGACTCCATGCATTTTTTGTATCTTCCTTTTTAGCAACAAGATTATTCCATTCTTCCTGTATATTTAATAGATGAATACTTTCAAAATCATCTTCTACATATGCTCGAAAATCAATTTTCTCATTTAATTGTCTCATATAACTTCCCTTCCATAAAAATATTTTTTATTTAGCATTTTCTCCCTTGTATCCAAACCCTTTCCACAAATATTCTACAAAACTAGTATTTTTCCCTTTTAAAATCCAATAAAAAGTAGAGAAGATAGAAGCAAAGTTGTTAAGTTCATTAAAAGCACATCAATACCAGCTATACAGGTACATAATAGATTGAAAGCATACACTAGATATATTAATAAATAGGAGGATGTCTTATGTCTAATGCTTATTTAGATTTATTAGCTTATTTTGGAATTGGTGGTGCGCATCCAGGAGGTTTTGCTTTAACCCAATCTATATTGGAAGATGAGAATATTCTTCCAACTGGATCTGTTCTTGATATAGGTTGTGGAACGGGACAAACTGCAGCTTATATAGCGAAAAAATTTGATTGTAACGTGACTGCGATAGATAATCACCCCATTATGATAGAAAAAGCTAGGGAGCGATTCATTTCAAACGAAAACAAATTAAAAGTAAGGAAAGGAGACGCACAAAACTTGGATTTTGTGGATGACTCCTTTGATTTAATTATAGCCGAATCTGTTATCGTTTTTACTGACATAACAAAGACGTTAAATGAACTTTCAAGAGTTTTAAAAAGTGAGGGGAAGTTGATTTTGATTGAAATGACAGCTGAGCAGTGTTTATCAGAAGAATTGCAAGAAAGAATATGCAGCCTATATGGCATCTATACAATTTTAAATGCAGCTGAGTGGATCGCTCATTTGCAGCAAGCTGGATTCACTCAAATTAATAGTATCAATACCCCCTCGGGTCTGATTCAAAGTGAAATAGATGACATTAATCAATCAGCTAACATAAATACAGATTTCTTTGATTTATGGGATGAACATAACCAGTTTTTACTTCAAAACCCTCATATTCTCGGCTTTCGTGCATTTATATG
The DNA here is from genome assembly GCF_001420585.1 of Psychrobacillus sp. FJAT-21963. Lineage (NCBI taxonomy): Bacteria > Bacillati > Bacillota > Bacilli > Caryophanales > Bacillaceae > Psychrobacillus > Psychrobacillus sp. FJAT-21963. The sequence continues at coordinate 89,858 of NZ_LJIY01000009.1, read as the reverse complement.
TCATCTTTCATAATTTCTTGTTTAATTAGATTAGAAACATAACTTCCTATAACACCCTGTTAAATCGGAAATTTTGAACCAGCTATTATTTCTTTGGATGACTTTGTATATAACTCGTTTTTTTGAAAAGGTCCTTGCATCTTTTGAAATGTATCGACAATTTGATAACCTAAATAATATCCAATCCATTTAGGAAATCGGCTTCTTGCTTTACCGTATAAGAAAAGCTGATGATTTTTTAGCCCTCTAACATTTAACGAAGGTACAAACTGGCTTTTCCATAAATCCATAACCTCTTCAGGTGAATACAGATTAGTCCAAGGAGCTAGCCACTGCTCACCATATAGATCTTTAACTGCATACTCCCCTAATCCCTCAATGATCAGAGAATCCTTCAAAGGAATTTTATCAGGAGTCAAATCTAAAAAGTTTAGTCTACAAGCATGGTTATACTCATGCGCAAATAATGCTTTTATTTCTTCTTTTGAAAGCTCAGTAGACATAAATAAAAACAATAATCCTTTATATGCTACTCCATTTTTTTTAGGTATTTGTTCTCCTGATTTTAGACTTGCTCTTTTTATAGGAAAAATATAGATGGAAACCTTTGGACCATTCCATAATTTTTTTAGAAATTGATATTCTTGCTTTACAATTTCCCATACGTTCTGTGCTTCCAATTCTTTTACTGTGTTTTCAATGTTCATCCACTCATTAGGCTCAAACAATCCATGTCTTAAGAGTTCATATTGCCATACTTCTGGACTTATTTTAGGAAGTAATTTCATGATAGGATTACAAATTATCTCTTGTTGGATGTATGATGAACCTTTTCCAGACCGCTCCTCACATACATCCACAAATTTATTAAGCCAATTCTGTGTTTGAATAACCGGCATGTATCGTATCTCATCCTTTTTATTTATTTGTCTTATATCATATGTTTTGAGTTCTCTTATTGTTTTATAGAACATGAAATTACTAAGCGATCTCTCTTCCTTCTATAGACACTTGTCTATTATGTAACATTATCAATGGCATAAATTATAGAACATACTTATATGTAAATTTTGTTATGAGAGGAGGAGAAAAATGAACAATTCTGATGTTTTCAATCTTTGTTGTAGATATTATGGAAAAAGGGTGCGAATTACTTGCCGAGATGGTAGTGTTCATGTGGGAGAAGTAACGAGAGTAAGTAGAAATACGGTCTGGATACGACCTGATGACAATTTGGGTGGCTATGGATTAGGATTTTTTGGAGAAGGATTTGGGTTTGGATTTGGTATCGCTCTAGGTGCAATTACCGGAGTCGTACTTGCTTCAGCATTTTTTTGGTAAAACATGTTTAATTGCTGAATATCCATAAAAGTTTTTATAGTAAAAGGGAATAGGTCATCATAGATACCTTATTTCCCTTTTTTTCGTTATTTCTAGTTTCCTGAGTTAAACTCAGGAAAGTCCGATAGCAACGAAAAGCCACTATTTCTCTCAAAAATGAATATTTTCTCCATTCATTATGTTGAAATTTATCCATTCATCTACTTGTTGTTTAGTGAAATACTGTTATCCATTCATTTGAATATAAGGAATAAAAGTATACGTATCGTAGCTCGAAAGTTGCGCTCTTTTCAAGTTTTGCTGCTTTATTAATTTCTTAAACTGCTCTACATCCATACTTAAATATACTGCTACTTCTTCTGATGTAAGTAATCCCCTCTCAGAAATTTCAATATTATGTACTGGTTCACTCACCTCGTTAGGAGTGTGGGTATTTCCAATTTGATATGCCAAGAAACAAATGGCTATACTCAATAAAACAATTGATACAGATAATAAATGCTTGCTCACGATTTTCACTCCTCTAACTATAATATATTCTCTAAAAAAGTATTTTTTCCTTTTCTATTTCAATAAAAAGAGAGCACCTAAATCGGTACTCAATTAAAATAAAGCTCTATCTCATTGGAAATTATAGATGTATCCCAAGGATGCCAAAACCAAACATTGCCGTCAAAAAATAACGAATAGTAATATCCAATTTCTTCCTCGCTGTAAAGAACTATTTGATAGGTTGCTGGATCCCCGTGAGTTGTGTTTGGTGAAAATGAGGAACTTACTGTACCTTCATTTAGAATAGATAATAAATCATTTATTTCTGTCTCATCTTCTAAACTATTAATGAGTATTGGATTATTACCTTCGTATAATTCAATTTTATTGATGGATTCTAAATTTATATCTTTGTAATGATAATTAAAATTACTATCCTCTGAACGTGAATAATAAATCCTGTAACCATTTATACTATTTTTATCCTGAATAGCGATAAGGTCCTCTCTGTCTATCACACTAAATATTTCAGTTCCCTTATTCCAAAATGCAGCATCTCCATCTTTCGTACGATAACTAGGGTTCGAAACATTATCGGAAACTTTAAATTTTACTTCTCCTATTTTTTCCCCTATATTTTTTGGATCGGCAATAATTACACTATAAAGTGCTTCATATTCCTTGCCATTAATCTTTACAAAATCAACCCAGTCAATAATAGTATGCGAAAAAGGCTGTGATATAGAATTACAAGATACCATAATAAGACTGCAGATAAGCAATATGCATATTTTTTTCATCTGATTCTCCTTGCCACCGTTTATCTATAAGTCGTTTTCAGAAATAAATTAGTTACAATACGATGCTAAAATATATGTTTTTCCAACTTGAACTCTCTATATTCCAACTAAATTGTTGTTTTTTCCAACTAACCCTCTAATTTTTCCAACTAAACCTCTTTATCTATCTCTTTCAAGCAACAAAAAAGGCACACCATTCTTAAGTGGTGTACCAATACAATATAATCATTACGCTAATGCTTGTGTTAAATCTTCTAACAAGTCTTCTACATCTTCAATCCCTACAGAAATTCTAACGAGGCCGTCCGTAATGCCTAATTCTTGACGTCGTTCAGATGGAATCGATGCATGGGTCATTCTTGCTGGAACAGAAATCAAGCTTTCTACTGCTCCTAAACTTTCTGCTAATGTAAAGTAACGAAGCTTCGCTAATAACTCATCTGCTTTTTCTCCACTACCCACATCAAAAGAAATCATCCCTCCGAAGCCAGTTGTTTGCTTCTTCATCAGTTCGTGCCCAGTATGGTTCACTAAACCAGGATAATATACCTTTTTAACACCATCGTGATTATTTAAAAACTCTGCAATTCGCTGAGCATTCAAGTGATGTTCTTCCATCCGAAGACCAAGCGTTTTAATACCACGCATTAATAACCAGGAGTCTTGTGGTCCTAGTACTGCCCCTACTGAATTTTGTACAAAGTGCAAATCAGTAGCAAGCTGCTCAGAATTTACTACAACTAGCCCAGCTACAACATCACTATGTCCACCAATATATTTCGTTGCACTATGAACAACAATGTCTGCACCAAGCTCAATTGGTTGTTGGAAATAAGGTGTCATAAATGTATTATCCACAATAGTCAGCAATCCTTTATCCTTTGCAAGCTTAGCAATTGCTTCAATATCTGTAATTTTCAATAAAGGATTAGTTGGTGTTTCTAGGAAAATAGCTTTTGTATTTTCTAAAATTGCTGCTTCCACTTTGGATATATCACTTGTATCTACAAAAGTTGCCTCGATCCCGAAACGGTTCAATACTTTAGAAATGACACGGTATGTACCACCGTATACATCATCTGTTAAAATAACGTGATCACCTTTACTGAAAAGCATCATAACAGAGCTTGTAGCAGCCATACCAGAAGCAAAAGCGAATCCGGCAACGCCACTCTCTAAATCACTGATTAAGACCTCTAGAGCATGTCGAGTAGGGTTACCTGTACGTGAATATTCATACCCTTTAAATTTTCCAACTGCCTCTTGTTTGTAGGTACTCACTTGGTAAATTGGTGTGGACACTGCTCCAGTTGCTTCGTCCCCAACAATTCCAGCATGAATAAGCTTCGTTTTTGCGCGCATCTATTATTTCTCCTCCTTGAACAATTCGTATACTCTCTGACTTAAATAGCGTTCACTAGAATCGGGAAAAATCGTGACAATATGACTTCCTTTTTTCGCAACTTCAGCTTCCTTAAGTGCAGCATAAAAAGCTGCTCCTGAAGAGCTCCCTACTAAAAGTCCCTCTTCTTTGGACAACGCCTGCAATTGGTTAAATGCATTTTGGTCACTAACCGTGTGTATTGCATCAAAAAACGATTGGTCCATAAAGTTCGGTAAAAATTCCATTCCGATTCCTTCGGTCAAATGGGTTCCTGCTTCTCCACCGTTTAATATAGAACCCTCCGGCTCCACAATTACTGTTTTAATGTCAGCTTTTTGCGACTTTAAATAATTTGATGTTCCCATAAACGTTCCACCTGAACCTGCACCAGCGACAAATACATCAATTTGACCATCTAAATCACTCCATATTTCAGGACCAAGTGTTTTTGTATACGTAGCAGGATTAGCTGGGTTTGAAAATTGAGATGGTGAAAAAGCATTCGAAATCTTATTTACTAATTCGCTTGCTTTATCAATAGCACCTTTCATTCCAAGCGCAGTATCTGTATTTATAATCTCTGCACCAAGCGCACGCATCAGTGTTTGTTTTTCAACACTAAATTTTTCAGGGACAACAAAGATAACTTTGTACCCTTTTCCTACTGCAGCAAGTGCAATTCCAATTCCTGTATTTCCTGCAGTTGGCTCAATAATAGTTCCTCCTGGCAAAAGTTTTCCTGATTGCTCCGCATCTTCAATCAACGAAACACCTAGACGATCCTTTACACTTCCTCCTGGATTTAAATATTCAAGCTTTGCAAAAATCCGGCAATTATTTGGAATAGGAATATGTTTTATTTCTACAACCGGTGTATTGCCTATCAATTCATGAACACTACTAAATACTTTCATTACGCTTCCTCTTTATAAATTTGTCGCCATTCACCTTTTTTAGCAAGCATCTCAGAAGCAATTTCTTTTGCCCCTTCTAAACTATGGCTTGCTGCCCAACCACATTGAACTTCATTACATGCTGGGACTTCAGTCGCTTCCAATACATCCTTCAACGTCTTTTCAATAATTTCTAAAATTTCATCATAGTTATCATGATTAATAACAGATAAATAAAACCCAGTTTGACATCCCATTGGACTAATATCTACTACTTGTTCTGTATGATTTCGGATATTTTCTGCCATTAAATGCTCTAAGGAATGCAATCCCGGCATCTTCATATGTTCTTTATTTGGTTGTTTAAAACGAATATCGTATTTTAAAATTTCATCACCATGAACTCCCGTTTTAGTACCTGCTAAACGTACAAATGGTGCTGCTACTTTTGTGTGATCCAAATTAAAACTTTCTACATTCATTTTTTTCATATGAACTAGCTCCTTATCTTTTAGTCGCATCCATCAACCAAACATAATCATTCATTTTTGTGAAACTAACTTGAAATCCAGCTTCTTCAAACAATTTTGTTAGTATTGGAATCGTAGTATAATATTCTCGTTCTAAATCGTCTGCCACATTATTAAAACCACGGTTTCTTTCCTTTTCAATTTGGTCTTGTTTAGCTTCTTCAGTAATAAAAACAGTATCAGCAAAAACAATCTTTCCCTCTTTTGAAAGAAGCTCTGCATATTTCTTTAAAGCTACTCCCTTTTCCTCATCCGTTAAATGATGAAATACATACGTGCTGACAATTGCATCTATACGTTCACTTTCACTATTAAATTGAAGTAAATCTCCATCTATGACCTTAATAGAGGGAAATCGTTTTGCAGTTAATTCTCGCATCTTCGTATTAGGTTCGATACCAATAACCGAAATTCCTTCCTCTATTAGCTTTGCTGTTAAATTACCAGTACCGGTTCCAAATTCGACCACTGTCCCAGAAACACGATTTGCAACTTCTCTTAAAATAGTTTCATATCCTTCAAATACATCACGATATTCTGGATCTTCACCAGAAACCGAAGCGTCATAAGAGTGTGCCCATCCATCAAAGATATCGACAAATTCTCTTCCCATCATCTAGCCCCTTTATAAAATATATTATTCCTAGTTGATTACTTTGCTTTAGGCCTAACATTTATAGTTATATCATATTGAGTAAAAATGTCAAATAAAAAAGAGCCTCCCTTAAAACGAAAGACCCTTCATTATTTATCACAACGGGAAGAAAATTGGAATGACAATCATCATTACAATAAACATAACAATTTGTAGAGGAATACCAGCTTTCACAAAGTTCATAAACTTATATCCCCCTGCTGTCATTACTAATGCATTTGTCGGAGATGCAACAGGTGTCGCAAAAGCCATGCTGGAAGAAACTGCAATTGCGATTAAGAACGTATATGGATTTGCATCCATCGTAATAGCTGCACTCATTGCAATCGGCGCAAATAAAACGGCCGTTGCGGTGTTACTAATAAATTGACCAAATAACATCGTAATAAAATAAATGCCTGCCAAAACTCCCATTGCTCCAAATCCACCTAGAAGATCGATAATTCCTTTTGAAAGTATAACCATTCCACCTGTTTTTTCAAGAGCTGTTGCCATTGGAAGCATTGCTGCAATCAAAACAATACTTTCCCAGTTCATTTTTCCATAAGCATCATCCATATTTCGAAGACAACCTGTAATAATCATAAGTACAGCACCAATCAATACAGAAATAACAGCTGGAAAAACTTCTAAAATCATTAATACGATCATGAACAACATAATTGCCCCTGCAATTGGAGCTTTACCACTTGCAGCAGCCGTACTAGCATGTTCTTTCGGTTGTCCAACAACTACAACATCCTGCATCGCTCTTGAGAGTAATTCAATTTCTTCCCATGCACCTTGTACTAAAAGAGCATCTCCGAAACGAAGGCGAACGCCCGCCATATTACTTAGTACATACTCTCCTTTTCGATTAATACCTAAAATATTTAAATTATATTTTTCACGGAAGCCAATGCTGCCTACAGTCTCATTTATTAAACTAGAATGAGGAGTTAAGAGCACCTCAGCAATTCCTAATTGTTTTGTTACAAGTACATCTGCTTCAGATTCCTCTGCATCAATTATTAACAAATAATCTTCGGCGAGTTTCTCTATGCTATCAAAAGTGCCTTGAATATATAAAATATCCTTTGCCTGTATTATGCTCGTCGGTCCAGCCATTTCTTGATATGTAATAGGTAATATATGAATACCTTCCGTCGATTTACGATCAATTTTCAAAATAACTAGATGATACTTAGCCGGAAGCTTTAATTGTGCAAGTTGCTTCCCTATCATTGGTGAATCATCAGGTACTTTAAGGCGATGCAAATTACCACCGAGTTCATAATCAATCGCCAATTGCTTTGGTGAAAGCTTATGCTCATCTTTTATCGCTTTTTTATTTTTACCATTTGGAAGTACAATATTTCGTGCAACGACGAAATATAGAATCCCAACTATAATAGCAATAATGCCTACAGGAGTAATTTCAAAGAATCCTAGCTTCTCATAGCCATTGTCAACAAGTACTTGACTAATAAGCAAATTAGCAGGTGTCGCAATAAGAGTTAACAGACCAGACAAGCTACTAATATAAGAAAGTGGAATTAAATACTTGGAAGGACTGCTATTAATACTAATTGCAATACTAATAACAATCGGAAGCATTAAAGCAACCGTTCCTGTATTACTCATGAACGCCCCAACGCTACCTGTAATGATTAGTAATAATACGAATAACTTTTTTTCACTTTTTCCCGACAATCTTAGTAGCAAGTTTCCAGCTGTATGCGCAAGACCTGTACTTAGCAGCCCTGCCCCAACTACAAACAATCCAGCAATCATAATAACAACCGAATTAGAAAAACCGGCAAGGGCTTCTGTTGGTTCCAAAACGCCGGTTATGACAAATGCTAATAATGCCAGCAGTGCTACTAAATCTGCACGTATTCGATTACTAATAAATAAAACGATACTAATCGCTAAAATACTAAAAGTTATAACAAGCTGCATCTTATTCGGATTCCTTTCCATTAGAAAATCTACCTTCATTATATAAGAAGCCGTTAAAATGTCTTGCATCTATGCTTAACTATTATAATCGCATAATATTTGGAAATGTGAGATAATAAATACCTACTACGGAGGTGGATAGATGACATTTTGGAAAGCATTTTTTTCTTACATCCTTACTAAGATAATTGCAGATAATACAATTTTTAAAATGGATTTTTTTCAGTATAAATTAATGGACAATTTCAGTATGCTCACCATACTTCGTTTTTTAGTAGAAGTAACTAGTTTTAGTTTGATTTACTTAAGTATTTATTATTTAATTTCAAACTTCAGCACTTGGAAAATGCGAATAAAATATGAATTAGCACATAAAAAGAAGTAACCCCTCCGCTCTTAATAAACAGCATGCGGTGCAGTTACTTCTTTCTTTTTTATTTATCTACCTTATATATTGAATTTATAGCATCCCAATCAAGTGGTCTTGCCATACTGTTTTCAGTTCGCTCTAAAGGCTTAAAACCAAATTGTGCATACAGGGAATGAGCATCTCTAGTGCCTAAGTGAAAATTCGTTCCTTTTAATTTTGTATTCTCCGTGATCACGGTCATCAACCATTTACTTAGACCCTTTCCTCTAAATTCAGGAAGTACGAACACATCCGCCAGCCAAGAATATCTAACAAGGTCAGTTAAGACACGAGCGAAACCAATTTGCTTTGGTGTCCCCTTAGTAGGATCTCCATCATAAATACCATAACAGATAGTTGAATTTTCGATAGATGCTATAACCAATGCTTTTGACGTACCTTCAAGCCAATAAGATTCTTTACTAAGAAAATTATAGATGACTTCCACATCCAACAAACTTTTATCGGTACTAATATAATATCCATCTTTACATAACAACTCTGTCTGTTCTTTTATCAACATTTTCTTGCCCCCAAGTTTTTATCTATAATACTCTTCATCATAAACAAAATCTTTCAGAATATTATATTTTCACTTTATCTTAATTAAGCTATAATTGTAAATACTTACCTCTTTGCATTTTTCTTAACTATTACATAAATTAATCGAGGAGAATATATTTTATGACACTTTTAAATCGACTAAAGCAAGGAGATAAGATTGGGATCTATTCACCATCTTCTCCTATCACTTACTCATCCCCTAAGAGATATAAAAGAGCAAAGTCTTTTTTAGAATCCAAAGGGTTACAGATTGTTGAAGGAAATCTAACAGGACAGCATGATTATTATCGTTCTGGAAGTATTCAGGAACGGGCAAATGAATTAAATGAACTCATTCGTGACCCGGACGTCAAATGTATTATGTCAACAATTGGTGGAACTAATTCGAATGCAATTTTGCCTTATATCGACTATGAAGCATTTAAGAAGAATCCTAAAATAATGATTGGCTACTCCGATGCAACTGCTATTTTGTTAGGAATTTATGCACAAACTGGAGTTCCAACTTTTTACGGTCCAGCTTTGGTCCCTTCTTTTGGAGAATTTGAGCCTTTTGTGCACTATACATTCGATTATTTCAATAAAATGTTAATCGAACAACAGCAAACTCCGTTTACTATTCCAACTCCTCCTTATTGGACAGATGAGCCACTTAATTGGGAGGAGAAAACAGAAGAAAAAGAAAACAGAAGCAATGAGTGGGTTTGCTTAAATGGAGGTTCCGCACAAGGAAGATTAATTGGTGGTAATTTAAATGCTATGTATGGTTTTTGGGGAAGCCCCTATATGCCTGAGATTAAAGAAGGAGATATTCTCTTAATAGAAGACACGATGAAAACAGCTTCCGTTGTGGAAAAGAATTTTAACCTGTTAAAACTGAACGGTGTATTTGATCGTGTAGGTGGAATCATTTTAGGAAAACACGAACTGTTTGATAATCAAGGAACGGGAAGAACACCATCTGATATCTTACTAGAAACAATTGGACAACCGTCCATCCCTATTCTTACTGAATTTGATTGTTGCCATACTCATCCCATGCTCACGATGCCCATTGGAAGAAATATAAAATTAGATGCAACTAATAAAAAAGTAACCATTATCGAACAATGGATAAAATAAATAACATAGAAGCAATATTCATTGATCGAGATGGAACAATTGGTGGCACTGGTCATTTTATTCATCCAAAGCATTTTAAGCCTTATGAATTCAGTAACTATGTATTTAAACTGCTGAAAGAGCATGGCATTCGAATGTTTGCATTCACAAATCAACATAGAATTAGCAGAAAAGAAGCATCAATCACAGAGTTTCAAGAGGAGTTCCTTTCATTCGGCTTCCATGATGCATTTATTTGTCCACATAGTGAAAACGATGCTTGTATGTGTCATAAACCTAAACCTGGTATGTTAATAGAAGCCGCTAGGAAACATAATTTAGAGCTAAAAAATGGTGTCGTAATCGGGGATGTTGGATCAACAGATATGCTAGCTGCTCATGCTGTTGGTGCGTTGAAAATATTAGTCCTAACTGGTTGGGGAAAAAGCTCCTTACATCAACATCGAGAGATCTGGAAAGATGTAGAACCAGATCATATTGCACAAAATTTGTTGGAAGCGGTCCAATGGCTGTTAAAAATCCCACAAAAAACCCCAGTGAGAAATTAATCTCTCTGGGGTTTTTGCGGGTTCTCCTGATAATCTAATCTTCGATGTACTTTAACAAAATAGGCCCTAAATAATCTTCCTTTAAAGATGGATCGTTCTGAATAAAGGACTGCACGCTCTCTTTATTTAAATTGATAAATAGAAACTCATCAAACTCTGGTTGCTCGCCTTTTTCTAGAAGACTTTCATTGTGATGTTGAAATAAGGCTTGAAGCTCCTTCATAGAATAATCCACTTTCAACTCGAACATAATAGCCCAAAAATCATATGTCCCCTTATTCTTAATAAACTTAGGTTTGAATGATTTGGAAAATGGAGAATCAACACGTAATCCCATTTCTTCTTCTAACTCTTTTGCTATACTTCTCTCCAAATTAAATACAAAGCCATCTAAGTCAGTCTCGTCCAGTCCTCCACCTGTAAATTGTAATCTTCCCGGAGTCGATGTATGTTGATTCATTCGCCCAAAAGCAATGTGATGATCATTCGTAATAACCGCCATACATGTAAAAATGACTTTACAAGGGTATGTACAATCTGCGTGATGAAGTGTATATAAAAAATGTTTGTAGTCTGTTTTTACAACTTTTATTTGAAGTTCATCACTAGTTTTATTTATATCAGTAATAGTGAATACTTCTCCATTCCGAAACTGTTTGTTATTCTTTTTTAGCTGTTCCCAAAATAACTGATGTCGCTCTTGGATGCTTTTCGGTAGATGAAAAGGCGTCGGATCATATTTAACTGTTACTCGAGTAGGAGCTTGTTCAATGACTATCGGCTTCACTTTATTCTCTCCAATCCTTCAATTGCAAATCCTTTGTAAATAAATGTTTATAACAAAGCATACTTAACATCATACTCGTAATTGCAGAGGAGCTTGTAAAAACAAAGACTATCAATATCTGATATCGTACAGCCTCCACTGGGTCTGCACCTGCTATAATCATTCCTGTCATCATTCCAGGTAGCTGCACAAGCCCTACAGTTTTCATCGCATCAATTGTAGGAATCATACTAAATTTCACGGAACGTTTTAGTACTTCCTGTACAGCCTGTCGACTTGTGGCACCTAAGGAGAGAAGAGTTTCAATTTCACCTTTGGAGCTTTCTGTTTCTCGTTTTAATTGCGTTAAAAATAATCCACACGCAACCATAGCATTTCCAATTGTCATTCCACTAAGAGGAATCATGTACTGAGGGGTTGCTTCAATTATTTGCAATCCAAGTAATAGTCCCATCATTAAAACTTCCATCGTTGCTATGGAAATAATAATTCTCCAAAAGACCCCTGTCATACCTTTAGCACGTTTGGCAGCATTACTAGCTGCAACTATAATCATGATGCAAATAATTAATACAATAATGAGGATATTTTCTGATTGAAACACAAATTGCAGTACATAGCCTACTGCTAGAAGCTGAATAGCCGCGCGAATAGTACCAACTGCAATATCTTTTTCAAGATCGAGCTTTTGCCAAACGGATAGGAGCATGGTAATAACAACGAATAATAACGTGAAGCTGAGTGCAACAAAACTCATAACATCACCTGATCAGGAATTACTTGAGTATGATGACTTTCAAAAAAGTCTTCTGTACGAGAGTCAATTGCCAATCTACCATTCTCCATATACCAAACTCGGTCACTGATTTTCTTAGCTTGTTCAAGATCATGCGTTATCCAAATAAATGATGTTCCTTTTTCTTTATGTATGTGTTCCAAAAGCAGCTCTACGTATTCTTTACTTTGCTGATCAAGTGAGGCAGTGATTTCATCCAATAGAAGGACAGGTGGATTTAATAATAATGTTCGCACCAAGGCTACCCTTTGTTTCTCTCCACCAGATAAATCCTTTGCTTTTTTGTTCCACATTAAATGCTCAAGTCCTAAATCCTTCATGTATTTTTTTGCTAGCCCTTCATCAAATGGAATATTATGCAACTTGCTAACAGTTTTCAAATTATCCTCGATTGTTCCTGGGAGCATGATTGATTGCTGAGCAACATATGCTATATTCATACGCCATTGCCGTGTATCCAGTTCTTTTGCTGAATCACCTTTAAAATAAATTTCACCTTTATCAAGTGTTTCAATTAAAGCAAGTGTCCGTAGTAGTGTACTTTTCCCTTCTCCTGATTTACCTAGTAAAGCAATACGCTCCGACTTTTGAAGAACTACGGTAATATTCTCAAATAAATGAAGGCGGCACTTTGCCTCTTTCATGTCCCAATAATTTTTAGTTATATTTTTAATTTCAAGCAAAGCTGTCATACTCTTTTTCCCATTCATCTCTTAATATTCCCATTCTAATAGAATCATAGTAAACTCCATTATAAAAACGGCATTTACGAAGACGTGCTTCCATTGTCATTCCTAGCTTCTCTCCAACTTTAATCATCCGCTCGTTGCCCGACCAAGTCGTATAGCCCACGCGCACGAGGGGTAATTCACGAAATAAATGGGTGGTCCACAATCGCAAAGCTTCTGTACCGATACCACCATTCCAGTAGATAGGGTCATAGATAACAATTCCCATTTCAAGCCAAAGAGATTCTTCATGCTCCCAATAGTAGCATATAGATCCTACTAGTAAATCATCTACATAGATTCCCCAAAAGTCTTCCTGATTTATATAATGATGTTTTTTCTCTAAAAACTGTTCAAATGTTTTTGGTTCATATGGAAAGTAAGGAGCATCCCACTTTTTCCATTCTGGCGCCTCTTCTTTCGCACTTAGTTCCCATAATTTAGATAATTCATTCTCAACTATAGGTCGAATAGTCACCTGTTTCAATTTCATCACCTCATCCAATACATATACATAATTTTACCACATTTCAAATAATATAGACTGTTCTCTCTCAATGCTTTATTATGGTTAGTGTTATATAACATAAGTAATCTATTCAAAGGAGTGACATACCATTGGGTGACAATCAGAAATTACAACGTGGATTAGAACAACGTCATATCACCTTAATGTCGTTAGGTGCAGCAATAGGAGTAGGATTATTTTTAGGTTCAGCTACTGCTATCAAATTGGCAGGACCAGCAATTCTTATTTCATACATAGTTGGTGGAATCGCTATCTTAATAATTATGCGTGCCCTCGGTGAGATGGCTGTGCATAATCCGGTTGCAGGCTCTTTTAGTAGGTATGCAAAGGATTATTTAGGACCGCTTGCAGGTTATATTACCGGATGGAATTATTGGTTTTTATGGGTTGTAACATGTATGGCAGAGATTACTGCTGTTGGTGTTTATATGCAAATGTGGTATCCGGACACACCAAGCTGGATTTGGGCATTAGCAGCACTCGTTATCATGACGATGGTAAATTTAATCACCGTAAAAGCTTATGGTGAATTCGAGTTTTGGTTCGCCCTTATAAAAATTGTGGCAATCCTTGCTATGATTTTTGTGGGACTAGGTGTGATTATTTTTGGAATTGGTAATGGTGGAGTTGCTGTTGGTATTAGTAACTTATGGTCGCATGGTGGATTTGCACCAAATGGGATCACTGGTATCTTTATGTCTCTACAAATGGTCATGTTTGCATACTTAGGTGTGGAGATGATTGGGGTTACTGCTGGAGAAGCAAAAAATCCGAAAACAGTCATTCCTCGAGCGATTGATACGGTTTTTTGGCGTATTTTATTGTTCTATGTTGGTGCTTTATTTGTCATTATGTCCATTTATCCATGGGATGAAATAGGCAGTAATGGAAGTCCATTTGTGTTAATGTTTGAACAAATCGGCATAGGACCAGCAGCAGGCATTATAAATTTCGTTGTATTAACTGCCGCACTTTCTAGTTGTAATAGCGGAATCTTTAGTACAGGACGCATGTTGTTTAACTTAGCAGAACAAAGGCAAGCGTCAGCTTCATTTAAAAAGATTAGTAGGAATGGTGTTCCTTCTAAGGCAATCATATTCTCCGCAACCTTACTATTAGTAGGTGTCATACTGAACTACCTTGTGCCTGAGAAAGTGTTTATTTGGGTCACAAGTATTTCAACATTCGGAGCTGTTTGGACATGGGGAATTATTTTGTTGTCCCAATTAAAATTCCGTAAAACCCTTTCTAAAGGAGAGGTTTCTAGATTAACGTATAAAGCAATATTCTTTCCTTTTGGTTCTTATATAGCGCTTGCATTTTTAGTGTTAGTGCTCGGACTGATGGCATACTTCCCAGAAACACGAATTGCATTAATTGTTGGACCTATATGGATTATAGGATTGGTGTTTATGTATTTTAAAAATGGATTTGATAAGAGATAACTTGAATGATAATTTATTTGATTGTTCTTATCTAGAATGGTCAAATTTCAGTCAGGGTATAAATATGGATTATCCGACTCTGAGTGGTTTTTATCCATATCTAAGTGATTATTATCCGATATGCAGTAGTTATTATCCGATTCTAAGTGTTCATTATCCGATTCTGAGTAGTTATTATCCGATTATCAAAAAGCCCTTCATTTTTCTACACAGGAAATGAAGGGCTTTTCTCTATTCTTATATATATTTCTTGAACCATCCTGTAATTTGTTCCAATCGAGTCAATCTTAAATTAGGCAAGCCAACTCTGGATAGATTATGATCTGCTTTTGGGAAGCGGACAAAGCTTGTTTCTTTTCCCATTGCCTTTAGTGTTATATACAATTGCTGCCCTTGTTCAATTGGGCAACGGTAGTCATTTTCACTGTGCAATATAAGTAATGGAGTTTCCACATTAGCGGCATATTTCAATGGAGATGCATCCCATAGCTTATCGATATCTGTCATATCTGCACCTATTTGCCATGGAGTAAAGTAATAACCGATATCTGATACCCCAAAAAAGCTTACCCAATTCGAAATGGAACGTTGAGTAACCGCAGCTTTAAAGCGATTCGTATGTCCTACTATCCAATTCGTCATAAATCCACCATAGCTTCCTCCGGTAACGCCAAGTCGTGAATCATCTATCCAGTCATTTTCCTTTAATACATAATCAAGTCCCGACATGATATCCTCATAGTCTCCTCCACCATAGTCACCACGAACTGCGTCTACGAAGTTTTGACTATAACTATGACTTCCGCGAGGATTTACATATAACACTCCATATCCTTCTGCTGCTAACAACTGCAGCTCGTGAAAGAACGTGTTGCCATACATTGCATGAGGTCCACCATGTATTTCTACAATAAGTGGATACTTATTGCCTTCTTCATATCCTACTGGCTTCATCAACCATCCGTGCACATCCCAATCTTTTGCTCCCTTAAAGACAATAGCCTCTGGTTCGACAAGTTCCACGTCATTTAGATAATCCTTGTTAAATTGTGTAAGTACTTTTCTTTCACCAGTCGCCAAATTCTGTCTAAATAATTCCCCGGGAAATATTGGGTTGCTAACTGTAACTAGCGCAAACGTCCCTGTTGTATCTACATCATACCCATACACATGCTCATCTTCACCTGTAGCAGGATACAATTCACCTTCTAAAGATGCAAAATAAAGACGTATATCTCCCATTGTGGACACTTGGAAGTACAAGTGATTGTCATCTGTCCATACTACATCTGGTGCACTTGCCCCTTGTTGGAAGTCTGCAGCCGCATAGTCGCCAACTGGTGCATCAAAGCCTTCAGTTATTATTTGTCGTATGCCAGAATTTACTTCATATACATATACTTCTGCATGGGTTGCATTTTGGTAAGTACGAGGCATACCAACAAATGCAAGATACTGGTCATCCTTTGAAAATGCGGCACCTCCAAAATAACCATCCTCATTTATTATTTCTGTTTCTTCCTTCGTATCAATATCGACAAGATACATTGGTTGGGTAAATGAAAAATCTTGATTTTCCTCCCGGTTCACACCTATAACAAGCTTCTTCCCATCATGAGAAACCGCCTGCAAATTATATTGATAGTTGCCTTCCGTGAATGGAGTAATTACAGCAGTCTCTATGTCAATCGAGCCAATTTGTTTGTAAACATCTACTGGCAATAGTCCAGCACCATCTGCATGGTATTTCATTTTATCTACTACATACGCCTCTGGTAGCTTTTTTTCATCCTTTTCTGGTTCATCTGTCCATGATTTCCCTTCTTTTAAAGGAGCCGTGAACCATATTTTCTTTCCACATGGTGACCATAGATAGCTAGAAATTCCTTTTTCCATAGTTGTAAGTTGCTTCGCTTCTCCTCCAGAAGAAGGTAGAATATAAATTTGACTCTTTTCTTCGCGATTAGATAAGAAAGCAATATACTTTCCGTCCCTAGACCACTTAGGGGAGGATACTCGTTCTTTCTTATGTGTCCACTGAGTAATTTCTTCTGTGTTTAAATTTAAATGATATAAATGAGCATAATATTTATTGTCCTTTTCATCCATTTGTGTCCGTATAAATACCGCTTCTTTCCCACTAGGTGATAGTACTGGACTTGTTATAGAATGAAGTTTAAATAAATCCTTTGCTTCTAACTTTCTTTTTGCCATCTCTATATCCCCACTTTCAATTTCTTACTCTCATTTATTTCGACACTCGAAATCATTTCCCTTCTTAATCATATAAAAAAACTGCACCTTATAAAAGGAGCAGTTAATTATTCTATTGAACAGTTTGTTCTTTTAATGAACGACGTAATATTTTACCTGTCGTATTTTTTGGAAGTTCCTCTAAAAACTCAAACTTCTTAGGTATTTTGTACTTCGCAAGCTTTTCAGTACAATATTCATATAGCTGCTCTTCAGTTAAAGACGTATCTTTTTTCACAACAAATGCCAATACCTCTTCCCCAAAGTTAAGGTCAGGAATACCAACTACAGCAGCTTCCACAATACCTGGATGTCCAAACAAAACTTCCTCCACTTCACGTGGGTAAACATTGTATCCTCCTACTATAATCATATCTTTCTTACGATCGACAATGTAGAAGTAACCTTCTTCGTCTTGTCTTGCAAGGTCTCCTGTATACAACCAACCATTTCGAATAGCGTTTTCCGTTTCTTCAGGCATTTTATAATAACCCTTCATAACGTTTGGACCTCTAACGATTAGTTCACCTACTTCTCCAACAGGTACCTCTTCTCCAAGCTGGTTTACTACTTTATTCTCCACATTGACAATATTTGTTCCAATGGATCCTGGTTTACGTTCACGGTCAATCGGATTGAAGCATGTTACTGGGGAAGCCTCCGATAATCCGTAGCCTTCTGAAATACGTACGTTAAATTTTTCCTCGAAGTTGTGTAGTAATGCAACTGGTAATGAAGAACCACCAGAAATTGCTAAACGAATCGTTGAAAAATCTTCTACATCTCCTTCTGGATATTGATACAAGAAATTGAACATTGTCGGAACTCCAGCAAAGATTGTTGCCTTATGCTCTTTGGCAATTTTAAATACATCTTGTGGACTAAATTTAGGTACTAATAATAATGTTGCTCCAACTAATAATGGAGCATTAACGACAACTGTAAGCGCAAATACATGGAATACAGGAAGAGTTGTAATGACACGGTCATCCGTATTAATACTTAAATACTCCGCTACATCTCGTGCATTAGAATAAATATTTTTATATGTAAGCATTGCCCCTTTTGGATGACCTGTTGTCCCTGAAGTATATAAAATTACAGCAGTATCCTCTTCTGAAACTTCTACAGGTGTAACATCAGGTGTAGTAGACTTAATTAAAAATGAAAACGATTTCACTTTTGCTTTTAAAGAATCCGGTAATGTAGCTAGTTTCTCTACTGTATCCGCTTGAGTCTCACAAATAACATAATTTTCAACAGAAGTAAAAATACCTTCTGCTCTTTCAACTAAAGGGAGTAATGCATCTAATGCAATAATTGCTTTTGCATCACTATTTTTGACAATATAACTGATTTCATCAGGCGTATATATAGGATTGATTGGTACCGCAGTTGCCCCTAACCGCATCGTAGCATAAAGAGAAATGAGAAAATGTGGTGAGTTTCCAAGTAAAAAACCAACATGATCTCCTTTTTCAATTCCTAGTGAGCGGAGTGCAGTAGCAAATCGTTCTATCGAATGTTCAAATTCCGCATAAGTCGTATCAGACCCCATAAAATGATACGCAATTTTTTCAGGATGCTGTGTAGCAATTTGTTGAACACGTGAAACTAAACTCATATTCTCGTCCCCCTCATTAATTTGAATGAATATTCATTCATTATCCCTTTATTTATTATATAAAAAAAGTTTTGATNATAAAAAAAGTTTTGATAATTCAATAAAAATTAAAGATCAAAGATTACAAAAAAAGCATCATAGTAGCATGATGCTTTTTGGTCAATACGCTTGAATATGGGCTATATATCTCCATCGAATTAAGTAAAAATAAGCTACTTGAATCACAGTGAATGCGATTAAAACGAAAAGCATTTCTTTCGCGATAGAAACTGCTGCTAAATCTACCCACACTGCCTGTAGGTAAATAAACGAAAATGTACTATGCACCATGGCAAGTCCCCAAGGTAAAAAGAATTGTGGAATCAATTGCCTATTAACGATTTTTACTAGTTCATGATCGGTTACACCCATTCTTCGAAGGACATCATACTGTTTCTTATCTCTCTCTAAATCGGTATACAATTTAAAATACACAAAGCTTCCCGCTGCAAGTAACAATACTGCTGCTACAAGTAATCCCGTAAATAGTAACAATGAAAATGTTGCACGTATGATGGAATAATTTAAACCTGGATTAACAAAATAAAATGGATTTGGATTTACCTTTGAAGTACCCATTGACTCCACCATTATTCTATCAATATCTGCTCCTACTTCCTTTGTTCTTAGCCATTCTGGAACATGAAAGGCATAAAAGGTTGTCCTAGATTCTTTCAGTCCATAGCCGGACAGAGGCTCTGTCACTAACTGAAAATCTTCATCGCTAATAATTATTGTTCGCTGATTGATTGCTAATGAAGGGAATATATAATGTTCGAATTCCCCGATTATATGAATAGGTACACTGCTTTCTTCTAACACAGTTTGTTCCTCTTGGGGGCTAAGATTTCCTATGTCCTCCTGAGTGTTTGGTACTAATATCGCTTCCCCTTGAGTCAAATCAACTAAAGGTATTTTTAATGAAAGCGCCAAGCTATTTACTTCAGATTCTTTTATCACATTCACTACTTCTTGTGAACTGGAAGAAGTTTGCTCCTTCACATTAAATTTCACTAGCTCATACGATAAATTTTCTCTTTGAAGCTCTTGGGATAGCTTCATAATATGTTCTTTCTCAAAAGGATTATCCCAATCACTGGAGTAAAAAATACTAATCGGATTTAATTCACGATATTGTGCAGTAAAGGAAGTAAAAGATGTAACAACTCCCACTGACAAAAAAGCGATAGTTGATACGATTGTTACGACAAAAAACATACGTGCATTTTCTCGAATTTTAATCGATCCATCCGCAAAAACAATTAAATGAAAAGGACGCCAGTAAAAGGATTTTCTTTTGCGAATTTGGTTTATTATATACAACATACTATCAGTGAAAAACAAGTAAGTACCTACAATTGCAAGGATAATGATGACAAACGTAATCCAAAAGGTCATCTTAAAGAGAGAAAGTAGAACTAGACTATAGGCAGTAAGCAGCAAAACTAATCCCAAAATCGCTTTCCACTTTGCATACGCTACTTGCTCATCAGCTTTCCAATATCCTTTAAGCAATTGAATAATTTCTTTTTTACGAATGAAAACAACACCGCTGATCGAAATAATGATAAATAAGGATAAAAAAACAACGATTGTTAGCGTAAATGGCTTCCAAGATAAATAAAGAGGTAGACTATCTAAAAGAAACAATTCTCGAATAACCATAAAGAAAAACTTAGAAAAGGCAAAACCCCAAAAAATCCCCACCGTTATAGATATAGCTCCTAGAATCATTGTTTCTAAGAAAACCAAACGATTTAATTGTGATTTTTCCATACCTAAATTTAATAATAGCCCGAACTCTTTAGATCTAGCCTGTAGGAAGGCACTCATCGAATAAAACAAAAAGAACAATGTAAAAATAATGAGGATAATTTCTGCAATAAGCATTCCACCAAATGCAATATCTCTTAAGAATTTATCCTCAATATTCGGATGAAACATCAACATGGAATAAATAAAAAACACCATTACGGAGAAAATACTTGCCATAAAGAAGGCAGCATACACACGACTATTTCGAATTACATTATGATAAGCGAATTGTTGAAAGGTCATTTACATTTCCACCCAATAAAGACAAAATATTTAGTATGCGCTGGAAAAATGTTTGTCTTCGGTCATCTTTATATATTTCGTTAAAATATTCTCCGTCTTTTATAAATAGAACACGATCACAATAACTTGCTGCTATTGGATCATGTGTTACCATGATAATCGTTGTTTTACTTTTTTTATTTACTTGTGTGAGTATTTCTAGTACGTCCTTTGCTGATTTTGAATCTAAATTTCCAGTCGGCTCATCTGCTAGGATGATGCCAGGTTCATGTATGAGAGCACGTCCAATAGCAGTTCTCTGAGCTTGTCCTCCTGAAATTTCGGTTGGTCTTTTTTCTAATATCGCTGATAAGTCTAAATGCTTCGCAATTTCCTCTACCCTCTGTTTCATCACTTCAACAGGTTGTCCGTCAAGCGTTAAAGGTAAAACCATATTTTCTTCCACTGTTAATGCTGGAAGCAAATTAAAGTCTTGAAATACAAAACCAAGCTGTCTTCTTCTAAATAGTGATAAATCATTCTTTGCAAGTTGAAGAGGATCTGTTCCATCGATTAAAATGTTTCCTGAAGTTGGACGGTCGATTGTAGAGATAATATTCAGCAATGTAGTTTTCCCACTACCAGAAGGGCCCATTACGGCAAGGAATTCTCCTTTTTCTACTTCAAAACTCAATTGATTGATAGCAAGATGGGCTACCTTTCCTTCATAGACTTTCGTCACTTCTTCCAGTAATAATATCGACATCATTCTCGCTCCGTTCTTCTTGTTCCTGCTGTTTAAACATGATAGAGACAGTCGTGCCTTCTCCTACTGCAGTAGATATTATCATTTCATGCCCTAAACGATTGCAAATTTCTTGGGCCAAGTATAAGCCCATTCCAGTAGATTCGCCTGTTTTTCTCCCATTTTCTCCAGTAAAAAATGCTTTTGTCACCCTTTTTATATCTGAAGCCGGTATTCCAATCCCTTCATCCCGAACGGAGAATATAATCTTATGGTCTTTTTTGGTCGTTTCAAAATATACCTTCTTATTTTTCTCAAATGTATACTTCACTGCGTTCGTCAAAAACTGAGCAATAACAAAATGAATCCATTTTCTATCCGTCGTAATCATACAATTTTCCTCAATTGAAATGACAGGAAACACATGATTACCAATGAATAAGCGTTTATTCTCTGTCACAACTTGCGTAACTAATTGTTTTAAATCAACTTGTTCTATTTGCATATCCTCTTCGAAAGTATCAAGCCTTGCATTCATCAAAACAGCCTCTAACCCTCTTTTTAGTCGATCTGTTTCTTCCGACACACTTAATGAATCTATCACTTCTTTTTCCTGTATCATAAGTTCTAAAACAGAAATAGGAGTTTTCATCTGATGAACCCAACTATTCATAAATTGCAAATGCCTATTTTGCCTTGCATATAATAGTTGCACTTCTTTTTGATACAATCGGTAAATATGCTGCAAATACAATTCCACCTGTTTAATCTCTGGGGATTGGGCTTCTTTTTGGAGTACAACCTCAATCTTTGTTGGTACAGAAAGAATCTTTTTATAAAAAGAATATTTTTTAACAAATAATGTCCCTAAAAAGGTAATCGTCAATATACTACTAATAACAATTGAATAGATTGCTGTATCTACGTTACGAAAGCCATCTAGCCAATATAAGAGCATAATAAATAATACTAATAAAAACTGAAAGATTAGAAAGATTAAATGTTCACGCATAAATAAACGAAACATCTTAAGATTCCTCCGGACTAACTATCAATCGATAGCCCGCTCCTCGAACCGTTTCAATTGTCGATGTTACCTTGTAATCAGCAAGCTTTTTCCGAACTCGAGTCATATTAACATTTAAGGTGTTTTCATCAACAAACGATTGGTCATCCCATAAATCCTCAAGCAATTTTTCTCTTGTTACAAGTTTTGGATAACTTCTCATAAGCAAATCTAATATCGTACATTCCTTCTTTTGCAAAGGTATTTCTTCAGAAGGAGTATGCAGTTCCATTCTTTCTAAAAATAGCTGCAACTTTCCTACTTTTACAATTCGCTCTTCCTGCTTCGCTGCATATTCACCATAAGTTCTTCTTAAATGACTACGTATTTTCGCAAGGACGATTTCATAATGAAAAGGTTTCGTTATAAAATCATCTCCTCCATTTTCAAGTGCAAACACTTGATCCATTTCCCCTGATCTTGCGGAAACAAAAATTATCGGGCAAGTTGTATATTGGCGAAGCTGTCGGCACCAATAATACCCATCATATGAAGGTAAATTTACGTCTAATAATATAAGATGAGGATCAAAAATTTGAAACTCCTCGATAATGTTGTCGAAATCTTGAATGGTATGTACCTCATAATGGTATTTACGTAAAGTATCTGCAAGTAATGCAGCGATTTTACGATCATCCTCTACTACTAAAACACGATGTTCCGTCACTTGAATCCTCCTCAACAAGCAATCTCCCTCTATCATATCATAAAGAAAAGCGACAGCGAGCTTGAAGAATAGACTGTAATTAAATTGTATAAATTCCATTTTAAAATGTATGCTCTGATAACTAAAAATGATGGTTTTTAACATTTATAGAATTTGACTTTACTAAATAATGTTGTCCGATAAATAAGAAAATCATTGAAACGGCTCCCTTTCAGCGGCGTTGCCTTAGCCTCCTTGGCCAACACG
This sequence comes from Psychrobacillus sp. FJAT-21963, assembly GCF_001420585.1. Taxonomy (NCBI): domain Bacteria; kingdom Bacillati; phylum Bacillota; class Bacilli; order Caryophanales; family Bacillaceae; genus Psychrobacillus; species Psychrobacillus sp. FJAT-21963. Next base: position 66,217 of record NZ_LJIY01000009.1, on the reverse strand, counting down.
ATGTTGGTCATGCAATCGTTGCCGCAAAAGTTCTTTTGCGACGAGCTTTGCGCAGGAGCAGGATGCTGCGAACTTAGATTGCCTTCCCCTCAATTGCGGGGTCTTCGGCTAACGCTATTCCCGCAGGAGTGTCGCCTTTTTCAACGACTTTCAATAAATACTAATTAAAAAAATTAATGCGTTTGCGTTGCCAGTGCGAATGCCATAGATTAGTGTAGTTATCTTTCATATGATGAAGTAAGCCAATTTTAAAATGTAAAAAAGCCTAACATACTTAATATGTTAGACTCTTCAAATATTATTAATAGATAAGCTGTACTAATTCTTCTTTTGAAATACCGCCAAAGTACTTTGGAACGTCGATTGGTTCAAGTGCCTCTTCTATAGCTTGTTTACTATATAGTTTACCGACTAATAGTTTTTCTACTTCTTCCATATCACCGACACCAAAGAAATCACCATAGATTTTCACTTCTTCCATAATACCTTTATTTACTTCTAATCGAACGTCGACTCCTCCTGTTGGGAAACGGTGGGAGTGTTTTATATTAAATTTAGGTGATTTACCGTAATTCCAATCCCATTGTTGATAGCGTTCTTCTGAAAGCTTATGAATGTTTTTCCAATCTTCTTCTGTAAGTTCCCAATATTGTACATTCTCTGCTCCACCAAAAATAGAGGCAAGAATTTCTGAGCGAAACTGTTCAATTGTCATCGTGTTTTCCATTAAATCAGAAATGTTTGTTACGCGGCTACGAATTGATTTGATTCCTTTAGACTCAATTTTTTCTTTACTTACCTTTAACGCAGATACAACTGCATCAATTTCTGTATCGAACATTAAAGTACCATGGCTGAACATTCTTCCACGCGTAGAATATTGTGCATTACCAGATATTTTTTTTCCTTCTGCCAAAATATCATTTCTTCCAGAAAGCTCAGCAGTCACACCCATTTTACCAAGTGCATCTATAACTGGTTGTGTAAATTTTTTAAAATTGCGGAAGCTATCCCCGTCATCTTTTGTTAAAAAACTATAGTTTAGATTCCCTAGGTCATGATACACTGCACCTCCACCCGAAAGTCTGCGAACAGGTATAATTCCATTTTTCTCTACAAAGTCTGTATTAATTTCTTCCACTGTATTTTGATTTCTCCCAATGATAATGGAAGGCTGATTTATGTAAAACAGAAGAAAAGAATCCTTTTCAACATCCATTGTTTTTAAAGCATACTCTTCAATTGCAAGGTTAATTCGTGGGTCTGTTATTCCTTTATTATCAATAAAATACATGATCATCTCTCCTTTAGACCTATTTTAACAAAAAACTGCGGAATGTGTTGACAAATGATTCTGTGTTATATTACAATCAATTTAACTTAAACAGTTATATAACAGATGGAGGTGGAACAACTATGTTAGAAAACGTAATTGAATTTTTCCGTAACCTGCCTGAGAAAAAATGTGCTACATGCGGTGAAACAATTGAAGAGCAGCATGAGTGCTATGGTAATCAATGTGATAATTGTAATTCCATTTAATTTTTTTGAAATGCCAGCTAGATTATTCCCCATTCTAGCTGGCTTTTTTTCGTGCAAAAAATAAGAAAATCGTTGAAACGGCTTCCTTTCCGCGGGCGTTGTCTTAGCCTCCTAGGCCAACACGATGTTGGTCATGCAATCGTTGCCGCAAAAGTTCTTTTGCGACGAGCTTTGCGCAGGAGCATTGTTTTTTGCGACGAGCTTTGCGCAGGAGCAGGATGCGGCGAACTTAGATTGCCTTCCCCTCAATGCGGGGTCTTCGACTAACGCTATTCCCGCAAGATTGTCGCCTTTTCCAACGATTTTCTATAAATACTAATTGTAAAAATCTAAGTGATAAAAACTCAATTAATGGCATAATGTTTTTTTATTGAATAGCGGATAATAGTTGATTGAAGTGGAAGGCGGCGACTCCAGCCGGAATAACATGAGCTGAAGACCCTGGACTGAGCTTAGCGAGGGAAGCGGCTGAAGCCATGCCGGCGGAAAGCGTCCGTCTGGAACGGAAATCAATGGGGTTCGGTCAAAAAGCGAGGGGTAAGCTTCAGATATTTATCATATATAAAAAATGCCTATCCTTATGTTGGATAGGCATTGAATATTATGCTTTAGCTGTTTGTTTGGAATGTCGTTTTGAAAACAATAACATGAAATAACCAAATGTTAATGCCAAGCAAGCAACCATGAAACCAATTAACACACTATTATTAAACCAAATTTGACTAACATCGCCCGAAGAAATAGACGCTTTAAATGCTTGAACTGAATAAGTCATTGGTAATAATTTGTTGAAAAATTGTAATGGCTCAGGAAGTAACTCTAATGGGAATGTTCCAGCGCTAGTTGTTAACTGAAGAATTAACACAATTATCGCTAAAAATCTTCCTGGATCACTGAATACAGAAACGAACAATTGAATCATCGCTAAGAAAGTAAAGCTAGTGATGATTGCAGTTAAAATGAACAATCCTATGCTTTGAGTTTCTAGTTTTAATGCAAATAATGCAATTAGAACAACAATAAGCGATTGGATAATTCCAACAGCGGCAAGAACGGTAACCTTACTTGTAAACCATTTCGCTCCACTAGAAGGCGTAATAGCAGGTTGTACGAATGGGAATACAATGGAGATTAGTAACGCACCAACAAATAAACCAAGTGATAAGAAATATGGTGTAAATCCTGTTCCATAGTTTGGAACTGCATTCACTTCTTCTGTTTTTACTTCAACAGGAGCGGCAACCATATTGAATGTATCATCTGTGGCACTTACGTCTCCCACTTCTTTACTAGCGTCTTTAAGGCTAGATTGCAGTGTATTTGTACCATCGACCAAAGCTTTTGTTCCATCTGCTAGTTTTGTAGAGCCAGCTGCTAGTTCACCAGATTTTTCTGCCAGTGTTCCGGTTCCAGTTTGTAGTTGTGTGGACCCAGCTGCTAATTGATTTAAGCCACTAACCAAACTATTTGAACCAGTATAAGCTTGTTGTATTCCGGATTGAAGCTCTTTCATTTTTGCTGCTAACGTACTTGTACCTGTGGATAGACTAGTTGAGCCTTCAACTAACGCAGAAGAAGAATCATTTAGTTTTGATATACCTTGTTGTGCCTGTGAATAACCAGCACTTAGTTGTTCAGCTCCATCATGCACTTTAGCTGTTCCACTCTCCAAAGCGGCTGTACCACTTGTTAATTTTTCTAACCCTGCTGATACAGTTGAACTACCAGTCTCCAGCTGTTTCAGTGATTCCTTTAATGCAGTTGACTGTTCTTCTGGTAATGCGGCACTTAGTTGTTCCAGTTGTTTGGATAATGCTTGTATCCCAGCTGTTACATTTGTCGACCCTTGTGCTAATTGGGTAGCACTATCATTTAAATTTGCAGAACTATTTTGTAGTTGGGCTAATGATGCTAACAAAGTTTTGTCTTTCTCACTTAATAATTGATAACTTTCATTTAGCTTTGCTACTCCTTCTGTGTACTGCTGAATACCTGTTTGTAATGACCCAGCTCCTGTTGCGGCTTGACTTGCCCCATCTGCAAGTTGTGTTGAGCCATCAGACAATTGAGAGAGACCAGTATTTAATTGGGTAGAACCTTCGGCAGCAGTTTGTATTCCTGAATTAACTGTAGTAGTTCCATCACGAAGCTCTATTGTACTGCTTGCAAGTTGCTCTAAATAACCTTTTAAATCACTTGCTCCATCGTTAAGTTCAGATGCACCGTCTTTTAATTGACCTGCTCCGTCTGATGCTTCAGCGAATCCATCACCAAGTTTGTTAATAGAAGAAAATAGTTGTTCCGCATAAGTAGTCGTAACTTCTTCATTCACTTGTGCACGAATTTGTTCCATTGCAGAGTTACCAATTTGTGATGCTAAAAAGTTATATCCTTCATTCGCTTTATACGTAATAACCATTTTTTCTGGTTGTTCCTCTAATAATGTTGTTGCATGCTGTGAAAAATTACTTGGTATTTCAATTAGTAAATAATAATCTTGATCTAATAATCCTTGTTCTGCTTCCTTCTTGGAGACAGATTCAAAATTAAACTGTTCACTATCTATCAGTTTATCCGTTAATGTTTCTCCTAGAGCCAGTTTCGTCCCGTTATAATCTGCCCCTTCATCGCTATTGATAATAGCCACTGGTAGATCGCTCAATTTTGCATAAGGATCCCAAAATGCCCATAAAAACATGCCCGCATACAAAACTGGTATAAATAACACCGCAATAATTGAAACCAATACTTTCCGGTTTTTAAAGATTGCTTTCCATTCTGCTTTTATCATTTTTACCCCTCCAAAACTAATTGACCAAAATGTTCATTCGGTCATTTTTCTTCAAAAAAAGGAGTCTCAATTTAAGAGACTACGAAAGAAAGTATCTTGAATAATAGTTGAAATTTCATCTTCCGATAAAGATTGGTCATGAGTTATGTTCCAATCATTCACGAGAGCAAGATACGTTTTTAATAGTAAATATGCTACAAGTTCACTATTAACTTGTCGAATTTCTCCTCTTTCTATATATTTATCAATCTTTTCTTTCACAAACGAAACTATTGCTTGTTCCACTTGTTGGACTACTTGTTGAACGGTAGGTGTTCGTAATTCTTTTTCTTCATCTATTATTTTTACAAATAGCTGATGTGTTTCTCTAAACTCCAACATCTTCATCAACGCCGCGTGAGCATTTTCCTGAAACGAACCATCCTCTTTAATCGCTTTCGTTGCCTCATGTTTCATTTCTGCTATCATTTGAAGGACAATTTCTTGAAAAAGGACTTCTTTGTTTTCGAAAAATGTATAAATAGTTCCTTTTCCAACGTTTGCAATTTTGGCGATTTGATCCATTGTTGTAGCTTTATAACCGAAAAGCGAAAAAGATTTCGTTGCTGCTGTTAGTATTTCCTGCTTCCGATCCATCGATTTCACCCCTAAAGAAAAATTGACTAGAAAACCAAATCGGTCATCTAGTCAATATAATACACTCATTTTGTTTTTTTAGCAAGTATTTATTCGTGATGCATAGAATCATCACTGTCGTCTGGTTTCACTTTACTCATGTCAGGATTTCCGACCTTTAATTCTTGTTTCGGCATAACATGAAGGCCACGTGCTGTTGTATGGGCAAACATATAATAGACACCATCATGATCAAAAGTATAATTAGCTTCGTAAACACCGTCTTTCGTGAAAGTACCTTCTAACATTTCACTTTGGTCGCGCATCCCAGACTCCCATACTTCAAACTCCACTTTATCCGCATCGTTAACAGCCTCCTCGCCTTGAGTAACTTTTGCTGAAAGTGTGATTTCCTCTCCAACAGGTAATGTCTCTTCTGTTTGAATATCTACTACAACCTCTTCTAAAGTACCTTCATTATGTGAACCTTCGTCATGTGTTGTATCTTTAGAAGAACAACCTACTAACGTTAAAGTTACTAATGCAAGTATAGCTAAAATATTTTTCATTCGAATGAATCCTCCCAAATAGGTAATGTAATGTATACCGTCGTTCCTTTTCCAACTTCACTAGTAAATTCTAGCTTTCCTTTTTGAATAGCAACTAATTGGGAGGCAATGGAAAGTCCTAATCCTGTGCCCCCGTCTGAACGACTTCTTGCTTTATTCACGCGGTAAAAACGCTCCGTAATATGAGCTAAATGCTCTTTTTCCATACCACATCCTTCATCCTTTATTTCAATTGTCGTATCCTTTTTTGTCGTTTTATTGCTAATGCTTATACTGGACCGGTTTGGCGAATAGTGAATCGCATTTTCCAAAACATTTATCAAAATTTGTTTTGTTTTCGGTTCATCCACATTTAATATGGTATCTTCATCAACCGTTACAATAAATGATATTTCTTTTTCATAAGCGTTAGATTGTACGAGGTGAATTACTTCACGAATGGCTTCCGCTAAAACAATCGGTCCAGTCTCGACATCTTCATCGTTTTCTGCTCTAGCAACGGTTAGCAAATCATTCGTTAACTTTTGCATGCGATCTGCCTCTCGAACGATTAGTTTATAAATTTCTTCTTGTTTCTCTTCTGGTATAAGCTTTTGTTCAAAAGCCTCTCCATAACCTTTTATATAACTAATTGGTGTTCTTAATTCATGCGAAACAATTGAAAGGAAATCTCGTTTTTTTTCATCTTCCTCCTGTATAGAAGCAGCCATTTGGTTAAAGGTTTGAGCGAGCTCACCAATCTCATCTTGAGACTCCACATTCACTCGAGTAGTATAATTTCCGCCTGCCATCGAAAGAGCTGCTTCTTTTAACCTTGCCAATGGTGTTAACACTTTCTGTAGACTTTTTAGGCTAATATAAGCCATTCCTATTAACAGTAAAGAAACAATCCCAATCAAAAAGACAACATCTTTAGAAGCCATTTCGGTTATTTTTGTTAATGGTACATATAAATAAATAATTCCTTCTAACCGATTTTCATCGACAAGAGGGTAAATAACCGATACAACTTCTCGATCAAATCTACTTTCAAACCCTCTTTTCGTAACTGAATTACCGGCAAGCAGTTCTGCTCTTTCCTCTGCTCCTATTAAACTGTCATAATCGATATCGAAAGGAACGCATGCACTCAATTCCCTCGGATTTCGAACAGTAAAAGCTTCTATATTCGAAAAACGATTATACTCTTCTGTTTGTTTAATAAATTCGTCTGAGACAACTCCACCATCATATGTACGATGTAAATTTTCTGCAACCTCTTTCATAGAGTTCTCCGTATGTTGCACATACAGCTCCTCATATAAAAAATTTGTAAATACGACTAAGAAAACAATGGTAGTAGCAATAAAGACAAGCAACAGCATCCAAATTTTAAAGGATAACTTTTTCATTCTTTAACCTCAAAACGATATCCTATTCCCCAAACTGTATCAATGTATTTCCCAGCAACTTCACCGAGTTTCAGACGAAGCGTTTTTATATGCGTATCAACAGTGCGTGTACCACCTTCATACTGTATACCCCAAAGCAATTCTAGCAACTGCTCCCTAGAGAAAACTTTTCCTTCATTCTCCATGAATAAATAGATGAGTTCATATTCTTTCAAAGTAAGGACAATTTTAAAACCATCTCTCTTGAGTTGTCTCCCCACAATGTCATTTACTAATATTCCCTTTGTTATAATATCATTATTCGAGGAATATCCAGTTCTTCTAAGTATTGCATTGATTCTAGCAGTTAACTCCATTGCCGTGAATGGCTTTACAACATAATCATCTCCACCAAGCTGTAGTCCTTTTACTAAATCGCTCTTTGCATCAAGCGCTGTTAAGAAAATAATAGGAACTTCAGAAAACTGACGAATCTCTTCACAAACAGCAAACCCATCCTTTTCAGGCATCATAACATCTAAGAGAATAAGATCGATTTCTGTACTTTGTAGAAATTCGATTGCTTGATTTCCATTTTCAGCTTGGATTACTTGGAGGCCAGCCTTTTGTAAATGCATTTCAACTAGTTTTCGCATATCCTGTTCGTCATCTACAACTAATATAGTCGTCATTTACTTGCCTCCCTCTTAATCAGTTGAAAAGGCCCTTTACCAACTGAAACCTTCTTTATTACTTCTCCATTTTGTAAGAAGTAAACTTGATGATCGTCATAACCTGCTACTACAAGGCTTTCGCCAAAAGATGTAATAGAGAAAGGATTGGCTCCAACTTTAATAGAAGAAACCAGTTCTCCTCCTTTAGTGAATTTATAAACATAATTATTACCATGACTAACAGCATAAACGAATCCATCTGACGCATCCGCAAAATCTATAGGCATCATTGGTGCTTCCATTTCTCCCTGCAGTTCTCCGCTCTGTATATTGTACTTGCTAATAACTTTATTTGCCTGGCTTCCTGCACCATGTCCACCAACCCAAAGCTCGTTATCAACCAAATGTAGTCCGTGGGAGGATGTAGGTATTTCCCAAGTAGTAACTAATTTTAAATCATTTATATTGTAGACAGACAATATCGTGTCTTTGAAATTAATAACGTACAAATTGTTATGATCTGCAATCATCGACATCGGATACCGACCAGTATCAGCTTTAGCAATTTCATTCCCTTTTACATCATATGAAGTAACCGTATTTTCCTTCCCATTTGCAACATATATAGTTTCTTTAACTGCATATGCAAAGGTAGCTCCTTCATGGACAGGGTAAGTTGCAATAAGTTTTCCCGTAGAAATTTGTAAAAGTTCTGCTTCTTCTAATGTGTAACCATACAAAAATATGTAATCATCTGAGACATGTGTAAATCCCGTATATGGCTTATCCAACTCCCAAGTTTCTATCAATTCTAGATTTTTTGAAATAAATTGAATAGATGGCTCCAATGTGTTTAAGCTTGCTACAAAATCCGTAGACGAATCAATGGGTGGAAATGTTTTATCTGAACAGGCTGACAGCATTCCACATAAAAAGAATAAACCTATTATTTTTCTCAAGAATTCGCCTCCTTTTTAACCATTCTAGCCGAAATCTGTGAAAAAAGATTGAAATACCTCGAAAAATCAATCAAAAATGGAATAGTCGCAATTAGGAGATAATTTATTTGTCTGATACGCTAATAAAAAAGGGGCTGATATCAATTATTTCTCGAAATCCTCCGCAATCCCACATAGCATCAAATCGACTTCTCATTAGACTTCACACCTCACATCCAAAGACAAATGAAATATGTGAACAATTAAATAAAATAGAAGCAGGTTTTGCTGGAGAACAACTAGTAGACCGCAGTATTTTGGAAGTAAGTTTCCCAAAAGACCTGTACATTTTTACTGACCTTCAGTTGAAAATCCATGATTATCTTTACATTCAGTTAGATACGCTTATTGTTACCAAAAAATACTTACTCATTATTGAAGTGAAAAATATGGTTGGAACGATTACTTTTCAACCACATAAAGGACAGGTTATACGGAACCTGGATGGAGTAAGAACACCCTTCGAATGCCCAATCACGCAAATCAATAGACATATACACGCTATTGGGCAAATGCAATTGCCTCTCCCTATATTTAAAGCAATTGTTTATTCTTCTAATCGTGTCATATTAGAAAATGTACCCCCAGGCGAACCTATTTTCTTTCGTAAAAATCTCCCTCTATATATTCAAAATCTTAATAATATAGAGGACAGCATAAACACTTCTCAATTTGAGGAAGTAATTAAGAAAATACAATTGAGGCGAAGTACGTTTCAACAAAAACCTCTTTGTGAAAGATGGAATATACATCCTGAAACTCTCATTAGAGGATTGCTATGCAAAAACTGTGGGAAATCCTTATGTAAAATAACTAATAAAACATGGAAATGCACCAATTGTAAAGCTGTTGATCGTAATCCTATTGCACATAATATAGATGATTATTTTATATTAATTAAAGATTCTATCACTACTGCCGAATGCAAAGACTTTTTCGGTTTATCTTCTTCACATGAAGCATACTATATGTTGAAGAAGTGCAATTTACAGAGCATCAATCATGGAAAAAAAACAGTATATCGGAAGAAAAGTGGGATTTTCTGAGATTGGCCCGGGTTTTTCTGAGATACTCAGAGATTTTCTGAGATACGCTCGAGATTTTCCGAGATACTTCAAGATTTTCTGAGATACTCACGCGATTTTCTGAGATCCCTCGAGATTTTCTGAGATTCCCGGAGATTTTCTGTGATACTCGAGGTTTTCTGTGATACTCCGAGATTTCCTGAGATATTCCGAGATTTTCTGAGATACTTCGAGATTTTCTGAGATACTCCGAGATTTCCTGAGATACTTCGAGATTTTCTGAGATACCTAGATATTTTCTGAGATACTTCGAGATTTTCTGAGATACTCCTAGATTTTCTGAGATACTCCCGGGATTTTCTGAGATTCCCAGAGATTTTCTGAGATACTCAGAGATTTTCCGAGATACTTCAAGATTTTCTGAGATACTCACGTGATTTTCTGAGATCCGTATGAGATTTTCTGAGATCCCTCGAGATTTTCTGAAATACTCCCGGGATTTTCTGAGATTCCCAGAGATTTTCTGAGATACTTTTTTCGAACAATATAAAAACCTCTAGCGAGAACTATGCTAGAGGCTTTCTATGATTAAGCTTTTAAGTGTTTTAATACGACGTCTGCCATTGCATCGATAAAAAGAGGTTGTGCATTCGGCATAGCTGGACGAACATAGGTTGCGCCGATTTCGTCACAAACTACTTTACATTCGTAGTCATTATCGTATAGCACTTCTAAGTGCTCTGCTACAAATCCAACTGGAGTGTAAACGAATGTTGTGAAGCCTTTTTCTTCATGTAATTCACGTGTTAAGTCTTGTACATCTGGACCAATCCATGGTTCTGGAGTTTGTCCCGCACTTTGCCAGCCAACAGCATAGTTTTTCACGCCAGCTGCTTTTGCGATTAAGTCAGCAGTTTCTTTCAATTGATCTGGGTATGGATCGCCTAGCTCTTTAATTTTTTCTGGTAAAGAATGCGCTGAAACGATTAAGCAAGCTTTCTCACGTTGCTCTTCAGACATCGCCGCAAATGCTTCGCCTACTTTTTCAGTCCAATATTGTATGAATTTAGGCTCGTCATACCAGCTTTCAACGGAGGTAATTTTTAAGTTGCCAAGTTTTTCTGCCTCTTCTTTAATTCGACCGTTATACGATTTAATCGAGAATGTTGAGAAGTGAGGAGCCAATACCATGGAAACTGCTTCTGTAATACCGTCTTTGTGCATTTCAGACACAGCATCTTCTAGGTAAGGTTCAATATGCTTTAATCCAATGTATAATTTAAATTCAATTTCATCTTGAATTTCATTTAAACGTTCACAAAGACCTTTCGCTTGGTTTTCTGTAATTTTAGCAAGTGGAGAAATTCCTCCGATTGCTTTGTAGCGACCAGTTAAATCGGCCAATTGCTCTTCACTTGGTTTACGTCCATGACGGATATGTGTATAGTAGCGTTCTATATCTGCTTCCTCATATGGTGTTCCATATGCCATTACTAGTAATCCCATTGTTTTTTTCATTCGTATCACCTCAAGATAGTTTAGTTAGATTTTGCTGCAATCAATTCTTTACTATATTCATGTACTAAAGTTGTTAAGCGCTTCAGCGTGTCCGGATCTACCTCTGGAAATACACCATGTCCAAGATTAAAGATATGTCCTGGATTTGCTACTCCTTGTTCTACAATAACTTTTGCACGTTTTTCGATTTCTGCCCAATCTCCAATCAGATAAGAAGGATCTAGGTTCCCCATAAGCGTTTTCGTTAATCCTTTAGCACGAGCTTCCTCAATAGATAAACGCCAGTCGATTCCGACTACATCCACCGACAAATCATGCCATTCCATTGCTAAGTGACTAGCTCCAACACCAAACGTTATTAAAGGAACACCTGTCTCACGAAGCTCATTGAAAATACGTGTCATTACTGGTTTAATGAAAATACGATAATCTGCTACGTTTAAAGCTCCAACCCAAGAGTCAAAAATTTGTATCATTTTAGCTCCGGCTTTGACTTGTGCTTTGATATAAACAATGATCATATCAGCTAGCTTGTCCATTAGAGCAAACCATGCTTGAGATTCAGAAACCATAAATGCTTTCGTTTTGTTATAACTTTTCGAAGGGCCACCCTCAATCATGTAACTTGCCAATGTAAAAGGTGCACCTGCAAATCCGATTAGTGGAACATTTAATTGTTCCGTTGTTAGAAGTTTAATCGTTTCTAAAACAAAAGGTACATCATCTTCTGGTGATAGGTCCCCAAGATTATACACATCTTGCACAGTTCGAATCGGATTCGAAATGACAGGGCCAACACCCGCTTTTATTTTTACATCTACTCCAATTCCAGTTAGAGGAGTTACGATATCTTTATATAGTATAGCTGCATCCACATTATAATTTTCTACTGGAAGACGTGTTACATAGGCACATAACTCAGGCTCATGCGTAATCTGTTCTAACGAGTATTTTTCTTTAATTTTTCTATACTCTGGTTGTGAACGGCCAGCCTGCCTCATATACCATACTGGTGTGTGATCTACTGCTTCTCCACGAGCTGCACGTAGTATTGTATCATTAAAAGTTGACATTCCCTTTTCCTACCTTTCTTCTATATAACTGTACCCTGTTCAATATACGTCTCAACTATAGACGTTCTCTTGCTTATTGTATATAAATATAATGTAATTGTCATAAATTTGTCCTGCATTTCCAGTCTTTATTTTGAAATAGAGTTTTTAATTTGACTTTAAGGGGAAAAGTATTACCAATAAAGAAAGTGGAGGTTAATTATATGAACTTTTATATAACATCTGGAACACCCGAATTTATGGATTCAATTAAAAAGAAGCATCCAAAAGAAGATTTGTTTCTTTTGCATGGTGTAGGTAACTCTGTTCTGATTCATGAAACTTCTGGCAAGTCTGTTTTCCAAGTACCACGTAAATATGAAATTCTAGAGTCTTATGGTAGGTTTTCCGAAAAAGGGTATTTCGTTTTGCAACACATACCTCTTTCCGATGAAGGACGTCCTATATTTGAATATCAGTATACCAAATTAACTGAAACAGTTGAAAAAGAGCCTGGTTTTATCGCTCTTCGTGTACTGAAGCCCTTGAAGTCTGACACGTATATTATTTTAACAGAATGGTCTGGACCAAATAGTTTTGAAGTATGGAAAAAATCAAATCCATTAAATTTTGACCATGTAGCAGATAAGCAAAAGATTTTCACAAGTGCCCCTTATGTATCTACCTATAAATCATTGCCTAAAGAAGCTTGAGATGAAAGCTTCTTTTTTTCTGTTATAATATAACAAAAAGAAATTAACGGGGGCGAGGATTTTGACAGAAGAATTATTAAACAAATTAGAGAACTCTTTTAACGATATGGTTTCAATTCGCCGTTACTTACATATGCATCCTGAGGTATCCTTTCAAGAAACAAAAACAGCAAAATATATTCAAGACTTTTACACAGAATTAGGAATTCCTTTTCAAGCAAATGTTGGTGGGAATGGAGTTGTAGCAAGAGTTAAATGTGCACTTCCTGGTAAAACAGTTGCACTACGCGCTGACTTTGATGCACTTCCAATACAAGATGAAAAGGATGTCCCATACAAATCAACAGTTGCCGGAGTAATGCATGCTTGCGGACATGATGGACATACTGCCACACTACTTATTCTCGCTCGATCAATCAATGAATTGAAGGACCAATTATCTGGTGAATTTGTTTTTATTCATCAACATGCGGAAGAATATGCGCCTGGTGGAGCTAAACCGATGATTGATGCAGGCTGTTTAGAAGGTGTCGACGTTATTTTCGGTACGCATTTGTGGTCATTAACCCCCCTTGGCACAATTGAATATAAATCCGGACCTATTATGGCAGCTGCCGACCGTTTTCATATAACTATTCAAGGTAGAGGTGGTCATGGTGCCAATCCTCATCAAGCGAAGGATGCAATCTTAGTTGCTTCTCAGTTAGTTGTAAACTTGCAACAGCTAGTTTCTAGAAGAGTAAATCCAACAGAAGCTGCTGTTCTATCAGTTGGTTCTTTTGTAGCCGAAAATGCATTCAATATTATTGCAGATTCTGTTAAACTTGCTGGTACAGTGCGTACTTTTAATGCAGAAGTTCGTGATTTGATGGAAAATGAACTAGAACGTGTTATTAAGGGAACATGTCTGACAGCCGACTGTACATACTCATTTAACTTCGATAGAGGGTATCCGCCAGTTATTAACCATAAATCAGAAACAGAATTTCTAGCATCTATAGCAAATGAAATTCCCGGAGTTGAAAAGGTTCAAGAATCTGAGCTCCTCATGATTGGCGAAGATTTTGGCTATTATTTAGAGAACATTCCTGGAACATTTTTCTTCACGGGGGCTATGCCTCAAGGTGAAGTCTTCCCACACCATAGTCCAAAGTTTGACTTTGATGAACGTGCCATGCTAATCGCAGCTAAAACGTTAGGAACCGCTGCAATAAATTATCAAAAATAAAAAGAAGGCTGTCCGTGACGACAGCCTTCTTTTTATTGCTTACTCATTCGAAGTGTTATTTCAGATATTACATATATCGCTAGTGGCACTAATAGCATGAGGTTAGTGTATTCTGAAAAAATTAAGATCGCTAACAAGACAAATAATGCCTGTACAAATTGTATGATGCGAAGCAACTTATTTACAGCTATTTTTCTAGCATTCGAATCTATTGGAAATAGTAAATCCATTCGAAATTCTTGTCCTGAAAGAAGTGCATGTTTTAACTGAATGACCGAGGCAAATGCTAAAGCACCAGTGAAAATAATCGCAACGATTGGGAAAGGAATAAAAATAGCGCCTACTACAGATAAAAAGGTCAATCGAACCCATAAATAAAAATAATCATCTGTTCGAATAAACGTACGCAACACTAAATATAACTGAGCATTTTTTTGTGCAAATGGTGCAAGTTTATAAAAGCCATCCAGCCATTTTCTTCTTTTCTTTTTACCTCTAATATGTGGGACATCAGTAAACATATTGGCAAATCGATAAAAACGCATCATTCGGGATTGTTCCACTTCTATAAAATGATCAAATGGATATGCAATCTCTTTCTTTTTCTTTTGCCAAACTATGAGGTATATCACCCCAATTACAACTGCTCCAATTGAAACTATATAATAACCACTCATGAGAAAGTAAAATACGGAGAATATTAAAAGAAATCTTACAAAACGATCTATCCAAACGTACTTACCATTTGAAGCCCATCGGTAATTAAATTCCACTTGAATGCTCCAGTTTTTTAGTACAAGTAAAATTAAAAATAAATTGAAAATCTCATTTTTAGATAAACCGCCTATTTTAGTTAGCAAAGGAATTGAAACAACATAAACTGCGATAGAAACAAAGACACTTGAAAAGTATGTCCATCTTAAAGCAAGCTTTAAATAATCGGGTAGTTTTGTCTCCAAAGGAAGAAAATAAACACCATCGGCATGTTTCATTAATGTGACAGGGGGACTTATCACTAAAAACAAACTCAATACAAAAGCTACGAGTAAAAAAGCCGGGAAATCGGTTGGGGCTGTTTTTAACCATTCACTATAGGCATATCCTGCTGCTCCAATTGCAAAAACAAAGACAACCGCAATATGACCAGTTGCTATAAACTTTAAGTATTTCTGCAACTCATTTATATAAAAAACAAACCGTTTATTCCATACTTCACGCAAGTTTTTCATCGTTTTGTTCCTTCGTCATTTCGATATATAAATCATCTAATGTCGCATATGGCATATTAAAAACAGCCCGCAAATCATCCATTGTCCCCTGTGCTCTAATTTTCCCGTTGTGTAAAAGTAAAATTCGATCACAATATCTTTCTGCAGTAGATAATATATGCGTCGACATAAGTACGGATGCTCCCTCATCTTTTCTTGCTTTCATTTGATCTAGGAGTGATTGTATTCCTAATGGGTCTAGTCCCACAAATGGTTCATCGATAATATATAATGATGGACTCACTAAAAAAGCACACATTATCATAACTTTTTGACGCATTCCTTTAGAGAAATGGGAAGGAAACCAGTTAAGCCTTTTTTCCATACGAAACTCTTTTAACAAAGATTCCTTTCGTGCCTCAAATACAGATGGTTCTAAGTTGTAAGCCATAGCTGTCAATTGCAAATGCTCCATTAATGTTAGTTCATCGTATAGCACAGGTGTTTCTGGAATATAAGAAAAAGAAGAACGGTATATTTCTGGGTCTTCTTTCATCGTTTTTCCGTTTAATCGAATCTCACCTTGTGCAGCGTTCATTGTTCCAATGATATGCTTAATAGTTGTACTCTTCCCTGCTCCATTCAATCCAATTAATCCAACTAATTCTCCTTTACCAATCGAAAAAGTTAGATCATGTAAAACCGGCTTCCTTGTATAGCCGCCTGTCACATTATTTACTTCTAATACTGTCATTTCTGCACCTCATCTCTAATAAATAGTTTACCAAAGCTAATAGGAAAAATCTTCTTTCATCCACCCCAATCTATATATTATATGGTAAACTCATCGTAAGAATGAATAGGAGGTTTTTTCATGAGTGAATGTATTTTTTGCAAAATAATTGATGGTTCTATTCCTAGCGCAAAAATTTATGAAGATGAGCATGTTTACGCCTTTATGGATATTATGCCTTTGACAAAAGGCCATGCACTTGTAATACCAAAAAACCATAAAGAAAATGTGTATGATTTATCAGAAGAAGAAGCAAGTAATCTATTTAAAGTAGTTCCTAAAATCGCTTCTGCTTTAAAAGATGCATATGGCCCAGTAGGAATGAACCTACTAAACAATAACGGTGCGCCTGCAGGACAAAGTGTATTTCATTTCCATTTACACTTCATTCCTAGATACGACCAAACAGACGGGTTCCGTGCAACATGGAATACAAAAGAAAAAACATATTCACCTGAAATTATCCAAGATTTAGCGAAAGAGGTATATGAAAAGCTAAACAATTAGTTGTTGCATTTAGATTCGAAAAGAATTACAATCTAGGTAAGTTTCTTGCTAGTGGTCAAGAGGATACGTTAGAGGAATCTTACAAATAGAGCTTAGAAAAGCTGAGGAGAGATGAGAATTGAATACAAAAAATTTAGTATTAATGTCCCTATTAGTAGGTGTAGGTGCAGTTCTTTATATTGTTATCCCAGGATTTAATGGTGGGATGAAACCAGATTTCATGTTAACAATGATGTTTATCAGTATATTATTATTTCCAGAGGTTAAAAGCGTTTTCTTACTTGGAATTTCTACTGGAATCATTTCGGGATTGTTTTCTACATTCCCAGGAGGATTTATTCCAAACGTGATTGATAAAAGCGTAACAGCGTTTGTTTTCTTCGGTTTAGTACTATTACTTAGTAAATATGCAAAAAAATTACCTGTTGCAATTGTGCTAACATGTGTAGGAACGCTAGTATCTGGAACAGTATTTTTATCAAGTGCAATTTTCGTTTTTGGAGCTAGTGCATTATTTGGAGAATTATTTGTATTAGTTGTACTCCCTGCAGTGGCTATAAATGCGGTTGCATTCTTCATTATTTATCCGATAATTGGAAAGTTAATAAAACGCTCAAAATTTGAAACTGCCTTAACAGCTTAAATTACTAGCTTTCCTTTTCATAGGAAAGCTTTTTTTGTACAGTAAATTATGTTTTAATTATTGTAAGGAGAGGAATAATACATATAAAGGGGTGATGAAATGAAAGTTTCACAATTTTTAATAGGGATTGCTACTGGTGCAATCGCAGGTTCGGTTTCCGTGCTTCTTTCGACTCCACAATCAGGTAGTCAGCTTCGATCTTCCATTAAAACAACTTCACTGGATTATAAGGACAAGCTTGCGGAAGTTAAAATAAAATTACAAGATTTAAAAAGTTCAATAAGCCGGTTAAGTAAAGAGTCAAAGGAAGTAGTGCCTGAAACAATCCAGGGGCTTAAAAAGGATATCACTGAATGGAAGCGCGAAACCACTCCACTTCAGCATCAACTCCAAGCAGAAATTAGTTCCATCCAACAAGCAATCGAAGAATTAGAAAGAACACTTCCAAAACCGAAAGAGAAGGTAGTAAATTAAAAAAAGAGGAATGCATTTAGTCAACTTCATGATTAAACGCATTTCTCTTTTTTTATAAAATTATNGAATAATATTATATTTCCACATACATACTTTCTTGCTATAATGTTCGAAAGAAAAGAATCGAGAAAGAAGGGTTGGACATGACAGAACAGTTTTATACGATGAAAGAAGCAATGCTTTATAGTCAACGAATTGCTCAGCTTTCCAAAGCACTTTGGAAAGCTGTAGAAAAAGATTGGCAAATATGGATAAAACCCTATGACTTAAACATTAATGAACATCATATTCTATGGATATCGTATCATTTAGAAGGAGCGACTATTTCGGACGTAGCAAAATTTGGAGTAATGCATGTTTCTACCGCTTTTAACTTCTCAAAAAAACTAGAAGAACGAGGACTTCTTTCCTTTTCTAAGAGAGATACAGACAAACGAAACACATATGTAGATGTGACTCCAAAAGGAAAAACATTATTAGAAGAAATGTATCACAATTATCATGATACACCCCACTCTGTAATCGAAGGTTCTATACCGATGAAGGAGCTGTATGGCAAATTCCCTGAATTTATGGATGTGATGGCTGTCATTCGTAATATATATGGGGATGACTTTATGGAAATATTCGAGCGTTCTATTAAAAATATTGATGAAACATTCACAAACAATGTAATTGCATCAAGGGATGAAAGCGCTATATAAATTTTAATATATTCCCTATTGCTTTTTACAAGGAAACATCGTATTGTATGTATCTGAAAGATATTCACTTACGTATAGGAGATGCATACACTTGCATTGCTGGAAAACAATTAATGTGAAAAAACAATACGGCTTAGATCGTCTTTTTCTTTTATCTTCTTTGCTCGTTATAACTGTTTTTTCTGTCGCATATGTTTTGTTAGGAATTATTAATGATTCCACCAAATCCGATGATTACTTTTGGGTATTCTTACTTACATTTTTAAGTATCTATCCAATTCATAAACTTTTACACTATATTCCTCTTTTTCGTTATAGAGAAAAAGTAAAATTTTTAATTATTAAGCAATATGGCTTTTTGCCAATCGTTAATTTGCGTGTGATTGAACCAATTAATAAGAATAGATTTATTTTTTCATTGTTAGCACCGTTTATATTTCTTAATCTATCCTTAGTCATCGCTGCTTTATTAGTTCCTATGTTTGCTCATTACTTTACTATGTTATTAGCTTATCACTGTGGAATTTGTTTAATAGATTTAATTTATGTAAAAAATTTAAGTAAGTCACCTAAAACAGCACTTATTGAAGAAACAGATGCTGGTTATGAGATATTAGTGGCTCCAGCCCAACCTTAACAATATCTACTACTTGTAAACTATGTTCCTTCTTTGATATGCTTACTAGTATATGAAGGGAGACTAGACATGATTATATTTACGTTGATTCTATTCTCAGCATTTTACTTAATACAAATCAATCGAATGACATTCGCTTTAGTAATGTCAAAAGAAATTCCAGAAGAAAAACACCCAAAGATTTTTCGTACCATTAATATATTGATTACGATACTTCTTGTAAGCTTCTATGTGGAATTAGTTTATACAGTATAAGAAAAGTGAAAGAAGCCAGCGACAATCAAATGACTGTTTTCTGCGACGAGCTTTCTGCAGGAGCAAACTGGCATTTGACATCGAGCTAACGGCGACTGGACATTTACTTTGTAAAACATTTAATACTTTCTTATTTGAAAAAGAAAAAATTGACCCAAATCATGTAAATGATGCTGGGTCATTTCTTTTAATAAAAAAAAAAGGATGAAAAGAAGAACCAAGATCGTTTTTAACGATCTTAGTCCGCCCTTTCATTAGTAGATGAACGCTGCGCCTACAATGATTAAAAGAATAAATAACACAACAATCAAAGCAAAGCCAGAGCCACTGTTGTAACCACCATTATATTGTCCTCCCATTTTGAACACCTCCTTTTCAATGTATCCTATGCGATTTTGAAAAAAATCGGTAGGCAAATGAATGGGAACTATTTTTGTTTTTATTTCGTTTATGTTATAGTAACTACTGCAACACGAAGAAGTTAGGAGAGAAAAAAATGAAAAAAACAGTATTGTCATTTACACTTGCAGCATCAGTCCTTGCATTAGGAGCATGTAGCAATGATTCTGCAGATAACAGTGAAGTAATTGCTACTTCAAAAGTTGGAGATATCACGCAAAACGATCTATATGAAGAAATGAAATCATCTATTGGAGACCAAGCATTTCAACTTCTTATGATCGAAAAAGTACTTGATTCTAAGTATGATGTGACTAAAAAAGAAGTAGACGCTCAATTGAAAGCTGACAAAGAGCAATTAGGCGAAAACTTCGAAGCTATGATCGCACAACAAGGTTATACAGAAGAATCATATAAAAAGTACTTAGAACTTAACTTACTGCAAGAAAAAGCTTTAATTGAAGATGTAGACGTTACAGAAGAAGAAGTTAAGGCAAAATATGAAAATATTAAAAACGAAATTAACGCTCGCCACGTTTTAGTTGCAGATGAAGCAACTGCTAAAAAAGTAAAAAGTGAACTAGAATCAGGCAAAGACTTTGCTGAAGTAGCAAAAGAATATTCTACTGAACCGGCAGCTCAACAATCTGGTGGAGAATTAGGTTGGTTTGGTAAAGGTGCAATGGTACCAGAATTTGAAGAAGCTGCATTTGCATTAGAAAAAAATGTAATTAGTGATCCAGTCCAATCACAACATGGTTTCCACATTATTGAAGTAACGGACAAGCGTACAATCGAAGAATCATATGAAGATAAAAAAGCAGAACTTGAGAAACAATTAAAGCTTGAAAAAGCAGATACTTCTACATTGTTGACTAAAGTTTCGAAGATGATGAAAGACGCTGATATCAAAATTAAAGATGAAGACTTAAAAACTGCGTTAGATCAATTTTTAAATGCTTCAGACGCACCTGCTGAAGAAGGTACAACTGAAGAAGAAGCAGATACAACTACTGATAGTGAAAAATAATTAGATAAGCCCAATGTCTTTTTTGATGGACACTTTGGACTAAACCTCGTCTACACTATTATCTAGAATATTATTGAAAAGGGGAAAGTGACTGAGTCACTCTCCCCTTTTTTCTCATCTGATCAGAAAAAAACGTAAAAGCATAAAGCTTTTACGTTTTTTTATTATTCAAATGTAGGTTTATAGAACGAACGGTTTTCAAGTGGGAATAAGCGCTCTGTAAATTCACCTGGATTCGTTTTATCTAAAGCCCGATTTAACATGTTCATCTTCGCATCAATATTGTCAATATAATGCAAGATTTCGGCTTCGCGAACCATTGGACGTTTTGGGCTTCCCCATTCTTCTTTACCATGATGACTTAGTACCATATGTTGAAGGAGCATTACCTCTTCTCCTTCAATTTGAAGCTCTTCTGCGGCCTTCGATATCTCGTTCACCATAATAGTAATGTGACCAAGTAAATTACCTTCAATTGTATACGTAGTTGCTACAGGTCCAGACAGCTCTAGTACCTTTCCTATATCGTGCAAAATAATTCCTGCGAATAGCAAGTCTTTGTTAAGTGTTGGATAAAGATCACATAAAGCTTTTCCTAGCTTCAACATGGATACGACATGATCAATCAAACCAGATGCATAATCATGATGATTTTTTGTAGCTGCTGGAAACGTCATAAACTCATTTTGATGCTTTTTTAATAAATGTCGAGTAATTCTCTGTATTAACGGATTTTTCATCTCAAAGAAAAATTGCATGAGCTCTTCCATCAATTCTTCTTTAGATTTTGCAGCAGATGGAACCAAATCATTTATTGTAATCGGTTCATCTGCTTTTGCAGGTCGAATACTTTTTACACGAAGTTGAAATTTCCCACGGTAATCTTGTATTTCACCACCGACACGAACTATTTGACTTGCTGCAAATAGCTTTTCATGCTCTTCGTTTGTATCCCATAATTTAGCTTCTATATCGCCACTTTTATCTTGCAATAAAAGCGACATAAATGGTTTCCCAACAGTTGTAATTCCTTTTGTCGATTGTTTGATTAGTAAGAAATGATCTACTGGATCCCCTACTCGTAATTGTGTAATACCTTTCATTTCACAATCCCTCCACTTCCAGCTAATAATGTCGCTACTCGTATGACATTTACATCCTTCCAGACATATTGCATATTTTCATGACATGTAAAATACAGTAGTTGATGCTCTTTTTGTAGCTCCTCCATTAATTGTACCACTTGTTGTAATCGGAAACGATCGAAATGTACAAAAGGATCATCCATAATAATAGGAAAAGGTGCTTTCGTTTTTAATGATATAGCTAATGCAATACGTAGTGAGATATACGCCTGCTCTTTTGTTGCTTGACTTAGTTCTGCAATTATAAAACGCTGTCCGTTATATTTCACAGCCTCAAAGATTCCTTCTGGTGTTAATATCAATTGTTCGTATGATTGACTAGTAAGCCTTTGAAAATAGCTTTGAGCCAAGTCTAGCACTTCGGGTAGACGTTCCTCTTTTAGTTGCACCATCATTTGTTTTATAGCTACAACAACAGCTTTTAATGCTGCCCATTGCTTCACATATTCTTGCAGCTCTGCTTTTTTTTGTTCTAGTTTTTGTAACATATCACTTTGCTTTTCATCGTGGAGCAGTATGTTAGTCTTATAATCTAAAGATGCTCTCTCTTGAATCAATTCATTACGATTCTTCTGGATATCAGTTAATTGTTCCTTGGTTTCCCGTTCAAACTCTTCTTCAAAGTCATCTATGTCTATTTCTAGATTCCCTAATTGCATTTGTAACTGATGTAATTCTTTTTCTAAAAATACTTTTTGTTCAAATAATCGATGAGCCTCATAAAAATCACTTTCGGACTTTGCATTTGCTTCTTGAAATAGCGTTTGAATGCTTTCTGCATACACATCAAGCAATGAAGTATTTTCTTTTTGCTTAGTTACAATCTCATTTATTTTATCTCGAATAGATTCATTTTCTTCAAATTTCTTTTTCTCTGAAAGATAGTGCTCACGAAGCTGATGGAATAACATGTCATCAATTAAGAAAATATCTGCTACTATTTTGGATTGCTCCAATAGTTCTTTCATTCTTATGTTTATTTCATTTAATTTTATTTCCATTTGATCGAGGTGGATTTGTTGCTCTTGAATTAAACGTAATCTATTAAATAGCTCTTTTAATAAACTCGGTGAAAGTTGGTTATTAAAATAATAATTATTTAGAAATAATTGTACATGCTGATTAATAGAATGCTCACGTTGCTCTAAATCATTTATTTTATTCTCCAGCTGATTAATTTGCTGAAATAGAGCGTCCTCTTCTTTTAATAATAGTTTTTCATATGTTTGTACATCTTCTGTTTGAGTCATCATTTTTTTCAAATAATTAAAACCAACAAAAACAATGACACTGACTATTAGTGAAGCTAATCCAAACATCCAATTGGATAGGACAAAACTAAAAATAATTCCCAAAAGAAGGATGGCACCGCTAAGTGTTAAGCTAATTCCATCTGCTTTACTTTCCTCTTTTTTAGTATGCCTCACTTCTGAAATACGTGTTTTCTGATGGTGAAGATCTTCCTTTTTCATTTGTAAAATACGTTTTTCCTGAAGCAGTTCACTTTCTAACTTTTCTCGTTCTTTTAAAAGAGTTATTAGCTTTTCCTCTTGTTGAATAGATACATCTGCTTCTGTAATGTTGCTTAAGTTCTTCTCCCAATCTATTCCAACAAGAGATAGTTGCTGCATTTGATTTTGTAAAGTTTTCGTTTGTTCTTCTTCTATTTGTATTCGTTTTGCTTTGAGCTGATGCCATTCTGTTTCGTATGCTAAGAAGGATTTCAATCTTTCCAATTCTTCTACTGACAATATTTCATTATTATTCTTTAACTCTTTGAGATTGTCTCTTAACTGTTCATTCGCAATATTAAGGCTCATTCTTTTGTCTTTTATCATTTCATATCGTCTAATACCATCTGCAGGAAAAATCTGATCTTTGACTTTTTCAAAAGATTCTTCAAGCTCCAACTGCTTTTCTTTTAATGGTTTTAATTGCTTCCATTGCATATAAAGTTGTAATTGCGATTGGGCTTGTTTTTCTTGTTCAGATGATTGGACTAGAAGGGAGTCTATTTCCCTCAAACGATTAATAGATGGCTCGTACTCATTTACTTTTTCTAGATATAGCTTCCACTCTTCTTCTAATACACGTAGTTCATCTATTTTTTGATTTATGAGAGGTTTTTTGCCACTTGGTTTAAATAACTCACCCATTTCTTTGACAAATTGAGCTTCCACCTTTGATAATGTGTCCATACCAGTCGTTCCGGAAGCAAGCAAAGTTCGGGTTAACTCTTCTTCAGTCAATTTTTCAAAGCCCTGTAATTGAAGAAGTGAAAATGAAAAAATCGCCTCAAAATCAGAACGATTATATGAATGTAAGAGGGATGCTAATTCTTTTTCTCCTCCACGATCTCCATTCTCAAAGTAAACTATGACGTCACCGCTTGCTTTTCCTTTAATCCTTTCAATTACCACACGTCCCTTTTGTTCATCGTAAAATTGAATCTTTCCACCATACATTGCGCCACTTTTCGGTTCATATCTTAATAGTTGTGCATTTTTTTGTGGAAAGCCAAAAAGTATATGCAAAATGAATTGCTGAATGGACGATTTTCCAGCTTCATTTTCACCATATAGTACGTTTAATCCAGATTGAAAGTTTATTTGTACATTTTCGTGCTTTCCAAAGCCATAAATATGGAGTTTTTCAATTTTCATCGTTATTCACTCCTCTTTGCTAAAACGTTTGAAAGCAGCTGTTCAACTTCATTTATCGTTTCCTTCACAAACTCTGAACTAATTGTCTCCAGATATCTACTACCTTTTGGGTGCTGATATAATTCCTTTAATGCATATTTCCAGTCGGCATTGTTCCATTGTTCTATTGACTGAACAATAGCAGAGGATTCACTCCATATCTCCTTAGGCATTTGTATTCGGAGCTTTTGAACAACGATAAAATTTTCCTCTCCAAGTATACTTTCTTGTATTATTTGGAGCCATTCTTCATTTGTAGAAGATTGTAAAAGTTCTTCCGTATCTTCCGTAATATCAGTTAACATTACATCAACAATTGCACTTCCATTTGATTCTATATAATCACGAAGGGTTACTTCTATGCGGGCAATCAATTCATTTGCATGAATTATTCCATCACAAGACACTGCTACCTCGTCATAAATAAATGCAGAAGAATGGATAAATTGAAGGTTAGCTTGTCCTTTTGTTAAGGAAACCTCATAGAATCCTTTCAAACCCTTTTCGTTTCGGTGTCTACTTTGTGTATTACCAGGGTAGACGATAGGAGGGTCATCAGATAAAATTTGCCGCTTGTGAATATGACCAAGTGCCCAATAATCATATCCTTTACTTATTAAATCCGCTTGTCGAAAAGGCGCATATACATCATGTTCTTCGTTTCCTTCGATACTTCCATGTAGCATTCCAATGTGGAAATCTAATCCATTCGCTATTGGATAATGGACATGCATGGCATCACGAATATGCCTCTCCTTATAACTAAATCCTGATATATGGACTTTATTACCTTCCACTTCAAGTGTTTTTGTGTCTACTTCTTCCCCAAACACGTCTACATTGTCAGGTAGTTGGAATCTCACCCAATTGCCACTCAAATGATCATGGTTTCCATAGCAAATAAAAACAGGGATACCTACAGAAGAAAGCTCTTCCATCCCTTTTTGAAATAGATGCTGAGCACGTAAACTTCTATTTTCTCCATCATAAATATCACCAACAATTAAAATAAAATCAGGCTTACTTGCTTTTGCATAATTAATAATATTTGTAAAAGCTTTAAATGTACTTTCACGTATATCCTGCAATTTATTTTGCGGTATAGAGGTAAGCCCTTTAAATGGACTATCTAAGTGTAAATCAGCTATATGTAGAAAACGAACTCCAGTCATTTACCACACCTCACAAAATCGAATATTTGTTCTTATTTTATCATAAAGAAAAGATTGTATACAGTGAAATGTGTACAATCTTTAATAAAAGTTTACAAACTTTTTCGTTCTTTTTTTATTTGTTGAACACTGATTATTAGTCCGGTAAATCCAGCTGCAAAGGAAGGAAAAATACTATATAAAAAATAATTCCGTTCATTTGTTAGTAGTGAGATTAAAAGAAAAAATAGAGGGATTCCGATTAGTACAAATAAGGAAACGAGTAGAGCAAATTTAGTATTTTTTTTCATAAAAAAACCCCTCCGATTTTTAGTTATCCTTACTAGCTATTACAGCACCTATTAAGTAAGAAGTCATATGAATTACCCAAATAGCAGTCATTAAGAAAAAGTAAAGACCTGGACCTTCAATAGTCAGGATAATCATCCATACGATTAATATAACAACAGTAGTTGTCATCCAAGAAATGGATCTTGCCTTTTCATGTATTCTCGTATATCTTTCATCGAACCACCGTTTTTTCTTACCTATTTTTCTATTGATTAATAAAACAATAGCCATTACTACAATTGCAAGAGGCAAACCTAACATAAATGACACTAAATCAAACTTCTCATACATACTAATCTTCCTCCTCATAAATAAATATGTCTTCGATCGTACAATTGAACAATTTTGAAATCTTAAAAGCTAATGTGATGGATGGATTATATCTTCCCTTTTCTAACGAAATAATTGTTTGTCTGGAAACATTAAGCATTTCCGATAGTTCATCCTGTGTCATACCTAATGCCATTCGTTTATCTCTAACTAAATTTTCCATGTGTACTCCTACCTTTATTGTAAAGCTAACTTTACGTAAAGTGTACTTTACTTCTCTTTCATTTGTCAAGCTAACTTTACATTTTTCTTTTAATGTTTTTGTTGTATAATATTAGGTATAAGAAGAACAAAGGGGTGTTGATTCTTGAAAACATATAAATTTACTGCATTTGAACCAACAGGAAAGCTTATTGTAGAAGAAACATGGAATTTCGATAACGACGAAGACGCGAAGAAAAAAGGCGAGCAATTTATTGAAGAAAAAGGCTTTACTAAAACGACTCATCGTTTAGTGAACAACGCTGGAAAACTTGTTTTATTTCACGTGTAATTTAAAAAGGACATAACCCCCAAAGGGGTTATGTCCTTTTTTTATACCCATTGAAGCTTCTGCAATTTTTAGGTTATCGAGGTTAGTCAGGCTTCATCCTCATGAAAAGTATGTGCCCATGATTTAACAACCTCTATTTTTACTTCCATTCTTTTATTCCCCTTTGAAAGTAGGCTTGCGTTTTTCAACAAAAGCTTGAATGCCTTCTAGATGGTCAGCCGTTTTACGCAAAGCAGTCTGAGCTATAGCTTCTTTTTCTACTACTGCTGCTAGTTCATCTACTTTTGTAGCGTGTAATATTTCTTTGGAAGCAATCATAGCCGCTATTGGCGACTGGAGAAGTTTCTGTGCATAGGAATTTGCTGTTGTATAACCTAAACCATCAGAAGCCACTTCATCCACTATGCCGATTTTTTGCGCTTCCTTTCCTGAAAACAGTTGCCCACTCCACATAAGTTGTTTCGCCTTTGGGATTCCCACTCTTTCTTTTAAGAAGAAATGCCCGCCTCCATCTGGTATTAGCCCTATGCCTATAAAGTTCATAGCGAGCTTACTATTTTCTTCCGCGATAATAATATCGCAGCCCAGTACCATACTGAAGCCTAAACCTGCTGCGGCACCGTGAACAGAGGCAATTGTAATTTGGGGTAATGTATATAATGTTTTTGCGAGTCGCCCAAGATACACCATGACTTCTTCAATATTAAAAGGATTCTCTGTATCCAGCATTGCCTTAATGTCTCCTCCAGCAGAAAAAGCACGCCCCTCTCCTTTAATAATCAACACTTGTACGGAGCGATCTTCTTTAAGAGACTCTAAACATTCCGCTAGCTCTTTCATCATCACATCATCCATTGAATTCATGGCTTGTGGTCTATTTAATGTTAGCGTAGCAATTCTTCCTTCTTTTTCTAACAATAAAGTCTTATACATAGCAATTCCCCTTTATAAGTGAATGGTTATTCATTTATTAATAATTCGACATCTAATAAATTATTCCTTCTATTATTTTCAGCTCTGTTAAACTTCATTTTTATGTGTTTAAACATCAGGGACAGTTATTGCTCCTGCCTAGACTCATGTGTATCTTGTGGCAAGCGTATATCGTAGTCTTAAAAGAGCAAATAAATTAGGCTTTAGTTTCCAGGGAATACTACTTATCTATATGCATTCGCGCTGGCCGCACGTCCGCATGAACCGCTGTATACGCTAGACGCATCCATCTGTCTCATACGGCACGTCATGTGGCTGGGAAGGCGCGAATGAAGGTGTCAGCCATTACAAATAATAGGTTTTCTATTAACATGCGTTTATATAGAATTGGTAATTCTAAATACGTTAGCATTGATTTATAATCTACTCTTTAAAGTGCTGATTAATTTGGCTTTAGGTTATAGAGTCTACTTATCTATATGCATTCGCGCTGGCCGCACGTCCGCATGAGCCGCTGTATGCGCTAGACGCATCCATCTGTCTCATACGGCACGTCATGCGGCTGGGAAGGCGCAAATGCCAGTGTACTCTCTTGATAAGGTAAGTAGATGCTATTATATGATTGTTAATAAACAATCCTGAATACAGGATGTTCATTTACTTATTTATCGAATTGTTTCTATTTCATCGAATGTTTCCAGGATTGACGCCTTGCCTCTCACTCCGCAAAAGCGTTAAGAAGGAGCGACTCATCCTGCGGAGGCTCATGCATAGCGTACAGCAAGTGCACATCCGTGTTTCTAGTTTTTATCCTACGGTGGCTCTTTCGTAGCTTGCGGCAAGCGCGGATCATTGTTTCTAGTATTCTATGTTGTTTAAAATATATTTAAGATATAAAATACTATATCCCACGTTGACTTAATAATGGTCTTTAAATTAAAAAAGGATCTCCTATTTTAGGAGATCCTTAGCATTAAATACCTTCGTATAATTCTTGTACTGGTTTAATTAAAACTCTGTTTACTTCTTCAATTAACTGACTTAAACTCATTTCTGCTTGGAGCATTTGAAAGATTTTTTCATTTCCTTGAGCAAGCTGTGCAGTTTTTTGTGCATATTCTAGCTCTTCACCAGAAATTTCTTCTCCCTTCATTTGCTTTTCTTGAAGGGAAAGTTGAATCTTACGAAAGCTTTGGAATAATGCAAGTGCCTCAGGATCTGCTTTAACAGATTCCACCGCTGCTTTTACCTTAGCAAATTCATCGGTTTTACGTAGTGTTGCTTCCAATTTATTAATATCATCATAAATATTGACCATTTTTATTAGCTCCTTTTATTTAGCTTGTAATAAAGACGATTAGTCCCTGTATGATCCCTATAAGACCACCTAAGACTCCACCAAGTACTGTAATCATTTTAAACTCACGTTTCGATATACCTAAAACGATTTCCTCTAAACGCGCTACTGGGAAAGAATCGACTTGCTCTTTTACCATATCTTCTAATTTCATTTTACGCAATACTTCTTCTAGCTTAGCTTCCGCTTCCATGAATGCAAAGGAAGTTAATTTTGGGACAAGCGTAGTTTGCGTCCATTCTGTTGCCTCTGGGAAATAATGAACTAAACTATGACTTAAACGCTCTTCGATTGCTAGTTCCTTCTTCAAATAACTTTTTACATTTTTTACGACTGGTTCAAAATCAAAGCCGTCCATTATTTCCACAATTGGTCGGTCTTTAAGCTTTTCCCACTCATTACGAACAATATTTTCTAACATATTTTTGGTACCTGGTGCTTTTAAAAACTTTAATATTTCTGGTTGCACTTTTCCTGCAAGAGAGGAAGATTCACCAACAAACATTTGAATCATGCTTCCAAGCGTTCCTTTAGTAGATAGGAAATCATCAATTAAATTTTTTACAGTTCGTTTACCTTCTTCAGATTGAAAAAATTCTTCTCCTTTAAAAAGGATGTATGATACAATTTCTCCTATTTTACTATCTGCTTTAAACTGCCAATCTTCCGGAGCTAACTGTCTAATCGTCTCCTTTTCAAAACGGCTTTTCAAACGATTAAATTGTATATCCACTTGCTCATCTATTTTCGTATTAGCTATCGTTACAATATTTTCAATGCCACTTAGCTTTAACCAATCTTCAATCGTTTTATCAGAAAGTAGAATTTTCTCATTTAATTGTCGAACAATTAGCTTCGTAGTCTTGTCTTGCATTTCTTCATTAAAATATTTTCTTTTGAAAATATCGGGGGTCAATAAGTGATTGATTACTGTATTTCCTAGTTGTTTGGCAAGTTCATCTCGTCTCTTTGGAATTAAACCAGGTGTGAACGGGATTCGCCAAGATCCAATATATTTTGCCTCATGTGGTCGAAAAAGCATTTGAATAGCTAAGTGATTTGTTACTGCCCCTATCGCTGCTCCGACTGCTACCATGAATAAAATCGTCCAAAATAAATCCATCTATTTCACCTTTTTCCTCTAGCATATAGTTTATTATAGCAGAGGAAGGACAAACACTAAAAGAATTACAATGCGTTGAACATTGTCGAAAAACGTATAGCATGCTCCGTTTCATCATGCATCGCCACAAATAGTGGCGCATATGCTTGCTGAACAGGTATTTGGAGCAGCATTTCTTTATACATTTCAGCTCCTTCTAACTCCTCTTTAATCGCATTCTTTGCACAAGTTTTTAAGTCTAAGCAAGGGGGCTTTTTTTTCAGACTTTGAACATAAGTCCCTGTCAGCATATAATAGAGTTGTTGAAACATTTCATAGTGGCTTTTTTCATCTTCATAAGCATGTTGAATAAACCCTTGCCAATATGGATCGTTCGTCAATTTATACATATCTTTATAGAAATGGTAATCTGCGTATTCATTTTGAATCGCAAGTTGTAATTTTTCAATAAACAAGTAGATGCTCCTTCACTAGTCATTTCTACTAGTGTATGCATGGAAATTATGTCACATGAAAGGATGATTATTTTGTTACAGCATTTTAGCTTTAAACCACTATATGAAAATAAGCAATTACCGGGCTGGTCTATCTCATTCTTCTATAAACAAGTACGATATACAGGTGAATACGAACCGGATGGCACAATCAATTGGAATGGAATCGTACCAGCTGATGAAGAAACTATAAAAAAAATGATTCATGAGCTAATGCTGTTTCACGTTTACGATTAACAACATAAAAACTGCATGTGTTAAAAAAAACACATGCAGTTTAGTATTTTATTTGTCTTCTAAATAATCAAATACAGATCCTATAAACACTTTTCCTGTTGTCTTTCATCAAACACATCTCATTGGTTCTCCCTCTACTTAACTTCATTCTCATCTTAAACTCGGCACGTGTAATAGTTTTATAGATTATGATAATCACTTCGTTTTACATTGTACCAATTTTTTTCCGGCCAAATAAAACATAAAAATAAGTGGAAGCTATGATATAAAGAACTCCTGTTATTGTGAAGGTATAAGCATATCCCCAATATGCTCCATATGTCATTACCAATCCTGTAGAGATAGCTCCAGTGCTAGCCCACCCAATATTGAATACCATCTGGTTTACTGAATTGGCAAGCCCCTTATATTTATCATGAACTAAATCCATTGCAATAGCACTTTGTATTGGATTTCCAGCATTCATAAGTGCTTGACGTAGCAAAAATCCGATTGATGCTACTAGCAAGGAATTGGTATAACCAGTGATAAATAAAAAAGGGATTGATAGTAATTGAAAAATTACAAGTGCACGAACCTGCCCTACTCTTTTTACAAGTGCTGGGCCAATAAGCATTGCAATAGCCGTCATTCCTGAGCCTAATGATAATATCAAACCAATATATGAATTAGATGCATCAAAACGGTTAGCAAAGTATAAGTTCAAATAAGGAATAACTAAACCTGATCCTGTACCGATTAACAAGTTGGAAAAACCAAACAATACAATGATTATAATATTTCTTTTGAAAGAACTTGGTAATTCCTTCTCACTTGTTTTAGCAGTTTTATTTTCTTGTCTTGCTATTGGTTTTAATTTAAATAAAGGGATTAAGCCTAGTGCGAATACAATGGTACCTACTATTAAAACCCATTTTATCGATTCCTGAATAGGCATAGCAGCATACAAGTGTAGTGCATCAGCTAATACACCTCCACCGAAACTTCCAATGACACTTGCAATGGTCACTAAAGAGAAATGGATACTAAACAAATGCATACGTTCACTAGCATTCGAGTTTTCTGCTAAGAAAGGGACACCTGAAACTTGGACAAGCGCCATGAATAGTCCAGTTAAAAATGCGGCATAAATTAACGATTGTTCTTCCACCATTACGCTTCTATAAAATAATGTTAACACTGTCACCATCGAACCAACAATAATCATCCATTTTCGTCCAAAACGATCGCTTAAAAAGCCAGCAGGTATTAACATGATTGCCGATGCAAGAGAAGTCATCGTAATCACTTTACCATTTACGGTTTCAGGAAATCCCAGCTCCTTTAAATATAAATTATACATGACAGAAAAAACTCCCATACCTACTTGTATAAGAATATTTGCCATCATGAATAACCGTATATTCCTATTGAATGAAGATATTTTTGTTTTCCAATCTTTTAGCCACAGGATCATAAGATACCTCTCTTGCTTTTTATTTCGTCTCACTAAATATACGATTTTCGATAGAAAACTTCAATACATAAAAAAGGGAATATCCCCGCACGTATTATACGTGCTGAGATACTCCTGCTTGTAATTTATACATTTGTTCATAGCGTCCTTGTAGCTGTAGCAACTCATCATGCGTTCCACTCTCTACAATTTCACCTCGATCTAATACTAAAATTCGATCTGCATTCTTAATAGTAGAAAGTCGGTGTGCAATGATAAAAGTTGTTCTTCCTTTTTTCAATACATCCATTGCATGCTGTATTATTTCTTCCGTTTCTGTATCAATATTTGAAGTTGCCTCATCCAATATTAGAATGGCAGGGTCGAAAGCAAGTGCTCGAGCGAATGAAACTAGCTGTCTTTGTCCAGAGGATAGTGTACTACCCTTTTCAATTACAGGTTCATCTAAACCTTTTTCAAGATTCTTTAATACTCGCTCTCCCCCAACTGCTTCCAATGCAGCCTCCACTGTCTTACGGGAAATACGAGGATCATTTAAGCTTACGTTTGACTCGATTGTTCCTGAAAATAAATAAGGATCCTGCAAAACGATACCCATATGATCTCGTATTGTTTGCCTTGGTAACGATGTTATATCAACACCATCAATGAGAATCTTTCCTTTTGATGGATCATAGAAACGGAACAATAAGTTCATAATCGAGCTTTTTCCTGATCCAGTATGCCCAACAAGTGCTACCGTTTCCCCTTTATTGGCTACAAAGTTTAAACTTTTTAATACATAATCCTTCTCTTTATATGCAAAAGATACATTTTGAAACTCAACATTTCCTTCATATCGTTCCATACGTTGATCTTCCACTTTTTCTCCTGATTCATCAAGTAAACGGAACACACGATTACCTGCAACAAGAGATCTCTCCAATTGCGAAAATTGATTCACAATTCCTGTAATCGGATTAAATAGTCTTGTCGTATAATCAACAAATGCATAAAGCATACCTGCTGAAATGATTGTATTTGGTTCCATGGACTGGCTACCAAAATACCAAATAAACATAATAAACATTAAGGATCGTAAAACACTAACTAAGTTAAATGAAGTTGCCGAATCAAGTGTAAGCAATTTATTTTGATAGCGGTAATGCTCTCCATTCATCTCTTCAAATTCACGTTCCATTTGCTTCTCTCGTTTAAAAGCTTGAATAATGGACATACCTTGAATTGATTCGTTCAGCATTGCATTCAAATCGGCAATCTTCGTACGAACAATATGATTATATTTAGAAGCATATTTTCGATATCCGATCATCCATACATAAACGATTGGTACAACAAAAAGCGCCATTGCAGCCATTTTTACATTTAGGATAAATAAAGCTACATAAACACCTGCGATTGAAATAATACTTGTTGCAAACTGAGATAGTACCTGCACATATAGATTACGAATAGCTTCTGTATCATTTGTAACACGGGCAACTACCTTACCAGCAGGCAAGTTATCAAAATACTGTATTGGTAACGTTTGTATATGCTGAAATACATCATTTCTCAGCTTTTGTACAACACGGTTAGCCCCAATCTGAAGATTAATAAACATAAAGTATCTAAAAACTGCTGTTACAATCGATAAACCAAAGAATACAGCTAATAGCATTAATATAGGCTGAAGATCAATAGCCCCTTCTGTAATATGGTCGTCGATAATTTTCTTTGCGATGAATGGACCGGTTAAGTCTGCAAACACTGCAATTGTTAAAAAGATTAAACCAAGTAAAATTGGCTTTTTATAAAATAACGCATAATGGTAGAGTCGTTTCCCTGTACTCATGACGACACCCCCTCAAGCTGTTGACGATCGTATTGCTCTTTGTACCAACCATTTTGCTGAAGAAGTTCCTCATGAGTACCTTCTTCTACAACCATTCCTTCGTCTAAAACGATAATATGGTCTGCATGTTGAATACCTGACAATCGATGCGTCGTAATAATTGTTGTCTTCCCACTACGTTCATTTTGTATATTTTCAATAATTTTTGCTTCTGTTTTCGCATCCACTGCGGAAAGCGAATCATCTAATAGTAAAATCTCTGGATTTTTAATAAGTGCTCTTGCAATAGATACCCGTTGTTTTTGACCACCCGATAAAGAGACACCCTTTTCTCCTACCAATGTTTCAAGACCCATCGGCAAGTTCATCAAATCACGTTGGAAATGCGCTAATCGAATTGCTTCTTCTAGCTCTTCTTCCGTTGCATCTTCTTTACCAAAAAGAATGTTTTGACGAATTGTCCGTGAGAATAGAACATGATCCTGCGGAACGTATCCAATCCATTCTAGAACTTGTTCTTTTGTTTGCTCAGAAATTGCTATATCTCCAATTGTTATCTGTCCAGCTCCAATAGGATATTCCTTTAAAAGTTGTTTCATAAAGGTTGTTTTTCCTGATCCTGTTTTTCCGACAATACCAAGTGTTTGCCCTTTTTGAAGGTTTACTCGGATATTTTGAAGATTTTTCACCTGTGACATTGGATATTGGAAACCAACATCTTCAAATCCAATGGAATTCACATCAAATATTTTTACAGGAATCAATGGATCTTTTACATCAGCTTCATAGTCCAGCGTTTCTTGCACACGATCTAAGGAAGCATTCCCACGTTGCATAACATTGATTAATTCTCCAATTGCAAACATTGGCCATATTGCCATCCCTAAGTAAACGTTAAATGTGATTAAATTCCCAACTGTCATTTCATTTTGTGAAACGAGATATGCACCGTAACCTAAAGCAACTACATAACTGATACCTGTACCTACTTTTGTAATTGGACCAAATAGTGCATCAATTCGTTCAACGACCATATTTTTTTGGTATACTTCTTCACTCATGTCTGCAAACTTCTTTTCGTCTGCTCTTTCTTGGACATATGCACGAATAACACGAACACCAGCAACAGATTCAAGAACTCGGTCATTTAAATCGCCAAATGCATCTTGTGCAGTCATATATTTTTCATGAATTATTTTCCCTAAATATTGCATGATAAAAGCTAAAATCGGAATCGGTAATATTGCAAAAAATGTAAGCTTCCATGAAATAATGAACCCCATCGCTAGGATGAGTGCTGCCATATACATCGTTGAATCGATCAATGTCATAATTCCAAAACCAGCTGTAGTTGCAACCGCATTTAAATCATTTGTTGCACGAGCCATTAAATCACCCGTACGATTTTTTTCATAAAATGTTGGTGTCATACTTAAAAATTTTCTATTTAATTTGGTTCTTAAAATCCGCTCTATCGTAATAGAGCCACCAAACAATTGATATTGCCAAACAAAATTTAGCACATATCCAATGATAATTATTCCGATAAAGTAGAACACATACATCGTTAATAAGTCAGGAGTCATATTACCTGTTGTAATGGTGTCTATTGCCTCTCCGACCAACCATGGAGGTATTACTTCAAATGCACTTGCTACTATGAGCAAGCTAACAGCGACTGTATATCTCTTCCAATGATCACTAAAAAACCACTTTAATTTAAATAAAACCGAAAACATTATTTAATCCCCTCATTTCTTCTCTCTCTTAAATAAAACAAGCTAGCCACCTTCTAGAGATTCCTTTAATAAAATTTGTTTTGTCCGTTGAATAGTCATATCCAAACCCTTCCTTCCTTACATTTTCACTAAAAAATGGAAATAAATGAACACAAAAAAGCACATTACCCATATTACGGTAATGTGCTTTTAAATAGACAAAGTAAACCTAAAAAATGTCTATTATAAAATCATTTATCGTTCGATGGTAGGCATGAAAAAATTATTAAGTTGTTTTTTATATCAATTAAACGAATCATTTTTCATACCTCCATTTCTCTTTTTTTATTTAGTGTCCCTTAACATTAGCATATAAAAATTTCCAATGTCAACACTTTTCTAAAAAAAGGGACTAATTAAATTATATGCATAACGGCTCCAAAAATTGCACTAAATAATACTACGTAAATTGGCGGCCATTTATACACAGAAAGCAACGTAAAAGTAATAAGAACGATAACAAAATCCATCGTACTATTCACTGCACTAGTAAAAACAGGATTATATAATGCAGCAAGCAGGATCCCAACTACTGCGGCATTTACTCCTTTTAATGCCGCTTGTATACCTCTTTTGGAACGAATAACTGTCCAAAAGGGTAAGGTCCCAATAACTAATAAAAAAGAAGGTAAAAACATTGCAAAGACAGCTATCAGCGCACCTGGAATCCCTGCAGTTACCTGCCCTAAATAACCAGCTAATGTAAATAGTGGCCCCGGAACAGCTTGAGCTGCACCATACCCAGCAAGGAAAACATCTGGTGAAACCTCTACTTCTCTTTGAAGCATTGGTAAAACAACATGCCCTCCACCAAAAACGATGGAACCAACTCGATAATAAGCATCAAACATAGAATAATAAACAGAGTTAAATAATGGTTTTAATAATGGCAATAAAATCAATAAAACAAAAAATATAGTCCAACTTAAGAATCCTATTCTTTTCCCAAAAGAAAGTGAAATTTCTGGAGCATGCTCCACTTCCTCATTTTTGTATAAAATATATCCAAAAACTCCTGCTGCAATGATTATACAAATTTGACCGATAGCGGTTGGAATAAGTAATGTCAATATAGCACAAGCTACTGCAATAGAAATTCTTATACGATCTGGGGCAAGTGACTTTTGCATTCCTAAAAGAGCATGAGCAACTACCGCTACCGCCACTATTTTCAAACCATGTATCCATCCACTATCAAAAGAACCTGTAGCCGAAACAAACATAGCAAATAACATTAGAAGAATAACTGATGGCATAGTAAATCCTAACCAAGAAATAATACCGCCAGCTATTCCTCCACGAAGTAAACCTATAGATATTCCTACTTGAGAAGATGCAGGACCAGGTAAAAATTGACATAACGCTACAATGTCAGCGTATAATTTGTCATCCAACCATTTTCTTTTCTGAACATACTCTTCACGAAAATATCCTATATGTGCAGAAGGTCCACCAAATGATGTTAATCCAAGTTTTGTAGATGCTTTCAAAATTTCGATATATGTATTTTTCAATGTAGAACCCCCATTCTATCTTTCTATTATTATCTTATAAATTCAGCACTTTTAATGATAAGTTTATGTAAATTTTCTTTGAGTGAAAAGATATAGGCTTAATCTGTTAAGTAGAAAGATTTGTAATTTACATGACATTATTTTATTATTAAAACTATAAACTATTTTTTAGAAAACAGGAGGTGTACACTTTGTTCTACCCCTCATTTGGGTTAGGGACAAAGTAATTATTTGGACATAGCCATACGATTGACAGCTTTTGCTGTCTTAATCGCATTCACTGCATTTTTTGTTGCAAGTGAATTTGCAATAGTAAAAGTAAGATCGACAAGAATTGATCAGCTCGTTGCTGAAGGAAATAAGAGCGCGTTAAATGCCAAAAAAATAGTGTCTAATTTGGATGAATATTTATCTGCCTGTCAGCTCGGAATCACGATAACCGCATTAGGTTTAGGTTGGCTTGGAGAACCGACAATTGAGGCAATATTACATCCGGCATTTGATTATTTTGAACTTCCCGAAAGTGTTTCTTCTTTACTTTCATTTGTTATTGCATTCTCCCTTGTAACATATATACATGTAGTAGTTGGAGAATTAACTCCAAAAACTTTTGCCATTCAAAGAGCAGAAGCAATAACACTAGCAGTTGCAAAACCGCTACTTATATTTGACAAGCTTATGTACCCGGTCATTCACGGGATGAATGGTTCAGCACGATTCTTAGCTACACGAGTATTTGGCTTAGATGCTGTTTCTGAATCAGAAGTTGCCCATTCAGAGGAAGAACTTCGTATGATTCTTTCCGAAAGTTTTAAGGGCGGAGAAATTAACCAAGCTGAATATAAATATGTGAACAAAATTTTTGAATTTGATGACCGTATCGCTAAAGAAATTATGGTACCTCGCACAGAAATCATTTCCATTGATAAAGATTTAACGTTAAAAGAAGTCTTTGAGTTAATCGGAGTAGAGCAATATACAAGATATCCCGTAACAGATGGTGACAAAGACCATATTATCGGACTTGTGAATATGAAAAATTTATTAACTGCATATATTAAAAACCCTGAAAATGCCACAACTCCAGTTAGTGATTATATGCAACCAATTATTCGTGTTATTGAAACGATGCCAATAGCGGATCTATTACTTAAAATTCAGCGAGAACGAATTCACATGGCTATTTTAATGGACGAATACGGTGGTACCTCTGGACTTGTTACAATAGAAGATATAATCGAAGAGATTGTCGGAGACATCCGTGATGAATTCGATACAGATGAACTTCCAGAAGTTCAAAAGGTCGGAGATAACCACTATATTGTTGATGCTAAAATGTTGATTGAAAATGTCAATGATTTACTTGGCATTGATATTGATGAGGAAGATATCGATACAATTGGCGGATGGTTTATGTCAAAAAGCTTCGATGCCGTTAAAGGCGAAAAAATATTTGAACAGGGCTTTGAGTTTATGATAAAAGATATTGACGGACATCATATTCAATATTTAGAGATTATCAAAACACCTCCTTTCGAAGAAGAAAAAGAAGATATAGAAGAAGACATTCAAACAGAACAATAATAGCAACGACTCTCCCAATAAGAGAGTCGTTTTCATATGCCTAAAAATGTTGAAAAGAGGAAACACTTTGGAACTATACACAAACTTACGCGAAGGGGAAAAAGGCGCTTGGGTTAGTATTTGTATTTATTTAGTATTAAGTGCATTTAAACTAACTGTCGGTTTCCTTGGTTCTTCCGAAGCATTAAAAGCGGATGGACTAAATAACTTTACGGATATTATTGCATCAATTGCAATACTTATCGGGCTTAGAATCTCTCAAAAACCACCTGATGATCATCATCAATATGGACATCTACGTGCAGAAACGATAGCATCCTTAGTTGCTGCCTTCATTATGGCTGCAATAGGTATTCAAGTTATACTTCAAGCTGTTCAACATCTAGCAAATCCAGTAGAAGAAGTTCCTTCTACATTAACTGCGATTGTAGGTTTTATCAGTGCAGTGGTCATGTATATTGTCTATAGATACAATCTAAAATTAGGTACTCGTATTAATAGTGCAGCCCTTAAAGCAGCAGCGTATGATAATCGCTCGGATGCATTAGTAAGTATCGGAGCTACAATAGGTATAGTTGGATCCATTTTAGGTTTTCCTATATTAGATGGCATAACAGCTTTAATTGTAGGGATTATAATCATGTATACCGCGTATACTATTTTTCATGAAGCAGCTTATACACTCTCGGATGGTTTTAATGTGGATGAAGCTGAAGCCCTTTCAACAGTTGTAAAGCTTGTGAATGGGGTTAAAACTTTAAAAAGCTTTAAAGGAAGAATGCATGGTAATTTAATGTTTGTTGATTTAACAGTTACAGTTGATCCTAATCTCAACGTAGTGGACAGCCATCGAATTACAGAAGAGATTGAGCAGCGCATCATGAAAGTAAAACCCTTTTCCGTCGTTCTTGTACATATAGAACCTCATTTAGAAGAGTTATTAATGGATTGAGCGATTGTTTGGGATGATTGAGCGATAATTTGGTGTTGTTGAGCGATTCTGTCTGAAGATTGAGCGACTCTCCCAAAAGATTGAGCGATACCCAGATTTTTAACAAAAAAACCGATGTATCGCAAGGATACATCGGTTTTTTATTGTCCGCTTGGCTCTGTCAGTCCGTGTTTCACTGCATACAATGCTGCCTGTGTACGATCTTGAACATGAAGCTTTGCGAAAATATTGGATATATGTGTTTTTACTGTTTTTTCCGTTACAAACAGTGAAGAAGCAATTTCTCGATTGCTTTTCCCTTTTGTTAGCTCTGACAATACATCTTGTTCTCTTGGTGTTAAAGGGTGTTCTTCATGTGGACTTATTTCGGCTGGTTCATTTTCTCTTTCTAACTGCGTCGTTGCTTCAGGATGTATCGTATGTTCCCCACGCATTAATTTTCGAATAGCTTCTGCCAGATCATCGGGTTCAATATCTTTTAATTGGTATCCTGCTGCTCCTGCCTTTAATGCTGGAATAACATGATCTCTATCCGAAAAGCTAGTAAGCATTAAAATTTGAATATCTGGAAACTTTTCTTTTATTCGCTTAGTTGCTTGAATTCCATCCATTTCAGGCATAACTAGGTCCATAAGTATAACGTCTGGATGTAAAGAAGCTGTCAACTCTATCGCTTCTCTTCCATTCGTTGCTTCTCCGATAATATCCATATCCTTTTGCGTTTTTAAAAAGAACATTAAGCCTCTTCTAACAACATGATGGTCATCTGCAATCAATACTCGTATCATGCTTACTCCCTCCTAATAAGGTAAACGTACTAAAATTTCCGTACCTTTATTCCATTCTGTCACCCAATCTACTGTTCCACCAACTGCACGTGCTCGATCTCTCATACTCTGTAAACCAATAGAAGGTAAACTTTTCAATTCATTCATATGAAATCCTCTACCTTCATCTTTAACAACTAATAGAATATCCGTCGGAGTAACCGTTAAGTAGAGCTCCGCTTTTAGTACACCTGAATGCTTTCGAACGTTGTTAAGCGCTTCCTGAGCAATTCGAAACAGAGTCTCTTCAATACTCGCTGGCAAATTTACAACCCCTTTTACTTTAACAGTAAGTGTTAATCCTAAAATCTCTCCATACCCTTTTATACCCTCGATGATGCCAGACTCTAAGCCTTTTGGACGTAGCTGCCAGATAAGTGCTCTCATTTCGGTTAGTGCATCTTGCGTTAAATATTGAATTTCTTTAAACGTTTCTTTTATTTCTTTTTGGTCGGTCATTTCAACCCCGCCACGTGCTGTCAACGTCACCGAAAAAAGTAATTGATTAACTGAATCATGTAAATCACGTGCGAGTCTATTTCTTTCCTGTACAAGTGCAACTTGTTGCTCCTGTTTCGTTAAATAAATTCGTTTTATAGCAGAACCGATTTGAAAGGCAACAGATTCAAGAAGAGCAAGTTCCCCTTCTTCAAATCGAATTGTATTCGGTGTTGCTACATTTAATAGTCCAAATTGTTCTTGTCCTGATTGTAAAGGGACCGTTGCATGATGCGTTATGCCACCGTGATCTTCACGATTCATATTTCTTGCATTGACGATTCGTTTACATTCAATAATATTAGAAGCTTTGTTTAAATCACCTTTTTGAAATCTTGTAACACACCAACATCCACCTTTTTGTAAATGTTTGCATTCATTTTCTTGAAGTGCTCTTGGCAACTTTTCATGAGTAATGAGCTGTTGCTTTCCTTTTTTATTGATAAAAAATATCCATCCGGTTTCAAAAATTGTTCCTTCTAAAAGTTTTTGTAGTGCCCCTTGCAGCATCTGTTCCATTTCGGTTTCTTCATTTAAAAACTCAGCTATTTCTTTCAATAATTCTATGTTTGAGAGTTCATTGGATTGCATGTAAACTCCTCCGTATTCCGTAATTTCCTATTCCCATCTTATCATTTTATGTTCGATGATTGTAAAAACAAGACATCATACTTTTGACTGAAACTATTACATTCAAATGAAAAAAATCCGAGTATATAATTTACTCGGATTCAGATTGAAGACTAAAGCCAGTTGGCTACTTGGTCTCATTCATTATTTAGATTTTATGTTGTAACTATTTAAATACTCAAGATTATTCCTGAGAAATAAAGAAAATATTAAGGTAACATTTATTGGTTTGAAGAAGCGTCCGCTCGATACCTGCGGGAAAGCGAGACAGACGAGATCCTGGTGGAGCGTAGAGAGGGCAGTGAAAAAATCTATAGAATTTGACTTTACTAAATAACAAGGAATCGCTTTTTGTTTGGGCACCGTTGATTTCCGTTCCAGGCGGACGCTTTCCGCCGGCATGGCTTCAGCCGCTTCCCTCTCTGCGCTCAGTCCAGGGTCTTCAGCTCATGCACCTGCCGCTTCGCTTTCGGTGCAGAAAACATTTGCTATTCCGGCTGGAGTCGCCACCTTCCACTCCAATCAACTATTATTCGCTTTTCAATTAGAAAACCATCATGCCATTAATAAAGCAAGTTTTTATCACTTAAATTTTTTCAATTAGTATTTTTTGAAAATCGTTGAAAAAGGCGACACTCCTGCGGGAATAGCGTTAGCCGAAGACCCCGCAGCACAGCGAGGAGGCTAAGGCAACGCCCGCGGAAAGGGAGCCGTTTCAACGATTTTCTTATTTATTGGACGACATTTCAGTGCCCTC
This sequence comes from Psychrobacillus sp. FJAT-21963, assembly GCF_001420585.1. Classification (NCBI taxonomy): domain Bacteria; kingdom Bacillati; phylum Bacillota; class Bacilli; order Caryophanales; family Bacillaceae; genus Psychrobacillus; species Psychrobacillus sp. FJAT-21963. The sequence continues at coordinate 23,326 of NZ_LJIY01000009.1, read as the reverse complement.
AGCGTAAAGTAGGAAGGCTAAGAATGCCTCGTTCTGAGGCAACGCCTTCATAACCAACATCGTGTTGGCCCAAGCGGCTCGGTGCTCGCCTGCAGAAAGCGAGCGGTAAGCTTCGGAAAAACTGAATTATCTATATAAATTCGAGTTTGTCTAATCTAAATCCGAGTATATAATTTACTCGGATTGTCTCAATTAATTCAAGAACTTATTCATTTCTGTTGTAAATGCATGTTTAATTGCTTCTAATTTCTCCATACTTTCAGTTTCTGAAGCGCTTGTCACACCAAAATAATACTTTATCTTTGGCTCTGTTCCACTCGGTCTAACACATACCCAAGAACCGTCCGTTAGAAAATATTTAATAACATTTGATTTTGGTAATAACAATTGCTCCTCTTCTCGACCGTCTGCAAATGTTCTCAAAGAAGTTAAATAATCTTCTTGTGAAAGGACTGCTATTCCAGCCACTTCTGCCAAGGTATTTAATCGTAATTGTTCCAGTAAATTTCTAATTGAATTTGCCCCAGTAACACCTTTTTTCGTGACTGAAATGAGACCTTCTAAGTAATAACCATGTCTATCGTATAATGCATGTAAAAGTTCCACTAATGTCATTCCTTGCTCTTTATAGTAAGCAGCTGCTTCTACTATAGCTAGAACACTTTGGATGGCATCCTTATCTCTTGCAAAACTTTTAACTAAATAACCATAGCTCTCTTCATAACCAAATAAAAACTCGAATTGTTTCGTTTCTTCATATTGTTTAATTTTCTCACCAATAAATTTAAAACCTGTTAACACATCTTCCGAACTTGCTCCATGATATTCAGCAATAACACGTCCAAAATCAGAGGTCACAATTGTTTTAAATACTCGTCCATTAGCAGGCATCTCACCTTTTTCTTTTCTTTGTGTCAATAAATACTCTATTAATATCGCACCTGTTTGATTGCCCGTTAATAATTTATAACCTTCGCTCGTTTTAACTGCTAGTCCAACTCGATCTCCATCTGGATCTACCGCAATTAATATATCAGCATCTACTTCGTTGCCATATTGAATAGCATATTCAAAAGCACTCTCTTCTTCTGGATTTGGGGATTTTACTGTAGGGAACTCACCGTTTGGTTCCATTTGTTCTTTTACATAATGGATATGTCTGTATCCTACTTCGTTTAATATCCTCTTCACAGTTTTTCCTGATGCACCGTGAAGAGGTGTAAATACTACTTTTAAATCAGAATTGTTCGCAATTGTTGGATTTTCTTGTACTGTTTTTAATTCATTTATATATGCTTTGTCTATGTCCTCATCTAACCGGACAATTAGGTTTTCATTTAAAGATTTTTGTTTTATTTGGAGTGCATCTCCTGCTTCATTAACATAAGCAATGACTGCATCTGCATCACTTAAGTTCAGCTGAGCCCCATCTTCCCCGTATACTTTGTAACCATTATACTCAGGTGGATTATGACTAGCGGTAATAACGACTCCCATAAATGCTTGTAGTTTGCGAACAGAATAGGAAAGCTGAGGAGTTGTTCTAGGCTCACTATATAAATAGGCTTTAATGCCATTGGACGCTAGTGTATTAGCAGTTTCCTGTGCAAACTCAGGAGAATATCTACGGCTATCATAAGCAATAACCACTCCACGATTCATTGCTTCTGATCCAGCCGCTTTTATATATTCAGCAAGTCCAGTAGTAGCCTTGCGAATCGTATATGTATTCATACGATTCGTCCCGGCTCCAATTTCTCCACGCATTCCACCTGTACCAAACTCTAGGTCACGGTAAAAAGCATCTTCCATTCGTTTATCATCTTTGATCAGTAACTGAAGATCTTCTTTCCAAATAGGTTCTAAATCGGAAAAACTATTCCATTGGTCAAATAATTGTTTATAGGACATATTGCGAAACTCCCATTCCTCATTTTTTATAATCAATACCATAGACGTCATGACGGCGGTCTTTTAAATGCTTTACCGTACCATCTTGTCTTTGACGTCTTAGAATTTCTAAATCGACATCCCCGATTAAGACCATTTCAACATTTGGCTCTGTTTCTCCTACAATTCCATCTCTTGCAAATTCAAAATCGGAAGGTGCAAAGATAGCAGACTGGGCATACTGGATATCCATATTTTCTGTTTGGGGTAAGTTTCCTACAGTACCTGAGATAACAGTATATATTTGATTTTCTACTGCGCGAGCTTGCGCACAATAACGAACACGTAAATATCCTTGACGATCCTCTGTACAAAACGGTGCAAAAATAATATTTGCACCCATATCTGTCGCAATCCTAGCAAGCTCAGGAAACTCGATATCATAACAAATTTGAATGGCAATTTTACCACAATCAGTGTCAAATACTTGAACAGTATCTCCAGAACTAATTCCCCACCATTTCCGTTCATTCGGCGTAATGTGGATTTTATACTGTTTATCGATTGCGCCGTCTCTGTGGAATAAATACGCAATATTATAGATTTCCTCATTTTCTTCCTCTACAAAATGAGATCCAGCAATAATATTAATATTGTAGCGAACAGATAAATCTGCAAATAATTCCATATACTGCGGCGTATATTCAGTTAACTTGCGAACGGCCTGGCTAGGTGAAGGCTCGTCTAAAATTGACATTAATTGTGTTGTGAATATTTCTGGAAATACAACAAAATCCGATTGTGCATCGGAAGCTACATCCACAAAGTACTCGCATTGATGTGCAAACTCTTCAAAGGAATTAATTTTACGCATCATATATTGTACTGCACAAATACGTACTGGGTAGCTCGTTTTAAAATGTCTCTTGGACAAAGGAATATAATCTACATTATTCCATTCCATCAACGTAGCGTATTTTGCAGAAGCCCGATCATCAGGAAGATAATTAGGATTAATACGCATAAGCGTAAATCCGTTCATTAACTGAAATGTTAGGACTGGGTCATATATTTTATGTCGTGATACTGCTGTAACGTATTCTCTTGGTGACATTTCATTAGCGTGTTTATGATAATTAGGAATCCGTCCACCAATAATAATGGACTTTAAATTGAACTGTCTCGCAACGTCTTTTCGACCTTCATATAAACGCTGGCCCACCTTCATTCTACGATAATCCGGATGCACCATCACTTCAATTCCATATAAGTTATATCCGTCTGGATTATGATTCGTTATATATCCTGAATCTGTAACGTCTGACCAGGAATGCCGGTCATCATACTCATCGAAGTTAATAATTAAGCTGGAGCAAGATCCAATTACTTTTCCGTCTAGTTCTGCAACCAATTGCCCTTCCGGAAAAATAGTTAAATGACTTCGTAAATGTGCAACATCCCATGGCTCCATTCCAGGGAAACATAGGCGTGAGATTTCTAAGATGGAATCTATATCTGAAAAAGACATTTGTCTTATAATCATAATTTTTTCAAACTGTGATAAATCGAATTCTTCTGACATTCTGAACGCTCCTCTTTTTATTAACTATTTTATATTATAGCTCTCTTTCCTAAACAGATAAAATAATTTACATACCTTAAAATAACCCTTATACTTTGATTTGAGTTCAAAGTATTTTAAAGGAGCAACCTATGACAAAAAAAATTGAAAATATCTTGTTATTTATGTGGTCAGTGGCTTTAACTGCTACAATTGGTTCCTTATATTTTTCTGAAATCCGAGGGTACGAGCCCTGTGAATTATGTTGGTATCAACGTATTCTCATGTATCCACTCGTCATTATTTTAGGAGTCGCTTACGCGCAAAAAAATGCAAAAATAGCACTTACTTCTCTCATTTTTTCAGTAATTGGTGGTTGTATATCAGCATATCACTATAGCATTCAAAAACTAAGTTTTATGCAAGAAACTGCTCCAACGTGTGGTAGAGTTCCATGTACTGGAGAGTATATAAACTATTTAGGATTTATTACAATACCATTTTTAGCACTTATTGCATTTATTTTAATCGCAATTAGCAGTGTATTAATTTTAAGAAGCATTAAGGAGGAAAAAAAAGGATGAAAAAATTAGCCATTTTCGGCGGAATAATCGTTGTTGTATTTGTATTAATCATCGTCTTAACAAACCAAGCTAATAAATCGAAATTAGCTGACAGTCCCTATGACAAAGAGGATTTAAGCCAATCCACAATTGATTTAATTGATGATGAAAACTACCAAAATATTATCAATCCTGATGAGTTACAAGCAAAAATTGAAAGCGGTGAACCAGTAACTGCCTACTTCTTTAGTCCAGAATGTGTACACTGTAAAGAATTGACGCCTAGATTAACCCCTCTTGCAGAGGAAAACGGTGTAGATATTGTAAAATATAATATCCTTGAATATGAGCAAGGCTGGGATGACTATCAAATCACAGCAACACCAACTTTAGTTTATTTTGATAATGGGAAAGAAGTTGAGCGAGTAGAAGGTGCAGTACCTAACGAAAACATACAAGCCTTTTTCGATCAAGTAGTATTGAAATAATAAAAGTGGAATATTCCCAAAGAGACAAGCATTCGTTATATTTGATAAGCAGAAAGGTCATGACCCAACAGGCATGACCTTTTTTTAAAAGGAGACACGATCATGAACCATACATTCCGTTATACAGTATTAGAAGATGGATTAACAATTGAAACGATTTTACAACAAAAGTGGAAGCTTGGGAAAAAACTTATCCATGATTTGCGCATGCAAAAGGCAGTTAGTGATGTAAACGGAGAGCTTCTGCAATGGAAATCTACTCTTTCAAAAGGAGACATCCTAGTTTTCAAATGGGAAGGGGATGCTTCGAACTATCTTCTTTCTGATCAAATCCCACTTTATGTTGCATATGAAGACGAATATTTACTAATTGCATCTAAACCACGTGGAGTGGCTACTCATCCAAATGAATCAGGACAAAACCATACATTCATGAATACGGTGCAGAACTATTTAGCAAACAATGGCCAAAAGTATGGGGAACATGTCCATCGAATTGATGAGGGGACAAAAGGGTTAGTCGTTATAGCGAAAAATCCAATTGTTAAAGGCATGCTAGATCGAATGCTTGAAAACAAAGAAATTGTTCGCACATATGAAGCTGTAGTCGAGGGGCAAGTGAAAAATAATCATGGTACGATTCGAGCTGCAATCGGAAGTGATCGTCATCATCCTACAAAAAGACGAGTTTCACCTTCCGGCCAACTAGCTATTACACATTATGAAGTAGTTGGTAGACATCCGAATTTCACCAAGGTACACGCAATATTAGAAACAGGACGCACACACCAAATTCGTGTACATTTTGCTCACTTAGGTCATCCGATTGTTGGTGATGATTTATATGGAGCGAAAAAAACACCGACAAAAACTTATGAGCTTCATGCATTCAAAGTTCAATTCGTTCATCCAATTACAGGCGAAGTAATTGTCGTGGAAGATAAAAAGCAATGAAAAATTGACCATTTTGTCACTTGGAAATGATTAAAGATCAAGAAGTTATTTTACAAAATGAAAAGTGTATGTTCATTCAAATTCCACGATGTATTAATTGGTTCAGGTCTTATTGTCCCAATTAGCCATCGTGAAAATGTATTCGACTTAACAGAGGATGAATGGAATACTACATTTTCACTGTTAAAAGAAGTGAAAGCTCTACTAGATGAAAACCTAAGTCCAGATGGATACAACATAGGTTGGAATAGCAGTTCTTATGCTGGACAACATATAATGCATGCACACCTTCACGTTATTCCAAGTTTCAAAGATGAGCCTTATGCAGGTAAAGGAATTAGATACTGGATAAAGAATCCTAAAAACAAACGTGGAAACATAAAATAATTCTCTTCTAAAAAGTATCGGTTCCTTTTACCGATACTTTTTCTGTTTTTTAGGAGTTTATTACAAGATTCTTCTTCGTTTATTAGGGTATTTAAGATAATAGTGTTGATAATATCAATTTAAGGGAAGTGATAAAATCTTTGGTTTTTCAGATTTACTTTCATTAATCATTTCAGCATTTATTATCTTGCCCGTAGTAGTATTTTTGAGAGAAACAGGATACTTAATTGTGAGTAAAATTTTTGGAGTTCAAAATCCTAGGCTTACCATTGGATCTGGTCCTCGGATTTTTAAAATAGGAATTTTTGATGTGCGAAAATATTATCATCTATACAGTTGGTATTCTTATGATTCTATTAAGAGAAAAAGTAAGCCAGCGTATATTTGCATTTACGCTGGCCCGATTCTCATTAATCTACTAGTAGCACTAATTATTAATGCGCTATTAGCAAACGGATACTTACAGGAATACCAAACATTTTTGGAACGTTTTATTTTTTATACATTTTACTTTGTTCTATTCGATATCGTGCCCATGAAAACAATAAATGGAATGCCTAATAATGGAATGATCATTTATGAGATATGCCGATATGGAAAACGAACTGATTACAACGATGAGCCCTTTATCCCGTCAACTTCAGATGTAGAAGAAGAATATCAAGAAAGTATGAAAAAAATAGAAATGGAGAAAGAAAAAGAGAAGTGAATATATAAGAGCAATATCCCTCGTTTTTTTCGATGAGGGGTATTGTTCTGGCCAAAGGTAACGGGATCCATTCTTATACTTTAACCTCCACTTTGCCTTCTAACGTTGTTACTTGTTTTATCTTAATACCTATAAAGACATACCCGATTGCCATAAGAACAGAAAAGGACCCTCCTATAACTCTCGTATAAAGAAGCATAGAACTATAAGCATCCACACCATACTTATAGATAAGCCAAGACTTTACCCCGGCTAAAGCTAACCCCCTCACGACGAATAGCAAGGTTAATAACTGAAACCATATTAATAGCTCTTTTCTAAAAAATAATTTTTTGCTATTCTCTCGTGCATACCCTTGTAGATAGGCTAGATCTACGAAAAAGTACAAAGCAAGTGGTTTTTTTAATGTAAGCGAGCCAAGATAAATTAAACTAAAAGCTAAACCGACAATAACTTGATTCCATAACATTCGTTCAGCTGACCCAGACAGTAAATCTACCAACGTACCAATCAATAGACTTATCAATATAAAAGTTCCCGTAATATTGAATTGACGATCTATCACGAATCGAAAGACTGTGTATATGAAGCCAGGTGAGGTTGACAATAACATAGCCCAATAATCGCCTAGAATCTCCCGTCCATAAGTCCAAATGATAAAAGGGAGAATAATATAAAATAAAATATCCAACCATATCATATTTTTATTCATTTAATTTATCATCCGCCTTTTAAATTTGTGGCTTCAACACTCCACTTAGTTTAGTACAACATACGATTAAATAGACGATTTAGTTTCATATTTAGAAAATAGTCTCTGTTATTTATTGTGTCTTGTTTAGGATGTTAACCTTGTTATTCATTCTTCTCGCACTTGCCACTTTTAAGGCGCACATTCTTAATACTGACAGTTGCCAGCGCGTATGCTATACCTTTTCAAATCTTTACTTAACAACAATAAAGTTAAAAATAACAAAAAAATAGAAAAACACTTACTCTATGTATTTAATAGAATAAGTGTTATTAGTGTTTAATTAAAATTAAAATTATCTGGGTCTGCACCTGTGCGTTCATTCAGATTGAGTGAATCTATGTTTTTCATGTCTTCAAACGATAATTCAAAATCAAATACATTTATATTATCTTCTATTCTAGTTGGTGTTACTGATTTAGGAATTACAATTAAGTCATGCTGTAAGTGCCAGCGTATAATCGTTTGAGCTGGTGATTTACCATATTTTTCACTAATTCTTTGTAGACTAGGTTCGTTTAGTAATCCGCCTCTTGCTAGAGGGGACCATGAAGTTACCGCAATACCCTGCTCCGCACAATATTCACGAAGATCAAATTGTGTCAAGCGAGGATGACATTCGATTTGATTGACCATTGGCTTAACATTTGCCTTTGCAGCAATTGCTTCCAAATGGTGCTGATGGTGGTTTGAAACACCCGTTGCACGAATCAGCTTTTCTTCATATAAGCGTTCAATCGCACGGTACGTGTCTACAAAAGTATCTTTTACTGGCCAATGTGTTAAATATAAATCTATGTAATCTAGTCCTAATAATTCTAAAGACTTCTCAAATGCTTTTAAGGTTTGATCATATCCTTGGTCCGTGTTCCAAACTTTAGTTGTTACGAAAATATCTTCACGGGAAACAGATGAATTGCGTACAGCTTCTCCGACTTCTTTCTCATTCGCGTAAAGGGAAGCTGTATCAATATGACGATAACCTACATCAAGTGCTGCTGTAATTGCTTGAAGTGCGATATCCGGTTCCGTCATTTTATATACACCTAAACCAATTCGTGGCATTTCTACACCGTTTGCAAGTTGTTTCGTCGAGTTTATATGTAATTCCATTGTCCTCATCCTTTCTTATAAGGAAAACGACTGATTGAATCAGTCGTTTTCTCTTTTCTTCATCTTACTAACATCATCCGACTGGGCTGGGTCTGATACACGATTATCTTGCTCCAGCTCGTTATTGTCTCTCAGCCTATCCATCTGTTTACCTAGTAACTTCACTTCTTCCATATTCGTTGCCATCGAACCGTTTTCTGGACCATTTTTCAAATTACTCATTTAAAAAATCACTCCTTTTCTTTATGGTAGATGAATAATTAGAAGGTTGCAACTTTCAAAAGAAACATTTTAGACATAATTACACTTTTTCGCAATATTTCTTTTTCAAACAAAGTAGGGTATACTTAGTTCAGAATATATAGAGGAGGCACTCGATATGAAACTTATCCTTATTCTTGGCGTTTGTGTATCATTCCTTACTGCTATTTTTAAAGCAGGTTACGATGACAAACCAGGTGCATCTGAGAAGTAATAAATATTAAAAACGGACGAGTCTCAAAAGACTACGTCCGTTTTTTTATGACTAGTGCTTCTATTAATGAAGACCAGGATAATTTTGCTGTCTTAATGCTTCATAAATAAGAATAGCTGCAGTATTAGATAAATTTAACGAACGGATATTGTCGTTCATTGGAATACGTAAGCAACGGTCGGGATGGGCATCAATAATTTCTCGTGGCAACCCTTTCGTTTCACGCCCAAAAATAAAGAAATGATCCTTTTCTCCATCACTAAAATCATAGGTAGTATGAGGTTTTGCCCCAAATTTAGTAATTAAATAAAATAGCCCTTCAGGAAACGCGTCAAAAAATTCTTCTAAACCATCATAATACGTAATATCTACATGTTCCCAATAATCAAGACCTGCACGCTTTAACATTTTATCGTCTGTAGAAAATCCTAGAGGACGTATTAAATGTAATTTCGCTCCTGTTCCTGCGCATGTTCTTGCGATATTTCCAGTATTAGCTGGAATTTCTGGTTGATATAACACTACATTAATGCTCAACATTTCCACTTCCTATTTCTCTATAGTATAGAATTGAAGCCCTTTACGAATTTCTTCTAGTACTTCATTGTTTTCTTCTTTTTGTTCTGCTTTCTTCAGTGCTACTAGTCCATCTTCTGTGTTTATTTTACCAATTGCCCATGCAGCTGTTCCTCGAATAACAGGTCGTGCATCATTTTCAAGCAATTCTATCAGTTTTGGTACTGCGGCTACTTCTTTAAAATGCGCTAATGCTATAATTGCATTTCGCTGTATTGGATTTTTTCCTCTCCAAGCACCAGACATATGTCCATATGTTTCTTTGAAGGTTCGATTAGTCATTTCTAACATTGGCATAAGTAGTGGCTTCACGAGCTCGGGATCTGGCTGAAAAGCTGGTTGATGCAAATTAGCTTTTCCTTTATTTTTGGGGCAAATAGTTTGGCATGTGTCACAGCCATAGATTCTGTTTCCAATCTTTGCACGAAATTCATCCGGAACCATGGTTTTTGTTTGGGTTATAAATGCAATACATCGCTGAGCATTTAATTGTCCTCCTTCTATTAGAGCTCCAGTTGGACAAATATCTAAGCAAAGCCTACAATCACCACATTGTTCCTCCATTTGTTCGCTCGGAGAGAATGGAATAGATGTAATCATCTCACCTAAGTATACATAGGAGCCGAACTCCGGCGTAATAATGGAACAATTTTTTGCGCTCCAACCAATACCAGCTCTCTCTGCAACTGCGCGATCAGAAAGTTCTCCTGTGTCTACCATGGAACGCAACCTTGCATTTGGTATATGCGTTAATATATATAACTCTAAAAGTGCTAGTTTCTCACGTAGCACAGTATGATAATCTATCCCCCATGAAGCTCTTGCAAAAATACCACGTCTCGCCCCTTTGACACTTAAAGGCGCATCTTTCATTTTTGATGGATACGCAATGGCAATAGATATAATACTCTCTGCTTCCGGAAGCAAGAGATCTGGCTGAGTTCTTTTCTCTATATCAGGCTCTTCAAAACCAGAAGCAAATTCTAGCTCTTGTTGGCGAATCAATCTATTTTTTAATTCATGGAAAGGAGAAGCAGAAGTAAATCCTATCTTATCAATCCCAATAGAAGCAGCATATTCAATTAGTTCTTGTTGAAATTGGTTTATATTCACAATTGTTCTCCTTTCTTATGGTAAACTAAAGAAAATATGTGTAAGGATGGTTATTATGCTTGTAAAAATGGATAATTCTTTATTACAAATAGACCCTACCTTTAAAATAGGCATTATACATTATACCAAAATTGTTGTAACTTCTTCCCCTCAAATGCTTAAAGGACGCCTCCAATTATTTCAAGAACAGCTGTTTTTTGAAATGGAGGACAAAGCGATAACTGAATTCGCTGGAATAAAAGAATGGCGTATTTTATGGAAAAAATTCGGGGCTGACCCAAATCGATACCGACCATCAGTTGAAGCACTATATAGACGGATTGCAAAACAAAATTATATCACACCTATGCATTCTGCTGTTGATCTAAATAACTTTTTCTCGATGCGTTATGAAATACCGATGGGAATTTATGATGTAGATAAGATTCAAGGAGATATTACAATATCTCTTGGTAATGAAGAAACGGTTTACGAAGGGCTAAATGGACGTGAAAATAAATTGAATAACATCCTTACTTTACAAGATACATATGGTCCATTCGGAAGTCCATTTGTTGATTCTAAAAGAACTGCTGTAACGGAGAACACAAAAAATGCTATTCAAATTGTTTTTCTCCGGCCATCAATGGGTGAAGTAGACGCTCTTCAATTAGTTGAGTCCATGGGAACTATGTTTACCCAAATCCATGGAGGAGAAGCGTACTCTACTGTTTTACACGATGACCAAATAGAAAGGGGAATATAGATATGCCGAATATATCATTAGCAGAAGCAGTTAAACTAAAGAGTTTATTAATGAAAAGAGTTCATGAACTGGAAGAAGAAATTATGCGTGTTGCTTATAAAATTATAGAGAAAGACACTGTTCCAGAAGTTGGACCACGAACAGTTTCAGTAGTAGACAATGAAATTACCGAAACACGTAAAGACATCCGTACACTTGATCGACTCATCTATGAAGCAAATATTAACAACACGGTTATGTTTAAAGACAAAGCATATACCATTGTGGAGGCAATTGAATTAGCAACACAAATGAGAGCCCAAGCTCGAATTTATAAACAGCTAGGGGCTGCTGAAAAAGAAAGAGTGCAATACGGATATGGAGGCGAAGGAGCTACATATATTCAAATTGCGTTATTCAATCCAGAAGAATATCGTTTAAATGCTCTACAATATGAAAAAGAGGCAAATAAACTTTCAGGACTCATTAATGCTAAAAACTATGCAATAAGCCTTAACTTCGACGACGAAAAGTATGCATAATCCTTGGTAAGGTGAGACTCCTTGCCAAGGCATAGTTAGGAAATCATTTAACCCTACCGGCAAACCAATGACCTGTAACTTTTCACCATGTTACCAGTGACTAATGACTAACTATCGCAAACGTTAACTCAATTAGTTTCTCTGGATTTCCTACTATGAAAAACGCTCCTTCCACTATTGTGGTAGGAGCGTTTTAGATTTTGTACCCGTTAATTTCCGTTTCAGGCGGACGCGGTCCGCCGGCATGGCTTCAGCCGCTTCCCTTGCTTCTGCGCAAAGCTCGTCGCAAAAAAACAATGCTCCTGCGCAAGCTCGTCGCAAAAATTAATTTCGCTACGCTCTGTCCAGCAGCGCAGCGAGGAGGCTAAGGCAACACCCGAGGAAAGGGAGCCGTTTCAACGATTTTCTTATTTATCGGCCGACATTATTTATTTATAATGAGACAACTACATTATAAATACAAAGTTTCTTTGTCTAGTTCTCAAATAATCCCGTCTCCTCCCCATCAATAAGTAGTCTCCATGAGCCATGTTCCCCCCATGTAATTTCACCTGAATAATGATAAATTGTCTGATTGGTATTAGCATCTATTGCGGAACTATCAAGTTGAAACATAGAAGTTTCCTTTACGTTTCCTTTTTCATCGATTAGCTTTACTTCTATTTTTTCTTTATCACCAATGGTACTTTCTATATTCAATTCACTTTCTTTACCAACAGGAATCTCCTTTGGTGAATTCAGTAATGTATAATGCTTTGTTTTCGGAAATGGTGGTAACACATTAATAGTAAATGATTCATACAAACGATCCTCCACGTAAAAGGATAACTGCCAGCCCCCCTCTGTTGGAAATGGAATAAAGCTAGTTAATGCATGAGCATCCTCACTATTTAAACCACTAGATAGAATCCCTTTAGTCAATTCAATATTTTTACCATTCATACCTTCCGCTTCTACTCGATAATTCTTTCCTACAAGCTTTTCGACATCTCCCCAAAAGTAAAGCATGAGCTTTGCCCCTCGTCTTCTGTCTTCCGCAATAAATTGCTCTTTAGATACAAGTATTCCTATTTTCCCTTCTACTCCAATAACCTGCTGATTTCTATCAGGTAATGTAAAAATCGCTCCATGTTGCACATTATAGTTATTAAAGAGGCTACTAGTTAAAAAAAGAAATAATAGAATGATAGCTAGGCTTAAAAAAGACATGATTGGTTTTAAAGAAGTCCAATATTTTTGAGTAGTTCTCTTTGATTTCAATAAATAAAGTATTTTATTCCTTTTATCAATTTCTAATGAATATTGGGGGAAGTTTTTTAATTTTTCTTCAAGACTCTTATATTCTTCCATGTTCAAACCCCTCCTTTTCCAGCAATTCTTTCAATTTTTTTAAGGAACGGTGGTACAGAACATTTACGTTATTCTCGTTACTTCTGATCACTAAACCGACTTCCTTGGATGACATTTCCATAATCCCTTTTAAAATAATTATTTCTTTATAATGAGCTGGCAGTTGGTTTATTGTATGATATAAAACGCTATTATCTTGGTTTATCATTATGTTTTGTTCCATATTTATAAGAATATCTTGTTCTTTTATAAATAGATGTCTTATTTTATTCCAAACATTACTTTTTCGATATTGGTCAATCACCATATTTCTTGCTATCGATACTAGCCACGTTTTAGGGTGCCCATTTTTCTTATAGACCGTCATTTTTTTCATAGCCCTTAGAAAGGTTTCTTGGACGAGATCTTCTACGTCTATTGATCCCGTATAATATATTAGATAACTAGTAACATCCTTTTCATATAACTCAAACCATTCTTCTATTAGATGCTTCTCCAAAGAATTCCTCCTCCCTCTATTTATTAGACGAATCTCTTGCTTTAATCTTACACATTTTTTATGAAATAAAAAAACAACCATTGTCTATGCAATGGTTGTTTAGAATGTAAGATTAAATTAATATGCGCGACCGAACCATACAGTATGTTTTGATTCTTTTCCACAGTTGATACATGTAGACTTTTCAGCAGGTGGATTGAATGGAATGTTACGTGTTGTGAATTTAGTTTCTTCTTTTACATGCTCTTCACAAGCGTCATCTCCACACCAACCAGCAAGAATCCAGCCAGGAATTTCCCCATTTTCAGTAGAGTTCGAAAGATGGTGTTTTAACTCCTCCAGTGAATTTACATGTGTATGTGAGTTTTGATCACGGAATGCACGTGCTTTTTCTAGTAAACGTGTTTGCATTGTGTTTAGTTCTTCCTCAATACGCTCCACTAAATTAGCAAGGTCCACTGAGAATTTATCTGCCTCATCACGTGCTTTCATTAACGCTTGATTGTTTTCTAAATCACGAGGTCCTAATTCAACACGAACTGGAACACCTTTTAGTTCCCATTCATTGAATTTATAGCCTGGAGATTGATCGGAATCATCTAGGCGCACACGAATACCTTTTGTTTTTAATGCTACAAATAGTTCATCCAGTTTTTCCATAATTGCAGGATTCTTCTTCCAAGGTCCCACTGGAATCAATACAACTTGGGTTGGAGCAACACGTGGTGGTAAGACTAAACCTTGCTCATCCCCATGCACCATTATTACAGAACCGATTAAACGAGTAGAAGTTCCCCACGAAGTTGTATGAACATGTTCATGTTTGTTTTCTTTATTTAAATATTTAATATCAAATGCTTCAGCAAACTTTGTTCCAAGGTAATGAGATGTACCTGCCTGAACTGCTTTTCCATCCTTCATCATTGCTTCGATAGAATACGTATCTACAGCTCCTGCAAATCGTTCTGAAGGTGTCTTTTGTCCATCATATACTGGAATAGCCAAAAGTTCTTCAACAACCTCTTTATAAATGTTTAGCATTTGCATCGTTTCTTTACGAGCTTCTTCCTCATCTACATGTGCAGTGTGCCCTTCTTGCCATAAAAATTCGGACGTACGGATGAAAGGAAGAGTTTTCTTTTCCCAACGGAATACGTTTGCCCATTGGTTTATTAACACTGGAAGATCACGATAACTTTTGATCCAATCGGAATATAAGTGTCCGATCATCGTTTCTGAAGTTGGACGAAGTGCTAAACGTTCTTCCAATTGTTCACCAGCAGCTTCCGTTACCCATGGAAGCTCTGGAGAAAATCCTTCGATGTGATCTTTTTCTTTTTGGAAAAACGATTCTGGAATTAGCATTGGGAAATAAGCATTACGATGTCCAGTTTCTTTAAAACGTTTGTTCATTTCTTCTTGAATGTGCTCCCAAATTTCAAAGCCATCTGGTTTGAATGCGATGCATCCGCGAACAGGCGTGTAATCCATTAAATCTGCTTTCTGAATCGTTTCAATATACCATTTTGTAAAATCATTCTGTTGTGTAGACATCTACTTTTCCTCCTTTAAAATAAAAAAAGTGTAAAAACTCCCCTATAAAAAGGGCGTCTTTACACTGGATAGACACGGTACCACCTTTAATTAGTTCGCAAATTTAGCGAACTATCTCAAACGTTGGTTAACGACAACGAACCGGTTATGTTTACATAACATCTCCGTGGTAGGTTTCAACAAGAAGCGGTGATATAGCTCTCAGCAATTGCTATATTTTCTGTTTCACAATTCTCATTTACTTGGTCACATCGTAGACTGTATTACTAATAATATACCAAATACTCGCAATTAATACAATGAGTCTTAAAACAATTCAGCCGCTAACAATCGATACACATCTAAACGCTTCTCTTGTGAATGTGGGATACTACAGATCATCGCTTCGTCAAAGCCATACATTTCTTGTTCATCTTGTAAAATCGTTGCAACTTCTTTTGCACTTCCAACTAAATGTATCTTACGATTTTCTTGAATCATCATTCGATCCATTTCAGTTAATGGATACTCTTGTGCTTCTTCTGGTGTCATCGTTTGCATTATCGACCCTCTCATTAAAGAAAGTCTAGAAATATCTTGAGGAAGTGCTTGAAACTCTGCTTCTTCTTTTGTTTCAGCTACTGTAGCTAAGTAAGTCACAGAAATCTTTGGTTTCTCCATAAAAGCTGAAGCTTGAAAGTTCTTTCTATATGCTTCTAAAATTTCCTTACTCATTCCACCATTGAAAAACTGTGCAAACGAATACCCAACACCCATACGTCCTGCCTGAATTGCACTATTACCACTGGACCCAAGTAACCATGCCTCCGGTAACATTATGTTATAAGGTGTCGCGATTGTTTTATTATATAGGCTATCTTCCGGCACTTCATCGTTCATTAGCTTTAGAGCTGTTTTAAATTTCTCATACATATTATTCAACATTGGCTGGCGCCCCTCAGATAAAGCATAAATGGAATAGTTATCCCCACCTGGAGCTCGGCCAACTCCAAAATCAATTCGGCCAGGTGAAAAAGCACTTAGCGTTTTAAATACTTCTGCAAGTTTTAACGGAGAATAATGCATCATCATTACTCCACCGGTTCCAATGCGTATATTTTTCGTTTTGGCAGCAAGATGAGTGGCTGTTATCTCAGGTGATGAACTAGCAAAAGCTTTTGTTCCATGATGCTCTGCCATCCACATTCGATAATATCCTAGCTTATCCGCCAATATAGCTAACTCTTCCGCTTTTTTTAGGGCTCCCTCTGCTGTATTACCTTTTGTTATAGGAGCTTGATCTAGTACGCTTAATCTCATCGCAATACTTCCTTTCACTTCAACCGTTCCTTATGTATTACGATAACTTTCAATAACCTCCATGTAAATTTTTATGCCTAACTACCAGCATACTTCCGTTTCTTAAATCAGACATATAAACCAAAATAAAAAAGCTTATAAATGCTAATAATTCAACATTTATATGCTTATCGTTATGAATATTACTTATGGAAAAGCCCTTTATGCCCAATGTAACTTTTGATGGGATCTGTCTTCTATTCTTATTTCATCATAAATTTTCTTTGCTTTTTCTTGTGCTTCTGTTTTTGATTTCGCATATACATCGATAATTTTTCCTTCAATAATAAAATTATATTTTTTTATCATTCTATATTTCCTCCTTC
>NZ_LJIY01000009.1:0-5293 GCF_001420585.1 Psychrobacillus sp. FJAT-21963 | reverse complement strand
TGTAGCAATATTAACTTATTATATATTTCATAATGTTAATCTCCTTTCAAATCTATGAATTTAAAGTTTCATTTGTGAAACCTATAAGATGACTTTAACAGGCAAAAGTTTCATAGTCAACTACTTTTTAATAAAAAAATTAAAATAAGTTGTCACAAGTGAAACTTTAGATTATACTTACATTAATTAATAGGGGGTAGTAACGATGTATTCAATAGGCAAAGAGTTAAAAAAAATTAGAGATGAAGAAAAGTTGTCTCAGGAAGAATTTGCGGAAAGAATAAATAGAAAAGCAGGTCTTTCAATTACAAAGGGTATGGTATCCAAATGGGAATCAGATACTACTGAACCTAAGACAAGGATGTTACGAGCTATTGCAGAAACCTTTAATGTCTCTATGGATAGAATACTTGGATTAGACACTCAACAGTCTTATTCGAAAATTGAAACCCTTGCTGCCCACATCGATGATGATGTTACAGATGAAGAAATGGAAGCAATTAAAAACTACATTAACTATATTAAATTCAAACGAGATTAAATGAGGTGTAATGTGTGGATTATGAACGATTGATAATTGAATACCCGCATATAAAGATTATTGAAGATCCAACAATGCCTAAAGGTCTCGGTGGTATATATATAGATAAAAGGATATATATAAATAAGCTAAAAAATAGTTATGAAAAACATGGTATTCTTGCAGAAGAATTGGGACATTACGAAACGACATACGGGGATATTACCGATTTAAATCTAGTCCAAAATCAAAAATTAGAACTCGTTGCTAGAAGATGGGGATATGAAAAAGTTGTATCACTCGAAAAGCTGATAGAATGTTATGAGCTGAGGAAAATTACCTTAGAGGATGTTTGTGTTCATATCGAAATAACTGCAGATTACTTAAAAAAATCGATTGATTATTATGTCGATAAATACGGACTGAAAAAAGTTTACAAAGGATATGAAATCACTTTTGATCCGCTGAATATTAAACCCATAGATACCATAAAGTTTTAAATACACGCCATTATCAATGGCGTTCTTCTATTGATAAAAAAGAAAATATAAACTCTATACTTAAATTGATAATGAATGTAATTTAGTTATAAAAATTCACAGGCATTCAAAAGTTCTCATTATGTTGGTATTTTTCATGGTACTCATTTATACTTAGATCAAATTTATTATTGATGGAATTGAGACTGTTAGTATAACGAAGCTAACTTAGATAATTCTTTTCCAAAAAGTTTGTGTGTATAAAGTAGGATTCGGTACAACGGTATCATTAATTAAATTTTGAATTGTTTTAATATAAATAAAATCCTTGTAAATGTTGTTAAATTAACATTTGCGAGGATTTTTTGTTTTTGAGAAAAGGATATTTGTCATGTTGCTAGAAAGTATAAGTTCCCATTTACGCTTAAAGCAAAAGGAACCAAAATGCTGTCTGAAGCAGATGAAACAAATGAAGGACCAGCACGTTTTACAATTTTTCATCTCTACAGGAAAAAAGTGGGTAGTATAATAAATTCTAAAAATCAAAAGATATAAAATAGTGTACTTTCCAAAAGTAAATGGTAGTGAGGATGAAACCATATGAAGCAAGACCCACAAACGCTAAAACCAGTAATTTTGCTAAACATTGATTCTTTGATGCCCGAACCGCTAGAAATTGCCATCCAAACCGGACAAGCTCCTGCCTTAAAATTTCTAATGGAAAACGGCAGTTATATTCCCAATATGGTGAGTTCATTTCCGACAATGTCTGTCACTATTGATAGCACTCTCTTGACAGGTACATATGCTGATGAACACCACGTTCCTGGCTTAACTTGGTACGATGATTCCAGAATGGAGATTATTAACTACGGGACTGGTTTTCGCGAAACGTTTAGGTTAGGAATGCGTAGTACCGCCCATAACATGCTTTACCGACTGAATAATGAGCATTTAAGTAGTGAGGTTTCTACAATTTATGAGGATTTGGCCAACAAGGGAATTCCTTCCGCTTCTATTAATTCTTTTGTCTATCGCGGAAATACCCCCCATCGGTTACACGTACCTCGATTACTCAGTACACTGACCCGCTTCAAGGACGGTGAATGGACAACCAACGCCACATCCATTTTCTCTTTAGGTCTCTTTTCTAAATTGCGACCGTGGGGATTCACAACGCAAATAGCTGCTGGAAATTATAAATTTACAGCCCGGGAGCTCAGATATTTAATACGTAAGGACAAACTCCCAGGATTTACATTCTGCATATTTCAAGATATGGACACCCGCCTTCATTTCAAGGGTCCGAAAGATTTAAAAGGAATTACAAAAATTGACCGAGAAATCCAAAAAACGTTGAATATGTATCCAAGCTGGGAGGAAGCTCTCAATCGGAATGTATGGATGGTGATGGGAGATAACGGCCATTCTCCAACCGGTTCTAACTACCGGAAATTTATTATTGATTTACGTAAAATACTAAAAAAATATCGCATATCCAGACTTGAGAGCAGCGTACGCAAAAAAGACCAGCTTGTCCTATGTGTAAATCAGCGTATGGCTTATATTTACATATTGGATAAGAACCTGCCACTATCTGTTATTGCAGAACGTCTAATGAATGATAGACGAATCGATATAATTGCCTGGAAGGATAATAACTATATAAACATTACATCTGGCTTGAGACAAGGAATATTGCGTTTCTGTCCAACTGGTAAATACAAGGATGAATATAATCAAACATGGAGTATAGAGGGAAACATCGAACTTCTGGATTTGCATATAAAAAATGAAAAAGAGTTATCTTACGGGAATTATCCAGATGCGTTAGCTAGGATTTATAGTGCATTACACTCCCATTCGGGTCGTTTCATTGTCGTTAACGCTAAACCAGGTTGTGATTTTAAAGCCCAATCCACACCATTTCACCTTAGTGGGGCAGCGCACGGTTCATTACACAAACAAGAAACACTTGTACCATTATTGATTGCAGGAACCACCGCAAGTCCAACATTCCCACGTATTGTCGATATGAAAGAATTTATACTTCGGTTATGCTCCGAACAACGTGGTGAGTAGGGGATGACTTCAAAAGCAACTTAAAGCAAAAGGAATGAAAATGCTGACTGAAGCAGGAAATGAAGGACCAGCTCATTTTACAATTGAAGATCCAGATGGGAATCAAATTCTTGTAGATCAACATCGATAAAAAAGAAGGAATAATGCTATCTACATACAACATGTAAATGGGAACTTATACTTTCTAGCAACAATACAAATATCCTTTTCTCAAAAACAAAAAAATCCTCGTAAATGTTAATTTAATAACATTTACGAGGATTTTATTTTTATTAAAACAAATCAAAATTTAATTAATGATACCGGTGGTCGGGGTCGAACCGACACTCTCGAAAGAACGGGATTTTGAGTCCCGCGCGTCTGCCAATTCCGCCACACCGGCAAATAAAGTGTTTCAAATGTTAAATTAAAAATTGGAGGCGGCAACCGGATTTGAACCGGTGATAAAGGTGTTGCAGACCTGTGCCTTACCACTTGGCTATGCCGCCGAATTATAGTTGGAGCGGAAGACGAGGTTCGAACTCGCGACCCCCACCTTGGCAAGGTGGTGTTCTACCACTGAACTACTTCCGCAAAAAACTGGGGTACCTGGATTCGAACCAGGGCATGACGGAATCAAAATCCGTTGCCTTACCGCTTGGCTATACCCCAATGGGGCGACTGATGGGAATTGAACCCACGAATGCCGGAATCACAATCCGGTGCGTTAACCACTTCGCCACAATCGCCATTATTAAATAAAAAAAGAGCTAACTCAAAAGGAATATGGGGCGACTGATGGGAATTGAACCCACGAATGTCGGAATCACAATCCGATGCGTTAACCACTTCGCCACAACCGCCATTATTCAAAGTTAACTTATAAATTGGCAGGGGCAGTAGGAATCGAACCCACATCAAAGGTTTTGGAGACCTCTATTCTACCGTTAAACTATGCCCCTATATAAAAACTGGTGGAGGGGGACGGATTCGAACCGCCGAACCCTAAGGAGCGGATTTACAGTCCGCCGCGTTTAGCCACTTCGCTACCCCTCCACTATTAGTGGTGCCGGAAAGAGGACTTGAACCCCCAACCTACTGATTACAAGTCAGTTGCTCTACCAATTGAGCTATTCCGGCATTTTAAATGGTGGCTCAGGACGGAATCGAACCGCCGACACAAGGATTTTCAGTCCTTTGCTCTACCGACTGAGCTACTGAGCCTCTTCGATTTACGCTAAGCTGCGCAACTCTTTGTCAGCTGCACTCACTCATTCAGTCACGTACTTTAGTACGCTCCTTCTTTCGTTCGATTGCTTCCTCGATTTGCTTGCTTATCCTAAATCTCTAACTTATTAAATAATAAATGGC
Organism: Psychrobacillus sp. FJAT-21963; assembly: GCF_001420585.1. Taxonomy (NCBI): domain Bacteria; kingdom Bacillati; phylum Bacillota; class Bacilli; order Caryophanales; family Bacillaceae; genus Psychrobacillus; species Psychrobacillus sp. FJAT-21963. Next base: position 862 of record NZ_LJIY01000009.1, on the reverse strand, counting down.
GGTCCCGACCGGGATCGAACCGGCGATCTCCTGCGTGACAGGCAGGCATGTTAACCGCTACACCACGGGACCATTTTGGTTGCGGGGACAGGATTTGAACCTGTGACCTTCGGGTTATGAGCCCGACGAGCTACCGAACTGCTCCACCCCGCGACAATATTATATTTTTTAATGGTGGAGGATGACGGGCTCGAACCGCCGACCCTCTGCTTGTAAGGCAGATGCTCTCCCAGCTGAGCTAATCCTCCAAAAACACTGGTTAATTATTTAAATGGTGACCCCTACGGGATTCGAACCCGTGTTACCGCCGTGAAAGGGCGGTGTCTTAACCGCTTGACCAAGGGGCCATTATATTATGTAGAGAGAAAATTATCTGGCGGAGAGCAAGGGATTTGAACCCTTGAGACAGGGTTACCCGCCTACACGATTTCCAATCGTGCTCCTTCGGCCACTCGGACAGCTCTCCAGAAATGGCTCCGAAGGTAGGACTCGAACCTACGACCGATCGGTTAACAGCCGATTGCTCTACCACTGAGCTACTTCGGAATATTATTATGCCAAGCGACGTCCTACTCTCACAGGGGGAGACCCCCAACTACCATCGGCGCTGAAGAGCTTAACTTCCGTGTTCGGTATGGGAACGGGTGTGGCCTCTTCGCCATCATCACTAGACATATTAATTTGAAAGACAAGATTAATTGTACCATAACTAGAGATTATTTCAATAGTTTTTTGATAAAATTTCTATATTCTTTCAAAACTGGATAAAAGACATTGATGCTCGTAAATTCATATTTGGTTAAGTCCTCGATCGATTAGTATTCGTCAGCTGCACGTGTCGCCACGCTTCCACCCCGAACCT
>NZ_LJIY01000007.1:0-129315 GCF_001420585.1 Psychrobacillus sp. FJAT-21963 | reverse complement strand
CATCAGTGCTTAAAATGATATTTCGAACCTCTTCTATTTCTTTTTTAAGTGGATGTTCAAGGTTGTTCATAAATTCTACTACCTGTTCAGGACCAGACAACTTCTTACTTTCAGTTGATTTTTTATTTGTTGTCATTATATTTAGTCACCTCTTAATTTCTTTCTATTAAACTAACCTGCTTCGTTAGTTTAAGTGTAACATTTCACAATGGATCACCGAAATCTACTTGTTATTTAGACGGAAAAATAGACCATCGAAAAGATGGTCTTGATAAACTAAAGCACCTGTTAGTTGAAGAAGCACCTTCTCTTTTATTACACATTATGATCGAACTGTGACGTAATCTTTTAACCAAAATCTCTCTCTGTTATTCGAACGTTTATTCATGTATATTTAAAATATACCAATTAAAGGAGAATAAATTATGAACTCAATTGATTTAATTCTTTTAAATTTCAACGAAGTACGAAGAAGAAGTACTATGGTTTGGACATCTATTCCCCAAGAAAAACTACATTGGAAACCCGATGACGAAGCAATGACTTGTATAGAGATGGTTAGGCATGTTCTAGAAAGTGAACATTATTACCATCTAGCTATCCAAAATCAAGGCAGTCTGGCAGTCTTTGATTCTCCTTTCGAAAAACAACCTTTTTCCACTGTAAATGCAGAATTGAAATTTGCAGAACCATTTAGAAATGACTTCATAGAAACTATTAAGTCATATTCTGAAGAAGATTTAACAAGTATTAAAATTGATCGTTCTGATTCAGGTTACATAAGAAGTTTGGGTGACATGTTGCTAAGAGTCGCCTATCATGAATCCGTCCATACCGGCCAATTGTTGGATTACTTAAGAATGGCAAAGGTTCCAAGAGTACGTGTTTGGGATTAATTTATCTTACAGGTGTAATCACTTAGGTGATACGCCTTTTCTTTTTTAGTTACTACGCATTTTGAGTTAAATGCGACATAAAAACTCCCATTCTCATCTTCAACAAAAGCACCCGTTAGTTCAATAAGAACAGTTACCAAATGTACATTTTTTTATGATTACTCTCGTATAAATAAAGCATTTCGCTCAATAATCTCCCGACATTTCTCAAATCCTTCCTTTGACTTACTATATATAGGGAAAGATAGCTCATAATTTCCTATTAAAATGGTGTCAAGAGAAGGGAAGAAAAAATTCGAAAAATACAATTCCTCAACCCAAAGATTAATAAGAAACTGAAGTGCCTCTTCATCACCAATTTTGTATATGCCATTGTTTGTAGCAAATATCTTTCTAAAAATATTCGCCTCAATCCGATTTAATGAACTTAAAATGAATTTGTATTCTGCTTTGCTTAATCCTTTTTTATTTAAACATACAAATACTTCATTATCTGTATGATACATCTCGATTAAGCACTTAAAAATCTGGAATCATACTTTAAATTATGTTGCTCATAACTACCTAGTAAATCTCGTGCCTCTTGCTCCGTAAGAACTTCATTATAAACATCCACAATACCAATAAAAGGAAATATCTTTTTTGGTTCCTCAAGAAGATGGGTATTGAATTTTTTAAACTTTAAATACAATTTTTCTATCTCCTGATTTGTTGCTAACTCTATTTTCAAATTGGTCGCCTCACCTTGTCTATTTACATCATTTTATATTTTTCTTATTCAACTAACCTGCCGCGTTAGTTCAATAAGAAAAAATGCTTTACTCTTTCTTGAAGTAAAGCACCCGTTAGTTTAAGTACATTTTTTCACAAACTTAACTTTTCTCTTTTAACTGACTTTAATCCCGAATCCAATCCATCTTCCATCTATATCTTCAATTACAAATTCTTTATTATTGTAATCAGTATTATCTAATGAATGGACTATTTTTACATTGGACTTCCACTAATCTGCGTCTTTAGTAAAAAAGAGTTGCAGATCAAAATAAATTGACCTGCAACTTCTTTATCTTCATAACGCGTTATAAACATAAAATCAATTTTTTACGAGATATCTTGTTCCTTTTACCATGGTTTTTGAAAGCTCAGTCTTAATTCATCTGCAACACGAACTAACTTTACCTTTAATTCATCAAACCAAGGTGGAGTTTCATTAATTTTGCCATAATCCAAAGATCTTAGCAATTTGGAAAACTTATATAAGTTCGCATATCTTTCAAACTGTGGAAACTGAGCCACTGCATCATTTTCTAAGACAGTAATGGAACGATATCCGTTCAAAAAAGACTGAATTAGTAATTTTGAATGGGGATTGTCATCATCAATAAAATCATCAAGGGCTGTTACAATATCAAGTGCATACCAGTGATATATTGCATCATCAAAGTCGATGATATTGAAACTATGATCCTTATTCTCTTCAAAAAAGATATTATCCAATTGGAAATCATAATGTATCAATCCGTACACATCATTTCCAGTAGGTATCGATTGAAGCCAAGTGGTCACCCTGCGTAGCTCTTGAAGGGCTAAGTGTTCCCTTGGATGCTTTTGAAATACACTTTCCATAAACTGTACCGTGTCCAACCAACTCTTTCTTCTTTCAGATACAGGTTCGAAAGTCTTAGACAAACAATGAAGTGTGGCAAGTGATTTTCCCCATTTCTCCATCTGTTTTTCGGTAATTGTATCGGAATCCAAATTTATACCGTTTGCCGCACTAAAGACAACAGCAATATATGTTCCTTCTGGAGTCTTTAGTGTTTCAATTAGTTTTCCACTTATTGAGTAGATTGGTGTTACAGTTGGAAATTCATTCAATTGTAAATACTGCATGAACTCTAGCTCAGCTTTTATTTGTTCAATAGAGTTATCTTGATCAAAACTAAATCTTAAAAAATATTGAACTTGGTTACATTCAAAAGCATACACAAAGTTTGAACTTGCACGCCAAACCTCCAAAGTTCCCTCGTCATATTCCCAGAATTGAATGAGACTCTGGGCAACAGTATCGGAAGATAATCCTCTAACCATGTTTCCTAAATTCATCATCTTTTATTTTTCCTCCCATTACTTTTGAGAGGATTAAACCTTAGTTAAGAGATAATCCCTCTCATCAGCATACTATTTTGAAATTCTATCATTTTCAATATGTCACCCCTTCCTTAAGTTTCGGCTAAAAAATCAATAGCCAGACATATTCTAATTCTACATAAAACTACTATTACCTTCTTTTGCTATTTTCTGCCTAGATGGTTCTTTTCGAATTTAAATAAAAAAAGACAGGGAGCATAAATTACTATGCTCCTGTTTCTGTCATTTGAGATACCCTTTTTCACCATACGAGGAATACCGTCAGAACTAAACTAATTAATATCCATATTTTCTTACCCATATCATTACTTCAATCACCGATTAATTACACTTTATATAACCTCTTTTTATAATCTTTTCTTGTTAAACAAAACTGCGTCTTTAGTTCAGTAAGTGCATCTACTTGAACCAAAGTCCTCTCAGGCTTGTTCAACTTATTTCAATTGATTGACACGTTATTTGACAATCCATCATTGGTATCACAAGGTTGCATTTATAAAATTGCTGACCGTCAATTTCAATATCCTCAATGGTGATTTCGTGAAAAAAGAAACTAATGTTTCCTGTGTGCCACTTATTAAATGATACAGATAAGCAACTCTCAAATAGAATAGTACGTTCTTCTCCGCTATCCCCATAACTCATTTGTACTAAACCATTTTTATTATCATACGACAGTACCTTTAATTCTTCATCTATATAAGCCGTACCCAATTTATCCAACATCTCTTGATTGCTTAATCTCAAGAAAAACACCTCCAATTACCGAAATCCTTCTTCAACTAACCTGCCGCGTTAGTTTAAGTGTAACATTTAACAATGGATTTCTGAGAACTACTTGATGTTTCATATAAAAAAATAGACCATCGAAGTGATGGTCTTGTAAAACTAAAGCACCCGTTAGCAATCCATTCAGCACAAAATAGGTGCTGCACTACCGAGAATGAAAATGGTTAATACTAATACTGACCTTAATCCGGTATACTGTAATCAATAGTCTTATTTATTAAAGCTCTCCACTTTTTTTAACGATAGTGTAGGGTCTTATTTTTTCTTTTTTTGAAGAAACTTTATTTTCCAGGTAGCTGAATTATCTATTAAATTTCACTATATAAAACGTTTCATGTGGAATATTAATTTTCCATTAGAATGACAATCATACCATTTAGATTTCAAGGACGATTTTCCCTTTTGTGCGTCCTCCATCAAGATGCCTGTGAGCCTGTATAATCTGATCCAATGGATAGCACTTCTCAATAACGGGTTTTACTTTCACTTCCTCCACAAGCACGCGTAAGAAATCTAAATCCTTGTCATTAGGTTTTGTAAGATGCACCTTTGCTTTCTTGCGACCAATTAAAGGACTTATCATCAATTGAAACGGGTGATACTTGGGGTAAATTGGATGTTCTGTTATATAAATACCTCTCTCAGTTAGAGAACGCAAACAACTGAAAAAGGTCCGCTTACCAACCGCATCCAGAATGACATCGTACTTTTTTCCGTTATCCGCGAAATCTTCTTTGGTATAATCTATCACGTAATGTGCCCCAAGGTCTTTAACCCACTGAAGATTCGAGGTACTACAAACTGCGGTTACTTCAGCCCCAAGGTATCTGGCAAGCTGAACAGCAAAGTGTCCAACACCACCTGATGCACCATAGATCAAAACTCTTTGGCCTTGCTTTATCTGTGCTACATTTCGTAATGCTTGCAGCGCTGTTTGAGCAGCACATGGTATAGCCGCTGCCTCCTCAAAGGTTGCGTTCTTCGGCATAAAACTTAGAACACCCTGGGGAGGACAGACAAATTCTGCATGGGATCCGAGACAACTCCCGAAAACATGATCTCCAACCTTGAATCTGTGTACATTTTTGCCGACCGCTTCAACAGTACCTGCAACGTCTAAGCCCAGTATTAATGTTTTGGGTTTTGTAAGACCATTCTCTAACCTGGTAGGCAAATAGCCCTTTCGAAACAGATTGTCATATGCATTGATCGAAGCGTTATGCACTCTGATCAATACCCTTTCGTCATCCTTGATGGATGGTAGTTCGACATCTGTTATCTCCAGGACTTCGGGGGGACCATAGGATCTATAAATAGCTGCTTTTATCTGTCTAACCTCCTTTATTCTCTATCAGTTAATAAGATTTCCTCATCTTGAGTAACCTTTACTCTTTTCAATAATGTAGTCGGAAATTCCTTCTTTCTGCATGAAAGAAGGGGGTGGATTAGTCTCGTGGTTGTGAAAAATAAGTAATTCTCTGTATCTATATACTATTTAATCCTTATTTAGAACTCTAAATGCTTTTTCTATAAAACTTTTAATGAATCAAGTTTCTTTTTCAACTAACCTGCTTCGTTAGTTTAAGTGTAACATTTCACAATGTATTTCTGAGATTTACTTGATGTTTAGGACAAAATAATAGACCATCGAAATGACGGTCTTGTTTAACTAAAGCACCCGTTAGTTGAAAAACGTCATACATTAATTTTCTGTTCTTTATCGTCTCTCTCTTTTATATATCTTTCGTACGCCTCTTTCACCCTGTCACTGCTATTGGCTGGTACTACTTGTTTATGAATCTCATTAATTAAAATAAATGACCTGAAAATGACTCCGACAATAATTGCACATATGATATAGATTCCAATAGAACCGAGGAGAACCAAGATACCTAAAAGACCAGCTAATAGAATGGATAACAATAACTTCACAAAACTCCCCCTTAATCTACCTACCTGTATTCCACAAAGAGCCATCTAGCTGCTAAACGTTCTTTAACTAAAGCACCTGTTAGTTGAACAAGAAATTTTATCTTCAAGTTCGAATTTCAGTGAAATAATTAAAACTCTTCTTTTAAGATAGAGTACATTTTTAAATCTCGATGTTTCCCTTTTACAAATATACCTTTTCTAATTATCCCTTCAAAAGACATTCCTGCTTTTTCCATTACTCGTGCTGAACCGATATTTTCTACATCACACCTTGCTTGAATACGAACTAAATCCATTTCTTCAAAACCGAATTTTATTATTTCCTTTGCTACTTCAGTAGTTAAACCTTTACCCCAATAGTCTTTAGAAATGACATATCCGATTTCAGCAATCTTATGATTTGGTTGCCACCAAACAAAATCGATTGTCCCGATAAATTTTCCATTTTCCTTGTATTCAATTCCCCACGGTGAAACCTGCTTATTTTCATATTTGTTCAATACAAATTCAACAAAACCTTTTGTATCAGATATTGTTTCATGGGTATTCCAAGTTACATACTTAGATACTTCTTCATCTGAACCGTATAGATGCATATCTTCAATATCTTCAATAGTGACTTTTCTAAGAATTAGACGTTCTGTTTCTAAGATAGGTAAATCACCATATATTTTTTCAACATTCATTTAATCCCCTCCACTAATTACTTGCTGAGAAATACTCCTTCTTAAAGTAAAGCACCCGTTAGTTGAAGAAGAAATTTTGTTTACCCTTCAACGATTGCAAGATATTTTTTGATTTTCCCTTCAGATTCAACAATTAAAATATCTCCTCTTTCTTTGGTGGAAAAAATCTTTGCACCAACAGGAAGTTTATTCGACATCTCATCTTTAAAATCTGTATTTGTATTATCTTTTGTTTTTATTTCACTGATTTGAACGTCTTTTGTTAAAGACAATTCTTCAACCCAATCAATATTAGTTTTGTAGATAACTCCATCATACTGAAAAATATCAGCATCAGAATCCAATGTTAAAACTTCTTCGGCATCAATACTATCAATTGTTACTGTGGTTACTTCCCCTTCATTGGAACATCCACTAATCATAAATAACGCTAATGCAATCAGGACATAAAATAACTTTTGAACCAGTGTAATACCCCCTTTATATATATACTCGGAAATACTCTATCATCAGTTTCTTATTGAACTAAACTGCTGCGTTAGTTTAAGTGTATACTTTCACAATTATCCCATCTATTAAGAAAAAAAGAGCTGCCAAAACAGCTCAGTGATCTTATATTTAATTTATTTTTTCAAAACTGGAATCCAAATTTCGCTCTTCACAGACGGTGAAGTTAAATCTTTGGTTTTAATCGACAAGATTTCAGGTCCTTCAGTTACTTGATAACTGGAAGATGGAAACCACTCGGAATAAATCCTTCCCCAAGTTTCCTGTAGCGTACTAGGAAAAGGTCCCGTTGATTCAAATATCGCCCATGTTAAGGCAGGAACTTCAAGTTTTGAAAATTTTTTGGGGCATTCTTGTGTTGTTGCCACTCCTATATACTGATCAAGCTCTCCTTTTTCTTCCATGCGTCCTTCAAAAAAGTTTGTAGAGGCTTGAATCATCCCTTTAGGTTCGATATTAGAAAGTTTTTTTAATTGATCTATTTCTTCCATAGTCAAAGATTTCCACATTGCAGTAATTTCTGGGTTTTCTCCTTCAAAAATAATTGGAACTCTTTTCATGATACCAATTATGTTATATGCCTCTTTTTGTTCGACTTTGTAATTCATTTCATTTCCTCCTCTTATTGATAAGTGAAAGGTCAATAGTGGATAGGATTTTAATTGATGTCCATTGTTTCTTGCATCAGATGGTGTTACACCATGTAAATTTTGAAAAGCTCTTGTAAAAGAGTCGGGTGAGTTGTATCCATATTTAATAGCAACATCGATTACTTTTATTTTACTATTATTAAGCTCTAATGCTGCCAAGCTAAGTCGTCTTCGGCGGATGTATTCCGATAATGTAATACCTGCAAGGAAAGAAAACATCCTTTTAAAATGATATTCAGAACAATGTGCTATACTTGCCACTATCTTAAAATCTATTTCGTTAGCAAGGTTTTCCTCGATATACTTCATTGCATCGTTCATGTTCTTAAGCAAATCCATTCCATGACCTCCTTCCTTAATAGAATAGCAGGAGTTGAATCTATCCACCCTACATTTTGTGCACAGATATGCAGGATTAGTCTTTTCTTTGACTAAACTGCCGCTTTTAAGTTCTATTAGAAAAAAGCTTTACTCCTTCTTGAAGTAAAGCACCCGTTAGTTTAAGTACAATACTTCACAATCTTTTTTTACACCTTCAGAAGCTTAATCCCTTAAATGTGTTATCCATGCAAAACCCATCTTATTAAAGAAAAGCGCTCGATTGTTGAAGATCTTTATTCAACTTACGTTCCTGTTAGCCCTACAAAGAAAAGGATTAGCTGTGATATGGTGATATTTCGGCGTTAAGATTTCTTTAATCAAGATCCTTCCTTTAATAATTCTTTTGCATTTTTGCCATTACCAATAATCCCCCCCAAAACTGATAAGTTCCTTTAGGAATATCCCTAACAATCAACTTTCGAGAAAGTTATTAAAATATTAAACTTAGTAATTTTTTTCTTCTATAAGTTTCCCGAACTATTCTAGCAGGAAAGTTCGGTAACAGTTTAAAGGTCCATTGTTTATAGGGGGGATATTTAATATTCTAATGCTAAGAAGTGGATTTAACTAATATGGTGGTTGGACTACAAACTAAGGAGGAATATTAAATGAGATTAGAAAATGAAGTAGCGATTATCACTGGAGCTGCAAAAGGAATGGGCGCTTCACATGCAAAACGTTTTATTGCTGAAGGTGCTAAAGTGGTCATTACGGATGTATTAACAACTGAAGGGGAAGCATTAGCAGCTGAGCTAGGACCTAACGCATTATTCCTACCGCTTGATGTAACAAACTTTGCACAATGGGAAGAAGTTGTAAATAAAACTGAATCACATTTTGGGCCTGTTACGATTTTAGTAAATAATGCAGGTGTGGATTTCCCAGAGGTAAGTATTGAAGACTTACAAGTTGCACAATATGAAAAAATTATTGCTATTAATCAACACGGGACGTTATATGGCATGAAAGCCGTTGTTCCAAATATGAAAAAGGCGGGACATGGTGCTATTGTTAATATTTCATCATTAGCTGGAATCATTGCTGCCAATCAAAAAATCGCCTATACAGCTTCAAAATTTGCTGTAAGAGGTATGACGAAAGCAGCGGCCTTAGAACTAGGTGTTGCAAATATTCGTGTTAACTCTGTACATCCTGGTTTTATTGAAACCGATATGACACGTCATTTAATTTCACCTGAACTGGAGCAAATGTTTCCGTTAAAACGTGCTGGGCGCGTGGATGAAGTGACAAATTTAGTTTTATTTTTAGCATCAGGTGAATCAAGTTATTGCACAGGCACGGAATTTATCATTGATGGCGGATTAAATGCCCAATAAGATATCGATATGTTAAGTGAGGAAAGGGGAGCAACCAATGGATGCGCTCCTTTTTCTTATGTAAAAAGGTTAATGTTCTAAAAATCCTTTCTGACGTTGAGTTTCTTTTTCAACAATGCGCCTTTTTATAGTTACAGTAGGAACTTGTGCTGTAATTGTATCAATTAAAATTTTCGAGAATTGGACAGCAGATAGCGGACACCCCTGTTCAATCCAATCAATAATTAAACCTGCAGAACCATATACTATATAACGATTTATATATGAGGTTAAGTGTGCGTTTTCGTGAAAATAAAAATCCTGTTCATAAAGTGTTACTAAATGTTGGAGCAATTTTTCTTTAAATCGCAGTTCTAAAGAAGGCGTCATTAATGCAAGATAAAAATTATGATACTTAGCAATATGTAAAAGGGCAGCAAAAGGCTCATCAGAAGTAAGTTGATTAAATTCAAATTTAGATTTCCCCATATAGGGAGTTCGATAAGCTATAGTAAATTCCTTTAATAGCAGCTCAATACAATCTTCCGCAAGGTTTTTCTTATTTGTGTAATGTTTATAAAATGTTGCTCGGCCTACATTTGAGTGCTCAAGAATAGATTGAATTGTAATATCCTTGTAAGGCATTTGTTCTAATAATGTAAAAAAGGTTAAAAACAATTCGATTTTCGTTTTTTGAACACGTTTATCTAAAAATTGGAATTCAGCCATGGTAAACCTCCTAAAATTAAAATGGATAGTTTCCTTTATTTTAAACTAAATATTATGTTATGTAATTTCATTGGGAGGGGTATTTCCTCCTTCAAAACATGCCTCACTCTTATATTTGCATTTTACTTTCCCAAAGCGTCGTTTGGTAACCTTTAATAAAAAAATGTTATTCAATAATATGGCCCGATTGTTGAACAACACTCTTCAACTAACCTGCTTCGTTACTTCAATAAGAAAAAAGGCTTTATTCCTTCCTGAAGTAAAGCACCCGTTAGTAAAAAATTCCCACTTTGGTTTACTAAACACCAAACTGTTTTAAATGATGATCAAGGTGCTTATAAATTCCTTTTCCCCATTCCTCGGAAGTAAGTTTACCGAAAAAAGGATGTGGATGATTTGTACACTTCTGAGGACCATTACTTTGAAATGTTATAATTTTTTGTTTTAATTTTTTCTTTTCTGTTTCAAATTCTTTTTCATCTACAATCAAAATAGTAGGGATTGTTGACATGTTTTTTGCTAAGGGCTTGTCATTATAAAAAATTGGTTTCACAAACTTCCCAATTAATGTCCCTAACCAACCTCTCGGAGGATAAGCATTTCCCATTGCAATGTCTTGAAAGGATGAACAATGTGCCAGCATTTTGGCAACATCCATTTTACCCCATTGCGGTTTTGAATTTCGGCTTAAATTGTCAATCCGGTTTAAAATTTCCTCTGCGTGCGATTGATTAAAAATTTCCTTCATTTTTGTGCACCCCTTTGCATATTTGTTACCACATATCCCTAAATGATTTTAAACTAAACTGCTGCGTTAGCTCAATATGGCTTTTGTTTTCCGAACTTCGCAATTTTTTTCAAAACAAAAATACCACAAATAAGCACCATTATTCCTACTATCTTAACCATTACGTTTCTATAAGGTTCATTCAAAATTGTGGTACTTAAAAACAATAAACCAATAAAAATTATTAGAATACCAAGTAAAGTACTTATTAATTTCATTTTACAACTCCCACGAGATAACGAATTAGTTGAATATCCTTATGTTTAATAATTCGTTATTACTCTTAAAATCCCTCTTATTCAACTAACTTGCACCGTTAGTTCATTAAGAAAAAGCTACCCTTACAGGCAGCCACTTGTTTAATTAAAGCACTCGTTAGTTCAACAAGTATTTAACATTATTAGTTATCTATTTAGAGTGGACACTAACGCTTCGTTTTTCACTTCTAATATATATTCAGTAAAAACATGTTCCCGACCGCCATTTTTCTCGTACCACTCTTTAATTCGTTTAATGTGAGCACCGTCACCTTTTACACTGTTCTCTATTTCTATATAATCCTCATAACTGTCATATTCCCAAATAGCGAAAATTTCTGTGGTATTATCTTTATTATCCTTCATCCATCGTCCTACCAAACGTGCTCCGTACTTAAGTTGATTAGGTAAATTAGTATTATTGAAATGTTCATTAAACTTTTCTACAAAATTATTTTTTACAGTGTAAAATTTTCTTCTATAAAACATATACGCACCTCTTATAACTTAATAATTAAAGATTTTCGTGCACCGCTTACTCATTTCGATAAGAACTCGTCATATCCCTCTTATTGAACTAACCCGCACCGTTAGTTTAAGAGTAACATTTCACAATGGATTGCAGAAATCTACTTGATGTTTTGGACATAAAAATAGACCATCCAAATGATGGTCTTGTTTAACTAAAGCATCCGTTAGTTGAAGAAAGAATTATTGTATTTGCACTGTTTTTATATCTAGAGTTACTTTGAGTCACAGCCATTTAAAGTTATTAGTATGAGATAATTAACGGGTGTAATTATAATTTGTTTGGTTTTTTAAAAAGGAAAATCTTTTCCGTTCTTGTCTTGGACAATTAGCTCATATTTCTGATTCTCTGTCATTGTTTTTACTTCTTCGCTATGCAGAAACTCAGTAATTTCTTTTCGGATTTTGGTTACCGTCTCTTTAGTATCTACTTCCGATAGTTTCATGTTCGTCATGATGGTAATAGACACTTTTTCTGGCTTGTAGGAATAGCTAATGTCAGCTACCCGGTACTCTTTTTTTAGGAAAAACTCTTCTTCTATGCTTCTCATGACCGGCATCCACTTATCCTTAAGTTCCTCTTCCGAAACGTCTCGAGTTATAATCTGTACCTGTGACGGTGTATCGTTTGCTTTCAAAAGTTCAATCGCGGCCTTGTAAATTTCTACTTTCTTAGCTTCATCGGCAATCGGGATGTAAACGTTTACTACAGGGCCATATGCGTTAACATTCATAATCGAGTAGCCTGCTCCCTGCAAGTCCGACATCAACTTTTCGCCTAGTTCCTCCCTTTGATTACCTATCTCCTTTAGCGCGGGAGATACCTCATTCGTGTCAGAAACCGTTAACTCGTAGTTATCATACCCCTTTTTTTCCAAAATTTCAGTCAAAATAGTCAAAACTTTGTCCTCTTCTTGCTTGACGTATTCTTCCGTTCCCTCCAGCGATATGTCAAAGTGTGGCTTCTGTCTCCAGATCCCCATGCCGATACTTGTTGGTTGATACCCTTCTTTCACCAAAGCTTCCGTAATTACTTCATGTATCGGTTTATGGAATATTTGTCCAATATAAGGGATTTTCGATGCCATTTCCGCCATGGTTGGATTCAAGAATGCGGAACCCGTTAGGACGACAAGACTGATAACCGCTGCAACTACAAACTGGGATTTTCTCCAACCTCTTTTTCTTCCTGTCGCTTTTTCAAAATCCGCTCTTTTTTCCGATTCTTCCTTAATGTTTTTAGCAAATTCGTACATGGAAGATGGTACCTGGATTTTTTCCATCTCTTCTTTAATTTCTTTCTTCATTGATTCATCAATTTTCATTGTGAATTCACCCCTATAAACTGATTTTCGATCAATCTTTTTTTCAGAGTGTTCCTTGCTCTTCGAAGGTGGGATTTGACCGTCGAACTTTTCAGTCCCAACAAATCTGAAATTTCTTGGATTGCTTGCTCTTGGTAATAGTAGAGGATTAGGACGTTCCGATAGTCCCTGTTATCGAGGGATAATATACCCCTTTTAATCTCGTTCTCGGTTTCCTCTTTTAGCACGCTTTCCATCACGCTATGTTTGTCTGTCACCACATCGATTTCAAGCGGAGATTCCTTCAGGCGGTCATTCTTTCTCCAAGCATCGATTGAGCGGTGGGTGACCAATTTATAGAACCAGGTGTTGAAATAGGTGATATCCTTTCCACTCATAATATTCCTATATGCCTCAATCAACGCATTTTGGACAACCTCTTCTGCCTGATCCCTCGACTTGAGGATACTCAAACTGGTCCTGTACCCCATTGCAATCAAGGGGTTGACTAGTTGAGCAAAAGCTTCGTCCTCGCCGTTCCGGATCCGTGTCATCAGTATTTCCTGTTCCATGAGGAAAGCCCCCTTTTTTGTTTCTACCTTTTAGGCGACGGTGAGGCTGTTTAGGATGCACAATTCGAAAAAATAAAATGGTAAAGGAGTTGAATTGACTTCCAAATCTAGTGAATTTTATTCAAAAGCAGTTTTTTATTATACCTTTTTTCCGAAGATTCAGATCTATCACCTATGAAGACTTATGTAGATATAAATAAATAACCCAGTTCAATGAACTCGGCTAGTAACTTGTATTTATTTTAATGCTTATTGAACTAAACTGCCCCGTTAGTTTAAGTGTAACATTTCACATTGTACATAAAAATAGACCATCGAAATGATGGTCTTGTTCTGCTAAAGCACCCGTTAGTGTAAGTACATTCCTTCACAAAGTACTGTTTTCTATAAATTTATCGGCTTAATCTTTCCACATCAAATCTTTTAATTCTTCGTAGCTTTTTACTCCTGACAACCACTCAATATTCCCTGCAAATGTTTCTGAGCATTTAAATTCGAGTTGTTTTATTTGTTTACCAAGATTACACTCAATAAATCCTGAGTAATCCCTTGTTACATCGAGATTACGTGAAGAACTGTAAAAATTTAAAAGTTTATACTCATAGCTTAAATTAGGCATCCTGTCAAATACACGAGCTGAAAATACTCTTTTTAAATTTACATAAGTTAAAGAATCCAGTACCCATCGTATTATTAATTCTCCGTCTGGATATTTTGCTTTGATCTTGGCGTATTTTCCAAAATCATCTTTTGAAACATCCAAGATTTCAAACTGTGGTAGCTCACGATTACGTGTCATATTTAATCAACCCTTAATGTGTTGGACTTAGTAAAAAGCTTGTTTTTAGTATTCGAGTTTTTATGAAAAAACCCTTCTTAAAGTAAACTGCCCCGTTAGCTATATTGAATCTTTTATATTGCTTTACCGTATATAACGTAAACAAGAGCAAAATATTTGGAGGGATGAAAATGGGTTCGTTAATTTTATTATTTATTCCCCTATATGTAATAATGATTTGGCAATTTTTTAACCCTAAAGAGTCAATTTTATGGGGAAGACGTTGGATGTATAAAGAAGAACCGAATGTTACCGAAAAGGCTATTACACACGCCAAAGTTACTTCAGTAATTGGCATTGTATTTTTAACAATTGTATTAATTATTCTTTTTTTTATTTAAATTAATGTTACCGTAACCACCTACTTGTTGTTCATGTAAAAAAATAGACCATCGAATGATGGTCTTGTTTAACTAAAGCACCCGTTAGCTTAAGTACATTTTTTCACAATCTTTACAGAAATGCTTCCCTTAGTTCAATGAGAAAAAACTACCTTAATTGCAGCCATTGCCTCTCCTTTTGTGCGTGGTGGGTGGTACTACCATTTTACCAAAGGATGGTTTCTTTTTGTTTTTCTTGACATAAAAAGGGGCAAAATCCCTCAGCCAATTTCCCATGGCTTTTGGGATAGCCCCTCTAATTCCTTAACTGATAGAAAACCTGTTCAATTTTGCCTCAGTACCAAGTATGACAGTGTTAAGCACATTCCCTCGGCTATCTTGTCCCCTTCTGAAATAGAGACTGCGTAAAAAATTCTTGCTGTTCACGCGAGCAATAACCTGACTACGACTACTCGGCAAATTGCAGCATTGCGCTAAGCCGCTAATCCAATCAGTGATTTCTTGATGTGGAAGTAACTCTTTGTCAATCATCGTATCTACGATGTTGACTAACCGCTCATCATCCTCATCGCTAAAAATGTGTCTCCCATTATGAAGCATGTCAGAAATAGCAACAAGAACCTCACGCAGCATTGCGACGCTGCTTTCCTTGCACTGCACCAGCTCGACAAAAACATCCGCACCGTGAGACGCGCTGTGAGCCCAGCCTCCTACTAAAAGGTAACCTCGCAGATCCTTCTCCTCTTTATAATATCGGAGCATTGCATGCATTAATTGCTCAATTTCATCTTGATCAAAAAATGGATTCTGCCTGTGGCGTTGCACAATCAAAGCGATAGGTAAGGCAGAGAACGTCCTTGTAAAAACTGACTGATCATCCTTGCTGCCAATACTATAGAACAAATGGTTCTCATCAGTCAGAACAGTTAAGAGGCTTCGTAACTCCTCTTCACTGAACCTATTCTCTTCCTTAATCCACATATAAAACATCGGATAAATCAGGTTATCCCGTAATTCTGGCTGAGGATCGCCAATATATTGAAGTAACAAAGGTAAGAAATCTTGATGCTGCTCACCTTCGCGTAACTGATACTCATCCTTCTCAATTCTTTGCAAATCCAGCATCAATTTGGTCCTTGTATCGCTCATTTCCCCATCTCCTTCATCATTAACATAATCTCCTCTATAACAACGTCTGGCTCATCATGATGAATATAATGTCCACTTCGACTAGCAATCCGGTACTTGCTTGACGTTGATAGCCATTGGAATTCTGCTTGGAGTCTTTGCTCAATTTCCAATATTTCTTGAGATGGCCATCCCTCTTCAACATTGTCAGGTAAACCTCTTGTAATAATTGCGAGAGGGAGGTTACTTTGCTTTGAATGATCAACGATTTGCTTATAGCTTTGTATTTTATCAATCTTCTCACTATTCAACATAGGATTCTTGTAATATTCCCTATTTCTTGCAAGCAGATTTTCGGGTAGAACCTTTTCATAGGCAAGTTCTTTATATTCTGGTGCAGCGTCAACCAAAACCATACCGCAGATGTTCAGTGGATAAAGGCTGGCATATAATCTAGCGACCAAACCACCAAAAGAATGTCCCACCAATATATAGGGCTTCTCCACTTCTAGCGCTAGTAACAATTCGTTGAGCTCCTCGACTAGATCATAGCAAGTCGTCGGGACGGATGCGACTTGACTCCTGCCAATACCCGACCTGTTATAGGAAAAGGTTGATGTTTTTTGCGATATTCGGTCTTGGATTTTTTTCCATGTCTCAAAGCTATCGCCTAACCCTGCTATGAAAATTACGCTTGGGGTACTTTTACGTGAATTATTATTGAATAGTCTGCGGTTATCACAGATATCAATAATCTTTTTATTTTGTATAGTCACTTTTAATCACCTAGTTCAATTATAAGGTTCACACTATTAATGTTTCCATAATAATTGGATTATTATATAGTTTTGCGAACTTTTCCATTTTTTATTTTGTAACTTCAGCTGAAACCACTCCAAAAGAAATCTGTAGAATACCAATTGATAATTTGCTTACTTCCAAGTTTTTTGTCGTTTTAAACATTTCACACTGGATCGTCGAAATCTACTTGATGTCCTATACATAAAAATAAACCATCGAAATGATGGTCTTGTTTAACTAAGCACCCGTTAGTTGAAGAATAACCTATTTTTCAAATTTCACTAACGTTTTTTCAGGCATTTTTATCTGTTCAACGTCAAATTTATTGATGCGAAGAGTTATCTCACCTTCTCGCTTATCGGCTTCTTCTCCAACCCAGCAACTATACAATTCAAAATAATCACCTTTATCAATGTAACTGTCCATAATTTTACACAGTGCGATTAGCTTCTCTTTTGATTCAGCACACGTTTTTGGGTTCATATATTCCGAAATCTCTATTCCCCAGTCACTTGATACTTCATAAATAAAAGGAGTGGTAAATTAATGTTTTTTCACATCTCGTCGGTTATACTCGTTCGAAAAACAATCTCCAATAATAATTAAATCGTCTGACTCTTCATTAATAAGAGGTATTTCTATATTGCATCCAATATAACTTGCTAAACTCATATTCACAATCTCCTTTTAACCCTGACTAAATTTTACAAGCTTATTCAACTAACCTGCCCCGTTAGTTGAATAAGATATTTCTTTTAAATAAAATATGGGTTATCTATTTCATTATTATTAATGACTACATCTGCAATAAGTTGAGGTGAGTGTTGTTCTAAATAAAGTTTTGAAGCAACGTGATACCTTTTTAGGAACATTTCTTCAGCTTTTTCATAACTTCCAAATGCACGTTCTTCTCTTTTAGCTCCTCTTTTTCTGGCTAACTCAAAGTCAGTTTTAACAAATATTTTAAAATCGTATAGGTCACTTATGTCCTTTTTAAATAAAAAAGTTCCATCAATAATAAAAATCGTATCCCTTTTTGCTATTTTTAATTCTGGGTTCACATACTCGTCCTTTGCTAAATCTAAAGAACTTGTTTGATAATGCAGGTTTCCCCCTGGACCTAAAGGTATTAATAGTTTCTGCTTAAAGGAATTGTAGTCGTGAGCATCCTCGTAATAACCAATAGCAGATTCCTTACCCTGTCTGTATCGAATAACCCTTGGATTATGAAAATTGTCTATGCTAGTCCTAATCACATCCATCTTTCTCTTTCGAAGTTCTTCCATAAGCTCATTAGCAAGCGTTGTCTTACCAGATGAAGTTATTCCACTAACTCCTACTCTAATTGGATGATATGTTTCTATACACAAGATTCTATTTGCTATTTCTGAAATAAGTTCACTCCTTAACATCTAACTCCCCACTTTCCAATCATATTCTTTTATCATTCTTCAATCTTCATTAGGAAAATCCTTATTCAACTAACCTGCCCCTTAAAAGAGCTGCCAAAACAGCTCCATGATCTTCAATTAAAGCACCCATTAGTTTAAGTACAATACATCACAATCTTTTTTACGCATTTATAAACTTAATTCCTAAAAAATCAAGAAAATTATTTATTTTATACTGTGAAAAATAAAAGATTTTGTATTTGAAGTTGCTTGTTTAAACTCCCAATCTCCATAAACTTGAATCTGTGAAAAACCTGCTATTTTTAATGATTCATAGATTGTTTCCTGTGTTCTAAATTTTATTTGCATTTTTTCATGAATAACTACTTCCCCCGTACGTGCTTTTTTCACCGTTTCATAAAACGTAAAAACATCGTCTACTAATCCTTCATATTGCGTCCATATTTCAAGTGGTTCACCGTTCACCAAATCTGTTGCAACTTCCAGTGCCGTGTCCTTTTCCCACTGTTCCCACGCCTTTGCTAATGGATTACGTGTATCAAAAATAAAGTGTCCTCCGGGTTTTAATGCTCGATACGCATCAGCAACGACATTTTCCCAACTTTCCTGTGTAAGAAACACTTGTGCAACATTCGCTGTCATAATGATAGCTTCAAACGCATTTGTTTGTAAATTTGTACTATCACCAATAATCCATATCACTTCTCCTGGATACTCTTTACTTTTCGCATATTCAATCGCTTCTTCATTCGGGTCAATAGCTGTAATCTGATATTCTGCTTTCGCAAAATGAGTTGTAAATCTCCCTGTCCCACAGCCTAAATCAGCTATAGTTTTTACATTAATCTTCTTCAATAGTGCTAAAAAAAATTCATCGTCTTTGCCCCAGCCATTAACTTGGTCATACACTAGTGGAATCATTTATTTACCTGCTTCCTAAATCATACTTGTTTGTCCCCAAAATGAATCTATTCTTTCGTTCCCAGACCACTTTGTAAAACCTATACGAACTAACTATTGCTTTGAAAAGAGAAACTATATCTACTTTTCAATCACCTTTGTTACCTGTTTCATATTAATCAATCCTTTGTAAATAAAGTCACTCTTATTATATCTTAATTTTCTAAAATAATAATCTATTAGTGATATGTAGAACAAAAATGTGCCCAAAGCGTAGTTTAGTAACATTTCTTTACTTAGCGTTGTAAATCTGTCGATAGTCCTTGTTGCACTAAACTGCTACGTTAGTTCTATAAGAAAAAGCTACCCTTACAGGCGGCAGCCACTTGTTTAACTAGAGCAACCGTTATTTGAAGACGATAAATACAAAAGAGCTCACTTTTTGAATAAGTCTGATAGTTCAATTTTCCATATATCATTTTCTTTTTTTAATCCCATTAATGTTGACACTGTGTACCTTCCATAATTAACCATCAATTCGACTAATATGCCATTACTATCTTCTTGTTTTATTTTGATTGAATCATAATATCTGAAATCTAGGGCTATTTCCAAGTTGGATATATTAAGATTTTTGTAATATTTTTCTTTAAAAGTATCAAAATCAGGTAGTTCACCATCAATATAAGTCAACGAATAGATTGCTTCTATATCATCGATAACTGCTGAATGAATATATATAAGTATAATCTTTTCTGGTGAGAAACCTTTTAAGTAATTTGTGTCATATTCCTTGCCAAATAGTTCATATGACTTTAATTCTTCTTCCGACAAGCCGGTTAAATATGAAAACTCTTCTTCTGAGTCATCAATTTTAATACTTTCTCATCTACTATATCGATTACATTTTCCTTTTTTGTTTCATATGTTTCTACCGAATTACTAGGCTTACAACCAGTTATTAATAATAATGAAGTTAAAAATACAAAGAGAATATTTGATTTCAAATGAGTTACTCCTTTTATGCCTCCCCCCAATGTTAAGGAAAAGAGACACTTACTTGAAATTTAAATAGTGTTCTATTCAAAAGTATAGTTCTTTAACTATATATTCAGCTTTTCCCTAATTATTCCTTCTTCAACTAAGCTGCTCCTAAAGTTGAAGAAGAAAAAAGAGCTGACTAAACAGCTGAATGATCTTCAAGTAAAGCACCCCGGTAGTTGAATTAGATTTTATTACCTCGAACTTTTAAATAGACACATTCCAACCGAACCAAATACACTTGTTACAGCAATCACAGTGACAGCAAATATTACTTCTGAAGTTGAATGAGCTCTATTAGTCAACAAACCAAACCACAGTAGCTCAATAAATAAAATAAGCCCCCATAATATAAAGAATGCTTTCAATATATCATTTTTCATACTATCACCATCCCACAAATATAATAATCCATCTTCAACTAACCTGCTGCGTTAGTTGAATAAGAAAAAGAACTGTCTAATCAGCTCAATGATCTACAACTAAAGCACCCGTTAGTTGAATAAGAACAATTTCATTATCCATAGCCAAATCCTTTATAATGAGATTTATTCATCCATCTTAACTGTCCACTTTTTACGGAGATTGTATCTATGTGTAAGTGTAACCTCTCTATTTGAAATCCACTTTAAATCCCCTAGTTTTTGAACAAATGATAATTCATGAGGTCTATCTTTAAATAGTAATTCACTTTTTCTCATCTCATTTGACTTTCGTTCTCTAATAATCATCGAAATAGTAATAAAGTCAATATCATGCTGGCAAAAAATCTCTGCCTTATGTTTTCTATCGGGTGAGGATTTTGGTTTCAACAAATATTCATTAACATAGTTTCGATCCATTATTTCTTTTGAAACTCGATTAAAAGGACTAATATCCCAAGAATAATGATTTGCAACCTGTATTATTCCTTCGTTAATTTTTCCAAGTACAACTTTTTTCTTTTCCATATTGGATAGCTTCCAATAGGATTCTAAGTCTATGTATACATATACATCTGTAAATCCAAGTGCAGTTTTAGGTACACTATTTATCTTATCTAAATCAGTTACACAATAGATGTTTATTTTTTTTGTCTCTTCCGTTTTAAACTTTCCTAATATATCTGTATACAATC
The DNA here is from genome assembly GCF_001420585.1 of Psychrobacillus sp. FJAT-21963. Classification (NCBI taxonomy): domain Bacteria; kingdom Bacillati; phylum Bacillota; class Bacilli; order Caryophanales; family Bacillaceae; genus Psychrobacillus; species Psychrobacillus sp. FJAT-21963. Next base: position 108,252 of record NZ_LJIY01000007.1, on the reverse strand, counting down.
TAGCTATACATCGTACTTGGTCACCAAATAAAACATGAAAATCCTTACAATTCTCCAAATAATCTAGTCTCATTGCCTCTTCTTTAGTTAAATTTTGAGTTAACATTACTTCATCTATATATTCTTTATTTGGTTTATACTCCAAATACAAACCTATATCCCTCAAATACATTGGAATTCCTCTTCTTTCTTTATTTAGGTGAGATATGTATTTTATTGAACTAACCCGCCCCTTTAGTTCAATAAGAAAAAAGGCTTTACTCCTTCTTGAAGTAAAGCACCTGTTAGTTCAACAAGAACTAATTAAGAGCTAGCAAGTATTGAAATAGTAAAAACAATATAGGCTAAAGATAAACTAACAATTATAGTATTAGTAGAAGTATCTTCATTATTTTTTACTTTCTCCATAATAGAAACTAAATTTACGCATATAATTATCGCAAGTATTGGATTAAAGAAAATTCCTAATTCTGCAAAGCGAATCACAATATTCACTTCCTTCCATTTTTCTTGTTCAACTAACCTGCCTCGTTAGTTGAATAAAAAAAGAGGCTGCCTAAACAACCCTTGGTCTTTAACTAAAGCACCCGTTAATTAAAGAATTTCAATTTAAATAGCATCAACTCTTATTGTTATTATCTCTTTTTTTATATTTTTCAAGCACGTCTTCAATTGTTAAACTTTCATTCACTCTTTCATTTACTCTTTCTCCGTTTTCTTTTTCAAGTAATTTGCCAATAGCTGAATTGTTAATCCCTTTTGTAACTGCTATCTGAATCACATAATATAATATAAGAAATCCAATAATCATAAACCCAATACTTATATATCCTTCCATAATTAACAATACCCTCCCAAGTAAATATTTTTAAATAGACTCCAACAAATCTGCGCTTTACTTGAATACGTTTGAAACGAATTGAGGTTCCAGTTTTAAACAAATTCCCCATTTGCTTGTTGAACTAACTTGCTACGTTAGTTCAAAAAGAAAAAGCTACCCTTACAGGCAGCCCCTTGTTCAACTAAAGCACCCGTTAGTTGAATAAGCACCTTCTCTTTTATTACACATTATGTTTGTACTGCGCTGCTGCTGCTATAAAAAAAAATAATAAAAAGCTGTTTTTATTGACAAAATTATTCATATATGCTATAATTTACAACTAAATAATTTTGTTTTATAATAAGATTCTCCTGGCCAGGGGAATCTTATTTTTGTTTATAAAGGAGGATAAATATTTGAAACAGAATGAATCCAGTATCACTTCTTTAATATCAGCTTTTGGGAGAGCATATCACAGTAAATTTGATTACCCTAAAATTTTCGATGATTTTATTGTAAATGATCTTATTTCTGATAAAGAGTTTTCCGACATCAGAGAGAATATGATTCAAGGAATACAGTTTTTCATCAAAGATATTGCACAAAGGTTTAAAGATGATCCAGATGAAATTTTAAAATGGATTACACAAGTACAACTTTCTCCGACTACCTTGGCACGAACGGCATTTTGCGAAAAAGTATTAATAAACGAAATAAAATTGGGGTTAAAGCAGTATGTAATTCTAGGTGCTGGAATGGATACATTTTGTTTCCGTCATGCTCAATTTAAAAAAATCCTAGAAATATTTGAAGTTGACTATCCAACCACTCAGGATTTTAAAAAACAACGGCTGGCAAATGCTCAACTCGAAATTCCAAATAATCTTCACTTTGTCCCAATGGATTTTACCCAACAATTTTCAGATGAGAGATTGGTGAAACAAGGATTTAAAAACCAAAAAACTTTTTTTAGCCTGTTAGGTGTTTCATATTATTTAACTAAAGATGAAATCATTAATTTAATTAAGAATTTGTTTACTAAAGTCCCGCCCGGTAGTTCAATTGTGTTTGATTACGCAGACGAAAAGTTATTTCATGAAAAAGGTTTATCCAATAGAGTAGAGAACATGGTGAAAATGGCATCTGTCGGTGGAGAACCAATGAAATCGTGCTTCTCCTATTATGAAATCGAAAACTTATTAGATGAGCTAGGATTACTCATTTATGAACACTTATCTCCTGATAATATAAATGACCTTTTCTTTAGTAATCGAACCGATTATTTGACCGCATTTGAAACGATCCATTATATTCACGCTGTAAAAAAATAATATATCTTTCAGCTTGCCGCTCATTCATTACTAAGAATAGAGCGGTTTTTAGTTATTTCTATTTATTACACATTTTGTGTCAAATACGACATTACAACTCCCATTTTCTTCTTCAACTAAACTGCCGCGTTAGTTTAAGTGTAACATTTCACAATGCATATCTGAGATCAATTTAATATTTTGGACATAAAAATAGACCATCAAAATGATGGCCATATTTTGCTAAAGCACCCGTTAGTTTAAGTGCATTAGTTCACAAAGACTCTTTATAAGTAACAAGAAAAGGTGCCAACAAAGAACCAATTATTAAAATAAAAATAGCTATACCAAGTGTCACAAGACCATTGTTAAAAGGAGACAGAAAATAACCGAAGGTAAGCATTGGAAGAATAGTAAAAGAGACAAAAATTAACCTGCTTGGTATTGTTATCTTATGTGTTGTATCGCATTCGTTACATTTAATAGGTTTATAATTCAGCCAGAAGGATTCATAGATTTTACTCCAACTAAAATGTGCATTGCATTTCTCGCATTTTTGCAAAGCTAATAACCTCCATTATAATTTTCGAATTTTCTAAGGCGTTGATTTATTAACCTGCCCCGTTAGTTCAATAAGAAAAAGCTACCCATACAGGCACCATGTTTAACTAAAGCACCCGTTAGTTGAACAAGGGGTACCAATATTGTTTAGCCAATAAATTGACTAATTTACTACTTTCCCTTTGGCATTCAATATTTTAATTTCATAAGAGTCAATATTAGATACAGAATTTAGTTCCTTAGAATGTAGGATTTCATGCACTGTCTCTTCAATTTCCATTGCTAACTTATGTGCATCTTTATCTGAACCTATTATTGTTGTTTGAATGGTAATAGATTTTTGATACTCATTTTGATACTCAGTATTTATATTTCCGAATACGTCGTAATCTTTAAGACCTTCCATTAAAGTCGATGCTATATGTGAAAGTTCTTTGTTTATATTTTCAGTTTCTTCGGTAACAAAAGATAAATCCATTCTTTCTACAACAACTGTATAGTCTTTTAATGTGGAAGATCTAATTGCATTTTTTGCAATGGACTCAATATCCTTTTTTACTGAATTAAAATATTCTTCATTCTCTTTAACTTGTACCCTCAATTCTATCTCCGAGTTTGAACTTACACCAAATTCCAACTCATCATATTTCTCATGGATTTTTTCAGTTACCTCGTTCAATGTAGAAAAATGTAGTTCTCGTTCTTTAGTAGATAAAGGTTTTGGTTCCTCCTTATTAGCAATAGCGGTATCAACTTCTGAAGGTTTATTTAACAGGCTAAATGATCCTATTCCCACTATAAGTATTCCAGTAATAATCAATATCCTTTTTAACATATAATCCCTCCTGTTAAGAAGGTATGTCATAAATCCACCAAAAAGTCCCCAGAAAAACACAATGTCCTTCTTGAAGTAAAGCACCCGTTAGTTTAATAAGATTTTTTTAAGTCAGAGATAATGATTACATTTTCTGCAACTTGCTTTTGGTCAGTAGAATTTGGGTTTTCAATTAAATCAAAGGATACTTTTTGACCTTGTTTAAGGAATATGAATCCATTCGGAAATCTTTCTTTATCAGGTAAAATCGAACTGAAATGAACAAAAACATGATTTCCATCCTCACCGTCAAGCATAATACGACCATAACCCTTTTCTTCTTTAAACCATTTAACAATTCCCTCTCGTTTCATATCTGTTCGACCTCCAATTCATTTTTTTACTCAACTAAACTGCCCCTTTAGTTCCATAAGAAAAGTGCTTCACTACTTCTTGAAGTAAAGCACCTGTTAATTGAATAAGGATTATAAAAACTCAACTTTTTTAATTACACCTTCATATTTAAGGGTAATTTGAAAGTTGCGTTCTTTATTTAGCTTTTCAAGTTCTTCCTTGGAGTAATCTCTATACATTGTTTCAAAGACAAGGGTTTATAAGTAACCATCAAGTGTGTCTGTTTGTATTGGTCCCAATGATTCTCTCAAACCCAAGGGTTGAATTGGTCCCAATGATTCTTTCAATAAAGAAGAATCAGTTACAACTTCAAAGTTAAAAGATATTCTTTCCTCATTTGTGAGTTCTTTTTCAGAAAACAACGATACTTCATACCTCACCCCTCTAAGAGGAGTATCTGAAGCACTATCATTCAAGTTAGCAAAATCACTATTAATTTCACTAATCTTAAATGGAACAGTATAGGTTTCGTTTTCTCTAACATTTAAATGGTCACTTTCCACTTCTTCCTCAATCTTTACTGATTGCTTAGTATCATTAACTACTTGTTGATTGGTACATCCTGATAAAAATAATAGTCCGAGTACAGTAAATAAACTAGTATAAATTACTTTCATGATTCTCCCCTTTGTTCAATAATTTACATATATTAACTTATTCAACACATTCGCAAAAAAACCTTCTTCTTCAACTAACCTGCTGCGTTAGTTTAAGTGTAATATTTCACACATGAACACCGAAATTTACTTTGTTTTGGACAAAAAAATAGATCATCCAAATGATAATCTTGTTTAACTAAAGCACATGTTTTTTGAACAAGTACCTTCTCTTTTTTACACATTATTCTGGATATGAGACCTAACAGATAAAAACAATTTTTCCTATTTGTGCTATAATCCTCTAAAATACGAATTATAATAATATATACAATTGTTATTTAACCTATTATATGAGGAGATGGATTAATGAGTATAGAAAAACTAATTGTTTGGGAACCTATTAAAGCAAAAGAAATTCAGTTTAGCAGATTTTATAACGAGTTACTTTTTTATGAAATGCACTATCGCAAAGATTTTGTACTCGTTGTTGAAGATGCAAAGCATTCAAAGAAATATACTTTTACTTACGAAAATAAAAAGTCCCAAAAATATGCAATCATCACATTTCGTTTCTTTGATGAGATGACAAGGCCAGATATTGAAGAACTAATATCAAAAGTGGGTAAAGATAGAGAAAAAGAAGGACTAAGTAAACTTACTTTTGAACCTACTTTTTATAAAGTTGAAAACTCTAGTTTTTTATCTTGGTATGACAATATTTTTCCCGCTAGGGCTGTTCTACAACCCAAAGCTGAACATCATTTATATATTACTTCAGACTATATAATTGATGTGCTGAGTGAGTACGAACCAACAGTCGCAGTAGAATTTCAATAATAGTGAGAATTAAATTTTTCTCACTATCCCTCCCCTTATTCTTCAACTAAACTGCCCCGTTAATTCAACAAGAAAAAGCTACCCTTACAGGCAGCCAATTGTTTAACTAAAGCACTTGTTAGCAATTATTGTATATGAAAATTAGTATCATTTGGCATAATTGATTTAATGAAAGAAATATCATTTTTATTAACAGCATGTGCAAAGAATTCCGTTCCCCAATGCTCTGAGCTAAAAATGGATTGCCCCTCTTTACTTAAAAAAATGGAGAACCACTTTAGTCTTCCGTTGGTGGTTACGTTGTTTCTCAAAATATGCTCTACAATTATGGGGTTTAATTTGCCTTTATAGCAAGTTAATTTATGTTCCGTTGGTATTTCCGTGAGATTGGATAAGTAAATGATTTCTTCTATTACATGTTTTTCATCGTACCATGAATGTATTTCTATGGTGTCTGATCCTTTTAAGAAATATTCCATCAATGGAATCCAATATACATAGTTATCTGTCATTGGAAAGCTGTCATTTTCATCAAACGTAAATGTAGGTACAGCAAAGTACAAACGATAATTCATAAATTAACACCCCTACCTTATTTTACTTTAATTACTTATTCAACTAAACTGCTTCGTTAGTTGAAGAAGAATTATTTAGCCTACTCTAATTCACCAATAAACCAAATATCTCTTCTATAAACATCACTGTCTTCATCGGTTATTTCTTCTTCAAATCCTAAGACATCCATATCTTTGGGGATATTTATTCCCCAATCATTCTCAAAACTTCTTTCTTTGGACAGGGGAATCCATTTTTGAAATTCGTCATTTCTATTAAAGAACCAGCCGAAGTGAGAATCACCAACAAACACTATAATTTGAGAATCAAACAATGCTTGAAAACTAATATAAACAACCACTCGACACTTATCAGGTGTATTTGGTTTGATTTCAATCAAATGTTTAACTCGTTCTAATAAAGTTTGAACACAAAGTCTCTTAATTCCAAAAGGAGTCCTGTCGGAATCAATAAAAGCTTGGGCAACTGGTAAATGAAGATGCCAATACCCATTATAAAAATCCAAAGGAAAATCAGAAGTTTTCTCCCAGATTCGCTTTATCATATTTCTCGTTTTTCGCTTTAAACCCCTTAACTTCTTATTACGCATTTTTATCTCCTATCTATTTTCCATTCAAATTTACCTTTTTTTGTTTAGTAAATAATTTTTTGTCCCCGTTTCCTTCTTCAACTAACCTGCTGCGTTAGTTTAAGTGTAACATTTCACAATGGATCACCTAAATATACTTGATGTTTTGGACGTAAAAAAAAGACCTTCAAAAGAAGGTCTTCTTAACTAAAGCACCCGTTAGTTGAAGAATATCATTAATTTCAACTTCCTTCTCAAAAATTCCTTCTGATTTTTAACAATACGACCCAATTACTGAACAGAATTAATTAGTTTCTTAACATACTAATACTCCCTATGTCTTTTCAATTAAATTCATAGCGCATTGTATGGCTCACATCTATAAATCCTTGCTTTTCATATAAAGTAATAGCACCAATATTTTCAGACAGTACATTCAACTCTAAGTAATCTAAATTTCGATTTTCAGCCCATTTTTTTGCTTCTAATAACAAAGCTGAACCAATTCCTTGAGATTGATATTTGGTTCCAACAATTATATCTGGAATAAATGCGTATTTATGTTCAACCAAACACGTATATGATGGTGTGATTAGTTCTTGAATAAGTAAAAAACCTATAGTACAGTTATCAATTTCAGCTAATAAAATATCCGAATCCTTTTCATTGATTGTTTTCCTTATAAACTCTACATCCTGCTTTGCAGGCTTTATATATTTGGGCTGAAAGTTTGACATTTTAAAAAAAAGCTCTTGATATAAAATTTCTATTTGATTAACTTGCTCTAGCGTAGCTAACTTTATATTCATATTGTTCCTCCAAAGTTCTTTTAAAATTATTTAAAGCAATATACTCTTATGTGAAATAATAACATATTTCTAAATTTAAAATAAACTATTCAAAATCTGATATTTATTAAGCTAACCTGCCCCGTTAGTTCAATAAGAAAAAAGAGCTTTACTCCTTCTTGAAGTAAAGCACCGATAGTGAAAAGTAGAACTAAATTTTCCTTTTTAATAAATTTATTAAAAAGTACATGATTGAAATCAAATATGATAGAAGTAAAACGATTATTGTACCAAATGTATAAACCGCTACTTCGGTATTATCACCGCCATCAAATACACCAGCAAATAGAAAAAATAAAATTACACTAGCCATTAATGTTAAGAAGAATATACTAATATACTTGGACATATAATACCCCTTTACAATTCAACTTTATTTACTATTTCGCCGCTCTGTCAAATATCCCTCCTTGTTGAACTAAACTGCCGCGTTAGTTTATTAAGAAAAAAAGGGCTGCCTAAGCAACCCATGTTCTTTAACTAAAGCACCCGTTAGTGAAAAGTGTTAAGCCTCTTCTTGATATAAATTAAATCGAAGTGGGGTATGGTTCAATGGAATTTTGAATTCATCTAGTTTTTCTATTTCATTAAAAAAATCTTCTATTTCACCATCTGTGTCAAAATACCATTCTGATGCTTCTAATTTCTTTAACTCTTTAATTGGTTCAAAAACGAATTCACAATGTAGTTGTTGAATATCACCATTTCCATCAGTGAACTGTCTAATAAAATCATAATAAAATAGCTTTTCACCTGTGAAGTCATACACCCCACACTGAAATAATATGGTTTTTTCTTCTTCACCTACAACAGCTTCTTTTGCGAATGACTTAAACTCTTCCCATATTTTTTGCCCATCATTTGTGATTTCACCAATTCTATTTTTAAGGTGGTTTTCAGCATCTGCAATTGTAATCATTAACCTACATCTCCAATCAAAAAAATCATTTAAAGGTTATTATGCCGGTATGGCTTATTAAAGTATTCTGCTACGTTAGTTTAAGTGTAACATTTCACAATAGATTTCTGAGATCGACTTGATGTTTTGGATAAAAAAATAGAACATCAAAATGATGGTCTTGTTTAACTAAAGCACCCGTTAGTTCTATAAGAAAAGCGATTCTTATTAATGAATCGCTCCCGATTACGGAAAATATGTAACTACTTCCTTTTATAAGTTGATCCAAAGAAAGTAACTGAATTATTGGTCTAAATCCATATGTTATTTTCAGCAGTTAGTTTTAAATTAGTTTCACCAGTGTTGACTACACCTTTAGGCTCTACCAGCATGCGAAAACTAAGCGATGAAATACGACGTTTAGCCAAAATATCCTGCCGTTAACAAAAGAGTTGAATCTTATCATATAAAAATAGCTATCTATTGTCGCATTTCTGCCATTACTTGTTTTGCATAAGCAGAATAGATCAAAAATAGAGTTAACCTCTCAAAAAGAGCCAAATTTCTCTATCAGGAAATTTGGCTTATTAGTTATACCTCGAAAGTCCGTTAGCCAAATTGCTGACTAGGCTGTTTACAAAAAAACTCACCACGTTGTACTGGGCTTCCATTGTTTGTTTTGTATCTAATAATGAGGTCCAGTGCATTAAGGAATGCTCTCTAATACATTCTTCACCGCTGAAGTATTTCCTCTAATTAAACTAAACTACCCCGTTAGTTGAAGTATATTCCTTCACAAAAATTATTGTTATTTTAATATAAATATCTATTTGAGATGAAACTTCTTTTATTTGATGTAGGGGAGACGACAGCAATAATACCATTTACAAGTTGCTTTAAACTTAGAAAAATCATTCTGAATTTTTTTTGTTTTTAAGTAACTGAAATGCACTCAGATTTTTAAATTTCACATTTAAGTCTTCATCTACAGTTTTTGCTACCCGCTCATCTGTTAACAAAACATTTTGTAATCCATCTAATATACATTTTGCAGCTAATATTAAAACAGTTAATAGGATTATAGGTATTAACGATATCCAAGGATATGAAGTCCATAGGAAACTCCACCACATTCCTAAGGTACCTGCCCATTCACTTGATGGAGAAACAGGTCTAGATATCCCAAATAAATCTTCTTTAAAAGTGATTCCCCCAATAAATACTTTCAATACACCTAAGTGAGCCATGAGAATGAGTGACTGCATAAACTCTTTTATTAAAATTAAATATAACTTTGGAACTAAAAAAGTTCTAATATGCTTTGAAATGATATGCCATGTGGTTGCCCCTAAAGTTCGAGAGCATTCAATAAATTCCATCTTACTTATTAGTTGGACTTCATTTGCAATTAATACTGAATTGAAAGGAATAAAAAAAACAGATAGAACTAAAATATATATTAATACTAATTCCCAAATCGAATAAATACCTTCTTGCATTAATATCGATTCAAAACTTATCCAGTTTAATATTAAAAAAGCAAAAAGGGTAACTGGAAAATAATTAATAGAATCAGCAATGTATTTAATTGGTTTCTTGAATTTTCCTAAGTAATAATGAATAAGAAATCCAAAAAATATAGAAGGGACAACTCTTATTAGTGTAATAGCAATAGCTGCAAATATAGTATATTTCGCACCTATAAGCATCACTATTGCAATATTTCTTCCAAAGTTATCAGTACCAAAGGGTGGATAAAGTATTCCACTATACGGTGCTGGTATTGGTTTCCCGTTATTATCAAACAATAATGGAGCCGTAGGTATACGATCATGATAAATTATAAAATATAAAATGCTAGCTAACAATAGGCCGCTGATTATGATAAATCCAAATAGGAATAGTTTATTTCGAAAAGTTCTCTTCGCTATACTCATTTAAATCACCATTCCAATCTTTGCCCTGTTTTTCTATGAATATATTCAATCAGCGATGTATTAACTATAAAGATAGGCAAATAAATCATAATAAGTGTAAAAGCAATGATTTCAGGTTCTGGATAAGTTATTAAAAACGTGAAAATTCCATTTATATTAAAAAGTTTTTCAAAGATTACCATGGAAGATAACAAAATTATGATGACAGACTTACTTTGCAGAATAATACTTGGAGTAATATTTCTTAAAACATGAATGAAAAATACTTGAGATTTGTTGAAACCTATACTCTTTGCTAATTGTACGTATGATTTCTTCAATTCTTCATTCACCAGGAAAAGAACAACTTTATAAATCATTAAAGATGGGATTAACGTCAAAGCTACTGTTGGTAGTATATAGGATCTATTCTGGGCCGTACCAACAATTGAAAACAATTGGATCCCAGTTTGTTTAAAATAAAATAAAACAGAAAACTGAATTACTATAATTATAAACAAGTCTGGTAACGACTCTAATAGTGAGGCAGTTCTTATAGTAAACAAGTTAATTTTTTTAGGTAATAATGTAGTTAGATAAGCAACGAAGATACCTAGTACTATTGATAAGAATAATGCAGCAAGAAATATATATGCAGAATATAAGTAGGAATCCCAGAAGTTTGTAAATATAGAATACTCAAATCCTGTTGGTCCTGTGAATTCTATAGTTTGTGGAAGAATTAATGATTTAATGATAAGAAGAACTATGTCTATATATGAATTAAAATCCAATTGAAGTCCATTCATAAATACCCCTACAAAGGCACTTAGGAGAATTAAACCAATAACTACGCAAATAAAACGACAAATATTATCCCATATAACACTGATCAGAATCCCCTCATTCCCAATAATAACCATTATGTATACTTTCAATTATAAACTAAGAGATAGTATTTTCAACCTACTGATTCAACTTCATAAATTACCTGTTTCGATTCAATCACTGAATATTTACTTGTTAACACAATTTATTAACTGCTTCTTTTAAGTCGACCTTGTTGATACCTTTACTCACCGGACATTTAAAGTGTCCCCTTAAATTTCATTGGCTTTTTGACATAGCTTTCAATAATAATTCATCACTTAAAGTACAGCAATGCAACTCATTTGTGAGTGATGGAGCCCTTAGGAAGTCATACAAAGTCTTATGAGTCATGAGAAAAGTGAAACTACCAGGTTTTACGCTCAGTTATACGGAAGATTAATGAAGGAGTATTATCAGGAGTAAATTTAAATGTAAAAGGAGCAACGTATTAAGGACGTTTCTCTACTTGAATAATGCACCCGTATAGCAATCCATGCAGCTCAAAATAGTACTGCACCACAGAGAATGAAAGGTTAAAAGTTGTCTATAATAATAGTCCACCGAAACCCATAGACTTATTAATGCACGCTCTCCTCATTATTTAACGATTTAGAAGGAGAAATTTATTTTCATGGTAGCTCAATCTCTGAAACTTATCCTAAGTTCATTCAAAATTTTTATATATGGTTTATTTAACTTGTCATTAACTTAAATTGCTATTGCCTCTTCGATATTTATATCCTTTACAGGCTGATTCCTACCAACCCTTGTTCAACTAAACTGCTGCGTTAGTTCTAAAAGCTAACTAAAAAACAACCACCTTCCGAATTATTAACGGTTGGTGGTTTCTCTTTCATCTAGTATACGGCAATATTCTGCCAGCTCATCAAAGTTTTCATTAGGCATATGTAGTATTTGATTTAATCTATCCATTACTTTTCCTCGAGGCATCTTCTACAGCAATGCCTCTATTAATTGATTTACCTCTTCTTTTTGATTATTGTCCATTTATAACACTTCGACTCTATTAGTATGGACGTTCTCAATTATATATTTTTTTCGAATAACATTTATTCATCATCATTAATCACTTTGATTCCCGTTAATAAAGTTTTTGCATCCTCATTAAGATAGTACTTTATATCCTTTCTCACTAACAGTTCAGGATTATTTTTAATAGAAAGTTTTAATGCCCTAATATCAAAATTGGAAGCATGAGCATTAATAGAATAAATAACATTCATTTCTTTACGAGACAAAGTGTTGATTGCTGACTCCGTATTATTTTTTAGTATTTCAAATAGCGACCTTGCATTCCTTCTAAGAAGATGCCTGTTATCACTAATTAAATCTAAATTGTTTTCGATTAATCTTCTGGCAGAAATCAGATCCAATTTCTCCATGCTTTCATTTATTGTTTTCATCAATTCATTTATATCCATTAGGAATCCCCTTTAACGTATATATAATATAACTATCGGTATAAGCAGATAATTATTAATTGTTTTTATGATTTTCCAATTTATAGGTATAAATACTTTAATTGTAGAGAAAAAAGATATATCTATTTAAACACAAAGAAGACCATGGGCGCTAAAAGGCGTACCTTAATGGACGCCGTGATAATTGATAAGCTGATAAACCTTGCCAAATAAAAGGGACTGCCTGACCCTGACAGTCCCCAGATGTATGTTTTAAAAGAAAACGAAAAAAAGACATTTTAACGTTTGCTTTCAAATTATACTATTCTGATACATACAAAATTGATATAGAAATTTTACCCAAAGTTAAAAAAATATTTAGTTATGAATTTTTTCACAACCACTATGCGGCGTAGTGTATCTAACTTTAAAAATGTGATTTCTCTTTTGATTTATTAGAAAAACACCATCATAAGAGATGCAAAAACAGATTCACTATTTAACCACTAAATTTAACAAACTTAAAAAGAAATTAAATAAGGATGCGACTCAGTGACAGTAGATTAACTACTTTTCTCATATCCACTTTTTTTCTCTAGTATCTTACGAGAAGCTTTTTTGTTTTGACGAATGTTGCACTTTGTGCCCCATCTTGTTCGAAATGTGACACTTCCTTTAGGCTCTTGCCTAAATACAGCTTAATATTGGGAATACTCTATAAAGCAACTATGGGGAATCACCTAACCTCATGATTCGTCCTCCAGTTGAATTAAACACCCTTTTGCTGCCTATACTTTAATAACTAGATCCATATCAGTCGGGAAAGTCTGATATTGGTTCTAGTCTTTTTTGTTCCTTATACGTGATTATTTTAGTGTTCCTTCTTCAACTAAAGCACCCGTTAGTTGAATAACAATGTAAATAATTTTATAAAATCAGCCATTTAAAAGAGATGAAAAATTATAAAAAGCATTTAATACATCATCACCTAATGGATGACCCGTTTTTTGAGTTTTTAAAGTTTATGAGCAACTTATGGCGTATCAATTGTTTCAAGATCGTACATATGACAAGTTGGTAAGTCCCAAAAATTTCAAAGATAAATATATACAAGGTATTTGCAAAGAAGTATTAAGTAATATTTACTCCTATAGCTAAGCTTCAAATTTCCTTTCATTTATTTGATATAAGGGGCTACTGTTGAATATGACAAGTGCGAAGAATACTACTTTCTAATCTCCGGTTTCGATTAATTCTTCACACTTGTTCTTTTTTGTAAGTACAATGCGAAGCATTATTTACAACTTGGAAGTTTCCTAAAAGAACACCTTATTTTCCTGTTCGTATATTAGGCTAGTTTAAGTATAAATCTTCACAATTTCCATAGAAAGAAGCTGATTTATAAATCAGCTTCTTTCTCATTTCTAACAACTTATATTTATTAATGTTTATTAAAATGATGCTCCAACAATAATTAACAAAATAAACAATACAACGATCAATACAAAGCTAGAACCGTATCCGCCGCTATTAGTCATAATTCACACTCCTTAAAAAAATTTTGTAAGCTTACTTTATTAAACTATTCTTGTTAAACAGAAATAATATGGACAACTATCTTGCCGAACAAAAATAATTAAATTTTCTCTTCATTACTATCGGTATATATACGCCAAATAAATGTAGCAACCTTTATAATTTTCTCCATATCCAATTCTAAATCTTTCAAAATATTAAAAAGTGATTTTGATGGTCGAGGATCTTTTCTAATTTCCAATAGAATTTCATTCAATAGTTCTTGTTGCTTTTCCATATTCTCATATAACTCTTCTAGTGTTGATACTCTTTTATCTAATGCATTTAGTGTTTCATGTTTATCATGTTTATCATGTTTATCATGTTTATCATGTTTATCATGTTTATTATGTTTATTATGTTTATTATGTTTATTATGTTTACTGTCATTATCCATTTTCTCCCCTCCTTTGCTTAATAGTANGTCTAAATCTTTCAAAATATTAAAAAGTGATTCTGATTGTCGAGGATTTTTTCTAATTTGCAATAGAATTTCATTCAATAGTTCTTGTTGCTTTTCCATATTCTCATATAACTCTTCCAGTGTTGATACTCTTTTATCTAATGCATTTAGTGTTTCATGTTTATCATGTTTATTATGTTTATTATGTTTACTATGTTTACTGTCATTAGCCATTTTCTCCCCTCCTTTGCTTAATAGTAATAAAATATATAAATAGTCAAATAGCGATAGGAAATTGTTTAAGATAGAGAATATTCTTTGCGATGAGGTACATAGAATATAGGTGTTAATTTGGTTTCACTTACTCATTATATTTAGAATTTCTCCCACTAACTGTACGTATGACCTTACTTGTACATAATAAAATTAATAAATTATATGTAACATTCATGTGTAGTTCACTATTTCAAATATAATTCCTACGAGAATTGTGTTAAAGACAAAAGTAGAAATACGTATTCTTGATAAAAAACAAATAATCTAATTCGAAACTTTTAAATGGAACCTGGTAAATATGGAATCTATTTCTTAAAATTTATTTGAAAAAAGAGTAGCAAAAGCTACTCTTTTTTTTCACTATTCCATCTAAAACTGATTATCAACTTTAGGTATAAGAGGAAGGTCTTTTTTATTTGTATTTCCATTTCCAATCCAGTTATCTATATTTGAATCGCCTTTACATTAAAAAGAAGTATGTAAAATACCTTTTTACTTTTTCTTTTAAGGAAAATAGTTCATACTACTAACTAAGACCTGCCTTGAAGGAGAATAAGCTTATGGAACTCTTAACAAAGGAACTCAATCAATTGTTATTTGACTATGACAAGTGTCCTAATGAATCAGTAAAAAAACAAATTCTTCAAGATATAATTCTCCTTCGTGAAGCACTGGCTCTTTTAAAAGACGAGAATGAAACATAAAATTTTTGATCCAAGTAACCTTTAGAGACGAAATAGCTTTAAAGCAATGAATCATCTACTATAATTAAAATATGTGATACTTCATTTAACAATCCATTAGCGTCATTTTCAATTGGTTAAATTTTTTTGTCAAATGCGAAATTCCATCTCCACTTCTCTTATTCAAACTAAACTGCCCCGTTAGATTAAGCATTGTTTTCCCCTCCGATGTCATTCACATATCCCCCTTATTTTCTCTATCTAATACAAATAAAAAGAACGCCCGTGTGGACGTTCTAAACAATCATTTATTCATCAGCGTTAATGACATTCATACCAGCTAATAAAGTTTTTGCATCTTCATTTAAGTAGTGTTTTATACCTCTTCTAACTAAAAGTTCACTATTATTTTTAATTGCAAGCTTTAATGCCCGAATATCAAAGTTAGAAGCATGAGCATTAATTGAGTAAATAACATTCATCTCTCTACGATTTAATGTATTGATTACTGATTCCGTATTATGAAGTATTTCAAATAAGGATCTTGCGTTTCTTCGAAGAAGATGTCTGTTTTCATTTATTAAATCTAAATTATGCTCTATCAATCTTCTGGCAGCTACTAAATCCATTTTGTCCATGTTTTCATTAATTTTTTTCATAATCTCACTTATATCCATTAGGGCCTCCTTTAAATTATATATAATATAACTATCGGTANTATTTTTATTGCAGGGTTTTGTTTTAAGCAAAAATAAAAAGCATTCCTCATTCAAAGAAATGCTCTATAACTTTAAACCATTAAATTATAACTTGTACAGCTAACCTGCTGCGTTAGTTTAAGTGTAACATTTCACAATGGATCGCCGAAATCTACTTGATGTTTTGGACATAAAAACAGACCATCGAAATGATGGTCTTGTTTAACTAAAGCACCCGTTAGTTGAAGAAGGTGTGCCAATATTGTTTAGCCAATAAATTGACTAATTTACTACTTCCCCTTTGGAATTCAATATTTTAATTTTATAAGAGTAAATATTAGATACAGAATTTAGTTTCTTAGAATGTAGGATTTCATTCACTGTCTCATCAATTTCCATTGCTAACTTATGTGCATCTTTATCTGAACCTTTTATTGAAGTTTGAATGGTAATGGATTTTTGATACTCAGTATTTATATTTCCGAATACGTCGTTATGTTTAAGACCTTCCATTAAACTCGATGCTAAATGTAAAAGTTCTTTGTTTGCATTTTCAGCTTCTTCGGAAATTAAAGATAAATCCATTCTTTCTACAATAACTGTATAGTCTTTTAATGTGGAAGATTTAATTACATTTTTTGCAATGGACTCAATATCCTTTTTTACTGAATAAAAATATTCTTCATTCTCTTTAACTTTTACATTCAATTCTATCTCCGAGTTCGAACTTACAGCAAATTCCAAATCTCCATATTTCTCATGAATTTTTTCAGTTACCGTATTCAATGTAGAAACATGTAGTTCTCGTTCTTTAGTAGAAAAAGGTTCTGGTTCCTCCTTATTCGCAACAGCAGTATCAACTTCTGAAGGCATATTTAACAGGCTAAATGATGCTATCCCCACTATAAGTATTCCAGTAATAATCAATATCCTTTTTAACACATAATCCCTCCTGTTAAGAAGGTATGTCAAAAATCCACTAAAAAGTCCCCACAATATCCTTCTTCTTTTAGTAAACTGCTGCGTTAGTTCAATAAGAAAAAGCTACCCTTATAGGTAGTTACTTGTTCTACTATAGCACCCGCTAGTTTAAGAAGAAATCTTTAAAGTTGGAAGTCAAATCATTTAAAGTACCATTCAATATTTATCTGATTTTCTCCGCCAACTCTAAAATAATTCCCTCTGGACCACGAACGTAGCATAACTTATAACTTTCTTCATATTGCTGTATCTCACTAAAGATTTCCGTACCCCTCTTTTTCAATTTTGCAACAACAGCTTCAATATCTTCAACAGCAAAGCAAATATGTCGGATACCCAGCGTATTTGCAAAAGGTTGCTGAATATCTTTTTCATCTGACGGCGTATAAAATTTAACTAGCTCTATCCATGCCTCACCATCTGGCATCCCCAATCCTACACCTGCCGTTTTAACATCATTAAGGCCAACTATTCTGTCCAACTGTTCTCCATCCAATTCCCATTCCGCTTGCACTTGAAGTCCTAAATCAAGAAAAAAAGCTTTAGCCTCTGAAAGATTATTTACGTTTATACTCACATGATCTATTCTATTGATTTTCATATCTCATACCTCCTATGTTCCTATTATTTTCAATATCTGTATTCATGTAAAGTTTGTTTGAAATTCTATTTCACTTAAAACAGAAAATATCCTCCTTCAACAATCCTGCCCCGTTAGTTCAATAAGAAAAAAGCTTCACTCCTTCTTGAAGTAAAGCACCCGTTAGTGAAAAATTAAAATTCAGGCTTACTACTTAGTAGCATTCTTTAAAATCTGAAAGAAATCACTATCATTTTCCATTGTATAGTTTTCATACGTATCAAGAATAATTAGTGATTTTTTATCCGAATCAACAAACATTGCATATCCTGTATTTAATGTAATATTGATTCGGTAATCGTAGTCACTTGAAACATCACTTGCTTTTTTGAATTTTGCATTTTTAAAAGCCTCTATAAGTTCCTGTTGCGTTTCTTCTGGAATTTCAATTGATGTGAATATATTCTCTGTTTCATGATCAATACTTTCAATGTCTACAAATGGGTTTTCTGAATTTAAGTCAGCATAATCACCTAATATGTCTGATGCTGAATAAGTCCTATTAGCATTAGCAAAGATAAAGAAACCCACCATAATAAGCAATAAAACTATAATTACGATTCCAATTTTTTTGAAATCCCACAAATTTTTCTCCATTTGACACCGTCCTTTTTTATTCTTATTGGACTAAACTGCACCATTAGTTCAATAAGAATAAAAATGCTACCCCTTCTTGAAGTAAACCACCAGTTTGTTGAATAAGCACTCCTTGGTACCATTAAAGCAATCACTCTCTAGCGGATGTCAAATCAACTTCAAATTGTCCTATATCATCAAACCCTTTTAACCTAAATAAATGTTTCCCATAATTATCAGTTCCGGTTATTTCTAAAACGACTACTATCTTACTAGGTTTATAAGACGGTACATAAGCGAGGCTCACAACATCTGTCTTATTCTTGTTAAGTGGATATTGTAAATACAGACTTCTATCATTACCAACGTCTTTTATTTGATGACTATATAGAATAGTTGTTTCTCCTGGTTCTAATTTATTGATATTACCTAAATTCTGATGTACATGAGTTTTATAAAATGAAAAATAAAAGTTTAAATCTGTTATTTCTTGTTTACTTGAATTGTAAACCTCAATTGTCACACCATTATCGTACTGAAAAAACTCTCCTTGCCAACTTCTTATTATTAAGTAGTAAAAACCGAGCAAAATAAGAAGGAAAGTAGCAATACCGATAATTGTGTATTTAAATATTTTTTTCACTAAGACACTTTTGATCTTACTTTTATTCCACTTATTAATTGCTAATAAAATTCCTCCTAGAGCAAAGAAAACGAACCCAATTAATTTTATTATGCTTAGGGTGAATAAAAGCCCTAAATGTATAAAAAGAGCACCAATTACAATTAAACCTGTTGTAAAAATAAAACGGTGTGATCTGAAATCATTGATTGCTAATTTTTTATCATCAGAATTCATTTTTAGATAACCTCTAACAACAATGAAAGTTGGTATTCCCCACAAAATTATAAATGAGATAAAAGAATAAGTATCTATTTTCAATATACATGCCTCCTATCTACAGCTAGTTATTCATACTATCCATCTTCAACTAACCTGCTTCGTTAGTTGAAGTGTAACATTTCACACAGCATCATCGAAATTTGCTTTGTTTTGGACAAAAAAATAGACCATCTAATTAATGGTCTTGTTTAACTTAGGCACCCGTTTGTTGAACAAGATCAATGAACAGTTTGTTCCTATTGTGTAATAAAAATGAACCTATAAATGTTGATTTTAATTGGAAACTTCCTCTTACTTAATAGAGATAACCTAGAAAATCTAAGTCTCCTTCAGTCCATTCATTCATACCAATTTTCTTAATCATCAATTCATTTCTTTCTTCATAGCCTATGCCTAGTATAGTTTGATTTCTAACATCGATTTTCAACCATTTACATTTGTTCTTAACAGATTTGTAGCCGTTCTTTAAATACAATGTCTTATTGTCGGCAAATAAAAGTAAAAAATCTATATCCTTCTTTTCACAGTATTTATCAATTTCTAATAGTAAAAGTGAAGCTATTCCTTTTGTACGTGATTCTCGTGAAACACATAAGTCAATTATCCCTAGCACTTTTATAATTTTTCCACTAAGATTCATAACTCGGTAATCTAACCCAACCTGTGCAAGAAGGTGTTTCTCCTCGTTAAAGCTAGAATCTAAAATGAGGAATTTGTTTAAAATAAATCCTATTATTTGGATACATATCCTGAAAACTCTCAGTCAATAACTTTTGAATATTCTCAGTCAGTTCATTATCAATTTCGCACTCTATAACCATTTTTAACTTCAAATTCTCTTCATTCTTTATCATAGATAAAATAATCCTTTCTTTTAGCTATCCTTCTTTTAGTAAACTACAATTATTTTTCCAATCCACATTACACAGTTATGTCAGTTTTCAAACTATAACTTGATAAAGCAATTACAATAATCGCTAAGATAATTCTAACTATTTTCAAAGAATATTTTCCTTTTAAAAATTTATGACCCACACAATTTTTTCTTTATCATTTCAACTAACATTTTGAATAAATGAAAATCCCTTATTCAACTAACCTTCTTCTTTAGTTCAATAAGAAATAGAGTTGCCTTAGCAACCCACGAGTTTCAACTAAAGCTCACCGAAAGTCAAGTATTTTGCAACCATAAATTCATTATATAATGTTCACCTTTAGGACCAATTATTCTCTTACCTGTATCTTTAAAACCTACTTTTAAGTACAGTAGCTGTGCAGGAAGATTTTTATGGTTTACATATAAAACGACTTCATCACAATTAGGAAATTCAGATTTAACAAAATCGCTTAGCAAGAGCATACCTTGTTTAGCATAACCTTTTCCTTGCTTCTCATGATTAACAGATAAGGCAGTTAACAACATAGCTTTCGGATTATCTGAATACTCCTTTACTCGTTCAGTTGAATGAAATAAAAAGAAACCTACAGGTTCATTCTCACTTAAAATAACAATCCGATGTTGTCCTTCTGTCGCCTCTAAGATTTTGCTTGGTAATGCAGTGAAAAACACTTGTTCTTCAGGAAGTTCAAAAGAATTTAATACATCTAAATATTCATTCGAAAAATGTTTTAACTCAACGTACTCAATTTTTTCCATAGACGTTGTTACTCCTTTGTTTTTTATTACATATTACTTTAAGAACATACATTCAAGAGTCATTTTTATTAAACCTCTTTAGTTAAAGAAGCTTGTTCATCAATATGGCCCAATTGTTGAACAAAGAACAAACAGCACTCTTTAACTAACCTGCTTTTTTACACTAAACTGCTCCGTTAGTTCAATAAGAAAAAAGCTTCACTCCTTCTTGAAGTAAAGCACCCGTTAGTGATGTAATTACTAATTATTAGGGTTTAATATAGGTGTATTTTTCTCCCAATCTCCGCCACCAATTTGTTCCCAGTAATCTCCCGTTTGTTTATCAAAAATTCTAAAATAGTCAGTAACTATCATTATATGTTCGTATCGGTTTTCGTTTTGTACTTTCTCATTTTGCCTTCCAACAATCTCACTATTATTAGTCTTCAAAGCCTCAGAAATGAACCAAGAACTAATAACAATACATACACCTAAAAAGATAATCGAAAATGCCTGTAAATTCTTATTCATTCAACTTTTCCCCCTTTATTTTACCTTCTATATTTTACCACAAATATCCAATCCCTTGTTGAACTAACCTGCATCTTTAGTTCAATAAGAAAAAGCTATCCATACAGGCAGCCACTTGTATAACTAAAGCACCCGCCAGTTAGTTGAATTACGAGTACTGTTAAACTTTTCATTTATTTTTCTACCTAATTGGCGGATTTTCATAATCATTATAATGAATCTACGGTTTTGATTTGAATCCCAGTTTTCGGCTTATTATGATCCTCTTTAAAATGAGGTTGAAAATACGATGATAACTGTTGTTTTATTTCTAACTGAATGGGTAACTGAGTTATTCCTTTTGAAATATATACTTCCCCAACATTATCGCCATCTACAAAGAAACAAAGATTACCTTGGTATAATGAATTGACAGATAGAAATTGTATTTTCACTCTGTCCTTATTATTTAAAGAGTGAAAATTAATTGAGTGTACCAGTGTGTATGCACTAGTTAGATACATAGTATCAACTAATTCAGGATCTGTATTAATTATGTCTAGCTCAACATCCCTTAAATCATTTTTCATTATTTCTCCACCTTTCTAAAATAAAGAACTGCCTAGTATATAGACTCGTTATACTTTCTATGTATTTCCTCATAATTTCAATAGCTTTTTCAACAGTTAGTATATCGTTCTTCACCCAATTCTTCCCGATTTCCAAAACTAAGGATTGAACAAAACCAGTTGTTCTTAAAATAATTTAAAGTATCGGAAAAGGAAAATCCTTATTGAACTAACCTGATCCGTTAGTTTAAGTGTATACTTTCACAATCATCCCATCTATTTAAAAAAAAGAGCTGCCAAAACAGCTCATTGATCTAAAATTAAATTTATTTTTTCAAAACTGGAATCCAAATTTCGCTCTTCACAGACGGTGAAGTTAAGTCTTTGGTTTTAATCGACAAGATTTCGGGTCCTTCTGTTACTTGATAACTGGAAGATGGAAACCACTCGGAATAAATCCTTCCCCAAGTTTCCTGTAGCGTACTAGGAAAAGGTCCCGTTGATTCAAATATCGCCCATGTTAAGGCAGGAACTTCAAGTTTTGAAAATTTTTCGGGGCATTCTTGTGTTGTTGCCACTCCTATATACTGATCAAGCTCTCCTTTTTCTTCCATGCGTCCTTCAGAAAAGTTTGTAGAGGCTTGAATCATCCCTTTAGGTTCGATATTAGAAAGTTTTTTTAATTGATCTATTTCTTCCATAGTCAAAGATTTCCACATTGTCGTAATTTCTGGGTTTTCTCCTTCAAAAATAATTGGAACTCTTTTCATGATACCAATTATGTTAAATGCCTCTTTTTGTTCGACTTGGTAATTCATTTCATTTCCTCCTCTTATTGATAATTGAAAGGTCATTAGTGGATAGGCTTTTAATTGATGTCCATTTTTCCTTGCTTCTGATGGGGTTACACCATGTAAATTTTGAAAAGCTCTAGTAAAAGAGTCCGGTGAGTTGTATCCATATTTAATCGCAACATCGATTACCTTTATGTTACTATTAGTAAGCTCTAATGCTGCCAAACTAAGTCGTCTACGGCGGATGTATTCTGATAATGTAATACCTGCAAGGAAAGAAAACATCCTTTTAAAATGATATTCAGAACAATGTGCTATACTTGCCACTATCTTTAAATCTATTTCGTTAGTAAGGTTTTCCTCCATATACTTCATTGCATCATTCATGTTCTTAAGCAAATCCACTTCATGACCTCCTTCCTTAATAGAATAGCAGGAGCTGAATCTATCCACCCTACATTTTGTGCACAGTTATGCAGGATTGATCTTTTCTTTGGCTAAACTGCTGCTGTTTAAGTTCAATAAGAGAAAAGCTATACTCCTTCTTGTAGTAAAGCACCCGTTAATTGAATAGTTCATTTGTGAAAAAGAAAATCGCCTTTGAACAATTCTCGAGCTATCTCTTTATTTTCTCTCTAAATCAATTTTTTCCTCTTGGCCACCCCAAGTTATGAAAACTCGGAAAGAATCATCTTTATTGTCAGGTCGCGGCACATCTAAAAAACCTGAAAAAATTCGTTTATACCCTTTGTTATCTAGTGTAAAATTGTGTTCGCATGATGAACTAGGAAATTCTGCTTTGAAGGTTACATCACTTTTTGGTTCTCCCCCAACAGACTGAATTTCAACTACTTGCCGCCTTATTTTCTTTTCATCATTGCTGATTGTGTAAACAACTTTCCAATCAGACTTTCCGCCTTCGTAAATCAAAGTCTTTTCACATCCGGCTAAAACTAATATAACTAAGCAGCAGAATACTAAACTGACTAAAGTCTTTTTATTCTTGGTCACCATATTCACCCTTTATGATTTTCTGCTCACTCCCTTATATTAACTACTTCGATATGATACCAAATATACCTGCTAATTGAACTAACCTGCACAGTTAGTTCAATAAGAAAAATGAGTTTCTGATGCAACTCATGATCTTCAACTAAAGCACCCGTTAGCTTAATAAGAAATTAAACTTACTAAGTAAGATGTTCTTTAAAAATCTGTTTAAAATAAGGCTTAAAATCAAGTTCAATCATTTGTTGAGAATCCTCATTATCAATTCTTAGTAGCACACTTGTCCGTTCTTTCTTATCTGATGTAATTTCAAGTTTTTCAACCCGTTTCAGCTCTAAAAGTGATAACAATCTATTTGAACTATGCATAGATACTTGTATTTTAACTTCACCATAAGAGGGACAAAGCTTAATAACAAAGTCTTCCTGTCCATTGGAGAATCGGTAGGTTGCTTCATTATAATAAAATGGCAAGTCTTTTGTAGTTGTATCTAATAACATTGGTTCCGATTCGAATAACGAAAGAAAGTCGTTTTCATCTGGAAATATTGACATCTTCACATCGCTTATTCAACTAAACTACCCCGTTAGTGGAACAAGAAAAAAGAGCTGTTTAACAGCCCCTTGGTTTTGTACTAAAGCACCCGTTAGTTCAAGAAAAGTTTATTATCCTAACACTTTAGAATATTAAATAACTATTTAATATGTTTATTGTACTCTAATTGTTTTTGAACCCCTGACCTATCAATTTGAATCCAATACTCGGAAATTTTTCCATCTTCTATCTTATATACTGCACTTGTCATTTGAGTTATTGTAAGTCCTGTAGGTTGATATCCATCGACTACTCCTACGTGTGCACCTACTTGTTTCCAACGGACATATACTTTATGTCCTTGTACCAATAATTCTTGAATTTCTAAAGAATAATTACCATAGGCTTCAATCATTTCTCTTACGTGTTCAGCATAATCTTTAGGCGTCCTTAAAACTGTTTGTTCTTCCTCGGATACAATTTGATGAGCCAATACTTGTTCGGACATTAATTGATTTGAGTAGTCTGGATTTTTTCCTGATCGTACTTCTTCAAAAAATTTTCTAATTATTTGTTCTGGTGTCATTGGAACACCTCCATATTTATTCCATTGCTGTTACCGTCAAATGCATGGTCTTCGTTTGAAGCTGATAAACGAATAGAGATTCTGTACTAGAATTGATTTCCTCTAGACTGGTTGCTATGTATCTCAGATTCATGATGGTATCAGAGATACATTAATACATATGCATACTTTAATGCGGAAACTTTAGGTTCCTTGTCATTGCCCAAAATAGAAGAGCTAAAGCACTAACAGACGCCCCGAGCAAGCATACTCCTTCCCAGCCGAAGTGCGCATACATTTGAGTAGAAGCAATTGATCCGCTAGCACTTCCGATAGAATAAAACACCATATACCCTGCAGTAAGCCGACTACGTGCATCCGGTCGCAAAGGAAGTATCATCGTTTGATTAGTAACATGTATGGCTTGCACAGCCAAGTCAAGCAGTACAATACCTATAACTAATGCGAATAGCGATTGCTCTGTATAGCTGATGAATAACCATGAAATCAACAATAAGATCAAAGAAATGCCCGTTGTTCTCTGTCCGTAACCCAGATCAGCAAGCTTCCCCGCGCGTGTTGCAGCTAAAGCTCCTGCAACTCCTACAAGACCAAGTGCACCAATTGCGCTGTGTGAAAGAGATAATGGCGGTGTGCTAAGAGGGAGTACTAGTGAAGTCCACAAAATGCTGAAATCAGCAAAAATCAGTAGGGCAAGTACAGAGCGGATGCGTAAGATCCGTTCTTGTTTAAACAATATAAACACCGATCTAAGCAATTGAGGATAGGACAGTGACTTTACCTCTCGTTCAATATTGGGCAATACCCTAAAAAACATACAAACCATAAAAAGCATTAGTGCAGCAGAGACTAGATATACGGAACGCCACCCCGCAATATCCGTTAATATTCCTGCAAAGGACCTCGCAAGAAGTATGCCGACTACAATTCCGCTTGTTACAATACCAACCACACGCCCTCGTTCTGCAGGAGCCGCCATAGATGCTGCGAACGCCACAAGAGTCTGAGTTACGACCGCAAGAAGTCCTACTAAAGCCATTCCTGCAAATAGTAACGTGCTGGTGGAAGCAGTTCCAACTATAACCAAAACTAATATGGATAATAACATCTGGCCGATAATTAATAGGCGCTGGTTCAGCAAGTCACCAAGTGGCACTATCAGTAGCAATCCTACTCCATAAAAGATTTGAGTTATGGTAATAACAATTCCTATGATGGAATAGTCTATACCAAACTCACTCGACAGCTGATCAAGTAGCGGCTGTGCGAAGTAGATATTTGCTACTGACATCCCACAGGCAGCCGCAAATAATAATGACACATTACGAGACATAGAAGAGACACGGATTGAATCAGATGAGATAAATGCTCCCTGAGTCGAATTCGCCTTTATCTCTGCATTGACTGCTATTTTTTTTTTAATTTCCTCCACTCTGTCACCCCTTTTTTCCCATTAATTTTAGATACAGAGAAATATACTGTACCGAACAGTATGTTATATTGCTTGGTTAATATAACTTACAGAAACTAATTCTGTCAACGTTTAAATTATATTTTGGGCAATAACGTCTTTGTTAGCGTTAAATCTCTTATTAGGATTAACTAGTCAACATTTGACATTATAAAGTGAATAATANTACTATTCAGTACAAAAACAAAGACAAGTGGCATTTTTATATGACAAAAATAATTAAACATAAAAATCAAAAGTAACGAGAGGTATTGATTATGGGACGAACCCGCGAATTTGATGAAGAAAGAGTATTAGATGCAGCTATGCAGCTATTTTGGGAGAAGGGATATGAAGCAACCTCGTTAAGTGATTTAACTTCCAGAATGGGAATTCAACGACCCAGTATATACTCTGCCTTTGGTGGTAAAAAAGAATTGTTTGAAGCCGCTCTACGTAAATACACGATGTCCCATGCTTCTGAAATCCGAAACAGACTTCAAAATTTTCCATCTGTAAAGGAAGCTTTTCACACTTTTTTTGAAGAAGTGGTTGCTGAGGAATACACAGAAAGTCTTAGTAGAGGATGCTTTTGCATTAATACAATGGTCGAACTTGCGCCTCATGATGAGAAATTTGAAATTCTTACAAGGGAACATCAAATGTACCTTTCGATCATATTTCAAGAAACCATTGAACGTGGTATACAATCAGGTGAACTTGAGACCAATGGAAACGCAAAAGCCTTAGCACAAGCGCTAATCTTATCGTTAATTGGACTTACAGTAATAATGAAATCTCGTCCAAAACGATCATTTGTTGATAATGCAATAAAAGAGATACTTACATTGCTTAAGTAGCTCGGAATGCTTCAATCTTATTTGTCTGGTTATATGAATCTAAAAATTCTAATTTCATTTCCCTCTTCTAATTCAAAACTAAAAGAAAAAACTCCCTCTTGTAAAAGAGAGAGTTTTTTAACTTGCTGTGTTAGTTGATGTGTAACATTTCACAATGGAACGCCGAAATTTACTTGATATTCTAGACTTAAAAATAGACCATCAAAATGATGGTCTTGTTTAACTAAAACAGCCGTTAGTTTAATATGAGGATGTATAAATTCTATCTGTGTCTGAGTCTATGTCTGTGTCTATATTCATTACAAACTTATAGCTACTATTTCATATGAGGGTTCGTTTTGGGAATTTGGTAGATCTTTTATTGTAGTTTGCTATCTGAATTGTTTCTTGCACAGGTACCTGTTTTTTATTTTAACTGACAAAAAAGGCAGCTCCCTAATGAGGGATAGCTACCTTCGTTTAAGATTATTATGAAAAGGTAGGAGCAGGGAATTCATCAATTCTCATACGAAGTAAACTGTATGGTTTTTCCCGCAGGTCTCTTCCATAATGAAATCTCGCCTGCCGATGTAATTGATTCACTATGACATATAAGTATTGATCGCGGCCAATCGAAAAAGTATCCGGCCATAAAATTCTCGGGTCATGTGCGATGGTTTCCATTGCGCCATTCGGCAATATCTTCCGGATACTGTTGTTCTCATAGTCTCCCGCATAAACGGTTCCTTTTGCGCCGGTGATCATTCCATCAGACGCACCTTTTTCCCCCCAATACTGCACATATTGGGATAAATTCAAGTCCTGTATCCTTCTATCTCTAAGGGCTTCTGTTGAGATCGAGAACAGCTGACGGCTGGTTAGCGGAGCATAAAATAAAACCTTTCCATCAGGAGAAATCGCTAAACTATCGGAAGCCAATCTAAATGGGAAAGTCGTGCCGTCCGGGTTTCGATTCATCAAAATTTCACCTTCTACTTTCGGTAAAAAATAGGGATCAGGTGAAGTTGATATTGCCCCATTTAACCGTCTAAACGCGTTCCCACTTTCTAAATCTACGACGATAATACCCCCTGGCCCTCTGGAAGAAGAATCCGTTATATATGCATAGCCTGCTCTTCCAACCCGAAAATCCAAACGGACATCATTCAAATAAGTTGTTGGCAAGACAACATCTTCTGTAAAGGTATATACTCTCCTTATTGTATTCGTGCTTAAATCAACAGCAACTAATTTTGCTCCCCCTTGAATAGGTTCAGAAAAATTTGGTGCGCCTGTATCTAGTACCCAAAGTGTTCCTCTTCCATCAGCAATGATACTTTGCACACTGACGAAAGACATCGTAATTTCTCCAGCATTATCCAAATTAGTTTCTAAACTCGGATAAGGTTGCAATTCACCCTCAACAATTTCCGCCACAGTAAATTGAACGTCGTCTCCCCATTTCGGAAAGCAAACAAAAATACGACCAGTTTCGGAAACGCTGACACCTGTTGGCATAGCCCCATAAAAAGCATGCACCAGTTCAAACTGCCCAAAATATTTTTCCATAGGTAATATAGGCTGCATGATATCCTCCTCATCAAATTCGATCGGATATCACCTATATATGTTGAAAAAATTTTTTAGTGCCTGGTTCTTGATAAATTTTTCTATCGTGATTGGATGGAACAATCCATGTATATACAACAAATTGATAAATGAATCAGATTGAACATGATGAAATACTATTTCATCATGTGCATTTTTCTTTTTATTTAGGAATACAATTTTTATTCTCTCAAAAATCTAAAGAAGCACCTCATAAGAGATGCTCAAAAACTAACCCGGTATATTTACGGTTTTAGTACAACTTTTATACAGTCTTCCATTTTGGTGTCAAATATTTCATAGCCATGCTTAGCTTGATCTAAAGGAAGTACATGAGTGACAATATCGCTTGGATCAACCTTACCTTCCGCAATTAAATTATATAAATGCGGCATGTAGTGAATAACTGGAGCTTGGCCTGTCCTAATATTCACATTTCGTTGAAAGATGTCACCCAATGGGAATGCATTATAACGTGCCCCGTAAACTCCTGTAATTTGAATTGTTCCACCTTTGCGAACAGCTTGACTTGCAATTACTAGAGCTCCCATTGCTCCTCCTTGTAATTTCAGACCAGATGCAAGAAATTCCAGTGGAGTCATTTTTCCACTCATTCCTACGCAGTCAATGACTACATCTGCTCCCCCCTGTGTTATTTCTCTTAAATATTCACCACAATTTTCATGATCTTCAAAGTTAACAATCTCCACGTTATTCGTACGTTTTGCATGTTTTAAACGATAACTAACGTAATCAACTGCAATAACTCTTTTTGCACCTTTTAACCACGCGAATTTTTGTGCTAACAGACCAACTGGACCGCATCCTAAAATTACGACCGTATCCCCTGCTTTCACTCCCGCATTGTCTACACTCCAAAATGCTGTAGCTGCAGCATCTGCAAGTAACACTAAACTTTCATCCGCTACTTCACTGTTTTCTGGAATCTTAAAAGGTGTAAAATTAGCATATGGAACTCGCATAAATTCCGCTTGACCACCTGGGAACCCTCCCGTCGTGTCTGAGTAGCCAAAATATGCGCCCATTTCTCCATTTTCATTCGCATTGTCACATTGACTTTCTAATTCATGATTACAGTACCAACACTGGCCACATGCTATATTAAATGGGATGATTACGCGATCCCCTTTTTTAACTTTCGTTACATCCTTACCGACTTCTTCTACAATTCCCATAGGTTCATGCCCAATAACATAATCTTCTCCAAGGTTTGGTATCATCCCATGAATTAAGTGTAAGTCTGATCCGCAAATGGCAGTAGTAGTCAGTTTAACTATGATATCATCCGCTTTTTGGATGCTTGGGTCTTTCACGTTTTTTACCTGAACATTTTTAACACCTTGAAAAGTAACAGCTTTCATTATTTAAATCTCCTTCTTTATTCATTAATTCTTCGGTGGACTTGGAAACTTTCCTTTCCGATTTGTAACGCCCGGAAAGAGATTTAAACTAGCTATATCTACTGCATTTTGAGCAGATTTAATATCCAATTGTTTTTGAAGTTCCAAATCGTATGGGTTTAACCATTGTTTTTTCATCATGAGATCTGCAATTTCGAAATATAATGCAATGGTTACATCAAGTTGTTCCTGTAATAACTTTCTAATTGTAGGTGTTGCTGTTTCTGTCAATGCAATTGAAAGATTTCTAACTCCAGTTTTTGTTGATAACAAAAATTCAAGGGCTATACCTGAATCAGTAAGTTCCGGCATGCCAACAGAATTTATAGGATCTAAATAGTCATTCATACGAACCGACCTCCGATTATTTTAACTCAGAATTTGAATATAATTTAATCATTGCAGTTAAAGCTGGTATAGATTGTTTTACGTCCTTCTCCATTAGTGCTTTAAGATCTTGGTCAAAAACGATACCTTGCATCATTTTAGATTTAAGTAAACATACTGTCTTAAAATTTATTACTTCATGAAATTCCAAAATTTCATGAAGTGCTAATTTTTTTTCAAACATTCCTCCACCTCCGAATTTTTTCATCCATTGAAGATTGCCCCAAAAATGAGGTTTATATTCAGTATAATTGAGGTTTTTAAATGGTTGTATGATAAAAAAGTTTTAAAATCTTTCTGAGAAATCTCTCATTGGATTTTTATATGACTAATTTTTTTCCATTTTGTTTAAAAAGGTTCTATCATGAACAAAATGGGTTGAAAAAGAAAGGTATTTGAGCTATGTTTTCATTTTTAAAACGAAAGAAACAAAAAAATGATAGAAAGATCCTAGAGATAAACAATCAAAATCAATCTAACAACAAACTACCGAACCTCATTGAAAGCTCCTTGTCCAAGAATCTTGAAGTCATTAAACAAAAAACAGGAAACAGTTCAGATATCGTAATCCGCCCGTTAAAAATTGGTCATAATTCCAAGATAAAAGTAGCTATTTTATATGTAAAAGGAATGGTTGACAATCAATCGGTTAACGATTTTGTTATAGATTCAATTATGAATAACCAAAATTTAAGTGAAAAGCTCATACCAAAAGACTTGTTGGAAGTTCTCACCGAAGATGTTGTTGCTGTAGGCGGAATCAAAGTAGTTAGTGACTGGGAAAAACTATTTACTGCATTAATGTCGGGTGAAACTATTACACTCATCGATGGAATAAGCAAAGGGATTTGTGCGAGCACACAAGGTGGACAGAGACGGTCTGTTCAGGAATCTACTACAAATGTTTCTATTCGAGGCTCTAAAGAAGCGTTTAACGAGTCAATAGAGACAAATATAGCCATGGTTCGTCGAATAATTAACAATTCAGATTTATGGGTTGAGTCCATTAATATTGGCAAAATGACAAAAACAGAAGTTTCAATTATGTACATAAATGGCATCGCAAAGAATGGAATCATAGAAGAAGTACGTAAACGTTTAAAAAGAATAAACATTGATGGCATCTTAGAATCCGGATATATTGAACAGCTAATAGAAGATCAAACAAATACTACTTTTCCTACGATACATCATACAGAGAGGCCGGATAGTGTGGCGGGAAATTTATTAGAAGGAAAGATTGCCATTTTTGTAAATGGGACTCCTTTTGTATTGCTGGTACCTGCCCTATTTATAGATTTTTTTCAATCAGTTGAAGATTATTATGAACGATTTGATATTTCAACAGCTATTCGCTTTTTACGTACTGTAATCTTCTTTATATCCCTTGTCGGCCCTGCAATTTACATCGCAGCTACCACCTTTCATCAGGAGATGATTCCAACAGAGTTGGCTATTATTATTGCTGCACAAAGGGAATCTGTTCCGTTTCCTGCATTTATTGAAGCACTCATAATGGAAATAACTTTTGAAATTTTAAGAGAAGCCGGTATTCGCATGCCCAAAGCTATGGGTTCCACTATATCTATAGTAGGAGCACTTGTCATTGGACAGGCAGCAATACAGGCTGGGATTGTTTCACCTGCTATGGTAATAGTAGTCTCTTTGACAGCAATCGCCAGTTTTGCAACCCCTTCTTATGCAGTTGCAATATCTGCCCGTTTGGTTAGATTTATTTTTATGGTAAGTGCAGCGACATTCGGTTTTTATGGAATTATTCTAGTGTTTATTCTGCTGATAGTTCACTTATGCAGCCTGCGTTCGTTCGGTGTTCCATATATGTCACCTCTTGCACCATTTATCCGTGAGGAAGCAGGTGATACCATTTTCCGAAGACCAATTTGGGCTTACAAGAAAAGACCACGATTAATGAGTGGCAAAAATAGGGTAAGTCAAGGGGAAAATCAGAAACCACAGCCTCCTCGTCCTCGTACTCGTATTATGAAAAATACTACTAACATGGAAAAAGGTGATCGGAATGAATCATAAATGGATTCTTCTTTTCTTGATTATGACAAGCACAGTTTTCATCTCAGGGTGTTGGAATCAAAAAGAGTTAAATGAACTGGCGATAATATCTGCAATGGCGATTGACAAAAATGAAGAGGGTAATTATGTCAAGACCATTCAACTTATCAATCCTGGAAACGTAGCGGGAGGACTTCAAGGTGGAGGAAGTGGCCAAAGCCCAGCAGTTACCGTTTACACAGCTATGGGAGACAGTGTTCTGGAAGCACATTTTCATGCGACATCTAAAATCTCAAGAAGGCTATATCACGCACATGCAAATCTAATTGTTATTAGTGAGGAGTTAGCAAAAGAAGAAGGCATTACAGATATTTTAGATGCCTTTGAACGTGATCCAGAAATTCGAATGACATCAAGGGTTGTAATAGCCCATCATACAAAAGCAGGTGATCTTCTTAAATCTTTGACTGCCATTGATAAGATTCCAGCCGAGAAAGTGAACGGAACTTTACAGACTACCGAAAGAGCAAGAGGAGAAAGTATGGAAGTTACCCTTCAGGACGTTATTACTACTCTCACCTCTGCAGGGAAAGAAACCGTTATTAGTGGATTTAGCTTAAAAGGAGATATCCAACAAGGAAAAAAGATGGAGAATATTCAACAGTCTGAACTGGATACCACTCTTGAATCTGACGGACTGGCCATTTTTAAAGAAGGAAAGTTGGTTGACTGGTATCAAGGTGAGATATCTAGAGGAGTAGTATGGATATTGGATAAAATCCAACAGACAGATGTGATAATAGACTGGGAAGGACAGAAAAACACCTTGACTTACAACGTGCTCCGTCAAAAAACAAAAGTCTCAGCTGATACATCAAACAACCTCCCTGTCATTACAGTTAGAGTACGAGCGGAAGGTGATATTCGCGAAGTAAGGTCACAAATTGATCTAACCGATCCATATGAGATTTTGGATATAGAAAAGGAATTAGAAAAAGAAATTAAGAAGCAATTGGAAAATACTGTTATACGAACGCAACAAAACAAATCAGATGTTTTTGGATTTGGGGAAGTGGTTCGTCGTTCTGACCCAGAAAAATGGAAAAAGATGAAGAACGATTGGAATGATTCATATTTTCCAAACTTAAAGGTAAATGTGAAGGTAGAAGCATTTATACGACGTTCTGGTAATAGAACCAATTCATATCTTTCAGATATGAAACAATAAGTGTCAAGAAATGGAGTGAAAAACATTGGAAAAGGCAAAAATCAGCACCTATCAGCTATTCATTCTAATTGTCTTGTTTGAACTTGGTAGTGCCATGTTGGTACCTATTGCAATAGAAGCAAAACAGGATGCATGGCTTGCTATATTAATTGGTATGGTTGGTGGTTTTTGCTTATATTTGGTCTATCATGGTCTCTACTCATATTATCCAGATATACCTCCAACTGATTATATACAAAAAATTATGGGAATTTTTTTTGGGAAAATATTTGCCTTCATTTACGTACTCTATTTTATATATCTTTCTGCAAGAGTGTTGAGGGATTTCGGAGAAATGCTAATTACAGTCTTTTATTGGGAAACTCCT
This sequence comes from Psychrobacillus sp. FJAT-21963, assembly GCF_001420585.1. Taxonomy (NCBI): domain Bacteria; kingdom Bacillati; phylum Bacillota; class Bacilli; order Caryophanales; family Bacillaceae; genus Psychrobacillus; species Psychrobacillus sp. FJAT-21963. The sequence goes on along the minus strand of NZ_LJIY01000007.1, from coordinate 74,099 downwards.
TTGTTTATTTTAAATACATTGATGGTTCTTTTAGTTATATATACAATTCGTAAGGGCATTGAGGTATTAGCGCGAACAAGTGAATTACTATTTGTTCTAATCTTTTTACTTGGGATTAGCGTTCTTTTTTTAATAGTTGTTTCCGGGATAATACAAATTTCTAACTTAGAACCTGTGCTTGAAGAAGGTATCAAGCCTGTTATAAAAACGACATTTACTCAAACCCTATACTTTCCATTTGGAGAGGTGATTATATTTGCTATGATCCTCCCCTATTTAAATCGACCGGAAAAAGTGAAACGAATTGGTTTATTAGCAATAGGATTCAGCGGACTCATATTAGCTTCAGTAATGGCCATAAATGTTAGTGTACTAGGTGTAAATAACGTTACCCGTTCACCCTTCCCCCTTCTTTCTACTATACAAACAATAGAGGTAGCCGGTTTTTTAGAACGGTTAGATGTTTATTTTATACTAATATCGGTTATCGGTGTATTTATTAAAATGTGTGTGTTTTTCTATGCATCTGTAGTAGCAACAGCCAATTTATTTAAAGTCAAAGAATCCGCACGATTAGCTTTCCCATTAGGATTAGCAATCCTGATTCTATCCATAACAATCGCCAGTAATTTTTCTGAACATGTTAAAGAAGGGCTTCATGTTATCACTCTTTATTTGCATCTTCCGCTTCAAGTAATTATTCCAAGTCTGTTACTTCTGATTGCATTTATTAAGAACAAAAAAAAGAAAAGCAAGCATAGCAAAAATTTATTTCCAAAAAGGAAGTATCGATTAGTGGAGCGTGATAAAAAATGAAAATAATCGGTATTTCTATTCTGATGTTCGTCTTTTTAACTGTTTTTTCTCTATGCATGGACATTCTTTTAGGTTTTGACCTAAACACCTCCATTAATAATGCTATTAGACCTTTTCTAGTGATGGAAGTAACAGAAATAGTTATTTTCTTTCTCTTAATTGTTCTTATGGTTGTTGGTCCAGTTCGTACCTCTTATAATAAAAGAAAAAAGAAACAACAAAGATAAAAAATATGTAAGTATATTACTGTACAGTTCTATTGCTTTGTTTGTACATAAACTTCTTGGTTTTAGCTCGCGGTTTGCCCATTCTCATTTCAAAGTAAGACAACAATTTTAGGTTATTGCCTTACATACATATCAATCTTTCGATTAAGATATAAAACAACATCGAGGTAAGTCAATGCTTGGAATAAATTACTGAGTATTAAACACCCCAATTTCCGTTCATACTTTACAAACTAGATTAAATTTATCGTAATAAGATTTAAGAGTGGTGAACAAGATGTAAATGGTTCACCACTTTTCTTTCAAAAAGCTATTTCAGTTTTCGAAGGGGAAAACAAGAAAAATTCACCCTGCACCAATTTCCATAAAGATAGCTATATAAACGGCAAAAATAGTGTTTGCAATACCAACAGAAGTAACTTCATTTAATCCTAACCGAGCAATAAAAAGTGTATCCACGAAACCAACCACAGTCTGCAATATATTTTCGATTATTGCGGGAATAGACAAAGATAAAATAATCCCTACCTTCTGTTTGGTTCAGTGATCTTGAACCGTGTCATTTGAGGGCATTTGCTGTCACTTCCTTATTAAATTTAAAAAGAATAATAGAAATACAGCTGACATTACAGAGACTGTTTATCAGTTTCTTTTTCCAACTAACCTGCCTTGTTAGTTGAAGAAGATTTAACAGCTCATTATTTACATTAGCTTTCCTCTAGTCTTTTTGTATATTCAACGTAAGCCAATAAAGTCCTTGTTCAATTAACCTGCTGCGTTAGTTTAAGTGTAACATTTCACAATTGATCACAAATATCAAATTGATGTTTTGGATATAAAAATAGACCATCGAAATGATGGTCATGTTTAACTAAAGCACCCATTAGTTGAATAAGAAGTTAACGATTAGGTAATATTCTTTTGGATTTGTTATTCCATTTTCTATTAAAAATTTAGCTTCAGATTTAATTATTTCAATGTAGTTACCTTTTTAAAAGGTTTTGTTAATTCATCAATCCTTCTTAGATTTCCTTTTATCTTTGTTTTATTATTTTAAACATCCACAATTACAGTTAAATATGCTTTACCATTATATTTTACTACCCCTGTAACTTGTTTTTTCTCTAAATCTATATTTGTATATTCGGGTACGATTCTTATTGGAGCAAAGGTTGTCCATCCCACCGAACTTTGTTTTGATTTCAGTCCAATCTTAAATATTAAATAACTAACAAGTTTTTTTAATTTAGATATCATTTTTTCACTCCTAATTTACATGGAATATTTTATCACACCTTTTTGAACTAACCTGCACCGGTAGTTTAAGTGTAACATTTCACAATGTATAGCAGAAATCTTCTTGAGTTTTGGACATAAAAATAGACCATCGAATTGATGGTCATGTTTAACTATAGTACCCGTTAGTTGAAGAACAATAGTGCTTTCCCATCATTTAATTCAATCACTTAAATCTTTCTGTGAATTCATCAACGTGTTCGCTCATTTCCATATAATGAGTCCAATGTAAATAATGGTGTCCTTCTATAGTTACTAGATTATGAACATCTATATTTTGTATTTGTGCTTTATAAAAATTTATATTTGATTTACCATCTCCATTTACATTTTCTTCTTTCGTAGTAAAGATCATAACAGGTAGATCATGCGGGAATGTCATATCTATTGTTTTATCAATGTTATTATTTATCTCGTTCGCTTCATTAACTACATTTTTGTTGTAGCCTTTCCAAGAGGAGATAGCTTTTGTCATTCTTAGATTTTCTTCCGTATAAGTGCCTTTCTCAGAAATAGGTAGAAAATTATCTGGAGTTAAGTATAATGCTAATCTTGCAATTCCAGTTGGTGCCACATAACTCAAATATTTAGGCATAGTAGGAACAGTTTCACCGAAATATTCCAATGCCTGTGGTAGGGTAGAATCTATTCCTATGATTGCTTTAACTTCTTCGGGATATCTATTAGCATAATACATACTATAGATTCCGGAAATTGAATGAGGCATCAATATATATGGGCCGTTTATGTTTAATTTTTTTAGAGCAGTCCTTGTTTCTTCTACTATGTTCTCCACTGTTCGTGCCTTGTCGGTTATATCGCTCCACCCATATCCGAACGACTCTACCACTACTACCTTATTATTATTTGCCAATTCATTTATCAAAGGCTCAAAATCCAGTGCTGGCGCTGCGGTTCCAAGGCCACTTAATAAAACTATTGTATTATCCCCTTCACCCTTTGTATAGACGTGCATACTCTTACCATCTACTTCGACTAATTTCCCTATTGCTGGATATTTTTTTTGTTCATATGTAGTCATTACGTTACTGAAAATGAACCAAATAACAAGTGCTGCAACTATAGCTAATAAAATATTCCTTAAAACAGTCCAAAATCTAAACTTTATTTTGGTTTTCATTATTTTCACCACTCCTGTAGCTTTCATTCTTCTTGATTCCACTTTACTGTGTGGGGGAATTCCTAGTAATGTACCTAAGAATTATTTTAAGCTAGGTCTTGGGGCGTATTAAACTAAACCGCTGCGTTAGTTCAATAAGAAAAAAGAGTTACCTAAGCAACCCATGTTCTTTAACTAAAGCACCCGTTAGTTATAAATTAAATCCATCTATCTAATGTCCATCCTTCAGCTAATCTCTGTTTAAGTAAGGTGTCATTCCAAATTCCCCAAGGTGATAGTTGCTTTTGTTCCTCAGTCATTCTTTCGACTGTTTCTCTTTTCCAAGTATCATAATCAATGATATGCCAACAGATCAATTCACCATTAACCATATATTCACTTCTAATTTTTTTAGGTAATTTAAAATCTTGTGGGATTGGATAACTACCCTTTTTAGTTACTAACTTTTGATTTATGAGCTGTTCCTAAAGGGAAATGAATAAGATATAATTCTTTCCTTTTCAGTAATTCATCTTCTATAACATAACCCTCCTCAAATAAGTAGGGTAATATTCGGATTAACTCACCTATGGTTTCGTCTTTATGAACATATTGAAATAACCCTATCATTTGATGTAACTATCTCAAAAACATCACCATTTTTTAATCGTGCCACTCAAATCAGTCCCTAGTATTTTTCTGTATTTTAACATACGCCTTATTAAACTAAACTGCTGGGTTAGTTAATAAGAAAAAGGCTTTACTCCCTCTTGAAGTAAAGCACCCGTTAGTTGAATAAGATAAACAAATTAATTTCGTTAAATTTTGCCGACGATTGCATAAAGAAATGCACTAAATAAAACACCTAAAGAAATGGAAAGTAACGAGATATATTTCATAAACCCTTTTTCTTTTTTAAAGAAAGCACAGATACCAAGTACTATGCCTGTTAAATAGATACAAAAGCCAATGAATATTCCCCACCAACCCAAAATATCAATATTAATCGGTGGGAATGCCATATATGCAACAAAAATTCCAACAACAATTAATATAATAGAAAAATTACTAAACTTTCTTTCCATGTTTCCATCCCCTTCTATTTTATCTATTTCTCTAAGCAATATAGTTTCCCCTTGTTCAACTAAAGCACTCGTTAGTGAAATTAGAACTACACTTGGATTGATCTATATTCTTTTGAAAGAGTAAGTATTTTTTCTGCGATTTCCTGTTCGTAATCCCCACTCAATGAAATAGTTTCTTTTGCAAAAGGAGCTAAATCTTCGTGATAGCCAATCATCACTGTATGCAATGCGTTTTCAAACATTGATATATCATTCGCATCGTTCCCAAAAGCAATATATGTATTTTCTTTTATCCCAAGAGTCTTTAATGCACTCCATTTATTTATCCCACTTGGGCTGATATCAAGTACATTCTCTTTACTATGTTTATTTACATATACATTAAGTTTTGAAAGTTTTTCTGCTAATTCATCCATACTATTTGAGGTTAGAAGCAGAACTTTAACTACTGAGTCAAGAGACTCTAAACTAACCTTTGTCGCTAATTTTGCTGGGTCTAAATTTTGAAGTATAGGGTGTGTATCTGGACCAGTATAAGCATAGTCCCAATCACCATCTATTAGATAAGTAGCATTATATTGATTTATAAGATTCTTTATTTCATTAATTTCATTTGTTGAAAACGAATTGGATTTGATTACTTTTCCTCCTTTTGAGATTAAAGAGCCATTTCCCCCAATCATAGTGTAATGATGAAACGCTTCGTCTATGACAGGTAGCATATCTCGAATAGGTCTGGCAGATGCGAAAATGACTTCAATACCTGCTTCCCTTAACTGTGATAATGAAAGAAGTATCCTGTTAGATATTGGTTGTCCTTTAAAACAAACTGTTCCATCTAAATCAAAAACTAATTTCAAAAGTCTCACTCACTTTCATATTAAGAGTATAAATTATAATTTAATTATTCTGCGAAAAAGAAAATTAATTGTCTTCTCTTTCAACTAACCTGCTTCGTTTGTTTACGTGTAACATTTCACACTTGTCAAGATTCACCTCAGATTTATGTTTACTAGGTTAGTTTAGTTTACACTTATACCAAGATAAACTGATTGAACATCGCCTCCAAAAATGCTCTTCCGAATTTTCATTAATTATTTTTATCTAATTTTTCTTTTATTATCATCATCGAAATACGAATTTCATTAATCTCACTATCAGTTAGTCCTTTAAACAATTGATTTATTTGTTCATCTGACTGAATATTAATTTTATCCAGCAGTTCCTCTCCTTTTTTGGTCAAATAAAGAAAGTTTTTTCTACTGTCGATTATTGAGCTTTTTTTCTCTATTAATTCTTCTCTCTCTAATTTACGTAAAATTCTGCTCATATAGCTTCTATCAATATTCAGTTCTTGAACGAGATTATTGGCAATACATTCGGTTCTTTCCCTAATTTCAAATAGTACTCGTGCTTCAATTAATGAATAATCTGTATCTAAAATTTGGTTATTAAATAAACTTAGTAACTTTGTATAAAATCTGTTGAATTGTCTGATATCATAAATAATATCTTTATCCATATATTCTCCTTTAGTTGACTTTGTCCACATTTAATTTTAATATAACTATAACCCTAAAACGTGGACTTTGTCTACGTTTTTGAGGATGCCCATATTCAAAAATCTTTCGCAATCTTTATTTAAAGCGAATTGAAGGAGATAATATATGATCATTAGAGAAATTAAAAAAGAAGACAATGTAAAGGTAAAGGAAATAATACAAGACTCACTAAAATCTCTTGGATTAGCGATTCCTGGTTCAGCTTATTTTGACCCTCAACTCAACGACCTTCACCAATATTATAATAATTTTAAACATGCGAACTATTGGGTAGTAGAAATGGAAGGAGAAGTTGTTGGTGGAATTGGTATAGCACCGTTTAATGAACATGATAATGTTTGCGAATTGCAAAAGCTATATTTAAGTAAAAAAACACAAGGTTTAGGATTGGGAAAGAAGTTAATGGAAACGGCTTTGTCATTTGCCTCTAAACATTATGAAAAGTGTTACTTAGAAACAATGCATGAATTAAAAGCTGCATGTATATTATATGAAAAATTTGGATTTATACTTTTACACGAACCACTATCAGGTTCTGACCATTCTGCTATGGATGCGTGGTATTTAAAAGATTTGAATTAGAAGCAAGAAGTCCATTAATCAATTATAATTAGAAATTAATATAAAGAAAAAGCCTCCAATTGTCGAGTTCGGCTTTTTTTATAACTTTGTTAAGGAATGTACTTAAACTAAACTGCGTCGTTAGTTTAAGTGAAACATTTCACACTGGATTTCTGAGATCAACTTGACGATTTGGATAATAAATAGACCATCGAAAATGATGGTCTTGTTCTGCTATAGCACCCGTTAATTTAAGTGAAATCATTCACATTATATTTACTTTAGAATTGTATTTACTTTAAACCTGTTTCTTTTTCATATAGCTTGATATGCCCACCACTAACTCCGTATACGACGCCGCTATTTTTCCATCCATATTTTTCATAATAGCCATCAATATCTGTAGACAAATAAAGCTTATCATATCCTTTTCTTGCTGCTTCTTTCAAACTGTGTTGAAGCAACTTAGAACCTATTTCTCTACCTCTATATTCTTCCTTCACGAATAAGCAGGCGAGCCACGGGCATAGGTCTTGTCGGCTGTTAAGGTCATTTCTTAATAATGCATAAGTTCCAATGATTTCCTCCTTTTCTATCAACACATAAAACCTTGGAATATCTGATGAAATACAACAAGAATGAATCATAGCATCTTCATAAAATTTATAATTATGCTCATTTCCCCATTCTTTCCAGAATACTTGAATTGCTTTTTCGAATAGGTTATTCCTTTCCAGTAATTCAATAATTTGCATTCATTTTCCCCCTATCCAGTTATATTCATAAAATAACTTAACTAAAACATTTCTTCTGTTAAACTAAGCTTCTTCTTTAGTATAATATTTTCTACATTAAAGCACCCGTTAGCTTAAGTACATTTTTTCACAAATCTTATAAAGCAACTGTACTTTTAAGGTTGATTGTATCCTTTAAGAACTTCTCCGTTAGTATTTCTCGATTTTTATTGTTATATTTTCTTCGCTAATTGTTACGTTTTCTGTTTCAGAAACTTTCTTTATAGAATCTTCAACTATTTGTTGAATCATCGTATCATCAACTTTTACATCCTTCGGGAAACTTACTGATACAGAAATTTCTTTAACACTACCACCTAACATTATTGCTATTGACTCACTATCAAGTCCCGTTTGCTCTGTAATAGATACTATTATTTCATTTTGTAATTCTGATAAGAAATTTGCATCATTTACCCCCGTTTTTCGGAGCATATATTACTTCCACTTCCGGCTCTCCATTACACCCAACTAACAAAATTAAACTAAATAAAATCCCTGAAATTATAGCTTTTTCATCACTTCTTAATTCTCCTTTCAAAAATAAATTACACATTCCACAACAATTCTCCATACGTAAGTTTGACGGTATCTACTGGTAAAAGTTTCAAATTGAAACATAATCTTGTTAAACTAACCTGCACCGTTAGTTCAATAAGAAAAAGCTACCCCTAAAGGCAGCCTCTTGTTACACTAAAGCACCCGTTAAACTGAAGAAGTCGGTTACTTTCCAGAATCAACGATTTTGCGTTTATGTTTTTCATTGATTATTTTTTTATTAAAAATCCTAACTTTTCCAACCATTAGTAACCTCATATCCTCTACAATATACTTGGCTAACTCTTGGTCAGTGATGTCATCTCCATCAATATCAAGGCGGAATTCCTGCCCTTGAAGCCCACCGCCATTAGTAAACTCTATTTCAAAGTCAAATTGAACTCTTTTATCCATTTAGACCCTCCTAAAATATTGGTTGATACACTCCTTAAATGATTATTAATTCAAGTGCAATATTCAAATTGATAGACTTAAAGTACGGCAGGAATACTCCCAATAAAGAAATAGTACAAATAATGGTATTGTGCATACTTGTTTAAGTACATTTTTTCACAATCTTTCATCAAAAAAAGGGTTGCTGTTTGACCCTTTTTAAACTTATACCTACTATCTTTTCAAAAAGAACAATTTTAATTAATTACCATCAGTTTAAGCGGTGGACAATTTCATATTGATTGCCACAAGGGTCTTCGAAATATACTGCATAATAAGTTGGGCTGATTGGAAATTGTTGCGGTCCGCTTGTAATTCGCCCACCTATTTCTTTTATAAGTTGGGAAAGTCTATCAACTTCAATGCGGTCTTTTACCCAAAAACCTATGAGATTTTGATTTGGACTGTGCGAAACATCCTCCGTTATTGCAAAATATGCTACACTTGGGAGAGTTCCTTCCGCTGCGAAAACCTTCCAATTTGTACTGTGATATGTCTTAGTAAACCCAAGCTCGGGTAAAAACTTTTCATAAAACGGCAAAACCTTCTCCAAGTTAGTTACTCTAAGGTCGATATGACTAAATGGATTCATATTTAATTCTCCTTTAGAACAAAATTCTTTCATTAGTTTACAATGCAAGTTTTTAAGTAAAATTTGGTATTCTTTCCCTGACTTCATCTAATACTTTTTCCCAATACACTTTCATTTTTTCCCTCGTAATACTATCATTAAGATTCTCTTGATGAAAACTAATTGTAGTTTTATTACTATCTCTCGGAATAAAACGGATTTGTACTATAGAAGGTTTTAGCCACTCAACTTTTTGCCAAGTAAGACGAAGTTGTTGTTGTGTTTTAACAACTCTGATTTGACCTGTTACGGTTTTCGTCACGAATTTCTGACTTGGTTTTAGAAAAACATTGGTACTTTCTCCTAGCCATAATTTTAATCCTTCTTCACTAGTGATTAGTTCCCATGCTTTTTCCTGTGAAATTGGGAAGGTTCTTCTAACTCCAACTTGGAACCCAGCAGTTTTTGTTTGTCCAACAATTCTCCGTAAATCCATTATTTCATCCCCTCAATCCATAACATATATTTGCTGTCAGTTACTATTAAATAAAATATAAATTCTTATCTTTACAATTCTTGATACTAACTAATAATTCCTTTTTGCGATAAAAATTATTCGATATAGAATTTAACGAGAAATTCAACAATCTTGCCCGATTGCAGAATAGTATGACTGGCATTTCAAATAACTTTATTATTACTTAAAACCTCAACTAAATTGCTCTTTTTTGAATAACTATCGTATAAAAGTTGGACAATAATTTTATGTATACAAATAAAAAAGCCCTATTATTGCCAAATGCAATGATAGGATCTCTAATAATTTTTTAACATATATTTTCATAAAGTATTTTCAAACATAAGCTTTCATTTAAACACCCACTTATTAAGAGATGTTCAAAACAGCAATAGTATTCCTCCTTCTTCAACTAAAGCACCCGTTAGTTGAACAAAGTTGAACAAGATTAGCCTATTTCATCTTAGGCTTTATTCTCTGTTCAAATTCGTCTTTAGTAATGTTCCACACTTCATACTCTTCCCCAAACTTATCTCGAACATCTTGACCCATTAAATCAGAAACTATTTCATAATCATCTATTATATCTTCATTGAGAATTCCCTCAACTGTATTCCATTTAATAAATTTTTCATCATATGGACTGACAATATAAAAATATCTGGTTTCAAATCTAGTTATCATAATAGTCCCTCTAGAAATTGTACTATTATAAGCATTTTATAATATGTTTCTTCAACTAACCTGACCAGTTAGCTTAAGTGTAACATTTCACATTGGATTGCCGACATCTACTTCATGTTTTTGGATGTTAAATTTCCATCGAAATGATGGTCTATTTTACTAAAGCACCAATAGTTGAAGAAGCACCTTCTCTTTTATTACACATTATGTTCGAAATGTGACACTTCAACAGTCAGTTGCCCAGATACAGCTTAATATCTGGAATACTCTATAAAGCAACTGTGAGGAATCACCTAACCTCATCATCCTTTAGTTGAATTAAACACCCTTTTACTGCACATACTTTACAAACTAGATCCAAATCAGTCGGGAAAGTCTGATATGGTTCTAGTCTTTTTTGTATTATCTTTTGATTTTGTCTGCATATATTTCTAATAAAAGAGCAATTTATTGGTGAAAGTAAAACTTCCTTAAACCCTTGGGTTCTACTTATTATTTAGTACTTAGTGAATATAATAATAAAAGCAACTGTGAGGCATTCTTCTAACGTCTAAAATTATTGCCTCCAGTTGTTAAAATACCTAATTTGTTTGTTATGAATAAATATTTTCAATCGGATAATACTTCTAATAAAAGAAGGTGACAATTATGATTAAATAGAATTAACTTTGAATAACTTTAGTGTTGAAACCCTAAATGATATCGTTAAACAATTCAACCAGCTTATTCCTGAACAATCTTCTTGTTCTTATTCTGCTAAGGATGTAATTGAACTATTAATCATTCGGGAATATGTGAATAGTGAAATAAAACTTGTTAGACCCTGAAAAAGGTCTATTTATTTTTAATTTTCTTCAAATGTGATATTTTCTTTAACTTTTGGGCATTCTTATTCCAATAATCCTAAAAACACCTATACTTAGTTGAGTTAAATATAAGGAGTTGAAATTATTGAGTCTTATTTATCATGAGTTGAATCGATTAGTCGATGACTATTTTAAATGCGAAAACTTACTAATCAAAGAATATATACTAGTTGATATACGGCTCTTAACTGAAGCTCTATGTCTTATTGATTGACCTTTGAGAAACAATATTACCTGTCGCTTTTTGTCTTTTTTTATCTTATGAAGTTAGTTTTTGTAAAATCTCTTTCAAATAGTCGATATATAGTACATACTATGCTATAAGAACTATTGAAAGAGGTAATACCAATGGATTTTGGTTATACATGAAATTAATCGTTTAGTAGATGATTATTACAAATGTGATATTACCCAGATAAAGGAACAAATCATTAATGATATCGATTTTTTAACTGAGGCTTACCTTCTTCATGTGGAAAAGAGAGATATAGAACCTCCAATTAACCGTTAGGCTTTTAGTTTATTTCTCCTCTAGACCTTCAGTCGGAAGGTCTTTTTTATTTTGGTCTAACTTCTCTTAGGTCCTTATCATAAAAACAGCTTATTTTTAGAAAATGATATTAAACAACCGACAGGCAGCTCACCTCCCAGGTCCCTGTCTTCATTTTTTATTTATATTCTATGGAAATAGTGACATGCATCCAGTTGAAGCCTTTAGCACATCATTAAATTATCTATCTACATATGATAACTGCGTAGGTACAGCGAGCCCGATGTTACCAAATTTCAATTTTTACCTCAGTCCTCAGGGACATTAGACCTTCAGAGGAAGGTCTTCTTTATGTTTATTTGATTCAAATTTTTTAGTGATATGACATTTACCTCAAGTGCAGCTTCATTTTTGGAATAAGATATAAAACAACTGCGAGGTGGGCACTATCCTCATTGTCCTGCCTTCGGTTGATAGAAATTGCTCGTTTTTAATACCTTTTTGCTTCCCGTACTTTAGAATCGTTAAGTTATCTATTAGTAACTCACCTTCCTTTAGACCTTCAATCGGAAGGCCTTTTTTATGCTAGTTCGTACTAAGTACTAAACTCTTGTAAATTCACATCTTGAATTTCTCATACTATTGAATAATCTTTTAATTTTCGCACACCATAAATGTTGAATGAAATATTAAATAGACAGGGAGTGCAATTATGGGAATATTAAGCGGAAATCCAAAAGATGAACCATTACATTATGGTGAAGTATTTTCTATATGGACGAATGTAGCAACAAATAACGGGCTGATAGCTGCATACCAAACATTCATTAATCACACTGGCGACGAAGACCTAGCAAAAATCATCGATGAATCAATTGAGTGTATGAAAGATGAAAACAAACAACTGGAAGTAATATTAAAAATTAATGGTATAGGACTTCCTCCGGCACCACCTGAACGTCCAGAAGCTAGACTAGAGGATATTCCAGTTGGTGCTAGATTTAATGATCCCGAAATTAGCGCTGCACTTTCTATGAATTCATCAGCTGGTTTAGTTGCCTGCAGTCAAGCAATGGCAATGTGCATTAGAGAAGATATCGCTTTAATGTTCGGGCAATTCCAACTGAAGAAAGTGCAAATAGGTGCCAAGCTTCTGAGACTTAATAAAAATAAAGGGTGGCTAGTTCCTCCTCCACTACATGTAGGCTTTCCAGATAAATAATATTAATTCTTAGGGCAATCTAATTTTGATTGCTCTTTTTCATTTTGTTACACATTTTGTGTCTATTACGACGTTATTTGGTTCGAAATGTGACACTTCCTTTAGGCTCTTGCCTAAATACAGCTTAATATTGAGAATACTCTATAAAGCAACTGTGAGGAATCATCTAACCTCATCATCCGTCCTCTAGTTGAATTAAACACCCTTTGATTGCCTATACTTTATTAACTAGATCCAAATCAGTTGGGAAAGTCTGATATTGGTTCTAGTCTTTTTTGTATTATCTTTTTATTTTGTCTGCATATATTTCTAATAACTGAGCAATCTATTTATTGGGTGACGTTACACTTCCTTAAGACCTTCAATCGGAAGGTCTTTTTATTTTCTAGTCACCAATTTCTCTAACCATTTCCTAGGGTTCTACTTATAATTTTGTGATTTTTGAATATAATAATATAAATAACTGTGAGGCTTCCTATCTAACCTCTAAAATTTACTGCCTCAAGGTGTTAAAGACCTTCATGCAAAAGGTCTTTTTTTGTTTTAGGACATATTTTATTCGGCTTGTGTTCAGGATTTAACTATGAGAGTATTTTTTTGGCCTACTAAACCACACTAATGTGGTTAAGGAGGTGAACAGTCATGATGAATAGTAACAATGAATTTGGTGATGATTACAACAATGAAAATTTAAATTTGGAATATCTAAACTTAGATAGAAATGACCCAAACAATATTCGTAACAACAACAATAACCGAAATAGCAATAACAATAACAATATCAATCCAAATGATAGATCTGAGTTCGGTGAGGATTTCAACTTCGACAATTTAAACGAAATAATCCTAAATGATCAAAATCTAAATAAAAATAGTAATAATAATGACCGAAACAACAATAACAACAACACAACAACTAGAAATACTTAGTTAATACAGTCATCCCTAAATATAACATTAGGGATGACTGTTCCTTTAGAGAGTATAATCAGTCTCAGTTTTACATCGATTTTTGGTCGAACTGTTCATTAAGCTGCGACTACTTCTTCATAGCTTTTCTAAATAATTTATCTATTCCTCTTTCCTTTCATGTTCCCTTTCATACATAATTTCTTCGTCTCTCTTTGGTTGTAGCCCAAAAAAATCTCTTAGATTTTTAAAATAACTTCAAACCTTATTGGACAATCATACAGACACCCAGAGATAATCTGAATATCTTATAGAGATTTAAAATTTACTTTTGAAGGAGATAGAAATTTTGTCAAATAAGCATAGTAGTGGTGATTTAGACTGCCAATGTGAGTGTGTTGAGGGATTGGCAGAACAACTTGAGCAACATATAGGCGAGCTCGTTGTCGTTTTTGAAAAGAATGCTTTTGTCCAAGGAACCATAAGAGATGTTATCGATGATTCTATTCTTGTAATGGAAAATATAACCAAAAATATAGGCGTCGGAGCATTAGCTATAGGGTTTAGTGCCACTACAATATTTATTAGCATTTGTGAAATCACAGAAATCCTTACTTTTGTTCCAGGCTTAAGTACGATTACAACACTAGATAAATTAAATTTTTCGTAATTAATGTGAGATTAGAAGGTGGTAAACCAGATTTATATGGTTTACCCCTTTTTATTAATACAATCTTATTTTACTATGACACCTGAATTAGAACTTTAAAAGGTCATTTACTACCTGTACTGATGAATAGTTTGTGTCAAATGCGACATAAAAACTCCCATTCTCATCTTCAACTAAAGCACCCGTTAGTTCAATAAGGATTAAAGTTCGTAATATAATGAATATCATTTTTTATATCCTTTTTATTTATCTATTACTTCGATTTTTGTTCCATTACCAGTCCCAGGTAAACTTGTATCCATGGCGTCATACCAAACTTTTACTTTGTCTCCTATTTCAATACCAGAAATTTCTTCATCAAAGCCAAAGTAGGATGCTTGTATCGATTTTGAAATGACTTCTTCTTCTGATAGAACCCTTGTTTCTCCTTCTAATTCTTCATAAATAAAGACTACACGAGCATCTACTTTAGCCACAATGCCTTCCATAACCATTTCATTCTCCTTGCTCTCTTCTTCACAACCAAAAATAGCAACAATCCCAAAAACTATCAAAAGGCATAAATATAGTTTCTTCATCATTTAGCTCCTCTAATTTATTCTTCGACGCGTTAGGAAGCGAGTTTCTTGTTCAACTAACCTGCACCGTTAGTTTAATTACAACTCTTCACAAACTAATATGTATCTCTCAAGATATTTAATAATCCAACGCTAAATATTAAAGTACCTATTAACATGAATGAATGTATGAATCCATTTAATATTGAAACATATTCTCCAGTTAAGTTTTCATTAGAATACACTACATTAATTGAGAAATATCCTAAAGGTGTGCTTAAAATTATTACGATTAGCCCCAATATGAAATACCACACTTGCTTCTTCACTAACTATCCCCCCTTTTATATAGTGACTTATTGAACTAACCTACGTCGTTAGTTCAATAAGCTTAATAAAACAGTAGATATCCTAAAGAAATAAAAATAACAATCGATCCTATCGCCCAGATCCAAGTTATTTTATTACTAATTCCCGCTTTTTTCTCTAAATAATTTATGTAATTAATAATAAAAATAAAGCCAAAAAAAGCATAAAATAGGAAGAATTATCTTTGATAGAGAAACTACTCATAGCAGCTAATGCAACAAGTATAGTTCCAGCTGCACCTAATATTACATTGATATATAAGGAACTATGATTTTCTTTCACCTTTCTAACCTCCAATGAGAATAGTTTTTCAACCCTTAATTTTTCTTGAAATAACCTGCCCTGTTAGTTGGTAAGAAAGATGGACATTATGTTTCAATTGCTAAATAAAAAGCCAGCAAATCTCTGCTGACTTAAATGACATCTTTTTAAAATAATACGGACGTTACTTCAAAAAGAAAATTATAATTTCTTTTCAAAAAAGGTTAGAGATAGATTTTCATTTACTGTGACTTCTTTAATATTTTCAAAGCCATTCTTTATATAAAAACTAACTGCTGGAGTATTTTTAGAACCAGTCGCCACTTTTATTTTTTTAACTTCGTAATTATTTGTTACAAAATTTAAAAGTTTCTGGGCAATTCTTTTTCTAAAATGTGTTGGATGTACAATTAACCTGTGTATATCAACAACATTATTTTCTATTTTTAATGATATTGCTCCACATAGGTCTTCATCTTCGTAATAACCAAAGAATACTTCTTCGCATTCTTGCAATGTTTCAACTGTATCTCTCAATGGCGGTATTTCATTGGTACCGATTATTTCAGCCTCTACCATATAGGATGGTATTTGAATGTTTAATACATCAATAGCGTTATCTCTAACACTAATGTCAATTATTTTAATCAAGGTAAAACCTCTTCCAATTTTATTATTTTCAACTACCGGGAAGTTAGTTAAATTAGAAAATCCATTTCAACATTACCATATTTTTCTAAATTATACAACATAAAAAACACCACCAATTAGGTGGTGCTATTACACGTTATGTTCCAAGTGTACAACACAAAAAACCAACCTTTGATGAGGTCTAATAGTTCGTGTAAGCTGATATTAGGACTGTATTTAACAAAAATATTTACCTCTTTGATAGGTTTTTATCTTTAGATACGTATTAATTGGCAGGGTACCCCAAAACAAAAAAGGAGAGGTTGAAGTGAAAATAACGGATGAAAACGTTGTACAACAAATAATCTTAGAAAATGAAAAGACTATTCCTTATCTTATTAAAAATTATGAAGGTCTGCTTAATAGTATCATTCGAAGATATTTGAACGGCAATCAACAAGATATAGAAGAATGCTTAGCGGATGTGATAATTTCGATATGGTTTAATATAGATTCATTTGATGATAAAAAAAATGAGTTCAGGCAATGGATTGCCGCAATTGCCAAATACCGTGCTATTGACTATATACGCAAAGTTGAAAAAGTAAAGCGACATGTAAGTAAGTTTGAGTTTGATGAACATGTATATAATCAATCAATAGTCAAGCCAAGTGGAATCGACTTAGCTACCATATTAAGTGCGTTGAACGATAAGGAACGAGCGATATTTGAAAAATACTATGTGGAAGGTGTTCCAGCCAACGAAATTGCCAAGGAATACAAAGTAAAACAATCTTGGGTGCATAATAAACTTTCTAGAGGCAGAAAAAAGTTGAAAACTATTTTATTGAAGGATGGGGTGTAAAGGATGTCCATATTTAAAGAGTTAAATGATGTAAGATTAGACGTAACTGAGTTTGAAGAAATACCACTTTCAACAATGGAGCGAAAGCGCATTCAAAAAAGGATCTATAACAAAATATCAACAAAGACTAAGATGAAGAAAAAGAAAAACTATTTTTTATTAGCTGTAGCCTCCTTTATTGTCATTTCTAGTTTTACATTTATCCTTACATTTCCAGCTTTGGCCGCTAAGGTACCAATTCTTAGTAACATATTTGAATTATTGATTCATGATGAAAACTATGTATTTGAGGAATATGACAAGCATTCGACCGATATAGGGATAACCCAAGAAAGTAACGGGATAAATATTACTACAACTAATGCAGTATATGATGGAGAAAATATAACAATTGCCTACACGATTAAGAGTGAACAGGATTTAGGAGAGAGACCTGTTTTAGAAGGTAAAATAATTGTAGATGAATTTGGAGATCGTTATAAGGATAATGGATATTTTGAAAATTATATAGTAGAAAAAATAAATGACCATGAATACGCTGTAATATATATCTATCAATTACTCGAGGGATTTAAACCCGACACCCTTCATGTTACATGGACGGGGGATACAGTACTTAATTTAAATAATGTTCGACAAGCCACGTTAGGAAGTTGGTCTTTCCAATTTTCTTTAGACATGTTAGATAATAAAACAAGAAAATTTGCTACTAGTGAATTTTCCACAGAAGAGGAAGGGATTGAAGTTGAGTTAACAAAAATAACGCAAACTCCCATTTCCTCTACTATATATCTGTCGGAACTAGTGGACGAGCGGGTAGTTTCACAAGAAGAGGAAGAAATGAGAGGCGTTTCAATCGAATACTTAATATCCGATAATTTAGGAAAAGAATACAAATATGTCCATTACCGAGATACTGGTCACAGTACAGATTTTGATGCGAATCATAGAAGTTATCCAAGAATTACGACGAATGTTTTCGATGATGCAGCGACAACTCTCACGATAACGCCAATCATAAATGTGATGAAAGTGGCTAATCCTGATTCAAATGGTGCTGGTCCCCTAGTGCCAGTAATGAAACCTTATACTATTGAACCCATTCAAGTGCCAATAAATAAGAATTAGCATTTTTCTCACTGACTATATTCTTATAAAGGTCTACCTAGCTTTTTGCTAGGTGGACCTTATTTAAACAAAAGAAAATATCCCTTTTTGAAAGATTTTTCATCGATCTTAAAAAAGTAAAACCCTCTGTATAATCATAATTGTCAACGGCTATTGACTCATGACCAAACAGAAGGACCTATTTATATTCTAACCATATGGAGATGCCCTTGCCAGTATGGCGGAAGACCTTGCAAAAGAAAAAGCACAGCCTTTTAAATAGAAAAAATTAAAAGACAAATGAATCCCCTCAGAAGATATAAAAATACTTCCTCTTCATGCATTTTTTTAAAGTATCTCCGAGATACATTTATTATAAATATTTGTACTTATGGTCAAAGGAATGTTTTTTTCAATTTCCCTTATTGCACTAACCTGCTTCGTTAGTTCAAAGTAAAGTTTAACTAAAAAGAGCATTGTCTCCTGATTTGAACAACACCCCGTTAATTAACCATAATCCCTTGAATAGCAACGAATAAAATAAAGAATGATATGCACAAATAGAAGAGACCCCACGATAAACTCTGAGTTCTTTTATATTCTCGCAATCCTATAATAATGAACATTGCACTCATAAGTATGAACATCAATGGTTGCAAGTTGAAGTTTTCCGTAACCAAACTGTAAACACTAATTAACAAGGCACAGATTGCAAAGATTATTTGAAATAATTTTAATATATCAACCTTTTTTTCTGCCATTTTTTATGCCTCCCACCAAAAATCGGTTACCTTCAAAAGATACCTTAATTCAATATAATTACTCTTTACTTTAATACGTTTAAAAGGGATATGTGTTTCAAATTTTTGAATCCTATTCAACTAACCTGCCCCGTTAGTTCAACAAGACCTATCGCTAAAATAGCTGTGAAGTCTATTTCGATGTTATATTATGTATACAGAAAAGCAGGTCCTTCCTTTATGGTATCACCTCACCCTTCTACATTTTGTACTGCTTGTTTTGTTGTAAGTCCTACCGTTGATCCCCATGCCCAAAGCGATTTTAAAATCGCATACGGTAACAATGCAAGAGCTGCAACGTAGCCCCAGCCTTTAGTGAAATAAGTTTTATCAGCTATTTCCGACCTCATATGTTTCTCCTCCGCCTACTACTTACTACTCCATTAATGCGATTCACTATTAAATGCGTTTCCATTATAAATAATTCCCACCCCTTTAATTTTTTGTGCTACAATCATGCACGTTATTTAGCCATCACTTCTTAAAAGAGGTTGAGTGCTGCATCTAAAAGACCCACCGAAACTTCTTGATATTTTAAAATCTATATACTCTACTTTAATTCCTCTTTTTTCTAATTCATCTCCGATAAATTTAAATTCATAATCGGAATATATACATTCTCATTTATAGGAAGACCATTTGTTGCAAGTCTGGACGAGTCTTCTGATGTTACATATATTCTATCCCAATCTTTATACTGCTCAGATATACCATCTAATAACGCTTCTTCACAAACTATCATTAGCCCTTCTCTAACCAAGCTAATAGCACAGTCAAGATGAAGTATTGTATGGTGGAGAGGTACCTCAACTACCTTATATTCAAAGTTACTTACTAAATTTCTTAGCCAGCTAATACCATTTTTATTTGATGCAAGTCCGACCTAAAAGACCAGCTAATAGAATGGATAACAATAACTTCACAAAACTCCCCCTTAATCTGCCTATCTGTATTCCACAAAGAGCCATCTAGCAGCTCAACGATTTTTCACTAAAGCACCCGTTAGTTGAAGTAGGAATTTTAAAAACCAATATTTTAATCAATTTTCCATTTCCAACAAACTGAGTAAAACGCACCACCGGAAGGCAGTGCAGAATTTTAATGTTGTGTTGTTATTGTCGGTCTACTGAACTTGTTTTCCTAAACCACCATCATCCCGTATTTCAAACTTCCCAATTTTTCCTGGTTCAGAAAGAATTGCCATACCTTTTACTTCGTGTTGTGAAACTTCACCTGCATTATTCGTATATTCTACCTGAGCGGTAATGTCATAAAACTTGGGTGTGTTAATATTCTCACTTTTAGTTACTTGTATATCACGAACTTTCATTTCATAACGAACTTCCTCCAGTTCCGTACTTAAGTGGAACTGGAAAGCTTTATTTGCAGGAATTAATTGCTCATACATATAATCCATAAAGTAAGGTTTATATGTTGTTTCTACTAATTCTTCATATGCAAGCCATTCAGGTGAATCCACTGGTATTCCGAAGCCCGTACCTTCGGGTAAATTTTGCTTGATTTCATCCATTTTTTTATTGATGTTTTTCTGGATAAGAATATATTCTTCGTTCGGAACTGTAAATTCCGATTCAAGAACAGCACGAACTGCGTCCTTATTTTTATCTTCTGTTGAAACAACCACTTCTTCTTGGAGTTCAGGCTTTTCTTCTGAACAACCCGCAAACAGAAAACACGAGCTAATCAAGAAAAAGATGCCTCTTATTTTTTTGATTTGTTTATTATACATACTAGTCCCCCTGATAATTTGTCTAGTGTTAAAATTATACTCTTTTGTTAATTGAAATACATTATAAAAACCGAAAATTTCCATTTTTCTATCTTTTGTACATTTAGACGAAACACAAGTTTTCCTTTTTAAAATTAGTATTGTTATCTCAACTCAATTATCTGAAATAAAAAAAGTACCTCTTTTTGCTACAAATCTTATGACAGATTCGCTATCAATTGCGGTACTTTAAGTTATACATTTATTGGTATTTTGCAGTTTTGTACTTCATCACAGAACCCGTTATCATTCAATTGCCTTTTAATTCTTATTAATCTAACCTGCCCCGTTAGTTCAAGAAGGCTAATCAGACAATCGATAACAATAAGGTTCTTCCTTTTAAATCATTTAATTTCCTTAGATGATGCGTTTCTTTCAAATTTCTTTGTTTTTATAAACGAATTCAAATCTCTAAAAAAGACATAATACGATAGCAATACCACCGCTATCATTGGATATGCAATTGTAGGGAATTCATCGAATATATAATCTCGCTGAACAAAGATGAAATATTGTACCATTATCAATAAAATTAAAATGTGAATTACTGAAATCAATTGTTTATGTTTTCTGAAAAACAATATAAATAATAAATATACTACATTTACGAGAACAAAAGCCCACAAAGCATTCAAGACTAAATCAAACGACTTTATTTAAAATCTGCTAGTGGAAACAAAATAACCCGTGTAAGCCATAAACTTATTTCCTCGATTGATTCCTTCATTCCGCCCTCTAACCAATTAAGAATCAGCCCAATCGAACCATTTGCCATAAATGTTGCTTCCCAAACACTATCTTGGAAACGAAGTACCTCATCTTTAATGACTAACGTAACTCGATCGTGGAATTCTCTTTCAGATAGCATTATTCGATAGAAAGATTCGTGCTTCTGAATATGTTCAAACATTGTAATAAGTATTTTGATTGGCTGACTAAATTTTTTATAATCATGTAATGCTGATTCATAAGTATACGTTGGAAATAAAAAGGTTTCTTCAAATTCTTTTAATATTTCATCTTGCATTTGTTCCAACATATCCTGCTTGTCTCGGAAATGAAGATAAAACGTTGATCGATTAACTTCTGCAATCTTAACTATTTCACGAATAGTTATGGCTTCGTAGCCCTCTTCAACCATTAATTTCATCATTGCATCTGTAAGTAACCGCTTTGTACGTTTAACACGTGGATCAACAGGTTTCAACTAACATTCCCCCAAAACTCGATTATTTCTTCGACACTTACTTAAAAGATGTCCACTAAACTACATTCTCCATTATATTGCTGATTGAAGAAAGCTTTTTCCTATTTTAAACTTAATTATAAGACATTATGTTGTCTACTTTAATAATTAACAATAAATTTTATCTGTACAGGAGGAATGTTATTTAAACTTCAATGATCAGGTAAATAGAAAGGATGGATAGAACTATGGATAGACTAAAAGGGAAAGTAGTTATTATTACTGGTGCGGCAAGTGGTATGGGATTAGCAGGTGCCCAACTGTTCGCTAAAGAAGGGGCTAAAGTTGTTGCAACTGACGTAGTTGTTGATGTATTAGAAGAAAAAGTAAACGAAATTGTTGCAAACGGCGGGGATGCTCTAGCAATTCAATTAGATGTTTCTCAACCAGATTCTTGGCATACTGTAATTGAAAAAACACTAGAGAAATACGGAAAAGTTGATGTTTTGGTTAATAATGCTGGAATACACATTCCAAAAGGTATTTTAGAAGCTGAATTAGATGATTGGAATAAAGTGATGTCTATCAATACTACTGGTGTATGGTTAGGAATGAAAGCAGTTATTCCTCATATGCAAAAAAATGGTGGAGGTTCTATTGTTAATACTTCTTCAATTGCCGCTATTGTTGGCGGATTTGGTGATGGTCACGGTGCGGCTTATAGTGCATCCAAAGGTGCTGTTCGTGCATTAACAAAACACGCAGCCCAATGGTTTGGAGAAGGTAATATTAGAGTAAATTCAGTTCATCCTGGTGCTATTTTTACTGGCATGGTTGAAAAGGCTGGTATTAAAACACAGGAAGAAATGGGTACACATTATGAAGGAAGATCGGCTTTAAAACCTTATGCTGGAGAAGCCTTAGACATTGCTAATGCCTATTTATATTTAGCGTCTGATGAATCTAAGTATGTAACAGGGTTAGAATTGGTGGTAGACGGAGGATGGACTACACGTTCATAATCACGAAGAAAGCCGTAGAGTTTTAGTTAATAAATATAAAATAAGCTTAGTTCATTGAACTGAGCTTATTTTATATATAAAAAACAACCATTCGTTTAATTAGTAAATAAACCCTTATTTACATTCTCTAAATTTTTAAATACCTTCTAATTCCTTCTTCAAATAACCTGCTGCGTTAGTTTAATGTATTTCTGAGAACTACTTGAAATTTTGGATAAAAAAACAGACCATCGACATGATGGTCTTGTTTAACTAAAGAACCCGTTAGTTGAAGAACATTTCTATTAGTAAGGTATCTTTTTTGTTGAGCTAGTGCTCATTCAGACACTCAGTATCACCTTAATTTAAGTATTACTTTCCCTTTAGCTTTACCTGTCTCTGTATACGCTAACGCATGTTTAGCATCTTCAAAAGGAAACACTCTGTCAATTGTTGGTTTCACTGTTCCTGTTTCTAAAAGTTCTGATAAAATTTCTAACTGTTGCCCGCTATGTTTCATAAAAAGAAAGGTGTATTTTATATCATACTTTTTTTCCAATCCAGTTATTTTTGAACTGACTAATGAGAGAATTGTTTTCTTAATTAGACCAAGTCCCATTTCTTTTGCGAAACGACCATTTGGAGTTCCAGCGATAGAAACAATTTTACCCCTTTTTTTTACTGTCAAAAATGACTTCTCTAATGTTTCACCTCCAACACTATCAATTACTGCGTCATAATCTTTTATGACGTCTTCGAAATTCACAGATTTATAATTAATGATTTTATCTGCTCCAAGTGATTTGGTTAATTCAATTCCTTCGCTAGAAGTCGTTGCAACATACGCTCCCATTTCTTTTGCTAGTTGTATAGCAAAAGTTCCTACGCCGCCTGAGCCAGCATGAATGAGAACTTTTTGACCGTTTTTCACACTCAATATATCATGAAGAGCTTGGTATGAAGTTAATCCAACTAAAGGGATAGAAGCTGCTTCTCCAAAACTAAGGTTTTTAGGTTTTAAAGCAATATCTGCTTCATGAACAGATAGAAATTCTGTAAATGTACCCATCTTTTCTGAACGAGGACGACCGTAAACTTCATCACCCACATTGAATTTGGTTACCCCTTTACCAACTTCGATAATGGTTCCACTAAAATCGTTACCTAACGTTAAAGGCATGTCGTATTGCAACAAAAGTTTTAATTCGCCCTTACGTATTTTTGTATCAAGAGGGTTTATACTCGCTGCATGTACTTCCACTAAAACCTCATTATCTCTTATTTTGGGCATTGGTCGTTCAATAAAAGTAGGATCTTTTTTATATCCTTCTATTACAAATGCTCTCACGCCAAAACGCCTGCCTCTCTACATTAATTACTAGTGAATTCCTGATTTTATTGTAAAACAAGATATCCTGAAACTTCATCATTCTCTTTTAACGCAAACATT
The DNA here is from genome assembly GCF_001420585.1 of Psychrobacillus sp. FJAT-21963. Lineage (NCBI taxonomy): Bacteria > Bacillati > Bacillota > Bacilli > Caryophanales > Bacillaceae > Psychrobacillus > Psychrobacillus sp. FJAT-21963. Next base: position 49,704 of record NZ_LJIY01000007.1, on the reverse strand, counting down.
ATGAAACTCCCCCAAGACTTGAATAGATATGGGAAAGTTTCATTAATTGTTCCTGCTGTTTATATGCCAGTTATTGTTTCATGGAAGGATAATCGATATATCCTTCCGCACCGCCAGCATACATTGTATTTCGGTCAGGTTCGTTCAATGGTGCGCCAACTTTTAAGCGTTCCACCAAATCAGGGTTTGAGATTAACCAAGTTCCTACGGTAACAACATCAGCCACTTCATTATCTACGTCTACTCCTAAATGCTCTAAAGGTCGTCCTGGTCGGTTAATAAGAAGAGCTTGCGACCATAATTCGCGAATTTCCTGTACTAATGGTTCATTTCCAAAGTGCATGACATGAAGATAGGTAAGATTAAGCTTATCTAACTCCGCAATTAAATAACGATACATATCAATATTTGTTTCCCCTTCTTCTATCCCGTTCAATGTTCCTTGTGGGGAAAAACGGATACCTGTCCGTTCTGCACCTATTTCTTCAACTACTGCTTTAGCTACCTCAATCGCAAATCTCGAACGGTTTTCAATAGAACCACCATATGCATCTTGACGGTGATTTGCATTTTCGCTTAAGAACTGTTGAATAAGGTAACCGTTAGCACCATGAATTTCAACACCATCTGCTCCAGCTTCAATGGCTGAGCGTGCTGCTAAACGAAATTCATTAATGACTTCTTTAATTTCTCCTTCTGTTAACTCTCTCGGTGTAGGAATTTCCTTCATTCCTTCTGCCGTGAAGATTTCCACATTCGGTGCAATAGCTGATGGTGCAACAGCTTGACGGTGATGTGGTGTGTTGTCAGGATGAGAGACTCGTCCGACGTGCATCAGTTGAATAAACAGTTTACCGCCTTCACTATGAACTTTTGAAGTGATTTTCTTCCAACCATCAATGTGAGCTTTAGTATATATACCCGGTGTGTTTGTATAGCCTTGACCGTCGTCAGAAGGTTGAGTACCTTCACTGATAATTAAACCAACTGATGCTCGTTGACCGTAATATTCAACCGCTAAGTCACTCGGTGTCCCATCTTCTAACGCACGACTTCTGGTCATAGGTGCCATACCTATTCTATTCTTTAAGTTGAAATTCCCAATACGTACTTCATCAAATAATTTACTCATAATCAAGCTCCTTTTTTTGTTTGCTTATAATAAATCTTATAGTGATGTGGCATCTAAAAATGAATTCACATTCTTAGCAAATAACTCTGGGAATTGGAATAAGTGTCCGTGACCAGAATCGGGATAAATGATCAATTGGGCATTTGGTAACTTCTCAGATAAGATAAAACTATTTTTTGTTGGTACCATCACATCTTCGATGCCATTCGTCACAAGTGCTGGGTGAGGGATATTTTTCAACCAGTCATAATCTTGATCAGGCTTCGGTTGTGCCCATTTTGCAAGAGCGTTTAGTTGAGCAGCTTGAACTTGTTCTGAACTTTCAAATTGTTTCTGACTCATAATTCGTTGCAAAGAATCCATCCCAGCAGATTTACTTGTTTCAGTTGATTTGTAGAAGAAGAACATGAAATCGTCTATGGCATTGTCTACATTTCCTCCATGTCGTTTCATTCTTTCAAAAATCACTGGTTCTGGGTTTACCCCTGCTTCTGGAGAAGAACCAGCAATTATAATTCGTCGAATAAGGTCTCCTTCTTGTAATGCTAATTCTTGTGCAACCATTCCACCGATTGAAAATCCTAAAAGATCAACTTTATGTAAATCCAGTGCTTTAATGAACGTTGCGGCATCCTGAGCCATTTCACTAATAGTTTCTGGTGTTTGCCCATTTGTTTCCCCCACACCTTTATTATCAAAAAGAATTACTGGTCGTTCTTTCGCGATTGGAGCAACCATATTCGGGTCCCAATTTTCCATTGTCCCTCTAAAATGCACTAAGAAAACTACAGGTGTACCTGTTTCAGCCCCAAATTTTCTGTAAGCAAAACGAGTACCATTCGCCTCTATAAATGTTGATTCTGTCGGTATTGTGAAGTTTGACATATGAATTCTCCTTATTTTTAATTTTGTTTTATCACTTTAATGTTTTAAGAACGACCGTTCTAGAATTAATAAAGAAAAAAGAAAGCGCTAATCTAACACTTTCAACATTAAATCAAGGATATTTTCTAATTCCTCTTTTGAATAGTTTGTTTTAACCATGACCCTTAAACCAACAAGGTTATTATGCAGAAATTGGGCAGTAATTTGAGGATTTAGCTCTTCATTCAACTCGCCTTTTTTTCGACCTTCTTCAAGCATTTGCTCGAACATAATCTCAGTATCTTTAAACATTTTTGTCACTATATGTTTAATATCTTGGTCTAGTAAGGATAGCTCTACAGCAGCATTTACTGATAGGCAGCCTGTTGGATAGACGTCTAATTCAGCTGATTGTATAACATAATTAAAAACATCCCGAACAGCTTTCTTTACTGTTGTAGAGTTACTGATAATTCCAGTAAATGTTTCGATAACAAACGTTTCATAGTAAGTTAAAGAAGCCAAGAACAGTGAGCGTTTATCCCCAAATGTATCATATATACTTCTACGATGAATACCCATATAATCAACCAAATCTTGCATTGATGTTTTTTCATATCCTTGCTTCCAGAAGAGTTCCATCGCTTTTCTAAGGACGACTTTCTCATCAAATTCCCTATTTCTAGACATTTTACTTCCTTCTCCTTAATGGACAATTTCTTTTAATAACATTTTAGAACGGTCATTCTAAAAATAGAGTACACCATTTAAAATGATTAGTAAAGAAATTTATTCAGCGTAACCACAAAGTGTCTGGTTACTTTTTCAGTTAACCTGCTGCGTTAGTTCAATAAGAAAAAGCTACCCTTACACTCAGCCACTTGTGAGCTTAAGCACTCCGTTAGTTGAAAAACGTCATACATTAATTTTCAGTTTCTTTTTCGTCTCTCTCTTTTATATATCTTTCGTACGCCTCTTTCACCCTGACATTGCTATTAGCTGGTACTACTTGTTTATGAATCTCATTAATTAAAATAAATGACCTGAAAATGACTCCGACAATAATTGCACATAAGATATAGATTCCAATAGAACCGAAGATAACCAAGATACCTAAAAGACCAGCTAATAGAATGGATAACAATAACTTCACAAAACTCCCCCTTAATCTGCATACTTGTATTCCACAAAGAGCCATCTAGCAGCTCAACGATCTTTCACTAAAGCACCCGTTAGTTTAAGTAGCATACTTCACAAACTTTAGTTTTATTTTCTGTTCAATATAATAACTTCAGAATTGCCGTCCCACTCTATTTTTGCTTCCATCTGTTCATCTTCTTCAATAATTACTGCACAACTTTCATTGTTTAATGGGGGTCCTGTACACTCACTATTACCAGAATTAATATTTTTACCTTGTTGGTTAAATCTTTCTTCTTTACTTGTAATTTCAAACCATGAACTCTTTAAGTTATACCCAAATACCGCTGGTGCTGGTTCTTTACCGATATATTCAAATGATACATCTGCCAATTCTCTTTCATTACTTATTTCAGTTTCGTACTTAACAATCCAGTTGTTACTTTTTCCATGAAAATTATATTCCTTCCCATCTTGTGAACAAGCACTTAAGATCAGCGACAAAAAAATAAACATAATACCTAAAATCTTATTTAACCTCATAGTTACGCCCCCCTAAATACTATACATTTCCAATATTAGCATTTTTATAAATGTATTTTAGTGCTTGTTCAACTAAACTAGTGCTTTAGTTAAATATGAAAAAAGAGTTGCATAAGCAACCCCATGAATTTTAACTAAAGCACCCGTTCCTTATTAGGAGAGTTATTCTTCTGTTTCTTCTTCATCTATTTTAGTATTTGTAAATGCTGGTTTTATAAGTGGAGTTGAAGTTGCATCATTTACGGATGTCGCATTATTTTTTTGCTTAATCTCAAAATATTTATCGACAAGTCTTCGTGCTAATGGAGTTGAAAAATTTGTTTTGTATGATGATTCCAACGAAGCATGCGGGATAACGAGTGCGTATGCTATTTCCGGATTGTCATATGGTGCAAAACCGACATGGGTTAAGTTTACAGTATTAAATGTTTGCCATAACTCGGCATCAAAGTAGCTAGCTTGAGCAGTGCCTGTTTTTCCTCCCCCAGTAAATGGAGCATTTCCAAAGGCTTTATTCGCCGTTCCACTTCCACTAAAATATACAAGTCTCATACCCTGACGAACCCGTTCGATTTCTTCACGAGTGTTATCTACTGTGTTTAGTATAGTTGGCGTGATTTCCTTTACTATTTTACCTAGTTGGACGCCATCCTCAGAAGGCTCTCTAATTTCCTTGACTACGTGAGGTTGAATTCTATAACCACCATTAGCAAGCGTAGAAACAAATTGGGCTAATTGCAATGTAGTGTACGTATCAAACTGTCCAATACTTAAATCTAGCAGCTTACCATCTTCAAATCCACCTGTTCTTCCGTTCACTTCTCCAGGCAAATCTATACCTGTTAATGCTCCGAGTCCAAGTTGAGCATAACCACTTCTCATTTTAAGAAATGCATCTGTCCCAAAGTTAATAGATTGGTTTGGTCTATAAGTACTGCCAGCAACTCCATATGCTGTTTTAAACATATATACATTGGAAGAACGCTCTAGCGCTTGTAAGTCATTCATTCGTACGCTTCCGAATCGGTTAAATACAGAACTTTTTGGTGCCGAATCCTTTATACGGATAGGTTCATCCACTAATGAGCCTCCGATTGGATACACACCCTCACGATAACCTGTAAGTATAGTACCTGGCTTCACAGTGGACCCAACTTCATATGCATTAGTAAATGCGCCAAATGCGTAGTCATTAGTTTCTTTTGCACCTGTTTCTTCATTTGTTCCAATACGTTTACCTACTAGTGAAAGTACTTCACCCGTATAAGGATCCATCATGATAAAATAAGCATTTTGCAAATATTGACCACCACTGTTTTTACTAAATTTAAGTAGTTCTTCTGCTAAAATTTCTTCATGCGCTAATTGAACTTCACTGTCCATTGTTAACACTAAATCTTTCCCAGGTTTTCCTTCATAAACTGTCTGAATATCGATTACTCTTCCTTTTCCATCCGTAATATTTTTGACCACACTTTTTTGACCTTGGAGCACTTCTTCATATTGTTGTTCAATATAACTTGTACCTACACGGTCATTCCGAGAATAGTCTCTAGATAGAAAATAATCTAATCGATCTTTTGGAATACCTACTTTTGGCAATGTAGTTGAGCCTAATATAGCTAGTGAAGAAGTTTTTACTCTTCTCCAATCGGTTGTCGTATTAACTCCCTCTAATTCACCCAGTCTTTCTGAGACCCGTGCAAATTCTTCAACTGTGACCTCTTCTTTTACGTCATCTCCTTTAATAATCTGAGGAGATAATGCATATCCTGAAGCCATTTCTCTATAAATCGCAATGACTTCCAAATCGTCCTCAGTAAAGGAATTTAATTGTTCTTCTGTAATTCTGCTTCTAGTCAAACGGTCGATTGCTCTATTTATCTCTGTTTTTTCTAATTCTTTATCTTCTTCTATTTTTTTACGCTCTTTATCCGTCACCAACTCAAGTGCTTCTTCTGGATATTTTTTCAACCAGAAATCTTGCAAATCACTCTTGGTAATATTGTTTGATTTCTTTTCTATTAAAACACTTAATATTTCCGCAATTATATACATATCTTTGGACTTCGTTGTTTGCATTTTTGTATACGTTATAGCTCGTAGCGGAAGATTATCAACCATTATCCGTCCTTCACTATCGAAAATTCGACCACGGGGTACACTAGTATTTACCGGGATTTCTTCACCTTGGGCTAATTCACGTGTGTATTCTTCTCCTTTAACGATTTGTAAATAGCCTAATCTTAGTATTAGCATTGTAAAAAGTATAAATATCGAGAAAAACAATACGTTCATACGAAAAGTAATAGTTGATCGTTGTTTAGCTTTCATACTTTGTGCACGTTTATTGGGAATTTTTCGCATGGGAGTACCTCCTTTAAAAAATAGAAGAGAACCTTGTAATAAAAGAAGATTTTCCCCATAAAGACCTTGTAGAATTGCTACAGTTGCACTTGAACTTTGAACCCTAGAGTGGAAGATTCGATTCCCAACATATCTCGACTAAATATACAGTATATGGAAATTAAACGCAAATCCTATTATTTTGCTTCTCTGCGTTAGTTTAAAAAGCACTATTTAAATTAGATAGACTTTCATTTTCCAGTTCAACTTCCCGATTACAATACTCAACATAAAGTAATTTCATAGCATCTATAATTATTTCATCTGCTAATTTCTCTTTATATCGATTTGGTAACTCCTTTGCACCCAAAACATATAATAATGGATTTTTGGAAAACTCACCCATTATCCCAATATCAACTACTACATTATCTAACCCTCCAGTCATATGATTTAAGAAGTGGCTTGGAATACCTTCTATATCGCCTCGCTGCCTAACTAAACCATTAATAATTGGAGTCCATAAATTGGGATTAGTTTTATACCCTTGATATATTAATCGCAAAAGTTCTAACATCTCACTCAATTCTCCGTTGTTATCCAAGTCTCTTGGATTTTGAGTAATATTTATGTTTTTAAAATATGATTTTATTTTAGTGTTAATCATTTCCCATCCACCACAAAATTGAACAATTCTATCTGCGACAAAGCTATCGTGACAGGCTATCATCACTTCTACCGCATCTTGTAGTGCCAAGTTTTCTCTACTTTGAAAGTGAGGATACACTTCGTAACTATCCTCTTCTGGATTTAAAATTACATCTTCAACAATGTCAGTCCATTTATAGTTTCTTTCTTCAACCAATTTTGCTATACAAAAGGCAATTGCAACTTTTGCCGCAGAAGCAAGAGGTAATAATAATTCTTTATTTAATGATAAAAGTATTTCCTGTTTTACTTGAGAATAAATTATAATCCCCACTTCACCTGACTCTAATTCCTTTATTTTTTCAAGAACTTTCTCCATTTTCGAACCCCACTTTACTTTACATAGTCTTCTATCTAATTATTATTCTCTGTAAACTTGATCTTGTTCAACTAAAATATTGCTTTAGTTGAACAAGGAAAGAAGGCTGTATCATCACTAAAGCACCTGTTAGTTTAGTGTAATATTTCACAACTATTATTTTCTAAAAGAAAATTCATTTTCACCCTTATCTATTAACTCTATTATTTTATCCAATTTCTTTTCAAGTTCATTAAGTTGATGCTGTTTTGCCTGTTGATTCAAAAGTAATCTCCTTATAAATAGTGTAAATGATACTACAAATAAAACGATAAGCCCCAATACTATAACCTGATAAATCATGTCTCCTACGCTAAACATTAAAACATCCCCTTTTGCAGAAATGGTCAAGCATAACTGTAAATTTCCTCTCCCATTCCTCATTTACTTTATTTTACCATTTAATATTGATAATTGGATTCTTTATTAGTACTTCCTTTGTTTTGGACGTAAAAATAGACCATCGTAATGATGGTCATGTTTAACTAAAGCACCCTTTAGTTGAATATGAAGTTAACGATTAGAGTAATATTCTTTTGGATTTGTTATTCCATTTTCTATTAAAAATTTAGCTTCAGATTTAATTATTTCAATGTAGTTACCTTTTTTAAAAGGTTTTGTTAATTCATCAATCCTTCTTAGACTTCCTTTTATCTTTGTTTTATTATTTTGAACATCCACAATTACAGTTAAATATGCTTTACCATTATAATTTACTACTCCTGTGACTTGTTTTTTCTCTAAATCTATATTTGTATATTCGGGCACGATTCTTATTGGAGCAAAGGTTGTCCATCCCACCGAACTTTGTTTTGATTTCAGTCCAATCTTAAATATAAAATAACTAACAAGTTTTTTTAATTTAGATATCATTTTTTCACTCCTAATTTACATGGAATATTTTATCACACCTTATTGAACTAACCTGCTGCGTTAGTTCAATAAAAAAATAGGCTATACCCCTCCTTGAAGTAAAGCACCCGTTAGCTTAATAAGAGATTTGATTATTTCTCAACCCATAATTTAAAAGTATCTAATATTTCTCCTAAATTCATTGGACCACCATTGCCAAAAAATTGAGAGTCATTCCCTTCTTTGTCATAGTCAATTTTACAATGAATCCAGTAAGTTTCATTCCGTTCAATATTTATATTTTCAAAGGTTTTGTCCTTTACATCAGTATTTTCTATACTAATCTTTACACTCCATCCGGGGTTATCTAACGTTTCAATGCATATTCCAAATTGATGTTCCCAATCATCATCACATTGTTCAAAGTACCATTGTTGAATCCATTTTAAAGTTCCCATTTATAATCCCCAATCTATATTCTTTTTGAACTAACCTGCTGCATTTGTTTAATAAGAAACACCTTCTTATAAATTGATTTTGGTTAGTTGAAAGTACTCCTCATAAGAGCCCCTTATTTCATCAGGCCTATCCCTACCAATCTCAAGAGCTCTTATAGCTCGTGCAACCTCGCTCACGTATGTTTAGACTGGAGTGAACGTCACCATCATCTTGGTGGCGCTTTAGGGAACGGACTTATTACACACTTTTTTGATTTAGGTTGGATAGTTAGAGTTCCATTTATTCGCGCTGTGAAAATCACAGATAAAGGAAAAGTAGGGTTTAAACAAGACTTTAATATTAATATGTAATTTAGCGCTGAGAAAAACCCCTACTTAGAAGACAGATTAGGATAACTTTCTTTTTTCTGTACACTATGAGGGGCCATATAAACGCTTGAACGCTTAGAACAAACTATTCATTTATTTATAAAGTTCTTTTAACTAGGTTTTCTCCTGAAAAGTTCTATTTACAAGATAGATACCAATAATAATAAACAAGCCACCAACTATGATAGAAGGGTATAACGTCTCCCCTAATAGTAACCAGCCAGATAATACACCGAAGAAAGGTGCCAAAAATAAATAGGCACTCGTTTTTCCTGGATCCCCCTTTTGTAAAAGATAATACCAGACGGCAAATTGAACAATAGAAGACATAATACTTAACCATAATAAAATGAACAATGAATTACTGTTCAAATGAAGACTGGTTTTTCAAGAATAAAGCTGCTAAGTAAAAGTAGTAATCCACCAAAAAGCATCTGGTAAGCGGATAGAACCCACGTATTGAAAAGTGACCCCCATTTTTTAACTAATAATGTTGAAATTGACCAAAAAACAGCAGAAAGAATGCCAAAAAGAACGCCAATCTTTAATTCAATTTGCACACCTACTGCAATACTTACCCCTACTAACCCTAAAAGAACACCAATCCATTGATAAAATTTATAGCGTGTTTTTAAAAATATGGTTCCGAGTACAACAACAAGTAACGGGTTAGTGAATGTAAGAATTGAGGATTCACTAGCTGTAATGGTTCGTAAACTCAAGAAAATAAAACCCATAACACCGGCTGTTTGGAAAGTACCAATAATAAGCATCTTTATCCAGTTTCCTTTAGATACTGGGTGCGGTCTTCTTAAAACGATAACGATTACTGTCATTATGAATCCAGCAAGTGTGAAGCGTAATCCTGCTAATAACAACGGGGATGAATAAGACAAACCTATTTTACCTACAGCAAAAGAAGAACCCATTAAAGATGTCGTTAAGAGTATTAACAACGTAAATTTGAAAGTATTCATTTTTTATCTCCCTACATATTATACTGAGCTATCTGTGTCTATTATAACTTCTATACATTTCAGCTACGGTCGAAATATGGAATGCAAATGGAGATAAATTATAAATGGTAAAATCCAAATTGGTCGAATAGGCTTATTTGCTTGAGGAACCTTCACATGCTGCACTGCTAATTAATTTAACGAATGGGCTTTTCCATACTGCTAGTGAACTTGCTTATAGGAGTGTTGTTAAACACAAAACGACAAATGCACTTCATAATCTTCTTCAACTATACTGCCTCGTTAGTTCAATAAGAAAAAGCTACCTCTCAAGGCAGCCTCTTGCTCTACTAAAGCACCCGTTAGCTTAACAAGGTATGATTAAATTATTTTCCAACTTTAACGTATATTTACTTAAATATAGGACGCATAAAACTTCTCTCATAACTTAAAATACATTTAGTATCTTCTGCAAATTTAAATGCTGCTTGACATTCTTCATCCAATGCCATTTTCACTCGGTATTCTTCGTATGATGTTAAACTTGGGAAAGTGAATAAGGCATAAGCAATATTATTAGCACCCTCATGTGGAAGAAAATAGCCATGATGTGTGCCACCTAATTTATTTACAAGCGGAATCCACATCTTACCGTATTCTTCAAATTCATTTACTTTATAAGGGTCAATGACGTACTTCAAATAGCATGTTACCATTTTATTCCTCCTAAATATTTTTCTCATCATAACATATATTTCAACTATTCTGCTGCGTTAGTTTAAGTGTAACATTTCATAATTGATTTCTGAGGATCTACTTGAAATTTTAAATAAAAAAATAGACCATCGCAATGATGGTCTTGTTTAAATAAAGCACCCGTTAGTTAAAAAAATAGTTTAAACAAAACATATCCAACTATTAAAACAACAATTAATATTACTGTCCCTTTCCAACCCATACCACCTGTTAAATCAGTTAAATTTCCATTTTCACCTCGACTAAATCCATCTCTTAATGCACCACCAGGATTTTTTTTAAGTTCTTGTTGTCTTAATCTTTCTCTTTTTTCTTTTGGAGTTTCTTGTCTATTATTCAAACCAAACACCCCCTATGATTACTGTATTCTCTAATTTCTATTGGTTTACCTTCTTCAACTAACCTGCCCCGTTAGTTCAATAAGAAAAAGCTACCTCTTAAGGCAGCTTCTTTCTCTGCTAAAGCACCCGTTAGCTTAACAATATTTCTTTTGATTAATGTCATTTTTAGATATTATGTCGTTTTTTTACATTTGGAAATTCACTGTTATTAATTTTGTTCCAAATTTTTAATGCACTTGGATAACAATTATTAATCGAATGTACTTTACTCACCGAAAACATTTTATCAAATACCTCATGTATCACTACTGCCAATTTTTCAACAGATGTTGCAGTTGGTAATAGCAATACAATGCGACTTATTTCTGGATCATATTCATCCTCAGATGTGTAACGTAAAAGGTGCTTCGGGTCCCAATCATTAATTACATCTTTTACAATTTGGTAGTGGTTCATAATATCCCCTCATTTAAAATACATTTTTAGTGATTTATTCTACCCCCTTATTTAGCTAACCTGCCCAGTTAGTTCAAGAAAAAGTGCCACCACCAGACTTGAAGTAAAGCACCTTTTTTAATAAATAATTTACATATATTAACTTATTCAACACAATCGTAAAAAAAACTTCTTCTTCAACTAACCTGCTGCGTTAGTTCAATAAGAAAAAAGAGTTGCAAAAGCAACCCATGATTTTTAACTAAAGCACTTTTTATACTGTTTTTAGAGCAAGTTTAACTGTCGTATTTATTTGCTCTTTAAACACACCATTTTTATCAATAGCTAATAATTCCTCTTTTAAATGTTTTTCAAATAAATCAACGTTTTCTCCTAGAAACCGTTTAGCACCAAATGAAGTAGAATAGTGATTTCCGATAATAGAATCCAGTGTCCATATCTGCTCATATGAAGGTATTTGATGAATTTCTAGGTCGAACTTTGAACATGAAATAATATCCTGATGGCTAACTGTTGGATGACTGTATGTAATATTCCCTGCTCTTCTTTCATTCCCATACCAATGTTTTACAACTTCCTGAACTGTCTGTTGCCAAGGTAGAAGCACTTCATTAGGAGAGTAATTATCTATAATAGCTATTCCGCCACCAACAACTATCATTTCGTACAGACTTTCAAGAACTCGTGGTCTATCCATCCAGTGAAATGCCTTTGCAATAGTTACAAATCTAAAGGTCGTGTTGTTATTACGTTTATATTTTTCTACATCACCAATTAACCACTCTGTATTTTCAGCTCTAATTTCCTTACTGATTCTTTCAGCCTCCTGAATCATCTCATGCTCTGTATCCAACCCAACGACTTTTTCAAACCAATCAGAGAACCTTAGTGATAATCGTCCATCACCGCATCCTAAATCCAGCATATTGCCATTCCCATCTAAAGAAAACTTATCTCTTAAATATCTGATTAAAGTAGCAGAATATAATGGTCTATATCGAGAATAATACCAAGCTGTACCTTTAAATAAATCGTCCCCATAATCTTTCATTGAATAATCCCCCTTAATTAGGCCCTTCGGTTGGAACATCAATCTGTATTCTAAATCTTCCTTATGGGGTACCGCAACATAGCTATCAAACTAACAAAACAAGAATTCCCTATTATCATTCATTTTATCTAATTACTTCCGAATAGCTTCTATTCAAAGTACTCGACTCGTATCACCCAATATTCACGCTTCTTCAGTGAGGATGGTGTTTATAATTTTGAGTACCAGGCTCTCATTAAATTCTAATTTGTGTGAGAGTCTAGTATCTATCGAGTCGCTTTCCACTATTCTTTCGTTAACCTTCCAGTGAAAATGGTTCTATAACTTTATTTTCATATGATGATAACACGATGTTAGTGGAAGGGGTACCGTAAAGCATGGATGCATCGATAAATTTTTCTAAACTCTTAACAGAATTAGTTGCTAATTTTACAATATAGCTTATTTCCCCTGCTACTCGGTAACATTCCAGTACATCAGGGTGGTTATGACAAAAATTTGATAATGCTTTACAGTCTTTTGACTCGAACAAAATAATAGCACTAATAGGACGGTCCATTTTTTTTACATCAACTTGAGCATGATAGCCTTCAATTACTTGTTGCTCCTCAAGTTTACGCACTCGTTCTATTACTGCTGGAGATGATAAGTGAACGACTTCTGCCAATTCTTTCATTGAAATTTTAGCATTTATCTGTAATTCTTTTACAATTTCTTTATCGATTTGATCCATAAACGTCATCTCCTTTTTTTATAAGTTAGAATAACCTAAATTCCTTATAATTTAAAGTTAAATAAATAGATATCCTTTTTATACTTATATAAACATTCGCTTTGCTCTACTAAAATGGTGCATAGGGAGGTGATTGAAACAATGAAAAAAATATTATTACTATTAGCAGATGGTTTCGAAGCAGTAGAAGCAAGTGTATTTACAGATGTGCTTGGTTGGAATAAATGGGAAGGTGATGGTTCGACGGAAGTTGTGACAGTAGGTCTTCGAGAAAAACTAACTTGTACGTGGAATTTCACTGTTTTACCTGAAAAAACAATAGAGGACATTCAATTAGAGGAATTTGATGCACTTGCAATTCCAGGTGGATTTGAAGAAGCAGGCTTTTATAAAGACGCATTTAGTGAGCCATTTTTGAATGTGATAAAGTATTTTCATAAAAATCAAAAACCGATTGCTAGTATTTGCGTTGCATCGCTTGCACTTGGTAAAAGTGGTATTCTTAATGGTAAAAATGCCATTACTTATAATCATCCAACAAGTATTAGAAAAGAGCAGCTAAAGAACTTTGGTGTAAACGTACAAGAGGAACCCATTGTTCGCGATGGACATATCATCACCTCGTCAAACCCCAGCTCGGCTTTTGATGTTGCCTTTTCATTACTTGAAATACTAACGTCTAAAGAGAACGTTAAACATGTAAAAGATCTTATGGGTTTCAATTAAAGGTACAAGGTTCTTGAAATATTTGAGAACCTTGTAACCCAATTAACGAGAAGAGTTGGAAAGCATATGAAAAAGATTCATTACAGCTGGATTATTTTAGCGGTTGCATTTTTCTCTATTATTGTCGTAGGCATTGTGCGATCCTCATCGGGTGTTTTTATTGAACCCTTTGAACTTGAGTTTGGATGGAGTCGTCGAGCCATTTGATTTGCCTTTGCAGTAAGCTTAATTTTATATAGCTTCTCAGGTCCTTTTATGGCAGCTTTTGTTGAAGTTTTCGGATTAAAACGAGTAATGCTGTATTCAATGCTAACGATGACGGTTGGTCTTGCATTAACCTTTGTCATGCAAACAGAGTGGCAGTTGATATTAATCTGGGGTGTCATGATTGGTATTGGCTCCGGATTATTTTTATCCGTATTAAGTACTCAAATAGCGAATCGCTGGTTCGTGAAACAACGCGGTCTTGCAGTCGGAATATTAACTGCTAGTACGGCAACTGGTGAATTAGTGTTATTGCCAGTATTAGCTGCAATAATCAGTAAATATTCTTGGCGCTATGCAACTGGGCTCATCTTCATATAGTATTTTGATGTTCATAATAATCGCACTTTTCATGAAAAACTCACCAAAAGAAAAAGGGATTCTACCATACGGTCAGGTGGATGAAAAACAAACTCCTAAAGAGACGAAAAATCGACAAAATCCATTCAATTTAGCTTTAGGTACACTACTGGAAGGATTGAAAGTAAAGGATTTTTGGCTTCTTGCTGGGAGTTTCTTCATCTGTGGCTTGTCTACTAGTGGATTAGTTGGAACGCATTTTATCTCCTATTGTATCAGTTTTGGAATACCGGTTGTAACAGCTGCTTCAATGCTATCATTTATGGGGATTTTTGATTTAATAGGTACGACATTATCTGGCTGGTTATCAGATCGAATTGATAATCGTTGGCTCCTATTTTGGTATTACTCATTACGTGGCATATCACTACTATTTTTACCATTTGCTTTAAGTCAAGATTCTTATGTATGGTTAGTTATTTTCTCTATTTTCTATGGCTTAGATTGGATTGCAACTGTCCCTCCTACAATTGGATTAGCAAGACGTACATTTGGATTAGAAAAAAGTACATTAATGTATGGCTGGATTGTCGCAGCTCATCAGGTAGGAGCAGGAGTTGCAGCGTATGGTGGTGGTGTTATTTTTAAAATATTCGGATCATATCAATGGGCATTCATCCTGGCAGGGGGCATGTGTATATTAGCGAGTTTATTCGTCATTACGTTGAAAAAGCATCAGCCGAAGCTAGAAGTGATATAGTCTATACTATTAAATGTTGCGATTCTCAGACTCTATATTGCGATTAGGAGCAACTACATTACGATTTGAGGTCCTATCTTGCGATTTGCACATATATTTAAAAAAACAGGTGGAGAAAAATGATTCGTTTTCTCCATGCTTTTATATTAGAGTAGTTATCTTGAACCTGGTCTCTTGCCTTCTAAAATAAGAATATTGACATTATCAATTAACTGAGGGAGCTCACTCATCGTTTGAATTCTAAAATCAGCACCGTTTAGTATATATAAAAGGAGATATTATAATATATGGAAGATAAATTAAANATCTAAATTTAATTTAATAAATGAATCGGTTAGGGCCAGAAAGTTTAGATACACATGGCTGAATTCATGTCGGATATTGAACTTACGGAGAAAACCACCTACGAAAATGATAAGGTACCATTTTCATAGGTGGTTTATATTGTCTTTATTATTTAATGGAGCTATGTCCTTAAGCCATTATTTTTGGTTTTCTTTGTTCTAAAAACGGTTCTTTGCTTTCTATTTCTTCGCCCGTTTCAATATCAATAAATGTACTTGTTTCATTAAACCATTGGTCTGGTGCTTTATGTCCCCAGAACGTTTGACGAAGTGGATCATTTAAATCCCAACGTTTCGGCTTTAAATCTGGGTCACTAGTTAAATAATCACCTGTATAAAGCTCTATACGATGACCATCTGGATCTCTCAAATACAAGAAGAAAGCATTGGATAAACCGTGTCGACCAGGTCCTCGTTCAATCGAATTAGCATACCCCATACTCGCTAATACATCACAGCAATCAAGCACGCTTAATCGATCTGTTAGAGTGTATGCGAAGTGGTGTAATTTTGGTCCGGGACCACTCATAAATGCTTGGTCATGAACAGTAGGTTTTCGATATAGCCATGCAGCCCACAAATTCCCGTCTTCTGTATCCGTATACTCAGAGCATAAAAAACCTAATTCCTTCACAAAGAAATCATAGGCTGTTTGAACATGGGGTACTGCACAATTTACATGATCTATTCGCTGAATTTTTGCCCCATGATAAAGGTCATAACGTTGCAGCATTCGGTCAACGGTAGTCATTTCGGCAAAAAATTCTAGGGGGATGCCTGATATATCGTGGACTCGAAGGGTTCTACCCATTGCATGTTGTTTCCCCTTTTCCATCCATTTTGTTTTCAAGCCCTTAGAAATAAAAAGTTTTTCAATTTCATCCAGATCCTTTTCTTTTTCAACCTTATAACTGAGTACTTCTACTACGGCTTTATCCGCTTTTTTCAACAGTAAACTATGATGTGAGTGCTCTTCTAAACCTCTTAAGTATATATGATTTTCATCGCTTTCTGTTTCAATCATGCCTAATCCATCCACATAGAACTTTCTTGATACTTCCAAGTCCACTACATGAAGAACAGTTCTCGCGATACGAATGATTGAAAAATCCATCGTTTTCACCATTCCTTCCTCTATTTTTTCCCGAATTGCTGTATATGATGATCAGCAATGGAAATATGAATAATTTTCTGTTCCGTATAAAAACCGAAACCGTAATGTCCACCTTCTCGTCCGATTCCAGAGGATTTGGAACCGCCAAAAGGTGTTCTTAAATCACGAACGTTCTGTGCATTCACCCAAAGCATTCCAGCTTCGACCCTATGCGCAACACGATGTCCTCGCTTAATATCATTCGTCCATACATAGCCCGCAAGACCATATTCGACTTCGTTTGCTAACTTAATAGCTTCTTCCTCATCTTTAAATGTCAATACAGTTAGTACCGGTCCAAAAATTTCTTCTTGAGAAACACGCATGTTGTTTTTAGCATTTAATATAATCGTCGGTGCTACAAAGTTCCCTCTAGCAAACTCCATTGGGATGTCACCAGTTACAACTTCAGTGCCTTCTTCTTTTGCAATTTCTAAGTAGCTTTTCACTTTACTAAAATGCCCTCTATCAATCAGTGGCCCTACTTCCGTATTTTCATCTAACGGGTCACCAACTCTAATATTAGAAACACGTGTTTTTAAAGCATCAATGAATTTATCTTTAATACCTTCTTGTAAAAATAACCGTGAGTTCGCAGTACATCTTTCACCGTTAAAAGAATAGATTCCCCACACACAAGCATCTAAAGCACGATCGAAATCGGCATCTTCAAATACGATAATTGGCGATTTACCACCAAGTTCCATTGAGCAGCTTTTAAGTGTATCGGCACTATTTTTAATGATAGTAGAACCAGTTTTTGTTTCTCCAGTGAATGAAATAAGCTGAACATCAGGATGTTTAACAAGCGCATCACCTGCTATTTCGCCAAATCCATGAACAACATTGAAAACACCTTTTGGAAGATCAGCCTTGTGAATCACTTCAGCTAATAGATTCGCTGAAAGTGGAGAAAGTTCTGCTGGCTTTAACACAACAGTATTACCAGTTGCTAATGCCGGCGCCACTTTCCATGTTTCTAACATGAAAGGAGCGTTCCATGGTGTGATTAATCCTGCAACACCCACAGGTACATTAATCGTGTAGTTGATAAATTCATCATCTACTTGATAGGCATCTCCAACTAAGCGATTTTCCACCATACGCGCATAAAATCTAAAGTTTTCTGATGCGCGGCTCACCATTTTTCTAGTTTGACTAATGGTAAGTCCCGTATCAAGTGCTTCTAAATAAGCAATTCTTTCTATTTCTTCATCAATCAAATCTGCAATACGATAAATGTACGATAGTCTTTTACTCAATTTCATTGTTTTCCAAGGCCCGTGATCAAAGGCTTCACGCGCAGCTGCAACTGCTTTATTTATGTCATCCGTTTGACCTTCAGCAACTTCATTAATTTGTTCATTAGTAAATGGATTCATATTTTTAAATGTACTTCCACTTAATGCGGAAGTGAATTCTCCATTTATATATAGAGATATATCCTTTTGTGTTTCGTGTTTCAAAGAAATTAACTCATGGGAGGATACCATACTATCATCACCTATTTTCTTAAGATAATTTTGTAGTGATTTATTTTACAGCTGCTTCCTTCGGCAAAATATCAAGTTCTATAAGTGTTTTACGTACTTCCTCTTGTATTTCAGTTGAAGGTAATCCTAAAGGTAATCGAAGTTTCGGTGTGATTTTCCCCATCATACCTAGTGCTACTTTAGCTGGAGCTGGATTAGTGTCTTTGAAAAGTACGTCATTTAATGGCATTAATTCGAAATGAAGGTCTTGTGCTTTTTTAACGTCTCCTGTTTCCCATGCGTTGTATAGTTCTGCTACTTTTACTGGCTCTACATTTGCTGTGGCACTAATAAATCCAGCACCGCCAATTGCTAGCATAGGGTAGCAAAGTAGTTCAATTCCAGAGAACAGAAGGAAGTCTCTACCACAGTTTAGGAGTACTCGGTTTACGTGTTCGAAGTCTTTATTTGCTTCTTTTACTCCAATAATATTTGGACAATCTTCTACTAAACGTTTCATCGTACTAACTTCCATATTTACCGCTGATCGACCTGGTATATTATAGATAATAATAGGGATTTTAACGGAATCAGCTACTGTTTTAAAATGCTGATAAAGTGCTTCTTGGTTTGGTCTATTGTAGTAAGGGACGATAACCATAGCAGCATCAGCACCTAATTCTTCTGCATACTTTGTTAACTCCATTGTTTCATCATGATTAGTAGAGCCAGTGCCAGGTGCAAAAAATACCCTACCACCAATCGTTTCTTTCGCTAGAGCCATTACTCTTTTTCTTTCTTCGATTGTTAGTGAACTTGGTTCACCACTTGTTCCCGTTACAGAAATTCCATGACTTCCACTTTCTATTTGCCAATCAATTAGATCAATGAATGCCTTTTCGTCAAACTCGCCACTTTCCGTAAAAGGTGTAACGACAGGACAAATGGACCCTCTTAACTTCTTTTTAGCTTCTTCGTATGCCAATAGAATCTGCTCCTTTTAAGTAAACTTCTTTCATCTATTTAGTCTAGGTACCAACCATTGTTATTCCTGTAATTCTTTTAGTTCCCTATACTTCCCTTGACTAAATAATAGTGGATCTTTTTGTTCAATCTTAACGCCAGTAACCTGACCGATAAAAATCGTATGGTCTCCTACTACATATTCGCTATGCAGTTCGCATGTAACAACAGCTAATGTATCTTCTAAAATCGGCAATCCATTATAGGTAACGAATGTTATTTCAGTTTCTGATTGAAGCTGACCCGAAAATTGTTTCGATTCTTTTAGTTGATTTGACGATAAAATGTTAATAGCAAATTTCTTCGAATCTTTTATATGCTGGTGCATCTTTGCATTTGCTCCAATACTGACTGCGATAAGCTTAGGATTTAAGGAAACCGACATAAATGCATTTGCAGTCATGCCATGCACAACATCAGCAACTTTTGTAGTAATAACTGTTACACCTGTTGCGAAACTGCCCATCACATTCCGGTACAGACGATCATCTATTTCGTTGTTTATTTGGTGCATAATCCCATCTCCTTTCAACTAATATATAGCGCATGAAAAGCTTAAAATATGCCGGCTTCTTTTTTCGTTTTATTTAAAAAGTTAGTTACCATGTCTTTATAAGGTTGCTTATCAAAACCATCATAATAAGCATTTGACATTCTCACTGGATCTCCAAAGAAATAGTATTCGTAGAGTGCTTGACGATTACCGAACGCACTTATGGAAATATCCCAAGCTAAGCGGAATAGTTGTACTCTTTCTTCACCATTGATATTTGCACCTTGCGTGTAACGATGTACTAATGGACCAACATCTGTATTGCTGAAATCGGATTCAGTTGGAAGCGCCATTAATCCTGATGCACCTAGAATTTTTATGATTTCATGCATACGCTGATACATTTTTGGGAACCAGTTGCGCGCTGCATTTAATGGTTCAAAGTCTGGCGTCATATTGCCATATTGATCAATTTTTGCATTGTGTTCAGATTTATATAGGTGAGAGCGTAACACTTCTAAAATAACCATGATTTCACTTGCTTTTTCTTTTACATGCATGAATTTATCAATACCAATTGCCTCCATCATACTGATGACTACACCTAAAATGAACTCTGTTTTTACGACATTTTTAGAAATAACTTGATGCGTCATATGGATAACTGCATTAGTCTCGGCATACGTACGATTACAAATATCAGTACTCTCACACACAAAAATTCTTTCCCACGGGACAAGTACATCTTCAAATGAAATGATTGCATCACTCTCATCAAACCGAGCGCCTAGTGGATGGTCCCATTTGCTTTTACCATAGTCAAAGGATTCACGGGATAGAAATTTTAAACCAGGAGTATTATTTGGGATTGCAAATGCAAATGCAAATGGATCGTCTATAGTTCCAGGTGTTCTATTTATAGTAGAAGGGAATACAACGATCTCATCCGTAATCCCGCCTAATGTTGCCAAAAGTCGACAGCCATTTACGATTATTCCGTCTGGAGTCTTTTTCGTAATACGCGCGGAAAGATAAGGATCTTTTTGTTCAGACTGCGTTAACATGGATCGATTCACTTGTGGGTGAATTAATGTATGAGTTAAACTAATGTCGTTTTCACGAGCATATTCATAGTAGTCTGATGCATTTTTAGCAAATTGGTCACTTCCTCCACCTTCTTGTGCAAAAAATTGGTTAGCAGTACCGAATGCCATAATACTTGTATTTAAATAATCTGGAGAACGTCCCATCATACCACCAGAAAAAGTTGCCCATTCGGTATGCATTTCACGTCTTTTGAACAGATCTTCTTTCGTTTTAGGAGTAATGAATGAAAGCCCAACTTTTTTTCCGGATGTAGGTGAGGTATATAGCATTTTTTCTTGTTTCTCATGTTGCAAATCGTATAGACCTGCTACGCTTTCTACAACATTTTTAAATGCTGGGTGTGTCGTTACATCGTCTACTTTCTCTCCGTGAATCCATACTTCCGTTTTCCGATTTTTTATACCTTCTATATATTCTTTTCCAGTTCGTGCACCCATCCTATTCCCTCCTATTTTCGGATAAATATTTCCAATTTATCTTCATTTTTATACTAGTTACTTCACTCTATTGAACTAGACGATTACTACTTATTTATAAATCTAGCGTGAATATTATTATGTTTATAAGTACCTGCTTCACTAAATTCGATCAGTTCCATGGACAATGCTAGATACCTATTTTCCATCAATTGGGAGAAGTGTTCCTTCATTATTTCAAATATTGTAGAACACACTTCTTTTTTTATTTCCTCCGAACGACCGGCACCAATTTTTAAGACTGCATGAACGAAAGCATCATCTTCCGTACCATCAGCCACTCTGTACTCATTTAGTTCAATCGCTCTTGAACGGATTCCACCAATTGGAAAAACATTATTCTGTGTAATGAGCACGTTATGAATTTCCTCAAACAACTTTCCAAGATTCGCCTCATCCTTAATATTATCCGTATACTCGACAATAAAATGTGGCATATAGACCCTCCTTTTCGCACTATCGATTTGTAAAGGCCTCATCCCCGATAATCGTATTTACTAAGCGACCAATTCCTTCTATTTCTGTGACGACAACATCTCCGACTACTGTATTAACCGATCCTTTAGGAGTACCTGTTAGAATGACATCATTTTCACTCAACGTCATAAAGCTACTTAAATATTCAATAATTGATGGAATATCAAAAATCATATCCGCTGTTGTTCCCTCTTGGACTAATTCGCTATTAACATGTGTTGTTAATCTTAGATTCATCGGATCGGCAATATCCATAACGTCGACTAACCATGGTCCTAATGGTGTACATATATCTCGATTTTTCACCCGCAAGTTGGGACGGTAGTAGTTTTCTAAATAATCTCTTATCGCATAATCATTGGCGACACTGTAGCCTTTTACATATTTATAGGCATCTTCTTTTTGGACATTTCTAGCTGTTTCTCCGATAATTACAGCTAATTCACACTCATAATGCATATAAGTAACATCTGCTGGGCGACGTGTATATGCTTGGTGACCTATCAACGTATTTGGTCCTTTTAAAAAGACAAGGGGGTCTGATGGTGCATCAAATGAAAGCTCTGCTGCATGATCCGCATAGTTAAGCCCTAATGCAAACACTGTTCGAGGCTCTATCGGCGTAAGCCACATTATTTCCTCTTCTTTGACTACTCGACCATCCGCTAATTTGAGTTGATTTACCCATTCAATTGCTTCATGGATGGCACCCCCATATGCTACTCGTGCTCTTCTCATATCGGTTTCCTCCATTTTGACTCGCTTTCATCAACAATTACGTTTTCTAAGCTACCAATACCGTCGATTTCAATTCGAATTTTATCTCCTACCTTTGCTTGCGGTGCGTCTTCAGGGACACCTACGAGTAACACATCTCCTGGATTTAATGTCATAAACTCGGTCACTTCCGCAAGTAACCGTGAGACGGAACGAACTAAATTGGATGTTGAATTTTCTTGCTGGAGTTTATCATTAATGAATACGCGGATTGATACGTTATCTGGATTTTCTACTCCATGACGATCGATAATCCATGGCCCAATTGGACAGAAACCATCTCTTGCTTGAAAATGAATCGCTGGCCGATATAAGCTATCATGCGGTATTCGAACATCGTTTACGATCGTGTACCCTGCCACATAAGATAATGCAGTAGATTCATCCACAACTACCGCTTGCTTTCCTATAACTATTCCGAGAGCCGCTCCAATTTCTAATTTAGATATCCCTACTGGCATCGGTATTGAACCACCATAACAATTGAACGTATTCACAGGTTTTATATAAAGGACAGGAGCGATTGGAGGCGATAAATATGGTTCGTTATTTACATCATCTCCTAATCTTTCAAGTTCACCTTTAAAATTCAGCATTGTCCCATAAACAGTTCCTGTAATCGGGTTGTCAAACTGGATTTCATTCGGTATTAACTCGTAGTCTTCTATCACAACAGTATTCTTATGTGTATTCACTTCCGCTTTTATTAATCCGGGTTCCCCCAACACTTTAAAACTAGCTCGGCTCATACGCTTCACTCCTTTTTCCATCTTGCTAACAACAATTTATTTCCTAAGAAATACTATATGAAAAACGTAAGCTTCTAAGTCTACTAAAGCTTTGAATTGGAGTATTTACAGATAGAAATTAAAAAAGGCGCTTTTCTTGTAAAATGAAGTCCTGAAACCGCAAAGTAGTGAAAAAAGCGCCTTAAGCTTCGAAACACAGAAACAGATTATTAAACGGATAACAATGCTTTATCACTAGTTAATTTCTCGCCACGAATGCGTTGGAATTCGTCCATTAGTTTAGCAATGGTTAGTTTTTTCTTTTCCTCTGCTTCAATTTCTAGAATGATTTGTCCTTTATCCATCATAATAAGCCTGTTCCCGAGGTCTAACGCTTGTTGCATATTATGTGTGATCATTAGCGTAGTAAGCTGATCCTTTTCAACGAGCTGCTTTGTTAAATTAGTAATAAGTTCCGCTCGTGATGGGTCGAGTGCAGCAGTATGTTCGTCCAGAAGTAAAATAGATGGTTGCGTAAATGTAGCCATCAAAAGAGAAAGCGCTTGCCTCTCCCCTCCAGAAAGCATTCCTACTTTTGCATTCAATCGATTTTCCAGGTTTAAATGAAGTGTTTCAAGTGATGTCCGGAACAACTCTCGTCGCTTCTTATCAACTCCATTTTTTAATCTACGTTTTTTGTTTCGCGAATAAGCCATCGCCAAGTTTTCCTCGATGGTCATCGTAGGTGCAGTTCCAGCCATTGGGTCTTGAAATACCCTTCCTATCATTTGTGAACGTTTATATTCCGGCATTTTTGTAACGTTTTTATTTGCTATTTCAATTTCACCAAAATCAGGAGTAAGAGCGCCAGAAATCATATTCAGCATCGTCGATTTTCCGGCACCATTGCTACCAATCACAGTCATGAAATCTCCAGGGTTTAACGTTAGATTAATTTGATCTAAGGCAATTTTTTCATCTGGTGTTGACTCATTAAATAATTTATTAATCTGACTGAGCTTTAGCAATGGCATTTCCCTCCCTCAAGAGCAAGTGTTCATGTTCCATTTGCCGTTCCGCATGGCGTTTAGCTTTTCTATTTTTTTCCCGCCTCTTTTCAAAGTATTGCGGTAAAATCAACGCGCAAATTACAATAACAGCAGTAATTAATTTCATATCTCCTGTATCAAGCAAATCTACTCTAAGTGCGAGACCTAGTACAATTCTATAAATAATCGCTCCCGCAATTACAGCAAAGGTTGTTCGCAATATCGTTTTCGTACCAAATACCGCCTCACCAATAATGACTGAAGCAAGTCCGATAATAATCATTCCGATTCCCATTCCGATGTCCGCAAACTTTGCATATTGAGCAATAAGTGCGCCTGAAAAAGCAACTAGGGCATTTGAAAATCCAAGACCAACAATTACAAGTGTGTCTGTATTAGCAGATAAACTTCGAATCATTTTCTTGTTATCACCAGTAGCTCTAATTGCAAGACCTACTTCTGTTTTTAAAAACCAATCGACGATAAACTTAATGAGTAAAACGATAATGATCATGATGAACAATGTACCCCAGGTGGCTGGCAAGTATTGAACTCCCATCATGCTGAAAAATTGATTGATGGTACTATCAATACCTAACGAACTCCAAAAAGTTTGGAATTGAATAAATATTGTTTCGGCATTTAATAACGGTATATTCGGACGACCAATGGAATTTGCAGAAGTCAGCCCCATTATGCGTAGATTAATAGAATACAAAGCTATCATCATCAATATTCCAGATAATAGTGCATTTATTTTTCCTTTTGTATGTAGGAAGCCGGTTACACATCCAGCAAGAAATCCGATAACTATAGCAACTGCCGTAGCAGCTGCCGGATGATATCCTAGGACAATCATCGTGGCAGCAACTCCGGCTCCTGTTACAAAACTCCCGTCAACTGTTAAATCTGGAAAATCTAAAACTCGGAATGATAAATACACGCCAAGTGCCATTATTGCATAGATGATTCCTTGTTCTACTGAGCCAAACATTGCTAAAAACATGTAGAATCAACTCCTATTTATTCACTAAACTCGGCTTTCCATTCGTCTTTTACGTCAAGTCCTAAGGTAGAAGCTGTATCTTTATTCATTATCAATTTAAGCTTTTGAGGAATTTGAACAGGCAAGTCAGCTGGTTTACTTTCCCCTTTTAAGATTTTGACAGCCATTTGTCCTGCTTCGTATCCAATGTCAAAATATTCAAAGCCGTATGCTGCAAGACCTCCTCGTTTAACGGAGTCAAATTCGCCTACCATCATTGGAATTTTATTTTCATTTGCTACTGAAATTACAGATTCAAGAGCGGAAACAACTGTGTTATCTGTAATGATATACATCGAGTCTACTTTACCAATCAATGATTCTGTAGCTTGTTTCACGTCTGCAGATGTTGCTACAGAAGCTTCCACTACAGACATATTCATATCTTTCAACATTTCTTTTACTGCATCTACTTGAGCACGAGAATTTTGCTCTCCAGAGTTAAACACCATTCCAACATTTTTTGCTCCCAATTCGTCTTTAAGGAACTTCATAGTATTGGTAATTGCATCAGGATGAGCATCAATTGTGCCAGTTACATTACCACCAGGTTTTTCCATAGAGTCTACAAGCTCAGCTCCAACTGCATCTGTTACTGAAGTGAAAACGATAGGGATTTCTGATGTAGCACTAGCTACTGCTTGAGCACTCGGTGTTGAGTTTGCAAAAATTAGATCTACATTTGCACTAACAAGATTCGTTGCGATTGTCGTATTAGAACTATTATCACCTTGAGCGTTTTGAACCTCATATTCCGCATTGATTCCTGCATCTTCTAAAGCCTTTTTAAAGCCATCGAAAGCCGCATTTAGTGAAGGATGTTCAACAATCTGAGTAACTCCTATTTTATATTTCTTCGAAGATGCCTCTTTTTCCCCTCCATCACTACATGCCGCAAGAATTAACGTAGAACTGAAAATAACAGCCAACATTTTTTTCCAACCGTTCTTCATTACAATTCCCCCTCTTTTACTCCATTTTATTTAGTATTTATTTGAATCTAATGTAAAAAAACGTGAGCATTTTTAACTGACTCAATATACAATCAATTTCACAAACAGGAATATAGCCTTTAAAATCCGAACAAGATTGATTTACGCTACAGTCGGAAGCTTTCCGCGGGCTTGGCTTCAGCAGCTTCCCTCGCTAGGCTCAGTCCAGGTCTTCAGCTCAAGCTTTTCCCGCTGGAGTCACCGCCTTCCGCTTCAATCAACAAAAATAAAATTTCGCATTTACTAGCAATAACATTTTTTTATATAAAATTTCGCTTTATAAATAAAAATGGTAATAAATTGACTCAAATATGAAAAATTACAATATTCAGTCTTTTATTTTCGTAAAACGGTTAGTAACTTTTATGAAATCTTCGTTAAGTCTTTCTTTTTCATCGGTGAAGTATGAATTGCTTGTCCAACTAAACCCTCTACTACTTCAAGTAGTCCTTCATTGTATCCCGGATGCGCATAGTGTGGAAAAATAATATCTTCTTCTTTGGCTGCCATTTCAAGCAACTGGACAAAGGAGCCAGACATTTCTACTGCCCCTTCTCCTATCATATGAATGCCTTGTATTATTTCAGTTGTTGAATCTGAAATAACTTTAATAAATCCATCTTTTTTCCCAGTAATTGTTGCATAACCATTACCACCAAGAGCAAATTGGCTAACACGAATATCTATTCCTATATCACGTGCACTTTGTTCCGTTAGCCCCACTGAAACGACTGGTGGAATGGTATGCGCAACAACTGGCATAAATGTCAGATCAACTTCTGTTTGTATTCCAGCAATGGATGCAGCTGCAGCTTTTCCTTGTTTAATAGCTTTTCCAGCGAGCATAGGACCACCAGTTATATCACCAATTGCATATATAGAAGGGATCGATGATTTCATATCTTTGTCAATCTTAATAAATCCTTCTGAGGTAAGTTCAATTCCGAATCGGATTATTCCTAGCTCCTCCAAATTAGGCTTCCTTATTTCCGAAACAAATAGATGAGATCCACTAATTGTCTCTACTTCATTTCTATCCGATATAAAAGTAATAGAAATATCTTCTTCAGTCTCATGTTTTGCAATGAAATCTACTTCTTTATACATTTTTATTTTTCGCTTTTTAAACAAGCGAGTTAATTCTTTATTTAGAGATTCATCGAAAGGAAGACCTATTTTACCATCTATTACAATACTGACATGAGCCCCTAATACCGCAAAGCTAGAAGCAATCTCAAGTGCAATATAATCTTGCCCTCTTACAATGAGATGCTCTGGAATCTTATCCATCTTATATATTTCATGCGCCAATAAAACCCTTGGATCTTTCTCTTTCCTAACATCAGTGGTTATCGGGTTACTACCAGTTGCAATAATGAGTTGCTCAAATGTATAAATATCGAATTGATGTCCATTTTCTACTCCGATTTTTTCAATAGATAGGAATGTAGCTTTTCCACGTATAATTTCGATTTTATTTTCCTTACACAAACCTACTACACCTGACCTAAGCTGATTAATAATATTCGATTTATAAGAGCTTAGCTTTTTGAAATCAAAGAGCATTTCTGAACTTCCAATTCCAAGGCTGTTTAGATGAGCGGTTTCTGATAATTTTGATGCTGCATGTGTAAAAACTTTGGAGGGGATACAACCATTATTCAAACAGACACCCCCCATATCAGCCTGTTCAATTAACGTGACCGTAAGACCAAGCTGTGCAGCCCGTATGGCAGCACTGTAGCCACCTGGCCCTCCCCCAATAATTATAAGATTCCGCTCTTGACTGATTTCTCCAACAACCATTTTATATCAACTCCAACATCAGTTTATGTGGCTGTTCAATCAAACCTGCAAAGCGGTTCGTAAATTCAACTGCCGTAGCGCCATCCGCTACACGGTGGTCAAACGCCATAGAAAATGTCATAATATGGCCAATTACGATTTCATCCTGAGAATTGACAATTGGTTGTTTTTTCGTTTTGTGAAAAGCAATCAGAGCGGTTTCAGGATAGTTGATAATTGGGGTAGCTCCTGTACTTCCTAAAGGTCCAACATTACTCACTGTAAAGGTACTATTTTGCATTTCAAATGGTTGTAGTTTACTTGCAATTGCTCTTTCAGTTAACCCTTTGACCTCTTTGTTAATCTGTTTAATTGATTTCTTATCGACATGATGAATAACCGGGACCATTAAACCACTTTCTGTGTTTGTCGCGATACCGATATGATAGTTTTTTTTTAGTAGTATCCTGCTATTTTCTTCATCGAGTTCCGCATTGAATATAGGGAATTCCTTTAATGAAATAACAAGTGCTTTAATAAGAAATGCTGGGATACTGATTGATTCTCCAGATGCTTTCATTTGCTCTTTCAATTCAAGTAAGTTTGTCATATTGACTTCGTCAAAATGAGTGACATGGGGAATTGTAAAGAGTGATTTCGTCATCTTTTCTGCAATCTTTTTGCGAATCCCTTTAAAAGGAATTTCATCGGGTATTTCTTGAGAAAATACTGTTTGCTTTTCATCCTTTACTGATTCCTCAGTTGATTGTATTCCTTTCAAGAATCGAAAAACATCTTCCTCTGTTACTCTTCCAGATGGATCTGTAGCACGGACGTCTTCAATATTAATGTTATTGTCGCGTGCAATTTTGCGTGTGTATGGAGTAGCAAGCACTCGTTTATAAGTCATCGGATGAGCTTTTTCTTCATTGTTATTCGTAGTCTTTCCTTTCATTTCTGAAACTGGATTCATTTCTACATGTAATTTTTGTTCCGTCCGTACAGATTCATCGGATTCAATGTAGAGTAAACTTGTTCCGACCTGTACAACTTCACCTTCATCAATACGAATTTCTTTAACGATGCCTGAGCAAGGAGAAGTAAGTTCAGCAACCATTTTGTCTGTTTGTACTTCTACAAGTGGTTGATCAGTCATAACCGAATCTCCGACCTTCACTAAGTAATGAAGTACTTCTCCTTCGGTCATTCCTTCCCCGACATCATGCAGCTTTACTTCGAGCATTCCGCATCCTCCTTAAAAATGAACCACTTTTTCAATTCCCTCAACGACACGTGCCGGTGTTGGTAGATAATGTTCTTCTAATGCAAAGAATGGTACCGGTACGTCAAATCCCGTAATTCGTTCAATTGGAGCTCGT
This sequence comes from Psychrobacillus sp. FJAT-21963, assembly GCF_001420585.1. Classification (NCBI taxonomy): domain Bacteria; kingdom Bacillati; phylum Bacillota; class Bacilli; order Caryophanales; family Bacillaceae; genus Psychrobacillus; species Psychrobacillus sp. FJAT-21963. The sequence continues at coordinate 20,291 of NZ_LJIY01000007.1, read as the reverse complement.
AAATAAAGGAAGGCTGTATCGTTAATAATCGACACGATATCATTACCTAATCCTCCAGTATTTTGAGCTTCATGAATAATAACTGCTCTTGTTGTCTTTTTTACAGAGTTAGCTATTATGTCACGATCAATTGGATACAATGTTCTTAGATCAATAATTTCACAACTAATTCCCTTTTGCGCAGCCAATTCAGCTGCTTTCTCTGCAATCGATATCATTGCTCCCCAAGCAATTAGTGTTACATCCGTACCTTCACGCACAATTTTTCCTTTACCAATTTCCACCTTATATTTTCCAACAGGTACTTCTTCTCTCTTCGAACGATAGTTTTTCATAGGCTCCAAAACCAATACTGGATCTGGATCTTCCATGGCAGCAATTAACAATCCTTTTGCATCGTAAGGATTTGAAGGACAAACGACCTTAATGCCAGGCATATGTGTGAATAAGGTTTCAGTACTATCAGAATGTATCTCGGGTGCGCGTATTCCAGCCCCGTATGGTGCTCGAATAACCATTGGCACTGTAAAACGGGACATCGAACGCATTCGAATTCGTGAGACATGTGTCATGATCTGCTCGTAAGCGGGATAAATAAAACCGAGGAATTGGATTTCTGTAATCGGTCTAAAACCGTTAACCGCAAGACCAATTGACGTTCCGATAATCCCTGCTTCTGAAAGTGGAGTGTCTACTACTCTATCATCACCAAATGTTTCTTGCAGTCCCTCAGTCGCTCGGAATACGCCGCCGTTCTTACCAATATCTTCTCCCAAAATAATGGTTCGATCATCCTCTTCTAACAGGAGTCGCATACCATCATTAATTGCTTGAATTAAAGTCAACTGCTTTGTCGTTTCATTTTTTGTGACTGACTCTTTTATTTGTGCCATTCATTACCGCCTCCTTAGATGTGCAAGGTACGATTCTTTTTGTTCAACAAGTTGGGCTGGCATTTCAGCATATACATGATTAAAAACGTCTTCTAAGTTCGGCGGAGGAAACTTTTCCATTTCTTCAACTGCCGCTTCAACTTCACTGCTCGTTTTATCATTAGTTGCTTGGATCCATTCATCATTCCAATAGCCGTAATTTTTCATAAACAGTTCTAATCTTGTTAATGGGTCAACAAAAACCTCCCCTTGTTTTTCAGGACGGTATTTTGACGGATCATCAGCAGTTGTGTGTGCACCTTTTCGCCAAGTAACTGCTTCTATCAATGTTGGGCCATTTCCAGCACGTGCATTGTCAAAGGCTTTTTTCGTTTCAAAATATACTGCGAAACAATCATTTCCATCGATTCGCACCCCTGGTATACCATAGGCAACTGATTTTTGAGCTATCGTCTCAGAATTCATTTGTTTTTCAATCGGGACTGAAATCGCATATCCATTATTTTGGCTAAAAAAGACAACTGGTACTTTGAATACACTCGCAAAATTCAAACCTTCGTGAAAATCACCTTCCGAAGTTGCTCCGTCCCCAAAATAAGCAATTGCTGCATTTTGTGTTCCTCTTCTCTTCTCAGCCCAAGCAGCACCTGCCGCATGAGGTAGTTGAGTAGCAATAGGAACAGCGGGCGGGAATATATTTCTATCTTGCGGTGCTACACAGCCCTCTACTCTCCCATTCCAATACAAAAACGTTCTAGCCATACTTTTTCCGAATGTAATTGTCGCACCATGATCTCGATAAGTTGGGAAAACCCAGTCTCCAGCTTTTAATGCGAGTGCGCTACCAACTTGAGCAGCTTCCTGTCCTTCAAAAGGGGCATAAGTACCCAAACGTCCTTGTCGTTGCAAGTTAATCGCTTTTCTATCAAAAGTACGAATTCGTAACATGTGATAGTAAAGTTCTTGAACCAATTGCTCATCTATTTGTTTTTCAAATCCCGTATCAACAAGATATCCTTGATCGTCTATGATTCTTTTTATAGGGTAGTTATCTTCCACTTAACTCGCCTCCCATTAGAATAGTTTGCTAAACGACCATTTTGGTTTCGCTGGTGCTGAGTAAAAGCTATTCCGTTTGCTTCGATCTGCTATTCTTTTTTCACACATTGCATTCGCTGATTCCTCTGTTGTTTTTCCGCTGCTCGCAGCATCTTTATACACTTCCAACATTACATCGTAAATATGTTTCGTTTTTGCAAGTACACGCTCAAGATTTATACCGTACAATTCATCTGCCACTTGAATAAGACCACCAGAATTGACAATGTAATCCGGTGCATACAAAATCCCATTATCTCTCAATAATCTTCCATGTCTATCTTCTAATAATTGATTGTTAGCCGATCCTACAATTGCTTTCACTTTAAAATGAGGAATTGTAGTGTCGTTAATAATCCCTCCAAATGCACATGGAACGAATATATCTGCTTTTTGGGAATAAATATCATCATTTTCAACAAACTGAACTTTGCCAGTTGTTTTTGCAGCTACTTCTTCGATTGCTCGAAGGCTATCTTTATTAATATCTGTTACGAAAATGCGAGCACCAGCTTCCAGAAGTCCTTTTGCAACTTTAAACCCGACCTTACCTAATCCCTGAATCGCATAACTATGTTGACCTAAGTCATCATTTCCATGCAACAATTGATTGGTTGCTTTGATGCCGTACAAAACACCAGCGGCAGTTGGTATAGAAGAATCACCACCTCCACCATATTCTTCTGGAAGTCCGTTAATGAAATTCGTTTCTTTTATCGCATGAATGAAATCATCCATTGTCGTCCCCATATCGGTACCTGTATAAAAACGTCCACCTAGAGAGTTTACAAATTGTCCGAATGCGCGGAATAATTCCGGTGATTTATCTGTTTTAGGATCACCAATAATTACTGCTTTCCCGCCTCCGAAATCGACATCAGCAGCTGCGCATTTATAAGTCATTCCTTTGGATAGACGAAGAGCATCTTCTAGCGCTTCATCTACACTACTGTATGGTTGCATACGACATCCACCAAGTGCTGGGCCAAGCGTTGTATTATGGATTGCAATAATTGCACGCAATCCAGTAGATGGATCGTTACAAAAAACCACTTGTTCATGCTTCGCCATCTTCTCGAAAAGATCAAATTCTTTTGTTATTGCCATTTTTTCAGCCATTATCACCCTTAATACCCCCTAAGGAATTACTTTCTAGTCTAAAATAGTTTCTTCTTTCTCTGGAAATATGGAAGCATTTCTTAGTTTTTCAGCTATTGTTTTTTTAGGTAAAATAACTTGTTTCACTTCACCTTTACCAATAATACCTAATTGGTTGGATGCCACAATTTTTGTCAGTACTACATTGTCCTGTACATCAACTAAAGTTGCAGTTAGCGTAACTACCGTACCGAGTGGGGAAGGCGCTATATGACTTAGCTTTACGGATGCTCCCATTCCTTCTTCGTGGTCTTCTAAAAATGGAAGAATAATTTTCCTGGAAACCCACTCCATATGATAAGTCATTGTTACCGTTGAATAGACAGGATGAACTATTTTCCCTTCAAAAGATGCAAACATATCATCTGTTACTGATATTTGTATAGTCTCTTCTCTGCCTATTTCCATTCCGCTTCTCATTACAACACCTCTACTTACTATATGCTCGAATCTTCTTAATACTGAATGGTGTTAGGTATTTCTATTCACCATTACACAAATTGTTGTAAACGCTTACATAAACAATTATATTTCATCTAACATAACACTATTACAACGTAATCGTATCAATTTGTAATACGATAGTCAATATAGTAATTAGAAAAATCTATCAATTCAAAATTAACTGATTCACACAAAAAAAGTAGTGAGTAAGGTCCCCACTACTTTTTACAACTCTAGTATTCTCTTAAATTCTTTTGCAGATTTAATCATACGATTTTCTGCTACTTCCACCATGTCGTCAATTAGTTCTTTTACTGTTGGAATATCTTCAATAAGTCCTGCAATTTGTCCACTATTCATAAAACCATTTTCGATATCGCCTTCTAATGCACCTTTAAGATGTTGTTTTTCCGAGGTCAGTTCACTATATTGATCCAGTGTCATCCCTGCTTTATCCAATTCATAGAGCTTCATAGCATAAGATGTCTTTAAGATTCTTCTCAGTCTTCCTACACTTCGACCGACAATCAATGTTTCCGTGTCACTGGCCTTCAATAAGTTTTCCTTATAAACATCGTGAAAAGGTGCTTCCTTTGTTGCGATTAAACGCGTACCGATTTGGACACCGCTTGCACCAAGCATAATTGCAGCTGCCAATCCTTTGCCATCCCCAATTCCTCCAGCTGCAAGTACGGGAATGTTAACGTGTTTCACAATTTGCGGAATGAGTGTGAAAGTAGTTAGTTCTAAGTTTGAGTTTATACCAGCAGCTTCAAACCCTTCTGCCACGAGTATGTCTGCCCCAGCAGCTTCCGCTTTCTGTGCATGTTTTACAGAAGCTACTAGAGCTATTACTATTACTCCATGTTCATGCAGTAGAGGAATATATGGTGCTGGGTTTCCCGCTGATAACGAAATAATTGGTACTTTATGTTTGATAACAAGATCAATTAATTCATCTGTAAAAGGTGTGATACTAATTGCAATGTTTATAGCGAAGTTCTTATTTGTTAGCGCTTTTGTTTCTAAAATTATGTTCTCTACTTCCTTTGGAGTCATTGTTCCGCACCCGATCGTGCCAAGGGCCCCTGCTTCTGAGACAGCTGCAGCAAGCTTTGCATTGCTAATATTCCCCATACCTCCTTGAATAATCGGATAGGTTATTTGCAACTTTTCACAAATATATATCATTTTTTATCCACCCCTATAAAAATATGTTATAGTAAAATCAATAGAATGACAATTGAGATTATTTGAAAAATGGGGGTAAATTTATGATTATCACTTTTAAAGGGAAAAAACCTGCGTTAGATCCTACTGTTTTTGTAGCTCCAGGTGCAAAAGTTATCGGAGAGGTCCAAGTTGGAGAAGAATCTACTATATGGTTTAATACAGTTCTGCGAGGAGATGAAGGTTTAATTTCAATTGGTAAAAGATGCAGTATCCAAGATAATTCGACCATTCATTTATATGAGGATGCGCCTGTTGTAATAGAAGACGAAGTTACTGTTGGACATAATGTCATCCTTCATGGATGTAAGGTTGGAAAACGCTCTATTATTGGAATGGGATCTACAATTCTTGATTATGCTGAAATTGGAGAAGAGTGCATTGTCGGTGCTAATACGTTAATTCCGCCTGGAAAGAAAATTCCTCCACGCTCACTAGTCGTCGGTTCACCAGGGAAGGTAGTGCGAGAATTAAACGAAAAAGATTTTGATATTATTCAGCTTTCCATTGATACGTATGTTCAAAAAGGATACGATTATCGAGAAATTTTTGAAAAAGAAGAATAGTAAGTACAAAAAGAGAAAGAAAAACCTGACATCGAGCATCCTTCTATTTGGAGATATACGCTGAGGGTACTAAAAAGTTCCTATAATTAACTTTGCCACATGGGGTTTCTCAGAAACCCAATAAATAAGAAAATCGTTGATACGGCTCCCTTTCCGCGGGCGTTGCCTCAGCATCCTAGGCCAACACGATGTTGGTCATGCAATCGTTGCCGCAGGATGCGGCGAACTTAGATTGCCTTCCCCTCAACTGTGGGGTCTTCGACTAACGCTAATCCCGCAGGAGTGTCGCCTTTTTCATCGATTTTCTAGAATTAAATAAGTAGAGTGAGGGGAATTCTAGAACTTCCCCTCACTCTACTTTTCTAGTTTTTTTGACAAGTCCATCTCGCTTTTTTAATTATAGATACTAAATAATGGTGGTGCCCTGAATGTGATTAGCAAGAGATAATTACGATTGATCAAGTAGAACAGCTGATCATTTGAATCGAAAATTAAAATAATGTATGCATAATAAATCAAAAGGTTTTGGAAATGTCCAACATTCCCGAAACCTTTTGATTTTCTGATACTATATTTCGATATGTGTTTACAAACAAAAAATGTAAGTATTTTTCTATTCACCAAAAACGTTAGTCCATAAGAAGTGGATGATCATCTGCATCATATGCTTTGTCCTTACGACGCATATCATTATCTTCTTGGAATACTTCTTCGAAAAAATGATTTGCTGGCTGTGCAAGCAATTTATAATATTGCTCAAATAAAAGTGCTGCATGGTTACCACTCCATATTTCTGGTAACAGTTCCTTTGGAAGACCAGGATCTGAAAATAGAAACTTACGATATTCATGTACAAGATTTGTTCGTTCAACAAAACATTCTGCATCCGACATTCTTCCATCGTTCATCATGCTCTGATGGATTATATATTGTTTGCTGTAGGTAGAGATAAAATCTTGATATTTTCCTTCAATTTCTTGAAGCGGCCAACTTTTTTCAACAAGAGCTCTGTTTGCTTGAGGACCTTTGTATTCTGCTACGAAGAAATCTACATAATTTTGTATACCATATTTTTCTATAAGAAATTCAACTTCTTTTTCAAGATTGTTCGGTGATATCCAGCATCCACTAGAAAAACTGCCGAATCCACTCCATAAAAGCTCTTTTCGTAGTTCATCTCGAACTTGTCTTTTTTCTTCTGGAATCGTATACATTAGCATACGCCATTTTCCATCCCAGTCGTTTGGCATTAATTTGAAAATTCGAATGGCAGCTTCTTCCATCCGAACTTCACCACGTGTCGTCAAAAAGTAATAACTTTTATTCCCTTCCTTCTCGGACTCGAGCCAACCTTGTTTCATCATTCTTGAAACCGCTACTCGTACCGACTGTTCATTATGTCCAAACTCTTTTAGCAGTCGGATTAAGCTTCCGATCCATATTTTATTTCCGTAATGACGGATATAATCACCGTAAATTGTAAATATCATTGATTGTGTATTCGACATGTAAACTCACTCTTTCTTTTTCCCTGATTACCAATATAACACGTTTCTTCCCTTCTTTCATTATTTTGTTATTAGAGTTTACTAATTATTTCCCTAAAAAGACTGGTTTCCTTTTCTCACTGAATGCAAGTAACGCTTCTAAGCGATCCTCAGTTGGGATTGTTAATTCGTATGCCTTAGACTCAATTGCAAGCCCTGTATGCAAGTCGGTATTCATTCCTTGTGTAATTGCATACTTCGCTTGTTTAATTGCTACAGGACCATTTTTCATTATTTCATTTGCTAGTTGTTCACAAGACTTCAGAAGATTTTCTTTTTCCACCACTTTTAATACCACTCCAAGCTGTACCCCTTCTTCTGCCGTGAATTTTCTTGCAGTGAAAATCAGCTCTTTCGCTCTCATTTCCCCTACTAATCTTGGTAATCTTTGCGTCCCACCTGCTCCTGGTATGATTGCCCAGCTTGTTTCAGTTAGACCCATTTTCACTCCTTCAGCTGCAATGGAAAAATCACACGCAATCATTAGCTCGAATCCTCCGCCAAATGCATACCCATTGACTGCAGCTATAGTTGGCTGTGGCAGATTTGCGATACTGTTGAACACATCTCGTATCGCTTTCACGTTTCTTCTAACTTCTGATTCTTTTAATGTTTTCCGCTCTTTCAAATCGGCACCAGCACTAAAAGATCTATCCCCTGCTCCAGTAAATATAATCACTTTCACTTCCGGATTAATTGAGATAGCATCTACTACTTGTTGAAGCTGATGCAATGTATCGTAATTAAAACAGTTCAGGGCTTCTTCTCGATTAATGGTGATATATGCAATGTTGTTTTCTTTTCTTAATAAAATATTCATCATTATGACATCTCCTATTCGAACAACTATAGTGAATTACTCCTGTCGCTTTGTTTTTGTTCCAAGAACAATCTATTGTATTGGTTATAAAAATGCCCTTCTCTCGTCGTTACTCTTCTTTTAAAGAGCTTTGACGCTTGAAGGACAGCAAAATGGTAGTACCTACTCTGATACATTCTCAAATATAGTTGCAATCCCTTGACCGACGCCGATACACATTGTCGCCATTCCGAATTGAACATTTCTTTTCTTCATTTCATATAAAAGTGTCGTTACTATTCGAGCACCACTCGCACCTAGAGGGTGTCCAAAAGCTATTGCTCCTCCATTGACATTCACTTTTTCACTTTCTAATTCTAGTTGGCGAATGCACTCCAGAGATTGTGAAGCAAAAGCTTCATTCAATTCTACAAGACCAAGGTCAGTTGTTTTCAACCCTGCACGTTGTAGTGCTTTTTTTGAAGCGAAAATAGGACCAAGCCCCATAACAGCTGGTTCAAGTCCTGCTGTTGCGCCTGTAACATATTTCGCTAATGGCTTCACATTCAATTCTTTTGCTTTTTCCTCACTCATAAGAAGTAAGGCAGATGCACCGTCATTGACTCCCGAAGCATTACCTGGTGTAACCGTACCACCTTCAAGTAATGGTTTTAATTTCCCAAGCTGATGTAACGTTGTATTTGGTCTTGGATGTTCATCTTGGTCGACAATGATTTCATTCCCTTTACGGTCCTTATACATAACCGGAACGATTTCTTCCGCAAATCGATTTTCTGCCATAGCTTTTTTAGCACGTTGCTGGCTCTCGAATGCAAATAAATCCTGATCCTCACGCGTTATATGAAATCGCTTTGCAACATTTTCGGCAGTTTCTGGCATCGTATCTACACCGTACATCTCTTTCAGTTTTTTATTTGTAAAACGCCACCCGATTGTTGTATCTTGCAGTTCCATATTTCCTCGTGGGAACTCTCTATCTGGCTTTGCCATGACAAACGGTGCTCGCGTCATGCTTTCAGTGCCACCAGCGATGTAAATATCGCCTTCGCCAACTGATATTGCTCTTGCAGCGTACATAACAGCGTCAAGTCCAGAACCACACAGACGGTTTATAGTTGTTCCTGCTACTTCGACAGGTAGGCCAGCTAACAATGCCGACATTCTTGCAACGTTGCGGTTATCTTCACCTGCTTGGTTTGCATTTCCGAAAACAACTTCTTCAATTTCCTTTACGGGGAGGTTCGGATTACGTTCAACAAGTGCTTTAATAACAATAGCTCCTAAATCATCTGGTCGAACTTCTCTCAGTGATCCGTTATATCTTCCGATTGGCGTACGGACAGCATCTACTATGACTACTTCTCTCATTTCGAAATCAACTCTTCATCAATAGAATAGTCGTATACACCTTTTCCACTCTTTCGTCCTAGACGCCCTGCTTTGACATATTGTTCTAAAAGAGGTGCAGGACGATACTTTTCCCCAAGCTTTTCATGTAAATATTTCAAATTATTTAATCTTGTATCAAGTCCCACTAAATCTACTAATTCGAATGGTCCCATTGGGTAATTTAATCCTAGCTTAATCGCTTTATCAATTTCTTCTGGTGTACCTAACCCTTCTTGAAGCATGTAAAACGCTTCGTTACCAACAAGTGCGCTAATTCGGCTCGTTACGAACCCTGGAAATTCATTAATGACAACAGTTTCTTTTCCCATTTTTATAGCTACTTCTTTAATTCTTTCTGCCGTTTCATCACTTGTTTCCAACCCTCGTACAATTTCGACTAAAGGCATTTTATGTACAGGATTAAAAAAATGCATCGCAATTGTTTTTTCTGGTCGTTTTCCAAAAAAAGCGATTTCTGTTGGGCTCATCGTCGAAGTATTTGTAGCAAAATAGCAATGAGAAGGAGCATGTTCTTCTATCGTTTCAAACACTTCTTTTTTAATAGTTGTTATTTCAGGTACAGCTTCAATAATTAAATCAGCAGTACTTACTGCTTTTGAAAGATCGCTTTCATAGCTTAAATTAAGTCTTGCTTGTTCAACCTGTACCGATGTAATCTTTCCGTGCACAAGTCCTTTTTCAAACATGCTATCTATATCTTTCTTCGCGTTTAGTAATGCAGAATTATGATTGTCGACAACTGTCACTGCATAGCCACCAACTGCTCCTACATAAGCAATCCCTCTTCCCATAATACCTGCACCTATGATAACAATATGGTTGATCATTATTCTACTCCCCTTATATTAATGAAAGAATACGGACAGGGTTTGAATTTTTCCCTGTCCGTATTTTCAGTTTATTTTTACAGTCCGAATGGATTCAGTGGTCGACTGCCGTAGTAAGATAAAATGCTTTTCGTTTCCGTATAGAGGTCTAGCGTTTCAATACATAGCTCACGTCCGAACCCTGATTGCTTATATCCGCCAAATGGTGTCCCAGGAAATGCTGAAAATGGGCAGTTTACCATTACAATACCTGCTTGGATCTGATTTGCAACACGCGTCGCACGTGCACCATCTTTTGACCAAATGGCTGAGCCTAACCCGAACTCTGTATCGTTTGCAAGTCGGATTGCTTCTTTTTCATCTTTAAATTTCATTAATACAACAACTGGACCAAAAATTTCTTCTTTTACAACTGTCATATCGTGATTTACATTTGCAATAATCGTTGGCTCATACCAGAATCCGTTTTCGTATCCATTTGGTTTCGAAACATTTCCACCAACAAGAATTTCTGCTCCTTCTTTCCGAGCTGATTGTACATAACTATCGATTGTATCAAGTTGAACTTGATCGATAATTGCACCAACATGTGTTCCTTTATCAAATGGGTTGCCTAGCTGTAATTTTTTCGTTTTTTCAACAAACTTATTCAAAAATTCATCGTAAATATCCTCATGTACATACAAACGAGATCGAGCTTCACATGATTGACCTGAATTATAGAAAATACCAAACAGTGAACCATCTACTGCAGCGTCAATATCTGCATCTTCAAATACAAGATTAGGAGATTTTCCACCCAGCTCCAGTGTTACACGTTTTAGCGATTGAGATGCTTTCCCCATAATGTCTTTACCGATAGGCGTTGAGCCAGTGAAAGCTACTTTATCCACTTGAGGATGCTCCACTAAAAAGTTACCAATATCAGATCCAGAACCTGGAAGGATGTTCACCACACCCGCAGGAACACCTGCTTCAAGACAAATTTCTCCCAAGATTATTGCTGTTAATGGTGTGTGGGAAGCTGGCTTTACAATTACCGAGCAACCTACTGCAATAGCCGGCGCCACTTTCCAAGCAGCCATCATAAGTGGATAGTTCCACGGAATGATTTGTGCACAAACTCCAACTGGCTCTTTCTCTGTATAGTTATGGAATTGGCCAGGAACATTGTTAACGACTCCTCGGTGACCAACAATTGCACCCGCATAAAACTCAAAATCTTCAATCGCTTGAGAAACTTGACCTTGCGCTGCATGAAGCGTTTTACCAGTATCGAGAATTTCCAATTCAACTAGCTCATTAAAACGAGAACGCATTATTGCAGCGATTTTGTTCAATACTTGCGCTCGGCGACCAACTGGATACATTTTCCATTTACCATTGTCAAATGCATCTCGAGCACTTGCAACGGCTTTTTCAACATCTTCTTTAGACGCTTTTGCAACTTCCGCAACTAGCTCACCTGTTGCTGGATTGTAAGTTTTAATCGTTTCACCTGTACTACTTTTTATTTTTTCTCCGTTAACAATCAAATGATAAAACGATCGTTTCATTGCCTCTTGCTCGATATCATTATCCCGAATAGTTGTCATGTGCTCAGCTCTCCCTATTGTCCTGAAAAAACAGGTTTTCTTTTTTCCATAAATGCATGAATACCTTCGCGGTGATCAATTGTTAAACCAGCAATCCGTTGTCCTTGTGCTTCTTGCTCAAGATAGTCTTCAAAAGTAAGCTCTGTAGCGAATTTCAATGATCGTTTAATCAAACCAATCGCCTTTGTTGGTAAAGTAGAAAGATTTGCTGCAAATGCCGACACCTCTTCATCCCATAAATCTAACGGAATAAGTTTATTCGCTAGACCTAATGAGACTGCATCAGTAGCCGATACCTTTTCTCCAAGAATGGATAATTCCAATGCTTTAGCATGACCGACTAACTTGGTTAAATAATACAGATTACCCGAGTCTGGAATGAGGCCAACATGTATGAAAGCATTCAAAAAACTGGCGCGTTCCGATACAATTCTAAAGTCACAAGCAAGTGCTAAGCTGAACCCTGCACCAGCCGCAACTCCATTTACTGCTGCGACAATCGGTTTTTCACATTGTCTAATTTGATTTATCATCGGTCCATAGTGATCTCTTAAAACTTGGCCATGATCCATATTCTCATCGACTTCTGCCAAATCTTGTCCAGAACAAAAAGCCCTTCCTTCACCTGAAATGACTATGCAGCGAACTTGTTCATCGAATGTAGCAGCTTTGATCGCATCTTTTACTTCTCGGTTCATTTGTGCGGTAAATGCATTTAATTTGTCAGGTCTATTTAAATAAAGCCATGCAATTCCATCTCTGACATCATAACGAATCGTTTCGAACATGCAACGACCTCCTTACTTCCCTTTGTAATTCGGTTTTCTTTTTTCAACAAATGCGTTCATACCTTCTTTTTGATCTTGTGAAGCGAAAAGTAGATAGAAGTTTTTTCTCTCATATTGCATTCCTTCATATAAAGGATAATCTACAGCTTTATTAACCGAGTCTTTTATAAGCCGCACTGATAGAAGGGGTTGATTAGCAAGACGGTCTGCCAATTTCATTGTTTCTTCCATTAGTAGTTCAGGTGCAACGATTTTGTTAATAACTCCATGTTTGAGAGCAGTTTCCGCAGAAATACGCTCCCCCGTCCAAAGCCATTCGAGGGCTTTCGTACGACCCACAAGTTTCGTTAACCTTTGTGTTCCTCCTGCACCTGGCATTACGCCAAGTCCTACTTCTGGAAATGAAAATTCAGTACCGATACTAGCGATTAATAGATCACAGCAAAGGGCAAGCTCAAATCCACCACCGAAGACAAACCCTTTTAACGCACCGAGTATAGGCTTTTTAATGAGCGCAAAACGGTCCCAATCAGCAAATTGATTTAGTTGTTCTAGGCTTACTGGATTATCATCCATCATTTCGTCAATGTCGGCACCTGCGGAAAAAGACCGTCCTTTACCAGTAAGCACTATTACACGAACGTTTTCATCCCGGTCAAATTCCTCCATCGCTACGACAATTTCATTGACCATTTTTCGATTTAATGAGTTAAACTGTCGAGGTCGATTCAGCTCAATAATTGCTATGTTTTTCATTAAAGTTGTTTCAATGAATTCGAAACGATTCATTACGCTTCCTCACCAATCATTAATGTGACAAGATCACCCGCAAATCCCATTAAATCTTTGCCAGAAGCTCTTCCTTCTGGTGAACGTAAGCCCTCCTGCAGTGCATCCAAACTATCATAATGCATTTCACATGTGAGATAGTATTTTCCATCTCCACCCATCGGAGATCCTGTTACTTTCGTTACTTTCATCTCACGAAGCCCTGGGATCTTCGCTGTTAGTGGTGCATGCACGTTAAAATAATGTGCATCAAAAGCCTCTTTGTTTTCAGGGTGTTTGTACAACGCGATTAATTTTGCCATTTTTCTTCTCCTCGCTTTACATTAATGTAGAAACAGGTTTCATAGCTTCAAATACGTTTTTACAACTCTTACAGTACAAAATGCTTCTGCATGCAGTCGGACCGAAAACATTTTCCATCGTGACATACGTAGATCCGCAGTAAGCGCAATCTATATGCCATGAGCCGTCCGCTTCCATCTGTCTTGGTGGTGGTGCAATTCCGAATTTTCTAAGATTCACATGTCCTCGTTCCGTTATTCGATCTGATGTCCACGGTGGGTGAAAGACAAATTCCACTTGGACATCTTTCACTTCCGGTAATTCTTTTACAGCATTGATCGTATTCTTTTTAATAATTTCGAGTGCTGGACATCCTAAAAAAGTAGGGAGCAAAACTACCTTTACGTTATTTTCTTCTGTAGTGACTTCCCCCACCATACCTAGGTCCATAATGCTAATGGAATCCATTTCCGGATCTTTTACCCCTTCAAGTACTTCATATACGCGCTGAGGAGAAATTTCTATGGATGCTTCCATGCAAGTCACCTCTTTCCATTTTCGAAAATTACCAAGTTGCTATTGGATCGAATTTGTAAACTTCTGAAAGTGTGTGTAGTGCTTCTACCAAGTCTTGCGTATGTTCACCGTTTCGTCCGTTTTTTGTAGGCTTATCCGATATCTTTGGAACTTCCATTTGAAGCGCCGCAAATACTGGTTCGATACTTGCTTTCCATTTATCTCTCAAACTCTCTTCACTACTTATTAATTTACTTTTTTCAATTAGTAATTTTTCGTTTCCATAAGAGAATACATCACCAAAATCATCCATTACTTTTTTGATAGCTTCTTCCATTTTCTTTTTCGCTACATCTGTAGAGCTAAGTAATTGCTTAAACCACGTTTCCCAGTGTAGCCTGTGATAATAAAGCTCCATTCTCACTTTTACTGCAGTATCTGCAAGTGGACTGTACGAGCTTTCACATAAAGAATCGATTTTTATCTTTTTCGCTTGTGTGTAAAAATAACTTCTGACAACTTGATAAGCCCAATCATATGAGGGGGTTTCCATATAATAACCTTCACCATTCACTCGCTCCATCAAAACGCTGTTTTTTCTTTCCAGTGCAGGACGTGAATGGGCAAGATCATCCGCATTTCCTAATCCTAAATCTTCGAGTAGTTTATAGAACATCGCTGCATGCCCCATGCTGTCTTGGCTAATGGAAGAAGAAGCGACGTCTTCTTCAATATGGGGAGCGAGTCCGAGCCATTCAGATCCACGATAGGCGTACAAGAAATCATCATCGGCAAGCTGGAATAATAAACTTGTTATTGCTTCTTTATACTCCTGGCTCATGACTGTTTCATTTTCATTCATTTACGCTCTCCTCCCCATGATAGAATCTCTTTTTCATCCAATATTTGCTGCTCGTACTGGCGCCACTTTTTCTTTAAGTAACCATAACCTTTTGTTGTCCGATAATCTTTATTGTCAAGTCTGCCAAGCGTCATCTTCTCTTCTACATCCATCTTTCGAATATTCTTTCGATTCACAATCCAAATGTCAGCAACCGGTTCACGTCTCATGAAGTTTTCCTGTGCCAAAATAAATGCCATATCTTCATTTGGTGCTAATAAGCTAAATTGATGTTGGAAAGCAGAGCTTGGCGTTCGCTTGCTAAATACTTCATATTCTTGATAAAATGTTTTCTCTTCGGCCATTTATTCTGCCTCCTTTCGCTAGGTGGCTTTCACGCTCAGCGCATCACGCACCCATGCATTATTTTCGTAAGATGACCTTCGTAAATTCAGACGTGCATGTGAACGTGGTCCTCCGTTTTTTATGATTTTCTTAAATTCATTCCAATCTGGCTGTTTATAAGACCAAAGCTTACTCTCTTCATCAAAACGGAGTGTCGGATCCGGAATGGTCAAACCAAGAGATAAAATACGCGGAATGTATTTATCAAAAAAAAGTTGTCTAAATTCTTCGTTTGTCTTAGTACGAATTTTATATTTTATCGTCAAGTCTTGTTTCGACGATCCTGTCGTCTCTTTGCTTGCCGGTCCAAAGAACATGAGCAGAGCTTCCCACCAGCGATTGAGAGATTCCTGAATCATCGCCTTTTGTACATCTGTACCTTCAGCGAGCGCCATGATAATTGATTCACCATGTTGAGCATGAAACACCTCTTCTGCACAAATTCGCTGTAGTGCTCTTGCATACGGTCCGTAAGAAGCCCCAAGCATATTTGTTTGTGTAATAATAGCAGCTCCATCAACGAGCCAACCAATAATTCCAGCGTCCGCCCAAGTTTTCGTTTCCATATGGAAAACGTTATGGAATTTCAAATCTCCATTAAATAAGTCTTGCATTATATCTCCACGGTTTTTTCCATAAGGAACTAGTAAGTCTTCCGTTACCCGCAAAAGCAACTGGCCGTGACCCATTTCATCTTGCACTTTTGCCATAATGCCTAGTTTTCTATTTAACGAAGGAGCTTTAGGTACCCATTCTTTTTCAGGAAGTGCCCCCATTATTTCACTTATGCCATGCATTGAAATCAATCTAATTAATGTCAGTCTGTATTCTTCTGGCATCCAATCATCTGCTTCAATCTTGTCGCCACGTTCAATTCGCTTCATGAAATGAGCCAATTGTTCTTCTTCTGCCGCATTCTGCAAATTGGTCATATCTAACCCCCCCTTAATAAAGTTATGCCTTTATATGATTGCATATAACGATTTAATGACGTTATAACTATATAACGTTATATTATTTAAAAATTATGCTAGTCTATAAAATTTAGCCCACTTTAAACCATTTCTATTATTATTGGGCTGGTAGCTATTTTTATAGAATCTGTAGGGCATCCATCAAACGCATCTTCTAAATCTTCTTGCAACTCTAGAGGTACTTCAGCTGTCCCTTTATTTTCATCAAGAATTACATACGCAAGTCCTTCATCATCATAATCGAAGATGTCTGGTGCACTGGCTCCACAAGATCCACATGCAATACATGTTTCTTGATCAACAATTGTATACTTTGGCATAATGTCTTTCTTCCTATGTTTATCAGACTTTTTCAGCCTGTCTCCTCGGTTTATCCATAACACTAGTGCTGTGAAGAGGCTGAACTTTAGACGTTGGATCGATAAACACTTTTGCGTTGCTAACAGCAGTCGGCGCTTCACCAAATCCACTTGCGATTAACTTCACTTTTCCTTCATATGTGCAAATATCACCGGCAGCGTAAATTCCTGCAATATTTGTTTCCATTTTTGAATTTACGACAATGCTGTTTTTATCCAAATTAAATCCCCAATTTTTGATTGGACCAAGAGAGGACACGAAACCATAATTGACAATAACATCATCAACATCGATAATCATTGTTTCATTGCCTTTCACATCTATTAACTCGACTTGTTTAATTCGTTTTTCTCCTATAAATGCAGAAGGAATAAATGGAGTTAATACATCTACAGATGAATTCTTCAACATTTCCACAGTATGTTCATGTGCTCGGAACTTATCACGGCGATGAGCCAATGTTACTTTTTCTGCAATTGGTTCTAGCATAAGAGCCCAGTCTACAGCAGAATCACCACCGCCGAACAACTGAACTTTTTTTCCCTCAAATTTTTGTAAATCATTAATAAAATAATGAAGATTAGTTTCTTCAAATTTTGAAGAATTTACAAGATCCAATTTTTTCGGATGGAATGCCCCGTTTCCTGCAGTAATAATGATTGTTTTAGTAAAATGGGTCCCTTTGTTCGTCAATAGTTTAAAAGAATTGTTAGGATGTCTTTCTAGCTCTTCCACTGCTTCATTCAAACAAACTGTTTGTTCAAATTGCTCCATTTGCTTCTTTAATCTATCGATGAGGTCTTGCGCTGTTATTTTAGGGAAACCTGCAACATCGTAAATATACTTTTCAGGATATAAAGCGGATAATTGTCCACCTAGCTCCGGAAGACTTTCAATTATTTTACAAGACATATTTCGAAGGCCAGCATAAAACGCAGTGAATAAGCCAACTGGTCCTCCCCCAATTATGGTTACATCAAAAATTTCCTCGTTGTGAGACAAACAGACTTCCTCCTTCTGAGTATGAATTACACACCTATTACATTTTTATCTCGAGAATCTACAACTCGAATCGCTTTTCCTTCAGATCTTGGTATCGTTTTAGGACTATTAAAAACAATATCCATAGACACTAAACAGCTCGATTTCAATGAACTTTGAATTTCTAATTTCAGTTGAGTTACTTGTGAATCGCTTAAATCACCATTGATTTTTTCATAGAGATTATTATCTATTTCTACATGTAGTTCGGCGATGTCCATCGCGTCTTTTCTAATTAAATGAATTTGATAATGAGGTACAAGATTTTCCACCTGTAAAAGAACCCGTTCTACTTCCGTTGGAAAGACATTCACTCCACGTATAATCAACATATCATCTGTACGACCTTTCACCCTCGACATTCTCGTCAAAGTCCTGCCGCAAGTACACTTCTCGCGTGTTATGGACGAAATGTCACCAGTGCGATATCGAATGATTGGAAGCGCTTTCTTCGTTAAACTTGTAAAAACTAACTCTCCTTCTTCCCCTTCAGCAACTGGTTCAAGTGTTTTAGGATTAATTACCTCGATGTAAAAATGATCTTCTTGTACATGTAGACCATTTTGAGCTTCATAACATTCAACGGAGACACCTGGTCCAATAATCTCGCTCAATCCGTAAATATCAACTGCTTTCAAATGGAAAGTTTGCTCTAGCCTTTTTCTCATTTCTTCCGACCATGGCTCCGCTCCGAAAATTCCATATTCCATCGATGATTGCCTCGGATCTATACCCTTCTCTTTCATTTTCTCCGCTATGTTCAACATGTATGAAGGCGTCCCGCAAATGCCTCTAGGTTTAAAATCTTCTATTAATGTAATCTGTCTTTCCGTGTTTCCACCTGACATTGGCACAACGGTTGCTCCGAGAACTTCCGCACCATAATGGAGCCCAATTCCCCCTGTAAATAAACCATAGCCATATGCATTATGGAAAATATCTGTCTTTTTACCACCTGCCGCCACAATTGAACGCGCTACAACTTCAGCCCACATTTCTATATCCTCTGCTGTATATCCAACAATTGTTGGTTTCCCACTCGTTCCCGAAGATCCATGAATCCGAACAACCTCTTCTTGTGATACTGCAAATAATCCAAAAGGATAATGATCTCGCAAATTTTTTTTTATTGTAAATGGCAGCTTCGTCAAATCTTCTAAACTTTGAATATCTTCTGGCTTAATCCCAAGCTCATCAAATTTCTTTCGATAAAATGGAACATGCTCATAAACGTTCTTAACTGTACTACGGAGTCGATCTAGCTGTAGGCTTTCCATTTCTTTACGCTGCATCGTTTCAATTAATGGATTATACAAACATCATTCCCCCTAGTTTTCTTTCTTTATGAAATGGAGTTATCAAAATCTGTCTCATATAACAAATAAAATACGGAGATATAATATATGGTAATATGATATTAGATTAATAGTTCGAATCGTATAAGTCAACACAAAATTCAGAATTTTTTTATCTTCATTATCGTATTACAAAAAAGTGAACTCTCGACTGTGGTTGAGACAACGTTTAGTGGAGGGGGAATGGTAGAAATAAAATCGAGGAAAAAGAAAGGAAAAGTTCAATGTCCTAAGAAGAATCAAGAAAACGCTGATCCTAAGTGAAAAGGACAGCGTTTAAAATCGTTTGCATAAAATTATGTGCGTGAATAAATTGATATTGTTACAAAAAGCAGTGATTAGTTTTTATCTTCACGCTGGCTTCTACTAATACTTTTGTAATTATTTAATATAATGGCTATGTTAAATTCTAATGTTGATTTGTGACCATAACAAAACCGCCTTTGTGAAAAGGCGGTTAATTGAGCTATCGTCTCCCGTTAGCGTAATCACCTTAAGTGACAAGTTCATCTTACCGTCTGGTAAACGAGACCTATGGCTCCAGAATCAAAGGTCTTGTTTTCGATAAGTTTAAGATTGATCTTCTCCTTGAGACCTCGGAATAACGGCAACCCGCTGCCGATCAGGACGGGAGAAACCGTAATTTTATACTCATCGATTAAATCATGCTGCATAAGGTGGTGTGCGAACCTAGGACTGCCGAGGATAACCATATCCTTGCCTGGCTGCTGTTTGAGGTTCTTGATCTCTTCCTCGACATCTTCTTTCACCAGTCTGGAATTGTTCCATTCGACTTTCTCCAGCGTCGTGGAAAAAACGATTTTGGCTGTCTTTTCGATCCACTCGGCATGATTCCGTTCATGCTGCGAAGCTGATGGGTTCGAAGGCACAGATGGCCAGTAACTGTGCATCATCTGATAAGTCCCACGTCCCCAAAGGACAGTGTCGGCAGTACTCAGAATTTCTTTCGCGTGTTTCTCCAAATCAGCATCGTAGGAAACCCAGCCAATGTCCATTTCACCATTCGGCCCTTCTACATAACCGTCAAGCGATGCGTGCAGAAATAGAACGAGTTTTCTCATTTTCAGTTCTCCTTTGATCATGAGGAATATCTACATTATACATTATCTACATTTTAGCATAATTCAACTTGGGTTGTTTCTTTTGGATTGCTAATCCCAAACCTGCCCGTAAGCTTAACAAGAGTAAGCAGAAAGCCGAAGCTTTGCGTTCGTGTCGGTAACAGTAAACAGGCACGATTTGACCAACATATTTTTTTAAATAACTTTAAGCCACTTTGTTATTACTTCTCTAAGTTTTTCTTCTTTTGCTTTAACGTCATTTTTATCAGT
>NZ_LJIY01000006.1:379805-419883 GCF_001420585.1 Psychrobacillus sp. FJAT-21963 | reverse complement strand
ATTTCTTAAAATTTATTTAAAAAAAGAGTAGCTAAAGATACTCTTTTTTTCACTATTCCATCTAAAACTGATTATCAACTTTAGGTCCAATACAATGCATTATTTACGACTGGGAGTCGCCAAAAAAGCAATTTTAACATAAGTATCCCAAAAAAATCACCTCTCAGTTAAACTAGAGAGATGATTTTAAAATTTCTTTATAAATATCAGTAACCGACTATAATGTAAAGCTACCAACTATAATGTAACTGGACAACAATTGTCCAGTTACATTATAGTTGGTAACTCCAAAATTCAATAGCGGCAACGAAATACCTATGTCTTAAAAGATTTTAATTTACATTATAGTTGGTAACCCATCCGAACTTACTTTTAGGTTTTTACATTATAGTTAGTAACCAAATGTTATGGTTTTAACTTTAAAATTCGAAGTAATTTTATTGATTATTTCGGGAATCGAATATTAAACTAACGCACCCGTTAGTTTAAGTACATTTGTTCACAAGCATAGCTTTATACAGGAAGGCTGCCCCGTTTTTGCACAATGGGGACTTTCATCCCCCTCAGTTATGAAACTATTATTTATCGCTATATAGTAGTTATCTAATAGACTAATGGATTGGTTGTTTTGCACAGACAGATATTTCCGAAATACATACTATACAAGTGAATAACTTATGAAAGGAGTGAAAAAAATGTCTAAACGAAAAAAATCTGACGATAAGCGAAAAAAATGTGACGGTAACCAATGTTGCTGCGTTGAAGAAATGGCAGATAGACTGGAGGATTTTGAAGGTTTTTTTGTCCACGTATATGAAGGCGTTAATGAGGTTTTGGTACAAGGAGTAATCGATGAAGTAATAGATGGAAAAATCCTTCATTTGTCGACTGTTTTGGGAATTGATGTTGCTAAGCAAACCTTTCTCCCTGGTGGTGGTGCTATCACGATTCAATACCAGGACCTGTATATTAGCATCTGCGAGATTTCAGAATTTGCCCCTATATTTGAGGTTGTTACAGCTACAACTGAACAAATCGACGCAGCAAGAAATACTAATGCAACACCATAGGGATGGTTCAATCTCTAGAAAAAGCACTCTTTTGGGTGCTTTTTTAGGTGTTTAAAACCTGCCCCGTTTGTTCAATAAGAAATTTTTATGGCTAATAATTTCCCTTCTTTAACTATAACTGCTTTTGCTGAATTTCTAATTCCCATTTTAAATACTTTAACTAAAGCTTTTTGAGCTAAATTTCTTATTTTCATATAAAACACTCTCCTGTTACCAACATAATCTATACATTGTTTTTTATCACTAGTTTCCATTGCTTAGGATTACTTTTGATAAAATTAGTATTAGACAAGTGTTCATGATTCTCCTTCTTCATCTAACCTGCTGCGTTAGTTCAATAAGAAAAAATATACCCTTATAGGCAGCTACTTGTTCAACTAAAGCACCCGTAGTTCAATAAGAACCTCTAAATAAAGTATAAAGAAATTATTTATCTTTATCTTTTCGCTGACTATCCTTTACTGTTTTTGCCATAGCAAAAAAAACAATTATTATAGATATTGTAAAGAATGCAATGAGAGAAGACATATACTATCATTCCTTTCATTCCTAACTATCCTTTAAAGTATTTTACCATATAGGAAAAATTGCTTCTTCAACTAACCTGCTGCTTTAGTTCAATAAGAAAAAAGGCTTTACTCCTTCTTGAAGTAAAGCACCCGTTAGTTGAAGAAGAAATGTAATTCTTACCTACGTAATTCCTTTGACCATTCAATAAACCAACTAAGAGGTAACTCTAATTCTGACTGGTCTATATTCCTTAATTCTTTTTCACTCCAAAACAAATCCCATTGACATCGATATCCCTTGCGATGCCATTAGCTAGTGAATCATAATCATTCAATTCTTCACCTTCATCATCTTCAAATGCCATCGTTAAATTATCGCACCACATAGCAAAATCATATTGTGAAAATCCGTTTTCTTTCCGACAGACAGTATCTAACAATGTCCTTAAGTTTTCGGATGTATATGGAAGTTTGATGCTAGTATCATTCCAATTCCAATCCATATATGAATCTCTCTCCCTTTAGACCTGATTTTCTTTGTACTATATCTAACCTGCTTAGTTAGATTAATAAGGAAAAAGGCTTTACTCTTTCTTGAAGTAAAGCACCCTTTACTTTAAGAACAATACTTCACAATCTTTTTTACACCTCAATAAATCCAACTCCTTAAATGTGTTGTCCATGCAAAAAGACGCCTTCTTATTAAAGAAAAGCGCCCGATTGTTGAACTTTGCTATTCTTGTTTTTCCTTTTCTTCCTCTTTCTTTTTCTTCTCTTCTTCTTTCTTTTCCTTCTCTTCTTCCTTTTCCATTTTCTTCTCTTCTTTTTCTTTCTTCTTCTCTTCTTCTTTCTCTTTCTTCTCCTTATCTTTATCTTTATCTTTATCTTTCTTTTCTTTTTTCTCTTCTTCCTGTTTTTCTTTCTGTTCTAAATCTCTTTCCTTCTGTTTTTCCTTTTTTTTCAGCTGGTCTTTAAGCTGTTTTTCCAGCGCCAATAAATCAAATTCTTTTTGGGAAAATTCCGTTATAGACTCCGAGAGAATTTCATTGAAAATTTTTGTGACCGTAGAGCCGCTGTATCCCGATAAATAATGATTTTCATCCGTTTGATCATAGCCCATCCAAACTGCCCCAACAATTTGAGGCGTATATCCGACAAACCAATGATCCTTCGCTCCTCCTGCATTCGCAAATGGGAGTTGTGTTGTACCCGTTTTACCGGCGATTTCCCAGCCTTCCACTTGAGCATTCATCCCTGAGCCTTCTTCAACAACACCTTTAAGCATATAGGTGATTTTCTGGGCGACTAAAGGATCCGTGACATTTGTGGCGTTACTATGCCATTCTGCCATGACCTCGCCATTGACATCTTCAATTTTTTGAATAGCGTGTGCTTCTGCCATCACCCCATTATTAGGGAAAGTGGAAAACGCCTGCGCCATCAATAAAGGCGATACGCCTTCATTCAAACCACCAAGTGCTAAACCTAGATTAGAATCCTCTTCCGTTAATGGAATACCGAATCGCTCGACTGCATTAATCCCGTATTTCAATCCCATCCTTTGCAACAACCATACCGCCGGGACGTTATAGGAATTTACCAAAGCTTCATACATCGTCACTTCTCCACGGAATTGATTGTCAACGTTCATTGGTTGATATCCAGCTATATTAATAGGCGAGTCTGGTAAGATATCAAAGATGTCATATCCCTGTTCTAAGGCTGGGGTATATACTGCCAGCGGTTTAATGGTAGACGCAGGTTGCCGTTTTAGTTGAGTCGCACGATTAAATCCTCTAAAAGTGTGTTCCCCTCTTCCTCCAACAAGGGCGTTGATTCCGCCGCTTGAGGGGTTGATGAAGATGGCGCCACTTTGAATTAGCTGGTCAGATTGCCCTTCAGGAAACATCTCGTCATCCCTATACACCTGTTCCACTGCATTTTGTATTGTAGGATTTAATTCTGTATAAATATGAAGTCCACCTGAAAGAACCTCATTTTCTGTAAGTTCATAGTTCTTTATGGCTTCCTCAATAATATGGTCTACATAATAAGGGTATTTCCCTTTATAATCATCTATCTTTTTGCCCTCTAAAACTATTGGCTGTTCTTTTGCCGCTTCCACATCATCTTGACTAATGTAACCTTCCTTTTCCATTAAGGATAAAACCAGATTTCTCTGTTCGACTGATTTGTCCATATCTTTGAATGGAGACAAATTGGAAGGCGATTTAATCAACCCTGCGAGCATCGCCGACTCACCTATCGTTAATTCGCTTACATCCTTGCCAAAATACGTTTGGGAAGCACGCTGAATGCCCCAAGCTCCTTCTCCAAAGTAAATCTGATTTAAGTACCGTTCCATAATTTCATCTTTGGAGTAGGTTCGTTCAATTTTTTTCGTCAAGATAAGCTCTTTAAACTTTCTCGTATATGTACGCTCTTGTGTTAGAAAAACATTTTTTGCCAACTGCTGCGTGATTGTGCTTCCGCCCGCCACAATTTCTCCGCTTGTTAGGTTTTTCGTCAATGCTTTAACAATTCCGATAACATTAATGCCATTATGCTTGTAAAACTTCTGGTCTTCTGTAGCAATTACGGCTTGAATAACCTGGTCAGGAATCTGTTCTATGCTAACTCCTTCTATTTTGGAACCTGAAATCTTACTAGCTACATCTCCATTTTGATCATAAATAATCGTTGGCTGTGGAGCCGGATCGTCTAATTTACTGACATCACTTTTCAAAATTAATATATTAAAGATCAGTAGGCAGCTTAAAACGAATATTGTACCTGCTGCTAAAATCTTTACTATCATTTTTTTATCTTTAAACTTACTCCATATCTGCCCGGTTAATTTCCGTTGCTCTCTTCTTTCCATTCTTCTCACGTTTTATTCCACCTTCTAGTCTGACGACGTTTCATATTCAGCTGTTGCATAAAGGTAATTGTTCGATATGGAGTATATATAGTCAATAGGGAATTTGTAATCTACTACTTTGTGCCTTCTTATGTAAACCATTGCCTAGAGAATATTTTAGAAATGATCCTAAGATTGAAAAGGAGCGCTAATTCCTCTGGAATCGCGCCCTATTCCTGAATAAGCTACTGCATAGGTCCTCGGACTGTACATAATCTTCTTCATATGACCAATGAGATATAAATTAATTTGACTGGAGGTAATAAATAATGGAAGCGACGGCTATAATCCCTATTTTACTTATGATTATTATTTATCTAGCTGTTATTGGTTTTACAATTAGGTTTGCAATTAGCCTTATTAAAGCTCAAAAAGAACGAAATGTTGTACTTGAAGAGATTTCAAGCAAACTCGATGGTATAAAGATTAGTAAAAAGGAAGAGTGATACTCTTTCTTTTTTTACTACGCAGTCAAATAAGCAATACCATTGTTCAAGATGATAACTAAAAAAGACACAATTCCTTGTACTAGAATTGCGCCCTTTAATGGAATAACTATAATAGTTCTTAACTCTACTTAATTCTTATTGAACTAACGCCCCCGTTAGTTTAATAAGCCACTTTTTTTCATTTCTTCTAAAAAGTCAGGGTCAACCCATACTTCTTCTACCTCGTAACCATCCAAATCTTCCGAATCATCAGGTTTAATCATATTTAGAAAATCCACGAAATTATTAGCAATGGGAATAAGATATTTAAAATCTATATCTTCATTTAGTAATTCAATATCATGGTCCCAAAAGAACAAAGACCCATTATGACGAGATAAACAGACAATGTTACCACCCTCTGTTCTTGCTATTGGTATAAAACCTTTCGGTAATCTATCCTTATAAACTTATAAGTTGCCTTTAAATCATTAATTCTCTCTATTCCTATTCCAAAAAAATCTGAAATTGCAATAGATTGCATTTCGTCATCTTGAAGTTCAATAATATTGTTTTCTGGGTAGCCACCATTGTATTTTATTAAAAACTCAACATATTCTTTTGGTAATTTATATTTAATTAGTTGTTCAAAATCAAATAATCTTTTCTGATTTAGTTTTTTATTACTAGGTTTTATTTGTATCAATTATAGTCCTCCAATTTACTAGATAATTTACATGTTAATCGATTCCTTATTAAACTAAACTGCTTCTTTAGTTCAATAAGAAAAAAGGCTTTACTCTTTCTTGAAGTAAAGCACCCGTTAGTTTAAGAAGAAAGCCTGCATCTTATGATATTCCTAATATATCGCTATCGATTCGTAGTTGAAGAAGATTAAAATTTTTCTTTCTTGATGAGGACGTTTAGTATATAAAGAAAAAATAATAATTATAGATTTTGAAAGAATATAAAAACACATAATTAGAAAAAGGGGTGTATCCCCCTTTTTAACATTTCCCTCTAATAACAGCGCCTGCGTGGAGTTGTAAGTCAGGATTAGATCCATTTAATTCATAAACCCAATCTTGACACATAAATTGCGAAGTTGCTCTAGTAGGTGATGGAACAAATTTTTTGTCGTGTATTGTGTTGGCTAATGTAAGAGCATGACAGCAATAATCTCTATCTAAATCTGGCCAATCAGGCCAACGTTCCAATAATGGTTTTTTGTCTTTCTTACCTTCAAATAAGTCATCAAGCAAATCTAAAATTTCAGCCATTTTTTCTTCGCAAATAATATAATTACCGTCTTTATCACGGTAAATGCCTTTTTTATTATTATTCTCCAAACGAAAGACCCCCTTTTTTATTTTAACTTCGATAGTATCTTTATCTTAGGGGGGAGAAAATATACGAACTACTATTATAATTTTCCAAACTATATTTCTGGCTTTTGTAACAGGTACTAAAGAGCTTATATATAGGATTTTGAAAGATGGACATTTGAGTCTCCTTGTCTTGGAGTAGTTATCTTCGGAGGGGAAATCTGAATTTTATAACTGGGCTAATTGTGCTAACCTGCTTCGTTAGTTCAATAAGAAAAGCTACCTTACAAGCTAAAACGTATTCCAAGCAACTGTTTTGACTTCAACTATTTCTACCGTTAAATTGGAGATATATTCTTTCGAACATTATTAAGCAATAAAAAACTAATTAATATCATATTCTTATTCCACTTAGCAAAAGCCGCATCCTTCATAAGCGATTTATATCACAAGTCTTCAAATACCATTTATTCAACTAGCAGATATTTAAAAACTTTTTATTCTGCAATAATAATTTCCTCGGATATTCGGAGGTATTCTTTGTTAGCTAATAATTTCCAATCCTTCACTTTGTCTTTATCTAATAAAAGATATTGTAGCTTATCCAGCTTTTCTAATGGTTTAATGGTCGTTATATTGGTTCCTCTGATATCTAAATACGTTAACTTATTTAAATTTTCTAAAGGTGTCAGATTCGACACTTTTGTTTCTGCGATAATTATTCGATCTAAGTTTTTCATTTCGCGAACAAAAGTGAGCGAATCTAGCTGTGTGTCTTGTAAAGATAGAAATGTTAAATTTTCAAGTTGGATAATAATGGTAAAATCAATAATGGGATTATTGTCTAAAGAGAGACTCTCTAAATCAGTTAGCCCTTCTAGAGCTTCTATAGAAGTAATTTGATTGTTACTTAACTCTAGATACTTGAGTTTATCTAAATCCTTCAAGGAAGTGATATCCGTTATACTGTTGTTAGCTAAAAACAGATTTTCTGTCTTCTTTAGGATTTCTGCCCCTTGTAGATTTTCTAATGCTTTTCCTGACAAATCTATCGTTTCTAAATGAGCTAGATCCTCCCAAAAGCTAACTCCCTTGTTTTTATCCTTAGCTGGAATAGGAAGTGTTCCTTCCTCTACATGGCTTTCACTCTGATCCATAACATCTGTATCATACACATGTTTCTCGTAAGTGAATGTACCATCTGGGTTGACTTTAACAGACATAATTTCTTCTTTTAGTGATAGGTCTGTAATAACGGGAGTCACGATATTTTCTTTAATATTTAACTCATATAACTTCCCACCGACTGTTACCATCCCATGTGCATACCCTATGATGACGAACATTCTGTCTTCATCAATCCACTCTACTTTCTTAGGAGTATATTGACGTTCCTCATTGTCTTTCAATTTAAAAATGGTAGATTGGTCTGTTTCCAAGTTTTCTATAACTAGTATTCCTTCTCCTTCTTCCCCTGCCTGTTCTCCTTTTCCTTCAATTGTCGCTTGCTGGTTGCCGCTTGGTGAAGGCTGCCAGGGAGAATGAAAAGTAGGATTAAAATTGTTTTCAATTTTCACATCAAAATGAGCAGGAGTTATTATCTCT
Source organism: Psychrobacillus sp. FJAT-21963 (assembly GCF_001420585.1). Taxonomy (NCBI): domain Bacteria; kingdom Bacillati; phylum Bacillota; class Bacilli; order Caryophanales; family Bacillaceae; genus Psychrobacillus; species Psychrobacillus sp. FJAT-21963. The sequence continues at coordinate 412,026 of NZ_LJIY01000006.1, read as the reverse complement.
TCTTCCATAAAAGTAAAGGTAGCTAAGTCCGTGCTAATTACCGTTTCATATTCACCGCTTTCCTTGTCCAGAGAAGCACCTTCCCATTTCACCTCACCAAAACCAGGGGCAAAATATCTTCTAGTCCGATAATCATCTTTTATCTTTTCGAAGATCAATACATTTGTAAAATCGCCGTAAGTAGTAGTAACCCGTCCTGATGTACTCAACACAGTCCCATCTCCGTATTCATCTCCTACTTCCAAAGGAGCTTCTAAAAAAAGCTCTCCCTTGGGTAGCTTGTTCAGCTCATTACTTGACCAGTGCAATCGATCTGATACATTATCCAACATCTCCTCATAAACAATTTCGATTTTATTCCCGTTCAAGCGATAAATACGTTCAACACTTCCACCATCATTACTAATCACTTGCTGCACATAATGGTCACCTAACCAAAACGTTTGGGTAGTGCTGCCGCCATTCTCGAAGCCACCTAAAAATACTGCCTCCGTGCCATGTGGAGGAAGATATTGTTTTATTTCATCATAAAAATCCCCCTTTTCAATGATGATTTCAGCACTATCATCTTCTTTCGGGACGATTAATCCTGGTTCTGTAAGTTGACTATTTTTATTTGTCGATTCAGAAGGTAATAAATATGCGCTGAACGCAAGTAATCCTATAAATGCAACGAATATTCCATAGTACGCCCATTTTTCCTTATTTTCGTTAGGCTTTTTTGATTTTTTTAAGTTCACCTGCTGTTGAATCCGATGCACACGTTCTGATGTATCACCCATTTTTGATAGCAGCTGTTGTTTAATTTCATTCATGGATAAGCACCTCCCATTCATTCTCTTTCAATTGAACCTTTAATAGTGATCGTGCTTTTCTGAGCCTTGTCTTGACGGTATTGTCTGGGATTGAAAGTAGTTGAGAAATCTCTAAAACGGATAATTCTTCAAAATAATAATAGATAATTACTTCACGATACTTTAATGGTAGCTGTAACACTGCTTCTGCAAGTTCTAACTTTTCATTCTCTTCTATAATTCGGTCTCTGCCCTTCTTGACAGGATTAAAAAAGTTATTCGTTAACACTTGCTTACGATATCGCCAGCTTTTTAAGTAGTCTTTACATTTATTAATCGTTATTTTTGCTAAATAAGTTTTCAAGGAGGAGCGTGCTTCGAACTGCTCAAATTTCTGATAAAAGGTTAAAAACACATCCTGTACAATATCTTCAGCAGCCGACCAATCCTTTATATACAAATAGGCAAGCTTTAACAAATAATCGGTATATTCTTTCATAACATGTTGAAATTGTTGCTCTGCCAAAAAACGATTCATCTCACACTCCCCTAACCTTTCCTATAACTAATAGACGATACTCCTCTTCATCACGTTTTCAAATGTTAAAAAACAATTTTCATGACAGCTACGCAACTAATTTGATGGATAATGGAGCCCCTATTGAGATCATACAAAGCCTTTTGGGACATGAGAAAAGTGAAACCACCAAGATCGGAAGGTTAAGAAAAGAGTATTATCAGAAGTACTTTTAAAGTTAAAGGTGCAACGCCTTAAAAGACGTTGCTCTACTTTACTAAAGCACCCGTTAGTTGAATAAGAGAAATTAGTTTTGCTAGCAAGTGTAACGTTAATGAAATCCCAACTGTAAATAACTAACTATCGAATTGAGCCTGAAAATTCTATCTGCTTCCTATCTAATTTTTTTACCCATTCACTATCATTCCAAATATTTGGGTTGTCAATCGTTAGATTTTCTCCACGCACCCAGAAATCATAACTATCCTTTCCACCACTATACCAGTCAACAATGACTAACCTACCGTTTACATTACGTACAAGAAATTCATTAACTTCACCACGACTACCAACAGTCTTATTAATTTCCACAGGTAATTTTAAATAGAGAAAATCTCCATCCACATTAACCGTATACTCCACTACCCAATCGCCTACCTCAATATTTTGCACCTCGTCATTAGAATCAGTAGATGCTGAATACAAATCATGCTGGTATTGAATTTTCTTTTGCGTATACTGTTTAAGGTTTTTGTTATCGATAAATGTATCCAATTCAATATCCGAGCCATTCCAGACAGCTTTATAATAGTTAGTCATTGCTCTCACACACATTTCATAAGCCATATCTGAATCCTGAACAGATAGTTCCCCCTCATTCTTAGCCACATATTCGGGGGAATCTTGTAATACATTCTGTTCCGTGCTGTGCGTAATTTCTGTGTTATTAGCAACGTTGCTATCTTCCGAGACTACAGGCGTATTTTTTTCGTTATTACCATTTGTTTTATCTGGACTACACCCAACTAATACAAGTCCAATTGTGATAAAAAACATAATAAATCTTGTCATAACATCAGCTCCTTTCCTATTTTTTTGCTTATACCAGCTTTCCCCTCAAGATAATTTAAGTAAATCATTGTTACAGGAAAACCCAACAAAGCAAACGCTGAACCCATACCACCAACAGTTTCATAATATTTCAATAATCCTACTACAATAAGAATGAGTCCTAATGTACCAATGGACATATTTAAATATAAAATACCTTTATTGTTTTCCTCCAATTTCTCCCCTCCAAGTTGTAACTCTCTCTAATTCTCTCAACTGTAAATTTATCCTTTTTGAACTAAACTGCTGCGTTAGTTCAATAAGAAAAAATGCTTTACTCCTTCTTGAAGTAAAGCACCTCGTTAGTTTAAGTACATTTGAAACCGACAGTTATCCAAAATAATTATGAAACCACCAAACAACAAGGAACATACCCCCTATTCCCCAAGCTGTGGTACTCATTATCCACCAAATTATGGATTTAGCTGTTGTTGAACTTTCCTCGCCTTCCTTATTTGCTTTTATAAAAGCGAGCTTACTTTCCATACTTTTTTTCATAGAAACGAGAACAACAAATCCGAATAGCATGAAACCAGTAGTTATCCAGAGTAATAAGTCCACCTTCTATACCCCCTTTTTTTATGAATTACTTTCCTTTAAATCTTCTTTATTGAACTAAACTGCCCCTTTAGTTCATAAAGACAAAAGGCTTTACTCCTTCTTGAAGTAAAGCACCCGTTAGTGGAAGAAGGGGCATCATCCATTTTAAATAACTTTAAGCCACTTTGTTATTACTTCTCTAAGTTTTTCTTCTTTTGCTTTAACGTCATTTTTATCAGTNNNCATCAGTGCTTAAAATGATATTTCGAACCTCTTCTATTTCTTTTTTAAGTGGATGTTCAAGGTTGTTCATAAATTCTGCTACCTGTTCAGGACCAGACAACTTCTTACTCTCAGTTGATTTTTTATTTGTTGTCATTATACTTAGTCACCTCTTAATTTCTTTAAGATGATTTTATTAAACTAACCTGCTTCTTTAGTTGAAGAAGAGTCTCCAATGCAACTCGCTTTGTCATCACAAGCCTAACGGATGGTTAAAAATGTTTTACTTTTTCAGAATATCTAACAAGCAGTATCCAAGCACTATTCCTGCTGCTGTCGTGAATGGAGTAGAACTGATTATTATTCTAAAAAAATCAGCAAATATACGATAAAAAAAGTTGGTGCGCCAATTGCTAACAATTTCACCCAATCGAATGTCCATTTTTTCTGTTGCTGAATGTCTTTGACCAATACAGGTAGCTTGAATAACATCCCAATAATGACTGGAAAAACGAGACTGTATATAAAAAATAATTTGTTATCAAACGTTTCTTGGGCAATGGATTTTAAACTCATATAATAGTGACTGCCTAAATAACAGATGAAACCAATAAATAGAACCCAAACAAAATAATACATAAAACGTTTCATCTAAATACCTCCTTACATCTGTTACCTTTTATACGGGTCAGCAAATTTAAAGTTCCAATTTTCAAAATATATATTAATTATTCAACTTAACTGCTGCGTTAGTTGAATTAACATAATTCAGCTTCAATCATTTCAATTTCACTATCACTATTAACACTATCTATTCCACGCTGACAGTCTCCTTCAATTTGCCACTCGATATAGTACTTATTGTTCTTCAGTTCAACAGAAAGTATTTCAGTTTCTTCATTATGGACATAGTGGTTATCCAATACCATTTGCTTTGCTTCATCTTCTAAAATAACAGATTGGATATTTGTCACAGCATTATCTGTACAGCCTATGAGAAAAGATGACATAAGTAATATAAAAGCCAATCTAATTTGGAACAATTTAAACATCCCCTTTATCAGGATTTGGCGTTTGATATTGATGATTGTTTCAAATCTTTATTAAACTAAACTGCTCGTTAGTTTAAGTGAATTTATTCACATTTACATTAAAATATCTATTAATGAAAAAATATTTCCCTACTATTTCCAAGTGACTAAAACGGTATAATCTATAGTATCTTCGCAACCTTCAAGAATGTAATCAGTTTTTTCAGTAGTTTCGACCACCTCAATTGTGGTACAAGTAGTACTAATAATACTTCCTTGACCAAATTTATCTCTTCGTGTGTCTGTTGTTGATTTTATAACTTCACCATCATATTCAAGATCATGAAGCATTGGGTCACCTTTTTCTGTATATTTAACAACTCGTATACTATCCTTTTTCGCGTTTTCAACATTATTCAGAAACTCCTGAAATCTCTCTTTATTTTCAATTTCGCCATGCATATCTATAACATCTTCAGATGCAGGTGTGTAATTTGGAATATTATTTTGTTCCAGATTTTTAATTGTTGAATTCTCTGTGTTTTGACAACCAGCGATTAAGAATGAAGCTAATATAATATTTATCTTTTTCATCGCTGTACTTCACCCCTTTTGTAATTAAACGTTTTTTCTCTTATGGGTGTTACAAGTCTTATCCAACTAACCTGCTGCGTTAGTTCAATAAGAAAAAAGGGTACCCCTTCTTGAACTAAAGCACCCGTTAGTTAAAGAGAGTAACCTATTTAATTTATAAATCGTATTTGTTTTATTTGTACTTTAATTCTGTCTAATTTTTTCTTGAATTTATTTCTCTTGTCATCGAGTAAATGAATGTCTAACATAGATGCAATTGTTTCCACTACACTTTCGACTGTCAATTTATCAGTTTCTATTCGATGTTTAAATATATCATTTGATAACCCTTGCATACATCTATCTATTTGTTTTTCACCCCATGAATTTTTTCTCTCACCCCTACTTCGCAGCCTCTTTTGTAATGTTTCTTTAGAAGCCCAAAGTACAAAATGATTGACTCTCACTCCATCATCTCTTAATTTCCCTACAATTTCCTCAAAATACTGTGGATTTACTAAGGTCATAGGAACAATTATAATCCCGTCATATTCACTATCTATGTATTTTAAAGTAGTGTAATTTAACTCTCGCCAGATACTATAATCTTGGAAATCACCTTTACTAATTTCTTTGGGAATATTCCTGTTAATAAAAAAACCTATGTTGATCATAGACAAGGGAATTGGGAATCCTTCGTTCTAATTCGTAAGAAGTCTAAGTTTTCCCAGAACCAAATGCTCCATTTAACCAAATTATCATTATAATCACCCCTTTTCATATAAAATGAGTTCTTCTTATAAGACGTAAATTCCTTCTTCAACTAAACTGCTGCGTTAGTTCAATAAGAAAAAAGACTTTACTCCTTCTTGAAGTAAAGCACCCGTTAGTTGAATAACTTCTTAATTTCATTAATCCTCTTTAATTGGTTTAATTGTAGAATAAATTAACTTTCCAGTTTCAGAATATCCATTAATGTTTATAGGCATTACTACTTCTCCATCTAATTTTAAATAGAAAAAACGAGTTTGACCTGAAATAATTAATAAAGCACTTTCAAAAAAGTTTTTCTGTGTTTCTATTTCTATTTTCTTAATTTCAGGATTAATAATCTGCCCAAAATAATATGATGGTTTTCCCTCTCCTGCAAGTGACACACCCCAAGTAAATTCGTCTTCTTGTATAGGTGGATGGTGAGTTGAAGCTAATGTACCTTCAACTTCATTATCATCTTTTAACACCCAAAATCCTAACCAATTTTGCTCTAATCGACCAAGCATAATTGAATGAGTATTTCTAAAAATAGTTAACCATTCCCGATCTATTTTTCTCACTAAATAGACTTCCTCTGTTGTTGGAGACCAGTTTTCTGTAATTTTAAATACACCATCTTTAGTGGGGAGTTGTTTGTGATTATATATTAGAAACACAGTTAAAAGTATTGTTGTTATTGCTATACCAATAAATAACTTTCTCATTACTTCCCCCCTCTGTTCTTAAAGTATTCCGCTACGTTAGTTCAAAAATAAGTGCCGTCCCAGACTTGAAGTAAAGCACCCCTTTTGTTCAATAATTTACATATATTAACTTATTCAACATAATCGTAAATAAACCTTCTTATTCAACTAACCTGCCCCGTTAGATTAAGTGAAATGTTTCACAATATTTTCTATACTTCCCAATCACTTAAAGAATACAGTTATCAATAAACTCATTGCAAAGAAGATATATGCTATCTGAATGGTTGTATACATTGTAAATTCAAAGGCTGAAAGTTTCCTTTGTTTTTTGGTTTTTACCAATTGCCGAAGATAGAAAGAAGAACTAATAATAAGTATTACTATGGAAATTGTACGTAGGGCTTCTGCGTAAATAATCAAGGCTTATCAACTCCTTATTTTTTCATTAACCTTCCGCTTTACTTTCATACGTTCGCCACACATAGAAGTTCCAATTATAAATTAATTTCCCATTTAAATTTAAAACATTTCATTTGCTGCCATTAAACTAAACTGCTGCTTCAGTTCAAAAAGAAAAAAGGCTTTACCCCTTCTTGAAGTAAAGCACCCGTTAGTTGAAGAAGAAAAGATTGATATCCATTAACCGCTGTTATTCTTATCGTCCACATTATTTCTTTTAGGTTGAACAAGCCAAATTACTAATAGAAAAAACAGTCCAAAGCAAACTCTATATAATGTATTTATTACTCTACTATTTTCATCAAATAAATCTATTGATAAAATAAAACTTAAACAATATCCAATAATAAAGATAACGAAATAGTGAAATATTATTTCTACACCCCTATTCTTTTTGGCATGTCTTCAGTTGAAGTCACATTGATTTGCATATACAACTTCTCCACCCTCTTGGTTAGAAACTCCTAATTAAGGTACCTGTGAAACTCATTAATTATTTGACGTCTATTGCTAGTGTATTGTCGTTTTATGCTAGTTACAGAACCGGATTATATAAGTAAAATAAAATAACTATCCCGTTAACAATCTTAATTGCGTTCATTTTCTAAAAAATGTTAATGTGATGATAGATAAAGAGGTGTAATATATGACTTCACATAATCGTATTAGAATACCGGATGGATTTTGGGCAGGACTGTATCAACTTGGAATTACGGCTCAAGATGTGGTTAGGAAAGCAAAAATGCCACTTACCGTAATCACTGAATCTGTTGTTACTACTGAGCAATATATCGCAATATGGCAAGCATATTCCGATATTATCGGCGACATGGAAGATGCGATAATTAAGCTCCCGACAACATTTGAAACAGCTCAATATCCACCGTCTGTACTGGCAGCTTACCATGCTCGTGACTACCGCGATGCTCTAAAGAGAATGGCTCGTTACAAAGAAATGTGTCCTCCTGAAAACATTCGAATTGTGGAGGAAGGCGAAAGCTGTACAATCGAAGTGGAATGGCTGGATACTGGTCTACCTGGTCCACCTTTGCTTGTTGGAACTACACTTGCATTTTTACTGGAGCTAGGGCGACGGGGTACTGGTTTGCCTATACAAGCGAGCTTAGTAGAATTTAACCATACAATGAATCAAGTACAAGGATTAGAAGATTACTTTGGCTGTCCAATCCAGTTTGGTGCAAAATGTAACAGATTGACATTGCATAGAGGAGATTTGGATCGCCCATTTGCTTCTTACAATGCTGAATTATTGGATATATTAACTCCAGTACTTCACCAAACGTTGGAAGAGCAGCGAGGCAGTCACTCTATAACGGAGATAGTTAAGTGGATATTGAAACGCAGTTTAACTGGAGAACGACTAGAAATACAAGATGTTGCAAGTGAATTGGGAATGAGCGAACGCACCCTACAGCGCCGGCTAACTGACGAACAAACAACTTTCAAACAGCTTATGAGAGAAGCTCGCCATGAACTGGCAAAAGAGTACTTGGCAAATCCTAACTTAGATATTAAAGAAGTGGCTTTTCTTGTAGGTTATAAAGATCAGAGTTCGTTCTATCGAGCCTTTCGCTGTTGGGAAGGTAATACCCCTTTGAATTGGCGTACAGAATATGTAAGTATAAATTCAATAAATTGAAATCGTCTCAAAAGAAAAGTAAAGGAGAAGTATATGATGGAAATGGGATTAAACAATAAAACAGCATTGATTACAGGATCCTCAAAAGGAATAGGTAAAGCAATTGCCATTGAACTGGCCAAAGAAGGAGTTAACGTTCTTATTAATGGACGTAATTACGAAGAGGTAGAACGAACTGTAAAGGAAATTAAATCAGCTTTCCCAGCCACTTCTCCTCAAAATGCTACAGCTGATATTGTTGATGTTCAACAAAGAGAATCATTATTAAAAAAATTCTCCAATGTTGATATTCTAGTTAACAACATGGGAATATATGAAATTATGCAATATGAAGATGTTACCGATGAAATATGGGAAAAATACTTTCGTACGAACGTATTAGCTGCAAATGGACTATCCAAATATTATTTAACTAAAATGTTGGAAAATAATGATGGGCGCATTATCTTTATTGCAAGTGAAGAAGCAGTAATGCCTTCTGGACAGATGCCTCAGTATTGTCTGACCAAATCCATGCTTTTATCATTGTCAAAAAGCCTATCTAAATTAACAAAAGGAAGCCAAGTTACAATCAATACCATTATGCCTGGGCCGACGCTATCTGAAAATGTACAACAAATAATTGAGGGTATTTACAATAATGATGACATGCCTTTTTCAGAAAAAGAAAGACAATTTATGATTAATAATCTACCTCAATCTGAAATACAGCGATTTATTAAACCACTTGAAATAGGGAGATTAGCTACATTCTTATGTAGTCCATATGCATCTGCATTTAAGGGATCTCCTATCCGCATGGATGGAGGGATGGTTCCAACCATCTATTAATTCTACGGAAGGTAGAATTATCCTTCTTCAACTAAACTGCTGCGTTAGTTTAAGTGTAACATTTCACATTGTACATAAAAATAGACCATCGAAATGATGGTCTTGTTCTGCTAAAGCACCCGTTAGTTGAATAAGATGTTTATTCATATTAGGAAAATTCCTATATATATTAAGCCGGCACCTATCAACATAAAAAGAAATTTCACTACCCATCAAGGTGCAATTCCCAACAAAAAAGAAATTATTAGACCAATAATGGTGGCAATTATAGAATCTGAAGTAGCAGTGGAAGATGTATACTTCCCAAATCTTTTATGTTTCTCTTTATTGTGAAAAAAACTGCTTACCAAAGCAATTATTCCTATTAGGACAACTATAATTTTTATAATCATGAAATGCCTCTTTCTTATTACTTATAATATACTATATTTTGTAACGTCTGAAGTTACTTACCTCTACCTCAATTAACCCGCCCCACTAGTTTAAGTGTAACATTTCACAATAGATCCGAATCTACTTAATGTTTTTGCGACATAAAAATAGACCATCGAAATGATGGTCTTGTTTACTAAAGCACCCGTTAGTTGAAAAAGCACCTTCTCTTCTATTGTAAATAATGTTCGAACTGCGAAATATAAATAACTGTTATAAACACAATTAATATTCCGAATTTTCTTAATGTATAGTTTGGATTATGATATACTTTTCCTTAGTAAACAAGGAGGTACAAGTCCAATGGTAAAAAAATAATAAGAGAAATCTTAAATTATTTTAATAACTTTAGAATAAACATGTAGATTTTCTCTTTCATAGAATGAATATATAGAAAAGAGGAAAAATAACATGTTAAATAAATTAAGTGATACTATTTATTATTTATCTAATCAAGATGATAGAGAACGACCAACATTAGGACTGGTATGTGGTGACCGATATAGTCTAATAATACATGCTAAGGACTTTTTGCTAGAAATCGAGAAGCTAAATGTACCACAAGTTAAATATGTTGTTATTACCCATGCACATTGGGATCATTTCCTAGGAATGAATGAATTTGATGCAACTGTAATAGTTAATAGTCAAACAAACGAAATGATAAAAGAATGGCAAAGTTTATCCTATGACGATAGTTCACTACAAAAATATGTGACCACTGATCAGATGAGTGCTATGTGTGTAAAGATTATACAAACTGAAATGCCAAACAGGGACTGTTTTAAGTTGAAATCTCCAGATGTACTCTTTGAAAATACATTAACTATTGATTTAGGTAATAAAGTTTGCATTCTCGAATGTATCAAAAGTACTCATACAGATGACTCTACAATCATTTATATTCCTGATGAAAAAGTTGTTTTTTTAGGTGATTGTGCATATGGTACAACTACAAATTCTTTATTTCATTACAAGCAATCATTGTTATTGCCTATGATTAAAGAAATTCAAAAATATGATGCAGAAATGTTCCTACTAGGTCATGAATCTATCTGTGATTCAAATGAAATGGATATATATTGGGAAGAGTTAACAACAGCAAGTCAAGTTGTAAAGTCCTCACTAGAAAATGCGATAGCGTCCTTTAAGGAAGAAAATAAAAGGGACCCTAATGATAATGAATTATTTTTCATAAAAGCATTTGTTAATGACCATATTATTCAGTCACAATAATTCTATAGAATACATTAATCAAATATAAACAGCAGCCATCTCATTAAAAATTGAAATGAGGTGGCTTTTTATTAGTCTATAATGTAGGAGCGTTTCTCAGTCCAAATGCTTCGTTTTAATGTTCAAATGCGATATAAAAACTCACCCTTCTCTTGTTCACTCTGCGTTAGTTGAAGAAGAAAAAAGAGTTGCCTAAGCAACCCATGTTCTTTTACTAAAGCACCCGTTAGTTCAATAAGAATTAATAACTTCACCAAATGCTTGAAATCAAGCGAATTACCATTCTTGGTATAAACATTATAATGTTCCAGACCACTTCAAATATTATAGAACCACCAATTTTACCTAAAATTCCTTTAAAAAATCCATCCTGCTTTTCTTTTTTTTCTTTGCCATCCTACATCTCCGAATCCCTTAATTTATACCCTCTGTAACTAAACTGCTTCTTTAGTTCAATAAGAAAAAAGGCTTTACTCCTTCTTGAAGTAAAGCACCCGTTAGTTGAATAATCAATTCTTAATTTCAATCGATACACAAGTAATTTGACAGTCCATCATAGGTATTACCAATGAACACTTATAAAGTAGAATGCCATTGACTTCAATATCCTCTATTTCTATTTCTTGAAAATAGAAGGCTAACTCTTCTGGTCTTTGTGGGATACTCCCATTCATACCTTCAAGCCAAGTATTAAAGGTGGCTGAAAAACAATCCCTAAATAAAATTGTGCATTCCGATTCATTCGGACCAAAATAACTCATTCGAACTATATGAGTTGTATGGTCATACGACAAGTCCTTTATTTCTGCATCGATATAGTCTGTATTCAATTTCCTCAAAACTTCCTGACTACTCTGTCTCAAGAAAAACACCCCCAATTATTGAATCCTACTTTCTTCAACTAAACTGCTTCTTTAGTTCAATAAGTAAAAAGGCTTTACTCCTTCTTGAAGTAAAGCACCCGTTAGTTGAATAAGAAACAACTTTAAATGAGTCATTTAAGCATTGTTTTTAAAGCTTCCACAATATCTTTTTCTAAGTTATTTTTTGATAAATCATATAGTGTCCCTGAACCTTCGGAGTAACCACTAAAGTAGTACCATAATTCAATTGTATCTGCATATATATCATCATCAAATTTTGGACCGTCGTAATCTATTGCTATTTGAGACCGATACTCTTTTTCTAGACAACGTTCCGAACTCAGGTCTTCTTCTTCATCTCCATCAATGTCCCTGCACACCCAAATTCTTAGGTTTTGTTTTCCTTGGCTTTCAAATGTATTTCCATATTTTCTTTGTAGAACCTTACTCCATTCTTCTCCTAATCTTTCTAGTTCAACTATGTTTCTTTTTAACTTTTCGTTTATCTTACTTTCTGGAACAAAAACATACTTGTCGTCAATTTCTTCTAGCATATCTTTCTTAAAAAACTTTCTGAATTTATCAAGCAAGTTTTTCCCTCCTAACTAGATAAACAGTTATTCAAGTTTTCGCTTTCATTATTGAACTAACCTGCTACGTTATTTCAATAAGACAAAACTCCCCTTACAGGCAGCCATTTGTTTTACTAAAGCACCCGTTAGCTTAACAAGGTATGATTAAATTATTTTTCAGCTTTAACGTATATTCACTTAAATATAGGACGCATAAAACTTCTCTCATAACTTAAAATACATTTAGTATCTTCTGCAAATTTAAATGCTGCTTGACATTCTTCATCCAATGCCATTTTCACTCGGTATTCTTCGTATGATGTTAAACTTGGGAAAGTGAATAAGGCATAAGCAATATTATTAGCACCCTCATGTGGAAGAAAATAGCCATGATGTGTGCCACCTAATTTATTTACAAGCGGAATCCACATCTTACCGTATTCTTCAAATTCATTTACTTTATAAGGGTCAATGACGTACTTCAAATAGCATGTTACCATTTTATTCCTCCTAAAATATTTTTCTCATCATAACATATACTTCAACTATTCTGCTGCTTTAGTTGAACAAGAAAAAAGAGCCGTCTATGCAGCTCATTGATCTTTGACTAACGCACCCGTTAGTTGAATAAGAATATTTTTCAAGTTTAGATAATTCCAAGCACCATTGTTTAACCATACTCGCTTGGTTCAATAAATACCTATTGGGCACACTTTTGGACTTGTATATCTTTGCACCATATTTCTATGTTCATAGGCGACATGCTTATTTTACAAATATAAAGTTCGATTCCGTCAAATATAACACTTCCTACATCAACATTATGGAGAAAGTACGGAATTTGTAAGCGGGTTAATTCTTTCACTGGAACATCTTTTTCATGCCCTATGTCGTGTTCAAATTCTGTTTTGTAGCAACCATTGAACTTATAGACAACATTAACGAAAGAATCCTCGTATTCTATTGTAACTTCATCAGCAAAATAGTTACATTCCAAAGATACTACTCGAGCATCCCAATAATGAAGGGAATCAATTTTTTCTTGTATATTCTGGGCACTCATCAATAAAACCTCGCTTTTTATATTTGAAATGTTTGCAAGCCCCGTTTTTTACAAAAGAAGTTCTTACCTCTTCTTATACTAACCTGCTTCGTTAGTTCAATAAGAAAAAATGCTTTACTCCTTCTTGAAGTAAAGCACCCGTTAGTTCAATCACTGCTGTAAGTGTTTGTCTAACGCAAAGGAAGCACGCCTTCGCACATACTCCTGTTCATCATTTAGGAAATTACTTAATAACATTCTAATTAATAATTTTTCTTCACTGATTTCTCCGAGACCATAAGCAACTTGCCATTTTGCATCTGCATCACTATATGTTGTTGCAAACTTAGCTAATGATAAAAGTTGATTAGGTAAATCTATAAGTTGTTCTATGATATTCTCGACTTCGTTATCTCTTGCTAGTATATAAAGAAAGTCTTTAATAAGTTCATCGTTCCATCGCTCAACTGAGAGTCCTTTGAGTAAATCTGCTGTGTGTTGATAAAGCTTGTCCCAGTTTGGGTATTCCGTTTCCCATTCTCCAGAAGATTTATCTGCTTTGCTAGACCAAATTTTAAAGTCAGCAACTCCATTTTTAAAGGATAAGACAAGTTCTTCTTCTATCATCTCATAAATACCTCATTTTTCATTATATTTTACACCGCAAGAACTCTAACACTTATTCAACTAAACTGCGGCGTTAGTTCAATAAGAAAAAGCTACCCTTACAGGCAGCCACTTCTTTAATTAAAGCACCCGTTAGCTTAACAAGTAAAAACTAATTTCCAACTATTTTGTTCTCTGTTCCATTTACGATTCTCTTTATATTTTGTCGATGTAGAATGATTATTGATACGCTTATTAGTAGAGAAAGTACTGTGATAACTTTATCTTCAAATATAAGACTGTAAATGGATAATGCTGTACTAGCCAACATTGAACTTAGTGATACATACTTAGTAAATAGCAAAGTTAACACAAACACAACAAAACCAACAAAAACACCTAAAGGAGTCAAAAACAAGAAAACTCCAGTTGCTGTCGCAACAGCCTTTCCACCTTTAAAACTAGCAAAAACAGAAAATATGTGCCCTAATATGGCTAATAAACCACATACAATAGGGTTAACTGTAGAACCAAGTATTAGGGGAAGTAAACAAGCAAATGTACCTTTTAATATATCAGCAATTGCAACAATTACTCCTACTTTTATGCCTAAAACTCTATAAGCATTAGTTGCACCGAGATTACCACTACCGTAATCACGAATATCTTTCTTATAAAACATTTTACCGATTACTAAAGCAAATGAGATTGAGCCAATTAAATAACTTAGAATCAAAGTTAAAATGTTCAAAGTATTATCTCCTTACATAGTTTGTTAAGTAAGTATTTCTATTTATTGCACATGATTTCCTGCAATCCTTCTTACATTAACATGACCCTTTAATCGAACAAGTTGCTATTCCTTATCCAAGAAAAGCACTCGTTAGTTTAAGTACAATATTTCACAAACTCTATATTTGATATTTTGTAGCATACATAATATTTATAACTTTTCATTTCTTAATTCATAGTGAAAAGCTATTCAAATTATTGTCCTGTTTAATATCAAGACCAACTTTTTGAAACCATTAAAGAGTTCATTCGTATATGTAATAACAAAAAAATCAGAATATTAAACATAGGGGATATTGTGGTTCATGCCGATCTGCATCTCTTGTACAGTAATCCTCCGACACATACTGTGAACCCCGATCAGATATGATCTCTTCACGAGGCGACTAGGCTCTTACCTCGACCGGACTATACCAGCTAGTTGTGCCTGACTTGGTTAGACACGCAATAATAAAAAAGAGCTAGCAAAAATACCGCTAACTCTCGTATTGATCAATAAATGGCCTAATTACAATCTTTGAATCAACCAATAAAATGCCAGCACAAAAATAAGACAAGACGTTGAGTTCATCATTTTACGATACCATGGGAACCTTCGCAGCCATAGCAAGAAGGGAAGTAATAGGCAAAGGAACATGAGCTGGCCCGCTTCCACACCTAAATTAAACGTCAGGAGTGAGCCAATCAGATTGCTCTTTGGAAGTCCCGTTTCAGCCAAAGCCCCGGCGAAGCCCATGCCGTAAATCAGGCCAAATATGGCCGTCAATAGCCACCGCCATTTCGCCTTTTGAACAAACATATTTTCCACTGCCACATAACAGATCGTTAGGGCAATCAAGGCTTCGACCCAATGCGAACTGACCTGAATACGGTCGGTGGCCACCAAGAATAGTGTTATGCTGTGGCCGATTGTAAAAGCAGTAACAATTTTCAACGCATCCTTGAAGCGAGATGCGATTAATACTAAGGATAACAAAAACAGCAAATGATCGTACCCGGTCAAAATGTGTTCGATTCCAAGTACAAAGTATTTCCATAGGAGGGATCCAATTTCAGGCTGGGGAAGGTCCTGGGAAAGGTTAATCAGAATATCTCTATTAGCGCTATCAATCATATCCTGCTGAAAATATTCCCCTGCATGGACCATGAGTACACTCGTATGAGCAGGCGCATCGTCAAACACCAGATCGTAATGAAGATTAAATTGTTCGATTTCTTCATCAGCGATAAACGTCAGTTGAATTTTCATGCCTCTTATGGCACCCTTTTGCGCCATGTTCATCGAAACCAATTCCATCGTTAAGGGCTTCGAATCCGCATCTATGCGAAGACCTTTCTGTAGATAGGATTCAATTTTTTGCGAGGCCAGTTCATCGTTCACCAGATTATCCAAGTCAGTACCGAATTGTGGAAACAAGTCTGTTTGTTCAATAAAAAGATCATAGAGAATCTCGTTCCCTTCAATGTTTAAATCCTAGTAATTCATATCTATGGAATGCGCAAGTGAAGTTGTGGCAGTACCAAAAAATAATAAGATGATAAACAATGACAGGAATGAACGTCGAATCATAATGGGACCTCATTTCATAGAAAGTGGAGAGAAAAGATTTACTTTTCTCTCCTTATTATCTGGTGCTATTGCAAAATCTTATTGGCGATCCAAACTAAATCTGCAAAATTAATCTTGTCGTTATGATTGATATCTGCATCTTTAACCATGTGCCAATCCTCACTTGTAATGGTCTTTCCTTAATTCATCGTGTCCAGCGTTCAATAAATTCTCTTAAAGTTAGAAGCTAATTCTTTACAGTTTCTGTTTCAAGGACGCTAATCTCCGCGGCCGCTGCCCAGCCGTTAACACCCGTCGTTGCTTCGAGCTTGACATATGATGCATCTGTCGGATCAAAAGTTGCTACTTTCTCCGCATTGTCGTTTGCCCAAGTTCCGCTTGCAACTTTAGTAAAGGTCACTCCATCTGTACTAACATAAACGTTATATCCTGTAATATTTCCGTTGCTGCCTGATGGCCTTGGTAAATACGCGACCTTATCGATTGGGTAAGTTCCTCCAAGATTTAAGGTGATCGATTGGGGAAGAACATCAGATTTATCCCACTTTGTATGCCAAAAAGTTTGTGAATTTCCGTCAATCGCCATGGATGCTGAA
Source organism: Psychrobacillus sp. FJAT-21963 (assembly GCF_001420585.1). NCBI lineage: Bacteria > Bacillati > Bacillota > Bacilli > Caryophanales > Bacillaceae > Psychrobacillus > Psychrobacillus sp. FJAT-21963. The sequence goes on along the minus strand of NZ_LJIY01000006.1, from coordinate 395,120 downwards.
TTATTTTCACCAATCGTTTCCTGACTTGTCGCCGTTGCCGTCATTTGAGACTGAGTGATCTTATTAACCGTAACTTTAATGCTTGTTGTCAAAGGGACGTTATTGGGATTTTTCACCCCAGTTGGCAAAGTTACAGTTCCATTGACAGCGAAGGTTTGTGCAGTCCTTACAGTGGGATCATAGTTTGATGCATCTACATTCCATGTCACATTGGCTTCTCCCCTGCCTGCATCAGTATCCAAGGATACTGATGCAGGCAATCCAAGGGCTTCCGCTGTCTTCGCCGTTCCGATTGTCAACCCTGTTATGTTAGCAGGCGCAGTGATGCTGTTTAAATTAACACTATGAGCCTCAATGTCAATGTCCTGCGACGAACGGTTATACATGGAATCGTCGGCGAATACCCTTAGTATATATGGAGTAGTCGGCGACAAATCTGTAAACTTATAATGTCTGTATTCATCGAATGGTTTGTCTAGCGGCAGTGAAAGGCTGTTAAACGATTTGTCCACTTTCCCGGTGAGCTTGTTGATAAGCTGAATATTATATTCCAAAACGCGCACATTGTCATTTGCTTGCTTTATTGTAAAAGCAAGTTCGTTGTTTTTGTAGGAATCGACCGTAATACCCTCTTCAAACTGCGGAGCTATGAGTTCTTTTGTATCGCTCTTGTTATACGTAAAGGCCTCTTTGCCTTCGCCAACGTTCACTACAAGAGGTACGCTTACAAATTTATCCGTATTTAAATTATACTGTTTGATGATCATTTTTGTATCGTAAACCTCTAAGAAATTCGCGATGCGAGGCGCGGTCTTGTATTCGATATACGCACCTTCAATATATCCGCCGTATGGACCGCCATCAATATAACTAGAATATGACGTCGAACCTGCATCGAGATACGTAGCCACCCCTTGATAGAGAGAACGTTCGTCGGTCGGGTCGAAATGCGTATGACCTGACAGATATACTACCTGCGACAAATTCTTGTCAGCAATATATCTACCTACATTATTACTTGCCGAGGAGCTCCATGCCGATCCCCAATTGGTTCCACTTATAGGGAAGTGAGAAGATACAAATATCGGTTTTGTTGGATCGTAATCCTCTTCTTTTGTAATTTGATCTAGGTAATTTTTAGCTTTTTCAGACGTGTTGTTATTGTCATAATTCCCGTCAAAACCTACAATATTATATCCTTTTACCTTGACCCGATAAGCATCGTTAAAGAAATTGTTATCGTACGAGTTCGTAGATTCGTTCCATGCGCCAGCCGAACCGACAGGAATTAACTTTTCTGCACCGCCCATATCATGGTTACCTCTTATCATATAAAACTCCGTATTGTCGAATAAACCCTCATTTTTAAGTTTATCGTATACGCCCGTCAACTCATTCATCCACAGATATTCGATGGCATTGTTACCGCCAGTAATGTCGCCAGGAAGAAACATTACGTCGGCCTGTGGGAATACTTTCAGTTCTTTTCTGAAATTTTCTTCCACGCGCGCGGCTGAACCGGGATGACCACTAATTTCCGGGTCGCTGTCCACAATCATACTTAAATCAGCGGGCGTTACTGTTTTATTGCTCTTTTGATAGATGAATATGGCGTTGTTTAGTTCACGTTCATAATAATTGATCGTTTCCTGTGTAAATAATTTTTCTTTTTGCGTTGTTGCAACCGTATTTACCGTATTCAAAACCTTTTTCAAATAGTCAAAATCCATCTCGCTGAAGCCGTTGCCAAGACCGCCTGCTATTGTTTTATTTGCTTCTGAAATTGTGTCGTTAAGTGCGTTCATATCTACTTTATTTACAGCGTAACTATTATAATTAGCTTGGACTACATCACTGCTAAATGCACCTTTCCAAACATTCAAATCAGCTATATCGAATGAATTACCGCCATGTTTGCCCAATCCGTCGCTACCTATATTTAATGGGTTCGATGTATCTAAAGTTCCGATTCCAAGCGAAGTTTCAGTCATTTTGTAACCATCAATATACAACGATCCGAGCATTTTATCTCTGTCTACAACAAATGTCACGTAACGCCAATCGGAAGCATTAAACGTGTCGCGCCCAAATTTTTCTGATGTGGCCGGGAATCCTAAATTCATATTAACCGAATTGGCTGATGTATAAATCGCCCAGCCTTCGTTAGAGCTCTTAGTAAAATCCTTGTTTGATAATATGACCTGATTATTGTTCGTGTCACCCTTATACCAGAAGGATGTGGTAAAACTGTCATTACCAAAATTCAAGCTATGCTTCGTACCGACATAATTGCCGTCTCCGCTTTCTAAGTGCAGAGCTTTGGTCCCGGGTAATACACCGTCTACATAACTATAATTTCCTTTCCCTTCCAAGTTCTCTTGATTTGCATCGTCCTTTAAATTATTGTCGAATTTCATCGATGCAATAAGGGGGTTGGCATTTAATACTGCGTTCGTGGGCAATGAAGTTTTTCTGTCACTATTTGATGGTAAACCAACTACAACACGCAATTTTTTACCAATATCATTTAACGTTACGGTGTAGCTTTTGGATGTACCACCCGATTTTACATTAATATATTTATCGCTTATACGTGATTCCTGTACTTGCCATTGAAATGTTAGATTTTTGCCCTTTGAACCTTTACCCTTGATCACACTGGCGGTGATCGTTTGACCGTAAACCGGCTGCATATTGTCGATTTTGACGATTTTGTCGCCCGATGCGTCTGTGGTGGTCGATAACATAACGAATATCATCGTTAATACGAGGGTAATGGATAAAATTCTTTTCATTACAGAAAACCTCCATATTTTAAGTATTTTAAGAGTCTGTTCAAAAATCTTGTGAAATTGAGTAAAAAACAAAACCGTAGCGAAACTTTGATGCGGAACTCATTGATTATATCGATCATGTCGACGACTCCATTGTGATGGAGAAGGTCGCCCCTCTTTACAAGGAGGGCGGGCATCCTCCAATCGATCAGGATGAGAGGAGATTTTATGTAACGGAAATCCCCCTTTCGTTTCCAATATTGGAACCTTGATTCTCTCCTTCTACTGTTCTCATTAAACTGAAACGGTGCTTTAATCCTGGCACGCCGATATTTTGAAGTTCACCTCCCAGAATAGGGGGAATACATAGACGCCACCTCAAAACAGCATAAAATAATGCACTCACACAAATTACCTATGTTTAAAAATATAATACACAATCAATATTGATTTTCTGTAAATATCGTGTTAATTATTGTTGTGTTTATTAAAAATTACACAAAAACACATAAATAGCTGATGGTGGATTTTATTTTCCTGGCTGCAAAAAACAAAAGATTTACTTTGCTACTTGATTGATGAGAGAAGCTGAAATGAGATAAACTGAGTTTTAAAAACACATAAAAAAAGGAAAGTAGACGGCTACTTTTCCTTCAAATTAATCTTATTCACAATTTCAATTCCTTCTTTTTTATATATCTTCAGTACCTTTTCGGATAGATCTGAATCAGAAATAATACTGTCAACCCTTTCACTTATCTCCCAAAGTATCGTCCGGTTCTTCCGTCAATTTTTCTTTAACTTTATATTGTAAAGGACAAAATATATGTTTTTTATCTTCTGACATCAAAACAGACTCTTTTCCATTTTCAATCGTCTCCTCTGAATTTTTTTTTATATTCCTATCATTCTATACCTTGTGAATAAAAACCTTCTTAAACTAACCTGCCCCGTTAGTTTAAGTGTAACATTTCACAATGGATCGCCGAAACCTACTTGATGTTTGGACATAAAAATAGACCATCGAAATGATGGTCATGTTTAATTAAAGCACCCGTTAGTTGAATTAAAAAGTCGTTAAATTGCCCAACCCCATTCACCTTTTAAGACATTTTCTCTTTCATCATTATCAATATCTGTGAAATCCCATTCCTTCCGTATACACTTACGACAAGGTAATGGATAATTTTTATCTTCATCACATTCAAATAATGTTGAAAAACTTCGTTCCAAATCATTGGGGTCATAGAACAAAGTACAATGTTCAAAGTCGTGAATATATTGGCATTTACAGAAATCACACTCTACAAACCTAAAGTCAGAGTAATCATCTGCCACCTGTTTTAAAATTGTTTGCACTTATCATTACTTTCTCCTTTTAATAAATCAATAGCTTTAACGTATTATACAACATTATTCTTGTTCCACTAACCTGCTCCGTTAGTTGAATAATAAAAAAGAGTTGCCTAAGCAACCCATGTTCTTTTACTAAAGCACCCGTTAGTAAGAAAAATAATATACAAAATTATAATTTCTATTTCAAATAATGGGGAAATGTAACAGAAATCCCCATACTTTTTTCTGGATCTAAGAGAGGAATATGATTAATCCTTAAAGAAAGTGGGAAGTCCAACTTCTCTTAAAATGTCATTAAAATTGAATTCATAAGCATATTTTTCGTCAATTCCAGAATTCCTCAAAACTTTTCTTAAAGAAATAAACAGTTGTTCATCAACTGAAGGAAAGACAATTTCAAAAGGTTTTTCATAATCTAATTCGTTTAAATAATAAATGATTCCCTTATATAAAAATGGAAATTCTTGTTTAATAGGTTCTCTATTATCAAGAAATGACTTAATATAATGTTTCAAATGATAAATTTTTTTGGGGTCAAAATCAGGGTCTTTTTTTTCACGATGAGTAAAGATAAAAGCAGATTTAGCAGACCAATTACCAAGTCCTGCCCCAAAGACAAGAAGCGAATATTTTCGCACTTCATAATCAGGATGCAAAAAGTATTGATAATAATCATCATAGTTTTCTTTAGCCCAATTTTTACTTGTAATAAAAAAGCCAATTTCTGTTCCACTTAAAATACTCTTTGCCTTTTCAATTAGTGTTTTCTCCAAAAATATTAATTCCTTTCTGATAGCACTTTTCATTAGATTCTTCTTCAACTAAACTGCACCGTTAGTTCATTAAGAAAAAGTTCCCCTTACAGGAAGCCACATGTTTAACTAAAGCACCCGTTAGTTTAAGTGTAACTCTTCACAATCACTTGATATTATATAGATAAATAGAAAAATAAGTTAGAACTTAGTTTTTAATTGTAAAAGTAGGACAGTAGGTTATTTATACACTTATAATTTTTCAAAAAGGAGAGTTTATGAAAAAGACTATTGTTTTTGTAATAACGATATTTATATTATTCTCAGGATTCGCAGCACAAAGTTATGCATTGTCAGATTCGAAATCTGTAGCAATTCAAGCGTTACTAGATGATGCCTGTCGTATATCAGGTGTGCCTGGAATGTCAATCTCAATACTTGCGGATGATGAAGTGTTCTACTTTTCTTCTGGGTATGCAGACCGTGAAAAGGGGTTGTCTGCAAGTGAAAATACACTCTATGAGTTAGCCTCGGTTAGTAAAGCTTTTACTGGTATGGGAATTCTGCTATTGGAAGAGCAAGGGCTGCTATCAATGACTGACCCTATCCAAAAATATTTACCTTGGTTTACGTTAAAGTATCAAGGTAAACCTGTTGATATGAAAAGCCTTACACTAAATAACTTCCTTCACCATACCAGCGGCCTAACAAATATTAGGCATACTCAAAATATTCCACAAGGCAATACGCCGGATATGTTGCAAAAGACCGTGGAAACGCTAGTAGATGCTGAATTGGCGTTCTCTCCCGGTGAACAATATAGCTATGGAACCGTTAATTATGACGTATTGGGTTTGGTTATTGAGATTGTATCGCGACAAAGCTATGAAGACTTTATGAGGGAACAGGTATTTCTGCCTTTAGGTCTTCACCAGACCTATGTTTATAAAGAAGATGCTCAAGCATCTGGACAGTTGGCACAGGGCTACCGTTCTTCCTTTTTTATAACAACTCCATTTAACGCTCCGGATTATGCTGGGAATAAACCTGCCGGTTATATCATTTCTAATACAAAAGATATGGCGCGTTGGATGGGCATACAGATGAGTACCGAGCAGGATATACCCGATATATTTCACAGGGTGATCGAAAAATCACATAGGGGTGATATGTCTGTTTCGGCTGTCAATGATATGTATTATGCGGCAGGTTGGGCGGTAAACGCCGACCAAACGTTTATAGAACACACTGGGGGCAATCCGAATTTCAGAACCGAAGTAGCCCTACTGCCAAATGAACGAACAGCCGTCTGCTTACTAAGCAACGGAGCAAATACCAATATAAACCTGGTACTAAAAGTTAAAGATATATTAGACGGCAATCTTACTCAGTCATATGAAATAAGCGGCACACAGTTTTGGGACATCATTTTGTCGTCTACCACAATTATTCTTTGCCTATTGGCCGTTCTGTTATTTCTCTTAGGATTAAGAAAAAGGAAAACGAATGAGCAGCAACCAATGACAAAAAAGAGAACAATCGTAACAATTATTTTCCTAATCGCTACGATTGCCCAGTGTATAATGTTTTTTGCCTTCGATTGGTCAACGATACTTATTTGGCGAACATATAGTGTTCTTACAACTTTGATTTCGTCGACATTATTAACAGCAAGCATTACTTGGTTTGTATATACTCACCGATAAGATGCCTCGCTACGAAAATAAGCATAGTGATAAGTGAATAAATTAGAATTTATCGATATTCTTAATTTTAAAAACAAAAGACACCTCGGAGTCTTATTTAATGTGATCGACACTTCTCCTAGTTAAACTCACTTGCTATTTCTTGCACTAACCTGCCCCTTTAGTTCAACGAGAATAAAGGCTTTACTCCTTCTTGAAGTAAAGCACCCGTTAGTTGAATAAGAAATGACTTATTTTTTACCTTTTAAGTTACCATAATGGTCAACAATATTTTTCAACTGTTGTATTGTTGATTCCAAATAACTTTGGTCACTTTCAATCTCAAATTGCAAAATATTTTCTTGGTGTGCTAATTCTTGAAAATGCCCTTGAATGTTTATCTGACCCAACCTATTAAAGCTAAGGTCAAGTTTGAGAATATTTTCTGATTCTGAAAAGGTAGCATTTCCTTTTAAGTTGTGATTACATTTTTGCAACTGAATGAAGAACTCGTATACCTGTCCAGTTGAAAACCATAGTTCAGCATCTTTAACGTAATAATTGCCACTTCTAATTTCAATTTTCCCTTTTACATCGTAACCACCTAAATAGCTTGTTTGATTAGGGAAACCATAGACTTCATTTAATTCAATTCGAATGAACCCTTGTTTACCAACTATTTTAAACTCATTCACCTTATTCAACTCTTTCATTTGGAAACATTAAAATAAGAATAGCAAAGTCATCAAAAACTTAACAGTTCTTTCTTCAACTAACCTGCCGCTTTAATTGAATTAGAAAAAGGAGTTTCAAATAACTCCCGTACTTTCAAAGAAAGAGACAGCCCCTAGAGAACAAATAAATATCAATTGCAGATGGATTCCAATGAACAGTTTGGGTTCGTTTTTTAGTAAAGATTATCGGAAGGTGAATGAAAATTCATCTTCTTTTTTTATGGGTAAAATTAATTCCTTATTATTCTAAATTGTTAATCATATAATTTGACTTTGACTAACTTTGACATTAAGATTCGATTTATAAACCATCTAACTATATATCTAGTTTTTGGAGATTGACTAGCGAAAGGAGGAGTAGTTTAATGAAATCACAACAGAAGGCAGGGTGCCCGAAATGCAGTAGCATCATAAGTACAGTTCTTAAAGAACAAACTATTAAAGATCCGAATTTAGGACTAATTAATGTTCAGTTACTTCAATGTGCAGAGTGTTACCATAGATATAAAATGGCTGACAATGGCATTGAGCGTTTTCACTATCCGAGAAAGTAATTAAGACGACCTTTCCTATTAACAACTAATTAAAACATACAAAGGGGTAGTGACGAATGGTAGAAATTCAAGTTTTTAAAAATGGTGTACTCATTCAAGAATGCGAGTCTATCCAAGAGACAGGACGATGGTTAAAAGAACATACAGGAGATAAATTTTTCAGATTCACTAAGATTGAAAGAGGATATTGTTATGGGGAGCCCTGGGATTTTAATGGAGCTAGATATAAATTCGTAGCTGCCGAAGAAGATGCTAGTAGACGTAAACTGGAATTAGAAGCGAAGAAGTAGTAAATGATTTCATTATTACCGCTATTAGATGCAATTATTGATTCAGTTATTTACGCAATAGAAAAACTTTGAAAACACTAAGTTTTGATTTATAATACACATAAAAAATGAGCTGGAAAATGTCTCACCAAGCTCATTTTTTTATGTGTATCTTTTTTCATTAAAGCACCTCGTTAGTTGAAGAAGAAAATTTTCTCCTTAAATGATAAATACTCAGGTTTATATTCGTTGCGTTCTTAATTGTTTTCGTCCTGCACTATTTATTATTCAACTCTTCAATGATTTGAACGGCTTCCCCGACATCATGAACCCCAATTAAATCGATTTTGAGACTAAGCACCTTTTTGACATCCTTGGCCTCAGAAAGGTTTCCAAGTGGAAGGATAATATATGGCAAGCCATTTTCATTAGCAATCCATACTTTTTCCTTTACCAAGCCAATTTCCTTTACTTCCCCAGAATCATTGATAGCTCCTGTCACGCCGAACTGCAAATCATTTTTGTACTCCCCTTGTTTTGAAAGGCTAGATAATGCCAAGGCTAATCCCGCACTGTTGCCGCCGGAACCATCACGTGACAGAAATTCATCAATCGAATCGTTACTTGTATTTAAATAGGTCCGCACATTTTCGGCCATTTGTTCAAATTCATCTTTCTGAATGCCCATTGTCTCGACGATTGCTATGTTTTTACTGCTATAACGCTCGTGGTTCTTGATAGATTTAATTTCAAAGAATTCCGCGTTGCTGTTGACGTAACTTTCCAGAACTTGTTCGCTATCTACGGAGCCCAATATCGTCTCATTCACTGCTATTAAAAAAATTCCGGAACCTTTTATTAGTTCCTCTGGAGCAGCGGGGCTGGTTACGAGGTATTGATGGTTATCAACTAGAATGAGCGGCATTTCGTAAATCATTAAGAGTAATGAAGTGATGATGGAAAAAACAAATGGTGGTTTAGGAATCGTCAGTTTTCTTACGCTCAGTGTAAAGAGAGCGATCAACACAGTCATGGCCAACAAAACGTTCACAAAGAAAAAGCCTGTAATGACATTGATGAGATATAAATAAAGCTCGGTAAAATACACGAGGATCATTGCTATAAAAGGAAAATTAGGATGTGTTTTCTTGTGGTCAATACTCATTTATCCACCTCTCTTTTATACAGAGTTCATTATGAAAAAGAGCCAATCAAAGACTAATTCCCGAACCTGAAGCAATATTCCACACTCCATTTATTAACATATTTTACTTATTCAATATCATTATCAAAGATTCCTTCTTCAACTAACCTGCCGCTTTAGATCAATAAGAAAAAAGAGCTGCCAAAGCAACCCCACGATCTTTTCTAACGCACCCGTTAGTTGAAGAAGAAATTTTTGGGATATAAATAATCCTCTTCACTATCTATGTCTGTATATTTAGTAAATACAGACTCAAATTCACCGTTATCGATAAGATAATTAATTACTTCATAAATTCTTTCTTTGCTCACAATATCAATTAAAACCATATCACTCGCCTGAAAGTAGGCTCCATTCATACATTCGCCTGACTTTGCATTCTTTTCTCTTTGGCTTTCAATGTTTCTGTATGTAAAAAATGTTGCCATCCATACAGTACGGTCTGAAAAAGTAACTTTGATATCCGTATTTTCATCCTCAATATCCCATTCAGAATCTTCCCACTCTTCAGCTTCTATCCATATATGTTTATCTTTTTCTATCATAGAAACTCCACCTTTACTTTTTTCAACAAGAAAAAGTTACCCTTACATTCAGCCACTTGTTTAACCTAAAGCACCCGTTAGCTTAATTTCTACCCCAAAACATTTCAATTTCATTTGAGGCTTTTCTCGTCTGTGAACCCATATACTTATAAGCATTTTTTAGAAGCATCTTAGAGTCGCCAAGTTGTGCAAGTATAGTAACGCTTAGTAAATCTTTAACATCATCATCTCCTGAAGTTGCCATCAGTTCAAGATAATCAAATAAATTCTTTATCTTTGGAATATCCTTCTCTTTTCCAATGAGTTCAAGAAAATAATTGGTGTATTCACCGAAGAAAACGTGATTTAAGGTTTCGCCATAAAATTCAATATGTTCTTGTAAGTCACACTTATACTCTTCAAATTCATCTGTAAAGTGTATTGCTAAGTCTTTATATTCCATTTTTTCTCCTTTTCCTGAACAACTTTATAAAACATTGCTTCTTCAACTAAACTGCTTCGTTAGTTCAATAAGAAAAAATTCTTTACCCTTTTTGAAGTAAAGCACTGAATAAGGAAAAAAGTTAAATCCTGTTAATGTTTCTCTATTAGTTCATTTATTTAATTTCATCTTAGACTTTAAATTTAAGATAAGCTCATAGCCAAAAGCTACTAACAATCCAGTCCAAAAAATTACAATGGAAGTAAAAGGCTCATCTCCATATATTAGAGAGTAAATATAGTTTAAAAATAATAGCAACATATAGGTGTAAAAACCAAGTATTACTCCTTTTCTCGAATTAAATGACTCTATTTTAGACATTTTTCTGAAGAACTTCATTATAAACCCTCCACAATATAAATTTCCCCTTACTGTTACATTAATGCCGTTACCCTCTATATCTGAACATAATATATTTCGCTAACCTGCTTCGTTACTTCAATAAGGAGGTTGGTTTTAATTTAATGGTCCATATAAATTTATAAATTCTCCAGTGTATGCATCCATCACAATAGTTGATTCTTGACCAGTGTATTTTATTGTAACTTCCCACTTCATTTTATTCGTTATTTCATTCCAATACCCTTGCTTTGGAATGAGATTCACACTAATATTCTCAGGTGAGATTTCATCTAAACCATTGAAGGATATTGCGTTTTTCCACTCTTCTGGGGGATTTAACAAATATTTTTCTGCATTATTTATTGCTTCTCCAGTACTAATAATAGGCGATTGATAAAAGTATAAAAAAAACATTAACAGAATAACTACTAAAACTATTAGTATTTTTTTCAAATGAGAGCACCTCCTTACACTAAATCACTGCTTTATTTACTCTGTGGTGCTTTAGTTTAAGAATAAACAGTTGTCTAAGCAATCCATGTTCCGCAAGATCACCCATTAGTAAAATAATTAAACTTAGACTTTTTTAACCCTTAAAATGGTAAAGACTGTTTCTCCCATTCACTAGGTCCTTCACCACTTTCATTAAATTTCCTCCAAGAATCTCCATTTTGCTTATCATAAAAAATGATATTGTTTTCATTAACTACTATTAGTTCATATCTATATTCTTCCTGTTTAGGCTGTTCAGCTTCTATTGTCCTCTTATTATTTGCAATATTTTCAAGTGTATTTGAATAAACCCACGTACTCAATAAAATACACAACCCAAAAAACATAATAGAAATTGAAATTAAATTTTTATTCATTCCTAAAACTCCTTATAAATTTAACTTTATATTCAAAAAATGACCTATTCATCCTTTTTCTGTAACTTAACATCCTTATACAACTAAACCGCTTCTTTAGTTTAAATAAGAAAAAAGGCTTTACTCCTTATTTGAAGCAAAGCACCCGTTAGTTTACGTACAATAAGTCTTCCCAGTCCGTTTCGTTATCAATATAAATGTCGATTATAGCCCCAATACTATGTGCAAAAGCTATTATGGTTGGATCTAAACGCATCCCGGGTGTTTGAGCGTTGTAAAAATTATAGTGGACGAAAAAAATGCAAGTTAATTGATACTTTTCTTTATATGCATTAATTAATTTGATATGTGTTCTTAACGGAGCAATCAATGATTCAAATAAATCTTTATCCATATCTTCTTCAAAATGTAACTTCATTTCTCCAGATTCCAAGCTCCATACCGTTTCAAAACGCTTTCTTTGTCTTGTTCCAATTATATAATCATCACCAATTTTATAGGCTTCTGTTGGAAGGATTCCAATTTCAGTTGTAAACGCATCAATCGGCCATTCATCTGCCACTAAACTGAACCTTATAAACGCACAATCTTTTTCCAAATATTTCACCCCTTGTCAACATAAAAAACAAAAGTCCTTGACAATAATTTACATATATTAACTTATTCAACGCAATCGCAAAAATACCTTCTTCTTCAACTAAACTGCTGCGTTAGTTTAAGCGTAACACTTCACAATGGATTTCTGAGATCTACTTGATGTTTTGGACGTAAAAATAGACCATCGAAATGATGGTCTTGTTTAACAAAAGCACCTGTTAATTAAAAAAAGTATATTCTTTTTAACAATAAAGTAATTATTTATTTCTAAGCCGTTATGGCATTTAGTTACTTTTCTCTTTGGTCAACTTTTATTTATATTTCTAAAAACTAACTAAACTCCAAACTGTTTTAAATGATGGTCAAGGTGCTTGTATATTCCTTTTCCCCATTGCTCGGAAGTAAGTTTACCAAAAAATGGATGTGGATGAGTCGTACACTTCTTTGGACCATTAATTTGGAAAGTTATAATTTTTTGTTTCAGTTTTTCCTTCTCTGTTTCAAATTCTTTTTCATCTACAATCAAAATGGTCGGAATTGTAGACATATTTTGGGCTAATGGCTTGTCGTTATAAAAAATTAGTTTCACAAAGTTTCCTATTAATATTCCTAACCAACCTCTCGCTGGAAAAGAATGTCCCATCGCAATATCTTGAAAGGATGAGCAATGTGCTAGCATTTGAGCAACATCCATTTTACCCCATTGGGGTTTTGAAATTGGGCTTAATTTTTCAAAACGGTTTAAAATTTCCTCTGAATGCAATTGATTAAAAATATTATTCATTTGTTCATCTCCCATTACCATTCTACCTCTACATCACCACAAAAAATCCATTTATTCTGTTCTGCTTCTTTAGATATCAATTTTCTCAAAATCTCAAAACAATAATAACATAATAATCCAATTTTGTTCGAAAATCTTATTCCATTAAATTGCCAGATTGTTGAAAAAATTAATGACGATTGTTCAACTAAACTGCCCCGTTAGTTTAACGTGTAACATTTTACAATGGATTTCTGAGATCTACTTGAAGTTTTGGATAAATAAATAGACCATCTAAATGATGGTCTTGTTTCACTAAAGCACCCATTAGTTTAAGTACATTTCTTCACAATCTTTATTTGATAGGGTAACTTTTATAGCCCCATATCTTGAGTCAAAGTTTCTAGATTAATCGAATCAATTGTTTTTATAGCTTGTTCTCCTTCATCAGTCTTCCATAATAGAATGTTTTCTCCGAAATCATTTTGTTTAATTTTACTAATGCTATAATAATAAGTTTTATTATCAAATGTTCGTGTTGTATGGATGTTTAAAAATGAAGAGTCATAGATTGTATATTCATGACCTTTATATGTGCTAAGCCGATTTTTATCGTTGTTTTGAAATGGCATTGTACTAATTAGAATTTCATATCCTTCTTTACTTGAGTCTAAATATGTTAAATATAGTGAATTTAGATCTTCTTTGGAGAATTTATCAATTTCATAAATTTTATCTTTCTCTAAAGAATTATAGTTATCTGGTGTGATTGTAAAACTAATTTCTCCTTCACTAAAAGTATAAACATCTAAAACTTCCGGGATGATAAGCCAGTTTATATTGTTAGGTATGGCTGAAACAGAAGTAAATGAAATATGTGTATTAGATGCTAATATACTCTGAGCATTTTCCTTATCATCTTCGGGAATACTCACTACTTTATATTGTCCAAATTCTAATTTTTCTGCTTCTTCAGTGGCTACTTCAATAAGCTCATCCATTATCGCTATTTCTTCCTCGGTCATTTCTGATGGCTCTTGAGTAATCTCTAAGTCCACTTTTTCAGTATTAACAATATAATTAAATATACCCGTAACGATTTCATGTAATTTTATGTGGTCAATCAAGTCTCTAGTATCATCTAGAGTATGAATGGTATCTAGATTATTCTGACCTATAGTAATGGCAGGATAATTATATTTAGAAAAAGACACATGGTCACTTGTTAAAGATGGATTCTCTTCGGTTATTTTAAATTCATTTGAGGATAAATAATCAACTAATCTATCCCTTAACACTTTTCCATTATCAGCATTTACTATCACATACTCATCGTCATTTTTATCTCCTACGCTGTCAATATTGATATTAGAAATGTTCTTATAATTTTTCGCAATATCTTTTACAAATGCTTCACTACCTTGCAAACCTGACTCTTCTCCATTAAAAGCAACTAAAATAATATCTGATTGAAATTCTTCTTTTAAACTATGTTGTTTTAAATTTATAGCAAGTTGTATTAACCCGGCTACACCTGAAGCGTTATCAATAGCACCTTCAAAATAATTACCATCCATTGAACCAAGCGAATCAAAATGAGCTGAAATAATTACGGCGTCCTTATGATCACCATGTCCTTTTCCAGCGATTTTTCCTACTATATTATTGGCCTCTATATCTTCACTAATTAGTTGCATGTTCAAGTTAACTTGCTGAATGAGGTCAACACCTTTTTCTAATATCTTCTTATAGATGTCCTCCTGTATTTGAATGATAGGTATACCACCAAAACCACTTGGTAAATGCTTAGATAATATAGGTGACTGCTTAAGTATGCCTTTAATATGTTCATTATTTAATGGATATTTATCCTGAGTAACAAATAAACAGTCCTCATTAATAAGTTCTTCCTTTTGAGCGCAAATAGGTAGTTGAATTTGTAGATCTTTTACTGAATTTTGTACAACAAAATCTTTTTCATAAACTAAATTAATCTCCTCACTATCCTTTACAAGTGACATCTTAATATTTTGTTTTTCGGGATTGTAAAAAGTATGGGTGTATGGATGCATATAAGATTCATTAAAGACCGGTTCTAAACCTATAGAGGTGAACTGGGTTTTTATATATTCTTGCGCTTTTTTATTACCTGTGGTACCAGGTAATCGCCCCATCATTTCCTCGCTAGTAAGATGATTAATAATAGATAAATACGGATTTGTATCTAGATTCTCGGATTTAGTGCAGCCTGATATAAATAGTAAAATAGTAAAACAAAGAAAAAATATTTTAAGTCTCATAGTAATCCTCCTCTTTCAACACTTACCTAATATACCATATTTTAAAATGACATACATTATATTACAAGGAAATATTTTAAATACAGTTAA
>NZ_LJIY01000006.1:360124-379751 GCF_001420585.1 Psychrobacillus sp. FJAT-21963 | reverse complement strand
TGCCTCCAGGTTTTTCTTCAAGACTATTAATTATCTTAGTAAGTTCCTTTGCCTCCATAAACAACACCTCTATACCATATTTTTACGATATCCCTTCTTCAACTATCCTACCGCGTTAGTAAAAAAACACTTCTTATTTCAATAATTCTATTAAGTTGGCCTTCTTATAACAAGCCCACGATAGTTTAAAAATAAAGATCACTTGCTTTCCAAAAAGCTCACACATTTGCTCACATAATTATTTTTTGAGTTAATTTTATTTAACTGAGTTGATTTTACTCTTGCGTAAAGGATTAATAAAGTACGGTTAATCATACTTTATTTACTGAGTTATACTCGTTCGATTAAGTTACTTAATCCAAAGAGGATTAACGCACTTTTTATAGAAAGGTATAAATGGGGAAAATTTTGCTAGAAGTAATCAATTAGGGAGGAGTATAATATGTCCAACATACCAACAAAGATAGATTTTATAAAAGCCATTGAAAAAGCAAAAAAGAACGCTGTTGAAAGAGGGGAAAGTAATTTAGAATTACAGGCAAAAGATTTACATAAAGAACTTGGTTATTATCCTGGACCTAATCATAGAATGAAGACTTGTTGTGGTTCTATGTATGATTCAATGAATACATCAAATGGCGATGAAGTGGTATCTGCTCCTGAGAGCGGTTACGGAGCAAGTCTTATTATCAGATATAATCTGTAAGGGAAAATAAATAGAAGGAAAATTTAAAATGAAAGGAATCTGGGAATGGAAATGATGTTAAAAGAAGTGAAAATGGTTTGAATCAGAAAGATTAGATTTATAAAGAAAGAATGTATCCCAAAAAAGGATTTTTTTATATACCACTTTGACTAGTTTGATTATTTAAGATGATTTGAACTGAAGTTATTAAAAAGAGATAGATGTGGTTAAATGGCGAATTTATGTATTTATACTAGAATGGATGACACAAATGCTACATTTAAATCGGGTGAACATATTTTTCTAGCTGCAATTGGTGGAAAACGAAAATTGCCTGTTTCCTAAGTAAGTCATGAAGTTAATAATCTTTTCTCTAAAATAGAACTTCAGTTTTCAAGGGAGTCGGTGATAGCTTTAAATCGGGCACTACAAGGTCCAGGAAAAAGAGGGAGTTTAGAAGCTAGTAATGCTTCTGAATCAAAAGTTTGCTTAACATATTCAGATCGAGTAGATGGGAACATGCGCTATGCCCTTGGTTATATCAAACAGGCAAAACCATATTCTATTACAAAGTTCATTATTACCTTAACTAATCCAGCTACATTCGCGTTGACTGCGAACTATCAAGAATTACTAACAAAAGATGAACAGACAATTTTGAATGAGCTACATAGCTCTTTTAAAATTTCAAATCGTTATACATTAATAATTGATGAAAATTTAGAGATGAATAAAGTGTTATATGGCTTCCATAAAGGAAAATGGTATCTATGTATTAACAATGAAGGAATACAGCCAGAAGCGAATAGAGTTATTGAGTTTCTAAAAAAGTCGCCCTACTCCAACTGCAAATGAACCTAGAAAGATAGTCAATCAAGTAACGGTTCATCAGCAAAAAGCTTTTAATATAAATGAATTTTATAGAGTAGCTGTAAAAATGATATTTAATTATTTAGCATACTCAAAAGGTCGCGAGTTCGTTTAATCTGTCGATTTGATCCTATAAGAAGCTGGATTCTAAATGGCGGAGAAAATACATTTGCTAATTTAGCACCTAGTATTTCAAATCCTTCAGATGATCTATTCCCTAAAAGTTCACATCGAATATTTATTACTGAAACACGTGAAGCTTGTATAGGTCAAATTAGTTTTTATGGAACTAATTACAGAGTTATCGTGAAATTATGTGACCTAGACATTGGAGAAAGACTCATTTCTGGCCCAATAGGTTTTATATGCGATTGGGAAAATAAAAAGGAATACGATCTGCTAGATTCATTTCTAATTTCAGTTAATTTAGTCACATTACACTCAAACATGGATAGGAGGAACACTTATGGCGATTCAATTTTTAAAGGACAGCTGGGGCCAAACTTTTTTTCAGCTTGTTTCGCAAACCGAGAAACATATTCAAATCATTTCGCCTTTTCTTGGATATCATACAGCAAAGCTTTTAGTAGATCATTTGGAGGAAGCTGATAATCCAATAAACTGTGTCCTAATAACAAAATTTGAGCGTGAGGATTTTATAAGTGGTGCGAGTAATTTGCATGCTCTTCGCCTATTAGTAGAAAACGGTGTAAAAGTTTATGCATTACAAGACCTACATACAAAGCTATATATTTTTGACAGTCATTCTGTTATAACAGGCTCTGCTAATTTTACTTTCAGAGGCTATTATCGAAATCATGAATTCGGTGTGCTCATGGAGCAAGAGGCAGAATTTACAGCTGAATGTAATTTGTTTTTTGAGGAATTAATAACAGCCATTCAGGATAATGGAGATTGGCTTGTTGGAATAGAACAAATTGAAAATGAATTAAGGATTTACGATGATATAATAAAAGGAAGAAGCTCGAAGAAGGGGCAAAGTAAAAATCCAGTCATTTACCCTCGTATTACAACAAAATGGGGTGCAATTCTTGAAATGGAAACAGTGGTTTCTCCTCAAAAAGATATTGTTGAGCATCAGTTATCGAAAAAATCTTCAGTGGCAGTACTACAAGCAACTACAAATAACTGGCTTAAGTTCGAAGGTAATCGAAATAAACCAATAAAAAATACATTGACTTATATCGACCGACGGAAGGAAGGATTCTTAACAGAAACTTTTTTCCCACGAGCACCGAGAGGTATAAAAGAAAATCAAAAGGTGTTTATTGCTCAAATTAGCGAGGACGATCAACGTCACCCTGTTATTTATATTGTTGGATACGCAAATACATCCGGCTTCCAAGATCAAAATAAGCTCGATACAAAGAGTTATAAGGGAACTCTTCCATTTAACGTGGAACGTTATCCATATTATATACAGCTAAAAGATGGACGATTTTTAAAAGGACCAATTAAAAACGGTATCCGTCTTAACGAAGTAGCCGCTCACATGCCAAATCGCTTATATCCAAATAGTAAAGGTACGTTAGGAGATGCGATGTATGCCCATCGGCAAAAGTCACATATGCGAATCACAGAGGAGGCAGCTAATTATATACAGGCTCGGCTTGAGGTACTATTTAAAGAGCATGGATTGGAGGAAATATAAAAAGATGCAGATTACCGAAATATCTTTTATTCCAAATACTATCCATGTTCCATGAATATCTTCAATTACAAATTCTTTAATTTTCTAATCAGTATTGCATAGGAATTGACTACTTTCACTCAGAAACACGAAACTCTTTTGCTCCTCTTTCGCATGCCATTTCGTCACTATATTACACTCTGTAATTTCTTACATCTCGACTAAGAATCGGCAGTTAGGAAGTTACTTTGATGTGATATCCTTTTTCTGTCCTATATCATTAAAACACTTCCTATTTGGAATTATTCTAGTTGATATAAATAATATCGGTTTAACTTAATCCTTTGTTTAGTTCCCATTAAGGAAGCCAATTGTAGTTTTATTAGGCTACTGTAATTAAACACTTTCCTCAACAAAAGAGAGCCTAGTAGTTATTCTCTAGACTCTCCAACTAAAATTTCAAATTATTTTTTCCTTACTTATTATCGTTCTTTAATTGAGTTAATGTTTTTTCTAATTCTTCGATATTTTTTATATCTTTATATTTGTAATGAGCTAGTTCTTCTGTAGGAGAAGCAAAAGGAAGAATAGTATTTTTAGTTTCAATGTCGAAAATGCCTTGCTGCCCTCCCACGAAAGTATAAGCGCCATTTTCTATTGGATATTGACTAGTTTTCAAGAATAATATATTTGGTTTATTATTCTTTATATCTGCATTTGATAACTGTACGGTGTCACCCGTATCCACTGAAAGAGTTCGAACAGTTATGGTATCCCCGCTCTTGATATTATCACCTTTATATACCTTTTGAATCTTGAATTGTTTTTCTGTATAATACTCAGTTATCTGCTCTCCATCATCTTCTGTATAGGTATGCTCTTTAACCTGTTCATCAATCGCCTTCCCCTTAACAACCAACTCAGTTTCGCTATACAACTCTTCAACTGTTGGATAATCTTTCTCTATTGCAGATGCAATATTTACAGTTTCAGGGCCAGATATAACATTGTAAGAGTATATAGTACCGGCAGATAAAAAGCTCACTAATACTGCTGACGTAAGAATTTTTTTCTTTATATCCATTATTTTTACCTCTCCCTCAACTAATACATATAATTACATGCTTCAATATCTTCTGCTGTCTGTAACTTACCCTTTTCTCCTTTTGACAAACTTTCATACATGGTACTCTGGTGAGTTTTATCGTCATATAAATGAATCCAATGTCCCCATTCGTGACGAGCTATAGAAGTAAAATCATACTGACTAGAAGAAGTACTAAAACTAGTAGCAATAGCTGGATCAGTGTCGATTTTAGTAACAGCTTTAATAATATTATCGCTTGAATTTAAACTCAATATAGTTAATCCTAAACTGTCAATATTTTCAACTGACCAATCGTTACCAGTTAACAAGTTATAATTAAATGTAGTAGGACAATTTCTATTCCAACCATTAGTAGTATCTTTTATCATACTTTTTTGGTCCGAAGTAAATCCGCCTGCAATATCGTAATTAACGCTAGTTGATGACCACTTTTTACCAACCAAATGATTATAAGCTGCGTCTACCTTTTCTACTGCTAAATAATTCAAGGATAATCCAAGGACTAACAAACCTGCTAAAACAGGATAAGTAAATATTTTTTTAACTTTACGAATCATATTTTTTCTTCTCCCCTTCTAAAAAAATAGTGTAAAACACGATACATATACCTCTGTTTTTCCCTCCTAATCTATGTCTTATTTATTAATATAAGCTACAATAAAAGGGAAATATATAGGATTTTGTGCAAGATTATGACAATCGAAGGGTTAAAATGGATGTTTAGAAAGAATGATGTCATGTTTTAAAATTCTAACTTTTATAAAAATCAAACATTATTTCAAAACTACAGTGTACTTTTACAGTGTTTTCCTATTCAACTGAAGAAAAAAAAGCCCCCCCGAAGTGAGGACTATTAGTTATTAATTGTTTTAATTCGGAAAGCATAAATTCCATCACCTTCATACCAACTTGCGTGAATGACAAAAATGAATTCGCCTTCTTCCTCTGGTAATGTAAATTCATGGGTATTAGCTTTTTTAAAATCCACACCATTGTTTTCCCAAATCCCAATTTCGATTGAAGAAGGTTTGTAGTCAAAGTTAATTGAAATTGTTTTCCCACTTTGAACTTCATTCACCTTCACCTTTTCTACAAGTTCAGCAGGGGATGCCGAGTCAGCATTAACCATTTCTCCATTTTCCGACCAAGAATATGTTCCCATTGCATAAAAAATTTCTTGATTATCAACTGTTATTGCCGGATGAGGTGGTTTCAAATCTTTATTTTCATTTGATTGGCATCCTGTTATAAAAAATAAAAAAACAAATATCCCTAGGCATCTTTTCATTCTAATCCTCCCTCTATAAATGTTAATGTATACGGTTTGCTATATATTCCCCTTTTACTTAAATGATGAGCTCCGGCTTTAAAATATAAGATTGATATTTGTTCTAATTTCCTTCTTCAACTAACCGCTAGTAATGGGTAAGCATGCAGGAGTTGTAATGGGAGAGTTTCAAAATACTTGGTTTTATCAATCCTATCCTCGGTATAAAGTTAGGACTTCTGAAGAAATACTTGTTTTTCACATATTAGTGCTTATAAAAAAACTTGTCGCGCTGCTACGTTAGCTTAAGTCTCTTCTTCGCAATTATAGAGGAAATAACATAAATATCCAATAAAACCCTCTAAATATAATTTATGAGGGAATTTTAATCATATATTTTTTAACATTAAAAAAACATCAAAGTTTATTAAAAGCAAAAGCTGAGAATTAGTGATCCCCATCTATTGGATCGTTTTGTTGTATTGTACTAATTGTTTTAGTAGGATTATTAATTTCCGTATGTATATTGCCAAAGCAATTAACAAACAATCCGAATGCAATTAGAAATGAAACTACTATTTTTCTACATTTTTTCCCCATTTTCCCTCCAAAAACCTATGTCTTATGTATTACTATAAGTTACAATAAAACTAATAGATATAGGATGTTATGCAAAATTGTTACAAACGAGGTGTTAAAGGTGGATGATTTGGGTAAAAAAGTGTCATATTATAGAAAGTTAAAGGGTCTTTCTATTAAGGCATTAGCGGATAACTTATGTGATGAATCGACTATATATAGACTGGAGCAGGGAAAACAGTTACCGAGATTAGAGATATTAAATGATATTTGTTTAAAACTAGAAGTATCCTTCAATGCGTTATTCCCCTTGAATGAGGAGGTGGTCGAATTAAAAAAACTTTGTAGAGAGTTCACTTATACTGCGGATTATCCATCTTTAGAGTTATCTATAGTAGAATGCAGCAAAGCTTTAGAAGGTTTAACATCCATTTATTTAAAGGAAGAGTTTAGGAAATTCATACAATGGCATAAGGGAATCCTTCTCCATAAAAAGGAGAATAAGATTGAAGAGGCTTTATGTATCCTAAATAAACTTGTAAGTATTAAGACTTGTGGTTCTGAACTGGATATAAGCATCCTTAATTCGGTAGGTCTCATATATCTATCAATAAATAATGCCGAAGAAGCAATTAAAATTTACAGAGTAATTAACGAAAGAGTACAAAACCAAAAAATTATAGAGGATCGCACGCTTATTCCAAGGGTCGGGTATAATTATGCTGTCTCTTTATATAAGTTAAATCGCTTTGAAGAGGCATTAATAGTTATGCATGAAATTCTTTTATATATGGAAACCAATCAATTGATGTACTCTTTAGGAAAGGTATACCATATGATAGGACTGTTATCAAAGAAATGCGGATTATCAACGGAAGCAGAAGAAGCCTTTAATAATGCAATACTAGTATTTAAGTTAACAAAGGACCAACAGAATCTTACAAGAGCCATAATAGATTTAGAAAGTCTATTTCATAAATAAAAAGTATCATACAAAACATTAGTAACAATAGTTGATAAAACTACGTTCAACATAAAAGAGAAGAAAATGGGAAGCCGAAATGAAACAAAAAGTAGAATGAACTGGGGAACAAAAATAACGTAGAAATAAAATACATTCGACGGCATAATCCAGTGGCGGTATATTCCTATTTGCTAGTTGGGCACCTACTTCTGCTTCATATTCAAATAGAAATACAAATAACAGTAACTACAGTTGGAACGATTCAAAAGATGTTGAAGGATTTATTGATTGGTCCATTGAGTGATAAGAAAAAACTAGTAATAGCTATTAATAAAAAAACTCGGAAAACCATTGGTATTCCGAGTTTTTTGTATGCCCATCGGCAAAAATCACATATCGTATCACAGAGAAAGCAGCTAATTATATACAGCTCGGCTTGAGGTACTATTTAAAGAGCATGGATTGGAGGAAATATAAAAAGATGCAAATTACCGAAATATCTTTTATTCCAAATACTATCCATGTTCCATGAATATTTTCAATTACAAATTCTTTATTTTTCTAATCAGTATTGCATATGAATGGACTACCTTCACTCAGAAACTCGGAACTCTTTCTAGGGTTTACTTGGTAGTTTACATATAGTAAACATAAATTCTATATAAGTCTTTATTAAGTATCACTTTCTGTCCGCTTTCCTATGTAAAATTGATTATTGTTGCTTCACGATATAAACATTTATAGGTTTAACTGCATCCAAATACTGAACAGCATTGTAACTGTTTCTGTTCAAACTATTTTACAGTAATTATTTTATCAGGTATGGGAAAAGTCGCGTATCCTTTCTTTTTCATAACATAAAAAGGTTCACTGTTATACACTGTTTTCAACAAATAAGTAATACAGACCACCAGTTTACTTTTTGTCCGCAAATTGTCCGCATAATTAATTTTTTGTACCGAACTTATTTTACCCAAATGACTTTAATAATCACGAAAACCTTATTAAATCAGACTTATTTAACCTAATTGAATTCATTTTTACCTGGTTATTTAAGTGTTATAAATTTGACAGGGTAAGGGTCGCTGTTTTAAGTCAGTTAGACAATTAATAACAAATAATCGTTAATCATTCATCCCTTAACTTGAGGATAAAATAAAAACAACCAAAACCCTTGTCATATAAGAGTTTTGACCGTTTTAAGTAAGACTGTTTATTTGCGTTATTTCGATAAGCGAATATTCAACTAAAGCACCCGTTAGTTGAATAAACAACTAAGTCTATTACTGCAAATCGGAGGGTAACATTCCATATACAATACTATCTGTCCATTCATTTTTATTCCAAAAATCTTGTATGAAATGGGCTTCCTTTCTCATGCCTATTCGTTCACACAGTTTTTGTGAAGCTTTATTCCGAGCATCAAGATTAGCTTGTATACGATGTACATTAAATTCATCAAATAATTTAAATACCAAACTACTTACTGCTTCTGTTGCCAAACCTCTCCCAGCTACTTCATTTGAAAAACTATAACCAATCTCAACAGTATCTTTCATATCTGTATACCATACGGATAGATCACCAATTACTTTATTCTTGTATATAACTGCCAAACTCAACATTGATTCTTTAGTGAGTACACCGTTTGCTAGCTTCTTATTAAATCTTTTCTGCATATCTTCATGAGTCCACTTATTATGTAATAGGAACTTACAGGTATCATCATTATTATAAATAGCAAATACATCCTGTAAATCCGTACTCTTAAAAGGTCTAATTATTAATCTTTCTGTTGTAATTTCCAAGTTTGCTCTCCTCCCATACATTGATTCCGTAAAAATAGACCATCGAATTGATGTTCTTGTATAACTAAAGCACCCGTTAGTTGAAGAAGGGCAAACAATTTATGATGTAACTTTCACCTATAATAGGTAACTTTTCAACTCATCTTTTTGACGCAAGTGATGACGAAAATGCATTCCAACCAAATCATACCATTCCCTAGCATTCAGCCAGCCGAAACCTCCATGTTTAACTTTATTATTTGGGTTAATATAATTCACTTTCGATTCCCATTGACTTAATCTTTGAATTAACTGATCCATCCTGCTAATTAGGTCTTCCTTGCTGTCTGAATTATTTGGTGGAGAATTTAGTTCATCTGGTAATCTTATTTTAATAGGTGGAAACCCTCCGTTCCTAAATAATTGCTCACCAAACTGGGTTTTCCCAAGGGGTTGTTCCTCATTTAATGTAGCACATTTTTCCATATTATCAAGATACTCATGGGCAACAAGAATTAAATGGTCATACATCTGTCCAATAGACCAAACCCCTTCTTCCGAGATATATCTTAGCTGTTCCAATGAATAATTGTAAAGATCACTTTTGAAAGTAATAAGCAGTTTATTGTCAATCATTTAAATACTCCTTTGTAATCGTTAAATTAAATCTGAAATTTTCGCTTTTTTTGTATTTAAAAATAATTATACCAACAATGATGACAAATACTTTCTACCACAAACCTGTGTCTTTAGTTAAATAAGAAAAAAGGCTTACTCCTTCTTGAAGTAAAGCACCCGTTAGTTGAATAAGAATTACTTAAGCTTAAGCTTTTCTCTTTTATTTTCAGGTTGTTTTAACCAATAACGAACTCCTTTCCCAGCTAAAGGTTCATCATTATACCTTGGAATGACGTGTAAATGGCTATGAAGAATAGATTGATTTGAAACTTCTCCTACGTTCCAACCAAGTGTGTAACCATCTGGTGAATACTTATCATCGAGATATTTCTTAGCATCTTGTAAAAGTTCATTTGTATCGTTCCATTCATCTTTTGTTAATTCAAAAGGATTAGCGTGATGTTTTTTTGGAACGATTAAACCACAACCTTCTAATACTTCTTGTTGATTGATGTGTTGTAAAAAAAAGCATGTTTCATTTTCAAATATAATGTTCTGTTCAACATCTTTTTGTGGATTACAAAATGGACAATTAGCATCGTAAGACATAAATAACTTACCTCCTTATACTTCAACACTTTTTCTTATGATAACAAATCTATAAATTCCCTTATTGAACTAAACTGCTGCGTTAGTTTAAGTGTAACATTTCACAATGGATCGCTGAAATATACTTTGTTTTGGACGTAAAAATAGACCACCGAAATATGATGGTCTTGTTTAACTAAAGCACCCGTTAGTTGAATAAGCACCTTCTCATTTATTACACATTATGTTTGAAATGTGTCCATAGTTTACTTCATCATTTACTTTGTACTTTTTTATTTTTTCTAAATAAAAATGTAATTATTATACCTACAATAAGGATCATAATAGCCACTTTTTCGCCAACAATATTTTGTCCATACAAGAGAACTGGACTAGCCATCAAAATTAAACCAATCAATCTAAAAATACTATTGATCAACTATTTTTTCACTCCCATTTTCTTCTTCAGCTAACCTGCGTCTTTAGTTCAATAAGAAAAAAAGCTTACTACTTCTTGAAGTAAAGCACCCGTTAGTGAAATAAGCTATTAATACTTTAAATACTGTTTATCGCATTGATTATTTTCCTTTTGGTATTAGATAACCCAACTTCATCTATTACAACTTCTTCAGATTCTTCGGAATAAAAGTTTGCAAAACTCTGTCCTTCATATCTCGGAACAACGTGCATATGAAAGTGAGTTAACTCATCAAAACTACCTCCATTTTGACAAATAGTAATACCGTCAGGATTAAACAATTCCTTAATTACCTTTGAGAGAAGCTTTGCAGCCTTCATAATTGAATTTGCAGTATTTTCATCCAGTTCATCAAAATACCTTACATGTTTTTTAGGTAATATTAAGATATGCCCTTCGTTATATGGTTCATGGTCCAAGAAGCAACTAACATAGTCATCCTCCCACACTACATTAACTGGTTCCTGTTTATTTGCTAAATTACAGCCGAAACATTCCACTTTAAAATACTCCCTTTCGTTTATTTTTCTCTTGTCTTGTTCAACTAAACTGCTGCTCTAGTTGAATAGGAAAAAAGGCTTTACTCCTTCTTAAAGTAAAGCACCCGTTAGTTGAAGAAGAATCTACTAATTTAGACCTGATTGAAGTTTGTTTAATTTTATTTAATATTAATATCAAAAACATAATTTATTTTTCCTTCATTCCATTCTACGATAACTTCATAAATATAATATCCCTCTTTAGATGGTAGGGTAATTTCATTACCTATAAGTTCAACAGCAACAATTGTACCATCCTCATTCCATTGCTCTACAATTATTGAAGATGGATTTTGTTCAATCTCAATTTTTATTTTATCCCCTTTTTCAACTTCTACTGTATTGAATCGGTCTGCTAAGTCATATATATTGGTCTCACTAATCTTTC
Source organism: Psychrobacillus sp. FJAT-21963 (assembly GCF_001420585.1). Classification (NCBI taxonomy): domain Bacteria; kingdom Bacillati; phylum Bacillota; class Bacilli; order Caryophanales; family Bacillaceae; genus Psychrobacillus; species Psychrobacillus sp. FJAT-21963. The sequence continues at coordinate 368,229 of NZ_LJIY01000006.1, read as the reverse complement.
TAGCTTCAAAGTTTCCTTCTTTCCATTCAAAATCACCTATCCTCATTGTATAGTCTTTTTTTTCTACAATAACTTTGCCCTGTGCTTGAACATAATCAGTTGACGTAGAAGGCTGAGGCATTCCATTACAACCAGCTATATTAATAACAATTAACATTAATAAAATATTTTTTTTCATATCAAAACTCCTTAAGGAATTATTACACTTTCTATTTACTTATTCATCTTCTGCAAATTAATCCTTCTTCAACTAAACCACTGCTCTAGTTTCAATAAGAAAAAAGGCTTTACTCCTTCTTGAAGTAAAGCACCCGTTAGTTTAAGTGTAGACTTGACTTTCACAATCTTATTCCTCTACAAAAGAAAAGAGACCCTATAGAGGCCTATTAGTAATTAATTGTATTAATTCGGAAAGCATAAATTCCATCCCCTAAGCTATTTTATTGAAATATAACCGTCTGTAATAGTTAGATCACTTGCGCTGGTGCCAACTAAACATATGGTGAATTCTCCATCATCTGATATTTTGAATGAAGTATCTACTTTATTTGAAATTTGGTCAAAGAATACTTCATAAAATTTATCATTTAAATAATATCCAAAAAGAAAATGATTTCTACTGTCTTCAGGCTCATCAAAATCTAATCTTAAAGAAACAACATCACCTTTTTTTAAGGTTAGAGGATTGTTATTGTACTTTAGTAAAAATGCTTCTCCATTTGGAACAATAAGCTCTTTAAAAGAGTATTTATCTTTTGATTCTTCATTTATGGAAAAGTCTAAATGTTTAAAAATAGAAATTTCTTCTTCATGATATACTTGTTCTTGTTTATCAGTTTTATTAAAAGTAGTAATAAAATAGATTGTCACGAGGATTGCTATAACACCTATTATTAAAAATAGCCAATTTTTACGCTTCATTTTTACACCTCTTTCGAAGGGAATAGCAGTAATATCAATTAATGTATTAATTTTACATTAAGGATTGGTGAATAGCAACACAATTTGGACATTTATCAATCTTCTAAAAAATTAACTTAAAATGTTAGTTTTTAAGTATTTTGTAATTTTCACCTACGAGGTGGGCGATACTTTTCTTGTACGTGTATACTTTCTCTACATAATTTTGATAAACTACCACCTATTTGTACGTGTTTACATCTATTGTTGTCTTCTTATTCTTATTATTCTCACTTACAATAAACCTACACCAACGAGCAAAAAAAGGAATTCTAAAGATATTAAATATGTTCCAGATTATATATGGGAGAAACACTCTGCAATTACTAACTTATAATAAAATACTGATTATTTGGGGAAACGAATCTTCAATTAACCTGCACCGTTAGTTTAAGTGTAACATTTCACAATGGATTTCTGAAATCTACTTAAAGTTTTTAATAAAAAAATAGACCATCGCAATGATGGTCTTGTTTAACTAAAGCACCCGTTAGTTGAATAAGATTAAGAAAATAATGGAGATTAATATTCAAATCTATAAGAGAAGATGGATCTTCATAATAAACAGTAATTATTCTTCAAACACTTCTAAATGTAATAAGTCACTTTGTAATTCAGTTGTATACCACCCTTGTTGGATAATATCGCCTTTTTTACGTGCGAAATATTTATATTCCACTAGTGGTTCAGTATCAAATATTACACCTATATAATATGGATTCGAGGATTCATAGCCGTCCTCACGATGAGGCACTGTCCTATATTCCCACGTTTCCCCAGGGTACTGTTCTTCCAAATGCATCTGTATATAACCTACTTTTTTTTCGATTTGCATATCAATCCAATATGGACGTGCGAAATAAAAGATACCAAAAGACACCAAAAATAAAATAGCCAATCCCAGAGTAATTTTTCTCCATTTTCCTTTCAAAATAAAAGAAACTAATAGAATAACAAGTAAAATTCCACCAACTATCATCAATTCAATTAATTCTATTGGATGCAATGAATACCCCCCCTTTAATTCCATTTTGCTCTATTTTCGTTTTCAATCGTTCATTTTCCTTTTAAACTAACCTGCTGCGTTAGTTTAATAAGGCTAATCAGACAATCGATAACAATAAGGATCTTTCTTTTAAATCATTTAATTTCCTTAGATGATGCGTCTTTTTCAAATTTCTTTGTTTTTATAAACGAATTCAAGTCTCTAAAAAAGACATAATACGATAGCAATACCACCGCTATCATTGGATATGCAATTGTAGGGTATTCATCAAATATATAATCTCGCTGAACAAAGATGAAATATTGTACCATTATTAATAAAATTAAAATGTGAATCACTGAAATCAATTGTTTATGTTTTCTGAAAAACAATATAGATAATAAATATACTACATTTACGAGAACAAAAGCCCGTAAAGCATCGATAGCAAATAATTCACTTTCCACTATGAACACACCCCTAATAAAAAAATTACTCCTTGTTAAAGGATACCCCGTAACCCATAAAACACCTTTAAATTTTCCTTATTGAATTAAACTGCGTCGTTAGTTTAAGTGTAACATTTCACAATGGATATCTGAGATCAACTTAATCTCGAAAGACTCAAGGAGATATCTCCAATTCCAGCAATAATCGTGTTAGAACGCGGGTACCTCTCACTTAATTATCGATATTTCTAATCAAAAAGATCTCTAGTGCGTACTCACACGCGCCAGAGATCTATTCTTAGTTATGAATAGGTAATTGACTACTATCTATATAAATCGAACAAATGAATATCTAAACGAACTAAGTACAGGAGCCTTAACAAGGGTAGCAAAAGTCATCAGACTAGTGGTGAAGCCGCTTGGCTTATGACGAGGGCGTCCCTAGCACCGTAGCGAATTCAATGGGATTCTTTATCCCGCATTAACTGGCAGTAATAACCCCACTGATTAAAGGTTCACTTTATTTCAACTTATCGTTACCAATTCTGAAAATTATTTTGAATTTACGCGTGTAAAATAACTCAAGACTCTTTTCAGAAAAGATTTTTGGATTTTCTTTTTTCTAGATAGGTAGTTATGTCCTAATTTATATCGTCTTGCTTCCTTTTCCAAGTCAGCCATCCGTTGCTTTACATATTCTATATCGTTAATCGTAAACATTATTTTTCTCCTTAAGGAGAAGTCCAATTTATATTGTTAAGGTGTGGCTAGCACCATTCCTGTTAGCCACTTTTCACCTAAATAGTGTGTTGGCGACTCCAATTTATTTTTACCTACAAATTTATTAATCTGCTTACCACTCATTTTTGGTATCATCATTTTTTTTCCTCCTTCATTTATTATTTTTCCGATTAAACCAATAGCATCATTTTAGTCAACTGGGGTTTTTCTTTCCTCAAACGGTGCTATCCACTTTCGAGAGATTCCTTTTTTAATAACTTTCTTCGCTGTTTCATGATCATCATCACCAGCACTCCTTTTCTTGTTATTTTGTTTATATATGCAACACGCAATGCGTGAAAACACCAAAGTTTCTTAAAAATGCACACAAAAAAGCACACGCTTCTTTACATAAGCGTGTGCTCATAGAAAAAGAACGGCATAACATACCGTCCGGATTAATTATTTACAAAAAAATAATTAGCGGTTGGGCACGAAATCACTATACGATTATTTTTTGAAGTTCTAAATGTAGTCATTTTCCGTACCTCCATTTCAAATTTGAATATCTAACACCTATAGTATATCCTTTCTTATTTCTGAATGTCAACACCTTTCTGAATATTAAGTATTATTTTAGGATATCAGCGTCCAAAGCTAAGTAGCTTCCGCAATGGAAAAAAAACGTATAGATCCTTTGAATGATATGTTAGTACGTCGATTATTATTACTTTGTTCTAAACCAAAGTTTTTAGAAGAAATCGGATAAAACTGATCAGCCATTGACAATTGGCCGGCGATTATCAGAGCTGAATACGTCCCATTTAGGAGATTTTCTCGGTCTACATACAACTATAAAGTAAATGAGTCCCAAATTTAGTTTTTTGCATACTAATATGAACAAAGAGAAACTTTAGTAGTTTCTCTGATCCTCATATTCCGCCTCATAAGGCTTATTATCCTCAATAGCTTTCTTAATTAGCTTGACAATCTCTGCATCCTCTAAATGCAGTACAGCCATGATAGGAAAGTTATCTCCAAACTTATCAGCATACTGCTGTAGTATATTATCCATCTCTCCCATTCCTCCTACTCTTGAGTAATCATAAATTTAAGAATCAATTCTTCTTCAACTAAAGCACCCGTTAGTTTAAGTACATTATTTCACAAAGATTTTATTTATAATTGATATGGTAGTCTCCCTCTTCAAGAATCTTCCCTCCAACTATTCCAAGCCAACCTATTATCTTAAAAGTATGTTTTGTTTTATGTTATTAAAATTAATAGTTTAAATTGATGAAACTTTTAGACAAAATGGAATGTATAGGAAATAGGTCAATATTGAAAAGGGAGATGAAGTTTATGAATATCACAAATAAAGTTTTTATTTCATTTTGTATGCTTCTATTAATTTTTATTTTATCAGCCTGTAAACAAACTGAACAATCTCACGAGAATATCATTATGGAAAATGAACAATCTCACGAGAATATAAATATGGAAAATGAACAACAAAATATATCCTATTCTTTTAAAAATCCCAATACAGGGCAGGAATTTAATATAATTCATGCTTATATGCTATATAAAAACTATTTTGAAACTGTTAAGGATAATCCTGATGAATCACCTAACGAATTATATCAAAAGATAATTATCGAACCTGTATATGATGCATGTTTTAAAGGTGCGAATTATAAATTTAGTGTATTTGATTGGATACCGGATGAAAGTGATTTTAATAGTATTAAGAAACAAATTGAATCGTTGGATAAAGAACATATGAACAAGTTATTTGAGGACTCCCTTGTTAAATCCTCAGACATACTTTCATCAGATAATATAACAACAGTATGTGTGTTTCCTGAAAATGAAAAATTGCCTTCTGACATGTATACATTAGGAACGGGGAAAATTACAGTCTTTATCAGTGAGCTTAATAATTATTTTATATTGAGTGAGCTTGATAATTATAATAAATCAGGTATTTCTCATGAATATCATCATAGTGTTTGGACCGAAAAACATGATACGGAAGATTATTTTATGACTATTTTAGATAATATAATTATGGAGGGGTCTGCCATAATGTTTGAAACCTTAGTATACCCCGATACAAATAGTAAAGATTTGGTGCTTGACGAAAGCTTTAACAAAGAATATTGGAGTAAGATTGAAACATATCTTGAGAGCAGTGGTACCAATGAGTTTGTAATGGGTGGCTCTAAGGGTTTGCCTGATAATTATGGCTATAGTGAAGGCTATAAAATGATTAGGTCTTACTTAAACTTGCATCCCGATGTGACAGTAGAAGAATGGACTTCCAAAAGTCCGAGAGAAATTTTTGAAGAAGGGAATTACATGGCTAATTACGAGTAGTTTTCTTTATCAATGGTCTACAAAACTTTATGTGTCCTTTTCTACATGTTAGAAAAGGATTTTTTGTTTAACTTCCTGATACTCTTCTTTCACTAAACTGCTGCGTTAGTTCAGTAAGAAAAAAAGAGCTGCCTAAAGCAACTCGTGTTCTTAGCTAAAGCACCCGCTAGTTTAAGTAGAATACTTCACAAACTTTGGTTATTCACGCCAAACTTGTCAATTCCTTTTGATTTTAAGGGCTTTAGCGAATACATAACCTGTTAATCCTAGTGAAGCACTAATAACATAGCATTTATAATTATCTTTTTGTAAGTCTTGTTCGAGTTCATTCGTGTTACCGTACCAAATCGGCCAAGCATATAATTTATAGTTCTCAAATTGTTCTCTGTTCTCTACAAAAAATGTATTCAAATCGGCTTCATCAATATCAAACAAAATACTTCCCGCCATTACATTATGGAAATCATGTGCTAAATAATTCTCGAATGTAACAGTTACAATTTCATCTGCCACCGTTTCGATATCTAAAATTAATTCATTTTCTAGAAAACTTACTGAGTACCCAATTATCACACCATCGTGAATAGAAATTGTAATGCCCATCCCCCCCATAAAATGCTGCGTTATTTGAAAAAGTAATAATAATAGCCTATAGCAACCCCATGATATTTTACTAAAGCACCCGTTAGTTGAATAACTAAGCTTATTTGTGATCCTCAATAGTTTCAATATCACTAAGAAAAATTAAACCATTTCTTTTTATCGTGTATCTTACGAAGTATGTCTTATCTTTCTGAATTAAATTCATTACCATTGGTTCCCTAACAATTACTTTAATCTCTTCTTGATGTCCCACTGGGGCATTGGGGTTAAATCCCTTTATCCATGCTTCATTGTTATCGTTAGAATACCCTTTTTCAGTGACAGTAAAATCAGTTACAGTTAACACAGACGAAAAAGAATTATAAATTAAAAAAACAATCAAAAAGGCAACAGAAATTGTTATAGCCGACAATAAAATTCTTTTACTCTTCATAAAATTCCCCTTCCTTCACTATCCTGCTGCGTTAGTTCAATAAGAAAAAGCTCCCCTAAAGGTTAGCCTCTTGTTTTGCTAAAGCACCCGTTAGTGAAAATATGTACCCATCAGGAAACGCCCAATTACCAAGCAATGGTTATTAAGTCAGGTTCAACGAATTCTATTACAAATTTAGGTGTTGGGCAAAATATATACTGTTGATAGGAATCTTCTGCTGCTAGATAAGCAATATTTTCAATAACCTTGGATAGCGGCATCTTCACCCAAGGTAATGTACTAAAAGGAGGAAGGTCGTCTTGTAAGAAAAGATAAACGGAATTCTCCGTGTATAGTTCTTTATCTTTTAAAAACAATGTCACCTTATCGCTACTAACATTGTATATCACGAACTTGTTATTCATTTTCTCTAAATCTAGACTTACCCATTCAATTATTGGGATGCTCTCTATAAATTCAGATTTCATTTTTTCCCTTTCCTCATCACCTAACAGCGTAATACCTTCTTTAGTTGAGAAAGGCTCCAATATCCAACCTAATTGCATCTGTATTTCATCATTTCTTTCTTTCTCTTTTTGTTTTTGTAAGAGCGACTCTAAATTTGTTTTCCGTGCATTCGTGTCCATTGTACACCTTCTCTTCTTTCTTTTTCCTGCAATAATAACTAACTTTTCCCCTATTACTTATTCAACTAACCTGCCCCGTTAGTTCAAAAAGAAAAAAGGCTCTACTCCTTCTTGAAGTAAAGCACCCTCTAGTTGAGGAAGTACAGGTCGATTATTGAAATGTTTTATCAATGGCACTCCTGTCATAATCTAAAATCCAATCATTGTAATTTTTATACAAATGACCAATAGACTCTTTGTCTGAAGATAAAACATCACAACCTCTGTCATCGTAAATATGAAAGATTGTATTTTTGGTTTTATTGATAAAAAATACATCATGATATATTTTGGGTTTAATATCCATGTCGTGATTACAAATTGCTTTTATCATGTTAATGTATTTTACGTCAGACACATTACATTGAAGTGTGTATCTATGAGTTTCAAAGTCGTAGATGTCGTACACATCTTCAAAGACATATGGAATAACCTTATGTTGCAGTCTATATAAGACATTTTTAGATTTTATATAATGGTTAAATATTTTTAGTTTTCGTCTTTTTAATAAATTTTGTTCGCCTGCATGATGTACGTTGGCTACTATAACAATTTCATCATCAAAAGAATGAAGGCTTTTGAAAATAGATAAAGAACGGTGATAGACACCCTTCATATAACTTACTTCATCATTGTCATCAGGATTGCCCAACTCAAATCGAATACCTGTATCCCAATTATAAAAAAGAGGTGGTCTTATTTTTAAATTAGGGAACTTCTCACTCATATAATCGTAAAGGAACATATTAGCACCTCGTTTTACTATCATTTTATCACTAATCCTTATTCAACTAAACTGCCCCGTTAGTTCAATAAGAAGAAAAGTTGCCTAAGTAATTTTGCAGTAATTCAACAGCTGGGTAACCTTGTTTAATAATTTTTTTATAGACTTTTCCACTCTTAATAGATGG
>NZ_LJIY01000006.1:328763-360046 GCF_001420585.1 Psychrobacillus sp. FJAT-21963 | reverse complement strand
TGCCTCCAGGTTTTTCTTCAAGACTATTAATTATCTTAGTAAGTTCCTTTGCCTCCATAAACAACACCTCTATACCACATTTCTACGATATCCCTTCTTCAACTATCCTGCCGCGTTAGTAAAAAAACACTTCTTATGTCTATAATTCTATTAAGTTGGCAATAATCACTTTAAGAGTACTATTTTAGGGGGAATGGAATTGTTACTGTCTAAAGCATGGTCTTCGTTTGAAGCCGATAAACGAATAGAGGGCTTTTCGCTACAAACGTTAAAGGCCTACCAGTTACAGTCTTTGCTACTAATTGATTATTTTAAGGATGTAGAGATGGAATTACTCGATATAAATCAACTGAAGGAATATCTTGCTACATCGGGCAAGCATTTAAAACCAGCCAGTCTTGCACATCGTATCCGCTTTATAAAATCGTTTTTTCGTTGGTCTCATGAAGAAGGCTACCTGAGTAAGAATCCAACTTCCAAGATTAAAGAGCCAAAAGTAGGGAAGCGGATACCCAAGTATTTAACCGAACGGGAGATTGAACACCTTCGTGAATCCTGTCATTCCCCAATGGAAAAAGCGATTTTTGAATTTATGTTTTCTACCGGTTGTAGAATTGGAGAAATAGTTGCGTTAGAAAAGAACCATATCAATTGGTCCAACCAGTCTGCAATCGTTAGAGGAAAAGGTGATAAGGAAAGGGAAGTATATTTTAATACACGTTGCGACATATGGCTTAAACGCTATATGGAATGCCGTAATGACCAAAATCCTGCTATCTTTGTAACTGCAAGGCAGCCACATAAAATGAGTGTCGCCCAAATGCGATACATCATCAAGCGGATCTCCAATCGTGCTGAAATCAATAAAGAGATTCATCCACACCAACTTAGGCACAGCTACGCAACTCATTTGTTGAATAACGGGGCTCCTATTGAAGTCATACAAAGTCTTATGGGGCATGAGAAAAGTGAAACGACCAAAATCTACGCTCAATTAAGCGGGAGGCTAAGGAAAGAGTATTATCAAAAGTACTTTTAAATGTAAAAGTAGCAACGTCATGAAAGACGTTGCTACTCGATTGAAAATTACCTTATCTTGGCTTTTTTCTTCTTTTTTGGTCGATTTTCACTCGTTTTTGCGTTAATCCTTCTTATAACAACCCCACCGAAGTTTAAAAACCTCACTATTCTATATAAATAAAAACCTATGATGAAGTCCTTTATTAAATTTTTGTATGATTTTTATTTACAGTTATGACATTTTTACAATGAAAACCTTAAAAAATAAAGCTTATTCTGACCTATCCATATAAATATAAAAGTTCATTCAATAACCAACCAATAATTTTCAACTAAAGCATCCGTCAGTTGTAAAACAAAAGCATTGTTCAATTGCTCATTATCTCAACAAACCGTCATCATCTCCATATGAAAATCTCCCTATTTGGCCATCTTCTTTTGTAGAGAACATGACTTCACCTTCTACATTTGCAATTTTTTCCTCATCTCCATTTTTCTGATAACCAACCTTTGCTATGAAAGTATAGCGATTTGAAATTTTATCACTTTGCTCAATCGTGATATCCTTTAGACTTAACTTATGTCCAGTGTCGAAAGCGCGACTTTGGTATGAAGTAGCAAATGCAGCAATAAAGAAATCGAGCTCAGAATCTGTAAAGTAAGGTCCGTATACCTCTTCTACATACTTATCAAACTCTTTGTTCTCTTCTTTATTATTCACAACAGTTGTATACTTAGGATTCCACAATAGTTCCATGAATTTTTCATCAGGACCATTAAACTGATGCTCCAGAACTTTTGTAATTGCTGTTCTATATGGATCTTCTTCTGTTTGAGAGCAACCAGACATCAATAACACTGACATCATTGTCAAAATGCTAAAAATAACAATACATAAGGTTCTATTCCTACGATCAAGCATTCAGTATTCCCCCTTTTAAAATTAATACGGTTTATTATCGACAATGTTTCAACAATTCAAAAACACATAATTCTTTCTTCGACGATTTATGAAATAATGAAAGTTAAGGAATAATGTCACCAAACAGAAAGAGTGATTCAATTGACTAATGAGCAAAAACCTAACAACTCGCAATACCGTAACATGCGAATACTTTATTTGATAGCTATTGCTAGCACTATTTTGTTAGGCCTTGCCTCTAGAAAATGGAGTGTTCTACTTATGCCATTTTTAGCTCTGAATGCAGGAGACGTTCTATGGGCAATGATGGTCTATTTCGGATTTCGTTTTCTGCTAACTCATAAGAGCACCCTTACGGTCATTTTGCTCAGTTTTTTGTTTAGCTTCGGCATTGAATTTAGTCAGTTGTATCAGGAAGATTGGATTAATCAGATTCGCGGGACATCTCTTGGGGCTTTAATATTTGGAAAAGGTTTTCTTATAGAGGATTTGATCCGGTATTCAGTAGGGATAATATTCGCTGCTGTATTAGATAAGATGGCAATTAAGTTTATCCTTCGCAGCTAAATTAACAATTTATTTTATTGTTTTTTTAAATATCTCATAGACACCATCTACTTCTGTTTGAACAAGGATAACTTCACTATCTTCCTCAACAGAATAAATTAATATACCTTCGTCTAAATAATTTGATACAAAAATGTCTTTTGGGAGATGATCCATACAACTTTACTAAATTTTTAAATCTCCTATCTTCTGACCAATATCTTTTACTCTTTTATTCTTAAGAAACTCATCTATACACCAGAAGAGACTTGAAGAAAGAATAGAGGTAATTAAAAAGAAATATATAAACGAGCTCTTAAAGTCAGAAAATAAAATCTCTCTTTCCTCTTCTGAAAAGATAAAGGGTATTAAAACGAATAAACATGCAAGCAATAAGTGAACCAATAATGCAAAAAACCCTCTATACATACCTTTAGATTTTTTTGTAACATAATCAGAAAATATAGATGCCGGGATCCCATAAAACAAAAGTATAGGGAGTAAAAACATACCTAAGATGATAACAAACCCCGTCTGCTCTATTACGAAGTAAATTATCATAACTAACCCACAAGTCACTATCGCAGAAACTAGTTTTCTAATAATTATCTGAACTACCCCCTATTTCTTGTTAAACTAACCTACGTTTTAATTCAGGAAGATTAATATAAATTCTTTTTTATAAAAACCCAATTTCATTTACACCTTTGTAATTAAGATATATTTTAAAGTTGCGTTCTTTATTTAATTTTTCGAGTTCTTCTATGGAATAATCCCTGTATATTGTTTCAAACGAAAGAGTATATAAGTATCCATCACGAGTGTCTGTTAAATGCAAAGGCTGTATCGGCCCTAATGATTCCTTTAAGGAAGAATCAGTTACAATCTCAAAATTATAAGATGTTCTATCGTCAATTGATATTTCTTTTTCTGACATTAACGACACTTCATATCTAACTCCTTTAAGAGGTATTTCTGAAGCACTGTCATTCAATTTAACAATTACACTTTTAATTTGGCTAATTTTGAATGGCACTTTATAGTCTTCAATCGTGTCAACATATAAAGGGTCGCTTTCTTTTATTTCCTCCGTCTTTACGAATGGTTTCACTTTATTGTCGAATTGATTATCGGTACATCCTGCTAAAAGACACAGTCCGAGTAAAGCAAACAAACTAACATAGAAATCTTTCATTATACTCCCCCTTTGATTTGGTTGCCCAGTTAGTCCAATAAGAAAAAAGAGCTGCCTTTGGCAACCCCATATTCACTAAAGTCTCCGTTTGTAATGGCCCAACAATTCATTTAAGATAAAAACTATAATGCATGGTACCGCTATCCTTTTTATATCCAATAGATTCATACAGTCGTTGAGCATTAAGATTATCAATAGCAGTTTCTAAGACTAATCCTTTTGAATTTGTTTGAATTGCATATTCTTTTGCTTTTTCTAATAAAAGTTTCGCTACACCTAAACGTCTTGCTGATTGGTCCACATATAAATCGTTCAATATCCACAGTCTCTCCATGGATACCGAGGAGAATGAGGGAAATAGTTGAACAAATCCCAATGGTAGCACATCATTTACTTGTTCCTGGGTAACTAGGAAGATGACAGACTGCTTCTCTTTCATTCTTTCTTCAATAAATTTTCTTCCCGCCTCTAAGTTGGATTCTTGGTTATAGAACACTCTGTATTTATCAAATAATGTTGCAACCAAATCCAATTCATGTAATCCTGCTACCACTACATTAATTTCATCGACAGTATTCATTATTCATACCTCCATATAGATATTTCACTTAAGATTGCTTGTTTAACTTTTCTGCTCCGTTCTTCAATAAGTTCTACAAAAAAATCGTTATTCCTGCTTGGATCTATAGCACGGTTACATTTAATTCACAAGGAACATCCGCTTTATCTTTCATTATGAACGAATGTTCTTGTTAATTTATTTTATATCCACCTTTACATCATCTTCAATCCAAGATGGATAAGAATCCAATTCAAATCTTAATGGATTGGTAAATTTTTCCCACGGCAAATCAAATTCAAGTTTCATTTCCTCATTAGAAACTTGAACTAATGAGCCTCTCACATAATTTGCAGTAGATGGAAAAAGTCCTTTATAATAAATAATAAAATCTCTTCCAGTAGCATCTGTAAATCTAGGAAAATAAACAAAATCATTGTTATTATCAGCTTCAATTGTAAAACTAACTTTTTCATTCTCTACTTTTAGATTAAAGAATAACGATTCTGAAGGTTGTTTCAAAAATGCCTTGGATTCGGTATCTATTAAAATATAAGCCTGGTCTTTATCCATTGCTGCAATTTTCCCAAATGTTAAGCTCAATTTATTCGGTTCATAAAAGTAAAAGCTTTCCTTAAGTGGTACATCCCATACATCACCGTTTAAAAGTGGTTTATATGAATTTCCAGGTAACGCCGACCATGTCCTTCCCAAGTCGTCTTTCAGCTCTAATTCATCAAAAGCACGAGCAAGAAGTTTCTTCGAGTTATGTGGATTTTCTTCTAACCTAACAACAGTACGGATTGGATCGACTATCAATTCTTTTACTTTAATACGTTGGCCATCAATCGTTACTTCTTTATTCACAACAATATTCTTACTCTCTACATCCATCTTCTTATATGAAAATGGAATTTTAAAATGCTCTATTTTTTCTCCGTTTTTCAAACCTATCGCCCAGGATAGTTCTTCTTCGAGTTTACTGCTTTCTATATGCTCGGTAGAACTAAAAAACTGTGAATCCTTTCTTTCTGTCAAAGGTAGAACGGAATCATTTAAATCAAATCTATAGCGGGAATTCATGCCTGTCCACAATTGTATATACTTTAATTCAAGAGACCCGACATCCATTTGGTTCGTATGAACGGAATAAAAAATCACCATGCCTTTTTTGTCAGCAATTACTCCATCGAGTGTCACGGTAATACCGTTCTTTTCTTGCGATAAATTTATAGGCTGATAAAAATCATTCTCAATCTCTGCAGTCAAGCCTCTATCTTGCTTAATGAGTGCCACAATTTTATCCATACCTGGTATTAATGCAACTTTGCTTGCGAATACTGGGGACACTGTAATAGAAGTGACAAATGTGATAAGAAGAATTACAGCTACGACAATTGACCATGTACTCCGTTTTCGTATAATATTTCTTTTTAATGCTCTTTCATTTTTTGCTTTCTCGAATCCCTGTCGTACGGCAAAATGTAATTTGTCCGCTGGTATTTTCACTTGATCAATCGCATTCTTTCGCTTCTCCAATTTATTTTCTTCTTCCTTAAACACGCTTTACATCTCCTTTCTCATCAAAATTGTTCCGAAGTGCACGTAATGCTTTATGTAATCGAGTTTTAATAGTTCCTTCTGGAGTATTCCACATAACAGCAATATCTTTTATTTTGACCCCTTCAAAATATTTCAAGTGCAATAATTCTCTTTCATAATCTGATAGAGTTAAAAGTGCCTCTTCTACTTCCATATAAGTAAAATCTTCACTTACACCCGTCCTATTAATCAGACTCTCTTCAACTATTTCCCTATTACTTCTCTTCAGCACATCTAGGCAATAGTTCATCATAATCCGAATGAGCCATGTCTTAAAGTAGGCAGGCTCCTTCACTGTTTTTATGCTACGATAAGCCCTATACGTCACCTCTTGAACCGCTTCCAATGCATCTTCTTCATTTTTTACATACGATATTGCAGTTCGATATAAAGCTTCTTGATATGAATGTATGAGTTCTAAAAATGCTTCTTCATCGCCTTTAATAGCCCTCTTAACAAGACTCTTTCCTCTCAAGATTTCACCTCATTTCATTGTTCTTATTTATTAGACATACAACTACGATAAAAGTTTTGAAAAAATAAAATAAATTAAAACCTCTTAGGAAATAGTGTCCTAAGAGGCCTTATATGATGATACTTATTTCACTATAAAGTCGACTTCACAAATGCTTGAAATTTTTCCTCTTCTTCCGAAAAAGGATTGTGATTACTTTGTTCAAATGTTGTAAACATTGCATTAGGAATTAAATTCGCGATTTCTACACCGAATTTATGAGGGCATTGTGCATCGTATTTACCTGCATATATGTAACTAGGGACTGTCACATATAATAATTCATTTCGTAAATCATATGTAGTACATTCTTTTTTTCTAAAGTAATCTAAACGATCGCCAACAGTCTTACCACTATTCGGTTTTTTTAATGCTTCTTTCAATTTATCTTCGGAATAATATGACAATAAAGCCCATTCATAGCCTAATTTCTGCCTAGTTTCAACTGTTGTGGAATGATCATTAAATTGGTTCATAATGTCATTAATTCGATTGAAGTTAGGATTTTCAGAACAATATATACTGGCAGGATCATAGCCATATTCTATACTCGCTGCTGCTCCTCCAGCAATAATCTTTGTAAGTGATGAAGGCATGAGGATTGCATACTTAAGTGCAAGCATGCCTCCTGTAGAATGACCAGCAAAACCCCACCGTTCCAATTGTAGAGCGATACGAATTGCTTCCAAATCTCTTACGGTTTCGTCCATACTATACTGACTGTCATTTTCAGCTTTGACCGAATTTCCACAACCACGAAGGTTTATTAAATACACGTGATAGTCGAATGTAAACGAGTTTGCAAAAGAATTTCCTCGCTCATCATAAGCACTATATAAATGTGTAACGGCTAAAGGCTCTCCATCACCATTTTCAAATAGTTCAAATGTTCCTCTTTCCGTATCGATAAATCGTTGAATCCACATAACTTAGCATGTCTCCTTACTTTATCTTTTGAAAATTGATAGAAAGCGGGTAATCATTATAGTATTTCAATGTTCATAGTTAAAAGTGTCTTTTAAAGCAGAATTCCAAGCAAAATAGAATTCTTCTACATTGGCATACCTTTTACTCCTGTCTTCTTCAATAGCCCTGGTTGTAACTTTATACAGTTCAGCACTTGCATCCCATTTTAAATATGAACGGTCTAGTTCTCCTCCAAGAAGGCAGAATGCTGTGGCTCCCATGTTAAATACGTTTGTTTTTTCATCAATTGGAGCGCCTAATGTAAATTCTTCTGGCGACATAAACCTAGAGGAGCCCCAGAGTCTTCCCATCTTATTGAAAAATGGTTTTTCCATATACAAATCAATATCACATATTTTTGTGCTGTTATTCTCAAAATCATATAGGATACTCCCGTCATAAAAATCAACGGCTACATAATTTTTCTTTTCCATATGTACATGGAATTCAAATATACTTGTTAAAGATCTTAAACGGAATTCAATAGGTAATTGTTTAAAACGATAAAAAGGAGAAGCGGGATGATTGTACTTCTTCGGTGGAGGAAAAGACCAATGAGAATGGAGAGACTCCCCATTGATCCAGTCAAACACTAGAACATACCCCTTCTCAACCTCAAAATAATCAAGTAGATTTACCAAGTATGGATGGGACAGATTGTTGTAGATTTTAACTGAGTCTTTTAATCTTGCTACCGCATCTTCTGGATGCCCCTTATACTCTAAAGTTTTTGCTCCAGCATACTTCACAAACTTTTTTGAACCGTTTTTTTCTACACCGAAACTAATGTTCCCAGAATCTTGTTTATCAAAAACGCAAAAAACTTCACCTAAACTATGAATCCATTTAAAATCATGCTTCTCTCTTAATTGAAAAGTAACACTGTCTAAGGTAAATTCTTGTGAACTGTACATAAAAACCCCCAGTTTGTCTTAAAGGTATTTAATCTATTTGCATTATTATCTTTGCCGGGTTTCCACCTACTACCACATTCGCAGGGACATCTTTTGTGACAACTGAACCCGAAGCAATGACGACATTATTTCCTATGGTGACCCCTGGGTTAATAACGGAATTACCACCAATCCAAACATTGTCCCCAATTTTCACCGGTTTTCCGTACTCTACACCTGATACTCTTTCTTCGGCATTTAATGGATGGGTTGCTGTATAAATGTGGACTCCAGGAGCAATAAAACAGTTATCTCCTATCCGGATTTCACAAACGTCTAAGAACACGCAGTCAAAATTAGCATAGAAATTCTCACCAACATGAATGTTGTAGCCATAATCACAACGTAAAGTAGGTTCTATACTTAAACTATTTCCTGTTGAACCAAACAGTTCTTTTAAAAGTTCTGTCCTTTTGTCCTCCTCCGTTTCTAATGTTTGATTGTATAATCTAGTCAGCTTTCGGGCAGTTAACTTTTCTCTCAGTAATTCTGGATCTATTGGATTATAAAGCTCACCGTTTAACATTTTTTCTTTTTCACTTATCATGCATTCAAACTCCTTTGTTAAACTATCAACGCAAATTCCAAGACAAGTCTAGATAGCTTAATATTTTGTGTAATGTAACTCTGCAAATTGTTTATAACGTCTCACATCGACCAAAGTTAAATCCTTTTCATAGTTACCTGGCACAAAGAGTGGTATCCCACGACCAATGATGGACGGGGCAATTTGAATGATAAATTCATCTATAATGTTTGCTTTAAGAAGCGGTTGCAACACCTCTCCTCCACCTACAAGCCAAATCCTTTTGCCTTCTTTTTCTTTCAACGATTTAGTGAAGCCTATAATATCCTCATTAATGAATTCTACATACTTATTGGAGCCAGTTAATGTACTGGAAAATATATAGCACTTTTTATTTTTATATGGAAACTCCTCTGGAGAAAGAATCAATATTTGTTCGTATGTGTTTCTTCCCATAAGAATTGTATCAACTGTTTCATAGAATTCAGAAAAACCTGTGTCTTCCTCACCTTCCGTTCCAATTAACCAATCCAACGAATGGTTTTCCCTAGCTAGGTAACCATCCAAACTAATAGCTCCGTAAAAAAGGACAGTACTCTTTTGCATACTTTAACCCCTTGTCAGTATATTTATTTATCATATCCAACTCAGATTTTTTGCCTGCTCTTCTGCCATTTTTAAAATCTGAACTCTTTTGTCGTTATTAGATTCAATTTTGGAGACTATTTGCTTAGCCGTTTCAAAATTAAAAATAACATAGCCTGTTTTCTCAAAATCAAATGAATAGGCTAAAATTTTTTCGACTCTTACTAAAAACCATACAGTATATGTATCAGTTGATTGCCAGTACCAAGAAGCAAACGGGATTCTATTGGATTCTAGAATAATTCCCACTTCTTCCATAGCCTCACGTTCTAGTGCTTCATCCAAACTTTCATTTTCTTCGATTCTTCCACCAATAGTAGTTAGTATAAGTTCATCCTTGTCCCATGCCATCATAATAGAACCAGTTTCTGTTATAGGAATACAATGAACTCCAGCAATTCTTTTATCCTTTGGTAGGGTAGTTATCCTAGTTAATACAATTATATCCCCTATCTCTACTCATATAAATTGCCAACCCTTCCATCTTCTCCATAGGATATTGAAATCCCTTTATTTTATTACTCAAAATAAATGGCTTATTCATTATGCTTTATGTTAAAGGAAACGCACTGTGCGAATCGTTAAGAATTAAAACAAACCTACCAGTAAATAAATAGCAGTGCCCCATATAAAAATAGCTGATAATTTATTAAATAAGATAAATACTTTTTTCGATATTTGTATTTTTTTCAAGAAAACTCCTGTAGTTGCTAATAACAAAAACCATAGCCAAGAAACGATGATACAAGCAATCATAAACAATCCTTGATCTTGTCCTTCATATTTAACCGCACTCGTCCCGATCACACCTATCGTATCAAGCAAAGCATGTGGATTGAGTAAGGATACTGAAAGTGCAAAAAGAATTTGCTTTTTTAAAGGCAATGCTTCTTTCCCTTCTAAACTAGCTGCATCTGATAGCCAAATCACTTTCCCCATGTACAGTAAAAATAGAATTCCAGCAATAATTAATATCAGGCGAATCCACTCAAATTGTAGAACAATCATAGATAATCCAAAAATCGCTAAAATGATTAAAATTGTATCACATATAGCTGCAGTAATCGCCGCAGGAAGCGCTAGAACCATACTTGGTTGTGTGACACCTTGAGTAAAGACAAAGACGTTTTGCACCCCTAAAGGTAAAATCAGTCCAAATGCTAAAATGATACCATGAAAAATCGGTTCCATCTTTTCAACCCCTTTCCTCTCTATCGTAGCTGTGTTATAACTAAAGAAAAAGGTCCAATTGGTTGGTTTTTTAACCATCCAATTTTTAAAGGAGGGCTGCTGTATGAATTGAAAACCAAATCGTTCACTTCCAATGAGTTTATCAAAGCAAATAATTCAATGGATAACCGAACAAATTAGTACTGGACAATGGCCAAACGGGACAAAGCTTCCTGCACAACGACAACTGGCACTTACACTTGGTGTTAACAGGAGTACATTACAAGAAGCAATAGACGAATTAAAAGCTGATGGGATTTTATCATCAAAGGTTGGTTCAAGTACATATGTATCCAACGATTCTTGGAGTATGCTTTTGAAACAAAAGCAACCTAATTGGCAAAAGTATATTGAAGCAAGTATTCACAAACCTAACTTTCAAACGATTCAACTTATTAATGAGTTTGAACAAGATGAATCCATCATCCGACTCAGCACAGGTGAGCTAGCCCCTAGCTTGTTACCTACAGCTGAAATTCAAGCCTCCTTGCAAAAGCTTCAATTAGAAGGAAAAGCTATTGGTTACTCCTCTCCTCAGGGAAGCCTTAAATTACGAGTTGCACTTTGCGATTATTTAAAAAATCGAGGAATTACGACTTCACCTGAGAATATTTGCATCGTATCAGGCGGCTTGCAAGCATTGCAATTAATTGCTGTAGGTTTAATGGAGACTGGTTCTGTTGTGTTTCAAGATGAATTTTCATATTTGAATTCCATTCATCCCTTCCAGTCTTTTGGTATGCAAATGCAGAGTGTTGATTCAAATAATCAAGACGGAAAGATTATTCAAATGCGTCGCGGGAAACGTCAAGGTATCTATTATGCGATCCCTACACTGCATAACCCAACTGGTAGGATATGGTCATTAGAAGAAAAGGAATCATTTTATGCCATGTGCCAATCTTTGCAGCTACCGATTATTGAAGACGATGTTTATTTTGAATTATCGTTTGATGCTCTAACTCCTTCCTTAAAGTCAATCGACACAACAGGACGAGTACTTTATCTTGGAAGCGTTTCAAAAACACTAAGCCCTGGGTTAAGAATTGGATGGATTGTAGCACCATCACCTGTTATTAAACGCTTGGCTGATATTAAAATGCAGATGGATTACGGCTCTAGTGCCTTTTCGCAAGAGATTGTCACCTACTGGTTAACGTCTGGTTTATATGAAAAACACATTGAAAAATTAAAAGAAGAATTAAAACGACGTGCTGCTTTAATGGAAAGTTTATTAGAGAAATACTTTAAGGAAATCGCTTCATGGGAATCTTCCAAAGGAGGATTTTATATATGGATAAAATTTAATGAACCTATTGTCACAACTGATTTTTTTATGAATTTATTGAATCAAAAGGTACTCATTAATCCCGGTTATATATATGAACCGAAAGATACGTATCACATTCGCTTATCATACTCCTATATTTCTGATAAAGAATTAATCGAAGGGCTTCAGACTCTTTATTCTGAAGCAATAAAAAAGAGCCGTGAATTCAACTGAATCTCGGTTCTTTTTATTAATCAGATATTAGTATTACTACTGATGGTTTTCCACTCTCTTTTTCATCACTTCTGCCATTTGTTGAGAAGTCAGATTTTCTTCAACCGACAGTTGATCAACGATGTTAAGATAATCTTCCTCATTACGATTCTGA
Source organism: Psychrobacillus sp. FJAT-21963 (assembly GCF_001420585.1). Lineage (NCBI taxonomy): Bacteria > Bacillati > Bacillota > Bacilli > Caryophanales > Bacillaceae > Psychrobacillus > Psychrobacillus sp. FJAT-21963. The sequence goes on along the minus strand of NZ_LJIY01000006.1, from coordinate 347,710 downwards.
CTTAATTTATAGGCTGCTTGGATCTCTTTTACTTTTATTTTAAATCCAACAATCCCTTTTAGTTCTTGATTTATTAACTGAGGAGAAAGCTTCTCCCACAAAACTGGATCCTTCCGATGCTTTTCGTATTTATGAAGCAGTGAAGCAAGGTCTTCTTTTAGCTCTTCTTCATTCAAAACGCTAGCTTTTCCATATATGTGAACTGCTTGATAATTCCATGTTGGAACATTTTCATGTGTGTACCAAGAGGAAGAGATATATGCATGCGGTCCTTGATACATAACAAGTACATCTTCGTTCGTATCGAGGGTTCTCCATTGTGGATTTCCATACGCCATGTGTCCGGTTATATAGTAATCGTCTCCATTTTTATGCAATTCTAAGGGCAAGTGCGTAGCTATAGGTTTGCCTTGTTTAGTAGTTACAATCGTTCCAAATGAGTTCATTTGGACAAATTCTTTAATTTCATCTATATTTGTGACTTTAAAGTATTTAGGAATATACATCAGATTTCTCCTAACGCTATTTTTTATTGTTAACATTTTCACTAAAAATACTTACTTTTACTAAGCAGAAGCCTGAGCAAATTTAGCTCTATATAATTCTATAACTCGGCTAAAAAAAGATGCTAGTACTTGTTGAAATAGCATGCCGAAGACAACTGGCAGCACAACCTTCGGAGGGAAGTAGGCACTTGCCACAACCACTCCCATCGAAATATTGCGCATTCCACCTGTAAACACAATTGTCGTTACAATACCCACATCTTTCCAAAGAAAATGCCCTAATAGGAAACACATTACGTATCCAGAAAATGCGAGAATAAATACAATGACAATAACACTAACAAGTTCCCACGTAATACTTTTAATATACGGTGCAATAACGCCACTGTTAATAAGGACTATAAAAAACAAGCTCATTTTCGAAAACGGTGCAAGTTTTTTTCCAAGTGTCTCCTCAATACTGCCTTTCGTCAATTCATTTAATAACATTCCCACTATGGAAGGCAGCACAATCATCCATAATAAATCAAGCATAAGAGCAGCTGTATCAATTTCAATTGTTTGTCCGATAACTAGATGCAGTAAAAATGGCATGACGATCGGAGAAATGAGCGTATTGATTAAAATAATTGATAGACACAGTGCTAGATTTCCTCGACAAACCGACACCCATATAAAGCTAGTCACCCCTGTTGGTACAGCAACGGACAAGATGAAACCAATCGTCAGTAAATGATCATCAAATAGTAAAGTTGCCACAATATAAGCGCAAATGGGCATGACAATATGTAAAAATGCTATCGTTAATAAAATGACAAATGGATACTTTGTAAAGCTCTGCAACCCTTTAAAATTTAAGCTCAAACTACCCGCAAAAGTCATAAATGCAAACAACCAAGGAACTAAAAATAATAAATGGCCCCCTACATCATCGAGCAATACACCGATAATCAAGCTAAGCGGTGTTAATATAGGCATCAATGTCTGGAGGCGCTTATTCAAACTTTCCAACATCGAACTGCCTTCTTTCCATATTTTTTATCGAATTTCTGTCATATAGCGGTTATATAAATCATTAGATTTTTGGATACATTCCAAATACAATTGTCTAATTTCGAATACTTGAGAAAGTTTTAAATAACTTTCATCTTCTAATATCTTAATAATTGGTTTGACCTCATGATAATAACTATAATGTTGATTTGCTTTATATAAAATAGTTTTATATTTTTCTAAAATAGATACATAAGTATCGTCGATTAATCTGTAGTCACACTTTGATCTCTCTTGCTTGTAAAATGTATTAATCTCACTTGCAAAAAACTTTCCATCCATAAAGAAACAAGAATTTACTGGCGAAAAAAAACGGTTTTCATTTTGATAAGCTCTCTTACTAAAAATCAGGTGATGCCAGTTTTTAACTTCGTTATATTTTTCCCCTAATGCACTAAACTCGTTTGATATGGTTTTTACATTAAGATTCAATATATATTGAAATATAGAAGAATTGGTATCATAATCATTTATAGCAGTTATAGAACACCAACATATATAGTTATTATCTAGTTTAGCTATTATACAGACCTGTTGGTTAGGACTTATGTATATGTCAAATGAGATTTCTTTATCATCTAAACTATAATTTGGTGTAACGATATTATATTGCTTAATTAGATTAATTTTTTCCATTTTTATTCCTTTCATATCCTTAATATATTATTTCCTGTATATGAAAAGGAATTCCAACATTCGCTAACTCGTCCAGTCAAGGTGTGTTATTTACTGCATTAGATACATAGGAGGAATTGATAATGATAAGACCTATTCAAGAGAAAGATTTACAGGATATTTTAGAAATATATAATGATGCGATTTTAAATACGACTGCAGTGTATACATACGAACCTCAAACGCTCGAAAATAGGCAACAATGGTACCAACAAAAAATGAACGAAGGGTATCCGATATTAGTATTTGAACAAGATAACAGGGTAGCAGGTTTTGCAACTTTCGGTCCATTTAGAGCCTGGCCAGCATACAAATATTCCATTGAACATTCTATCTATGTAAGTAAGGAATTTAGAAAAAAAGGAATCGCAACTTCATTAATGAAAGAATTAATAGCGATTGCTGATGAAAGAGAGTACCGTACATTAATTGCTGGAATAGATGCAACAAATGAAAAAAGTATCGCGATGCATAAAAATTTCGGGTTCGTACACTCAGGTACTATTAAAAGAGCAGGTTTTAAATTTAATAGATGGCTTGACTTAGCTTTTTATCAATTAGATCTTAGTGGGCCTAAAAATCCAGTAGAAGAATAGAAATCATTCATTAAGAAAAGGCATTTTAGATTGTAGAGATGCCTTTTCTTCCTTACTAACACTATTGGGATGCCTAAATTTCAGTTAGGCACTTTTCAATAGTAGTTTGAAGAGATAGTAATCTTGTATTTTTCTTTACCTCTATGTAAAAACTTTTTAAAAATACCTTACAGTTAGCTACTAAAAACCAATAATTTTCCTCATCTAGCTCCTTTTTTAGTATCAAAAGTTCATCAGGTATTCTTTGTAATAAATTTTCAATTACTCCAAGTTCCAACCCGTTATTGAGCATTTCCAAAATTGGTATTAGCAATCTCTCGTCTTCATCGTGGACATAAACACTATCTGACACAAATATCTTTTTCCATAATGGCATTAAAATTTCTTTATATAATTCTTTATCTATATGATTGTTTTTTATTAGTTCATCAAAAGCATCGGCAACATGCGCAATACTATGAGCCCACCCTTTACCTGATACAAATCCCCTTACATCTTTTTCCAAGCTTATATATTCAACTAACTGATCTTTAGCAGTAGTAATCATCTCTTGTGTAAGAAAGTTATCTTCGTTATCTCTGTATAATATTAGTGCGATTAATAGAGTAGTAAATGATCTTGTAAAAACTGTATCGGTACCAGTTTCTCCGATTCCTTTAAACAAACGTTCATTTAAACAAAAATCTAAGACTTCCTTTAATAAATCATGCTCAATTAGATTTTTCTCTATTATTAGTTGATAAAAAGAGGTGTATATCAATTGATCTCTAAGGCGACTATCTGTAGAGCCAATATGTTCAACCATTGATTTGACGAGAAAAACTTTATCCTCATCATCCCAATTCCTTCCCCCACTTCTTACTTCCTCTAAAATTATTTTTAGGTCATTTGCATTCATCGGAGCTGTATTTATAAAATTTGATTGAACCTTTTCCATTTTTCTCATCCCTTTTTAAATTAATTTTACCTTTGTTAATACATAAAAAATAACGATTTAATTTCACATAATTTCTAAAGCTTGATATGGTCCAAAAACGGCTATTTGTTCTATCATAGCAGCCATCTTCTCTAACGTGTATATATGCTTGCATCTTCAAACCAGTGTTGTATTATATCAACATGAGCAAATACAATAATGAAATTCCCTTACTTTGCTCTTATAGAGTTAAAGTCAATAGAGTATTTTTTATAGGTTAAAAATTTACAAAAATAGTTTCTCATGCGAATCTCGCTGAAAACTGTTAAAGTTATATTGAGTTGCACGAGAAATCAATTTATGCAATAGCAATTGTCTAATAACTTGTTTTTATAATAACCATAAGTTTCAAGGGAGTGAGTAGATTGAATGAAGAAATAGCACATATTGACTACCGTGAAATAATGGAATATTCACTTGATCCATTAATAATCCATACAAACCTTCGGATAATTGATGTTAATCACATGGCAGAAAAGTTTTTTGGAGCACCCAAAGAAAATATTATTGGTGCAAGTCCTTTAGATATTTTCCAAGAAACATCCAAAGTAGCAATAGAAAAAAGAATCCTATCCGCATATCAACAACCAGCTAAGGTTATAGAGGAAACAATTTTTCGTATGGATGGCACAACAGTAGATGTTGAATTGTATTGTCACCCTGTTCAAATAGGGGATACAAAAGCCATTCAAACATATGTAAAAGATATTACGGGTAGAAAAGAATCAGAAACAAAACAAAAAGAAATTATAAAGGAAATTAATGATCTTTCTGCTACAGTTGTTCCTATTCTAAATGGGATAGCTATACTTCCTTTAGTTGGATCAATTGATGAAGACAGAGCAATACAGATTTTGGAAAATGTACCTTTAAAGGTTAAAAACCAAAGTATTGAATGTTTAATCATCGACTTTTCTGGAATCTACAATTTAGACAGCCTTGTTACAGATTATCTCTTTAAGTTAAATAGCGTATTATCATTACTTGGTGTGCGTTCTATTATCACGGGGTTAAGACCTTCATTAGCACTAGCTGCGATACAGTTAGATTATAAAATAGAAACAATACCAACAATGTCCAGTGTTAAAGATGCATTAGTTTCTTTAGGCATATTTCAAAAATAAAAACATAACCATGACCAATGAAATAAATTTTACATATTAAATTAAATGGACCGAAAAAGGTCCTTTAATTTTTTATTATATTTTGGTCACCAATTATTTCCATCATTATTAATAATATAAAAGGCTTACTCCCATTCGGAAGTTACCCCCCTCTTCTTAGTTAAAGAAAACTATTTTTCTACGATTTGATCCAATATTTATCCATTAATGAGACGGACCATTCTGGCTGCTTTACTTCACCTTTTGGTAGAAACTCTTTCATTACAGGCTTAATATCAATAATTGGGGTGCCGTTAATTGCATCTAATCCCTTAACAATCAATTTTCTTGGTTTAAGTTCTACAAGTTCAACAATTGTTACCCCTAACTTATTGGGTCTATTTTTACCTCTTTGCGAAAAAATTCCAACTTTAGGGTACTCTTTGTTGTTTCTTGGATGCCTTGCTTCATATTGAATTTTATCATCAGAAACCTTATCAAAATAAAATATGATTTCTAAGTGAGAGAATTCATTAAGACCAGCCAAAGAAGATTCAGTCATATTTTCAGTGAGCTCAATTGTAGAAATGATTGATCCCCAGTTATCATCCTCTATATCTAATCTATTATTATTTACAAATGCTATTGGTTCAATTGTATATTGCATAATTATCTCTCCTTATAAACCAACTTTAAACAATGTTATTGATTTAAAAACATTTCATGACTGTATCACCAAATTCTCGAATATTTACTAAATAATCATAGTTATCAGTGGAACCATAACTATTAAACATTCGAACTACGACAATATCTCTTTTAGGTATAACGAGTACTGCAACATTGGTATAACCCAAAATTTGAAATGATTCTTTCGGCACAAGTTCACCTATCTCAGATTTTTTAGCTGGGAGTTCTTTAACAAACCATAAAAAACCGTTTTGGGGTAGATCCTTATTCATAAAGTTAGGACTCTGAAGGCTAGTAGAACTATTAATAATATCTTTTGAAACAACTTGCTTACCATTAATCAAACCTTGCTTTAAATGGATATAGCCCCAATACGCAAGCTCTCTCGTGGAAACATACATATTTTTCTTATCACCATCTCTACCCCTGTCGTTTGACCATAGAGAATCATTCGGATTTCTTATAACATCTACTAATTTTGAATCGGAGTCATCATGCCAACCTGTTTCCTGAAAGTCTAAAGGATTAAAGACCTCTTCATAAAGAATCTCAACTATTGTTTTACCAGTTGTCAGTTTGATAATTTGTGTTAACAAATCAACACCAATATCTCGATAAGCCCAACTTTGCCCTGGCGGAAACTCTCTAACTATATTGCTATCTTGTAAATTCAACCCATGTGTATGTGTTAGCAAATGTCTTATAGTTGTTTTATTGTACAGGTCCATATTCGGTACTGGTAAATATTTATTCACTTCATCATCAATCGATTTAATGTAACCATTATGTATCGCGTAGGAAGCAGCAAAACCAATATAACTTTTACGAACTGATGCAACATGAAATTGCGAATCTTCTTGAATTGGCCTCGCACCACTTGCCTTTGAATGTTTTCCCCAGTATTCCTCCGCTACAATTTTATCTTTATGTATAATGAGTACACTCGCGCCAGAGCAGTCAACTTCTTCAGAAGTTTTATTTACATGTAGTACAACTGAATCAAAAACATCGTTCAACTCTTGTTTTATTTTCAACTATTAAAACCTACTTTCTATTAAAGGTAATGCTTAAAATGACCCCTCCCCAATCTGCTTAAATCGCTCTTTTTCTTCTATTTTATCCAGATACTCAAAGAACCCTAGTTGATTCCCCCATGGGTCTGTGAAAGTTCCCCATTTGGCTGATACTTCTTCTCTAGAATGTATCTCAAAGTGATCAATCCCTAACTCCTTAACAAGTCTCTCTCTTTCAGCAATTATATTAGTGACACCCAAGCGTAAAGGTCCACTAGCTTTTGAAGGGATTCCTTCAGCAACTTGCAACCAACAACCAGGTAGAATTTCCCATTCAACAAAACCAGAATGTGGTTGTAAATCTGGTTTTTTGTTTAATACTACTTCATACCACTTATGACCTTCCTTAATATCAGAAACACGAACTTGAAAAGTAACCTCAAAAATCATTTTTACCCCTCCTTGAATGGCCATATTACTTTGTATTCTAGAAGTTGGGATAATACTCCTTCTTGTTTAGCTAACTTTATCTAGTAGCACAAAAAGGAAAAAGAGTTGGTGATCAATTTATTGATCACCAACTCTGCAAAGATTAACACTTATTTTATCCATTCCATTAAAGTTAAATCATTTTGAAGTTCTTTCATTTTTTTAAAACCGCACTTCTCATAGCTAGAGATTGCTCTGACATTAGTATTTTTCACTTCCAACACAACTCGTGATACACTTTTATGTATACTCAAATAATTTACCATCATAGAAATCATGGATGTACCTATTCCTTTTCCCCATAACTGAGTTTCTCCAATAAATTGATCAATACCATAAATAATTTGATTTTGTGGATAGCCATATTTTATTAATTCATTTTCTTGTATTGGATAGAACTGTATATATCCAATTGTTTCATTTTGAAATTCTATCATACAAGGATTTACATAGTGTTTTCCCTCCACTCTAGGTCCATATTTATTTACCACTTTATCGTAGTTAGTAGGAGACTCTTCGTAGAATTCCAAAACCTTTGGGTCATTTAGCCATTTAACCATTAATTCAAAGTCATTCTGTTTCATTTTTCTGATAAGTATTTCGTTACTGAATATCAAAATTTATTTCCACCTATCATATGTGTCTCGAAAATTACGCAATGTTTCTATTATATTAATTTTGAAATAACCATTGTTTTACACTTTCTTCAAAACCTTTTTCCTTCCAAGCAATCACAGCGTTTATTTCGCCTAGATTTTCAATTTGATGTTGAAAGAACATATCTCCAACAAAGTAACCTAATCTGCTATAACCAAACCGATTCTCCCCATTTATCGAAAACCACTTTTTAAATAATAATTCATCAGTTAAATTTGAATAATCCTCTGAGAATGCTCTTTTTATTTCTTTTCTATTTTTTGTTGAAAATGATAACCAGTCTTCTCCTTCATCGTTATATGAAAAATAAATGGAAGAATTTAGATTTATTGCTGTACGACGAGAAAAGTGTGTGGCTGCACCTTCCTGATTCAGCCATGTAAGGGGACTTTTCCACTGGACTTCTGTCCAATCTATTCCTGCTTCTTCAGACATGATATTCTGTGCTGCATGACCAAACTCATGCGCAACAATCGTTCTCAAATGCTCCGTTTTTGGAGACAATTTCTCTAAAGAAAAAGTTATGTCCGGTATAAATTGTCTATGCGTATATGCATTTGATCCAAATCCACCTACAATCAAATTAACATCAATAGGAAATGAAATTTGAAATAACTTAAAGTACTCTTCTTCTGTTTCTTCTATAATAGGTAAGATATTATGATGAACTTCTTTTATTCGTTCTATATATTCTGGATACTTTTTAAGAGATTCCATATGTCGCTCTTCCGTGTCTTTACAGTGATAAGTGAAATATTCTTTAAATACATCCGGATATACACTATAGTAAGTTCTTAAAAAATCGATAGAGGAATTATAGTTATATAAAAAATATGGGACTGTATCAATAATTCTCATACTATATTACTCTCCTAATATCCTTTATTTGTACTAAGCGAAACAAATATCGGAAAAGACATAACAGCAACAATTATAATGAAGGGTTTTTTTTAATTGGATTTCGAGTCGGAAGCTAAATTTGTTTTTCTCTTTAATAGAAAAATACTTTCAACAACTATTGTAAGAATGTAAACAATCAGTAGTAATAACGATAAATTTGTTGTAAGTTCATAACTAGAATGGAACAATTCTTGAGACCAATAATCGTCTGGTAATATGAAACTAGATAAAAAATTGGATACGCCGATTCCATCATTAGCTTCCGATAATAAACTCTGTGTATAATTTTGAGACAAAGTAACATTGGACAATATGGAAAAGAATAATAATGGCAGCAAAGCTGTAGAAATTTTTATAGAATTTTTGATTATAAGAAATACAACGATAATGCAATATAATAAGATAATCAAAAACAACATGATCTCACTCTCCTTGCAATAATCTTAAGGTCAACTATTACTTTCAATTTTATAAAATAACGTTTCCCTTGAAACTGCGATACCAGGCATTTTCAACTAATTATGTAATTGACCTCTATGGTGATCTAAATGTCTAATAGAAATATAAGTAAATTAATTACCCTTTTTTTCTTCCAATATAAAGTAAGTGAGATGAAATTCCAAGAATATGTGGGTCGTCAGCTTTTTCAATAAGCATTTTCAGGAGTTTTTCAAGTTCTGCTTCCCCTTTGTTTCTCCAGTAATTCCAATTATCATTATTTAATATTGCACCTATATTAGAACCTATCAATTCTATACTTTCAAATCCCTGTGATTCCATAAAAGGTTTGATTTCATCTATATTAAAATAATAAGCACCAGTAAAGCGTCCTTCATCTTGATGATTAAAACTACCTGTTTGTGAAAATTGTTGAATCTCATCTATGTTATCATTTGGTTTCCAATGTTCAGGATATAATAGTGAAGTCAATATATGCCTGATTCTTGGCATAAACGCAACAAAAACAATACCATTATTTTTAGTAACTCTATGTAACTCTCTAACTGCTTGGATACGTTCAGTTTCATCTTGTATATGATACATAGGGCCAAGCATTAATGATGCGTCAAACTCTTCATCATTAATCATTTTAAGTTCTCTAGCATCTGCAGTAAAAAAACCATTAAAGTGTTTTTCCAAATTAAGTGCCTGTACTTTATTTCTAGCAATTTCAACAAGTTTCGGCGTTAAATCTGTTAAGGTTACTCTATAACCGTCTTGAGCAAGTTTAATAGAATATTTTCCTGGTCCAGCACCATTATCTAACACGTTCCCTGTTGGAGGCAGATATTTTTTTATATAATGCAAATTAACTTGGAATTCAATCGGTTCTCTTTCTAAACGTCCCCATTCATCAAACTTATTATAATAATTAATGATATTACTCATTCCCACACCTACATTCTATTATTTTATTTTCGAAAAAACCTTTACATACTTCTATAAAAGCATGGATGTTCCTACTTATTTCATCTAGTATTTTTAGCATCATCGTTAATTAAACAACAAATGATGAAAAATAATGAAAACACGATTATTTCTACATGGAATAATTTATTTTTCACTATTTTTCACCTCTTTATTTAAAAAAGTTATAAGAACTTCAGAATAACTAATCGCACATTATTCAGCTGTTGCATCCTCAATAATCCAATCCACAGCACTAATTAGGTCAGGGAAAACGGCATCTGCAAGTGGATCATTCTTTCCTAGAAATACACCTTTTGTTCCTGCCTTCTTCCCTGCAATGATGTCTGTATCAGTATCTCCTACCATATAGGATTTGGATAATTCAATATCATATTTTTCACCCAAATCGACAATTAATTTGCTATTTGGTTTTCGGCAAGCACAACCTGCTTTTGGCTTATGAGGACAATAAGCAACATCATGAATTGTTGCACCTTCCTTCTTTAATTCAGCAACCATATGTTCATGTATTTTGTTGAGCTGAGCTTCTTTCATAAACCCTAAACCAACACCCCCTTGATTAGTTACAACAAAAACAAAATCAAAGAAAGTATTCAATTTTTTAATCGCTTCTGGAACACCCGGTAAGAAATACAACTCATGTGGTTTATTCACAAATTTAACTCGATCACTCAGCACTTCATTTATTACTCCATCACGATCCAAAAAGACTGCCTTCTTCATTTTTGTTCCCCCTAATGTATTGTAGTTTAAATTTTTTTAAAAATAGTTTGCCCTTGTTGTCAGAAAATAAACTGCAAATTTAGTAGGGTATTTGGATAGTATTTTATTTAAATAGAAATCTGCTTATTTTCATTTAAGCTTATTTTACTTCATCTACATTATTGAAGGATTCATCTCATTAGACCTATAGTTTTAAAGACATAAACAACGCCGGATTTAATTCTTCACTTTCTATTACTATTGCTGTCAATCCATTATCTGATTTAGTTTCATGCCATTCATCTTTCTCCCAAAATACAGCATCACCAGGTAGAACTTTAAAATATTTATCATCACCATTCCGTACATATCCTTCTCCATTCAAAATTAACAAAAGCTGAGGTACAGTTGCCTGATGATAGCCTATAATTCCATTTTTTTCTAAATACATACAACCTATTTGAGCTTCCTTTTGCGTGTGGATAATACGAGACATGATAAAATCCGAATTGAAATTCGGAATCTTTTTCCCTCTATTTTTATTGAAAGTATAAAACTCCATTTGATACCCCCTAATACTACAGTTAAAGTTGAACATATAATTTACAAGGAAGGAATTACAACTGCATTACACGCTTTTTCATAAAATTCTATCGGACCTGCTCCACCTATAATTGCATACTCATAACCAATCTCACTCATATCTTTTAAACAATGATGAAGTAAAGAATAACCGATCCCTGAAACCCTATTGGACAACGCTACACCCATTGGACCGAAATAGCATTTCCTATTCTTATATACATCATAAGCAGCAAAACCTACTAGATCTCCATTGTTGTCTAAAGCTATATAAATCGTAGGTTCATTTAATGAGAATGCTTCCCTTATTGTATGTGACCACTCGATTGAAAAATTGTTCTCAACAAAATAAATTAAGGGCTGAAAATCGTATTTATTCACTTTGCGGACATCACAACAACTTAAATCAGGGAAAGTGTAATTACCGAGATGAGTAATCATATCTCTTGAAGTAGTCCCTAGATTTAAGAGAATCTCCCTATTTTCATCAGATAAATACTGATCAATTACATTAGTTGTTATTAATGCTTTTAATAAATGGCCTTCGTTTACATAGACTTGCTTATACTTTTTCATATAATGAATTACAACTTCCATTATATTTGCTACTTCCTTCGTAATAGCAATATTGAAATAAACACTGTTTATCTTTTGTTGATCTGAAGTTTCCTCATATTCATCCAATAAAGCTCTTAAAGAACATTTATCTATTGAACATTTCATTGAAATTTCACCAAGTGCTCCTGTCTTTTCTTCTAAACATCCTATAAGTAAATGTATAGGCTGTAAAACCTTGAATTTTGAAAGTTGGGCTTCTTTTTCAGCGTTTTCAATTATCCTCCGCATTCTAGTTGTGAAATAAATATTTAAATTATCCAATGTTAACTGCACCTTTCAAGAGATTCGTTTTCTCCTACAAAATCTTTCTTAAAATCTCTATATTCTCGTTAAGAAATGCTTGGTGCTTGTCTACTCCTCGTAAACGGCACCAGCCAATAGAGTTAAAGGCATCATAAAAAGAATAAAAAGAAAGTATACTTTCTAAATCCAAAATTGGTCGAATCGACTCATATCCAGAGATATAAGCATCTCTAGTTCCTTCATATTTACACCAAACATCACGATTTATCTTTGCAAAATCAATTTCTGTAGACCCAACTCGAGCACTCTCAAAATCTATAATTCCACTAACTTTATTGTCATGTATTAATATATTACCTGGTCGAAAATCCATATGAATAATACAAGGACCGTCAGGAGCAGGTAGTGTAGGAAAAATGAGTTCAAAATGTCGGATTGATTTTTCGTATAAATCATTAGGAAGTTCAAGCCTTGAATGTTTTTCGAACTTAATAAAAGTTTGTTGAATGAAATTTCTCCAATCGTTATTCTCTAAAGGTTGAAATCCATTCTTGGTTTCTGCACCATATACAGGCATTGATAAAGCATGAAGCATTGCATGATTCACTCCAATTTGGAAAGCTAACTGGAAATCTATTCTTCCTAAACAGGGGACACCGATAATTTCCTCTAACAACAATGCACCTGTTACTGTTTCATCCCCCTCCCAATAGTCTAGAACTGTTGGTACCGACATATAATTTTTTAGCTTAATTAACATTTTATACTCACGAAAAAGTTTGTCTTTGCTATATGGAATCTTTATGTATACATTCTTTTTGTTTATTAATTGAATTTTATAAACTTCTGAACTAAATGACTCTGGAACGGTATCAATCGACAATATAGGAAGTTTGAATTGTTTAATTACCTTTTGTATATTCTCCACCTAGGGTCTCCTTAGAATAACTAGAATCTATAATTTACCAATTATACATAAAATGGTTCTATTAGTATATATCATCATATTATTTTATTTTCCCTATCAAATCCATTAATCCTTTAATTTCTAACAAAAAAACACCCAAATGGGCGTTGTGTTAATTTGAAATTATTGTATTTTTTTAATCCCGTATTCTTCCATTAATGATTATTTGAAAACTTTTTTAAATCACTTTCTGAGAATATATATATATTCAATCACACTCTAACACTTACATATCATCAATTGATTACCATCAGGGTCTTTAAAATTGAAATAATGATTATGTTCAATTTGAGTTATTAAATCAACATTTTTACTTTCCATAAACCTATATGCTTCCTCGATATCATTTGTATTGAAATGGAAGGAAGGAGTTTTAAAAATATTTTCCTCCGAATAAATCTTACTATCCAATACAATGCCAGTCCCATTCATTGGAATAACAAACAAATGTCCAAATTGTATTTCTCCGTCAGCTGGCAACCCTAATATATCGCAATACCAATCCCTAGCTTTTTCTATATTACGAACAGGGATAAAAACTGTTCCAATCTGATTTAAAATTGGGCTATTCAATATAACACCTCCATAATACAGTTGTCCTTAACATCGTTAAACATTTTATATTTAATATACATATTGCTATTATCCTGTTATTTCTACATATACTTCAAAATACCTTCTAACAACTATTTTTTTGTATAAAAAATTCAACCTCTTGCTGAATTTTGTTAAAGGCAACATGACCCTTTAATCGCGTTACCTTCTATGATTTAGTAAGTTTAACGTAATTACTTAGCTCTCTTCTTGTATGAACTTAACAACATCATAATTGCAATTATTACAGACCATTAAATGAGGGCAAATTTGATCTTTAGCTGTATTAGGATAGCCATCACCCATTTTAACTGTTTCTTCATCATTATAATGACCATAAGGATCTAAAAAATCGGAAACCTTGCCAGAGTCGTCTAATTGAGAACTACATTTTGGGCAATATATTTCTAACTGTTTTAATCCGTTACATAAAGGACACACTGCCAAAATTATCACTCCTTTATTTTAGTATCCTTTATTTGATCAATACTATGTAAAAAAAATAATTGAAGATAGTTGGTTGACATCTGTTGTGATTATTGTTTTAAGAATTTTAATACAGGAATATCGAACATTCTAATTTTATTCATCTTCCAGTACATCAGTTAAATTTTTTTACGAATCCTGTACTTTTGCCTTCATATCCATTACTTTTATAAAAAAGATGCGCAGTTTGACGCTCTTCTCGATTACCACTATTTAAAGTTATTGCTATTGCTCCTTGCTGAAGTGCCCATTCTTCACAAGCTTTTAGTAACTTTTTACCAACTCCTTGCTTACGTTGTTTTGAACTTACAACAAACGCAAGTAATCGTACGTATAAACCCGAAAATTCAAAAGTGAAGGCCTTACATAAACCTGCAAAACCAATTATTTCATTATCTTTTACAGCTACCAATGACTGATAATCTTCATGTTTTTGTATTGTCTTAAACCGTTCAGTTAAATCTACTAATGTTGTAGGATATCCTAATTCGCTCAGTAACTCTACTAAATCTATATAATCTGTTGGTAGTACCTCTCTAACTTCAATTGTCATTAAATATACTAACCTCCCGTGAAATTACTTGCACTTTTAGTGAATAATCTCCTAATCGGCAAACTTGTTCAAAACCTAGTGCATATTCATATATCTATAAGCTCTTTTAGCCATATCAAAGTGTTCACCATGCCATTTTTCTACTTCATCGATACTATAAAATCCGATTTCCAAACTCTCAAATGAAGTCCTTAATTCTCCGTCCTTTATTTCGCAAGCATATAGAGGATGATAGGAAGTGTGTGGCTGTCCAAAATCTCCAGGCTTTCTTGTAAATATATCAATGAGACTATTAACCTTAATTACTAGACCAGTTTCTTCTAAAAATTCTCTTTTTAATGATTCTTCGGGACTTTCTCCTGTTTCACACCATCCACCGATAATTCCCCACGTTCCATCATCAGCTCGATGTTCGAAAAGCATTTTTCCATCTGAAGAAAAAATAACTCCATTCACCCCGACTTTTGGTGTTACATGTCCTAGCTCTTTCTTAAACTTTTCAATAATTACGCTTTCCTTAACTTCAGTAATCTCCGAATACTCTTTACTAGCTAATAAAAGCAATTTTTCGTATCTTTCTATATCATATGGATTCACTGCATAATGTAAGCCGAGTTGTGCAATTGAACGTACGTTTTCTAATAATGACAATCTATTCTCCAATTACCTAGCCTCACCTTCAATTAATATTCATTATTTTTACTAATTTGTTCCTATGTATTACTAGTATGGGCAATACTAATAATTTTTTTAATTATGTACGGAAAATCATTCTCGCTTTTGATCAAAAATAAATGGCCCGCTTCGCCTTGGTTTGGAGGTATAACATCGCTTTTATTAGACTCATTTTGCTGTCGAATAAGCACTTCTTCAAAAGTTGAAGCTGTTCTTAAAATAGTTGTAGTTCGCTGACTAATGGCAACACGTTCTTTAACAACATGTTCTGGAATTTCAAAATTCACAAGGATAGAAATAAATCCTTGTTTGTGATAATGTTCAAGTAGTTTCAAGCGATTTTTCCGATTGCGATTGGAGTTACAAAGAATAAGATGGCAATTAGTCTCATTAACTACATAATTAACAATAGTTTGTGTGAGTGCATACTTGATCACATTTGGACCTTGTTTTGGTAGTAATGATTCGTAATAAGTGTGTAGGAACTGCGCGTGGTTATCCTGGTCAATCACAATTGAGTTAAGCAGCTCTTTTTCTAATGCTCTTGCGAACGTAGTTTTACCACTATGGGTTATACCCACTGTCATAATTACTAACCTTTTCATGAACTTAACTCCATTCTGATAATTTTTGGATTAACAACAAATTGCTGCATTACTAGTTTAGACAGCGAAAATAATTTTAAAAGTGCTAAAGATAATTAAAATGTATCAAACGTTATTATCCAATTTGACCAGATTCTTTTTCATCAATGTAAAAATTACTGGATGTCCATAAAATGCGCCTTCGATCTCTTTAATCACCTTGAAGCCTTCTCTTTCGTAAAATGTAATATTAGGATTTCCTTTGTACACAGTTAAAGATAAAGAATTCGTATCTTTGAATCTTGAAAGTCCAGTTCTCAATAAATGTTTTCCAACGCCTTTTCCTTGATGGTTAGGGTGAACATACAAAGACTCTAAGAACACGTCTTTGTCTGACAAAGCTCCTTTGAAAAAAGCATATCCCATTATCCCCTCATTATTTTCAGCAATCAAATTTAGAGAGGTTTTAAACCGATTATTCATCTCCTCATTGAGTATGCGTCCTTTAAGACTTTATCCTGAATAGGTACTGGAATAAACCCAATATACGTTTTTCTCCAGGTAGCAAATGCAATTGATCTGACTCTATCGATATCTGATAAGTTCATATCTCTGATTAACATAGCTCAACTCCTAAATTCATCTAAACAACACTTATTATTTAGTTCTTCATTCTTTTGTAAAAACCTTCTTCAACTAATTTACATACTAATTGATCGTCACTATGTAACACGTTTAAATACAGAATAGTTTAAGCAGAAATTCGAGTTAATAAATTTCTTTAGTCTTATTCTTAGAAAGTCTTAATAACGATATCCCAATTGATGATATCCCAATAAATATAAAACTGTAGAAAAATAATTTTAAGCCGTATGTTGGAGAATTTGAAACTAAACCACCTAATATCAAGAACAAGACCCCAATACATGTTAGGAAATACGAAAACTTCTTATTGTTTTGTTTGAGTAAAGAATAACCTATAAGAATTAAAAGGTAAGTTCCACTAAGTAACATGAGCAATGGGAAAGTAGGGAAAAATTTAGCGGCATATACGAAATAATCAATAGTTAAAATATCACTTGCTTGTTTCACTGGACCGTTTAGCATTTCAGAAAAAATAGTAGTATATTTCCACTCCCAAGAAACATTTCTTATTTGGCTTCCCTCATACCACGCAACAAGAATAGATATTATAAAAACCATTAGAGCTACAAATAATTGAACAATAATTCTAAAAGACATTTTTCCACCTCATATAGTCCTTTCTCGTTCTGATAATTCATACTGATCAATACATAATATTACTGATATAACCCTTAAAATAAATGGATTATTTTTCTTTAATTGTAACATTAAATCCATCTAAATATTTCAAATTTCCTTCAACTAATCTGTTCCATTAAAAAAGAGTTGCCTAAGCAACCCAACATCTATTACAATACAACACATTTGTTCAAAAAGAATTTTATGAAATACCCTTCCCGCCCCTTGTTTTTAGGGTGCTGATTCTCTCAACTCCAGTAATGATTGGTTTTGCACGCTTTATTAATGTTTGTGTAGCTTCCAGTTGAAGAGACGCTTTATGGGCATTTTCATTGCTCCACACTTCATAAACATAAACAGAATTTGGTTCGTTTTCAGAAGTATTTATAAGATATATCTCGCACTCATCTAATTTCTTCATAGATTCTGCAGCTTCCAGCAAAATATCTACCATTTTGTCAAGTTCACCTTCTTGTACTAGAAACTTGCCAAACAAACTAAATTTACTCATATTCTCCTCCTTAATTTTGATTACCTGTTAATAACTTCTACACCGAAGTCCGATATTCCTATTATTTACATAAAAAAATATTAAAACTTATTTTTCTAATCAACCTTTTTAGTTCAATAAGAAAGGTGAAGAGTGCTAAATTACTATATTTTTTTAAAACAATTGATGAGATCAGACAATCCTTTTAAAATAGAAAAGATTCCTATTTAAGGATTAAAAAACGACATCTCTAGTAAACAAGAAAAAGTTGAACATATAAACTATAATTTAAACTCTTTCTTAATTATTTGAGCCACCTCTTCTGCACTCAAATATGTATTATCTATTCTTATATAATTCTCCTTTTCAATTTCACCCTTTTTAGAATTCAATCTATTACTTTCTAAGGTACCAATTAAATGTTGTTCCGATTGTTCAATATTTCTTTTAGTTGGTTTATATTCAAGTCTATGGGGTGTCTTATTTCGCTTTAACCTCTCTTCTACGTTGGCTTCTAATTCAACGAAATAAATATCTGCACCATGTGTAGATACTGTTTGACACATATTTTCTATATCGTCCCAATCCTCTTTTTGATCGAAATACCATACCTTAGTAAAAATCATTCCATCATTATTACTTTTAGAAAATGCATTAAATATTTCCTTCCGAAATAGATGTGTTAATCTCCACATTTCTGGACTAAATCCGAATAATGGCTCTAGTAAATCAATAGTCATGTGGTTATGGAATAACTTTAAGCCTGTTACCTTTGCAAGTTCTTGCCCGACAGTCATTTTTCCAACTGCTTGTGGCCCAAATATAAAAACAAACTTTTTCAAAATACATTCCTCCAAACAATAATGAAATAAATTCTATTGTAGTATTTCTTCTATTTCTTCTACAAAACTATCATTATTAATAACTTTATAAGACTTAATATTCTTTTTGGGTAATACAATTACGTTTTCTTCAACAAATATATAAATTTGGTCCACTTTAGAATATATTTTATATTCTGCATCCAAAGGCGAATACCGTTCTTTAGCCTCATTCAATTCCGCATTTTCAAAGAGTGAAATTAACTCTTTCTTATTATTA
>NZ_LJIY01000006.1:0-326616 GCF_001420585.1 Psychrobacillus sp. FJAT-21963 | reverse complement strand
CCTATTTTTTTAATTTTGTTAGGTGTAATTTCTTTCTCATTGTTAATACGAAGACTATTAATAAATTCAAGCCTGCGTAATATTCATTCTAAAGAAATTGAAACAAAACTAGATAAAATCATTTATTTGCTAGAAAAAGATCGTTCAAATTCATAAGACGCTGCACTTTAGGGATAGTTTAAATAAACATACTTAAAACACATTGGATTTAACCAATGTGTTATTTAATTATCCTTTGTTAGCAAAAAAAAAGTTTAAAAATTTTAAAGAATTACACCTGCAAAATTTCCTTTTAATACTTCTTTTTCATGCTGATTTTTACATAAAAAGGATGCAATAATAGTTGTTCTATTATTTTCTTGCCTTTCGTATTTTTCAATTTTAACTTCGCAAATTATTATATCCCCTGTATACACAGGTCTTATAAACTCAAAATTCATTGTACGCGCCAGTACATTGTTATCTCCACCAATTTTTGTTGGTAGCGTTGCAGTTAATAAGCCTTGAATTACAAGTCTTCCCTGTTCATCTAAGGTTCTATGATGAATACCTTCATCACCTGAAATTTCTGTAAATAATTCAACATCCCTTATTGTAAAAGCCCGTTCAAACGTAATTATATCTCCTACTTTTAACGGCATAGTAATCTCCCCCTTAAAAATAATTTTAACTATAAATGTATTTCACAAATTGTTTTGGTAATTTGTCCTTTAAATGTATAAGAAAATCTTATATTTTCCATTCTTTTGGTTTTATATTTTTATCCATCCATTCCTTTTCCGGTGCATGGTAAGGGGCTGTGGCGATTAAGTGATTATCGTGCCAGATTGCAGCTCCGGAACGAATCATTTCATCGAGCAGAATTTGAATAAATTCTATAGGCTGAAGTTGGAAAGAGTAGCGCGCATAATCTTGAAACCAACCACAATTAAGTAGGTAGCTATTGATTTCTTCTTTCGCTAATCCGTTTTTAATGATTAATGTAAATGAAAAAATCCTCTTGCAGGCATGCCAAGAAACTTTTTCTGGCATCTTAAGCCACTTTTCAAACCGTTTCCTTGCTGTTTCAATGGCAGCTTGAGGATTCTCTATTTGAGGACCATGTCCTGAATATGCCTGCTTTATCCGGAGCGTGGACAATCGTTCCAAACTTTCTAAAGATCTTTGAATAGATGTAACTCCCTCTCGAAAGATATTTAACCATCCAATATCATTTTGGTGAAAGAGATCCCCGCATATTAATATCTCTTCTTCGGGTTCAAATAAAGAAATATGCCCTAACGTATGTCCCGGTGTGTGCAAGACCTTCAAGGTTCTACTTCCAGTATTAATCTCATCGTTATCAGCAAGCTTCCTATCTACTCGATAAGGTTCTACAGGCTGATCTAACCATTCTGCACTACAGGCTTCAGGGTCACAAAAATTAATTAAATCGGCTTCCCATTTATGAGTAGCAATTGGCACACCATAATTCTTTTGAAGATGAAAATTACCTCCTACATGGTCACTATGGTAGTGCGTATTCACAATAAGGTGTAATTCTTTAGGAGAAACACCTGCTTCTTTAATTAATTTTTCTGTATCTTTCACTTCACTTCCAAAACCAGTATCAATAAGGATGGGGTGCTCATCCTTAATAAGAATCATGTTTGCACTTGGAAATTGTCTTTCAAAGAAAATAATGCTGGACTTTTTCAGATGCTATTCCTCCTTAAATCAATGTCTAAACAATTATGAGCGAACGTTCGCTCAATTAATTTGCAAATAAGATTTCATACAATTACTACTTCAACAAACTCTCAAAAATACCTCCTTATTGAACTAATCTCCAAGTTAGTTTTAATACATATTATTTAGCAATTGTAATAACAATTGTCTAGATTTCCTTTTATAAAATGCAGTTCAACTATCATTTATCTTTAACAAAACAACTTTAATTCAAGAGTGATAAGTCTTTTTACATTATTAAAGGTATATTTCAAGTATCCACCTGTACCTTACTGTCTGGAAGTGTATGAGAACAGGATTTTTTTATATGAAAAATCCGAAATCTTAAGTAGTAAGTATAGATACTATTACTAATACCTATCCTATATATGAAGTTAAAAATGAGAGGAGAATAATCGCCGACATGAAATTTAAACTACCTTTCGTAAATAAGAAGCCTTCGATCGAAAAAGGGAAAGTAACAGAAACCAGATTAGAAACGATTTCTCCCTCAAAGAATGTATTTATACAAGAGATAAGAGAGGTAACAAACAATCCATCAGATTTGATTGTAAAAGATATTCCTCCCAATGTTGTGATCGTTTATATAGATAATCTTGTAGATGGTCAGACATTAAATGAACATATCATTCGAGACTTATACCAAAAAAAGTTAGATTCACCAGTAAGCATTAAAGCTAATCTATCCATACCTGAAGTAAAAATGACAAATCATTTTGATGAAGCTATACTTTCAATGATGAATGGAACAGTACTGATTCATGTTGAAGGACACTCTCAAGTTGTACTAGCAACTATCGCTAAAAGGGAGTCGCGAAGTTTATCAGCACCGGAAAATGAATCTCAAGTAATTGGTTCTCAAGTCGGATTCAATGAAAGCCTTTCTACAAATGTATCTCTTGTCCGAAGATACATAGTGAGTCCAGATCTTAGTTTGGAAAAATTCAAAATTGGCAAACGTACAAACACAACAGTTACTCTACTATACATGAATGGAATAGCCTCAGATCATATAATCAATTCGTTAAGACAGAGAATTACAAGCCTCGAATTAGATGCATTAATAGATAGTGCAGTTCTAGCAGAAATGATTGATGATAATTCAATGTCAATCTTTCCTCAAATGCTTCTTACTGAAAGACCTGATAGGTTTTGCGATTCACTAGTAATCGGAAAAGTAGGAGTCATTGTTGATGGTAGTTCCATGGCAATCATTTGCCCTCAATCGTTTATAGAGTTCTTTCAAAGTAGAGAGGATCAAAATCTTAGATGGCAAATTGCAACTTTTTTACGATTATTAAGGTTTAGTGCCGTCTTTTTATCCATTTTTTTGACTCCAATATACGTTGCTGCATTGACTTTTCATTACGAAGTTATTCCGCAAGCATTTTTGGTTCCACTAAGTGAGTCAAGAGCTTTGGTACCCTTCCCTCCCATATTTGAAGCATTATTGTTAGAACTTATTATTGAATTACTAAGAGAAGCTGGCGGGCGACTTCCGACAAAGATTGGGCAAACAATTGGTATAGTTGGTGGTATTGTCATTGGAACTGCAGCTGTACAAGCTGGAATTACCAGTAATATATTAATCATTATTATTGCATTAAGTGCATTGGCATCTTTTACAACTCCTAGTTACATGATGGGTAATGTTATTAGAGTCCTTAGATTCCCAATAATAATATTAGCAGGATTTTGGGGATTTATTGGTATAATGCTAGCTTTTTGTTTTATCCTCATTCATCTTTTACGTCAATCTAGCTTGGGTACTCCATATACTGCACCTTTCTATCCTCCTCGTTTAAAAGACTGGAGAGATAGTATTATCCGTATGCCTATACCATTTACATCCAAAAGGCCTACCAGTACAAGAGCAGAGGATACAGAAAAATTCGATCCAGAGCCTATAAATCCTGAAAAAAGGTGAAATGAATGAAAAGTTCCATACAAGTCAGTCCTAAAGATATGCTTAATGCTTATTTACTTTTCTTTGTTATTCATAGCGCTCAAATTGGTGTTGGGATACAGGGTTTTCAACGTATTGTTTATCAAGATGCAAGACATGATTCTTGGATTTCTGTTCTTATTGCAGGATTCGCCACACATATTGTCGTTTTTTTCATGATAAAAACGTTAGAATTGTACGGTTCCAATGACCTCTATGGAATCCATCAAGATGTTTTTGGGAAGTTTATTGGAAATTTATTGAATGCTACCTATATTTTTTATTGTGCCATGGCATTCTTTTCCATACTGCGAAACTATATTGAAGTAATTCATACATGGATTTTTCCGGGTTTAAGTACGTGGTTCATTTCCTCCACGTTGCTGTTAATCATAATTTACGCCTTTACGGGTGGACTCCGAGTAATTGTGGGAGTTTCTTTTTTTAGCATTATACTGTCTATATGGCTTCTCCCAATGTTGATATTCCCTCTTGAATTTTCAACAGCTGCTAACCTTTTGCCCATTTTGGAAACAAAAATTAGTTCTATTTTAAATGGAGCACGTTCCATGACTTTCACTATTATTGGATTCGAAATTCTTAATATTATTTATCCTTATATAAAGGAAAAAGAAAAGGTTAAGAAGCATGCTCATTTAGCTTTATTAGCCACTACATTTGTTTATCTTTCCGTTATGTTGGTTTCGCTTACATACTATAGCGAAGGAAAGTTGCTTAAAACAGTTTGGGCAACTTTAACCCTATTTAGTTTTATCAGTTTTCCATTTATTGAACGTTTTGAATTTGCTGCGGTTTGTTACTGGATGTTGATCATTATACCGAACCTATGTCTTTACCTATGGGCTGCTTATAGAGGTGTCACACGTATAGTAAAAATAAGTGGAAATAAATTCGTTTGGTTGTTTTCCTTTATTATTCTTATAGGCACTTTAGTTGTTCAAAGTAGAATTCAAATCAACACGATTAACAATCAGTTTGCCAAAGTAGCTTTTTATATTGTATTTGTCTACCCTATTTTCTTATACTTGGTCGCTGTGGTGAAAAAGAAATTCACAACAAAAAAGGAGCAAGATGAATGAAAAAGTTGAGCTTCTATATTATTACACTGCTTTTATTCATTACTTTGGTCGGGTGTGCAGAGACAAATATTCTCGATAGAGTTGGGTTAACCACTTTAGTGGGCTATGATTTGGGCAGTGAAGATAATAAAATGAAAACTACCGCAGTTATTCGTGAAGTAAATCCAGAATTTCAAAGTAATGTTGAAGTTGTTACCACTGAAGACGAAACAAGTAAAGGTGCACGTGCAAAAACCAATCGCAAGCTATCCAAAAAAATTATGGTCGGTCAAATGAGAGTTGTTTTATTCAGCGAAGAGCTAGCAAAGAATGATATTCATCATTACATTGATTTACACTTAGAAAACCCTAGTGTTAGTAATGGTATTTATATGGCAGTCGTCGAAGGTCCAATGACCTCCTTACTTGAATATCAATATGAAAATATCGAGGATATTGGTCAACATATATTTAGATTATTAGCACAAAACATTGAATCTGAACACATGATTTCATCGACCCTTCATGAAGTAGCACGTGATTATTATTCATCCGGTAGAAACATTGTTATGCCAATTATCAAAAAAGAGGAGGAATTCGTTGAAATATCGGGAATAGCTCTCTTTAAAGATGGTAATATGGCAGGCAGACTCTCCGCTGAAGATAGTTTTTATGTAAAGATGATAAGAGAAAATTACGAACATGGAATTTTTGAAACTAAGTTACAAGAAGAAGATATTCCAACTTCTTTAAGGAAGAATACTGTTAGTGAGATTCCTTTAGCATTTGATACAGTTAAGACGAACAGAAAATTGAAACTAGTTAATTCGAATACTCCTGAATTCGACTTGCACATTACCATTAAAGGAAGATTATTAGAAATTAAGTCAGATCTAAACATAGGAGACCCGAAAATAGTGGCAGAACTTGAACAAGCTATAAGTAAGAATTTATCTCGTGAAATGTCAAGAGTAATAAAATACGGACAAAAAATTAATTCAGATGTTTTTGGTTTTGGGGAATCATATAGAAGCTCTGTTAGAAACTCTAAACTTACTCAAGAAAAGTGGCACGAGTTGTTTAAAGAAATGAAAGTAAATATCAAAGTAGATTTTACGATACTTAGAAACGGAGTATTTGAATAATCGGATTAAAAATCAAAGGAAATTATCTGCCCTTTAAGTCCAAAGAAAAACAGCAGTACATCTATTAACAAGAAAACCATCATCCTCTATGTAGGTTGGTGGTTTCTTCTTAAAAGACTCCTCCTACAGAACGTCTATTAAGAAAGTAGATGTCTACATATTCTTAACCCTTTGATATGAACTTTTAGGGTCTTGTATATCTGAATTTCCTGTGAGGATAGTTGTTCCGTTCACTAAATCCTGTCCTTTTAATTCAATAAAAGTTTAAACTAATAAAGTAAGTATTTTACATCTTTTTCACTATTCTTTCTATAAAGTTCTCTTCTTGGACCTCACTCTTATCAGCAACCAAAAAAGTCTGGAATAACGCGAACAGCTCTTTTATTTCTTTTTCATGAGTAATGATATTTATACTTTTTATGTAATCTTCTTCATCTTTATATCTAGCAATCTCTACCCATTTAGTGACATCTTCTTGACTTTTTAAAAACATAATATGTACATCTAAATATCTCTCATATATTGCAGTCGCCTTTTGCTGCATGTATAAATACTCTTCTTCTTTATCTTTTTGGATATTATATTGATAAATTTTTACATACACTTATTTGTCCCCCATTTTTTTCACAAATATAAAGACCTTTAGTATTTGGATTAACTATAAGGTTAATAACATCCCCGGGTTTATCTTCTAAAACTAAAAAAGGAAGAATGGCTGTATGCTATTCCTATAGGAATAAAAATAATCACTTTTCCTTAAATGTTTTATTATTTGTTTTTACCAATGAATACAAATCTCTACCAAATGCAAAATAACCAATCAACAACAATATAATCAATACATATGCACGCCAAGATAATTCCTCAAATATATAATCTCGTTGAGCAATGATAATATAATGTAACATTATTAATAAAATCATTTCATAGATTACCGTAATAATTTTTTTAAGTTTACGGAGAAACAAATAAAATACAAAATATAATNAAATTTATTTTATACATAATATCCTCTTTCTATCACCTAGATCTAAAAAATTGTTACCGCTTCTTTGGTCAACATAGCCGCTAGTTTAAAAAGAACAGTTATTTAACTAACATCAGCTTTAGTTTCTTTTTCAGATTTTGTTTTAGAATATAAATAACCTATCAACGAAAACGAAGCCACTATTATAGAAAAAATTAACAGCACATACATTGCCCCTATCATCATAAAAGGACTTAATACAAGAATAGTTATGGATGATCCAATTAATACCACAAGGAAAAATTGATTCGTTCCCTTTCTTTTCTCAATTGGCAAAAAATAAAATATAGGATATAAAATAATTGCACTGACAAACATAACGATACATATCAAGACTAAAATAAAGACTAAAAACATATATTCCCCCTATTTATATATCCTCTTTAACTAAAATGGTTTTTTTTACATTAATTGTAACATTTGATCTATCTTAATGCACTTCCATCTTCTTTAATGAATAAATAAGTTTTTTCATCAAATTTGGTTCACTGATAGATTACAAGTCCCATTTAATAATTATTACTCTGAGGACTCTTTGTACTTCTTATGTTCTTCCCTAACAAAGACAATTGCCTTCTCAACAGTTAATATATTTTCTTCGATCCAATATTCACCCATTTCTTTAATCAATGGGTGTATGAGACCAATTTTACTAACAACTACAACGTAACTTAGTAAAACATTTATCACGTCATCATTTAATCCTAACTCCTGCAAATCCTTAACAAGCTTTACATCTTCCTCTGTAATTGTACTGTTCTGTATTTTAAAATAGTCAATTGGTGATGAGGATTTAACCTGTTTTATATACCAATCATTGGTTGTCATTCCCATTTTAGCTTTGAATTGTTCTTCGTGCCATTCCTCTATTGTCATTCCGTTTATTTCTTGAAATCGTTCTTCTGGTGTCGTCCCATGTATTACTTTCCCTTGTTCTTTTTTCCTTCTTTTTTTATCTATTATCTTCCCTGTTTTAACCTTATTTTTTTCTTCAAGTTTTGCATTCCATGCTTCTGTTGTCATTTCCATTACTTCTTCATATCGTTCTTCGTTTGCTATGCGGTATATTTTTTTATCTCGTTTTTTATCTTTGGTCATTCCTTTCCTCCTTTAATCCAGTTGTATTTTTTCATAATCCAGTAAATCCTCTTATTGAAACTAACCTGCTCCGTTAGTTGACGAAGTAATAATAGCATGCTCTAGTTACATAAATTGATTATAGTAATAGCTATAGATATTTGACGGCTTAACTTGTTAATACAGCTATAATCGAATAATTTTATATAAATATCGATTAAAGTGGGGAGTGCAACATGGGGGCTATTAATGGAAAAGATTTCATTAACAGATTAAATCAGCTAAATAATGAAATTTGGTACGACGGTGAAAAAATGGAGGGGTTGCTATCTGAACAACCTGTCTTCAAGGGATTAATTCAGTCCAAATCGAATCTTTATGATTTGCAACATGACCCAAAAATAAAAGATGAGATGACTTTTATTTCCCCAGTATCAGGAGAGCTTATTGGTCTTTCCTATTTGCAACCAAAAACGAAAGAGGACTTAATAAGAAGACGAAAGATGATTGAACATTGGGCTAGGTATTCAGGGGGAATCATGGGAAGAAGCCCAGATTATTTGAACACTGTTTTAATGAGCTTCGCCTCTTCCGTATCCTTTTTAAATAATAAGGACAAATGTTTTCCAAACAATCTGCAAGCATTTTATGAATTTGCTAGGGAAAATGATCTGTCGTTTGCACATACCTTTATTTCTCCACAAGTGAATCGTTCTTATATCTACTATGAAAATACGGATGAGCCAATCGCAGCAAAAGTAATTGATCAAAATGAAGAAGGAATTATCGTTAAAGGTGCCCGCCTTCTTGCTACACAAGGTGGATTAACAGATGAAGTATTAGTATTTAGCGTAGGTAAATTTCTATTTAATGAAGATGAAGCTTTTGCTTTTTCGATCCCATCTAACACAAAAGGATTAAAGTTTATTTGTAGAGACACGTTCATCGGCGGACAATCTTCTTTTAATCATCCATTAAGTTCGCGGTTCGAAGAAATGGATTCTATCGTTGTCTTTGACAATGTGTTAGTACCTTGGAATAGAGTATTTTATTACAACAATGCAGAAGTAGCTGAAGAATTCCCAATTCAAAGCTCATTCCATCCTTTTACTAAGCACCAAGTATTGATTAGACAAATTGTAAAAACAGAGTTTATCTTAGGTATTGCTGAGCTTCTTATCGAAACGATTAATATTAGCGAGTATCAACATATTCAAGAAAAGATGTCAGAAATCATCATTGGTCTTGAGACGATGAAAGCCTTGTTAGAAAAATCAGAGAATAACGCAAAATTAGATGAATGGGGATATATGCGTCCAGAAATTTTCCCGCTTCAAGTTGCTGGTAACATTTTTCCTAAAATTTATCCTCGTTTCACTGAAATTATCCAGTTAATTGGAGCTAGTGGAATGATTACATTGCCAACCGAAAAAGCATTCCATTCTATTGTTAGAAATGACTTAGATTTTTATCTTCAAGGAGCAACTAAGACCGCAGAGGAACGTGTAAAAATATTTCGTTTAGCTTGGGATCTAACAATGAGTGCATTCGGAACAAGACAAACCCAATATGAGCGATACTTTTTTGGTGACCCAATTCGATTAGCTAGTGATTTATATAAGAAATATCCCAAAAATGAATATGTAAAGGTAATTAGTAATTTCTTAAATTTAAAAAATGAAGAGTAACAGTAATTTATTATTGACTTAAAGGACCATTCCTTAAATGAGGAATGGTCCTTCTTTATTACAAAAAATTGTCCATGTTTTTGGTGAAAATATCTCCTATAACACTTATTCTTTCATTAAAAAGCTCCTTGAATACTTTTATAAAATTCAAAAAGAAATTTTATACCAAATCCTATTAATACAAGTCCAGTTAAAATAGAAACCCATTTGATATATGTAGGATTTAGTACCTTTCTCGTACCTGCAACAATTGTCATTAAAACTATGTCATGAATAAGAATTCCTGTAAGTATTCCTGCACCAACAATAAGGAATTTAAAGGTATTTGATGAATCAAACGAGTCCGCTAATACTGTACCAAAAATACTTACCCAAAAGACTAAATTACCAGGTGATATAGCTACAAGTAACCCATTAAAGTAAGAAGACTTCAGTGATTTTGTTGACTTTTCTCCTGCTACTGAGATATTATGGTCAGCAGTTTTTATGCTATCATAGCCAATAAAAAATAAGAATAAAGCACCTACCAACCACAACGTAATTTGAACGATGGGCATGGATAGTACAGAAGCTAAGCCGAAATAAAGAAGTAAAATCAAACCTAAATCAATCGTCATTCCTCCAAGACCGACAATCCATCCATGCATAAATCCGTTTTTAAGACCTTGTTTTGTCATTTCTATTGTAACTGTACCAATAGGTAGAGCAATAGAAAGTCCAAGTAAAACATATGTCAAAAATAGCACAAACAAATAAAACCCTCATTAACTTTTACTTTCTTTTATTTTTCCGTTTTATTCTCCGTTTGATTCTACTATTATATTACTAAATGTAATAATATTCAATCTATTCAAGGGGTTATATCTTCTTGTATAACTAACCTGTCCCGTTAGTTGAACAAGAAAATAACTAACTGGCTACATACATATTTCGCATCATTATATAAGTGTTTATTTTCTAACAAATGTCATCCTATCTTTATAAACTATTTATAGTATTTGTTATTTCTTCAATTATTTCTTTGTGAACGTATATATCCCAAATAATAAAGGTGATAAGGAATAAAAAATATAATGCAATATACATTTTCAAGTTTTTCTTCGGTCTCAATGGTTTCAAAAATAATACAAAAAAGACTGTTATAAAAAGCGAGAGTATATAAATGTTAAGTTTCCACATCTCATTTGCTTGGTTAATTGGTAACATAACTTTTATAGCTTGAATTGCAGTACCTTGCACATTGTACTTTTCTTTTTTTACAAACCCTTCTTCAATCGTTAGTATCATCGATGTTTCATTCAAGTAGTAATTATAACCAGTCAAATTGAAGTTGGTTTTCAGTGTTAAAAGTAAAAGTATTGTTATTAAACAAAAATAAATCAATAACGATAAATTTCTACTATTGATCCGGAAAATAGCTACCCCTCCTTTATGGCTTATATAAAAAAATTTAACCTTAATTAACTAGTAATTTTATTTATATTATCCCCTGTAATATCTACCATATAATAACTACTTCCTCCTCAGTATTCCAGATATATCCCAA
The DNA here is from genome assembly GCF_001420585.1 of Psychrobacillus sp. FJAT-21963. NCBI lineage: Bacteria > Bacillati > Bacillota > Bacilli > Caryophanales > Bacillaceae > Psychrobacillus > Psychrobacillus sp. FJAT-21963. The sequence goes on along the minus strand of NZ_LJIY01000006.1, from coordinate 315,381 downwards.
TATATTGAGGCATGCCATTAGTTACTTTAAATGATTCTTTTATCAGGTTTTCCACCATAAAGAACACCACCAGCATCAAAGAAAATTACATTCACTTCATTTTTTGTTTGATTCATTTTAATACTCCTTTATAAGCGATATTATTTTTTTCTGTATTTTGATAGTTTATTTAAAAAACTTATACAACAAACCTGTCCCATTAGTTCAATAAGTTCAACAAAAAGAGCCTCAATCCCTTCTTGGATCAACGCCCTCCGATTGTTAATATTGCACTTTATAAACCATTCGTAATGTTTTAAGAATATGACTAGCAAAATGATCTCAAAGTCACTTTCACAACAAAAATGAAATTACAATAATACTAAATAAATTCGCAATAAAATGCGAAATAGCACTTATCCACGCATTGTTTGTTTTATAAAATATCACACCATATAAAACACTATTTATAAAGATAAAGAAAATATCATAAGCGACTACAATACTACTCCCCTCCACAATGTGAGCAAATGCAAATATTATGGATGTAACAATTAAAGTAGGTATTATTGGTAGTGCTTTACTCAATTGCTTTTGAAAAAAAGCCCTCCACGCAATTTCTTCACCCAATGCTAAAATAGCAAGCTGGAAGACGAGAAACATTATCTTATCTAACAAAACAACAAACTCCGTTCTTCCATAAAGATGTTCTATGTATTCGGGCAAAATTAATTTTGCCAACACAATACAAACAACATTCAAAATCAGTGGTAAAACAATCCAAAAATAAATTGTTTTGTTTTTCAGACACGTTCCTATTGATTTTGCATTTAGTCCAGTGTCAGTAGAAACATTTTTTTCCAAATTACTATTAATAAAGAAAAACGCAATACCAATAATAACTGATATCCCAGCAATACTAAATCCTAAAAAATTTGCAAATGAAACAGCAGTCATAACTATCATTGCAATTAAACATATTTTTTTTATATTTACCAGTTTTAACTCTCCTGTCCTAATTATCTCTCTATTACTAGAATATTTTTAGACTCCCCCCTTTAGTTGAATAAAATAAAAGGAACTACTTTTAATGTACTCTCTCAGATTATCATTCAGTTTGTATCTAATTCTATATGGATACAGAAATATCCTTCTTCAACTAAACTGCTACGTTAGTTCAATAAGAATAAAGAGTTGCATACGCAACCCAGTTACCGTTTTTACAGGTTTGTATAACCAAGAACCTTCTTCAAATAATATATAGTTATCGTGACAATAATCGTGATATTTCTTCTCTTCATTTCGAATAAATTCAATTCTAGTCAATGTTTTCACCCCTTACATCAAATTCTTGATTGAATGTTGTAATACCTTCTTCAACTAACCTATCCCGGTAGATCAATAAGAGAGTTTAGTTATCAATTGCCTCTATTTCGAATTTCATATGGTCCAAATCCCAAACATCTACATCAATATTGGAAAAGACTGTTACTTCCAGTTTTTGTCCGACGTTGTAACTTTCAACTTTGTCAACTGGGATTTCATATACATTTCCTTCTTTTCTACTTTCAGATGCATCGTATTCTTTCATTACCAGTATTTTATCTTCAACAACTATCTCCTCAACAGTTCCTGTGAAAGTGAAGTCTTCTTGATAATCGGAACAACCGGCAAAGAATAGCAAACTTATAAATAAAAAAGATAAACCGAGTATTTTTTTATTTCTCACGATGTACTCCTCCTAGGCTTAATAACACTCTAAATTAACTGTTTCCAATCAGGGTCTACTACATCTTTCTCGTTCGGCTTTCTCACAAATTCGATTGAGCCTTCTTGGCATGCCCCAAATATAATGTAGTTTAGTTGTGCTTGTCTTAACGAAACATCATTTGCCCCACCTTCATAATCAGCGTCTCTAAATTGAACACCATCATCTTCCCAAAAACATATTTCACAAATTTCATAAGTGTTTGGCGTTTCTTCATCTAATGTTTTATAGCCACAGCAAGGACAAGTGTATTTCATACAATCACCTCAATAATTTTTTTGATTTTACCATACTTTCTTGTTCAACTAACCTTCTCTTTTACTTCAATGAAATAGAGCCAGGTAAGCAGCTCAACGCTCTTCAAGTGAAGCACCGTTTGTTTAATATAAAATTAACGATTAGTGTAATATACTTTTGGATTTGTTATTCCATTTTTGATTATAAATTCAGCTTCTGATTTAATATTTTCAATTTAGTTTCTCTTTTAAAAGGTTATGTTAATTGAGCAATTCCTCCATTACCTTTGTTTTGTTATTTTGATCATTCACAATTGCAGACAAATGTACTTTATCATTATATTTTACTACCCCTGTGACAGTTTTTCTCTAAATCTAAATTTGTGTAATTATGTCGATTCTTAAAGGTACATAGGTACTGTATTAATAGCAAGAAAACGGAATAAATAATCAGAAAAACCCTTTAGAACAAATTCTAAAGGGTTTTTCATTGCATAAAATAGCATAGTCTCCTATAAAGATGCTATTGACTTTTTTCTTAATGGCGCACAATTGGCATTGAACAACATCGGAATGATCCACCTGATTTAATGATTTCCGAGAAATCGACCTCCAACACTTGATATCCATGCTGTCTCAGCTGATGATTCACGTCACGATTTATTGGTAAACTAAACACTCGATTATGACCAATAGACAACACATTCGTACCCATTGAGAACTGCTCACTTTCGCTCACTTCGATTAAATGATACATGCTCGATAAACGGTCCACGATTTTTGGATCGAGCGCATCAGGATAAATCAACGCATCTTTTTTGGAAAGAATATTGAACACACAGTCTAGATGCAAATAATTTGGTTTAAAAGGAATAGGTAGAATCTCAAAATCAGGTAATTCATTTTGCAAAGCTTGAATAGCTTTCATACATGTACGATGGCTAATTCCAATAAATACACGCTTGCCATCTACAATCACATCTCCACCTTCAATGGGATGCGTTGAAAGCTTCTTAAACGAAATGTCATGTTCATTCATCCAATGAGCTAATACTTCCTCTTCGCCCTTACGAATCGGATTCGCCATTTCGGAAATAAATAAACGATTACCCAAAGTAAAACCAATATCTCTAGTGAAGACTTGTTCAGGGTGGTCTTTACTTGGTCGTAGTTTAATCACTTCTACACCTTCATTCCGTAATGTTTGTTCAAATATCTGATGCTGCGAAATTGCAAGTGAACGGTCAATATTATCATTTATATATTTTTTTTGAACATCATTAATCACTTCTTTAATTTCCATGTATTGAGGTTCACATAATACGACTTTTTGAAGTGTTCCATATTCACTTTGACAATGTATTTGAGATTGATTTTGAATTGTTTTCACCATAAGTCATCCTCCAATTTCTTAATTCATTCCTTTTTTATTCCCTTGATTTTTCATTTCATAACCTATTTGTGAATTTTTTTCATTTGAACTTCGTTGTTTCAGGAAATTTAGGATGGGGTAAAGACTAGACATAACGAGATGTGTGAATAAAGATAGTGGAGGCGATTGTATGATTACGAAGGAACGAGCTTTATTAACAAAAGAAGATTTTCATACTAGAAAAGACTTGCCGAGATGGCTCTATAAAGAATACGAAACCTTTCATAACACGGTAACGGATAAAACGTTTCCATGTTTTTTTGGAATGAGTGGCGAACTGAAAGGCGAGCTCCGCTATGCATATATCAATCAAGACGACTGGAGTAATCTACCGCTTGCACTAGAAGGCTTTCTAGATTTATTTAAACTACCAAACTATAAGAGACACGGTCTTTTTGTATTTGTAGAGCCTTTTGAGCAAGAGGGTTCTCTCGCAGATTATCGAAAGCAATTTTGGGAGATTCTCCAATACTTACATGAGGTCGATGAAGTTGAATGGCCGGAAGACAGCCCTCGCGACCCTGAACACTATTTATGGGATTTCCGATTCAATGGAGAGCCAATCTTCGTGTTCGGAAATGCTCCTGCATATAAGAAGCGAAAGACACGTCATTTAGGAAATGCGATGGTTCTTGGATTCCAGCCTCGCAAAATATTTGAAGGATTAGAAGGAACTGAAAAAGGTGGCATAATGTCACGTGAAAAAGTTCGTAAACGTGTAGAAGCTTGGGATCAGCTGCCTAAACATCCAGATATCGGTCACTTCGGCGACCCGACGCATAATGAATGGAAGCAATTCTTTATTGGTGATGATATTGAGCCAATTCAAGGAAAATGTCCATTCCACCATAAATCACAAGCATAAATCAAGTCCCCATTTTCATAGGGGATTTTTTTGTGGAAAATAAAATGGAGAAAAGACAAGTTAAAATAGAGAATACGCTGCTTAAAGTGCTCACTTTTTGAACGAGTGGGGGAGAACAATTTTCGATATATCATTTTCTTTTTTTAATTCCATTAATGTTGAAGCTGTGAACCTTCCATAACTAACCGTTAATTCAACTAATAATCCATTACTGTCTTCTTGTTTTATTTTGATTGTGTCATAATATCTGAAATCTAAAGCCATTTCCAAGTTGGATATGTTAAGATTTTGGTAATATATTTTTTTAAAAGTATCGAAATCAAGTAACTCCCCATCAATATAAACCAACGAATAGATTGCTTCTATATCATCTATAACTGCTGAATGAATGTATATAAGCATAATCTTTTCTGGTGAAAAACCTTTTATATAATTTGTATCATATTCCTGGGTAAATAATTTATAAGACTTTAATTCTTCTTCCGATAAGTCGGTTAAATAAGAAAACTCTTCTTCTGAGTCATCAATTTTTAAAACTTTCTCGTCTACTATACTGATTACATTTTCATTATTTGTATCATATGTTTGTACGGAATTACTTAGCGTACAACCAGTGATAAATAATAGTAAAGTTAAAAATACAAAGATAAGAATATTAGATTTCAAATGAAATACCCCTTTCATTCCTTCCCCCTATGCTAAGGAAAAAAATCGATTGAACAACTCTATAACTTGTCAATATGACCATGTACTAAAATTATTAATAGTGTTTCTGTTCAAAATAATAATCCTTATACTTAATATTCTATATCTCCCTAATTATCCCTTCATCAGCTAAGCTGCCCCTTTAGTTCAATAAGAAAAAAGAGCTACATATAGCAACTCTATGATCTTTCACTAAAGCACTCGTTAGTTGAATAAGAAAAATATTAATATCCTAAAATTGTCCATTATAATCCCCCGGTACAATTGTTATTAATTTGTATCTTTTTGTTTTTTTCATTAAATCATAAACTATAGTGTAATTTTGATTTTCTTCAATTAAAGCCCATATACTAAAATCTTCTATGTAGATCTTATTATTATTTGAAAGGACTATCCACTTTTCTTCAGAAGTTTTACCTTTACTAATTACTTGAATGTTTTCGGTTTTAGATTCAATAACAGCATTTTGATTTAAAAAATAGAATAAGATAAAAAAACCAATTAAAGCAGTAACAATAATTAATAAGAAATTACGAGATTTTTTCATACATTTACTCCTTTTAGGAAAACCTTAATAGATTGGGTGTACCCAAAATTAATCAACACACTTGAACTAACGACCCGTCCGTGAAAAAAAGTCTCCACTTTTTGTAGAAAAAACACTCTTGTTTACTAAGATCACTTCTTTCATAATAGCTCTTCTTATGTTGAAGAATTCTTCTTTTTATCCCTAAAAATATATTTAATAGTAGTCACTGCTAACCGAATAAATAAAATGTAAATTAAGCATTGGCAAAAACTTAGACATAAGACAAACACATATAACCCAAAATCTTCTAGTTCAGTTACACCATAGTGTTGCAAATCCCCATCAAAAAAAATATTATAGTAACTCACCCCTAAGAAGATAGGAATCAATATGACCCAATAAATCTTAGGCATACTGACAATATGACCTTTAACTAACATTGATTCACTTCCATTTCTAATTTACCTACTCGACACTTGTATAATTTTCCATATAATAAGTACTTCTACTTCTTTTCAAAAATCCCTGCCTCTTCCACTAACTTGTCCCGTTAGCTCAATAATAAAAAGATGCCTTAGCAACCCTTTACAAAAATTCCTTAACTAGTCCGTTTAAAAATATTATCTTCAAATGAATCTTATCCATTTTCATTAAGCATTGTAAAGAACTATTCATTTTGAATAAGACCATCTTTACAGAGCACATTAAACTCTAGGAGGTGACGATACCATGACAAAGAAAAGTAAACCAAACTTTAAAAAGAAAGAACCTAATTCAAGAAAAAACAATCGGGAAGAATTCGCGGAAGAACAAGATTTAAATCAAACTAAACGTAAAAACGTACAAAATAATAACCAACAAAATTGCTAATACAACTATTTAACATACATGCAACTATAGTATGATTTAATACTCAGTAATAACTTCTTGTTCATTTAAATTATGATATGGTCAAACGCTATGTATATTAAACTGACAACTCCATCATTATTGAAACTCAATTGTAAAAAGAGATACACCTTGAAATAAGGTAGTATCTCTTTCTGTATTAAAATATATTACTCATTGCGAATATTCCATATTTACGAACTTAGTTTTTCACTTTGAAATTTCACCAAATATTTTAATTCGACAAGTTAGAGCTCCATTCTTTAATTCTAATAGTTCTATATAATTTCTTTTAGGAAGTCAGTTTCAACCCAATTACTGCAGCTACAATCATGCCTATAAATGCAATTCGTTTCCAATCCTTAGATTCTCCATAAATAAACATTCCTACAAGTGTTCCCCCTACTGTTCCTATACCTGTCCAAACTGCATACGATAGTCCCATAGGGAGAGTTTTCATTGCTAATGCCAGAAAACTAAAACTTAATATAAAACCAACAATTAAGATTACATATGATTGAATGTTCTTGTATTTAATGACTCTGTTCAAACCTATAACTCCAATAACCTCAAGACATCCAGCTAAAATAAGGTATACCCAATCCATTTATGCTACACCATCTTTCTCGCTTGAATCGGTGGTGATTAATTTTAAACCAATTACACCAGCTAATAGCAAAAGTATAAAAAATATTTTAGTCCAACTAAATGGTTCTCCGAATACAATCATCTCTACCACAACGGTTCCAGCTGTACCAATTCCAGTGAAGACAGCATACGCCGAGGCAACTGGTACGGTTTGTAAAGCTTTTAGTAACACGACAAATGACAAATATATTAGGAAGGCAATCACAAGCCAAGAAATCCAGTTATCTGAATACTTCAAACCCATTGCCCAAAAAATTTCAATAACACCAGCAATAATTACAAGTGCCCAATTTCGATTCATATAGTTTCCCTCCGTAAAGCTTCTTAATCCTTCGATAATCCACGCCAATAAAGATACCAAGAAGCATCTAATCTTTTATTCGAACGCTCAGGGCCACCATATAACATTTCTACAAAAATTCCATCTAATACCCCTAAGAATGCTACTGTAGCTTTCTTAGCTTCAATTGAAGAGCTAATTTCCTTTTTTATGATTGCTTCTCCTAAAATTGGAACTAGTAGTTCTTCTACCTTGTCTAAGTATTCATATACATATTTCATGACTTCATTATAGAGATGAGTAGGAGGAAAAAACGATATACGAAGCCAAAATTTAGTATAGCCATTTTTTTCATATTGCTCTTTATAATGCAACAGAAAATTAAATAAGAAATCCTTAATAGGAAGCTTCTTGTTACCGTCAATAAAATTGGTAACTATTCTTAATTCATTAGCAAACACGTCGTTACAAACATCAAGAAAAAGCTCGTCTTTTCCTTTAAAGTATGTGTAAATAGATTGTTTTTTTATTCCTACCTCATCAGCAATGTGAGCCATTGATGTTCCATCATATCCATTCTGGGCAAATCGGTTAAGCGCAACTTCTTTTATTCTATTTATTGTCATACTATCACCCTTCCGAACGTTCGTCAGTTAAAAATAACAAACATTTTAAATCCTGTCAACAAATTCTTCTTTTAGTACCTATAAAAGATTCATAAAGTGAAAAAAATGAAGTGAACCTCATTTCTGAGATTCACAGTCATTTTGAGAACTACACTATAAGCAATATATATATTAACATAATAACTGATATAATCTCCTCTATGTAACTAATACAGATCCAAATTCTAAATTCCCAATGAGTCTATCATGGTTAAATTGGACATCCTATTCAAAAGACTTTAAGGATTTAACTTCACCCTTGGCAAAGTCAATTAAAGTAAATTTGTTTAAATCTGTTGGTTATGAGGTACCTATTAAACATGAGAAACTCAATATGATGGAGTTATACAAAGAAAGGATATACAGAAATGATTATATTAGAACGAGAACAAAGCTATGTAATGGTTACTCAGAATGATCATGCCAAAATTGCAGGGAAAATCGCCCAAAATTGTAAGAAGGATTATTTTTTTGAGCTTGAACGAACACCAGAAGTGCTACTGGCGATCAAAGAACATGATAGAGGATGGATAGAGTTAGATACTTCTCCAGTATGGAATGATAAAACAGATAAGCCCTACTCATTTATTGACTACCCGACTGAACTTAAAATCCCTTTTTATAAAAAGGGACTGGATGAGGTTGAAAAAATGAGCAAGTATGCAGGCTTGTTATGTAGTTTACACTATTCCTCATTACTTCATGATGCTACCCAATCCGTAGTTAAGGAGTTTTGGAATGAAGAAAAGCAAAGAAAAAAGCGACTTTCAAAGGAACTAGGATTGAAGGAAAATGCGGATAAGAATGAAACCTTAATGTACCAATTGGATTTGCTAAAATTTAGTGATTATCTTTCTCTTTATATTAGTTTAAATGAACCTGGTGATAATAAAAGGAATCATCCCTTTTTTCAAAACGGATTTCCACAATTGTTTCTTTTTGTTACGGACAAACCCATCGTTGCTCATTGGGAAAATCCAGAAACCGTTTCGCTTTCCTTCTCTCCTTTAAAGAATGAATTAGAAGTACAACTACCATACAAGGAAGTATTAAAAGATCAAATTGACAAGAAAGGCATTCTAGAGGCATACAAGGACACACCTCTTTCCATAAGAAAGGTAACTTTTAAATAAATTTAAACACTATTTAGTCTTATAAGGGAAAAGCATCTTCTTTTAGAAGCGTCCCCCTTAGTTAATGTTAGTTTTATTATTTTTTAGTATTTCCTTCAATGTTGAATGAATATTATTAAGAGCTATTAAAATAATACCCAACATAACGAAAGTAACAACCTCCCGGGTTATAAAAGATATAACTCCAAGGACAATAAAATACAAAGTATACAACCAGTTTTTCATTTTTTTTCCCCCTTCCCTAATAGTAAATAACCATACTTTGATTGAATCACTAAAGAAATGTTGCTTGTTCACTAGCATGTCCTGTAGCAATTTCTCTAAAAAAGTAAACTAGTTACAGCCATGCTTCTATCAAAAAAAGTCCAATTTACCAGCCCTTACGAATACATAAATAAGTTATATGAGCAAGATGGTGTTGACCATGCCAAGCATAAATGCCAATATTTTTTCCAATTGAAATTTCACCTGACTCTGGATGAACAAAGGTCTTCTCTAAATCCGTAAAGGTTAGGCTTTTTAATAGTTTAACCCATCTTATATGTAAGGCTTTAAGAAGAGATATGGAAGTCTCAACCGGAAGTTCGTAATCAGGAAGTTCTGCCCATTTTCCTTCGTTAAAAGGCTTGATTACTGGAGTATTTTCTGTGATTGCTAATTTAAATCGAATATATGCATTCATATGGCTATCCGCAAGATGATGAACTACTTGACGAACTGTCCACCCTCCTAAACGATAAGCTGTATCCATTTGTTGGTCATTCAAGTCACTTACAGCAACTGCTAATAATTCAGGCAAATCTTCAATCTGCTTAATCCATTCCTCAATCTCATTCCTAGTAATTTTTCCATCAAATTCAAACTCACCTATCGGGTATCTTTCATTCATATTAAGCACTCCTTTATTCAGTTTTTCTATCTCTTTACATCTTTTTTACTCAATTTTCCTGAAAAAAATCGAACATCTTGTTAAATGCTTTTTGTGCTGATTTTTCATGATATTTATGAGAAAATGGGTCACTAAACCCGTGATGGCCGTTAAATTTATGTACCTTTATATTCTTTTCTACTAAACGTTGGATTAACTCGTTCACATTAAACGATTTCTCTATTTCTGGAAAAAAAAGCAATGAAGGACATAAGGGTTCTATCTCTATATAGCTTCTTATACGAGAACCATAAAATCCGACAATTCCATCGACACCATTTTCATCACTACACAACCAAGCAATCGTAGCCCCCACACTAAATCCAACTATATATACTTTCTCATATCTATCTTTAATGTCAGACAATACACATTTGATTTTTTTAGAAGCATTTGTAAAACCTACGTTCTCCATAAAATGTTTATAAGCAACTTCCTCTTGAATATATTCAAATGATGTTTCACGTTCGTATAAATTGGGACAAATAACATCAAAACCTTTTTCTGATAATGTACGACAAATATAATTCATATGCTGATTAATTCCGTAAATTTCATGAACTACAATAATTAAAGAATTTGATCTATTTTGTATGTAAATCTAATACATCCCCCTTCTAGACTAAAATTAGCTGTAGCATCTTTTACTAAACTCTATTAAATATTTAAGTAGTAGTTCTCCTTAAACCCAACAAAATCTTTCTTCTAGCAGCCGTCTTCTTAAGACTTTTTTCTATCCTACCAATATTATAGAATATTTGCGATAATATGAAATAATAGTTTAAGAATAGGAGGTAAGAAAGTGCTTGAGATGTTTTTGTATAATTGGCAAATAAGGAATGATTGGTTTGAATGGTGTCTCGATTTATCTTTTGAAGAGCTAACAAAAAAACGTATAGGTGGGATGGGTAGTATTTTACATAATTTATACCATGTAATAGATTGTGAACAACTATGGATCAATCAAATGAATGGTACACCTGTTATAGAGAGTAATATTGACTTAATTACCAACCTTGAAGAAGTAATTAATTTTTCGAATGAAACAAAGCAAAATACTTATAATTTTATCCAAAAGTGGATTTCTAATCAGGACAATCAAGTATTAAAAATTACTAGTAAAAAAGGTATTACTTATTCATTTTCTTACGATAAAATTTTGCAACATATCATTTCACATGAAACGCATCATATAGGACAATTATCTATTTGGTCTAGGGAAATCGGTATTAAACCTGTATCTAGCGATATATTATTTAGAGAACCAAACTATTGATATGGACCTCTTCTTTGACTCACTTTTTAAAGAAGAGGATTTACTAAATCTATATTTTCCTGTTTAACTTTTGTACAAAATCTGGTTTTGTTACATATTCCATATAATTTACAGTCCCATTAAAATCTAAATAAGCTTGGTAACGTGCAAGTATAGCTGGAGCAGTAATTAAATCTAACACTTTATTTTTTGCCACCCAGTCACTTTCTGTCGTTTCATCAGAAGTACATAGTTCTCCACCAGTTGGCTTGCACAAAAAATCTACTATCAACTTAGTAGGGACATCCGTTTTATTGTCATACCATTTATGAATACCAGTATTTGAATAAATACCAATCATGTGAGAAACATCTATATCTATTCCGCTTTCTTCTTTTATTTCTCTACATAAGGCATCCATTAGATTTTCGCCTATTTCCACTTGACCGCCAGGAAAAACCCATCCCCCATGAAGTGTCTTCACTAACAGAATATCTCCTTTTTCGTTCTCTACTATTCCCCCAACTGCTAATATATGTGTTGGCATTTTCATTTTAAATTCCTCCTAAAATTTAATATGCTGTAAAAAAACTGTAGACTAAAGCCTACAGTTTTGTTGATTTTTGTTTTTCAGTTTGATGTAGCAAACGCAACTTTTCTTTTAACTGACGTTGATTCCATTCAATTGTGTCATCCGAAACAAATACAGCTTTTCTTCGTTTCGGAATGATTACTTGCCCACTCACTGCTCGCGTATAGCCCTCGATCATCGTGGCAACAGCTAATATAACGAGTGCGAAACAGATTGCTGGAGCAAGGGGCAGCCATGGAACACCTTGTAAATATCGAAACGAAGAACCAAATAGTCCAGCCCATTCATACGCTATCGATTTAGGTGGATCTCCAAACATCGGATCATAGCTCACATTTGTCCCCCCAATAAATAATTGAAGAAGTCCTAAATGTGTAAAAACAACTAATGTTTCAACCACTTGCTGACCATAAAGTACAAACAATTTTTCCCGCATCATTGGAAAGAGATGTCTCGTTATTATTCTTCGACGACTCGCTCCAAGTGTTCTTGCAGCTAAAATGTATTCCTGCTGATAAAGTAAATTCGCTTCATTCCCAATTAAAGCGGACACAATAGGCACGGTTATAATAGCCATTAACACAACTTGAATAACAATACGTTCCCATACCGTTGTAGAGAACCCTTCCATCGGCTCCCATAATACGGGAAACAACATGAGATAGGAAAATATGGTCATTGGCACATAATGTAGCGGATCAATAAAACTATTCAATAATGAACGTTTCTTTTGCCAATACGTACCTATGACAAAACCTAGGGGTACTGCAATAAACATACGGACTGCAGCAACTCCCATTGCAGCAATAATAGTATATTTTGCACCTAGCATAATTTTTGCAAACATATCATAACCGAACTGGTCTGTCCCAAAAGGATTAGCCCAACTAGGTGAAAGTGGGGCTGCTTCTACTAATTTACCTTTTTCGTATATAAAAAATGTTTGCTTAGGATCCGGTCCATTAATCCATTCGAATACAAAACTTCCTATTAAAAAGAATGCAAGAATGATAAATCCAAAAACAAAATAAGGTTGCTTCCAAACAGACTTCATAAGATAGCACCTCCCCGATTCAAACGGCGTAAAAAGTACCACTCACCAAAGCTGTAAAGTATGAAAACAGGTAAAAAGAAACTGCAAACTGTAATTAAAAAAAGCTCGCCAGACATGTTTTGGCTCAAGTGAAACATAATACCTGGCATATTGAACATTCGTTCTAAAATAAATAAATTAGAAAGCATAAACCACATTGTCTTTTTCGATTGAAAAAATATACTAACAATTGCATTCCTAAATATATGTANATTTAAAGAATAATATAAAAGGATTCTGTACATTTACTTCCACTTTACTTATGAGTATTAAAGAAATTAATAATAGCAACATTTTGTATCAGATCTTAGAAAGGAGACCTTATGAAAATGTATAAATCTATAATTTTAGAAAAGGTTTTTAATAAAAGTATGGTTAATAAGCGCATTCATGAAGGAATTGTTTATATGGAAGATACGAGAGGTGAATTTTCTTGGTACAAAGGCTATGGTGGTAAGGAATTAGATTCACCATTGCTTATGGCAAGCATAACAAAGCTTTTGACCACTGCTTGTATCTTAATTTTGCAAGAACAAGGAAAGCTATCTTTGAGTAATAAAATATCTGAATTTTTTGACCAAGAACATTTAAGTGGACTGCATATATACAAGTCAAAGGAATATTCATTTGACTTACTTTTATACGACTTGTTGTTTCAAATTAGCGGATTACCTGATAAATTTGAAGAGAAGAAGAGTTCAACTAAAAGAAAAGTTATTAATCAAGATTTCAGCTTTTCTTTTCATGAACTTTTAAATTGGGCAAAAGAACTAAAACCACATTTCATTCCGCGTACTAATGGAAAAGCCTATTATTCTGACCTCAACTTTGATTTACTTGGTGAAATTATTGAAAAGGTAAATGGAACGACACTGGCAGAAGCCTACCAGCAATTAATTTTTATTCCACTAGAGCTTAAGAATACTTATCTTCCACAAAGTGAAAATGATTTTATACCACATATTTACTATAAGGATAAAGTATTGAACCGCCCTATGTTTATTTGTAGTTGTCGTGCGAGTGGCGGTGCTGTTACTACTGCTAGAGAAATGATGATATTTATTAAAGCATTTTTTGGCGGTAAGTTGTTTAATAAAATTGTATTTGACGAACTAGCTAATTATAACAAGCTTCAAATCACAATGGGACCGATTAGCTATGGGGGAGGATATATGAGAATTACTCTTGGTGGATTATTAATGCCGTTTATGGAAAAGGGAGAATTACTGGGTCACTCCGGCTCATCTGGTTCCTTTGCATTTTACTATCCCCAGAAGGACATTTTTTTTGTCGGGGATGTTAATCAATTTGCTAACCCTAGTCTGCCGATTCGACTTTCTATAAAGTTAGCAATGGGAGTAAAGTAAGATATTTCACAAGCACTGATATGCTTAAAAACCAATAAACTGTAGAAAACTCACAAGAATGTGAGTGGTTTCTACAGTTATTATTATGCTAAACGATTTTTAGCTTCATTAATTTGTATTTTAACTTGCTCAAATCCAGTTCCACCTAATGAATTTCTTCTTTTTACGGCCGCTAATGGTGATAAGATATCGTAAATATCAGACTCGATTAGATTGCTTGCTTCTTGTAAATCTTCTAGTGGAAGATCCAATAAGAAATAGCCTCGTTGGATACATAGGAAAACCAACTTTCCTGTCACTTCATGTGCTTCTCTGAATGGAAGCCCTTTTGAAGCAAGATAATCAGCAAGTTCTGTTGCGTTAGAAAAATCTTTATGAACAGTATCGTGAAGTCGCTCTGTATGAACCGTCATTGTACGAACCATACCTTCAAAAATTTTCAACGATCCAACAATTGTATGAACTGTATCGAACATACCTTCCTTATCTTCTTGCATGTCTTTGTTATAAGCAAGGGGTAATCCTTTAATTACAGTCAGCAAGCCCATAAGATTTCCATACACACGCCCTGTTTTTCCCCGGATCAACTCGGCCATATCTGGATTTTTCTTTTGAGGCATAATACTAGAACCAGTAGAGAACGAATCATCCAGTTCAATAAAATTGAATTCTGAACTAGACCATAGAATAATTTCTTCGGCAAATCTTGATAGGTGTGCCATCAGCATCGAGGAGTTACTAAGGAATTCCACGATAAAATCTCGGTCACTTACAGCATCCATACTGTTAGCATATACATTTGAAAAGCCTAAATAATCAGCGGCCAATTTTCGGTCGATTGGAAAAGTAGTACCTGCTAGTGCACCTGCTCCTAGCGGAGAGATATCGATACGTTTAATCGAGTCATGAAAACGATCTTTATCGCGTTCTAGCATCCAGAAATAAGCCATTAAATGATGTGCAAACGAAATTGGTTGCGCTCGTTGTAAATGGGTGTAACCTGGTGCAAGAGTCTCCACATGTTTTTCTGCTTGTTCCACAAGTGTTTTTTGGAAGAGGTCAATTAACTCAATGATTTCACCTACTCTATTTTTCAGGAATAGATGCATATCAGTAGCTACTTGATCGTTTCGACTACGGCCAGTGTGTAGCTTACCGCCAACTGGACCAATTAGATCAATTAACATTTTTTCTAAGTTTAAATGAATATCTTCATTTGCAACAGAAAACTCTAACTCGTTTTCTGCTGCACGTTTTTTTAACTCTTCTAGACCAACCAATATTTGTTGGACATCTTTAGAAGGAAGGATTTTGCAATCTCCAAGCATTTTAACATGCGCGATACTGCCATCTAAGTCTTCCATTACTAGTGTTTGGTCAAAGCCAATGGAAGCACCAAATTCATCTACCCATTGCTCGGCAGATTTTTGGAATCTTCCGCCCCACAATTTGGTCATGATTGCACCTTCTCTGCTCCCTTATTCACCATAGCGTGAACTTTAGTTGGAAGACCCCAAAGTTCGATAAATCCAACTGCAGAAGCATGGTTAAATTCATCATCTTTTGTATATGTTGCAAGCTTTTCATTGTATAGAGAGTTTGGAGATTTACGCCCTTCGACAATTGCATGGCCTTTGAAAAGCTTCACGCGAACTGTACCATTTACATATACTTGTGTTTCTTTTAAGAAAGCCTCTAGTGCAGTTCTTAGTGGAGAGAACCAAAGTCCTTCATAAATAAGCTCTGTTAATTTTTTCTCCATCACTGGTTTGAAGTGAGCCAACTCTTTTACTAGAGTAATATCTTCTAACTCTTTATGGGCAAGTAATAGAGTATGAGCTCCTGGAATTTCATATACTTCACGTGATTTAATCCCAACTAATCGGTTTTCTACATGGTCAATACGTCCAACACCATGTTTACCAGCTAAAACATTTAATTTTAGGATTAACTCATATAATTTATATTCCACACCATCAAGAGCAACTGGGACTCCATTTTTAAACTCAATTTCAATAATATCTGGAGTATCAGGTGCATCCTCTAATGCAACTGTTAAATCATATGCATCAACTGGAGGTGCTGCCCACGGATCTTCTAGAATTCCACATTCATTTGAACGCCCCCAAAGGTTTTGGTCAATAGAAAATGGACTGTCTAAGTTAATAGGAATAGGAATATTTTTCGTCTTTGCATATTCAATTTCTTCCTCACGACTCCAGCTCCATTCACGAACTGGTGCAATTACCTCTAAACTTGGATTCAAAGCTTTAATCGAAACCTCGAAACGTACTTGGTCATTCCCTTTACCTGTACAGCCGTGAGCTACTGCAGTTGCACCTGTTTGTTCTGCAATTTCTACTAATTTTTTCGAAATTAACGGACGCGATAAAGCAGAAACAAGTGGGTATTTATTTTCATACCATGTATGAGCTTGAAGTGCTATAAGAGCGTATTCATTTGCAAATTCTTCTCTTGCATCGATCATATAGCTCTCGATAGCTCCAACTTGTAGGGCTTTGTTTTTAACAAACTCTAAATCTTTTCCTTCACCAACATCTAGACAAACAGCAACAACATCATATCCTTCATCCTTTAACCATGTGATTGCTACAGATGTGTCCAAACCACCTGAATAAGCTAAAACGACTTTTTTGTTCATTTTATATTCCTCCAATGTATGTTTATACGTTTTTTTAGTATTAATATACATAATGTAACATGCTTAATGTATAAATACAACTAATATTTTATGATTATGAGGAATATATTTCATTTTTTTATTTTACTAAAGTATCTTCTATTGTAGGTTTCTCTACTTTATTCTTAATCATATTTCAAATAAAAGTATATGTGATTTGAGTTGTATTAAGCTGTCTTTCAATTTCGTCAATTGTATTCTTTATAACTTCTACCTGTGTATGCTAAATAAACTTTTGGATAGCATCTTTATTACCTTCATTTGTAATATACCGGTTATTTCATCTCAAAGTGAATACCCTAGGTTTAGGAAATGATATTATTTTGTATACCCCTAACTTTCCCCTCCATCTAGATATATTAAAATTTAAAAGCACATGATTTGATTACCAGAGAAGAAACAAAGATAATAATACGAAAGGAGTGTGTTAGAATGAGTCATTTATTTTCACCTATAAAACTAAAAGGGCTTGAAATAAAAAATAGAGTTGTAATGCCACCAATGTGTCAATATTCCGTTGAAGCTAAGGACGGCATTCCAAATGATTGGCATTTTGTTCACTATGTTTCTAGGGCTGTCGGTGGGTCAGGTTTAATAATAGTTGAAATGACTGATGTGGAGCCTGATGGAAGAATTACGGACAATGATTTAGGACTGTGGTCTGATGAACAGATTCCTGCTTATGAAAGAATTGTCTCGGAAGTACATAAATATGGCTCGAAAATAGGTATTCAAATTGCTCATGCCGGCAGAAAAGCAACAGACGCCAAAGAACCTGTTAGTTCATCTGATATTCCAGTAGATAGTAAGTGGAAAAAGCCGAGAGCTCTTACAACTGATGAAGTGAAAGGAATGGTCAATAAGTTTAAAGATGCAGCAAAACGGGCAATTGTAGCTGGTTTCGATACAATTGAAATTCATGGGGCACATGGTTACCTAATTCATCAATTCCATTCACCTGCTATTAACAATAGATCAGATGATTATGGAAAAGATTTATCTAAATTTGGCGTAGAAGTTATTCAAGCAATTCGAAGTGTTATGCCTGATGGAATGCCGTTAATCATGAGAATTTCTGCTGTTGAATATATGGATAATGGATATGGTCTACAACATTCTTTAGAACTTGCTAAAAAATATAAAGAAGCTGGTGTTGATGTTTTCCACGTTTCAAGTGGAGGTGAGGCACCACCTGGTAAAGTAAAACCTGCAAATACACCAGGCTATCAAGTTCCATTTGCTCGTGCATTTAAACAAGCACTGGATTTACCAGTCATTGCTGTAGGTATATTAGAAGATGTTAATCTAGCGGAAAAAGTTATCGAAGAAGGCGATGCAGAATTAGTAGCCATAGGCCGTGGAATGTTGAAGGACCCTTATTGGGCACTTCACGCAGAAGAGTCAATCACAGGGAAAGTCGAGCCTCCTACACCTTATAAAAGAGGTTTTTAAATTGGCTATCTTATAGAACAGAAATTAGAACCTCCCTTTGCATATACATAGTGGAGGTTCTTTCATTTTCATCTTATTTTTTTCTCATTAAGTTGCTGCCATTAACATCTGTTGAAAATCCCCACTTCTCATAATAGGAAACTAATCGATCAGGACAATAAAGTTCGACTCTATCAACATCTCGTACAAGTGGATGGCTTAAAATAGAATCCATCAAAATCTTGCCAATACCACTATTTCTGTATTCTTCTTTTGCAATTACATCGAATATAAAAGCTCGGTAAACAGTATCTGTAATAACTCTTGCAAAACCAACCAATTCATCCGTTTCTTCATGAATAAGCCCAATAACTACATTACTATTTTCTAGCATTTTTTTAATATCTATCGTTTGTCTATTTTTCGTCCACCATTCATTTTTAAACAAAGCAAGTAAATGATTAAGCTGGTTCTCATTTAATTTTTCAATCACTTTATATGTCATTTTTATACTTCCCCTACTCTACTTAAATTAACTTAATAAAAAAATTCCATAGGATCATTACAAAGCTTATATCCATTCCTTTCGTAGTAATTTCTGCTAGCATCACTTGGCCATACGAGAATGAATTCATATTTATTTTCTTTCACCCATTCATGTATCGTCTTCATCAATTTACTTCCGATCCCTTTGCTTCTGTATTTTTTAATCGTAAATACATTCGTCATATAAGCAAATGGAAAAGTGATTCTTCCTGGACGAGGTACTTTTTGAATTAGTTCGATGTAAATATGGGATACGATTTTTTCGTCCTCCTCAGCGACCCAAATAAACCAATTCCCACTATTCATCGCATCTTCTAAAAATGTTTGACACTCCAATTTAAAAGATTCCATCTCGTTTTCACCGAAAGATTTCGTTTCATAATCTTCAATTGTAAAGTCCCATCTCATTTGTATTAATTGGTCAATGTCTTTTCTCTCTGCAAGTCTTATATTCATTAGTAAACTCCTTCCACTAACCATACTATTATGCATTCGTAACTATATAATTTATTAACCATGTACCTTCAACGTTGATAAATTCAAAATATGTGGTACTATGCCCTTCCAAAAAATATTCAGCGAAACCTATAGTCATCTTGTCATCCTCTAAATCATAAAATCGATACTCTAAGTTTTCTAAATTATGTACAGTTTTATCGTTAAGTTCGAGCCTATAGTTTTGTTGATCAAATAAAATGGAAGCGTCTTGTTCATCCATTTGAACATTTGATGAAGCGATGGAGGAGATATATAAAAAATCTTTTTTCTCCATAGCTGTTAAAAGTTTAAATGTTAAATTCATTGTCGTCCTTAAAGAATCTCTCTCTTCATCAAGAATCTTTTGCATTTCCGTTATTTGGTCTTTCAACTGCTTCTTTTCTATTTCAAGCTGAGCTATTTGCGATTGCAAATCTTTTTCTATTCCATTAACTTCATTAACTTTAGTGGAATCATCCTTACATCCTGATAACAACAGTAAAAAAAGGAGAGGGATAACTAATTTATTCATCCATTTATACCTCCTGTAACAATTTTCCTATCCTCTCTTTAATAATATGTTCTTAACATAAAAGGACTCTACCATGCCTTTTTTATATTAAGCACTTACTATTTTTGAAAAATATACCTGTATTTCATAATATTCTTCATCATGATAACTTAATCCTTCATCTAAAACATGTAAAACAATTACAAATAAAAAAAAGCACTTCTATACTATAAGAAGATGCTTCATTTATGGAGTTCCTCCTTTTATTTAAGAACTTAATTCACTAAGTGATTTGTGCAATTATAAAGAGAACAATTCCATTCGTTTTTCATGTGTGTCAGTAATGTAATCGATGCATTTTCAATATAAGTTGTTGTAAATTTCTCAGGAAGTAAATGTTGTAATGTGAGACCAATTAACGCACCATGACTTACAACTAAAATATGCTTATTTTTATATGTAGTCACTAATTCATCTAAAAATAACGACCCTCTACCAGAAACTTCTTCAAATTTCTCTATTCCGAGCTCCTGTTCTCTCCAATTGTTCCCCCATTTGTTTATCCTTTCTTCTTCCGTAGTTCCTTCGATATCTCCACAGTTAATTTCACGAATTCTTTCGTCAAAAATGCATGTAAGAGCATCTAATTTGCGAGAAATAATTTGAGCAGTTTCCTTCGCACGAAGTAAATCACTTGATACAATCATGTCCCATTTGCCTTCCATAGATAGTCTATCTGCTAGTGCATATGCTTGGTTTTCACCGGATAAATTTAAAGGGATATCAGTTATTCCATGGGCTTTTCCTAATACATTCCATTCTGTCATTCCATGCCTAATTAGTGCAACAGTAGTCAAATTAATCGTCTCCTTTAATTAGACTATACGTCCCAATTTTTTCATCACTTCTTCTAGTGATTCTTGTTTCATGGAATTCAAATGATAATCATGATTATTAAATGGTAGATTACTAGTCACATCATTTGGAACTATCACACATCTTATTCCTGCTTTTTTTGCTGCAGTTAATCCATTTAATGAATCTTCAAAAGCAATAGTCTCTGTCGGTAATAGCTCACAGTCCTTTAAGGTTTTTACATATAACTCAGGATGGGGCTTAACTTTGTTGACATCATCTCTTGTATTAATCACATCAAAATATTGTATAATACCTAGTTGTTCTAAATAAGTAGTTACCCATTGTTTGGATGAACTTGAAGCTAAGCCAATTATTAAGTTGTGGCTTTTTGCTTCCTCCAAATATTCTTTCACACCTTCTCTAAGAACTGGTTCTTGCATTTTATTTGTATATATTAATAATGCATCGTTTTCTATTTGCTCACAGTCTACTGTATTTCCAACCACCTCACGAAAATGTTTATATAAAACTTCATTACCAGTCCCTATACAATTAGCGTACCCTGGTAGCCCTAATTCAACAGAATGACTATTAAACAAAGCTTCTTTAAAAGCCTCATACCAGACTGTCTCTGTATCTACAATTAAACCATCAAAATCAAATATAATCCCTCTGAACATTTACATAACCTCTCTTCACTTCAATATAATTCTTATAAATTTTTTAATCCAATTCTTTCGTTTAAGTATGCCTTAAACATATAGAAAGCACTAGCAGTAAAAAGTTGATTAATTTCACCATTTGTAATCATAGAGTGCATATGATTGATGTCGACTAACTCCACATCTATAAACTCAGTGGTGTCTAGCTCTTGACCAAATGCTTTATATGTATCTTCTAATAAAAACGTCACTACTTTATTCGTTTGAGTAGCTGGATTCACATAAAACTCTCCAATTAAAATAGGATTTTTATCAGTAATATAGCCTGTCTCTTCTCGTACTTCCCTTACTATAGCTTGCTCATATTTTTCCTCCCCCTCTGGTTTGCCTGCAGGAATTTCTAAGAAGAAGTCTTCAGCAGCATACCTATATTGCTTAACAAGAATAATCTTATTCTCTTTTGTAAGAACGATGGCATTGACCCAATCCGCATATTCATTCACGTAATAATTGTTTATGATTTGCCCATCAGGTAATTCACATTGATCCGTTCGTAAATTTCCAAATTCTGTTTTATATACATATTGTGAGTTTAACTTTTTCCACTTTTTCATGAAAATCTCCTTGAAACCTGTATTTTATACTTTCATTTTATTGATCTACCTTTTGCTCTGTTTTCTTCTCTCCTCATGAAATGTATACGTTTATACGGGAAAATTGTTTCATTTACATTTCGGATTTCCAAAATTTTCGCTTCTTCGACTTTTATACATATAACTTATGACAAATTTGTGAACTTTCATTATTTTTCCACAATACGACAAATTTTTTAAATTGGATATAATACAATGTACTAGTTGCTTCCCTACATACTAGAAAAACTCGTCAAGAAATGAAGCGAAATATACTTTATGGAGGAAGAATTGTGAAAACTTTGTTGAAAGGTAATACATTATTAGTTCAGATTGAGATGAAAAGGAAAGTTATGTACAATATGGCTAAGAAGTTCGGATATAGCCATCCACTTGTCGTCTCCTGTAGTCAAGAACTAGACGTGTTACTCAATAAGTATTTTGAAAAAGTGTCTTAAAAACATATATTATTTAACTTGTGCTCCTCAATAGCTAAAAAGACAGACGCGCTTGCGTAGTTTTCAGCAAGCGCACATCCATGGTTTACTTTATAAGTTGCTTATACACAAACTTAATCAGTGCTTTAAAAATCATTTATTAAAACTGATCCGTACTTATTTTGAAATACAGATCAGTTTTGTCATTACTTATTGATAAACGTAGCTTTAGATTCAAAAATTATAAACCAGGAAATGATAGTTGTACTATCTCATGCATAAACATGATCTGGGTTTTCTGATTTCACAAACGCTTTACTTATATGTTCATGATTAATCCAAAGGTCATTGCATCTTTGAAGTTCATGTCTACAAGCGTAGGGATTCGATCTATATGTCTGATATACACATATACAACTTCATGTATCATTACCTCGATGATCAATATGCTTCCACTATGTTTTACATATTTGAAACAATTCTCGTCGAATAAAATGCAAAAAAGCCTACCATCCCATAAAGAGACGATAGGCTTTCCCTAACGAACGTGATCACTCTTCTTAACTTATGAAATAATAAGCCTACTTCTAATTACTTGCTTACTGAAGTCACCCGTTTAAACTTACATGTCAGTCTAACCATTGTCCAGAAGAATTCTCATATGCACATTTGCTTAGTGAATAATTTTTTCTAAATCCGCCCAGTTCTTCAACCTAGGTAGTTCCACCTGTTGGTTATAAGACTGGTCCATTATATACACTTTGGAAGCTACCCCACTTAGGGTTTCCAATACAGCTGGTTTATCATCAAAATAAAAGTCTAGTTCAAGTTCTTGAATTGTTGCTATTTTTTCTGCATCTTGCATCCCACAGTAAAAATGCCCATCTTCCACTGGAAAACCTTTAGCTTTCATCCATTCACGTGTTTGCAGACAATATTTTTTTGGACGTGAAGTAATATAAAAAATTTCATGTCCATCTTTTTTTAGTTGCTGTAATGTTTCTAGAGCTCCTTCAAAGGCAGGACAATCAGTAAAATAAATTTCTTCCAATAAGTTATTCCACATAGTATTTCCTGCTTCTTTTTCCATCCCAAACGCTTCATGTATTTCCACAGTTTTCAATGCTTGAAATACATCCAAAGCTATATTTTGATTCAATTTTTTGTTATATAAATGAAAGGCATGCTCTCTTAGATTAATTAATGTATCGTCAATATCAAAACCAAACTTCACGAATATCCTCCTAAATTAAGCCAAAACGACAAATTGTGAGGCAAATGATTGTTCTTTCTCAATTTGAATCGCTTGAATCTTTTCAACTTCTTTTTTTCTTTGCGTAGCACAACTTGTAAAATCAAGCTGAGATATATAATTTTCATCAATGAGAGATGCCAGTAAATCAGCATCTTTTAATGCACTATTTAAACCATATGCACCAGTTGGTGTCATCGTGTGAACAGCGTCACCGATCAACACTACGCCTTCTTTACCCCAATTCTCACTTTTACTACTATACACATCTAATAAGACAAAGTCCTGCCAAGATTGAATATGCTGATGAACAGTTTCCTTAAGCTGTGGAAATGCCAAAATAAGCTGTTCAATAAAAGGAGTAAATGGTTGTTTTCTAAGTGAAGAAAAAGAACCTTCCTCAATATTCCACCCAATTTGTATATATCCCTGCGCTTGAGTAAAGAGAGAAAGTTGTTTGTCACCAATAAGTGCCATTTTTATCGATGGCTCCCAGCTTGTAGGAGCAGGTATTTTAGCCCAAAGCAAATCATATCCATGTTTACGAAGAGTTGCATCAATTCCCGCTTTTTTTCTCACGGTTGAGTATCGACCATCTGCTCCAACTACTAATTGACTCTCTATGATAACTTCTTCCCCATCTTTTGTTGCTTTGACACCACAAAAAATTCCTGAATCATCTTTTAATAGCTCCAGTACTTTAGTATTCATCATACAGTTAAAAGCTGGATATTGTTGTGCAGCCTGTAATAAAACAGTTAAAAGATGACTTTGAGGAACATGAATACCAAGATGTCCCACTTGTGGGTCAGGTAGTATTGTTTTAAATGGTTTTCCATCATGCCAATACTCTAGCTTTTCCATTCGAAGTAATCCTAATTGTTCCACTGCATCAAAAAGACCGTGTTCTTTTAAAATTGCTTCGCCTTCTTCATTTAAATGTTCACCTCGAAATGCTTTTCCAACTTCGTGTGATCTTTCCAAAAGCACTACCGAAACATTTTTCTTCGCCAGTAAATAGGCAAGCAGCGCACCTCCAGGACCTGCCCCAACTATACAAACATCTACTTTATAATTCACTTCTGATCAACACCCTGATTTGGATACGCAGTAATCCTAATATCTTCCCCAAAGATTTGCACTTCATCAAAAGATAAAAGGTTTGCCGCATTCATTGAATCTATATTACTTCCCGCAAAGGGTGTTAGCGAATTTCTTCCACCTAACACTTTTGGCGCTATATAAACAAAGTATTTATCGATCAAACCTGCTCTTAAAAAAGAAGCATTAACCTCGCCTCCTCCTTCTACGAGCACGTCCGTAATTCCTCTTTCAAAAAGCTTTTTTAACATCTCCAGAATGTTCAATCCTTTGTCATCTTTTGATACAAAAATGAAGGAAACACCTTTTTCTTTATACGGTTTTACTGTTTCTAAATCTACACTATTGGATGTTACAATAATTGTATCGGCCTCATCAGTTTGTAAAACATGTGCATCTAATGGCGTTCTTAATTGACTGTCTAAAACGATACGGATTGGGTTTTTTCCTTGGCCCTCCGGTAATCTAGTTGTTAATGAAGGATTATCTGCCAACACAGTTCCAACCCCAACCAAAATAGCATCTACTTCATCGCGGAGTTTGTGTACATCTGCTCTTGCTTCCTCACCAGTAATCCATTTCGAATGACCTGTATGGGTAGCAAGCTTACCGTCTAACGTCATTGCAAATTTTGAAATGACAAAGGGACGTTGTGTAATCATGTTATGAATGAATCGCTCATTAAGTTTTTTTGCCTCTTCTTCTAGTACACCGACTTCTACTTCAATTCCAGCATCACGCAAAAGCTTTATACCTCTACCAGCAACTTCTGGGTTTGGATCCTGCATTGCAACAACTACACGACTTACATCTGATTCCTTTACAAGGTTTGCACAGGGTGGAGTCTTTCCAAAATGCGAGCAAGGTTCTAACGTTACATAAAGTGTGGCTCCTTTAGAATGCTCACCAGCCATATTAAATGCATGCACTTCCGCATGCGGTTCCCCTGCTTTACGATGTAATCCTGTTCCAACTATGACACCATTCTTCACAATCACAGCTCCGACAATTGGATTTGGGTTTGTATTACCTTTTGCACTTGCAGCTAAATTAAGTGCTAGGCGCATATAATCTTGATCGGTATTCATCGCCATGCACTCCTTAACTATTTAAAGTAGATTCTTTGATATGACCTGATTTTTGCACTTTTGTTTCCAAATAAAAACGATTTGTATCTGTCATTCCACCCCATAAAGGTACATGATGATCTGCTAATAACCCGTGAGCTTTTAGTGCCTCAAGCTTCTTAGGATTGTTCGTAATAAGCGTAACTGGCTTTTCTCTTAAAGCTTCTAATACTCGAATAGCCTCTTCATAGGAACGAGTATCATCCTCAAACCCTAAAGCTTGATTTGCTTCCACTGTGTCATACCCATTCTCTTGTAAAAGGTAAGCCAAAGATTTAGAAAAAAGACCAATCCCACGTCCTTCGTGATCAGCCAAATAAAATATCGCCCCACAACCATGTTCTACGATCATCTTCATTGATTCATGTAACTGGTATCCACAATCACAACGCTGGCTTCCAAAAATGTCTCCAGTATGACAAATGCTATGCATACGAATGAGTGCATCGTCCTCATTTGCAAAATCACCATACACTAATGCAGAAGATTGCTGACCAAAAGCTAACCGGGAGTTTGTAATGGAAGCAATAACTTCTTCCTTCGACTCCATCGCATCTACTTTTAGCCAAGAGTACCAATTAAAAGTTGCAGAAAAATCACCTTGTTTAATAGGTAATTTAACAGGGCCAACTAAACATAAATTCTCTTGGTCCGAAATTTTTATCATATCCATTTTATCTTGCAAAACATTTAAAGTATCATTTAATATCGTCATTTCGATCTCACCATTCTTATAGATTAAACATAAGTACATGCTTTACAGTACTTTCTGTTTCATTTTTGTCTTTATAAATTTATCTAACTCCACTTACCTATCGTAACCTAGTATATAATTACAAGTACCGAGAGTCAAATATTAACTATCATATGCCAAATACGAACAAATTAAAAGGCGCTTCGAATAAAGGGATTCGAAACACCAATGTTCTTCCTTTCATAACCTATTTACCCTTTTTTTAGAATGCTTTGTTTGCCATAGCAATCTGTATAACAAATGGAAAGCACATTCTTGGTAGAGTAACTCAATACTAATGTTTCATCTATTATTGTCGTTTTCATCGTTAATTTGTTATTTTCCTGCCTAATAGGAATAAGCCCAAACTTATAAACCACACCGTAATCTTTTGGAACTGAGAGTAATAAGCCTTTTTCTTGTGTGATGTGCAATGACAAATGGCCGTTATCACTTTGATAGGTACCGCATATGAAATCCATATTAAATATGTTTATTTGGTTTAATGGTTGAGGAAGTTCAATTGGTTGTTCAAAAATTTTCTTAGCAATATCTCTTGTCAGCTTTTTAACAGGAACAATATTCATATTGGATAAAAAAATAATCGTGAGGTCTTCTTCAAAACAGAGTATTTCATTTACATAACCACTTATATCACCAAAATGAAAGTAGCAATCTCTTTCTGCTACTTGTTTTCTAAACCAACCACAAGCATAGGAGTCCTGATAAGCAGTTAGCATGATTTTAGTGGCTTCCTCACTTATTAATGTGGAAGATCTAATAGCTCTATCCCATATTAGTAGATCACCTGTTGTTGAATAAAGACCATAAGCGCCTAAGGGAAAAGAAAGATCTGCATATGGGGCGTGAACTGGCTTACCATTGTATGAATATCCCGCTGCAAGGTTTGGTACGATTTCTATTCCATTATCACAGCCAGTATTATACATTCCAAGTGGATTCAATATGTTTTCCTTTAAATATTCAGCATACTTAACTCCAGTAACTTCTTCAATAATTGCGGTTAATAACAAATAGCCTGAATTGCTATAATCAAATTGTGAGCCAGGCTCGAATTCTAACGGCTCATTTTTAAAAGAATTAATTATCTCCTCTAAACTGGAAGAAAGGCGCATCGTATTACTCCAAAAATCAGGATAACTTGTGAAATTCGTTATCCCTGCTGTATGTGTTAAGCATTGATAAACAGTGATTTTGTCTCCATTTGGGAAATATGGCAAGTAATTATTTATTGTATTATGTATATTAATCCTGTTTTCCTCATGTAATTGGAAAATAGCCAATGCAGTAAAACTTTTAGTAATAGAACCAATTCTAAATTTGGTTTCAGATGTATTAACTATATCATGTTCAAAGTTTGCCATCCCATACCCATTGTTTAATAACATTTCTCCTTTATATGCAACCAACAATGATCCATGGAGATAATTATTCTGCATGTAAGCTTTTTCCCAATCCATCAAAAGCTGTTGTAAATAATCTGTCATCATCAGAATTCCTCCAAAAACCTTCTAGCATTATAAGGAATAATCATAAATTGATTGAAAGCATTTTTCAATACTTTATTTATTCTGACTTAAACTTTTTATTAGGTTTTCCATGATTTCTATATTGTTAAAATATAAAATTGTAATTGCGATCATCATGAAAATAGAAATAACACACATAATTATAAAAATCCCTTTAGATTTCTGCACATAGTTAAAAGCAAGAGAAAGTAGCAATAGTGGAAAAATGATTAATAATATTATGCATATTGTCTTAAATTCTTTCAAAACCGATTTTAACAACACGATTGTTAATTCATTTGCTTCCGTAACCTCTACAGTAAATTCATTACGCAAGATGCCGTTTTCTGAAATCGTAACCTTTCCGTTACCATCTTCTTGTAAAGAATAACCGAAAGGAAAAAACATAAAAAGGATGATAATTATAAATATACCTGATATAGCAGCTACAAGAGCCTTTTTTGGTACTAACCCATTTCGTTTAATCACCAGCTATCTCCTTTCCTTTTAGCAGTTGTTGTATACATCCACTCTATGAGTAAAATAGAATTCATATTAATTTTTCATTTGTTATATTTTTTAGAATTTTTACTTTTATTACAATTTTATTAAATAGAACCATTCCTACACAACTAGACAAATTTCGCAATTTATCTATCGTACAATTGGACAAGTNACTAGAAAAAATTACCCTCTTGGTGGAAGCTAAATATAAAATATTATTTGGAGGAAGAATAGTGAAAAGTAAATTGGATAAGAAGGCTTTAATGGTTCGAATCGATATTAAGCGTAAAGACATGTATAGAAAAGCAAAAAAATTAGGATTATCGCATCCCCTTGTTGTATCCGTTAGCCAAGAGCTAGATCAACTACTAAATAGATATCAAGAAAAATATAATAATCAGAATTTAAATTCACTAAAAAACCGATTAGTCTCCTAATAAGGGAACTAATCGGTTTCAATATGTACTTTAAAATTTTTTTCTTTCATTATAAATCATCCCTGGATCTCAGTTATACTTCTTCCACCTAAATAAGCATGTCCCGTTTTGAGCTTTTCTACTGTTTTAAATCCGTATCTTTGATATACTTTTTCAACTCTTTCGTTGATTGGAAATACCCATAGGTTTTCATAACATCTTTTTTCTATTTCAGTTTGAATAAAATGAATTAGCTCCCCAATCAATCCCCTACCTCTAAACTCTTCTAAAGTTGCTACACTCTCCATACGAGCTTGTTTATCATTTACAAAAATACAGGCAGTGGCACAGGCAATCCCATTATATCGAAGTATATAGTGTTCAAAACTTGGATGATTAAACTCTAGCTCAAATGCTTTTTCTCTCACTTCTTTACCTCCAAGCTCTTTTATACTACATTCAATTTGAAGGGCTTCAAAATAATTATGTTTATCGACACGTTCAATCACTATATTCTCGTTTTTCTCTTTTACTAAAAGCTTTTTATCCCATAATTGAACTGGACTAATTAACTCCTCATACCCAAAGCTATTCTCAAGTAAAATAGAAATTAGCTCTTTTTGTAGATCTAAATTGTATAGATAAAATCTTGGTATAATATTTTTACTATTATAAAATTTCACTACTTCTTCCATTATGAAGGATGGATTTTCACTTAATTCACTAATATGTGCATGATTTGCATCATAATATGATGGCTGATTCTCATTATAAAATAATGATCCCCATTTAGTATCCTTACGCATAGAAAAAGTTTCTAAATAAGCAAAATCCAAACTAATAATATCTTGTAAATTCATCTCGTTTTCCTCCAGGATTATAAACATAAAAGCTACTTTTTATTAAAAAACCCTTTTCCTAGAGTCTCCACGCTTTTTGGAAAAACTGCATATAGCTTACTAGTCAGGCCCATATACGAAGGCAAGTTAACTTCTCGCACAGGATAATCTATTGTTTTAATAATAGAAGTCACTACTTTTTCTGGTTGTAATAGATGTTTACTAAGTTTCCCTCTATAAGTGCCTGTCTGATCGGCTAAATCGAGGAATGGTGTATCAATTGGACCGGGATTGATCGTAGTTACGTGTATACCGAAATCTTTAAGCTCCATACGAATGGCATTGGCAAAACCGAGTATGGCATGTTTGGAAGCAGCATAAACAGAGGCTTTTGGTGTGGCAACCTTCCCAGCTTGAGATGCGATAAAAATAAAATGGCCGCTACCCTTTTCTTTCATTTTATCTGCAAAGTATTTTGTAAGTAACATCGGAGCAGTAACATTTACATTCATCATTTGTATCATGTTTTTCTCTTCTAAATCAGTTAAATATGCAAATGTTCCAACACCGGCACAATATATGATTGTATCAGGTGTCTCCATTTTCTGAAAAAGTTCCTTAAAAGATTGTTCTTTAGTTAAATCTGCATAGATGGAATGAACTCCAAGTTGATCTAATTCCTCAAGAACATCCATGTTTCGACCAGTTGCCCAAACGTCGTGACCATCAGCTTTCAGTTTTTTTGTGAGTAACAACCCAACCCCACTTGTTGCCCCAGTTATAAAAATTTTTTTAGGCTTGCTCATATAACAATATACCTTTCTCATTTTTTTGTTCCTTGATGTAACCCTCTTCCAATAAATAATCAATTTGACCAATTGTCTCTGACAAAGTCAAACCAAGTTCTTTTTCATATACTTTTGGAAACAGCTGTTGAGTAAGTTCAAAAATAGTTTTTTCTTCCTCTTTTATCATATCTAAAACTTTTAATGCTCTTTCTCTTTGTTTTTCAAGTCTATCCGTAATAAGTTGATGCACGTTAAATACCTCATTTCCGTGACCACTAAAAATCTTTTCAACAGGTAAATCTTGAATTCGTTTTAATGAAGCATTATATTGGATCATTGATTTGGATCGTTCCAAAACTTTATCAAGGGGTGGTTCAATCAATGGATTTGAAGAAATTTTTTCAAGAACTAAGTCCCCTCCGATTAATACTCTATATTTCTCCGACCAAAAAGAGAGATGGCTTTGGGCGTGCCCTAATGTCTCTAAAATTGTGAAATCAGGATGACCTGGAAGAGAATCACCTTCTCTTAAAATCTTTTGTAGAGGTCGATTTCCAATGAAGTGTATAGGTCTTTTCATCTTTTCAACCCAATGAAAGTAACTTTCTGGAACACCCTCTTCCTTTAAACATTGTAGATAAAAATCATCATGAAAGTGAAAGAATTCTTCATCTCTCGTTAGCCATGGTTCGTTATAAGCATGCCCCAATAATGTTGCTTGTTCAAATGCTTCTACCCAGCCCGAGTGATCTGGATGATGATGGGTTAGCAGTACTTGCTCGACATCTGAAAGCGAATATCCCGCTTCTTTAATTCCAGCCTTAATGGCTACTAATGCTTCTTCTGTTTTTGGACCCACATCTATTAAGGTGAGTGCATCGCCTTTTAATAAATATGCATTAACATCACCTACAGCAAATGGCGTAGGAATAATAATTTTATTTATAGTCATATGTAAACTCCCTCTAAATGAATGATGATTCATTATAATTGTACATTTTTTTAACGAAGACGTCACTAAATACAAGTTGACTTTTATTTGGAAGAGCCATATAATTTCATTAATTCAGAAAATAAAAGCTAAGATGAAGAATAGTACATATATGATGGAGTCAAGAGAGTGAAATGACCTGCTGCAATTTTCACCTCCCGCTCATATATCGAACCTACTTCGGAGCTACTATGCAAACATAGTCGTGACCTTCACGATATGAAGGATAAGCTGTGCCGCATTGCGGCAAATCTAGGTGGTACCGCGGAGACATGCGTTTTCGTCCTTATTTATTAGGGACGGGAACGCTTTTTTTTATTTTATAAGGAGGAGTTTTTATGACGAAAATTGTATTTGTCGGTGCTGGATCAATGGCAGAGGCTATCATTAATGGACTAACGAAGGAAGAAAAAGTTGCTCCAGAATTTATACATGTAATGAATAAATCAGATGTAGATCAGCTTCAGTTATTAAAAAAAACATACAATGTACAAATTGTATGTGAAGAGAAAAAAGCCCTTACAGATGCTAATATAATTTTTTTAGCAATGAAACCAAAAGATGCAAAAGTTGCGTTTACTGAAATAGCTCCTTTTATTAATAAAAATGCAACAATTATTTCAGTTATAGCTGGAGTAACCATCCAAACTATTACAAATTATTTAGGGAGACGTCCGATTGCACGTGTAATGCCAAATACATCTGCAGCTGTTGGCTTGAGTGCAACCGCCATATGTTGGAATGACTTAGTTACCGAGGAAGAAAAAATATCCATCATACATTTATTAGAATCTATAGGAACAGTAAAAGCTGTAGAGGAAGAGGATTTACATGTAGTTACCGCACTATCAGGTAGTGGTCCTGCCTACTTTTACTACTTTGCTGAACAATTTGAAGCTGCAGCAATAAAGCATGGTATGGATAAATCGGACGCGCGTCATTTATTTGTTCAAACGATGGAAGGTGCTGCTCAAATGCTTAAAACTGGTAACGCAGAACCTTTAGAATTACGGCGAAGAGTAACTAGCCCAGGCGGAACTACTGAAGCTGGTTTAGAACAATTGATACAGCATAATGTAAAAGATGCTATTTTTGCTTGTATCGATGCAGCTCAAAATAAATCCAGAGTGCTTGGTAAACAATATGAATAAGATGAAGAAAGATTCCGATTGATTATTATAATCACTCGGAATCTTTTATTTTTATTAAGGAACCATTTTGCCATTCATATTCAGAAAAATCATCTGCTATAAATACTGGAAAAGAAAAATGATCAACCTGTGCTAACATTTCTTTTATATCTGATGGCATAAATCGCGCACTAATATGATTGATGATTAAATGCTTAGCATTCGCTTCCTTACATACATTTGCAGCATCCAAGATAGTTGAGTGACCATATTCCCTTGCAAGATTAGCCGTTTCATGATCAAACGTTCCTTCATGAATGATAATATCAGAACCATTACTTAGCAAAATAGAATTATCACAAAACCTTGTATCCCCCAAAACAGTTACCTGAAAACCATTCTTTGGTGTACCTGTCACTTGTGCACTCTTCACTATTCGACCATCTTCAAGTTCAATATCTAATCCTGCTTTTAATAACTTTAATAATGGTCCTCTTGGTACACGAAGCGCATCCGTTTTACTGATAAGTAGCTCGGGTGGTAGAGGCTTTTGCGTAATTTTATAACCGAAGCATGGAATGACATGTTCTAGTAATTTTGCTTCCACAATGAATTGCTCGTCCTCAAATACAATCCCTTCCTCTATCTCTATTATCGTTAGTGGATATTTGATATATGTTTTGGAAGTGGTGAGTGTCAACTCTATCCATGCTTTGATACCTGATGGACCATAAATAGTGAGTTCCTCTTCTCCACCAAGGAAAGATCGAGACCCTAGCAACCCTGGGAGTCCATAAATATGGTCACCATGCAAGTGAGTAATAAAGAGTTTCTCTAGTTTTCTCGGTTTAAGAGTAGTTCGTAGAATTTGATGTTGAGTCGCTTCCCCACAATCAAACATCCAAAAAGTTCCTCTTTCTTCTAATAGTTTTAAAACAGTTGATGTTGTGTTGCGTTGTTTAGAGGGCATTCCTGCACCTGTTCCTAAAAATAATAATTTCATCTATCTCCACCTCAACTTCTATTCCATTCATCATAATGTTTGAATAAAATAACTGCAAACTTTTCCAGCTTTATTAAGTTTTCGTTACATTAAGCTATATCCATAACTTTTTAATCTTATTTCTGTATACTGTTTATTATTATACATATACAAATTATTCGAAAATTTGTACAAGCGACTTAGGAAAAATGAGAATAAGCTACATTATTACTATTGTTAATGCATGTATTTTTTATTTCAGCTAACAATAAATAGACACCTAGAAGGAGCGAACCACCCTTATGAATTTAGATTTATTGTTAAAACCATTAGGTATTACAGTAAGCGACAAGGATCAATCTTTAGTAATTAATGGATTGTCTTTTGATTCTTCCAAGATCGATAAAAATTTCATATTTATAGCAATTGCTGGCACGAATACGGATGGTCACCTATTTATAAATGATGCTATTAAAAACGGCGCGGCTGCAATAATAGGGGAAAAAGATATACAAGATTTAGCTGTACCATACTTTAAAGTCCCTAATGCAAGGAAAGCGTTAGCAGTTTTAGCTAGTACTTTTCACCATAATCCAACTCAAAATAAAATAATGATCGGCATAACTGGTACAAACGGAAAGACAACGACCTCTTATATGCTCAAGCATATTCTTGAATCACATGGTATATCCTGTGCGTTGTTTGGAAGTGTATCAACTGTAATAAATGGATTTGAAAACACGTCTACTCATACGACTTTAGATCCTTTAACTTTTCACCAACTATTATCCTTTAGCCATGATGAGGTTGTGATTATGGAAGTGTCATCCCATGGCTTAACACAATACAGAGTTGAAGGCATTGAATTTGACTATTGTATTTTTACAAACTTAGAACCTGAACACCTTGATTATCACCAAAACATGGAGTCTTACTATTTAGCAAAACAATCCCTATTTGATCATTTAAAATTAAATGGTGTCGCTATCGTAAATTCTGTTACTGAATGGGGCGAAAGATTAAGTTCCTATGTTTCATCTAAAAACAAAAACGTACTAAAAGTTAATGGTAAAGACTCTGCTTTTTTTATTTCTGGAGAAGAGCTATTAACAACTTCAAATTCGGAGACAATATCCTACCCTCTTACAACATGTATGAGAGGTCAGCATAATGTTGAAAATGCCTCTTTAGCTTTTTTAACTTCTATTTCATTAGGTCTTGAACCTTCCTCTATTGTCGAAGCGCTTACTAATTTTGAAGGTGTCCCTGGAAGATTTCAGTTATTCTCTCACCCTTCAGGTGCTAATTTTGTAATAGACTACGCACATACAAGCAATGCTTTTTATCATATTCTGGATACTGTTCATTCTTATAAGCCTCGAAAAATTATACATGTATTTGGATTCAGAGGTAATCGAGATGTCCAGAAGAGAAAAAATATGATTGACATTTCAACAAGCAATTGTGATGTAAGTATACTTACATTCGATGATCTAAATGGTTTAACTCCTGACCAAATGATAAATGAACTAACTCAACTCAATTTACAGAATAAATGCATCGTAATCCCTGATCGTACATTAGCTATTCAACATGCATGGGAACTAGCACATGACCAGGATTGGGTAGTGATTACAGGGAAAGGCATAGAAGATTACCAACAAACGTTCTCTTTACCAACTAAGTCTGATATGGACACACTACATTTTCTAAATCATTCTTTATCCTTCCAAAAGGAGCATTTATAGAATGCTCCTTTACAATTTATGATCATCTAAAAAGTCTTTGCTAAAGCTTGTTTTCGATTCCAAAGAAGGATTCTTTTTTAATTTAATTCCTCTCTTGATCGTGTCTTTTCCGAACTTTTCCTGTAGCTGTTCAACTAGCTTCAAGATTGGTTCTTCTTTAGCATGTTCTTCAAAGTTGAAAATCGATAATTGTTCTACATAATCACCTTTATCATGTACATTATTCACTGTCACACCTAAAAGTCGTATAGCCTCTCCATTCCAAGTAGAGTGAAATAAGGACTTTGCTAACTGATATATCTCACGTTCTTCGAATAGACGGTTCTGAACAGTTTTGCTTCTCGTCTTATTTTTCCAATCAGCATCGCGAATATGAATGTTAATAGACTGTCCAGCAAGATTTTTAGCCTCTAGACGGGAAGCCACTTTTTTGGAGAGTTTCAAAATTACCTTGTTTAGCTCGTCCGGATTGGTTTCATCGTAAGGTAGGGTAGTGGAATTGCCAACGCTTTTTGTATCAAAAACGGAAGTTGGATCTACATCGCGATTATCTACACCATTTGCTCTTTCCAATAGGCGCAAACCGACTTTACCTAATCTTTCTTTAATAACTCCAGTTTCGATAGACGCCAAATCACCAATGGTTTTAATGCCTAACTCTGCAAGTTTGTTTGACGTGCTTTCACCTACCCCATGCATTTCAATAACAGGTAGAGGCCATAGCTTTTCAGCAACTTCTCGTTTACGCAGAACGGTAATACCCATTGGCTTTTTCATATTAGAAGCAGTTTTAGCTAGAAATTTATTGGGAGCTATTCCGATTGAGCTAGGTAAATCCAATTCACTTACCAATCTATTTTGAATGGATTCTGCTAAACTTACTGCGTTTCCTGAAAGATTCAAATCACTTACATCCATATACCCTTCATCAATCGATACAGGTTCCACAAGAGGTGTATATGAACGTAATATATCAAACATAGCTTTAGAAGCAATACGATATCTTTCAAAGTTGGGAGGAAGTAAAATAATCTCCGGGCATTTACGTTTCGCTTCCCAAACGGACATCGTCGTGTAAACACCTTTAGCCCTTGCCTCATAAGAACAAGTTACAAGGATGCCTCTGCGTTCCTTTGGGTTTCCAGCAATTGCGATTGCTTTTCCTTTTAATGAGGGATCATACGCCTGTTCAACAGAAGCATAGAAACTATTCATATCTATATGAAAAATTATTCTATTTTTTCTCTTCAACTAAATACCCCCTTTAAGGAAAAAAAGGCAGCTATAATTAGCTACCTCAGACTGTAGACAAACTCGAATTTATATAAGATAGATCAGATTTTCCGAAGCTTTCTGCTCGCTTTTCGCTGGCGAGCGCCGAGCCGCTTGGTCGCTCTACTCTGAGGGCACTGAAAAAGTCCTCTATGAGATTTCATAACAGTATGTTGGACCCGTTAATTTCCGTTCCAGGCGGACGCTTTCCGCCGGCATGGCTTCAGCCGCTTCCCTTGCTCCTGCGCAAAGCTCGTCGCAAAAATTAATTTCGCTACGCTCAGTCCAGGGTCTTCAGCTCATGCACCTGCCGCTTCGCTTTCGGTGCAGAAAACATTTGCTATTCCGGCTGGAGTCGCCGCCTTCCACTCCAATCAACTATTTTCCGCTTTTGAATTAGAAAACCATTATGTCATTAATAGAGAAGTTTTAATCAATAAAATCTATTCAAATAGTATTAATAGAAAATCGTTGAAAAAGGCGACACTCCTGCGGGAATTGCGTTAGCCGAAGACCCCGCAGCGTAGCGAGGAGGCTAAGGCAACGCCCGCGGAAAGGGAGCCGTTTCAACGATTTTCTTATTTGTCGGACGATTTTATTTAGTGTAAAGTCAAATTCTATAGACTTCTCAGTGCCTTCGCTATGCTCCTGAAGGGTATCGTCTGTCTCGCTTTTCCCGCAGGAGTCGAGCGGAGGCTTTCTCCAAACTTATAGACAAAAATCAAAACTTCAATCTGAAGTAGCTATAATAAGCTACCTACTTCCTCTTTTTTTGCTAATTCTAAATAGGACTGAATATCTTTGATCCCGTCTAATGTTCGAACTAAAATGGATGGTTCAACAATTGTAATCATTCGATTTTCTAAATTTGCAACACCAGTAAAGTACTGTGTTTTTGTATAGTTTACTAAACCAATTTGCTTAATATCTACTGATGGAATATCTAGTATTTCTTTGGCTTCCTTCACTAGAAGTCCAATGGACATATCTTGTGTATACATCGTTATAACTCGTGAAGATTCAAAATCTGCACCATTACGATTATATAAAATTTGCTCAAAATCGATAATTGGCACAAGTTCGCCTCGGATTTTCATTAATCCAATTAAATAATTTGGTAAATGTGGTATTGGATTAATATGCTCTAATTTTTCAATAGAAATAACATGTTCAATAGGTACAGCATAATCTTCATTCCCACATTGAAAGACAACTACTTTCTCACTACTCAATAATAGACACCTCCTGTAAGAATTATTCTGCAGCTACTCTTACAATTTCGACAAGTAAATCTGCAAGCTTTTCTAGCTCTTCTACTGGCATACGCTCGTTAGTTGTATGAATTTCTTCATAACCAACCGACAGTATAACCGTTGGAATACCAAAACCAGCAATTACATTAGCGTCACTACCTCCGCCACTTCTCTTAATATCGGCAGTTCTTCCTATTCTTTCAACTGCTCGTTTCGCAACTTGAACTACATGATGATCTTCCTCAAAGTGGAATCCAGGATACATTAACTGGGTTTCAGTTTCAGCCGAACCACCGTTATTAGCTGCAATCTCAGCAAAAATTTGAACCATATGTGCTACTTGAACATCAAGTTTTTCTTTGTTGATGGAACGTGCCTCGGATAAAATGTGAACTTCATCACAAACGATATTAGTAGCTTGTCCACCTTCAAAACGCCCAATGTTAGCAGTGGTTTCTTCATCAATGCGACCTAGCTTCATTGCTGAAATTGCCTTGGAAGCTAGTGTGATTGCTGATATTCCTTTTTCTGGAGCTACTCCTGCATGTGCAGTTCTACCCTTTATAGTCGTCCAAAGTTTCGATTGGAACGGTGCTGCCGTTACGATACCACCGACAGTTCCATCGCTATCAATTGCATAGCCATATTTGGCTGTTATCATGGATGGATCCATTTCTTTTGCACCAACTAAACCGCTTTCTTCTCCAGCAGTAATAACTACTTGAATATCTCCGTGTGCGATGTTTTCCTCTTTTAATCGTTTGATTGCTTCAAATAGAGCAGCGATTCCTGCTTTGTCATCAGCCCCTAAAATCGTAGTTCCATCTGAATAGATATAGCCATCTTCTTTTAAAACTGGTTGAATTCCTTTACCAGGTACAACTGTATCCATATGAACGGTGAAATATATACTGTCTACTTCTGATTTTTGACCTTTTAAAGTTGCTATTAAATTTCCTGCACCATGTCCATTTCTAGTGTGGGCATCGTCTTGAACAACGGAAAATCCAAGTTTCTCTAATTTATCAATTAAAACAGGTGCTATAATTTCTTCGTGTTTTGTTTCTGAGTCAATTTTAACTAGTTCAAAAAATTCTTCTATTAAACGATTCATCTTGTATTTAGACTCCTTTATAGTGGTATATTTCCATGCTTTTTCTTCGGTCTAGTTTCTTTTTTATTTCGCATCATTTCTAATGCTTGAATAAGTTTAATACGAGTTTCTCGAGGATCAATTACATCATCTACCATTCCCATCGATGCCGCAACATATGGATTCGCAAATTTGGAACGATATTCCTCTATTTTCTCTGCACGAACTTGTTCTGGATCTTTGCTATTTGCAATTTCCCTAGCGAAAATAATATTTGCTGCTCCCTGTGGCCCCATAACTGCAATTTCAGCATTTGGCCACGCATACACTACATCTGCACCAATTGATTTGGAGTTTAACGCAACATAAGCACCACCATAAGCTTTACGTAGAATAACTGTCATTTTCGGGACAGTTGCTTCTGAATAAGCAAAGAGTATTTTAGCACCGTGACGTATTATCCCACCATGCTCTTGTTTAATGCCTGGGAAAAAACCTGTCACATCTTCGAAGGTAATAATAGGAATATTAAATGCATCACAGAAACGAATAAAGCGTGCTGCTTTATCAGATGAATCTATATCCAGACCACCAGCCATTACTTTTGGTTGGTTACAAACAAGACCAACTACTTCCCCTTTAATACGAGCTAAACCGACTACGATATTTTTAGCAAATTCTTTTTGAACCTCTAAAAAAGAGTCAGTATCTACTACTTGCTCAATCACTTT
The DNA here is from genome assembly GCF_001420585.1 of Psychrobacillus sp. FJAT-21963. Classification (NCBI taxonomy): domain Bacteria; kingdom Bacillati; phylum Bacillota; class Bacilli; order Caryophanales; family Bacillaceae; genus Psychrobacillus; species Psychrobacillus sp. FJAT-21963. The sequence goes on along the minus strand of NZ_LJIY01000006.1, from coordinate 275,274 downwards.
TCGAATATCATATGGACGAATTGCTTCAAATGGGACGATATCAGCTAAATCAGGTCTGTCATCATTTTCACTAGTTACTTCCACTATTGCTGGTTTCTCTTCAAAATTTTGCGGTAAATAACTTAGAAGTAAACGGACACTTTCTAATACTTCTTCTTCCGTTTTCCCACGGAAATGCGCATTACCACTAATTGTATTATGTACTTTAGAACCTCCAAGATTTTCTGCTGAAATCTTTTCACCGGTAACCGTTTCAATCACTTTTGGCCCTGTAATAAACATTTGACTTGTTTCATCCGTCATGAAAACAAAGTCTGTAATTGCTGGAGAGTAAACTGCTCCACCTGCACACGGGCCAAGAATAACGGAAATTTGAGGGATTACACCAGAATAAATAGCATTCCGATAAAAGATTTGTCCATATCCATCTAAGGAAACAACACCTTCTTGAATACGAGCTCCACCTGAATCGTTTAGACCAATAAACGGCGCACCATTTTTTGCAGCTAAATCCATTACATTCGCAATTTTTAATGCATGCATTTCTCCAAGTGCCCCACCGAAAACAGTAAAGTCTTGGGAGAATAAATAAACTGGTCGACCATTAACTTTTCCATAGCCAGTAACTACCCCATCACCTGGGCCTTCCAGCTTGTCCATACCAAAATCAACCGTTCTGTGCTGTATAAAAGGATTTAACTCCACAAAAGAATCTTTATCAACGAGTAAGTCTATTCGTTCTCTTGCAGTGAGTTTCCCTTTTTCGTGTTGCTTTTTAATGCGAGCGTCTCCGCCACCTAATTCAATTTTTCGTTTGCGATCATATAAATCATTAATTTTATCATAAATATCCATATCTTTATTTCGCTCCCCCTGTTTTATCACATAATTCATATAAAACGCCACTTGAAGCTTTCGGATGTATAAAAGCTACTTGTGCCCCATGAGCACCGGCTTTAGGTGTTTCTTGAATGAGCCTTACCCCTTTTTCTTTTAGCTCATTTAAACGTTCTTGAATATTGGATACACCGAAAGCAATGTGATGTATTCCTTCTCCTTTTTTCTCAATAAAGGAATGAATTGTGCTTGTTTCATCTAATGGTTGAAGTAATTCTAGATTTACATTACCACTATCAATGAAAGCAACACGAACCTTTTCAGTAGGAACTTCTTCAATATGTAATAGTTTTAACCCCAGTGTTTCTGTATAATATGGTAGAGTTGCTTCTATACTCTTAACAGCAATACCAATATGATCTACTTTTTCCATTGTCTCACACCCCATATTTTGACTATATAATCTATTGTACATATTTCAATAAGAAAAGCGCAAGCGCATATGTTGCCCCGATAAGCAACGTTCTTCTGCTACGAGCTTTGCACAGGAACAAATGGTGAATGGTAAGGAGGCAGCTTAACAACCACCATTGCCTATAAAGATTTTACCTCGAGGGGCAATGTGCTGAAGACTGGACATTTACTAAATAGAAAAGTTTTGCCTTCTCATCGGTAAATTAAACGCTACCTCTTGTGATTTTTTTCGAATTTGTTAAAATATAAGTAATTGTAAAAGGAGAGAAGTTCATGCGTAATCAAACATTTCGTAAAATCGTAATCTATTTAATGATCTTTGCAATGGTCGCTTCATCACTACTTTTTGGATTAAGCTTTATCTTATAATGTTCATAAAAAAGAGCGGAGGCAATCAATTGCTCCGCTCTTTTCGATGACATTATTAAATTTCTTCGCAGTGCTCTTCAAACAATGCTTGAATATGAGTGATAACTGACATTGGATCATGTCCTTCTATTTCATGGCGACCTACTTCAGCTACTGCCTGACCATCTTTTAATAAAACAAACGATGGAGAAGATGGTAAATGATCTTCACCAAATAGATTGCGGGCTTGTTGAGTTGCTAATTTATCTTGTCCTGCAAAAACTGTTACTAAATGATCCGGTCTTTTATCGTAATGAATTGCGTTTGCTGCTGCAGGACGAGCGATACCTCCAGCACATCCACAAACCGAATTCACCATAACTAGAGTTGTTCCTGGGCGCGCAAAAGCAGAATCAACTTCTTCTGGAGAAGTTAGTTGCTCATATCCACTAGCTTCCATTTCTCCACGAGCCTGCTGAACCATATCATTCATTAATAAATTAAAATCCATCATATTCATATCAAAACACTCCTTTTCAATTAATTTTATATTAGCAGATTATTGCTTAGAATTCGAGGAAAATAACTCTTCAACTGCTTGCGAAACTGTTACTTGCCCATCCCTTACTAAACCTTCTAATTTAGCCATATTTTGTTTTTTATCGGTAGAAGAAAAAAATTCATCATATAATCGATCCACAATCATTGTTTTAAACCAAGCGACTGTTTGTTCTTTTCTACGATTTTGCCAAACATTATTCGAAAGCATTTCTTTCTTAAACGTTTGGATGGTTTCCCATACTGTTTCTAAGCCTGTTTTGTACAACGAAGATACTGCTAAAGCTGGTGTCGTCCAGTTAGGTGTAGCTGGTGCTAAAAAATGCAGGATTTGTTTATATTCCGCAACAGTCTTTTTAGCTAGTTTTTCATTTGACCCATCTGCCTTATTTACTACAATGGCATCAGCCAGCTCCATTATTCCTTTTTTCATCCCTTGCAACTCATCACCAGCACCGGTTAATGCAAGTAGTAAAAAGAAATCTACCATCCCTCGAACGATTGTCTCGCTTTGACCAACACCTACTGTTTCTACTAAAATTACATCGTATCCTGCAGCCTCGCATATTAACATCGTTTCTCTAGATTTCTTATGAACCCCTCCCAATGTACCAGCAGATGGAGAAGGACGAATAAAGGCATTTGGATGTTTTGCAAGCTCTTCCATTCTAGTTTTATCTCCCAGTATACTACCTCCTGTCAAAGAGGAACTTGGATCAATAGCTAGCACGGCGACTTTATATCCTTGGTCACACAGCATTTTTCCAAAAGCTTCGATAAATGTACTTTTCCCTGCACCAGGCACACCTGTAATACCTATACGAATCGTATTTCCCGTATAGGGGAGTAGTTCTTTCAAAAGCTGTTGCCCTATTGTTTGTTGGTCAGCCACAGTGCTTTCTATGAGAGTAATCGTTTTTGCTAAATGTAATCTGGAGCCATTTAGAACTTCTTGAACATATTCTGCTTGATCTACGACAAATGGTTTCTTCTTTGAAAATTTTTTTACAGAAGCTTTTCCCATTCCATCGTGCTGTGACTTTATACCACCCATCACATGCATTGCCGATTGGTTTGTCTTATCCGTTTCAGCCATTAGCCCTCCACTTCCTCATAACCCAATCTTTTATAGATTTCTTCAATTACTTTTTGAGCAGCAACTGGAATTACAGTACCTGGTCCAAAAATAGCTGAAGCTCCGTTTTCACGTAAGAATGCATAGTCCTGTGCAGGTATTACGCCTCCTACTACGATCAATATATCTTCCCGACCAAGCTTAGCAAGTTCCTCTTTCAAAGCAGGAACTAACGTCATATGGCCAGCTGCCAATGAGCTAACGCCAACTACATGGACATCATTTTCAACTGCTTGTTGCGCAGTTTCAGCTGGAGTTTGAAATAAAGGACTAATATCTACATCAAATCCTAAATCTGCAAATGCAGTAGCTATAACTTTTGCACCTCGGTCATGTCCATCTTGACCCATTTTTGCGATTAAAATTCGAGGTCGTCTTCCTTCATTTTCTCGGAAATCTTCAGCCATTTGTTTAACAGCTTCAATTTCCTCGGCATCATTAAAGTTTGCACTATAAACACCACTCACGGAACGGATCACCGCCTTATGTCTTCCTGCTACAACTTCTATGGCATCTGAAATTTCTCCAATTGTTGCACGATATCTAGCAGCAATTACCGCGGCAGCTAGCAAGTTATCGTTTCCAGTTCGAGCAGCTTCGGTTAATGCCAAAAGTGCCTCTTTTACAGCATTTTCGTCACGTTTTTCTTTTAACTGAGCAAGTCGTTCCATTTGCTTTTGGCGTACGACTGTATTATCAATGTTTAATATGTCGATTGCATCTTCTTGTTCTAATCTATATTTGTTTACGCCAATAATTATTTCTTTGGAAGAATCTATTTGTGCTTGCTTTTTTGCTGCTGCTTCTTCTATTTTCATTTTAGGGAGGCCAGTTTCAATAGCTTTTGCCATTCCACCAAGCTCTTCTATTTCTTCAATTAGTGCCCAAGCTTTTTCCATCAGTTCATTTGTCAATGTTTCTACATAGTAAGAACCTCCCCAAGGATCTATAACTTTGGTCATATTCGTTTCTTCTTGTAAGAATAGCTGAGTATTACGCGCTATTCGTGCTGAGAAATCAGTCGGAAGTGCAATCGCTTCATCTAATGCATTCGTGTGTAGGGACTGTGTATGTCCCATTGCTGCAGCATTTGCTTCTACTAATGTTCTTGTTACATTATTAAATGGATCTTGTTCAGTTAAACTCCATCCAGAAGTCTGAGAATGTGTACGTAATGCTAAAGATTTCGGGTTTTTCGGATCAAAACTCGACATCATTTGTGCCCAAATTCTACGTGCTGCTCGCATTTTAGCCACTTCCATAAAATAATTCATCCCAATAGCCCAAAAGAATGAGAGTCTAGGTGCGAAAGCATCAATGTCTATTCCTGCATTCAGGCCCGTTCTTACATACTCCAAACCATCAGCTAAAGTATAGGCAAGTTCAATATCCGCAGTAGCTCCCGCCTCTTGCATATGATAACCAGAAATAGAAATGGAATTGAACTTTGGCATGTTTTTAGCAGTGTAAGAAAAGATATCTGCAATTATTTTCATCGACATTTCAGGTGTATAAATGTATGTGTTACGAACCATATATTCTTTTAAAATGTCATTTTGAATTGTGCCTGCAAGTTGTTCTGGTGTTACCCCTTGCTCCTCTGCTGTTACGATATAAAAAGCTAATATTGGCAGTACTGCACCATTCATTGTCATAGAAACAGACATCTGATCAAGCGGAATTCCGTCAAACAATATCTTCATATCTTCTACTGAATCTATAGCAACCCCAGCTTTCCCAACGTCACCTGTTACTCGTTCATGGTCAGAATCATAACCGCGATGCGTAGCCAAATCAAATGCAACTGATAATCCTTTTTGCCCCATTGCCAAGTTACGTCTATAAAAAGCGTTACTTTCTTCTGCTGTAGAAAACCCTGCATATTGGCGTACTGTCCATGGTTTCGCTACATACATCGTTGGATAAGGTCCACGTGTATTCGGAGCTATCCCCGGAAGATCTTTAATGTGCACTAAATTTTCTATATCTGATTCATTATAAGTTTGTTTTAATTCAATACCTTCGTTCGTCAAAAAGGATATTGATTCATTTTTAAATTGCTTCGTTGTTCTTTCTAGAACTTTTACAATGTTCACATCTGAGTATTTAGGCATTTTCATGTGAAACCTCCTGTTTAGCAAGTGCTAACAATTCATTACCTTTTTCCAGTAGTGATTGTCCAGCATAAATTCTTCCGAAGAGTCCTACTTCTAACCAATCTTCATATTCTTCAAATTTTCCTGCAACATCGATAGGAACAGATAACTTCTCGTTTAATAATGCTGGAACTATACCAGTAGTTTGCTCATCGTTTCCTACAAATACAACATAATCTATGTTCTGTTCATCAATCCACTGTTGCAAATCGAATGGTTTTAAGTTTTCCGGTGCTATCAAAGGTGAAATACCAATTGCTATTAAAAATCCACTTACAAAATCCATTCGAGCTTTGTATTCCTTGAGGATTCCGTATGGGATAATTGCTGTTTTCAAACTGTTTTGAAGGAAAGCTTTTCTCAATAATTCGAAAGGCTCTGCTAGGCGTAAATAATCCGTAGGTTTAATTGGATATTTCAATGAATCATCTGGATTAGCATACACGTTTGTTCCAATGAGAGATTTTTTGCGAGTAGATAAGTTTTCTATTTGCTGATCCCATTTAGCCTCCGCTCTTTCTTTTAACTTTTGATTTCTTTCATTTAATGTATTTTCAGACATTAGCTCTAGAAAGTATGCCCAACTTTTTTCTACTAGTTCATGCGTAAGCTTTTCTATATAGTAAGAGCCTCCTGAAGCATCTAATACTCGATTAATGTGAGTCTCTTCTTTTAGAACTAATTGCATATTACGTGCAATACGTTTTGACGTTGATTTTGCACCAGTCAAATAATCATGTGGATAAGTAGTAATACTGTCTGAACCTCCAAGAACTGCAGAAAGTGCACTATTTCCTACCCGAAGAATATTCACATTAGAATCTAATGCCGAAAATGAACGTAGAGAAGTTTCGGAATGAATAGGAATTGGATCGATATCTAAAATTCCATGTGCTTCTCCAAAGGCTTTCCAAAGAATACGAAATGCACGAAGTTTTGCAATTTCCATAAAGAAATTTGTATCCACAGAAAATTGGACAAAAGCTTTTTCGCTAAGTTTATCTATGTCGATTGAGGCTACAAATGTATCTGCTTGTACTAGAACACTCGCAAGCTCACTTATAGCATCTCCACCTTGTTTGTGAACAGTAGAGGCATCCAAAAAATAAGTTCGAGCATTTGGAAAATCTTTTTCTTTTCCATCTGCACCTTTAATCATTCCATTTAAATCAGTAAAGTTATGTAAAAAAGATGGATTGCTCGTAACATCGAGTAAAACAGTATGTTCCTTAAACAAGAGCTTTAGTTCCTCTAGTTCTGAACCTTCCCAACTATGTTGAGTATCTACTGTAAAAAAAATTATTTCATTACCCTTTGAGATCGACTCTTTCAGGTCCTCTAGTATCTCCTTACTCGTATTACCTGTAACTGCTTGTGCAATCCGCCAGTCAGAGGAACTCTTAGAATCTCTTATAATAGAAGTTTGATTTGAAGGAATATTAGTTAAATCAGCTAAAGTATAAAGCGGTTTCAAAATGATATCTTCCAACGTTTTAGTTGATAAAGATTCAAATGGTTTATTTTTTAATGTTTTAATTGCTGCTTGTTCCCAATCCGTAATTGTAGCAGGATTAAATGTAGTTTCTTTCATTTTTTGAATTGTCATATAATCGCTTACGCTTCCCCCTTTGCAATCTAAACATTGCTATATATATTTTAACTGACTGCCAGGGCATTATAAAGAAGAACTTCCTTAGTGATCACAAAACAGCTCTTCTCTATAGAAGAGCTGAAGTAAATCACTCGATTGTTCCTGTACTTTTTAATGCGACATCAACAGTAACATCAAAAGGTAATGTGGGATAAGCCTCTTCCCACTTTTTAAATGTATCTTTATGGTTTAGCTGCATGGTTCTATACCTCAGTCCAAATCCAAAAGGATCTAGCTTTTCTTTTTGAAGAGTAGTAAATAATTTCTCTAGTTCCTTTTTTATTTCTTTCGAAGCCAATTTATTATAGTTTTCCAAATTTTTTAAGGATAAATTTTTATTTGACTGGCTTATTACACCGGACATTTTAACATTAATCTTAATAGAAGTAGGTTGTCCATTTTCCTTCATTATTTTATATTTCATCTTAGTGGTACCCATATTTAATACTAAATTTAAACCGTCAGTAGTTATTTTAAAACTATAACCAGGTATACTGTTTGAAAGTGAATTGAAATCTCTTGTAAAGCTCGATGACAATTCTAATGGCTTTGTTTTTTCCTTTACTATCACTGATTTATTTACTATTAGTTGAGTACCTGTTTCGTTTGATTCTACTACTGGCAAAATTGAATCAACACCTTTTCCAAAAAAATCCCTTCTAAATTCATAGAGATAAGTGGAGACAATGTATGGACTTTCAGTGCCAGTATTACCGAAAAATTTAATAAGTGGAGATGCTACCGGAGATTCCCCTTTTGGCTCTGTTCGAAGAATTTCTTCTGCAGTAGGTTTAGCTGCCGCGATCCAAGCGATGAATTGTATATCACCTCTCCTAACTAAATAGTCCATAAAATCCTTTAATTCCTCTTCTAAAAGTGACTCATTTATTAATATTATTTTTGCGTGGCCAAAATCTAAAACTTTATCAGTATGTGTTTCTAATATTCGAATCGCTTCTTCTAGATTTTCACCTTCGTGAACTAAATATTGATAGCTTGCTTCTTTTTCTTGTTTAATTTGAGAAACAGGAATAGCTAATTTTAGTGTGATTCTATATTTACCATTTTCTTTCTCGGAAGGGTCAATTCCAATCCCAGTTACAAATATTCGATTATCAATATCTTTAAAGCCGCAGCCTGAAAGAAAGATTGTAACGACAAATATTATTGCTAGAAATTTTATATGTACCATTAAGAATTTGACCTCCGTTTAGCAAAAAGCAAAATACTGATTAAAATGACATAAAAGATTGGTAAAGTATTATAAAAATAACTGGAGTATTTAAATAATTGATATTCATTTATTTGCCGCGTGGAAATGATTCCCATCACACCAAACAAAAAAACAAATAAATAGGATGTAAGGTTCTTGCTTTTCCATTCTAACTTTTTAAAATGAAATATACTCTCAAACAATTTAAGAGAAACATGCCAGTGTATCAATAGGCTGATAAATGCAACGCCTAAAAATACAATAACAAACACGAAAATCACTCGTTCAATTATTCCATATCTCAAACGTATAGAATCACTAGTAGATACCCAAGGAAAGTTAAGATTTTCGATTTGTTCGAAGCCATTAAAACCAATTGGAATGAAATACGTTGTAAATAAACTAAAAATACCTACCAAGCCTAAAAATATTACTTGTTTTATGCCAATTCTTTGGGTGATATTCATAAACTTGTTAAAAATTATTATATTCACAGCCCCTATAAAAACATATGTAGATGCTGAAAAAGCAGTATAACTTGGTTCTTTATTGATGTACATGATAGCTACCTTTACAAAATCCCATTCTAACTGAGGATCTGCATACGCTTTTAATAACAAAATGAAAATGACAGGTAAAAATAAGACCAATACGAGCTCAGTTGTATAAAGAACGCTTTTTTCTTTCATTAACACACCAAAAGAGGCAATCAATATGAATGCAAGAGTGGTAATTGTGATTGAAGTTTCATATGACAAAAACGTATTGAACAAAAACACATAAGTAATAAGTGTTATGAGACCTGCTAAATACCAAGAAACAGCAAAATAAAATAATACTGGATAATAAACCCATTTGGAAGTGCTTTGCTTTAATATTTCAGGTAAAGTCATACTAGGAAAATAGCTAAACAAGTTAATTACTACAGTTGTTAGGATAACTCCAGCGATGACCGCAATAATCATGGAGATTATTACTCCATTTTTACTCTCACTCATTAAAATTTTAGGTACAGAGGCTATGATATTCGTAACCATTGTGACAATAATTAAGTAATAGAGATAGCGGCTCATCCTGTTGTTTTCACCTCTTTTTCCTTCTTCTCACTCTTCCAATTCATTTTTAAGTAAGGTTCTCCAAAACTTTTTTTGTTTGTCAAGAACATTAATATCCCAAGAGAGCCTAACATTAACCCTATAGTTCCAAAAAACGTTGTAAAAATAAGCAACATATATCTGCAGATTCTAATAGAAAAACTCATTTCACTTATTGGAATTACAAAGCTCGTAATAGCAACAGCAGACACAATAATAATCATTATGTTAGAGGTTAATGCAGCTTCTGTAGCAGCAGTACCTAAGATTAATCCACCAACCGTTGTAGCAGTTGCACTAATAGCTTTAGGCAACCGTATACTTGCCTCAACAAGAAACTCCATAAATATAAGCATTAATAATACCTCAATAAAAGACGGATAAGGTATCCCAATTCTACTCCCTGCAACTGTCAGTGCTAATTCGGTCCTCAAAATGTCAGGAGTATAAGACGTCACTGCTACATACATGGCAGGCAAAATTAGGCAAGCAATCAAACCAATATATCGGAGAATAGAAGTAAACGTAGTTATCCAAAAAGTATGATAATTATCTTCCATGGAAAGCATAAAATCGAAAAATACCACTGGTGCTATTAAAGCATGAGGACTCCCATTTACCATAAGAACAACTTTACCCGCAGCAAGATTATAGGATATCCGATCAGGCCGCTCCGTTAAAATGAGTGTTGGAAAAAGGGAAATCTTTGAACCATTTAAGTGTAGCTGTAAATCTCCTGCGGATTGAATAAGAGATACATCTATGCCTTTTAATCTTTTTTGGATATTTTGTAGGACCGATTGATTTACTGTCTTTTCATCATAAATAATTGCTACCGGTTGATGAGATTTATCCTTTAATTGATGTAATTCAAACTTTAAGGAAGGCTCGTGATAACGATGTCTGATAATGTTCAGATTCGTTTCTATATCTTCACTTAGAGCTAATTGTGGACCATAAACCGTTGGCTCCATTAATGTTTGTTGTACAACATTCGAATTAACAAATTTAATATCTAAAAGATAAAAATTATCTTCAATTGCAACTAAAACATGTCCTTTCGTTATTTCAATCATTAGTTCTTCCCCTGATTTCATTTCAATTAAGTCAGGTAGAGATTTAATATACGAATTATAATTTGTACATGATTTAATCTCAAAAAAAGGTTTAATGATCATTTCATGTAATTTAACGCCATTGACTACTGTTTTTAAATAGAAAATGTATACTATATTTCCTTCCATTTGCAAAGGAATTAACATAATATCAATGGAAGGACTAAACTTATCTGATAACTGCTTCATTAACTCTGGAGGATTCGTTTTCTCATTTGTATTCAATTTATACACCTCAATTAATGAGAATCTGTAATACGTATAGGATATCCGAAAGAACAAAATCCTATCCAAGTTATTAAATTTATTAAAGCAATAAATAGTAAGAAATCGTCGATTTCCGTTTCAGGCCCTACGCTTTCCACGGGCACGGCCTCAGCCTTCTCCCTCACTACGCTAAGTCCGGGTGCTTCGGCTCGTGCTGTTCCCGTAGGAGTCTTCGCGCCTTCCACTCCAATCGACAAGTGTTGACTAATTTAAAAAGTGTTGAGTTTCTAAATCTTCTAAGACGTTGAGGTGTTGAATATCATTCTGACTAAAAACCAAATTAATGAACGTGAACAACTTGAAAAACGAAGCTGATTCAACGACACATTTAGGAAGGGTATGTGGAGGAAGCGGAACATCTACGTATTATGTGGAAGTAAAAGAGATATATGCTAAACGCAAAGAAACAATTGAACGCGTCTTTGCTGATGTGAAAGAAAAGCATGGTATGCGTTGGACAACCTTTCGGTCCCTTAAAAAATTGTCTATGCAAGCGATAATCACTACTTTTGTGCGATGAATTTGAAAAAGCTCACCACTTGGACATGGAAGCTGCCTAATGCGAGTTGAAAACGTCTCGTAGAGATGACTCACACATAAAATTCAGGGGAAATTTGAACTTAAACCTTTAAAATTGACAAAGTACCCCGAAAGAACTCTCGGGGTACTTTTTATACAGTCTGAACTCACTTCGATTAAAACGGGTTAGTAATTTATAGTTCTCAACAAATCTAATTTAAGTTTTTCTCATAAATAATCCTGCGTATACTAACAGAGTTCCAAACATAATTAAAATACCAATATATACAGACATCATGGTAGGTATTAAAAACGCCCCTATGATTATTGTGGAACGGGCAATCAGATCTGCACCACTAAAAGAAAAGTTCGTGAACGCAGAATAAGAACCTCTTTTGTCTGATGGAATCATATTCGCTTGCTCAGCGTTTCTAACTGGAGAATAGATTAATTCTCCCATAGTTGCTATCAAATTAAACAAGATTAGCACATAAAAAGTATTAGCTGAAGTAACTGTTACATAACCGATACCATATATGATCAAGCCAATCAATAAAACGTTTTTATTACTAAATTTATCCGTTAGTTTATTGATCAGAAACGTAAAACATACGACAAGAAGCATATTCTCAATATTAAGTATGCTTAACATTCGAACACCAGCAATCTCAAAGTTTCCTATATGTACAGATTCAAACGTCTCTGCTAATCGAACACCTATATAACTGTTTAACGAAAACTCCGCTGCAAAAATGAACATGGATCCTATAACTACTTTCACAAAGGGTCTGTCTTGAAAAGCAACTTTGTAGTTTTGAATTAAATCCAAAAACACATTTTGATGCTGCTTTTCTCTTCTAATGGTATGTTCATCAATTAACCAAATTTGATAAGCAATTGGTAATATCGTGGAAGTAATCGTTAGCAATACAAATAATTCTATTTGATGATGCAAATATAACAAACCGCCTAATGCAGCACCTATAGCCATTGATAAATTTACGAGCCAGTAATCGAGTGCATACACCTCTTTTCTGTTTTCAGGAGTGGTCGAATCGATAATTATAGCGTGCATCGCTGGACGTCCAAGGCTACTTGTCACTATGTATAATGTGTAAGCAAAGGCAAAAATGGAAATGATGTTGTCTCTAGGATACAAACTAATTGTCATCAACAAAAAAAGGAATGCACTAATAGATGAAGTTAGTACTAATACTCTTTTTCGTTGGAAACGATCCGAAATATAGCCCCCTATAAGATTCACAAAAAAACTAATGATTACAGTAAAAACTAGAAAGAGTCCTGCCCATACCTTATTCATTTCTTGTGCAAAAAATAGTGCCATAAAAGGCATTACTGCGGAGGATACCGCGCGATTAAAAAATGAAGTAATGAGACGAACCTTAATATTTTGTGGATAGTTTTTCCAATTCATGTTGTTCCCCTCCTCTGTCTTTAGTATATTAAACTAGACTAAGTAAAATAAAAACGGACAAATAATTAATCTATGTCCACTTTAATAGGAGGATAGAATGGATAAGAATTTATTAAAGCTTTGGCATTCAGTGTCTTCAGGACCAATAAAACAAGAAGAATTAGCAGATGTCCTCCAATTAAGCACAAAACAAACCACACGTAATATACAGAAATGGTCTAAAGAAGGCTGGCTCACTTATACTTCTGGACGTGGACGTGGCAAGGTATCAAACCTACAATGGCTAAAAGATGTGGAAAGTATTTTTGAAGAACGTGCTATGAAGATCATTGATGAGGAAGCAGTTGATATAAGTAGCAAATATTTGTTATTCGAATGGTCATTGGAAAGTAAACTGCGGTTAATGAATAAATTTCGTTCAAAATTCGGTTATGTTCAAAATACAAATGACAAACTTGTCGTTCCAAGAAAATTTCCATTTTTAACAAAGCATCCTCTTGAAGCTGCTGATGTACATAGCGCAAATATTGTCGCAACGATTTATAACCGATTAGTTTTTGTGGATGAAGAAGGAATTGTATACCCGGAACTAGCTCATAGCTGGGACATAGGAGAAACTAAGCTTCGAATATATTTAAAAAAAGATATTAAATTCCATGATGGTTCCATATTAATTGCAGAAGATGTTACAGACTGTTTGGAAAGGATACGAAATCATGATTGCTATAAAGATATATGGGAGCCAGTAAAAAAAATTGTTGTAGCTGCACCATTAGTAGTAGATATACATTTTCCGAGAGGTTGTACCTATTGTTTACAAATGCTCGGTACAATGAATGCTAGTATTTATAAAGAAATCAAAGGAAACTTAATAGGGACTGGTTGCTTTTATCTCGAGGAGAACAATGATTACAAAACAAAATTAGTCGCGTTTAAAGAGTTTTACGGAGAAAGACCTTTATTAGACATAATTGAGTTTGTCCAATTACCAGTCGGATTTGAGATAGTGTATCGTTCTTCAACAGAAAATCAGCCTACATTTCAAGTGGAAAGTGATTCTGGCTTTGGGTTGGTTGTCATGAATGTAAATCGTAACTCTGCTATTCAAAGAAAAGAAGTACGTGATTACTTACATTTTATAATCGCAAAGTATAGACATACAATTGGTAAAGTGGATCAGAGAATTTTACCTAATCCTCATGGCTGCCTTATTGGTCATAGTAAGAAATACATGTTGTCAGAAGTGGAACGCCCATCATTTTCAGAACCACTTATAATAAAGTTAGTAAATTACACGGAAAATACTACTAATTGGTTGAAAGGTATATTTGAAAGAGAAGGAGTTCCAGTTCATATAAAATGGGTCTCTTTTAAAGATACGATAGCAAATAATATGAAGAACGAAGAAGTAGATCTCTTTATTCATGGTGAAGTTTTTGAAATGAATCAAAACTTTTCATTCTTTTATTTCTTAAGAAATGGTTTTTCTCCATTAGCAACCGTTTTAAAAGAAAATAATAAATGGATGGACTATTTAGAGGAATACGTAAACACTCCATTTGAAGATTGGACATCATTAAATTTAAAGGTAGAGAAAGCATTGATTGACGAATCTATTTTTGTTCCACTTTATTATGCGAAACGTCAAATTCCTTTCTCCGCAGATTTAATGAATATTAATATAAAACATTTTGGGTACGTAGACTTTTCAAAGCTTTGGGTTAGACCTACTTGTAATTAAATTTATAGCACCGAATTTTCGGTGCTATATACAATATTCTTGGGGAAGTTACTTTTTAAAGTGTCTGACACATTTAAATTCTTAACTCGAATTTTATAAGCTCCCTTAAATCATCAATGACTATATCTGCTTTTTCTAATTCAATCGATTGAGCAAAATCAAAATTCACTCCTATAGAAACTAACCCGTTGTCCTTGGCTGCGTTAATATCCGATAAACGGTCACCAACAACTGATCCAGTACTAATATTATTTTCCTGTAGTACCTTCTTTACTAAATCAGATTTATGTCCTGAAGGTATTGACTGAATACTGTATATCTTTTTAATATACTTGTCTAATGTATATGTATGAACAATTGCTTGTAAGTAATCTTCTTGTCCATTGCTAGCTATGTAGAGATTATAGTTCTTACTTAACAATTCCAGTACCATTTCCGAATAAGGATATAATGAACCCTTTCCTTTTTTAATTAATTCAATTAACTTTTCTTGGAAGAACTCATTGCTTTTTTCTCTTATCTCAATAGAGTGGTTTGGACATAATGTTTTCCAAACCTCTGGTAACGGCACACCCATAATTTCACGATACTTATTAATAGGTGTTTCTCCAGTCCATAAATTTTCCTTTCTTAGCATATTAAACGTTTTTTCTAATGCAGGCTCTAAAATTAAATTAGTTCGAAATAATGTACCATCCATATCAAATATAATTGATTGTTCCATACACACCCACCTTTTTAATATAAGACGATTAGCAAAAGATTAAGTTCTTAGAAAAAATATTTTTCATAAAAAAAGGACCAATAAATGATCCTTTTTCTTCACTCATCCATGTATATATTACTCAATTATATGTTTAATAACTGCCCTTTCTTTTCCAAATCTATCACCATGATCAATAAATCCCAAACTGGCATACAAATTATGTGCCCCCAAATTTTCTGGATGATAACCAACTACGATTTTCTTTACATTTGGTAATTTAGCCATCTCATTAATCATTAGCTTAGTTGCAGCTTTACCAATACCTTGACCCTGGAATTGCTTATCCACCATTATTCTATATACCCAATGTCCCTCAAGTTCTTCTGGAACAGAGTTATACATTAAAAAACCAACAACTTTTTCTTCTAAGTAAATACCATATAGCACTAATGTAGGTTCGAACTTAGACTGAGCTATAGATATAGCATTTGGTTCAATATAATTGCTTTGTTCTTCTGAAATCTCTAATTGACAACATTCATACCAGTTATCTTCATTTAATTCTACCAATCTTACATTATTTGTTCTCATAAAACTTCCCCTTTTTGTTTTGGGGAAACGCGTGTATTTTAAAAAAGCGTAATCCCCTTAATGTCATTTACAATATAGAGTCTTTTGTTTACCATAATGACCCCCCCCCTAGCAATAATACCTATCAACAAAATATAAGAATAATTGAATTTTTAGTCAAAATAAATTATACCCTACTATTCCAAAATTAATTTCTCCCTAACAGTTATATTATGTAAATTCAGGACAAACTCGTTGTTTTGTTGCTTGTTCAAAAGCATAAGCAAGCTTTATTAATACGCCTTCACTAAATGCGGTACCTGCAAAAGTTACACCAAATGGTCTTCCACTATCTATGTAGCCAGCAGGAACTGCTATAGATGGATAGCCAGCTTTAGCACTTATTGTAGATCCTATATAAGATGGAAAAAGAATTGCGTCAAGGTTATATTTTTTTAAAGTATAGTCGATTCCCATCTCCTGTGAAAAATACAAATCTTCTAATTTTGCATTTAAATATTCAGGGTTTCTTAATGTGTTTGGAAGGCTTTCTCTAAATTCCAACTTATTTTGCCCATACTTTAATGTTTTCTGCTCATTTTGTTTATTGAATTGAATTAATTCGGTATCTGAATGGACTGGTATGTAGTGTGGAAGCTGTGATAAATAATTTCCTAAACTATGCTTCAGTTCATATATAGGAACTCCCCAACTCCAATCCCTTTTAAAAGAAGGAATTTCGATATTTTCAACAATTTCTGCTCTTTCTTCGTTTAATGTCTGAATAACTTTTAAAAACAGTTTTTCATCGTATTCCCCTGATGTATAAAAATCTTCAGATGCATTGTTAAATACTCCGATTCTAGCTCCTTTTAATCCTTTAGAATCTAGGAATACAGTATAATCATGCTTTGAAATATCTTCACTTTTAAGAGTAGCTGCATCCAATTTATCGACTCCTGTCATGGCACCCAATAAAATTGCTGCATCCGTAACTGTTCTTGCAAAAGGTCCTGCAGTGTCTTGTGAATATGTAAATGGTACGATGCCTGTTCGACTAATTAATCCAACTGTAGGTTTAATTCCAACTACTGAATTTTGAATGGCAGGACTGAGTATAGAAGCATCTGTCTCAGTACCAACAGATACTACCGTAAAATTGGAAGCAACCGCCACAGCAGAACCCGAGCTAGAACCACCGACAAATAGATTACTCCCATATGGATTTAATACTTGTCCACCTCTAGAACTATAACCTGCCCACATAGTAGAGGACATTCCATTAGCCAATTCAGTCATATTTGATTTACCTAAAATAATTGCACCTGATAATCGTAGTTTTTCAACAAGAAATGCGTCATGCTTACTAAGATGATTTTCTAAAGCGAGTGTTCCGGCACTTGTATGCATGAAATCATTTGTTTCAATATTGTCTTTAAGCAATACAGGAATTCCATGTAAAAGCCCTCTAGCTCCTTTTGTCTTTCTTTCATGATCAAGTGCTTCGGCTATAAAAATAGCATCTGGATTTATTTCAAGGACAGAATTTATCATCGGACCTTCTTGGTCAAACTTCGCTATTCTATCAAGGTAATACATTACTAACTCTTTTGAGGTTATTTCCCCATCTTCTAATGCATCCTGTAATTCATGTATCGTTAATTCTTCTTTAAAAAAATGTTTGAACTTGATCTTCATTTAGATCCCCTTAAATTTCTCTATATTTTTACCCTATATTTTTTTATGCTTTGCAATCTTTAAAAACTGCCACAACTAAAAAGCTTCATAAAATACGAATATGTGAGTTCAACAGGTTTACTCATTTTTAACCGTGTCCAATAGCTCTACATCCACATTTTCTGTATCATTCCAACTATGAAACCTCTCTAAATGCCATTTATCCATTTGTCTTTCATACCCGTTTGCTTCCATCCAAGAATGTAAACGTTCGTAAGCATCTCTGATTTTAAGGTTTGGTCCCTTATGTCTCCACACAATATATTTTTGAGGTGGAACAGTTAAAGTAACCATCCCTTCTGGAATCTCCTCATACTCTTTAACTTGCATGCATACCCAGTAGCCATCTTGATTTTCGGAATGACTATCAACAACAAATGCTCCAAATTGTACAAATGGATTTAGAACATTTTTAATCTCACTTAATCGTTCATTTAGCTGGTTAGCAACTTTGGGTATTTCGTTTACATATTGAGTACCATCACATAATATACGAAAGCCAACTAACTTAATTTCATCAAGGCATTCAATAGATGGATTCTGTAAGAATTGTTTTGTCATAAATTTTCCCCCTTATCTATTAACACTCTTTATAAACTTCTACAAACACTAGAAATATTCCTGTTCATGAAGTAAAACTAAAATTTTTAGCGCTATTTCTTCGCGGAAATACCATCGTAATCAGAGCTTAGAAAAGGGTATATATCGAGAACAATTTACACGCTTAAAAATTCTATTTACAAGTTAAATTTATAGGAGTATTATTACTTGCAGTTTCATATTTCTAAATCGCTTAATTCATTAGAAACGGGGGAACCATTTGTGGCATTTATGCCGCGTGGGGTGAATCCTATGAATGTAGGTAGGGCTACTCTATTGGCCCAAATCCGACAGCTAACCTCGTAAGCGTTCTGAGAGAGGAATTGGAGCTAGTGAGAATGAAATAATGTCCACTAGGCTATTACCTATGCCTTGTGGACTTTTTTTGTACTTATTTTTCATTTTGTGATGTTATGTAATGAAAAGATTTTCGAGTTTTGTTTCTAAATTTACATTATGGGGAGTGTTCGCATGCGTGGAATTAAAAAGAAAAGAATTGTAGTTTCACCTCCTGTTATTATTGCTGGAAGTTTCTTATTTTTAATAATGATTGGGACACTCTGTTTAAAGCTCCCCTTTGCTACAACGACGTATATATCATGGACGGATGCGTTATTTGTAGCAACGTCAGCAACTACAGTTACTGGGCTCAGTGTTTTTGACCCTGGTACTACGCTCACTCTGTTTGGGGAAATTGTATTAATGATTTTAATACAATGTGGTGGTATCGGCTTGATGACATTTGCAGTAGCTATACTTATTCTTCTTAAAAAGAAAATAGGGCTACAAAATCGTATATATATGCAAGAATCATTTAATCAAGAGTCAATAGGTGGCATTATCAAATTAGTTAAGCTGATTTTATCATTTGTTTTATCGGTTCAACTTTTTGCAATTATCATTTTGGCCATACACTGGATTCCTACTTTTGGCTTTAAGGATGCGTTGTATATAAGTATTTTCCATGTTATTTCTGCCTTTAATAATGCTGGTTTTTCCTTATTTCCAGATAACTTAATCGGATTTGCAAACGATCCTATTGTGAATATTGTGATAACAGCTCTTTTTATAATTGGTGGAATCGGTTTCACCGTTTTATATGATATTCATCAGAAAAAATCATTCAAGGAATGGTCGCTTCATACGAAAATGATGATTATCGGCACAATTATCATTAATGTTGTAGCTGTCTGCATAGTTTTCATACTCGAATATGATAATCCAGCAACTCTCGGCAATATGCCTTTATATGAGAAAGTGATGGTTTCCTACTTTCAAGGCGTATCCCCTCGTACTGCAGGGTTTAATACGTTAAATTATGGTGATATGGAAGATCCTACAATTCTTTTGACGATGGTCTTAATGTTTATTGGTGCTGGAAGTGCATCAACAGCTTCGGGGATAAAGCTAACAACTTTTATCGTTATTATTCTTGCTACACTGGCATTCTTGCGTCAACGTGAAGAACCAGAATTATTTGGACGATCTATTCGTCTCGATATAGTAATACGATCTTTAGCGATTGCCACAATTGGGTTATTCATCGTCCTTTCATTTATCTTTTTGTTAACCATTACCGAAAATATTCCCTTCCTTCCACTTGCGTTTGAAGTGGTGTCAGCTTTCGGCACTGTTGGATTGTCAATGGGGATAACAGCTCAACTAAGCGACATAGGTGAAGTCCTTTTATGTATGGTTATGTTCGTAGGAAGAATTGGTCCATTAACTTTATTTTTCTTGCTGATGAAACCCAAAAAGGTTCATTATCGCTATCCATATGACCAAGTATTTACTGGATAAATCATCTTTTCGGTTACTATATATATCATTTTAGTTCCTAATTAACTTTGTGATTGCCAATAAATAGAATAACATTTTTTTAGATATGAAAAGAGGAGGTAACAAAATGCCAAAACAAGAGAAACTATTTGCTGTTATTGGGTTGGGAAGATTTGGAGGAAGTGTGTGTAGAGAGTTATATACGCTTGGTCATGAAGTGTTGGCAATAGATCGTGACCTAGACAGAGTTGAAAACTTTATACAGTATTCAACCCATGCAATTCATGGAAACTCCACAGACGAGGCTTTTCTTAAGTCGATCGGGATACGGAATTTTGACCATGTTGTAGTAGCAATCGGAGAGAATATTCAAGATAGTGTACTCACGACGCTCAATTTAAAGGAATTTGGGGTCCATACCGTATGGGTCAAAGCCCAAAATACGTACCATCAAAAGGTTTTAGAGAAAATTGGAGCAGATCGTGTTATACATCCTGAAGTGGAAATGGGGATTCGAACTGCTCAATCTATGTCCTCGGATCGATTGTTAGATTATATTAACTTGTCCAATGAATATAGTGTAGTAGAACTTCGAGCTACAAATCTAATACATAATCGATCATTGCTTGATTTAGATGTACGGGCAAAATTCGGCATTACAATTCTAGCAATTATTAGAAATGAACAAATTAACGTTTCTCCATTACCTACTGATATTATTCGAGAAAACGATGTACTAGTGGCAATGGGTAATAATAATGACTTAAAACGCTTTGAAGAAAAGATGTTGTAAACTATAGTAATCGAAATATTTAATGAGATGATGAGCTTTGTTCTTAAGAAAAAATTCAGCAGCTCCCTTAAATTTTTATGTACTTTCTTCTTCAACTAAAACATTCTTTAGTTGAAGAAGAAAGTGCTGTTCTGTCAAAAGCTGAATGCTATCAACTAAACTATATTCTTCATTACTGAGGGACTATTAGTTTTTTATTATTTTATACTTTAAAAATNTTATTAATCTATTTATTCTTAAATTACACTCAATATAAGTTTATAAAATTATAAATGAGGTAGATAAATAGAAAGAACCTAATAAAAGGTGGGATAAGCAATGAAAAAAAGAACGATTGCATTACCATTAGCACTGTCTTCTATTTTCTTACTCGGAGCATGTGGAGAGGATGACAAAGATGTAGAAGAAATTGAAGTAAACGATCCTTTATTAGAAGATGATGGCCAAAATGACAGTGGTGTTCCTGATGAGAACAAAAAAAATGATGATTCTGATACGGAAGACTCTGGATCATAATATATATTCAGCAGAATCATCTCCCCGGTCTGTTACACTAACAAAGGAGTAGCAAACGGGGATTTTTTTCTTTCTTTTTATTTTCAATATACCATTTAGAATGAACTAATTTGCATTAAATTTAACTTTGCAATTAGTTTTTTGGACGATCAAATTTTATGTTTTATAATTTTTTCCATCCATTATGTAAAAATGACTCAAAATCGTATCTTACCGATTTTGAGCCTCTTTTGTTAATAAACAGATGTATTTTCTTTAGAAATATTTTCTAAAATTTCTTTTACTCTAGCTAGGAAGCGACCACAAACTAGACCGTCAAGTACACGATGATCTAAAGAAAGGCAAAGGTTTACCATATCACGCGCTGCAATCATACCGCCATCCATTATTACTGGACGCTTCACGATAGATTCTACTTGAAGAATGGCTGCTTGCGGGTAGTTGATGATTCCCATCGACTGAACAGAACCAAATGACCCTGTGTTGTTTACAGTGAATGTACCACCTTGCATTTCCTCTGATTTTAATTTGCCAGAACGAACTTTTGAAGCAAGCTCGTTTACTTCACGAGCTATACCTTTAATCGTTTTTTCATCTGCATTTTTAATAACAGGAACGAAAAGAGCATCTTCAGTTGCTACGGCAATTGATATGTTGATATCTTTTTTCTGTACGATTTTATCTCCTGCCCACATTGAATTCATCATAGGGAATTCTTTTAGCGCTTGTGCAACTGCTTTTACGAAGAACGCAAAATAGGTAACGTTAAAGCCTTCTTTTTGCTTGAACTCATTTTTAATGGAGTCACGGTAGTTAACTAAACTTGTCACATCCACTTCAATCATTGTCCAAGCATGTGGGGCTTCGTGTTTACTACGAAGCATATTTGCAGCGATAGCTTTACGAACGCCTGTCACAGGAATCTCTATATCACCAACTGCTACAGGAATATTAGCTGGAGCTGATTTTGGGGCTGAAGTAGTTTGCACTGTTTCATGTACCTTTTCTTCTTTAGAGATTTCAGGAGTTGCAACTGGGATATCTCCACTCTCAATAATTTTCAGTAAATCTTTACGAGTTATACGACCTTCATTACCAGTACCATTTACTAGTGAGAGATCAATACCATGTTCTTGTGATAGTTTTAAAACAGCAGGTGAATAGCGTGCTTTTGCACCTTTTTCACGTTGAACTGGTGCAGGAGTATCAAGCTTTTGTAATTCAGCCGGTTTAACTGTTTCAGCAGTAGGCTGTTCAGGAGCTGCTTCATTTACTTCTTCTGAAGAGCCACCTTCTGTTTCAATTGTACAGACTACTTCTCCAACAGCAAGTGTATCTCCCTCGTTGGCGATAAGCTCTTTAATAACACCTGTAAAGGAAGAAGGTACTTCAGCTGTTACTTTGTCTGTATTTACTTCTGCAAGTGCATCGTATTTGTTTACGTGATCCCCTGGCTTTACTAACCACTTTTCAATCGTTCCCTCGGTCACACTCTCACCAAGCTGGGGCATTTTAATTTGTTCTAGAGCCATATGAATTACTCCTTCCTGTTAATATTCCGCTAGCTCGCGCATTGCTTTTTCGACTTTGTCTGGATTGATCATGAAGAATTTTTCCATCGTTGGTGCATATGGCATAGCAGGAACATCAGGACCAGCAAGACGCATAATCGGAGCATCTAAATCAAATAAGCAGTTTTCTGCAATGATTGCAGCAACCTCACTGATGATACTACCTTCTTTGTTATCTTCTGTAACAAGTAATACTTTTCCTGTTTTAGATGCGGCTTCTATAATCGCTTCTTTATCTAAAGGATAAATCGTACGTAAATCTAGTATATGGGCAGAAATTCCGTCTTTTTCTAATCGTTCAGCTGCTTGGAGTGCAAAGTGAACAGCTAGACCATACGTAATAACCGTAATATCTTCCCCTTCACGTTTTACATCTGCTTTACCAATTTCAATTGTATAATCGTCTTCTGGCACTTCACCTTTAATTAGACGATATGCACGCTTATGCTCAAAGAACATAACTGGGTCCTCATCACGAATAGCTGCTTTTAGTAATCCCTTTGCATCATATGGAGTAGAAGGAATTACAATTTTTAAACCAGGTTGGTTTGCAAAAACTGCCTCTACTGATTGGGAATGATAGAGTGCACCATGAATACCGCCACCAAAAGGAGCACGAATAACAATTGGACAGGTCCAATCATTATTAGAACGGTAACGAATACGGGATGCTTCGGAAATAATTTGGTTTACTGCTGGCATGATAAAGTCAGCAAATTGCATTTCTGCAATCGGACGTAAACCATACATAGCTGCTCCAATTCCTACTCCAGCAATCGCAGATTCAGCAAGTGGTGTATCGAGGACACGGTATTCCCCAAACTCATCATATAGGCCATTTGTCGCTTTAAATACGCCACCTTTACGACCTACGTCTTCACCTAAGATGAAGACGCGCTCATCACGAGTCATTTCTTCTTTCATTGCAAGTGTGATTGCATCGATATAAGACATAACTGCCATTATGCATTCCCCCCATCTTTTTCAGCATATACATGCTTCAATGCATCTTCGGGAGCAGCATAAGGCGCATTTTCTGCATAGTCAGTAGCTTCATTTACTTCTTTCATCACACGGTCGTTTATTTCTTTTTCTAAATCCGTGGATAAAATATCAAGATCTCTTAAATATTTAGCAAATGTAATAAGTGGGTCTAGGGCTTTACCTTCTGCTATATCTTCTGCTGTACGATATTGGCGATCATCATCATCTGAAGAATGGGCTGTCAAACGGTATGTTACCGCTTCAATTAAGCTAGGTCCTCCACCATTACGAGCACGATCCGCTGCTTCTTTTACTACTTTATACACTTCAATAGGATCTTTACCATCTACTGTAACACCAGGCATTCCATAACTAATTGCACGGTCTGCTACATTTTTACTTGCCACTTGGCGTTCAAATGGGACAGAAATTGCATATTTGTTGTTCTCAACCATAGTTATACAAGGTAATTGGTGTACTCCTGCAAAGTTCAAGCCTTCGTGAAAGTCTCCTTGGTTCGAAGAGCCTTCTCCAAGAGTTACGAATGTAATAAAATCTTTTTTCTCAATTTTAGCAGCTAATGCGACGCCTACCGCATGTGGTAATTGAGTAGTAACCGGTGATGAGCCAGTTAAAATTCTATTTTTCTTTTGACCAAAATGCCCTGGCATCTGACGACCACCAGAGTTTGGATCCTCTGCTTTAGCAAAAGCAGATAACATTAAATCTCTAGGTGTCATACCAAAGTGTAATACTACACCCATATCACGATAATATGGTGCGATATAGTCTTTTGTATTATCAAGCGCATACGCAGCGCCTACTTGTGCAGCTTCTTGACCTTGGCAAGAAATAACGAATGGAATTTTCCCTGCTCGGTTTAATAACCACATACGTTCATCAATACGACGAGCCATTAACATCGTTTCAAACATTTTTAGCACATCTTCATTTGTTAAACCTAATTCTTCATGACGATTTGTTGTCATCAGAACTCCTCCTTTTACATATGAATAGCTTTTCCGTCAACAGCTAATGCCGCTTCACCAATTACTTCGCTAAGCGTTGGGTGTGGATGAATAGTATGTGCTATTTCCCATGGTGTTGCATCAAGAACCATAGCAAGACCAGCTTCAGATATCATATCCGTCACGTGTGGACCAATCATATGAACTCCTAAAATATCATTTGTTTCTTTATCCGCAACAATTTTAACGAAACCATCTGATTCCCCATAAACTAGTGCTTTTCCAATTGCTTTAAATGAGAATTTTCCTATTTTAACATCAAAGCCTTGTTCCTTTGCTTGTTGTTCTGTAATACCAACACTTGAAGCCTCTGGACTAGAATAGATACAACGCGAAACTAATTTATAGTCGATAGGTAATGTGTGGTTACCGGCAATATGTTCAATTGCATTAATACCTTCATGACTTGCAACATGAGCCAGCTGAAGCCCACCAATTACATCACCAATCGCATAAATATGAGATTCTTTCGTTTGAAAAGTTTCAGATACTTGAATAAATCCATTTTCAACAATTATATCCGTATTCTCAATTCCGATGCCCTCAACATTTGCTTGACGTCCGACTGAGACGAGCATTTTTTCAGCAGTAAAAGTTTTAGTTTCTCCATTTAGCTCAGCAGAAATAGTCACCTGATTATCCGCTGTTTGAAGTGTCTCTGGAAGAACCTTAGCACTTGTGGCAAAGGTTACCCCTTTTTTAGATAGAAGTTTTTGCATTTCTTTTGAAATATCTTTATCTTCTGTAGGAATAATACGATCGGCATATTCGATAACCGTCACTTCTACACCAAAATCATTTAACATAGAAGCCCACTCGATTCCAATTACTCCTCCACCAACTATTAAAATTGACTTCGGCAATTCTGTCATAGCTAATGCTTCATCAGAGCTCATAACATATTCCCCATCAATTGTTAATCCTTGTAATGTACGCGGTCTAGAGCCAGTAGCGATTACTACATTTTTAGGGATAAGCATCTCATTTTCATCGCCGCTATTCATCTCCACTGAGATAGTTCCGCCTGGAGAAGGTGAGAAAATAGATGGCCCTAGCATTCTTCCTGTACCCTCATAGACATCAATTTTCCCTTTTTTCATCAAGCCTCGCACACCTTGATGTAATTGGCTAACAATCGATTCTTTTCTAGATTGAACTCGATTAAAATCAAGCGTAACTTCTGAGGTATTTACACCAAATTCTGCAGCATGATTTTTCGTTGTAGCGTATACTTCAGCACTTCGGAGTAAAGCTTTACTTGGTATACATCCTTTGTGCAAGCAAGTACCACCTAAATTTCCTTTTTCTACAATTGCTGTTTTCAAACCTAATTGAGCTGAACGAATAGCGGCTACATAACCACCTGTACCGCCACCAATAATGACTACATCATATTCTTTTGCCAACTTTTACATCCCCTTATTAATCCATCTTGAAGGCCGCTTCACTGTTAAGAAAAACGGCCATTCTGTTATTGGATGAATTTAGTTGTTCGACTTATCTTCCTGTGATGATATGTTTTCCGTTTTGTAAGAATTGGCTACGTGATTTGCTTACGCGTGCAATACGCTCTTCTGCTAAACGGTCAGCCGCAACGTAAGTTGGAATACCATCACGTTTAGAAATTTCAAAAATTCGTTCGATTTTATCATAAATACCTGCAACTCGGTTCATTGCACGGTCATGATTATAACCATATAATTCATCTGCAACATTAATCACTCCACCAGAGTTGATAACATAATCAGGTGCATATGCAATTCCCATTTCGTGGATCAAATCACCGTGCTTTGTATCTTTTAATTGGTTATTTGCAGAACCTGCAATAACTTTAGCTTTTAGCTGTGGAATTGTAGAATCGTTAATAATTGCTCCAAGTGCACATGGTGCAAAAATATCTGCTTCTTGTGAATATATCTCATCCACGCCAACTTGAACTGCTCCAAATGCATTTACAGCACGATCAACCGAAGCTTGGTTGATGTCCGCTATAATTAGTTTAGCACCTTCATTGTGTAAATACTCACATAAAGTGTATGCTACGTTTCCTACACCTTGTACCGCAACTGTTTTTCCTGCCAATGAATCTGAACCAAATGCTTCTTTTGCTGCAGCTTTCATTCCAACATACACACCATAAGCTGTAACTGGAGAAGGATTACCTGACGAACCAAACGCTTCAGAAATTCCAGTCACATAGTTTGTTTCTTCATGAATTAAATCCATATCTGCTACTGTTGTACCAACATCTTCCGCAGTAATATATCGTCCGTTTAAACCTTGAATGAATCGACCAAATGCACGGAACATTTCTTCATTTTTATCTTTCAATGGATCTCCAATAATAACAGTTTTTCCGCCACCTAAGTTTAAGCCCGCAGCTGCATTTTTATAAGTCATTCCCTTTGCCAAACGTAGTGCATCTTCAATCGCTTCTTCTTCTGTTGCGTAGTTCCACATGCGAGTACCTCCAAGTGCAGGTCCTAATGTAGTATCATGAATAGCGATAATCGCTTTTAATCCGGATGTTTTGTCTTGGCAAAATACCAATTGCTCATAATCGTAAGTCTCCATATATTTGAAAATTTCCATCTGTAGTTCCTCCTAGTAGTTAAGTTATTATTTATTTTTTCGAAAATATTATTTTCGTAAAATACATCCCCATGTAATTTTATGTTTGAAACCCCTTTGAAAAAATATCAATGGACATTCCTGTGATTTTACATCCCCATGTAAAATACCTCATTAATCTAAATTATATTTTTCTAATTTGTAATATAAAGTACGCAATGAAATATTCAGCTTTTTTGCAGTTTGTGATTTATTTCCTCCACAAACTCGGAGAGCATTCAGTAGTACTTTTTTCTCCATAACATCCATTTGCTCTGCAAGTGTACCTATCTGTACTTCATCTTGTGCGTCATCTGAAATAGACAATATCGATTTAGGTAAATGATGTTCTTCTATTATTCGATCTTGCGCTTCCAGAAAAATCATTGCTCGACTAATAACATTTTCAAGCTCACGTATATTTCCTGGCCAATCATATAACAACAAACTTTCCATTGCGGATTTTGTAAATCCTTCGATATTTCGACCGAATTCCTTATTTAATTTCACAAGTAAATGATCCGCAATATCTGGTAGGTCTTGTTTTCTCTCTCTTAAAGATGGCACATGGATCGGCATGCGGCTTAACTGAAAATAAAAGTCCTCTCGAAATGTACTTTCACGCATTAACTTTTCCAGATTAAAATAACTCGCTGCTATTATTCGGACATCGACTGGAATAGGTGTGGTACCACCTACTCTTACAATTGCATTTTCTCTAAGTACACGGAGTAACTTCGCTTGTGTTCTAATAGTTAACTCACCGACTTCGTCTAAGAAAATGGTACCCATATTTGCTTCGTCAAAAAGGCCAGGATAGCTAACTTCACCATCATCATAACCAAATAATTCACGCTCTAATAAGTGTTCTTCCTGAGAGCTACAATTTACTCGGATGAATTGCTTAAATTTTCTATTACTGGCACTATGAATTGCATGTGCGAACAATTCTTTACCCGAACCGACTTCTCCCCTTAAAAGCACGGTTACCGGAACGCTTGCAGCAAGCTTTGCTTGATTGACTGCAAATTGAATGATTTCAGATTTACCGACAATATCTTCAAATGAAAAGCTAAACTCCAAGTTTCGAATGAGAGTACGTGCTTGATCGAGCTCTTTCATGAGAGATCTCATTTCGGTCATATCGTGTATAACACCTACACTACCTTTAAGTCGGTCATTGACAACAATTGGAGCAACGTTCACAATAACATCTTTTTTCTCCTTACCTACTCTTATATTAACTCCTCGAATAGGCTTGCGTGTTTGGAGAACTTTTAAATGTATACTCTCTCCTTCAGAAATATCCGCTGTCGCAGGTTTCCCTATTACTTCTTCTTCCTTCAATCCAGTAATCCGCGAATATGCAGGATTAATAAGTATCCCTTTTCCATCCTCATCTACTACGGAAATAGCATCATCGCTAGACTGGATAATTGCTTCCAGCATCGTTTGTATTTCTGTTAAATTGGTGATTTCTTCTGCAAGTTGGACAACTTCTGTTATATCTTTAAAAACAGCAAATGCACCAATCTTTTGACCTTCCTCATTAATCATCGGATATCTTGAGGTGACTATTTTGGTACCGCTTTCAAGAATTAGTTCTTTATTTAACTCAGTCTGTCCTGTATCGAATACTCTTGGTAATTCACTTTGAGAAATAACATTATAAATATGCTCTCCTATGGCATCCTCTATAGAGACATTAGTCATTTTTGAGGCGCTTTTATTAAAAAAGTTCACGATGCCATTTTCATCAATACCAATCATACCTTCTTCAACTGAATTAAAAATTAGTTCTTGTATTGTATTTTTGTTATCTAAAATTTGAATAAATTTATTTTTCTCTTCTAATAATGTGACAATTAAATTTGCAATTTCACCTGGAATTAAAACTGCCGTTGCCGGTCTATCTGCTAGAAGTTCTAAAAAAACTTCTTTTTTTCCAGTGACGTCAATAATTATTTGGATATCACCTTTTATAAGATCCTTCCAATCGGTATATGTAGGAATTTGCTGTTTTTTTGCATATTGCATGCCAAGAGCATTTTCGTCAATATCAACTACTGCTTTCACTTGAAGGTAGTCTGCCTCTTCAAATAACTTCAAAAGTGCATATCCGCCTTTACCTGCTCCAACGATTAATATGTTTTGCAAAAATATGCACACCCCCATTTAAACTCTGCAAGTAATTGCACTTCTTCATAATCATAACGTAAGTTCCATGAGTTGACAATAATTTTCTCACATGTAATATTAAATTATAAGTAGAAATGCGGAAGGCGTCTGTCTTAAGGCGACTTTAAATTTTGGACGGCGCATGAAGCTTATAAGATACAGGAGTGATAATGTTGGCTCGTTTAGCTGCTTTGATCGTATTATTGATTCCTGGAATTTTAGCTGCATTTGGGATTAAATTAATGAGAGATACCTTTTTCGGAATACATATTCTCCCTTTTGGTGCTTTATGGTTTCAATTTATTTGCGGAATAGTTTTTACTGTTTTAGGTCTTGGTTTCTTCGCAGGCTTTTTGTTGAACAGAGATCGAAAAAATGGAAAAGTAGCTCCTCGCTTTGAGAAGAAGAAGGACTAGCAATACAAAAAAGACGATGATTAAACAGATCATCGTCTTTTTTGTATGTTTAATACTTTTTCTGGATAGTCAGTAATCCAACCAATAACACATTCATGTGGATCTTGTAGGTATTTTTCATTTCCTTTTATATTGTAAAACCGCATAGGATAACCTTCATTCCAAATGGTGTTCATCAACTTAGTTCCATAGAACTTTTTGTTCAAATGAATTGCGTTGAACTTTTTTATAGAAAGGACATAATCCCAATCAGAATTTTTTTTCCCAATAAAAGCAGTTTGCACATCTAAATTCATAGCGTGTATCGTTTCTAAAATACTAAATTCAAAAGATGAAAAATGAACATCATTTACTGCCATGCTCTTTTCGACAACTTCACGAATCTTTTCACTTTTTCCTAGAAAGGATTCTTTCAATTCAATATTAAGCTTCATGCCTGTCGGAATGATAAATTGTAGGAATTGATCAAACGTTAAGACTCTACTTCCGAAAAACTTTCGAAAAAAACTACTTCCTAGTTTCAGTTGTAAAACCTCTTCTGCAAGCATGTCCGTAATTCTTCGTTTATTGCCAGCTAAACGGAAAAAATCGATATCATGCGTAACAAATGCAACGCCGTCAGCAGATAATTGCAAATCTAACTCAATGCCATCTACACGAACATCTACAGCTTTTTTAAAAGCATTCAAAGAATTTTCTACTGATTTATTGGAAACACCTCTATGCGCATAAACCGGTATGTTATACATTTAATTCCCCATTTTCAAGCTTAAATTTACCTTTTGTTGATTTTGTTAATAACGATGACTTATTGCTAATTTGAATAATAGTACCTGGACTTGCTTCTTTTGTAATATTAATAAAATAGTCAGTTGTTTGACGAAGCATCTTCAATATACGCTGAATCTCTATATCCAAATCCTTCATATTTGCTTGCAACACATTGTACTTTTGTTTTGTCTGTTCATAGACAGCAATTTGCTCTTTAGACATTGTATCTTTAAATTGGTGTAGCTGACTAACGGTAGCATTTAATTTTGTGGACTCATTTTGTAGCTTCATTAACTCTTCTGCTTTTATCTTTGCATTTTCTGTTAATATTTTTCGATCTATCCCTTGCACAATAAGTTCCGTTTTTCTCTCCAAATTGTTTCCTGAGTATGCAGTAGTGATGGAATTAATAGCAATTGCTTTTCCACCAATAATTTTGCCTTTTCTCTCGTCTAAAATAATTTCATTCCCGAAAACAGTGGAACCTAAACTATAAAGTCCAATATGAACGTTTTCTTTTGCTTCTAAAGAACATTCATTTGCATGTTTGATGAATATATTTCTAAATGCCTCTACTTTCGTGACATCTTTTCCAAAAATACCACCTTTGATAAAGACATCACCTTCAGTAGACTTAATAAGCTCTGCGGCATTTACCCCATCTTTTGCTTCAATAGAAATGTCTCCGGAAGCGACAATCGAATAACCCGGCATCACA
This sequence comes from Psychrobacillus sp. FJAT-21963, assembly GCF_001420585.1. Classification (NCBI taxonomy): domain Bacteria; kingdom Bacillati; phylum Bacillota; class Bacilli; order Caryophanales; family Bacillaceae; genus Psychrobacillus; species Psychrobacillus sp. FJAT-21963. Next base: position 243,754 of record NZ_LJIY01000006.1, on the reverse strand, counting down.
GTTCCTTTCACCTGAATCGAACCATCAAATTTTAAGTTTCCGGTTTCTAAACCGACATCTCCATCAATAACTAGATGCTTCTGAACGGTGAGTGCTCCATTTACTTCTCCAATTACTCCATTTGTTTTGGAACGCAAAACGGTCTTCCCAACTTCTTCGACTTCATATGCAGTTTGCGGATCATATTTTAATGGTAGATCTTCACCCATACTCGCAGCTATTTCTTGTCCAAATATATTTATACCATCTATACCTTTACGTGGTGGAATTTTTTCTCCTAGCCATGATCCTTCTTTTATTTCGACTAAAAAGTTCATATCAAAGTAATCTGCTTTTCCGTCTTCCTTTATTTCAGGTTTCTTTTCTGCCTGTTGTAAGTATGTTATTTGCGCATCTGCACCTTTTTTTGGGTGCAAGCCTGTTGCAACTATGTAAGGTTTTCCTGTCATAACTTTTTGAAAATCAATTGGTACTTGTCCATAAATAATTTGATGATCAGCTAGAAGTTTACGAATTATCGTTTGAATTTCTTGTGTATGCTCTTGAATATAACTTTGGGATTCATAAATTGTTACCAATGCTTGCATTTTATCAGGACTTATTTCCAGTTCAACACTATCAATCCAACTACCAATTTCTATCTGTTCGAGTGACTTTTTATCAACTGCTTTTTTTAAGGCCATAAAATTTGAAATTCTTAATCGAGCATATTTACGAGTCATTTGATCAAACTTTTTCAAATTAAAACTATTATTTTTTATCTCGATGAAAACCCTTCCATTTTCTTCTGAAAGAATAATTTCATCCGTTTCTTCTATTATCATAAATGCTTCACATCCTTCCTCTTTCTATTATACTCACTTTTCAAAATATAAGGGCAACAATATAAAAAGTATCTTCATTTATTATAGCAAAGGAAGATACTTTGTAATGTATAACTTTTCAGTTAATTTATGAATTTCAGCTAGCCATATTCTCCATACGAATCTTATCTGCTATCATTGCGATGAATTCGCTATTAGTTGGCTTGCTTTTCAGATGATGTACCGTATAACCAAACATTTTAGAAATAGTTTCGTAATTTCCGCGGTTCCATGCTACTTCGATGGCATGACGAATCGCTCTTTCTACACGAGATGGCGTTGTTTGGAACTTTTTCGCGATTTCTGGATAAAGAACTTTTGTAATAGAACCAAGTAACTCAATATCCGTGTAAACCATTTGAATTGCCTCTCTTAAATAAGAGTAACCTTTTATATGTGCAGGAACACCAATTTCTTTTATAACATTTGTGATGATGTTGTCAATAACTCGTTTATTTTGCATTGCTTCTCTTTCCGGATTTGCTTTTGCTGGTACTTCTTGTATGCTTTCTTTTCTACCAGCCACTTGTTTGATCTGTGTAACTAAACGGTCAAATTCAAAAGGCTTCAGCATAAAATAAGATGCTCCAAGTTCAGCTGCCTGTTTCATCACATCCTCTTGACCAAAAGCAGTTAACATAATGACTTGAAGATTATTGATTTTGTCATTTTTTTGCAAACTATCCAATACAGCAATACCATCTAAATGAGGCATTATTATATCTAATAGCAGTACGTCAGGTTCAACTGTTTCGAGTAATTCTAAACAAAGTTTCCCATTGACAGCTGTACCAACTACTTCTATTTCCGAATGTTTGTCAAAATATGAATCCATTGTCCGAATTAAATCTTTATTGTCATCCACTATTACAATTTTTATTTTTTCCATTTTGCCTCATCCACCTTTTGTAATTTTTCACTTAGATAGTATTCGCTCTTTTTTGACTTCTTCCTTTATTTTTGTTAAAAATAAGTCTTTACTAATACAATTTCTTTGAATTACGACAATATGGTAATGGTTTCTACCCTTTTGTCGAATTTTCTTTATTTCATTGTATATGTTGTCATCAAAAAAGGCTACACCTAATTACGGTGTAGCCTTTTACATTTTTATCATGGATTTTTTTTCATCATTTCTTTTATGGACAAAGCTGCACCGTTTTTTGGTTTATCTACATACATATGCGTGACAACACCGATTAGCTTATCTTGCTGTATAATAGGACTTCCACTCATGCCTTGGAGAATTCCTCCTGTTTTTTCTATGAGCGTTTTATCAATTACTGTAAACTGAAAAAGATAGTCCTCAACAGTTGTAATTTCTATTGAAAAGTCCTGTACTTTTTCGCCATCGATTGAAGTTCGCATAATTGCTTTACCTGTCGTTATTGCTTCCTTGTCAGCTACTTCTACTTCTTGCATCGGAATATTTTCAATCGCATTTTTTTCAAGTTTTCCAAAAATACCGTACACATTGTTTTCATTTACTCCTCCGATGGGAGAAGTGTTATTTTGATGTGAGGTAATTTTGTATCCTGGCTTACCTGGAATACTTTTCTTTATTTGAAGTATGGAAGACAAGTATATCGATCCTTCCGAAAAACTAGGTGTTAAACCGGATGGATGATCCACAATTTGATGTCCTAAGGCACCAAATTCATTCGTTTCCAAATCAAAATACGTTAATGTACCGATTCCTTCTGTAGCATCTTTCAAAAATGGAAGAAGTTTCAGTATTTGGTCAGAAGTGATTTCTCTTGTATACATTTTTTTATTTCGCTCATAATGAATAGTGATTTGTTCTTTATCTTTTATATGGGTTTTAACGTCTTCCATCGTTCGAACATTTTCGGAATTGACCTGTTTAATTGCGTCACCTGTTCGCAACCAATAATCATCGGTTAGTAAGACATCATTGCCAAGTACCACAGCTCCGTACTGTAGGTCAATTTGAATGGATTGTCCTAATGGGACAACTGAGGAAGTAGTATTTTGTGCAAAAGTGGAGTTGACTGCAAAGAATAAAGTAAAGAAAAGTATTGTAATTAGCGACCATATACGATAGCTTGGCTTCATATTTCACCTCCTATACAAATACTATATCCTGTTGAATAAAGTCTATGTGAGGTAAATAATTGATAAAAAAAGAAGACCTCTTTTAGAAAGGTCTTCACGCATGTCTTAACATTTTTTTTCTTTCATTTGCCAATTTCAGCAGTTCTTTTGAATGCTGCAATGTAGTGCTTGTAATTTCAGCTCCTGACATCATGCGACTTAATTCCTCCGCTCGCTGATCATCAACTACTTCTTCCAGATTCGTGTATGTTCTGTTTCTTGAAACAATCTTTTTTATCATTAAATGCTGATCGGCCATTGCTGCAACTTGTGGTAAGTGCGAAATGCATAATACTTGTGAATCTGTTGCAATTCCTGCAATCTTTTCTGCAATCGCTTGGGCTACTCGTCCACTTACACCAGTATCTACCTCATCAAATATAATGGACGTTATTCCTTGGTGCTTGGAGAAAATGCTTTTTAATGCTAGCATCATCCTCGATAATTCTCCACCAGATGCGATTTTAGTTAACGCTTTAAGTGGTTCACCTACATTTGTTGATATATAAAATGATAAATCGTCTATACCATTTTCGTTATACGTTGTATTGGCATGCTCATGAAACATAACAGAAAAAGTCGCTTTTTCCATATAGAGTTCTTTTAATTGTTCCATAATAGCTTTACTTAGTTGCTTTGCAGCTATTTTTCGTTTATCCGTTAAATCTTTAGCTTCTAATTCTAAATCTTTTTCTATTTGTTTTATCTTTTCTGCAGTTTTTTGAATTTGCTCATCTCTGTTGACTAACTGCTCGAGACTATTTGATATTTTATTTTTATATTCTAAAATATCTTCAATCGATTGGCCATACTTCCTTTTTAAGGATTGAATAAATGCTAGTCGGTCTTCTACAATTTGAAGTTGATTGCTGTCGTACTCCATTTCGTCTAATTCACTTTTTAGTTGGTATGCAGCATCTTGTAAAATGTAAAATGCGGATGATACATTTTCACTTAACTCGAGCATCTTTTTATCAATTTCGGAAATATCCTGTAAGTCTGCCATAGCAGTTCCGATATAATCTAACCCTTTAGATTCGGATAGTATCGCTTCATAAGCGCTACTCATTTTGTCAAATACCTTATGAAAATTTTGGAGCTTCTTTTTTTCTTCTTGAAGTTGTTCCTCTTCCCCAACAATTAAATTGGCATCATTTATTTCATCTACTTGAAATGTAAACAGGTCTATTTTATGCGCGATTTGCTGTTCATTCTCAGTTAAAGTCGCTAAATCTTTTTTCAACTTTTTATATTTTGTAAAAAGTTCTTTATATGACTCTTTTACAAGTCTTATTTTTTCCCCTGCAAACTGATCTAATAAATAAATATGTGCTTTTTCATCCATTAATTCTTGGCTCTCGTGCTGACCATGTATATCAATGAGAGAGGCTCCAATCTCACGTAATATACCAATGGTTACTAGCTTACCGTTTATTCGACAAACACTTTTTCCAGAGTCATTAATATCTCTTCTTAAAATGATGGTTTCTTCATCTAAATCTATACCTACATCCGCCATTTTGTTAAAAACTACATGTTTTGGATTCGTGATTATGAATAACCCTTCTAATTCTGCTTTCTTTGTTCCATGTCTTATAAATTCTTGCGAACCTCTTCCACCACACAATAAATGTACAGCATCAATTATTATCGATTTTCCTGCACCTGTCTCTCCAGTTAACACTGTAAGTCCTTCTTCAAAGCTAACTGTTAATTCGTCTATAATTGCAAAATTTTTAATCGATAATTCTTTTAACACTAGCTTTCACCTCATTATAAAATTAACTTTAGGATACTCCCTCATATTAAAAAATACGAGCTACGCTAAAGACATTATATTATAGCATTTCAAGTAATCGGTTTTTTACTTCTTCTGTCTCCGATTCTTGTCTACATAAGATTAAACACGTGTCATCCCCACAAATCGTTCCTAATATTTCAGACCAATCTAAATAATCGATCAAAGATCCGATAGCATGTGCATTACCTGGTAACGTTTTCATGACTAAAAAATGACTTGCTCCATCAATACTGACAAATGCATCCGTTAATGCACGGCGTAATTTTTGAGTTGGATTGAATCTTTGATCAGCTGGTAAACTGTATTTATAACTTCCATTAGGAAGAGGTACTTTCACTAAATGCAATTCTTTTATATCTCTTGAGACAGTTGCTTGTGTGACATTGTATCCAGCATTTTTTAAAGAATCTACTAAATCATCTTGCGTTTCTATTTCATTATTAGCAATAATATCGCGTATTCTAATATGTCTTTGTCCTTTATTCATTTCTTTCACCTCTTCGTATAATTATACCGGTTAATTAATACATTAGCATTTCATTCCAAAAGGCACAAGAAAAAACGCGACTCTAATTATGAGTCGCGCTCACCTATAATAAAGAATGCGCTTCGTTCACTAGCTGTTTAAAATCTATTTGATGTGGAATTACTTCACCTTCATTAATATTTACTAAATGAAACAGGAATTCAATATTTCCTTCTCCACCGGTTATAGGAGAATAGGAAGCGTCTTTCAGTTGGTAATGTTGACTTTCTGCAAAATCTGCAATATCGTTCAACACATCAATATGAACTGATTTGTCACGAACAACCCCTTTTTTACCAACTCGATCTTTTCCAGCTTCAAACTGAGGCTTGACTAGCGCAATAACATCACCATTTGGAACAAGAATAGTTTTTAAAGTAGGAAAGATTAGTTTAAGAGAGATAAAAGAAACATCAATTGATGCAAAGGAAGGTAATCCTTCATGAAAATCAGCTGGAGTTGAGTACCGGAAATTTGTCTTTTCCATCACAGTAACTCGTGAATCTTGACGAATTTTCCATGCAAGTTGGTTACTACCAACATCAAGTGCATATGCATGTTTAACGCCATTTTGTAATCCACAATCAGTAAAACCACCTGTAGAAGAGCCAATATCTAACATGATTTTGTCTTCAATTGTCAGTTCAAATTGTTCTAATGCCTTTTCAAGCTTCAGACCGCCTCTACTGACATATTTCAATACTTGACCCTTCACAGATAAAATAGAGTTAGCATCTATTTTTTCGCCTGGTTTATCTATACGTTCTTCTTTAAGATAAATTTGCCCGGCCATTATGGCGCGCTTTGCTTTTTCTCGAGTTTCAAATAAGCCTTGTTCAACTAATAATATATCTACTCGTTCTTTTGAAGACTTCGTCATGATGATATATACCTGTTATTTGACGCGACTGATTTTTCTACTAATTCAACTATATCATCACTCGTGATATTAATTTCTTCTAATAATTGATTGACGTCACCGTGTTCGATAAACATATCAGGAATACCAATACGATTAACATTTGCTTGTAAATTGTTGTCATTGAAGAATTCAAGAACTGCACTTCCGAAACCACCTTCGAGCATGCTTTCTTCTACAGTAATAATTGGTATATTACGTTGTTGTAAAGAACGAAGCATCTCTTCATCTAAAGGCTTAATGAAACGAGCATTGATCACTTCTACTGAAATATTTGCTTGTTCAAGTCGTTCTGCAGCTTGAAGCGCCATTGGAATTGTTGTACCAAAAGTTAAAATCGAAGCTTGAGTGCCTTCTTTCAATACTTCCCAAGTACCTATAGGAATAGACTTTAAATCCTCATCCATTGGTACTCCTAGTCCATTTCCTCGAGGATATCGAAGCGCTATTGGTCCATCTGCATATTCAAATGCAGTTTTAACCATATGCTGCCCTTCATTTTCGTCTTTTGGCATCATTAATACCATATTAGGCATATGACGTAAAAATGGAATATCAAATACACCTTGATGGGTCTCTCCATCTGCACCGACTAATCCCGCCCGATCAATACCAATGACCACATTTAAGTTTTGGCGACAAATATCGTGCAGTACTTGATCGTAAGCACGTTGTAGAAACGTGGAATAAATGACTAAGAACGGTTTCATACCGTCTACTGCAAGACCCGCAGCCATTGTAGTTGCATGTTGTTCTGCAATACCTACATCAATCATACGATCAGGAAATTCCGAAGCAAATCCCTCGAGTTTAGATCCAACTGGCATCGCAGGTGTAATAGCAACGATACGCTTATCATCCCTTGCCAATTTACGTGCGGTCTCAGCGATTAAACCACTCCAAGATGGTGCTTTTGATGAGGATTTGATAAGGTCACCTGTTTCCATTTTATATGGACCAGTTCCATGCCAAGTTCCTATTTTATCATTTTCAGCAGGTTTGTAGCCTTTACCTTTTTTCGTTATCACATGAAGAAGGACAGGGCCTTTCATCTTTTTGGCATTTTTAAGATTTTCTTCTAATGCTTCAAAGTTATGCCCGTCTATTGGACCTAGATACGTAAATCCTAGTTCTTCAAAAAAGACACCAGATACAAGTAAATATTTTAAACTATCTTTTACACGTTCTGCTGTTCCTGCTAGCTTTCCACCTACTGCAGGTATTTTCTTTAATAAATATTCTAAATCATCTTTAGCTCTGTTATACGTACCATGGGTGCGTAATTTTCCAAGTATATTATGAAGCGCCCCAACGTTTGGAGCTATAGACATTTCATTATCATTTAAAATAACAATCATATCTGTTTTTTCATGCCCAATGTGGTTTAACGCCTCAAGAGCCATGCCGCCAGTAAGTGCTCCGTCCCCAATAATCGGAATAACGAAATTAGATTTTTTTTGTAGATCACGAGACTTTGCCATTCCCATTGCAGCAGAAAGAGACGTAGAACTATGACCTGCTTCCCACACGTCATGTTCGCTTTCTATACGCTTTGGAAATCCACACAATCCTTTAAATTGGCGTAGTGTATCAAACTGATCTGCTCTGCCAGTTAAAATTTTGTGCACATACGCTTGATGTCCTACATCCCACAATAGTTTATCAACCGGACTGTTAAATGCACGATGAAGTGCAATAGTGAGCTCTACTACTCCAAGATTTGGGCCGATATGTCCACCTGTTACAGATAACTTTTCTATTAAAAACGATCGGATGTCTTCACTTAATTCCTTTAATTGTTCGTTATTTAAACTTTTCAAAAAGGATGGGCTAGAAATTGAAGTTAAATCCATTGCCATCACACACCTTCTTTTAGATTTCCTTCGTAATACGTTAGGTAATATCATACCAATAAACTGTTATAAAACAAAATTATTCGCTATCAATTGGCCCTTTTCGTTATATAATTTGCAAGTTCCACTAATAGACCTTGATGTAAATTAATTTCCTGAAGAGCTTGAATAGCCATATTATATTGGTTTTGCAACTCTTCTTTTGCCCCTTCTAGTGTTAAGATAGATGGGTATGTATTTTTCTCACTCAAAATATCTTTTCCAGCAGTTTTGCCTAATTGTTCAGAAGTTCCTTCTATATCCAGAATATCGTCTTGTATTTGAAATGCTAATCCTATATGGTATGCATATTTCATTAATGCTTCCATTATTTCATCGCTTGCATTAGCTATGATCCCTCCTGCTAAAATACTTATTGTAAGGAGTGCACCAGTTTTATTTACATGAACTTTTTCTAATTCCGCTAGTGTTAAAGATCTTCCTTCTCCTAGCATATCTAGCACCTGCCCACCGACCATTCCTTCTGCACCAGCTGAAAAACTTAACTTGTCAATCAATTTTACTTTTTGTTCTGCAGTAAGATTCGGTAGTCGTGCAATTATCCCGAAAGAAAATGTCACAAGTGCGTCACCTGCTAATATTGCAAGTGCTTCTCCAAAGACTACATGATTCGTCGGTTTACCACGGCGAAGATCATCGTTGTCCATTGCCGGTAGATCATCGTGTATCAGTGAATAAGTATGAATCATTTCAATCGCACTGGCAACAACAAGGGCATCCTCATTATTTGTTTGCAGTTCTTTTAAAACTGCTAATGTGAATAACGGTCTTATTCTTTTACCCCCTGCTTGTAAAGAATAATCCATTGCATCTTTCAGTTCCTGGGGTGCTTTAAGGTCATTTATTAATATAGACATCTTTTGCTCAATAGTTGGTAAATTTGAATCGATAAAAGAATGCAATAAATTATTCATTACTATTACCTTCTTTATCCGTATTATCCCCTATATAAGAGACTAGCTGTTTTTCAGCACTTTGTAATTTTTCACTACATAACTTTGATAACTCCATCCCTTTTTGATAGAGTTCGATTGCATTTTCAAGTGGTACGTCGCCTTGCTCCAATTGACGAACGATATTTTCTAATTGCAACATCGCCTCATCAAACGGGATTTCTTTTTTAGCCATGAAAATTAGTCCCCTTTCCCTCTCTTCTCAGCATCTTTTACAATCGCTTCAACTTGGCCATCCGGAAGTGTAACAAAGATGGAATCTCCTTTAGCTACTTCTTCCACCGATTTAACCACTTTTCCATTTTTATACGTAATACTATAACCTCGATCTATTATTTTCAATGGGTTCAAAGCTTCTAACGTACGAATCGACCCATGAAAATGCTGTCGATGTTTTTCGTAGGTAGAAACAGTTGCTTGATTTAGTTGATTCGTTAAGACTTGGACTGACTTATACTGCAAATCAATCAATTTTTTTGGTGAAAGTTGGAGCATTCTTTTTTCTACTTGCATAAAGTTTCGTTCTTTTTCACGATACAAACGATTAGTTTCTCTTTGTAATTGCTGCTCCACACGTACGTATCTTTCTATAAAAGGACGATACAGTTTCTCAGGAGTTGCAAGTACAGGAGATTGTATAGCTCGGTTATATCTATTTTTTTCATCCTGTAGCTTCTTAGAAACAAAATTCAAGCAAGCAGATTGGAAGGAAAAAATATTTTTTAATAAATTTTCTTTACTAGGAACAGCCATTTCAGCAGCTGCAGTTGGTGTTGGTGCTCGTAAATCGGCAACAAAATCGGCGATTGTTGTATCCGTCTCATGCCCAACAGCACTTATAATAGGAATAGCACTATTGGAAATAGCCCTTGCTACCGCTTCCTCATTAAATGCCCATAAATCTTCGATAGATCCTCCACCTCGACCAACAATTAATACATCAATGTTTTGCATATTATTTGCTTGCTCAATTGACTTTACAATGGATGGGGCAGCTTGAGGTCCTTGGACAATAGTTGGAAAAACGACTACCTCACTTATTGGATATCTACGTTCTAACGTTGTCAAAACATCACGAATAGCTGCACCGGTTTTAGAAGTAACTACACCTATCATTTTAGGGAATATAGGAATCTGTTTTTTACGACTAGGATGGAATAATCCTTCCTGCTCCAATTTCTTTTTTAATTGTTCAAATGCTAAAAAAAGCTCCCCAATACCATCCGGTTGAATAGTGGAAGCGTATAATTGGTATTGCCCAGCAGCTTCAAAAACGTTAATATCACCACGAACGAGTACATTCATCCCGCTTTCAGGTTTAAACTTTAACGATCTTGCGTGCATGGCAAACATAACGGATGTTAAACGTGCAGTATCGTCTTTTAAAGTGAAGTAAATATGTCCACTACTGTGAACCTTCACATTTGATAGTTCACCTTTTACGTATACGTCTCGTAAGTGAGTATCTGCGTCAAATTTACGTTTTATGTATTTAGTTAAAGCTTTTACCGTTAAGTATGTATGTGTTTGTGCAGTCACAAGAACAACTCCATTATGATCACAAGGTAAAAGCTGCCTTTCTAAACAGATTACAAAGTAGTTATACTTTACTTTTTACCTGTCTAGGCTTCGGCGCCTATGTCCTCTCAAGAAGAAGACATAAGTCACTTTCGCTTTTCTAGAAAAACAGCTTATAGCTTATTAATTTTTAGATGTATTTTCGGCTGCTAAGCATGTGTTTTCCATTAGCATAGCAATCGTCATTGGACCTACTCCACCTGGTACTGGGGTAATTTTAGATGCGACTTCTTTTACAGAAGCAAAATTTACATCCCCACATAATTTGTTATTTTCATCTCGGTTAATTCCTACATCAATTACAACTGCACCTTCTTTTACATAGCTAGCATCGATCATTTTAGCACGACCAGTTGCCACTACTAAAATATCCGCTTGTTTTGTAAATGCATGCAGGTCTTTTGTTCTGGAATGACAATATGTAACAGTTGCATCTTTTTGGAGTAAAAGTTGTCCCATTGGCTTACCCACAATATTACTTCTACCAATAATTACAGCATGTTTTCCTGCAACATCAATATTACTGTATTCTAATAATTTTAAAATACCAAATGGGGTACATGGAAGGAAGGTTTGTTGTCCGATCATCATTTTACCAACACTTTCGGGGTGAAAACCATCAACATCTTTAAGTGGTGAGATTTTTGCGATCACTCGATCTTCATCAATTTGTTTTGGTAAAGGTAGTTGAACTAGGATTCCATGGATTTTTTCATCGTTGTTTAATAGCTCCACTTGTTTCAATAATTCAGCTTCTGAAACATCCTCGTCCAATTGGATAAGGATTGAATACATCCCTAATCTCTCACAAGTTTTAGTTTTGTTATTTACATATGTTTGAGAAGCGGGATTATTTCCAACTAACACAACAGCCAATCCAGGTGTAATACCTTTTGCTTTTAAAGCTTCTACTCTTTTTTGGACTTTTTCTGTAACTTGTCCAGCAATTTGTTTACCATCAATTAAATTGTCTAACACCATTAACTCTCCTTCACTCCGGACCATTATTGATCTGTATATTTAGATAATACACCATTTACAAATCGGCTAGATTTCTCATCTCCGAAAACCTTACAAATTTCTAAAGCCTCGTTAATAGCTACTTTTGCAGGGGTTTCTTCTGTAAACATTAGTTCAAAAACAGCAATACGTAGAACTGTGCGTTCAATTTTTGGTAGTCGAGAAAGCGACCAATTTTCTAGCTTTTCTGTTAATGAAGCATCAATCTGCTCTTTATGCTCAATCACACCTCTAACTAACATTGTTAGAAAAGTATCTTGTTCATCTGTAACATGACCAATTGCTTCCTCTATAGAAATTTCATGGTTATCTAACTGAAATAGCGTTTGTAATGCTAGCTCTCTTGCTTTTCTTCGTTTCATTATTTAGTTCTCCTTTAAATGTAACTATCTAAACAATCATAGCATATTTCTCTTTAGATTGCGTACTAGAAAGCAGAAAATATAAAGAAAATGCATGGAGAATACATACTAAATATAAAAAGAGCCATCCATGGATGACTCTTTCTTTTTATTCGGCTGAATCGAATTGTACACCTGTAATATGAACATTCACTTCTTTTGGCACTAAACTAGTCATATTTTCAATTGCTTGTCGGATTTGAGATTGCACTTCTCTAGCAACCGTGGGAACGGAAGCACCGTATTTTACAAGGCAATATACATCGATAAACAAACCATCAGCTGTTATTTCTGTCTTAATACCTTTGCCATGCACTTTTTTACCCAGACGCTCTACAACTCCCGAAGCAAGGTTTCCGCGTGTTCCAGCGATACCATCTACTTCATTTGTTGCAATGCCTGCGATTACAGTAATAACTTCAGGTGCAATTTCAATTGTCCCTAAGTCATCTTTTCCTTCAGGAGTCATTTGAACAAATTTTTGTTCGTTTGTTTCTGACATTTTTTTCACTCCTTTTATGAATTGATTACATCGTACTTCTCTAAAAATTTTGTGTCAAAATCTCCAGAAACAAACACTTCGTGATTCATCAATTTTTCGTGGAATAAAATAGTCGTTTCCACACCATCTATGACAAATTCACCTAATGCGCGTTTCATTTTTGCAATTGCTTCTTCACGAGTATCTCCAAACGTAATCAGTTTAGCTACCATCGAATCATAAAATGGTGGAATACTATAACCTGGATACATTGCAGAATCAACACGAACACCATACCCACCTGGAGCAAGATACATGTCAATTTTCCCTGGAGATGGCATGAAGTTTTTAGCTGGATTTTCTGCATTGATACGACATTCAATTGCCCATCCCTTAATTTGAATATCTTTTTGTTCAAAAGCTAATTTTTCTCCAGAAGCAATTTTTAACTGTTGTTGAATCAAATCAATACCAGTAACCATTTCAGTAACTGGATGCTCTACTTGAATACGCGTATTCATTTCCATAAAGTAAAATTTTTGATTGATATGATCAAATATAAATTCTACTGTTCCAGCACTCTTATAGTCTACAGCAAGCGCAGCTTTTACAGCTGCCTCTCCCATTGCAGAACGAATTTCTTCGGATAATGCTGGAGATGGTGCTTCTTCCACGAGCTTTTGCATTCTACGTTGAATAGAACAATCACGCTCACCTAAGTGTACAGCATTTCCTTGTCCATCTGCCAATACTTGGATTTCAACATGTCTAAATTCTTCTATAAATTTCTCTAAGTAAACTCCTGGATTACCAAATGCAGCAGCGGCTTCTTTTTGAGTAATTTTAATTCCTTTTACTAGTTCTTCTTCATCCCTAGCAACACGAATTCCTTTACCGCCGCCTCCAGCAGTTGCTTTAATGATTACTGGAAAACCAATCTCATTAGCAATTTTCAAACCCTCTTCTTCATCTGCGACAATTCCAACAGAACCTGGTACTACTGGTACTCCAGCTTTTCTCATTGTTTCTCTTGCAACGTCCTTAGTACCCATACTTGAGATGGCAGATGAGGATGGTCCGATAAATGTGATAGCACATTCTTCACATAACTCTGCAAAGCTTGCATTTTCTGCTAAAAAACCGTACCCAGGATGAATTCCATCACATCCAGTTAGTTTAGCAACACTAATAATATTAGAAAAATTTAAATAAGAATCCTTCGATAATCTTGGACCGATACAATATGCTTCATCCGCTATCTGAACATGTAACGCGTCGCGATCTGCTTCTGAATATACTGCAACTGTCTCTATATCCATTTCTTTGCAAGCTCGAATGATACGAACCGCAATTTCTCCTCGATTGGCTATTAATACTTTTTTCATCAATCTTGCCCCTTCCTCCGTAATTAAAAAGCAAATTTTTTCATAAAACCGAATCTACCTTGTTGAAGATAGCGTCTGCTTTTTAAACTTCTTTTACAAGGAACAAAGGCTGACCATATTCTACTAATTGTCCATCTTTTACAAGGATCTCAACCACTTCTCCATTTACTTCTGCTTCTATTTCATTGAATAACTTCATTGCTTCTACAATGCACACAACAGAATCAGTTGAAATCTTCGTTCCAACTTGAACGTATGCTGCAGCATCAGGAGATGAGGATTGATAGAAAGTACCTACCATAGGTGATGTGATTTTATGTAATGAAGTTTCTTCTACAACTTCTTCCACTTTTTCCTCCACTTTTTCTTTAGGAGTTTCACTTACCTGTACTTGTTTTTCTTCCACTACTATAGGTTGTTCTGAAACTACAGAACTTTCTAATGCGAATCCAGTAGAAGTTACAGAACCTTTATCATTCTTTTTTAATTTGATTTTAGTTCCTTCTGATTCATATAAAAATTCATCTAGTGTGGACTGATCAATTAATTTAATAATTTCTCTTATTTCTTGGATTTTCATTTTACCTGTCTCCCTTTTGTATACATAATTATACTTACTCTTCTCATTTTAGACGTTTTTATGATAATTTTAAATAGCTAGAGGATAAATCTTAGGAAATAATAAAAAAAAGCGCCAGTATGGCACTTTTTTTGACAGAACCTATAATATATGTTATTGACCGTCAAACTTAACTTCTACCTTATAAGCTTGTGGCCACTCTCTTTTTACAGCATAAATGATCTCATCCGCTTTTTGAGAGGACTGCTCATTTGACACAACATCTATTAATACAGATTCATTTTCAATTCTTACTAGCGCATCATCGTAACCTAATGATTTGATAATTAGCTCCAGCATTGCCTCTGTTGAATCTATTTTCACTAATTCTTCAATTTGGTTATATGCTTCATCTTTTTCTTCTGCAGTGAAATCGTTACTACCTACTTTAGTCGTTAATTGCTCACGAAGTTGACTTCTTTTCCCTTGAACTTCCATTCTCATTTCTTCAAAGGCATTGCTACTTGAAGTAAATGATTGTTCGTTTGTGGAAGAAGTTTCAACTAGGTCTACATCTTCTATTGTATCATTTGAGAATAATGCTATTCCATCGAATGGCGATGGTCGATCTGTTACATAAAAAACAGTAATAACAGCTACTAAACTAATTAAAGTTAAAAACCAAATAGATCTCTTTTTTACATTCATGTTATTATTCCTCCAATTCCATTTCTTCAATCACAATTCTATGTGGGGATATTTGTAAAACAGATGAAAGTGTTATTACAAGCTTGTTTTGAATGCGTTTATCGCTCGCTCCTTCCGCCACAACTAATACTCCAATTAGCTCCTCCTTGTCCCTTTTGCTGTCACTTGTCCATTGGAAAAATGATACATCACTCTCCGTAGCTTCCTCAGATCCATTTGAATAATGATAATAAACAGCTACACGACCAACGCCTCTAATTCTTTCAAGAACAGAAGCTAACTCATCTGGTGTTTGAAGTTCTTCTACATTCGTTTCTGTTTTACTAACATTATCCATATTGAGAAGACCTGAAAAAAGTAGACTTATGAAAAGTACTGCTCCTCCTATAACAACAAAACGAAAAGTGGGTTTTTGTTTAAGTGTGATAGTGCTTCACCCTTCTTTTCATTATGGATATAATACTTTATGCATCAAAAACTATTTATATGAAGAGATTAGACAGAATCCAAAATATTATCGCAATTTTTACTATAAAGCTCGATTTCTCTTTATCTACATGTTCTAATAGAATTGAAATAAGCTCCCCAATCACGACAATGATTAATATGCCAAATAAAATTGTTTGAATGATGAGAGTTATCCTTTCCCACTAACTAATAGTTTTGCAAAGAGCATCGTTAATATAATCGTGAAAAAGAACGCAAAAGCAATCAATACCGAAATAATAGATAGTACAAAAAGTGTTCTTCCAATATCATCTAGAAGCCCACTTATCCCTGAATCTAAAAACGGTTCCAAAATTGCAGCTAATAGTCTATATAAAAAAGCTATTAAAATTGTTTGAATCGTTGGAATCGAAACTAAAACTAATACGGAGATTAGTAATGAATTTCCAGTTATAACCGAGGCAGATGAAGAATACGTTTTCATCGTGCTAATACTTTCAGTTAATAAGGACCCTACAAATGGGATAGAGTTTTGTATTAATCGTTTAACAGATTCATTAACCGCTCCTCCTACCGTCCATGTAATCACACCATTGACTGTTATGAAGAAGCTATATAATACAAGGATTACTGACGTAATACCAATTAATGTCATCCTAATGAGATCTGACAGTTTTGAAAAAGAGGTTGCTGGATGTATTCGACTGATCAAATCTAGAAGAAATGCAGCCATAATTGATGGTATCAATACTTTCTCTGCCATAAATGCTGTAAACGTTGAAAAGAATACTACCGCTGGATTCCATAAAGTTACTAGCAACGCTCCACCAGAAACAGCAATACCTGCGGTTAGTACTGGATACATTCCTAAAAAAAGTGTAACTAACTGGCTAGTAAGGGTTTGAATCATTTCTAGCGTTCGATAAGCAGGTTCTAAACATAAGAAGCAAATAAGATAAATAAATAATAACTTTAACAATCTTTTGCTCTTTGGAATGAGCCATTCTAAGCAAAGAAAAATAAAACCAAATAGCAGGATATACGTAAATGTTTGAATGACTTCTTTTACTGGGAGTAGCAAATTCGTGAGCATTTCATCCATTTTGATTCATTCCTTCAAGAGAGTAGTCCCATTATGGAAAAGAATTTAGAGTAAAATTGTTTCATATGATCGAGCCAGGCAAGTAGCAATATTGCTTTTGTTGTAAAAGTTAGTATAGTTGCAAGGCTTGTATACTCATAATCCGTCAAAAGTTCCTCAATTATTTGAGAAACTATTAAAAGAATGACAGAGAACATAAGTAGCTTAAATACTGGTAAGAGATTAGTTGGTATAACGGAGATAAATTGATTTGTATTAGGGATAATATAAGTCATTAATAAGTATGTTAAGAATAAAAATATAAAAATTGTATAAATAATAGAGTGAAGTCGTGGATAAGTTTCATCAATAAATTGCAGCAAAATGAATGCGATTATAATCGTTATGTATACTATCATTTGCTAACTCGACATAATAAGCCATTCAAGGAATGTGGATATTTCATAAAAAAATACCCTCAGTAAACGAAGCAGCTCAATGGTCATATAAATATATCCTACAAAAAATAAAAAAAAGGCAAACTCTTTTTTTCCGGTTGATTCAAAAAACAAATGAAGTATAGCAATTAATAACCCTATACCAGCAACTCGAAGTACATCGTGAAGTTCCACAATGCCTCCCCCTTCCATATCTTCAGCATATGATACAAGTTCTTCAAATATGAAAAAGAGTCACGCTTTTGCGTGACTCTTTAGTTTGTAGACAAATTTGAAGAATTTGAGTTCCTTAAATTTTTTCTTTCACAGTACATTTGATTTCCGCTCCTGGCGGACGCTTTCCGCGGGCGGGGCCGAGCCGCTTCCCTCGCTCCGCTCAGTCCAGGGTCTCGACTGTCCCGCTTTTCCCGCTGGAGTCGCCGCCATCCTCTCCAATCCTCAGATGATTACATAGGATATAAGAAGAAACTCTAATAAAATAATATGATGCAGCAAAAAGAGGCAGTTAGAATAAAAATCATTCTAACTGCCTCTTTTTCATGAAAAGCCACATCTTTAAATAACTTTCTAATGAAATTAAACTATATAACTATTTTTAAATTAAGCTCTTGATACGTATGATCCTTCATCTGTGTTGATAATTAGTCGATCTCCAACATTGATGAAAAGTGGAACAGTTACAACTAAACCAGTTTCAAGAGTTGCAGTTTTAGAACCACCGCCAGAAGTATCCCCTTTAATACCAGGTTCAGTTTCAGTCACTTCCAGTTCAACTGATTTTGGTAATTCCACTCCAAGTGTTTCTCCTTGGTACTGAATAATATGAATTTCCATGTTTTCACGTAAGTATTTTAATTCGTATTCGATTTGTGTTTCGTTTAATTCAAGTTGCTCATAAGAATCTGTATCCATGAAAATGTGTTGATCTCCACTTGCATATAGATATTGCATTTTTCTGTTATCAATTTGAGCTTTCTCTACTTTTTCACCAGCACGGAAAGTTTTCTCATTTACTGAACCATTTCTAAGGTTTCTAAGTTTAGAGCGAACAAACGCTGCTCCTTTACCTGGTTTAACGTGTTGGAAATCCAGTACACGATAAAGAACTCCATCTACTACTATTGTTAAACCTGTTTTAAAATCATTTACAGAAATCATTATTTTTCCTCCAAATATTAAGATAAAATGAGTAATTCTTTTGTCGAATGCGTAAGTTTTTCTAGACCATTTTCAGTTACAATTGCATCGTCCTCTATACGAACTCCACCGATATTCGGTAAGTAAATTCCCGGCTCAATTGTAATAATCATCCCTGGTTCTAGTGTAATATCAGATCGGAAAGAAAGCCCTGGACCTTCATGTACTTCAAGCCCAATTCCGTGACCTAAAGAGTGACCAAATGCTTCACCATATCCTTTTGAAGCAATATAATCACGTGCAATTGCGTCTGCTTCTTTACCTGTCATTCCTGGTTTTATTTTTTCCAATGCAAGTAATTGTGCATCTAAAACTACTTGATAAATCTCTTTTAATTGGTCACTCGGTTCCCCAACAGCAATTGTTCGAGTCGTATCTGAAATATACCCATTATAAAGTGCACCGAAGTCAAGTGTCACAAAGTCCCCTACTTCAATGACTTTGCTAGTTGCTACGCCATGAGGAAGTGCAGATCTTACACCAGAAGCAACGATCGTATCAAAAGATGAAGACGAGGCACCAAGTTTTCTCATGAAGAATTCAAGCTCATTTGACACTTCAAGCTCTGTCATCCCCGGTTTTATGTATGTAACAATATGGTTAAAAGCCTCATCCGCAATACGACAAGCCGACTTTATAATACTAATCTCTTCCTCAGTCTTAATCAAGCGAATTTTTTCCACTAGTCCTGAAAGTGGTACTAAATCTGCTTGGATAGCTTGTTTATACAATTCATAGCCACTATACGTTAAATCGTCTTTTTCAAATCCAATAGAATTAATGCCCATTTCTGTAACTTGGTTAGCAACTTCTTCTATTAAAGTTTTTGTATGCTGTACAATACGGTAGTCCTTTATCTGACTAGCCGCTTGCTCTGTGTAACGAAAATCTGTAATGAATACTGCATCGTTTTTAGACACAATTGCTACACCAGCTGTACCAGTAAAACCAGTCATATAACGTCTGCTATAACCGTTTGTAATCAGTAAAGCATCCACACCTTGTTCTTCTAAAGCAGCACGTAACTTCTCAAGTTTCATCATTATACCCCATCTCATTTTCTATTTATATCTTCACTTTATTTTATCATAGGAAGAGACGCGGGTAAATTTTTCATTTACTAAGAGGATTATCCTGTGCATGAAAAATAGCAGATTCCATCATAAACCTTACTAACATTACAACGATACAAATAAATGGAATCGACAAATGTTTAATTGTTTTCGCAAGCGTATCCTTATCTAAAAATATCCATTCCATAATAATTGCAAAAATGATTCCAAGTGCCAAGCTAGTAATAGAGGCAGGAATTTTAATAAAAATCAGACTTATATAATAAAATACAAAACAAATAAACCATACTACAATAAAAAGAATGACCCATTTCCCTAGAGGACGGACTGATTCGAACATTTGTAATTTGTCTGCATAACCAATTGGACTCCACTTGATCCAATGAAACAAATCGATCACTTTAAGCAATAAAGTGCAAATTAATGCAGCTACAAAACTAGTACTAATCGATAATCCCTTTTCTTTCATAATCATCTCTCCTTTTTGCTTCAGTTTGATGCTGAAAGATGAATATTAAACAAAAAGGAATAAAACTTCTAAAAAAACAAAAAAACACATACCGAGGAGTTACTCTCGAGCATATGTTTTTTTGCGCATTTATTTTATAATCCGCACTTTAATTGCGCATTACAATTTGTACATGTGTTACATCCGCCCATTTCTTCCACAGTTCCTTTTCGGCAAACTGGACAAGTATTACCAACTTCAGAACCGATTGTAACATTTGTTGAACGCAAATCCTGAATCGTATCAATTAAAACGATTGGTCGTTTTTCAAATACTTTTTCTTCTTGTCTTTGATCGTCAAGCGTATTTTCTTCTGCTTTCAATGTTAGAACCTGAGAATCTCGACTTCCATCAACATAAACAGTTCCACCTTTAGCTCCGCCACGGTATAGACGTTCATATACACCTTCTACTTGTTCAACCGTATAGCCTCTTGGTGCATTAACTGTTTTAGAGATTGAACTATCAATCCAGCGTTGAATAATACATTGAACATCCGCATGAGCTTCTGGCGCTAACTCCATTGCAGTAACAAACCATTCAGGTAAGTTGTTTTCATCTGCATCATTGTTAGCTTGCAAGTACTCTTGAACGATATCCGCTTTTACTTCAATGAACTTTCCTAAACGTCCACTTCTATAATATGTGAAAGAATAATAAGGTTCTAAACCAGTAGAGACTCCTACCATAGTTCCAGTAGATCCTGTTGGAGCAACTGTTAGTAGATGTGAGTTTCTAATTCCATTTTCAACGATAGAATTTCTGATTTCCTCTGGCATAGATTGCATAAAACCAGTCTCTGTAAATGCTTTACGTAGACGATTTGTTTCTTCTTCTGTTTCTGCAGTTAAAAATGGGAAGCTTCCTCGTTCAATTGCTAAGTTCGCTGAAGTTTCATAAGCAGCAATTGCAATCGTTTTAAATACCTCGTCAACGAGAATATTTCCTTCCTCAGATCCGTACTCTTTTTCGCAGTAGATTAAAAGATCTGCTAATCCCATAACTCCAAGACCTACGCGTCTTTCACCTAAAGCTTGTACTTTATTTTCTTCTAAGAAATATGGAGTTGCATCTATTACATTATCCTGCATACGAACTCCAACACTCACTGTTTCTTTTAGAGCTTCAAAGTTAACCGTTTTAGTTTCCTTGTTAGCAAATTGAGCTAAATTAACAGCTGCAAGGTTACAAACTGAATATGGAGCAAGCGGCTGTTCCCCACATGGATTCGTAGCAACTACTTTTTGTCCATATGCTTTTGCATTCGTTTTTTCATTCGCATTATCTATAAAGAAAATACCTGGCTCTGCAGAATAAGTAGCACAAATATTAATTAAATTCCATAACTCTTTTGCTTTTACAGTGCGATATGTTCGAACAGCATAACCCATTTTCTCCCATTCACGAACATCTCCAACTTCATGCCAATGTTTGTTATAAAATACCATCTCTTCTGGAGAATAGGTTTCAATCGCTGGGAAACGTAGTTCGAAGTCTGCATCTTCTTCGACAGCTTTCATAAAGTCATCTGTCAACGTAACAGAAATATTTGCACCTGTTAAAAATTCAGGATTGTGAACAGTAAAATTACCACCATCACGAAGTTTTGTTTCTGCTTCACGAATGATATCATCGCTGAAGCCACCTAATCCAGGAATCGCTTTATAATTTACTATTCCCTGGTACATTGCTTCTTCTTGATTGGATAAAGGGGTAAATTTAAGCTTGTCCTTAGCTAATTGTTTAATCGTCTCATCATTCGTATTTTCAATTAAAAAACGAAGAATTCGAGGGTTTTGCATTTTAGAAATGATAAATTCCGCAATATCCGGGTGCCAGTCAGCAAGCATTATCATTTGTGCTCCTCTTCGTGAACCACCTTGCTCAACTAAGTGGGTTAGTTTAGCAATATCATCTAGCCATGATACCGAACCAGAAGATTTACCATTTACACCTCTAGCTAATGTATTACGCGGGCGAAGCGTCGAACCGTTCGTTCCAACACCACCACCACGACTCATAATTTCCATCACTTGCTTACGATGGTCACTGATTCCCTCGCGTGAATCGGGAACAAATGGCATTACGTAGCAGTTAAAGTAAGTTACGTCTGTACCTGTACCCGCTCCATAAAGAACTCGTCCAGCTGGAATAAATTTTAAAGAAACTAATTGTTGGTAGAACTTCTCAAACCATTCCTTGCGTTTTTCCTCTGTTTTTTCAACAGAAGCAAGTCCAGTAGCATTGCGTTTGGCAATTTGCTCATAATACACTTCCAACGGTTTCTCAATAACATTAAGAGAACGTTTTACAATTCCTGATTCAAGTTCATCTTGATCATCAATTGCACTTCTATAGTCTTCTTCAATAAGCACTTCTGCAGTTTTTGTCGATTGGTCGATTGAAACGATATGACCTAAGCCGCGTGCAGGAAATTTCGGGTCAGCTTTTACAGTAAGAACGACAAAATCTCCTGCTTTTAGCGTTTTCTTTTCCGTATCTTTAAATGAATAACGGTCAATCATTACTAGTCGGGAAACACCTTTGTGCGTCAATTTCATGTCTTCTGTAATTGGATGTACTTGTGGAAATAGTTGAATGTCTTTGTTTAACTGATCAATGTTAATGGTTGCATTATTGTTCTGAGATGCTAATACCATCATATTGCCTCCCTTTTATTTAAAAATAAAACACACCATATATGGTGTATGGTTATTTTTAAACCATACTATATGTTGTGTTTTTTTGCAAATATATGAATTTCTTCAAAAGTCATATGTAGCAATGGTCAATGGACTTATTTCCTAAAAAAATAAATTTTATTTTTTAAAATTCCATTGATTATTATCATAACGCTTTTTTTCAAGCGCATTTACGTATAATTCTTGTTCTTCTGATAGGGCAAATTCTACTAATTCAATCTGCAACGCATCTTCAAATCCTTTTTTGAATGCTTTTTTGCACTCGTCGATTGTTACAGGATTTTGACTAATTTTGTTGATGGCCACAGCTTTTTTAGATAAACTTGCTTTTACTCTCTCACGTAGCGCTTCAGAAGAAAATTTAAACGTCTGGATAAGTTTATCTTCATCCAGATCTAATAAGATTGCACCATGCTGTAAAATAACACCTTTTTGACGTGTTTGGGCACTTCCTGCAACTTTCTTTCCTTCTACTACTAATTCATACCAACTTGGCGAATCAAAGCAGACAGCAGTTTTAGGCTTCTTTAGATTTTGCTTTTTCTCTTCTGTGTCTGGAATAGAAAAGTATGCATCTAAACCTAGATTTTGAAATCCAAGCAATAACCCTTCACTTATCACACGATAAGCTTCTGTCACGGTTGCTGGCATATCAGGATAACTTTCAGTCACAATCACGCTATATGTTAGTTCATGCTCATGTAGTACTCCTCTTCCCCCAGTAGGTCTACGAACAAACCCCAGACCTAAACGATTTACTGCATCTAAATCTATTTCTTTTTCAACAGATTGAAAATAACCGATCGATAGAGTCGCTGGATTCCATTCATAAAAACGAATTACTGGTGGAATCAGCCCTTCACTGTGCCAATCTAGCAAAGCCTCATCAAGCGCCATGTTATAAGATGGACTACAAGGTCCAGAATTAATAAAGTACCATTTTTTCTTTTCCATCAAATCTTCCCCCTAACAACCTTATTCATTTTATCAAATAGATTGAATTGTATCTAGTGAATCTTTTATAATGAATATGGAAACATAGAAAGGGGAAAGACCGTGTTAAATATTTTATACACTCTACTTGTAGTAATTATTGTTTTACTAGTTTATGCTGGTATCCAAGCTCTCCGTTTAAAGAAGACCGTTACAAACCTTAATCAGGAACAATTTATCGAAGGCTATCGTAAGGCACAATTAATTGATGTGAGAGAACCTAAGGAGTTTGAATCAGGTCATATTCTTGGTGCAAGAAATATCCCTTCCACACAGCTTCGTCAACGTTATAAAGAAATTCGTCCAGATAAACCAGTTTATCTATATGATCAAAACGGCGCAAGAAGTGCACGTGCAGCAATGTTCCTAAAGAAAAAAGGATATACACAATTAAACCAACTTCAAGGCGGATTTAAAACTTGGACAGGTAAAATTAAATCTAAATAATAATACATAAAGGTTCTTCTTATCGTTAGAGGAACCTTTTTTATTTCAACACTCACTAAATTTTCTGGAGGTATGGAATGAAGGAGAAAACGTTATTTTCACATCACGAGGATTTTAGAAATACTCTTCCTAATTATGAGGACTTTGCGCTTGTTTCAAAAAGGATCATTTGGGCCTTAAATGAAAGAAAACAAGGCGATTGGAAAAATATTTCAATTGGAGAAACAATATCTCAACTTGATGCAAACTTATTAGAAATGATGGAGAAGAACTTATTAGCTTATGAAAAACTGAGCTATATTTTCGAAACACAGCCTCTAGGTAAAATTATGAGTAAATCTACATTAAATTTAGGCACAGGTTTAGAAATTACGGAAACCTTTGAAAATAAATTGATCTACTTTCCAGAATATGATGTAGGAATGACATTGTCTTTTAACTATTCTTCTAGTCATAGTTGGCCGGAATATCGTTTCTTTTCTACGTCAGCAGAAAAAGCATTACTATTTTTAAACGAAATCAACGAAAAGTTAAGACAATTACTTATGCAATCGATTACTTATTTAGTTGATACAGAAAATGGAGTCCAGCGAAGAAATTATGGCGAGCAAGCTGTTGTGAATCGTGAGGACGTATTATTAACACATAGCATAAAGCAAGATATATTTCGTTCTATTGATGAATTTTTCAAAGAGGACGGTCATTTTTTCAAAGAATATGGCCTACCCTATAAACGAGGAATTTTACTATATGGCAGTCCTGGGAATGGGAAAACAACTTTAGTTAAGTCCATCACAGGCTCAACGAAAGCACCTGTTGTTTATTGGCAAATTACCGAATTTACTGGAAGTCATTCTATTCAAGAAGTATTTGGTATCGTGACAAGACTTGCTCCTGCAATTCTCGTTATTGAAGATATTGATTCGATGCCTGAATATACGAGATCCGTTTTTTTAAACACGCTAGACGGTGTTCAATCTCGAGAAGGGTTATTTATCATCGGAACGACAAACTACCCGGAAAAAATAGATCCAGCGCTTATAAATCGTGCAGGTCGGTTTGACCGTGCATACGAGATACCATCTCCTTCGGATAAAGTTCGAGAGCAGTACTTACGAAAGTTAGATATTAGACATATTTTTACGGACGAACAATTTACAGATATGGCGAAACGTTCAAAAGGGTTATCTATGTCCCAGCTTAACGAATTGTATATGTCGGTTGCATTAAATT
Source organism: Psychrobacillus sp. FJAT-21963 (assembly GCF_001420585.1). Lineage (NCBI taxonomy): Bacteria > Bacillati > Bacillota > Bacilli > Caryophanales > Bacillaceae > Psychrobacillus > Psychrobacillus sp. FJAT-21963. Next base: position 218,393 of record NZ_LJIY01000006.1, on the reverse strand, counting down.
GGCATTATGATGGGAAACTGGCATATGAAGAGCGTATTGAAGAGTTGTTAAAACAAAATAAAAGATCTATGAAAAAAGAATGGGAGAATGACGAACATTCTATTGGGTTTTGAATCGAAGAAGTGAATAAAGTTCCATGTACAATGGTTTTTCTTTTACAATAAATAAAGCTAACTAGTATCCTTGATTTTCACTGCGGACGGACGCTTTCCGCGGGCGGTCCGTTAGCCTCCTCAGGCCGACAGGATGTTGGTCATGAAGGCTTGAGGCCCACAGGATGTGGGTCATGCAATCGTTGCCGCAGAACGCGGCGAACTTAGATTGCCTTCCGTTTGACAAGGCGTCCTTAGCCTTCGTTCCTTGTTAGCTCCTGCGGGGTCTCACCCGACACGCTCTTCCCGCTGGAGTCACCGTCCTCCTTTTCAAACTAGTGAAGGCTCCATGAACTCCAAACAGATCTATAGAATTAAATAAACAAGCACATCAAACATTGAAACGCTCCTTTGTGACATAAAACTATAGATTCCCTAAAGATTTTTTCATCTAAACATATTTTAGATACTATTATCGCTGATTTTCAACTGAAGGCTTCATATAAATAACATCCTCAGCTTTTCTATTAAAATCAATAAAATGACAAAAGGTATCGAGAGGACATCCTCTTGATACCTTTTGTCTATAATTACGAAATGCGATTATCTCGAATCTCTTTTCAAGTTTTATGCTTTTGTATAGCGTAATACTGGATGACGAGCAGCTTTTGTTTCGTCTAAGCGATTGATTACTGTCGTATGTGGTGCGTGTTGAACGATTTCTGGATTTTCTTCTACTTCTTTTGCAATTTGAATCATTGCATCACAGAAAGCATCTAATGTTTCTTTTGATTCTGTTTCTGTTGGTTCGATCATCATACCTTCTTCTACATTTAATGGGAAGTAGATTGTTGGTGGATGATATCCGAAGTCAAGCAGACGTTTTGCCATATCGAGTGTACGGACACCTAATTTCTTTTGACGACGACCGCTAAGTACGAATTCGTGCTTGCAATGGCGGTTATATGGTAAATCAAAATATGCTTCTAAACGTCTCATCATATAGTTTGCATTTAGAACTGCGTATTCAGTTACAGCTTTTAGACCATCTGGACCCATTGAACGAATGTATGTGTATGCACGTACGTTAATTCCAAAGTTCCCGTAGAATGGTTTCACACGTCCAATTGTTTGAGGACGATTATAGTCAAATTTATATTGATCATTTTCTTTTACAAGAACTGGGCTTGGTAAGAAAGGAATTAGATCTGCTTTAACTCCAACCGGACCTGAACCTGGACCACCGCCACCATGAGGACCTGTAAATGTTTTATGCAAGTTTAAATGAACGCAGTCAAAGCCCATATCTCCAGGGCGTGCTTTAGACATAACTGCATTTAAGTTAGCGCCATCATAGTATAGTTTTCCACCTACACCATGAATGATTTCCGCTAATTCTAAAATACTTTCTTCAAATAAACCAAGCGTATTCGGGTTTGTAAGCATTAGAGCTGCTGTATCTGGACCAGCAACGCGACGAAGATCCTCTAAATCTACTAATCCATTTTCGTCTGATTTTACTGTAATCGTTTCAAAACCTGCAACTGTAGCTGATGCTGGATTTGTACCATGTGCAGAGTCAGGAACAATTACTTTTGTACGCTGAGTATCTCCATTTGCCTCATGGAATGCACGAATCATCATTAAAGCAGTCCATTCACCATGGGCACCAGCTGCTGGTTGTAGTGTTACTTCATCCATTCCAGTAATTTCAACTAGATGTTGTTGTAGATCATACATTAATTCCATAGCGCCTTGAACAGTAGACTCATCTTGTAATGGGTGAATATTTGCAAATCCTGGGAAACGCGCTACTGATTCATTAATTTTTGGATTGTACTTCATCGTACAAGATCCAAGTGGATAGAAACCAGTATCTACTCCATGGTTACGATTCGATAGAGCTGTATAGTGACGCATAATATCAAGCTCTGATACTTCTGGTAGCTCCGCTTCTTCTTCACGAAGTAAGCCCTGTGGCAACAAAGAATTAATATCTACTTCTGGAACATCGAGCTCAGGTAGACTATATCCTACTCTACCTTCCTTTGTAATTTCAAAAACTAATGGTTGATTATCCTTATGCATGAAGAGCCCCCATTTCTTGCACGAGTGCATCTATTTCTTCTTTTGTACGTTGCTCTGTAACGGCAATTAATACATGATTTTTAAGGTCAGAGATAACACGACCTAGGTCGAAACCTCCAATAATTCCTTTTTCAAGAAGTGCTTTGTTAGCATCTGCTACAGATCCATTTACTTTAACTACAATTTCATTGAAGTGAGGTCCTTGGAAAGGAACTTCAAATCCAGCTTTTTCAAATGCTTGTTTTGCATAATGAGTCTTTGTGATATTTTGAATTGCCATTTCTTTTACACCTTTTTTACCAAGAGCAGTCATTGCTACTGATGCGGCAAGTGCATTTAACGCTTGGTTTGAACAGATATTTGAAGTTGCCTTGTCACGACGAATATGTTGTTCACGAGCTTGTAATGTTAAAACATACCCACGTCGACCTTCTTCATCTGTTGTTTCCCCTACTAAACGTCCTGGAACTTTACGCATAAGCTTAGAAGATACAGCAAAGAAACCACAATGAGGTCCACCAAATGCTTCTGAGATACCAAAAGGTTGAGCATCCCCAACTGTAATATCTGCACCAAACTTTCCTGGAGGAGTTAAAGCTCCAAGAGCAAGTGGATTTGCAGATACAACAAATAATGCTTTTTGAGCATGTGTTAGTTGCTCCACTTTTGCTAAATCTTCAATTTGACCGAAGAAATTAGGATATTGGACTAGAACAGCTGCTGTTTCTTCATCTACTAACTCTTCTAATTTCCCTAAATCAGTTACACCATTATTAGTAGGAATCGTCACAACTTGAACGTTTTGACCTTTTGCATACATTTTTACTACATCAATATACTCTGGGTGAACAGCTTCAGAAACTAATAGTTTTTTTCTACGCGTGTGACCAGCTGCCAAGTTACCAGCTTCCGCAAGTGCAGTACCACCGTCATACATAGAAGAGTTTGCAAGATCCATTCCAGTAAGCTCACAGATCATTGTTTGAAATTCAAAAATAGCTTGTAGTTCACCTTGAGAGATCTCCGGTTGATAAGGTGTATAAGCAGTGTAAAATTCAGATCTTGAAATAACGTGATCTACGATTATCGGTTTAAAATGATCATAAACTCCTGCACCAAGAAAGGAAGCATACTTTTTACTATGTGCATTTTTATCAGCAAGTACAGATAATTCTTTTAACAAAGCAGACTCCGCTTTAGCAGGTTTAATATTATACTCACCTTTAAAACGCACTTTCTCCGGAATGTCTGCAAACAATTCATCAACGGAAGAAATGCCTATTACATCTAGCATTTCCTTTTGATCTTGTTCAGTCATTGGTAAATAACGATGCTTTATCAAATGGACAACCTCTTTCTGCGATTATTTTTGTTTTTTATAAAATGGCGTAGCTACTGTGACAGCTTTCAAACGCTTATTTCTAATTTCAACTTCTAATTGCGTGCCGATTTCTGTAAAGTCGGCATCGATCAGTGCAAGGCCAATATTCTTTTTAAGAGTAGGAGATTGCGTTCCAGTAGTTACAAATCCAATTTGTTTTTCACCAGCGAAAACTGGATACCCTGTACGAGGAATTCCTTTATCAATCATTTCAATACCAACGCTTTTTCTCGGTACACCATTCTCTTTTTGTTCAACTAGTACAGATTTACCGTTGAAGTCTTGCTCTTTTTTGAGCTTCACAACAAATCCGATTCCAGCTTCTAATGGAGTAATATCTTTTGAAAGCTCTTGCCCGTATAAAGGAAGACATGCTTCAAAACGTAAAGTATCGCGTGCTCCAAGTCCACAAGGAAGTAAACCTTCCTCTTTACCAGCATTTAAAATGCTGCTCCATAATTCGGAAAGATCCGTACTAGCTGCATAGAGTTCAAATCCATCCTCACCTGTATAACCAGTACGAGAAACAAGAACCGATTTTCCAGCTACTTCGACATGATCTGCAAATCGGAAAAATCCAATTTCCTCTAGATTTTTGGAAGTTAACTTTTGTAAAATACTTTGTGCGAGTGGTCCTTGTAACGCTAACAGTCCATAATCATCTGATTTATTGACAAGTTCTACATCACCAGATGCATTTTGCTTCAGCCATTCAAAATCTTTTTCAATATTAGATGCATTTACGACTAAAAGATAGTGGTTATCTTCCATCTTGTAAACTAATAAATCATCTACTATACCACCGTCTTCATAACACATAGCCGTATACTGAGCTTGGTTATTTACAAGTTTAGAAACATCATTCGTCATCACTTTTTGTAAAAAAGACTCGCTTTGCGAACCGGTTACAAAGATTTCTCCCATATGAGAGACATCAAAAAGTCCTGCTTTCGTTCTTACCGCTTCATGTTCTTCCTTAATACTAGAAAATTGCACGGGTAATTCCCATCCACCAAAATCAATGGTTTTCCCACCATAATTGGCATAGTCTTCATATAGAGGTGTACGCTTCAACTGTTCTGACACAAAATTCTCCCCCTTTATAATTTTCACACAAAAAAAGACAGAGTGACCCCTTTAAAAAAACAGGGGTTCTCTGTCCTGGCACCTGAAAGTTTACCGAAAACGGCTTTCCTCTTTGGTGGCTTTGCGTGATACTCAACGAAAGCACTCTCCAGAGTTGCGTCCTATACGAGTTCTTTTGCCTGAGAGATTCATAAATTTCTTTACTTGCTCCTTCGGCGACGCACTTTAGGCGTTCTCTCCCCGTATCCTCATCCGCTAAATCTGTAATTATCACTCGCTTTGTCTATATCCTAACATTGAACACAAAAGTAAGCAATCCTTTTTAATAAATTAGATTAAAGACGAATATTTTATATAAATTTTATAAAATCATTCGCCTTTCAGCCTATTTACCTGATAACCAGCATATTCTGTCACTTGTCGTAAATGACGATTTTCCGTAAGAATTGTAATGTGTGCAGCTTTCTTATAATTTTTACGTCTTTTAATATATAGCTGCTCCAATTCTTCCCTAGTACTACTTTGAACGACAGGTCTGTTTTTATCATTCTTCACTCTCATCCAAATATCTTGAAAAGTAGCATCTAAATATAAAACCAGTCCCGTCTTACGCATTATTCGAATATTTTCCTCATTCATCGCAACGCCGCCACCAGTGGAAATAATACAGGACTCATTACGGAAATTTTGAAGAAACTCTGTTTCAATCTTACGAAAATAGGCCTCTCCCTCCTGCTCAAATATTTCAGGAATCGTCCTTTTTTCTTTTTTTACAAGCTCTTTATCCATATCATAATAGGGCATCTTCAATAAATAGCTCAGTCTTCTGCCGACCGCACTTTTACCACTCCCCATAAAACCAACTAAATATACTTTGTACACGATTCACCAACTCACTACTACCAGAATTATTGTTCGATTGTATTAAAAATTTCTATTCTTTTGATAGTAGCATTAATATTGCTCAATTCCAACGAATCATATGTTCGATATTTTGATTGATAAGCAGTAGTGATAGATAAAATTGTTAGTGAAACAAATAATAGAAGTAAGATAGAAGCCGGCAATAGTACACCTCTCTCACTCTGAATTATACGTAACATAGAATGTATGCTCCTTATCTATCCCATTCTCAAATTCTACAGAAAAATATAACAGTTGACCTTCCATACTTACGTTTATAGATTTCACATGGAGTAACATTTGCTCATGTCCTAATCTATTTTTTTGTTTTCGAATCAAATTTTGATAAATTTCTATATCAAACTCAACTTCTTCCTTAATAAAACGTATACCAGTGTTTCTTGTTTGTACCATTATCATATCTAAATCGTTCAAATAGTTTTCTACATCTTCTATAAACAAAGCCCACTCTGTTTCGGTAGGATTTGTCACCTGAACCTCCATCAAACTCAACCAACCGATAGTTACAGCGAATATATGAGAAAAAATTAGAAGTACTGAGAGTTGAAATACTGATTCGATCAAGGTATACCCTTCTTCATTATTTTTGTTCAATATGTTATAGGTAGGCAATTCATTTTCTCCTCACTCATTCCTTCATAATTTACACATATTTGTTGATTTTCAATTGTAAACGTATATTCTATCTCATCAATCCACAAGGAACCATGTAGCAAACGTTCTGCAAAGTACATTTTTACACCTTCATTTATTACAATCGAGGAATGATATTGCCTTTTTTTCTCTTCCAGTTGAACTACCATATTACTTAATAAAGGCAGTAACATAGTTGCTATTAAAAATATTACACTTAAAGACACGATAGTCTCTGGCCAGGAATACCCCTTGCTATTATTCATATTTTAATTTTCCTTTACCTATATAAACGTAAACTTCCTTTAAACCATTGTCTGTTTCAAACAATAGAGTTCCAAATTCTTTGACAGTTCCATTTGGGTGAAAGACTATTTCTTTCAAGTAACTATTTCGAGATAATCGAATTCCTTTCGGCAATTCATATTCCATATATATTTCATTTGAATGTCTTGCTTTGTATTTTGTTCCATTCTCAAAAAAGTTTAAATGAGTATAAATTCCTTCTGCCAAAGCAGTACTCTGAAGACTTTGTACATCCAAGTGAAACTGTTTGAAAAAACGCTTCTCTTCCATCTTCTCAAACTTAGAAGAGGTCACAAAAATTATAGAGGCAGACACTACCATTACTATAGCAAGAACAAGAAGCATTTCGATAAAAGTAAATCCTTTTTCATGTAAGAGATATCGTTTCATTTCTAGCAGTTACGTCTCCAGTAATTGTTACACTTCCATCATTCTCATCAATGATGATGTCTGTGCCATTAGGGCAACTCTCAATTCCTTTAAGATATCCCTCTTTTGTTAAATCCTCTACTTTTGGAATCTTTTTAAACTCTATTTTGTACGCTTGAATTTGTCCTTCCACCATTTTAGCAAAAGCCTTGCAACCCTTATCATCTATGGAGGCTGAATGCTTCGTCACATTTGGTATTGTTATTAATATCAGAATAGAAATAATTAGTAACACTATCATCATTTCTATCAAAGTAAATCCTTTGTTGTTCCTTATCAGTTTTATCAATAGTTCCTTCTCCTTTTATACAATATTGATCATTTTATAAATTGGTAACAAGATTGCCAAGTATGCGCCAATGATAAAAATAGCTAGTATTAAGAAAAGTGTAGGTTGAAGAATACTTAAGTATTTGGATAGCTTTTCTTCTATTCTTTCTGTTACGAATTCGCTATACAAGCTCAACTCTCTACCTAGGTAACCACTTATTTCCCCGTGAATAACAAATTGATGGAAGTCTTTAGTAAAATGATTTAGCAACAATAAAGCATCTGAAAAAGACTCTCCATGTATTATTTTCTTTTTCATTTGAATCGAGATATATTGAAGAGTTTTATGTTCTTCCTGTTTGATCAACGAATCAAATGCTTGCTGAAGTGACATGCCGCTATCTATCAGCACTCCCATTTCTCTAGAAAATACTCTTGTCAAAAAGAGTCGATACCATTTATTTACTAACGGAACTTTTAAATAGAAAGCTATCTGAAACTCTATTTTTTTATTACGTATCATTTTTATAAGAACTAACATAGCAAAACAAAGAAATAGGAAACCAATCAAGAAATAATTAGGCAATTGCAGTAGTATACTCGTCCAAATTAAAGAATTGTCAGTATCTCCAGAAGATCTTGTATGTAGCAACGATTCCATATTTGGCAGGAAATAAATCTTAAATACAGTAAAAAGTAGGAAAATTACTACAAACAAAAATAATGGATACATCAATAAACTATTTAATCTTTTTCTAGCCCTTTCAAAAATAGCCGCTTGGACACTTAGAACAAATATAGTATCTTGAAGTTTCCCGTGGTTTGTTGCCAAATCGATTGGAAGCAATAGCCTATTAGGAAAGCCTAATAATCTAAAAACTTCCGTAACACTTAAACCGTTTTTGTGCACTTCCGTCATTTTTTTAATTACCATATCAGAATTTTTCACATGAAATGGTAGCAACATAGAAACAGATTCATGAAAGGTATAACCTTCTTGTAATAGTTCACTAAGTCTTTTTAAGAAGGAAGGTTGTATATGCGATGGGATCGTTTCCCGTTTACGCGTACAATAGTCGTTAATTTTTTTGAATAACACCTTCACGCACACCTCTCTCTATTTGATAAGAAAGTGTTAACGAATGAGGAATCTTAAAATCCGTTCCAGATATTAATGAGTTTAATGCTTCCATCAAAAGGTCTTCGGAAATAATTTCAAATATTGCCGATAAATCTGGCTGTTTCGTGAAGGAAACCGTCACTAGTCTCTGCGCAACTATACCAATTACTGTTTGCTTTAATTCCTCAGCCGATACTCCAAGATCCATCAACCGATATAATGAACCTACAGCATTTTTGGCATGAATAGTTGAAACGACCAAATGACCTGTCAAAGCAGCTTGAATAGCAGCTTTTGCAGTATCTTCATCACGTATCTCGCCGATCATAATGACGTCTGGTGAATGCCTTAATATCGCTTTCAATCCTGCTGCATACGTGACGCCTGAGCGTTCATTCACTTGAATTTGCAATAAGTGAGATTGACTATTTTCAACAGGATCTTCTAGCGAGATTACATGTCGATTCAAATTCTCCGAACAATACTTAGTGAGTGAATACATAGTTGTAGATTTACCTGAACCAGTAGGACCAACAAAAAGAACTAATCCTTGACGATTAGTAGCAAGCTCCATTATTTTGTCGGAAGCATCTTGAAATAAGGATAAGGAATGCAATAGTTTTGCATTATCATGTTGTTGGAGTCGAATAACTAATGACTCTCTTCCGAAAATGGATGGTAATGTAGAAACACGAAATGAAAATTTTTGAGAGTTAAAGATTTGTTGAAAGGAACCACTTTGTGGTTTTCTTTTTTCGCTGATATCAAGAGAGGATAAAAATTTGAAGAATGAAATAAACCGTTCTCCCATGTTTAGGGGAAGCTTCCCTGCTTCAAACATTTGAGAATTTTTCTTAAAGTAGTAATAGTAATTTTCTTCGTTTGGAATCATGTGCAAATCTGAAGCACCAAAACCATGAGCCTTCTTAAGTAGCTGAAAGCATTTTTGTTCGATAATATTTTCTAATTGCTGCATGCATCTTTCCTTTCTCCAGGTACAAGTTGTGACCGCAAAACAGCTTGTACAAAACTAGTATACTTGGNATAGAATTTTCTAATAATTATATCGAATTAGTGAAACTCCTTTGGTAATTACAAAAGTTTTATTATAATAGAGACAACATGTAGAAAAGAGGGAAAAAGATGCCGAATACATTACAGCTTACTAGTACGTTAGCCGATGAAACAAGGTATTCTATTTATCAATATATAGTAAAAGAAGCAAAAGTAGTTTCGGTACAGGAAATAGCCGATCAATTTGGTATACATCCGAATGTTGCGAGATTGCACCTATCTAAACTAAATGATTCCAATTTTTTGCGTTCTGAGCTTATCAAGAACAGGAAAGGTGGAAGACCTGCAAGAATTTATAGTCTTGCTGAAAATCCTGTATATTTAAGCTTTCCAAAGCAAGAGGATCATCTTCTGTTACAGTGGTTAATAGATCTTGTAAGCTCTCTTGGTGAGCAAGCTATTGTAAAAGGAAAAGAAATTGCTTATGAAAATGGGAAACAGCTAACGAGCAGTAAACTCACTTCTCCAGCGTCCTTTGAGGAAAAAATACAAATATTAACGGCAAATGCGGCATCTATCGGTTATTTTCCGACTATACAAGAGAAAAATCATAAAAAAGTGATTACGTTCGCCATTTATAATTGCCCGTACAAAAATCATTTGAAAAGTCAATCCGAATTAATTTGTGCATTACATGAATCCTTTTTAAGAGGACAATTTGATGCATTATTTCCAACAAATGATTTTATTCAATTGGAAAGCATGCAAGATCAATGTCAAAATTGCTTATATCACATAGAAGTTTTATAATGAGAATTAATGAACGAACATGTAACACTCAAAGTTACTTCTTTTAAAAACTTATAAATGGAACATATTTGTGACAAAATAAAGTGGAATACAAAGAAGAAATATTTTATACGGTTTACATGCGCGAACACTTTCATTTATAATGAATATGAGAATATTTGTGTCGTTGCAAAAGGAGGGACTACAAATGGGCAATATGTATAAAGTAATGGCTTTCTGGACAGGGATTTTTGCAGTTATGTTTTATTTAGGTGATATGACAGAAGCTTCTTTACTATTTTTAGCAAATACGGGGATTTTCCTTCTTTTAGGGTTCTTAAACCTTTCTGAACGTATGTATATGTACATCTTTGGAGCTTACCTAATGTTCTTCTTCGCTGGTTTTACATACTACACAACGTTTATTCACGTACCAGGAGCTGGACATTAATAATGTTCACAAAAAAGGCAGTTAGAATGATTTCATTCTAACTGCCTTTTAATATGGATTTTGCTTATGGTTTACCATTAACTTGTTGGAGCGTTCGCTCGACTCCTTAGGAGTTCATGTAATAAAGGGTAAGAACGCCACATCGTCATGCTATACAACATCGTGTTTGCTCCAGTGGCTCTGCGCTCGCCCACGGAAAGCGAGTGGTTAGCTTCGAAACTATCTACTTCTCTATTGTTTCAGTCAAAAACCATTTAAAAATGGATTGTATTCCATTTCATTTTCTGGAGTTGTCTCTGGACCATGACCAGGGTATAAAATCGTTGTTTCTGGCAAGGTTAATAATTTTGTATGAATAGACTTCATTAATTCTGCGTTGTTACCTCCGGCCAAGTCCGTTCTTCCTACACTATTTTGAAAGAGTGTATCGCCTACAATTGCAAAAGACTCACTTTCAAAATAATACGTTAAACTACCTGGTGAATGGCCAGGTGTATGAAAAAGCTGAATGGAGAAATCCTCTATTTCTAAAATGGATTCGTTTGACAATATAACATCCGCTTCTTTGCATGTAATAGATGGAATTTCCGCATATTTACCAGAACCGTTTTTGGAAGGGTCCATTAACCATTTCTTTTCAGCATTATGTATATAGACAGGAACCTTAAAAGCATCTCTTACAGGGTCTACCGCACCTATATGATCAAAATGGGCGTGTGTTAACAAAATTGCGACTGGTTTTAAATTCAATCGTTTTAGTTCACTTATTAATTTTTCCGCATCACCACCTGGATCAAATACTAAGCATTGCTTAGATGCGTTTGATACGATATAACAGTTTGTTTGTATATATCCTAATGGATAAGATCTAACATTTAATATAATTATCACCTCTTTCCTATTCTAATCGTTTCTAATTCTTTGTTCAATTATTCGCCACTTTTATCTCTCGACAAAAATGGCGAATACAATTACAATAGAAGAGGAATATGTAAAGCGACATTCATTTTCTGATGTCGAAAGGAGTGTCTTTCATGAACTTATTAATGGTTATTTTTGGACTCGTTACAGTTTTAGCTGTAATCGGCACTTTCCAAGCTTTCAAAGAAAAGAATGTGCTAGGAGTTCTATTTAACTTTGGTACATTTGCTGTTTTTGGCTTCTTTACAGTCATGACAATCGTGAACCAAGGTTTTCCACCAAGCTTACACTAAAATGTTATGAAAAAAGCTGTTGTACAAGTTGTACAGCAGCTTTTTTCTATTCTTCTAGTTGTAACCATCGCTGTTCTTTAAAAGGATTTGTCTGAATCCAATGATCTTTCTCGTATCCTGCAAGACAGGTTTCTCCGTTTGGTGAACAATCAATTGGTTGAGAGTTTACCTCTCCCAACTCTTTCTCGCCTTCCAATGAATAAATTGAAATAACTCCTCTTTGATCAATCTCATCCATATTCCCTGCTTCCACCGGTTTAATAAGAAATAATGAATTTGTATCTACAATAGAAATGGTTGGCATAACCCATTCCGAATAATTGCTAATAGCAGGCGTTGTCCATTCAAAGGAATTTTCATGATTCTTATCTTGCAAGCGATATTCAAATATATTTTTCGGTTCATTGATTTGAATATATAACATACTTTCACCTAAATTTTGAACATCCACTAAATGAGTTTCCCCTGTTTCTTTCAGTGTCTTCTCTTGAACAGAATATAGCATTAATTCATATCCATCTAAACCACTTTCAGACCCTCTAAACACCATCAAATGCTCATCATCATACCATTTAACGAATGGATTTTCTACCTCAATTGATTGTAATTGTTGAGTAGACCCATCATAAACAAATGTACTAAACGTCCAATCCTCATAAAAAGCCGTGAATACTATTAGATCTTGATTTGTTGGATGCCAATCCATATATAATTCATCTGATTCAAAAGTTAAACTTTGTACTAAGAAACCATTCTTATGTATAATTTGCACTTCTGCTGAAGAAGAATTATTTGATGTATGTAATAATATCAATTCTTTGTTTGGATGTATGGTTGCTTGAATAATTGGTAGTGTAGAAGAATAAATAACCTTCCATGCATTTTTTGAAACTGAATAAGATTGCACAGTCCATTTTCCTTTATCTATAAGTACAAAAGCAATCTCGTCATTAGAAAGCCAACCAATCACACTGTGAAAGTTTGAGGAAGCCATTGAAATGGAAGGGATTTCTTGAGAAGATGATTTGGACGTATTTTCTGGAACTGAAATTTCATCTGTAACTGGGGTCTTAACTTCTTCTCCCCCGGGATTATTGATCTCTGTACAAGCTTGAAGCAATAGAACAAAAACAATAAGAATACCGATTCTCTTCAACTGACTCCCCCTTTCACCTTTATAATATTAGACGCACGAGTTGCCCTTTTGTTTCATACGAAAAGCACAGACTTTAATTTGTCTGTGCTTCTTTACTACTGCTCTTCTTTTTCAGCTTCATCAATTAATAGGTTTCCTGTTTTCAAATCGTAGAAACGTAGTAAATCTCCATTAATAATTTGATCAGAATAGCCTAGTTCTTGTGTTGCTCGATCTATATAAGGCTGGCAGCTAGCCATATCAGTTTCTTCTCCTGTTTCATTGTCAAAACAAGTGTTTCCGGCGTAAACCAATTTATCTGTAACAAATCCACCGTCTCGGAAAATAACAAAATCCTCATGGTCGTTAGAGAATACATCTGCTCCTAATTGCATATCTTTAGCAGTTTCTACACCAAGTAAATGCAATACTGTAGGTCTAATATCAATTTGACCAGCTGTTTCTGTTACTTCTTTTCCAACTCCACTATTAGGAATGTGAACAAAGAATGGAACTCTTTGAAGTTTTGCAGATTCATATGGTGTAATTTCTTTTCCTAAATATTGAGACATTGCAGCATTATGGTTTTCAGAAATACCATAATGATCCCCATACATTACAATGATAGAATTGTCATACAGTCCTTGTGCTTTTAAATCTTCAAAGAACAACTTCAACGCTTCATCCATGTAACGTACGGATTGGAAATACTTGTTCAATGTACGTGAATTAGAATTATATGCAGGGATGAGTTGATCCTCAACATCTAAATCAAATGGATGATGGTTTGTTAATGTAATTAGTCTAGAATAGAACGGCTGTGGCATTTGTGCCATATGATCAACTGATTGTTCAAAGAATGGAATATCCTTCATACCCCAGTTAACAGCATCGCCTTCTTTTACTTCATAACTATTTACATCATAAAATTTTTGAATAGAAAGTGCTTGATACATCATATCGCGATTCCAGAAGCTTTTGTTATTAGGATGCATTACGTTTGTGTAATAGCCTTCTTCGTTTAAGCTTTCTGCCATGGAATGAAACTTATTTCCTCCATGGGTAAAGAATACAGCTCCACCACCAAGTCCGTAGAGTGAATTCTCCACAATAAACTCTGAGTCTGATGTTTTACCTAGACCAGTTTGATGATAAAAGTTAGAGAAGTAAAACGTATCTTTATCTTTAGTCAAAGAATTTAAGAATGGGGTAACTTCATATCCATTCATATCATTATTAATAACAAAGTTTTGTAATGACTCCATGGAGACTACGATTAAGTTACGACCATCTGCAAGCCCAAACATTTCAGCCTTAGGTTCTGCTTGGTTAGATCGTACATAGTTATTTACTTCTACGAGTTCACTACCATCAGCAAGTGCTCGCTGTGCATGAGACTTAGACTGAATATATATATCATACAAATGATAATTGTAAGGTCCTAGATTTTTCACTAACATTTCACGGTCAAAGCTTCTTGTAAGAAGCTGAGGTCTTTCTATTTCAGCTAATCCCAAATTTAAAAACAACACTGCAGCAGAAAGTACAAAGTATGCTTTTCTTTGTGCAGGTTTTACAATCGATATTTTGTCACCAATTTTCAACCATTTTAAAGCAGCTATAATGATTACTACATCTGTAAAGAAGAATATATCTGTTATGTAGATACTTTCCATAGCAGATGAACCTAAATCACCAAAATTACTTGTTTGGAATAATACTGGTAACGTTATAAAGTCTGTAAAGAAACGATAGAATACAGCGTTTGCATACAGAACGATTGCAAGTATTAAATTTGTAATGACAATATATCTATTTCTTGCTTTTGGACTTTTAAAGAAAAGTGATAGCCCATATACAAATAAAAGAAAACTTAACGGGCTTATAAATAGTATCGCTTGTTGCATCATATTCTCGATTTTCATATCAAAGCTAGTATGGTAAACCACATATGTTTTAATCCATGTTGCCACAATAGCTATAACAAGAATAGAATGTGTCGGCCAATTTTTTTTCTTCATGCCTACATCCTCCCCTTTTGTACTCTTAATAGTAGGAATAAAAGTAACAAAATATATCTTAATCCTTTCTTAACAATAAATCAATATAAATGATATTTACATTTGATATAATTTTATAGGTCCATAATTTTGCTACCCTCTATTAAACGTATTAAAACCAAAAAAGTTTCCTTTTTTAGTAAAAGAATATAAAAAAGCGATTAATTTACGTAAATTAATCGGCTTTATTTCTGTCTATTATGTTCTTGTCGAAGTATGAGCAGCGCAAGTTGAAAGTCTTGTGCCTCAATCATTTGCATTTTATATAGTTCTTTTATTTCGTCTTCCATTAGTTCAAGATCTGCCAATCGATCTTTTGTATAAATGTACGTACCGAATCGTTTTAATAACTGCATAACATCATATACTGTCTTCATATTGTCCATCCTCATCCCGGTATAAATGACATTTTATCATTTGCTCATTAGTAATAATCAAGTCTACTGGGAGGTCAAAATGCTCCTTTTCCAAGTCATCCCTTAATTGAAAATCAAACGCTAACGAAACTTTATGCCCTTTATAATTCATTAAAAAGCGATCATAATATCCTCCACCATATCCTATTCGATAACCAGATAGGCTATAAACAATTCCAGGAACAACTAAAAGATCAATGTTATTCGGAGCTACTGGAGTTGTTAACAATGGATTTGGCTCTAATAATTGCATATACACGGTTTCTAATTGATCGAAGCTCTCTATCTTATAAAAGGTCATTGTCCGATCTTTTGGGGAGCATTTTGGCACAACAACGGTTTTACCCTTTTCCCATAATGCACGGATAATCCCTTCGGTATCCACTTCTGGAAAAGCCGAGATGGTTATTCCTATAGTAGATGCTTGTTGTACAGTTCCTAGTGTGAAAAAGCGACTCATGATTTGCTCTGATAATGTATGATAGGAGGACTGCTCTAAAGACGAAAGCTGTTGTTTCATTTCTTCTCTTAACTCTTTCTTTTTCATGTCATTTCCCTCCCATTTCAAATAGAAAAAAACCAAAACCGAAGTTGGTTTTGGCTTAGGTTATTATTTAGTTTCTCTATGAAGAGTCATTTTCTTTTCACGTGAGCAATATTTTTTAAGTTCAAGACGTTCTGGATTGTTACGCTTGTTTTTCTTAGAAATATAGTTGCGCTCTCCGCAATCTGTACAAGCTAATGTAATATTAACGCGCATGGTTGTCCCTCCCACTCTTTTACAGGATGAAATATAAATTCTGAGCATGATTTATACGACTAACCCATTATAGCATATTATCCAAGAAAATCTACTATTTAATGAAAGAATTAATTCAAAGTTTTTTGGTATATGTTAGTATTATAAGAAGAAGTAATTATTTTGAGGTGAATTTGATGAGCTATTCAATTATTATCATGATTATTGGAATTTTACTAATCATCGTTTCCTTTTTTCTTAAGGATTCCACGAAAAAAATGGAGTCAGAAGTAGAGGAACTCTCCATTACATTATATCAAGAAACAAGCGCTATTAAACGGAGACTAAAAATAGTGGAAGAGGAATTATTACTAGAAGGTTCTAAAATAACGGTTCCCAAAAAGCAAAAAACAAAACCTGTTATACACGAAATCATTAGAAGCCAAGTGCTCGAGCTGCATAAACAGGGCTATTCTCTACCAGAAATAAGTAAAAGGTCATCCCTATCTATAGAAGATGTTAAATATGTAATTGGCGGTGGAAAATAAGATGAAAAGGACATCCATCCGTTCATTTGGTATCGGTTTGTTTATAGCAGGTGCTGTTCTCCAATTACAACATTTAACGCAAGAGGATGAAATCACATCGAAGCGCTCCATCACGGAGGAAGCATATGAAAAGTCACAAACAGAACTAAAAAACGTAAAGCAGCAATTAGCACAACTTCAGATGGACTTAGAAAATGCCCAAAAGGGACAACCTGTTACAGACGAATCGAAAGAAGAAGAAACAGCAAAAGAGGAAGCAACACAGAGCGATACTTCTAACAGTAGTACTCCATATACTTTAATCGTTCAAGCAGGCATGAATAGTAAAGAAATTAGTACTCTATTAGAGGAAGCTGGAATTGTCCAAAATAAACAAGATTTTGAAGATTATTTGGTCTCTCAAGATTTAGCTGGGCGTATTCAAATTGGTGAGTATAAACTCGACTCCTCTATGACATTGAAACAGATTGCTGAAAAGTTAACAGGAAAATAGAAAATGAAAGAGGTCGTCCAGAAGATTTAATTTCTGAACGACCTCTTTTGTTAGTTATTCAGTTCGTAATGCTTCCCTTTTAATAAAAACAATAATCGTTCTGCCATATTTGTAGCGTGATCAGCAGATCTTTCAAGATAGCGACATACAAATGACAACTGCGTCACTTGACTTAGTTGTGCAGGTTGTTCTACCCCAACTGAAAGAAGTGTTTTAATTGCGTGACCATACAATTCATCTACCTCATCATCAAGTTTTGCGATATTCTTAGCTTCTTCAATGTCTTCATTTATAAAAGCATCTAAAATTGATTTTAACATTGCGATCGTTTTGTCACGCATCTCTTCTAACAAATGAATTGGAGCGATATGTTCATCTTTTCCTATACGAATCGTTTCTTTAGCAATGTTTACTGCATAATCACCTATACGCTCCATATCGGATGCAGCCTTAACAAGCACCATTAATCTACGTAGATCTGTTGCAACAGGCTGTTGCTTAGCGATCAGTAAAATTACACGGTCATTAATTTCTTCTTCCATACGATTAATATGAATATCATTATTAATGATCGTTAGTGCACCTTCAATGTCATTTGCAAACAAATAATCCATTGCAGAATTCAAGGTATTAATCGCCGTATCACATAAATCATACATTAAATTCTGAACTTGCTGTAATTCCGCATCAAATTTCTCTCTTCCTACCATCCCTAACTGCCCCTTTCCTCATCCGAAACGTCCTGAAATATAATCCTCTGTGCGCTTATCTTCTGGAGTTGAAAAAATTACATCTGTATTATCAAACTCTACCACTTCTCCGTTTAAGAAGAAAGCAGTTTTGTCCGAAATACGAGCTGCTTGTTGCATATTATGTGTAACAATGATGATAGAATAATCGTTTTTCAATTCTTGAATTAATTCCTCAACTTTTAATGTAGAAATTGGATCTAACGCTGAAGTAGGCTCATCCATTAAAATAACGTCTGGTTCAATTGCAAGACAGCGAGCTATACAAATACGTTGTTGCTGACCACCAGAGAGGCTGTACGCATTCGTAGATAAGCGATCTTTTACCTCATCCCAAATTGCTGCACCACGTAAACTTTTTTCTACGATTTCATCCAGAATTTTTTTATTTTTAATACCATGTATTCTCGGACCATATGCAATATTATCATAGATGGATTTTGGAAATGGGTTTGGTTTTTGGAAAACCATTCCAACTTTCGTACGTAATTCTTCTACTCCATAATCTGCATCAAAAATATTGCGGTCACGATACAAAATTTTACCTGATGTTTTTACTGTTGGAACTAATTCTACCATACGGTTCAAAGTTTTAATGTACGTAGATTTACCGCAACCAGAAGGTCCAATAATTGCTGTTACTTCATTTTCTTTAATTTCAAGATCAATATTTTTTAAAGCATGATGATTACCATACCATAAGTTTAATTGTTGCGTGTTATACACAATATTTGAAGTTGAATTATTTACTGATGTATCGTTATTTAAAGACTGTACCATCATTACTTCCCCCTAATCACAAATTAGCTTAGTACCTTTTTTGAAATTTATTTCGAATAAATATAGCGATGGAATTCATGATCAATAAGAATACCATTAGAACAAGAATCCCTGCTGATGCGACATATTGAAATTCTGCCTGTGGTCTTTTAGCCCAATCGTAGATTTGCATTGGTAGAGCAGTAAACTGACTAAGTAAATTTTCAGGTAAAAACTGAATAATTACAGGAACACCAATGACTACTAATGGTGCCGTTTCACCGACTGCACGGGAAAGAGCTAAAATTGCACCAGTAAGAATACCTGGAATAGCCGAAGGTAGGACAACTTTAACAATTGTTTGCCACTTTGTCGCACCCATTCCATATGAAGCTTCTCGAACATCTTGAGGTACTGCACGAATTGCTTCCTGAGAACCAACGATAATAACAGGTAATATTAACAAACTCATCGTAAATCCTGCAGCCAAAATACTATTTCCTAAAGCTAAAGCCCGAACAAAAATTGTTAATCCCAGCAAACCAAATACTACTGAAGGAACACCTGCTAAGTTGGAAATGTTCATTCGAATAAAATCATTTAATTTATTTTTTTTAGCATATTCTTCTAAATAAATTGCTGTACCTACTCCTAAAATTAATGATATAGGTGCAACTACACACATTAACCAAATTGACCCTATTAACGCAGCCTTTATTCCGGCTTTAGCAGGGAAACGAGATCCATAGTTTTGGAAGAATTCTGGTGTAAGATATCCAACACCTTGAGTAATGATTCGATAAAACAAGATTCCAAGAGCAACTAAAGCAAACAATGTAGCAAAAAGGAATATTACTTTAAAAACACGATTTACATTTAATCGACTATTCATTTTTTTTATGACTGATTCTTGATTAACATATTTCATATTAATATTCCTCCCGGAATTTTTTCGAAATCGCGTGAGCAATAAAATTCATCAATAATGTAAATAGGAAAAGAGTAAATCCTACTGCATAGATGGAATAATAAATCGTTGTTCCATATCCCGCATCACCTGATGAAACTTGTACAATATATGCAGTCATAGTTTGAATAGAGTCCGTTACATTTAAATCGAATTTAGGAGTAGATCCTCCTGCTAAAGAAACTATCATCGTTTCTCCAATTGCACGAGACAATGCTAGTACTACGGACGCAACAATTCCTGATAGAGCAGCGGGTAGTACAACCTTGATCGCTACTTCTAATTTTGTTGAACCCATAGCTAAGGCACCTTCACGTATTGAATTAGGTACAGAGCTCATTGCATCTTCTGATAAGGATGCGATCATTGGTAAAATCATGATACCTACAACAATACCCGGGCTCAATGCATTAAAGATTTTCAAGTCAGGAATAAATTGTTGTAAAAGCGGTGTTACAAAAGTCAATGCAAAGAAACCATAAACAATTGTTGGTATACCTGCTAATACTTCTAATATAGGTTTAATAATTCTTCGAGCGTTATCACTTGCATATTCACTTAAAAATATAGCAGAACCAATACCAAATGGAACTGCTACAATAGCAGCTATAAAAGTTACTTTTAATGTACCCGCTATTAAAGGAAGAATACCATATAGCTGTTCCGTATTAGCAAATGGAAACCATTCTTTTCCGAATAAAAAATCTAATATCGGTACACGAGTGAAAAATATTCCTGTTTCTATAATAAGAGTAAAGACAATACCCAAAGTAGTTAATACTGAAACACATGCAATTAGTAGGAGAATAATTGGAATTATTTTTTCTACTATTTTTTTCTGTTTCTTGCTACTTGATTTTGCAATTAGCTCTTGTACTGATGGATGACCAGTCGCATTCTTTTGAGCCATAGTGAATCCCCCTTTTACCAAACGCAAGAAAAGAGTAGCAAGCCCTGCTACTCGTCTCTTACTTTTTAGATCAACCTATTATTTTAAAGCTTCTAAATCAGCTAAACCTTTGTCGTAATTTTCTTGTGGAAGACTTACATATCCAACTGCTTCAGCCATTTCTCCTGCATTTTCAAGTGTATATTTCATGAAATCATAAAATGCTGGATTTTCTTTAAGCGCACTATTTTTTGCATATACAAACAATGGACGAGAAAGTGGTGAATATTCACCTGATTCAATTGTTTCGTTTGTAGGTTCTACACCGTTAACTTTAACAACTTTTAAAGTATCTTGGTTAGCTAAATAGTATGCATAACCGAAGAATGCTATTGCATTTTTATCGCCTTGTACACCTTGAACTAATACGTTATCATCTTCAGATAGAGTTGCAGATTTTACTAAGTCAGCTTCATCAAGAATTACTTCATCAAAGTAGTCATATGTTCCAGAATCAGTACCTGGTGAATAGAATACGATTTCTTCAGCTGGCCATTCTGGATTAATGTCAGACCATTTTTTTGTTGTTCCATCTTCAATCCACATTTTCTTTAGATCTTCAACTGTTAAATCTTCAACCCAATCATTGTCTTTGTTAACTACTACTGATAAACCATCATTAGCTACTTGGAATTCAGTAAAGTCAATTCCAGCTTCTTCAAGTTTTGTTTTTTCTTCGTCTTTAATTGGACGAGATGCATTAGCGAAATCTGTTTCACCTGCGATGAATTTTTCGAATCCGCCACCAGTACCGGACACACCAACTGATACTTGTACTTTATTTTGAACGCCTGCATATTCTTCAACAAGTGCTTCCGTAATTGGAGCAACTGTACTAGATCCATCTCCAGCAACCTTACCTTCTAGAACTGCCTCATCTTGTGTATCACCAGCAGTTTCTGTCTCTGTTTCTTCTGTTGGTTCTGAACTTGTATCGTCTCCACAAGCTCCAAGTACTAATGCTGATCCTACCATTGTTGTCATTAATAAGTACTTCCAGTTCTTCATCAGGTAAATCCCCCTAAAGTTTTGTTTTCTATTTTTCTTACAATGTTTACTATAAAGGCTTCATGTTGAGTCGATATGAATGCATTGTAAAGCTTTTGTAAATAAGAAACTAAAGAATTCCAATGTTATTTACATAAAAAAAACAGGCCTCCTAAATGGTTTCTTTAGGTTGACCTGTTTTGAATTAGTTGTTCGTTTCTTCTTCATCTATTTTTTCATTTGTAAAGGCTGGTTTTATAGTTGGAATCGGCATAGCCTCTTCACTATCCTTTAATGCACCATTTTTAAGTTGTATTTCAAAATACTTATCAACTAGCTCACGTGCAATACCAGTAGAAACATTCGTTTTGTAACTGGACTCTAAGGATGCATGAGGAATAACAAGAGCATATGCAATCTCTGGATTATCATATGGCGCAAATCCTATATGAGTTAAATTAACTGTTCTAATATTACGTTCTTTAGGATTTTTTATAGTAGCATCAAAAAAGAATGATTGAGCTGTACCTGTTTTTCCAGCGCCATTAAACGGTGCTGTACCAAAGGCTGAACGAGCTGTTCCTTTCGCTCCGGAATATACTCTTTGCATACCTTGACGCATACGATTGATTTCCTCTTGCGAATTATCAACTGTATTTAAAACATTTGGTTGAAACTCTTTTACTACTTTCCCCATTTTCACACCATCCGCAGATGGTTCTCTAATTTCTTTAACAACACGTGGTTGTATACGTTTGCCCCCGTTTGCAATAGTAGAGACAAATTGTGCAAGTTGTAATGGTGTATACGTATCGTATTGCCCAATACTTAAGTCAAGTAACTTCCCATCTTCTACTCCACCAATTACACCAGTCACTTCTCCAGGTAAATCTATTCCTGTCGGGACACCCAGTCCTAATTGTGCATAACCATTACGCATTTTTTGAAATGCCTCTGGACCAAAACTAATAGATTGGTTTTCCTTATAAGTCCGTCCTGCTAAACCATATGCAGTCTTAAACATATAAACATTGGATGAACGTTCAATCGCTTCTAAATCATTTAATGGGATTCTACCAGAACGGTTGAAGACAGAACTTTTTGGCGCAGAACCTTTTATGCGAATCGGTTCATCTACTAATACATCCCCAGGTGAAATAACATTTTCACGATATCCCGTAAGCAATGTTCCAGGCTTTACTGTAGACCCTACTTCATACGCTGTTGTAAATGATCCGAAAGCATAATCCTTTATTTCGTACTTTCCTGTTTTAGCGTTTTTTTCTACTCTCTTACCAACCATGGATAGAACTTCTCCCGTGTTAGGATCCATCATGATAAAGAAAGCCCTATCTAAATACTTTGCAGATGCTCCATTTCCTGTTTTTAATTCAAGTAGTTTTTGCCCTAAAATTTCTTCTTGCGCTAATTGAACTTCACTATCCATGGATAAAACTAAATCTTTCCCTGGTTCCCCTTCATAGACAGTTTTAATATCAATTACTCGCCCTTTACCATCTGTGATATTCTTTACTACACTTTTTTGACCTTGTAAAACATCCTCATATTGCTGTTCAATATAGCTTTTTCCTACCCGGTCATTTCTAGAGTAGTCTCTAGATAAGTAATAATCTAATCGGTCTTTTGGTATACCCTCTTTCGGCAATGATGCAGTTCCTAGTATAGCAAGGGAAGATGTTTTTACTCTACGCCAATCAGTTGTTGTATTAACGCCGATTAGATCCCCTAGCCTTTCGGAAACTCTTGCAAATTCCTCATCTGTCACATCTTCCCCTTTAATAATTTGAGGAGACAGTGCGTATCCTGATGCCATTTCACGATAGATAGCAATAATTTCTAATTCTTCTGGAGAGAATGCCTCTAGTTGCTCCTCAGGTATCCGACTTCGAGTTAGTCGGTTAATCTCAGCATTTTTTTCTTTCTCTTCAAGTTCATCATTTTTCTCTATTTTGTTTCGTTCTTCTTCGGAGACTAACTTTAAAGCTTCCTTTGGATATTTACGAAGCCAAAAATCTTGTAAATCGCTTTTTGTAATTCCATCTGCTTTCTTTTCAATTAATAAACTAAGCTCTTTCGCAATTTCGAACATTTCTTCTGACTTGGTCGTCTGCATTTTCGTATAGGTAATCGCAAGTTGAGGCTCATTGTCTACCATGATACGACCTTGACTATCAAAAATACGACCACGAGGAACGCTTGTGTTTACAGGAACTTCCTCCGTTCGTTCTATTGCCCTTGTATAATCTTCTCCTTTGACAATTTGCAAATAGCCTAATCGCAAGATTAACAATGTAAATAGCAGGAAAATAGAAAAGAAAAGAATGTTCATGCGAAATGTAATATTGGCCCTTTGTTTAGCCTTTACACTTTGTGCACGTTTATTAGGAATTTTTCGCATGAGTTTCACCTACTTTTTTGAATTCTAATTGGCTTTAGCTGCCAAGATTTGCATTTAAAAAATTTGTTTTAATTGCCACAGGCACTAACATCATTTAAATACAGTAAATAATTTAATCTACCTATTAGTGTAACATAAAAAGCACACACTTTTAGACGAAAAAGTGTGTGCCAGGTTTCTTTTTTATTAAGATCTCAAAAAGAATTATTTTGCTGCAGCGTAGCGTTTTGAAACTTCATCCCAATTAACTACATTCCAGAAAGAGCCGATGTAGTCTGGACGACGATTTTGGTAGTTCAAGTAGTAAGCATGTTCCCAAACATCTAAGCCTAATAATGGAGTTTTACCTTCCATGATTGGAGAGTCTTGGTTAGCTGTAGAAGAAACTTCTAGTTCTCCATTAGCAACTGATAACCAAGCCCAGCCAGACCCAAAACGAGTTGTAGCAGCTTTAGCGAATTCTTCTTTGAATGCATCAAAGCTTCCAAATTTAGAATCGATCGCTTCTGCTAATTCACCTGATGGATTTCCTCCACCGTTAGGAGAAAGAAGTTGCCAGAATAATGAATGGTTAGCATGTCCACCACCATTATTACGTACTGCAGTTTTGATATCTTCTGGTAATGCATCTAAGTTAGCAATTAACTCCTCAACCGATTTGTTCTCTAAGTCGGCTTTGCCTGAAACCGCATTGTTTAAATTAGTAACGTACGTGTTGTGATGTTTAGTGTGATGAATATTCATCGTTTCTTTGTCAATGTGTGGTTCTAGTGCGTCATACGCGTAAGGTAGTTCTGGTAATTCGTAAGCCATTTTTTGTTTCCTCCTAAAGAATATTTTAGAAAATTCTTTCCACGTATTAGCGTATCAAATTAATGAAAAACGTTCAATTAAAAACGACTCGATTACTTTTCATACTTTTGACTGAGACTAAACAAAAATAAGAAAAATGACCAACATCACCGCAAGAATGATAATCTTGACTATGGATGAAGTAAGGAAACCGATAAGAGAGCCTACCCCTGATTTTATAGCTTGTTTTATCCCTTCTCTTGTAACAATTAGTTCCGCTAACACCGCTCCAAGGAAAGGTCCAACTAATATTCCTGCTACAGGAATAACAAATGGACCAACAATTAAACCAATAGTACTTCCCCATAAACCCGCTTTAGTTCCACCAAACTTCTTTACTCCAAAAGCGTTCGCAACCATATCTGCACTAAACAATAAGACAACAAACAATAATTGAATTACCCAAAACAGCCACGTTAGTTCTGAAAAAGAGAAGAATAAACCATAAATAATATATCCTAATATCATAAATACAACCGAAGGTAGAATAGGATAAAAAGTTCCGATAAACGCAATAATGAAACTAGCTATTATTAAAATCCATCCAATAATTTCAATCATACTCGTTTCCCCAATATGGCATCTGCAATATTTACTGCATGATCACCAACTCTTTCTAAATTACTTAACATATCAACAAAAATTACACCAGCATGACCTGTGCATAGTCCTTCATTCAATCGTATAAAATGATTTTTTCTAAATTTACGTTCCATCCGGTCTATTACATTCTCTTGTTCTGCAACCTCTCTAGCTAACTGATCACTATTTAAATCTAAAGCTTCTATCGCTTTTTTAACTGTACTTATCGTTAGTTCAAACATCTCAGATATATCCTCCAATGCATCCTCGGTTAGTTGGAAATGATGTTCGTCTTGATAATCAATCAGCTCGATGATATTTTCAAAGTGATCTCCTATCCTCTCAACATCACGAACAGTTGCCATTAACATTAGATGCCTATTCGAATCCTGACTGGATAGCGGTTGGCTAGAAATTTTTACTAAATAATTAATAATTTTTGTATCTAAATGATTAATTGCGTCTTCTATTTGATTTGCCTCGTCTGCATCATTCTTATTTCTATCTTTGAGATAAGAGAATGTTTTCTCTAAACCTTGTACACTTAAATCACCCATACGTAGAATTTCCTCTTTCGCTTGCCCAATAGCAATGGATGGGGATTCTTCTATAAAATCTTCCTCTAAATGTTTCGGTTTATACTTCGTATTGAAATCTTCCCCTGGAATTAATTTGGTTAATAGAAAGACCCATGCTCCTATAAGAGGAAACTGAAGGATTACATTTACTACATTAAAAGTTCCATGTGCCACTGCAATTTGCATTTTGTTCTCAATTGAAAGAGCTTCTGAAATCCATTCAATATATAAAGTAAATGGGGTTAATAAA
The DNA here is from genome assembly GCF_001420585.1 of Psychrobacillus sp. FJAT-21963. Classification (NCBI taxonomy): domain Bacteria; kingdom Bacillati; phylum Bacillota; class Bacilli; order Caryophanales; family Bacillaceae; genus Psychrobacillus; species Psychrobacillus sp. FJAT-21963. The sequence goes on along the minus strand of NZ_LJIY01000006.1, from coordinate 192,113 downwards.
ATAAGAAAGACAAGTGTCCCTACTACATTAAAAAGAACATGAGAAAAAGCTGCTCTTTTAGCACCTGCTGATGCCCCTAAAGAAGCAAGAATCGCGGTAATGGTTGTCCCAATATTATCACCAAACAAGATAGGTAAAGCACCTTTTAAAGAAATTAAATGTTCTGCGTAAAATCCCTGTAATATTGCTACAGAGGCACTAGAACTTTGTAGAAATAAGGTCATTACAGTTCCCGCTATGACACCTAAAAGAGGATGATTACTTACACTCAATGTGATATCCGTAAACGTTGGAAGCTGTTGCAAAGGACTCATACCACTCATCATTAAATCTAGACCTAAAAAGAGTCCTCCAAATCCAAAAAGGACTTCTCCTACATTTTGCAATATTTTACGTTTGAAAAAAAAGATTAAAAATGCCCCTGTTGCCATAATTGGCAGAGAATAATCACCTATTTCAAATCCAATAATAAATGCTTTAATCGTAGTACCAATATTAGCTCCCATAATTACACCTATTGATTGGCGTAATGTCATAAAACCTGCACTTACTAAGCCAATGACGATAACGATTGTTCCAGCACTAGATTGGATTAAAACAGTAAATAGTATACCAGCTAACACACCCACAAGTGGATTTGTAGTATAACGATCCAGTAAATCTCTTAATCTATCCCCGGCCGTTTTCTGTAGGGCATCCCCCATATATTTAATGGCAAATAGAAAGATTCCTAATCCGCCAAAAAATTCGAACAGCATTTCTTGCCAATTGAGATTCACCTTGATAGTCAACTCCTATTTCGACATATTTCACATATCTATTATGGTTAATATATAAAGGAATTGTAAAGAGAATAAAATCATTCTTTCTTTTTTTTTAATTTAAGCCCCTTATTACTTTGTTTTTCTTTCTGTGAAGAGGTGATAAAATGTAAATGAAAGGGTGAATTTAATGAATTTGTTACAGCTGTTTAAAGCAAGCTTGCATAGTCCTAAAAAAATTGCAGCATTCCGACTTATTCCAATTGGAAAGGTTATGCAATACATATTTATATACATACTGATCATCACATCTATTTCATTTGTTCAGTTTATGAATGGAATTTCGGTTCAACAAGCTAATATGGAAGGTCTCTTAGAGTATTTTCAAGAGATACAATGGTTGCTTTATCCTTTTTCCTTTATATTTTTATTTGTCTTAAACACTTTACTTATATTTGTACGTATTAGTATTTTTGCTTATGTGGGAGTGATTATCCTCTCACTTTTAAAAAGAAAAGGAGAATATAGGCATTTGTGGAGAAGTACACTTTTTGCCAGTACTATTCCAATGCTAATTTCAGTTGTGGTTGCTTTTTTCAATATATCAACTGGGTACATACAATTCTGCATCTATTTCGTTACGCTCGTTTACCTGTTTTTAGCATGTAAATATTATCCTATCAAACGGTAATCATAATTCCTCCTTGCTCACATATAGTGGGACAAGGAGGTTTTTATATGAAAATATTCTTAGCAACGATCACCATTCTAATCACACTTTATATTATCAAAGTAGATATGTTCGAAGGAACGATTCCTCTTGCATTTTATCCACCAGAAGAATGTGTGGAAACAATGGATTATGTAGCAGTAAAAAAACACCCAGGAGATACTTTATATACTCTTTTTTCCATGTACCCTGCTGAAAAGGATATTACCTTTTCTGAAAGAGAAATGGACTTTTATGCTTTAAATCCACATTTGATCAATCAAACCATTACAGACGGCGAACTGATTTTTTTACCGATATACACATCATCTGAATCTTGCAAAAATGAAAGATAGAGGTTTCCTCCTTGTCATTTCAATCCTATCACTGATAAAATGAATGATAGTGATGGCATAAAGCCTCAAGAAGGAGAGAATTTCATGAGTGAAATAATTCATCGTTCCAAAACTCGTCCAGTTCGAGTTGGAAACTTAACAATAGGTGGAAGTAACGAGCTATTCATCCAAAGTATGACTACGACCAAAACGCATGATGTAGAGGCAACAGTAGCCGAGATTTTGCGCCTGGAAGAAGCAGGTTGCCAAATCGTACGTGTTGCATGTCCAGATGAACGAGCGGCTTATTCTATTGGTGAAATAAAAAAACGTATTAATATACCACTTGTAGTGGATATCCATTTTGATTATAAGCTTGCTCTTATAGCAATTGAGCAAGGTGCAGATAAAATTCGTATTAACCCAGGGAACATTGGGCGCAAAGAAAAGGTAGAGGCTGTTGTAAATGCTGCAAAAGCAAAGGGCATTCCAATTCGTATAGGTGTAAACGCAGGTTCACTTGAAAAGAAAATCCTCGAAAAATATGGTTATCCAACTGCTGATGGTATGGTTGAAAGTGCATTACACCATATTAAAATTCTCGAAGATTTAGATTTTCACGACATCATTGTTTCTATGAAGGCTTCAGATGTAAATTTAGCTATTGAAGCATATACAAAAGCTTCTCAAGCATTTGACTATCCCCTTCATTTAGGAATCACAGAATCAGGAACGTTATTTGCTGGATCGATTAAAAGTGCAGCAGGACTTGGAACTTTACTAAGCATGGGTATTGGAAATACATTGCGTGTATCGCTAAGTGCAGATCCTGTTGAGGAAATTAAAGTTGCTCGCGAATTGTTAAAAGTATTTGGACTTTCATCTAACGCTGCAACGTTAATCTCTTGTCCGACATGTGGACGAATTGAAATTGACTTAATCTCAATCGCAAATGAAGTAGAAGAATATATTTCTCATATTAAAGCGCCAATTAAAGTTGCAGTATTAGGATGTGCTGTTAACGGACCTGGTGAGGCCCGTGAAGCGGATATCGGAATTGCCGGAGCACGAGGAGAAGGTCTGCTATTTAGAAAAGGTAAAACTGTACGAAAAGTTCCAGAAGAAACAATGGTAGAAGAACTTAAAATTGAAATTGATAAAATTGCAGCTGAATACTTTGCTCAACAAGAACTAGAGAAGCAAGAAATAGAAAAACAAGAAGTGTAAGGAGTAATGCAAGATGGTAATTGCTAGATTCGGAATTGATATTGACGGGACAGTAACATGTCCTACTTCTTTACTTCCACATATTAATAGTGCCTTTAATTGTAACTTGCAATTGGAGGACATTAAAGAATATGACTTAACAAAAGCTTTTTCTGTAGATGAGAAAGAATTTTATGAGTGGTTTAAAAAAACAGAATCTACCATTTATGCATCATCCCCTATTCAATCTGATGCACATGCTGTATTGTCTGCTTGGAAGGATAAATATGAGCTATATTTTATTTCTGCCAGAGGAGAAAATGTGCGGGATGTTACGCTTAACTGGTTCAAAGAACAAGAATTACTGTACGATCATATTGAATTAATTGGAACACATAACAAAATTGAAACGGCTCGAAAACATGGTGTGCATGCTTTTTTTGAGGATAAGCACGACAATGCCGTAGAAATTCATGAAGAGCTAGATATCCCAGTAATTCTATTTAACACACCTTATAACCAACAACCTGCTCCAAAAGGAGTTATTCGTGTTAACAATTGGATTGAAGCAAATGAATGGATTGAAAAAGAATTTGCATTGCAACGAACGTGAAGAGTAATCTTCACGTTTTTTTTTGGTAAATGATAGTCAGAAAATCTAGTTTGGGAAAAGCCACTCTCTTTCAGCGGACTAATTAACGGGCCTCACCCTTCGCTACGCTGAGGGTGAGGCAAACGCAATTCCCACAGGAGCGTCGCCATTTTCAACGATTTTCTATAAATACTGAATTTAAGTGATAAAAACTTGCTCTATTAATGGCATGATAGTTTACTAATCGGGAAGCGGCTGAAGCCTTGTCGACGGAACGCGTCCGCCTGGAATGGAAAGATGAAGCACTTATTGGAAGTTCGCTCTTTTGTTTATAATATAACTAAAAAAGAAAATCCTGCCAAAGGTTAATTTGGCAGGAAATATTAATGACATTCTGGACATTTACCGTAGATTTCAAATTTATGGCTATCAATTTGATAAGCTGGTATAGCATTTTGAAGTACTTCCATAGGACAATAATTTATTTCTTTTATGTTACCACATGACATACAAATAAAATGATGATGATGGTGATCCATTTCACATTGCATACGAAAATGTTTCTCTCCACTTAACTCTGTCTCTTCTAAAATTCCAAGGTCCACGAAAGTACTCAAGTTACGATAAATAGTATCGTAGCTCATCCCTGGATGTTCCACCATCATAACATTCAAAATATCTCGAGCTGTAATATACTTCTCTGTTTTCGAAAAAATATCTAATATCTGCTCTCGCTTATCTGTTTTTTTATACCCTTCATTTTTGAGAATATCCCATGCTCTTTCAATGTTCATTGTGAAGTTACTCCCTTCATCGATATCTTTTTCAATGTAATAGTAAGTAGTAAGATAACTATTGACGTAACAACAATTGTTCCACCTGGAGCTATATTTAAATAAAATGCACTTACCAATCCAATGATGACGGCAAGCTCTCCAAATAGTACTGAAAGTATTATTGCTTGCTTAAAACCTTTCGCTATTCTCATAGCAGCAGCCACGGGCAAAGTCATTAGGGATGAGACTAAAAGAATACCAACTATACGCATAGAACCTGCAATAACTAAAGCCGTAACAATCATAAACAAAATATGAATCCATTTTGCAGGTAATCCAGAGGCTTTTGCATATTCCTCATCAAAAGATAGAACAAATAATTCCTTGTAAAATAAAGATAAAAATACAACAACAACAATGGCTATACTGATTACGATATAAAGATCCTGACGACTAACAGCAGAAACAGAACCAAATAAATAACTAAAAAGGTCGGAGCTAAATCCTTCTGCAAGTGACACAAAAATAGCACTAAAACCAAGCCCAGCAGACATGATTATAGGAATCGCAAGCTCTTCATAATGTTTATAAAGTCTTCTTAATCTCTCAATAAATAGTGAACCCGTTACAGAAGCCACTATTCCTAAATATAGCGGGTTAAGAAGTGCCAAAGCACCAACCGATTGACTTAAGTAAAGACTACCTGCTATTCCAGCTAAGGTTACATGACTAAGAGCATCTGATATTAAAGAAAGCCGTCTAACAACGATAAATACTCCTAGCAATGGAGCAATAACCCCAATTATTAAACCGGAAGTAAATGCATTTTGTAAAAATTGATATTGGAATATTGATTCAATCATAATTGACCCTCGTTTCGGTGGTTCACTTTACGAACAGAGTGACCATACCAAGCTTCTAATTGCTCATCACTCATCGAATCCATTTCGTTTTTATAACCATGAAAATGAATTGTTTGATTGAGGCATGCAACATGGCTAATGCTCTTCGATACAGCATCTACATCATGTGTAACTAATACAATTGTAATTTGATGTTCCCGATTTAAATGAGATAACATATGATAAAACGAGCGAACATTTTTGCTATCCACTCCTACAGTCGGTTCATCTAAAATAAGGATTTTTGGATCGCTAACTAAAGCCCTAGCTATAAATACACGTTGTTGCTGTCCACCTGATAAATCTCCAATATTTTTTTTTGCAAACTTTTCCATACCTACAGAAGTAAGTGCTTCCTTCACCTTATTTTGCACATTTTTAGGGTAAGAACGAAAAAGTCCTGCCTTTTTTACTAACCCACTTTGCACAACTTCTTCGACTGTTGCAGGAAAACCAGTATTAAATGCGTTGGATTTTTGAGAAACATAGCCTATTAATTCTTTTTCCTTAAACAAAGGAACCGGTTTGCCAAAAAGTAATACCTTTCCTTTAGTAGGCTTTAAGAGTCCAAGAATTATCTTAAGAAGTGTAGACTTTCCTGATCCATTAGGTCCAATAATCGCTAAAAAGTCCCCTTCTTCAATTTTTATAGAAATATTTTTTAGTGCTTCAGTTTGTTCATATTGATAATAAACATTTTGTAACTGAATTAAGGGTTTACCCATCATTTTTCCTCTATTCTAATTAATAATCATTACGATTTACAAAGTTAAAGTATAGAGGAAAATATAGAAAGTGTAAATAATTTTAACTTGAGAGGATGTTCAGATGGATATCGCACGGTTTATTAATGAATTACAAACTTGTTCGATAAAAGATTTTAAAAAAATACTTAGAGGGTTTGATATTAAGTTATCAGATAAAGAGATTAAAGAAGTATATCCACTTCTACAAGAAATCTCATTAAGTTGGCTATTACTTGGTGTCCCTATGGCAATACAGCAAAAATTAATTAGTATATTAGGTGAGCAAAGAGCAGTAGACTTATTTTATCAATTAAAAGAAAAAGCCCCCTCATTTTTACGTGAAAACTGAGGGAACTACTTATTTAGTATAATATTTTATCTTAAAGCATCTATTGCTTCTGGTGTAAAAGTATTTGAACGAAGCATTTCAATTTCTATTTTATATGGAGCTTGTTTTGATTTTGCATCTACCCCTACAAATGGAGTTTCCAGTATTTTAGGTAAATGCATTAATTGAGGATGGTGCACAATATACTGCAGTGCCTCGAAGCCAATTTCTCCAAAGCCAATATTTTCGTGTCTGTCTTTTGCAGCTCCACGAACATTTTTACTATCATTGATATGAAGTACTTTTAGACGGTCTAATCCAATAATTTTATCAAATTCATTCAATACTCCATCAAAATCATTCACAATATCGTAACCTGCATCATGAATATGACAAGTGTCCAAACATATTGAAATTCGATGATTGTTAACCACTCCGTCAATTATTTGTGCTAATTCATCAAAAGTTCGACCGCACTCAGACCCTTTTCCAGCCATTGTTTCGAGTGCAATTTGTACAGATTCTTCTTGAGTCAATACCTCGTTTAAACCCTCAACTATTTTAGCAATGCCTGCATCTGCTCCTGCTCCAACATGAGCACCAGGGTGCAATACGATTTGTGTTGCACCTATTGCAGCTGTTCTCGTCACTTCTTTTTGTAGAAAATCTACGCCTAAAGCAAATGTCTCAGGTTTTGTCGTGTTACCTAAATTAATAATATATGGAGCATGAACAACAATATTGGATATATCATTTTCTTTCATATATTCTAATCCAGCTTCAATATTCAATTCTTCAATTGGTTTTCTACGTGTATTTTGAGGTGCGCCTGTGTAAATCATAAATGTATTTGCACCGTATGATGCTGCTTCTTTGCTAGAAGCAAGAAGCATTTCTTTCCCACTCATGGAAACATGTGAACCTAAAAGCAACGAAAAATCCCCCTTATTTTTTACGATTTTTTATACGTCGTTCTCTCTTTTTAATTTTATCCATTTCCCATTTCATATTGCGCTTATAGCCTGGTTTCACTTTTTTAGGCTTGCGAACCATGGATTTCGCTTTTGCATCAATCTCATTTTCATTTTTTGTACGATTTTTACGAGCATGTCTTTCCTTTAAATCTGACCATTCTCCATTTATAACGTCTTTGTGTACTAACGGTATACCCATTTTTTCAATGCGGACTAAAGCATCTTCATCCGAAGGTTCATATAATGTAATTGCAATACCAGTCAATCCAGCACGTGCTGTTCTTCCTACACGATGAACGAAAAACTCTAGATCTTCGGGTATTTCATAGTTAATCACATGACTAACACCAGGAATATCGATTCCACGAGCAGCAAGATCTGTTGCGACGATGTATTGATATTCAAGATCGTGAATCTGTTTCATTACTCGCTTACGATCACGTGGTGATATATCACCATGAATAACTCCTACCTTTACACCGTTTCCTTGTAAATAGTTTGCTACCTCGTCTGCATTTTGCTTTGTGTTAGCGAATATAATAGCTAAGTATGGATTAATTCCTTCCAAAACATCCAATAATCGTTTCTTTCTAGATTTACTACGGACCGGTGTAACAATAAAATCAATACCCTCTGCTACTGGTCGCTTGTCACCAATTTTTATATGGATCGGTGAATCCATATACTTTTTCAAAAATGGTTGTAATTTTTCAGGTATCGTAGCTGAGAAAACAAACATCTCTAGTTGTTCTGGCATACGTGAAGCAAATTGATCAATTTCATTGATAAAACCTAAATCAAATGCTAAATCTGCTTCATCTACTACTAAAATGTTAGACGTATGCACTAGCAATGCTTGTTCAACTGTTAAATCACGAATACGACCTGGAGTACCTACAACAATATGTGGTTGTGTTTTTAGCTTTTCAATAGAACGAGCTTTATCTGTTCCACCAATGAATAATTTAGTTTGGATTTCTGTACCCTCAACTAGCTTATTTAACTCATTATAAATTTGAGTTGCTAGCTCTCTAGTTGGAGATGTAATAATTGCTTGTACATCGTGTTTACTAGCATCTATTTTTTCAACAATTGGGATCAAAAAACTATGTGTTTTTCCTGTTCCTGTATGCGCTTGACCAATCGCACTTTTCCCTTTTAAAACTAAAGGAATCATTTCTTTTTGAATTGGCGTTGGTTCTTGAAAGCCTAGTTTTTCAATTGCATTTTGTAAAAAAGGCTGAAAATTATAATCTGTATATTTGGACATTTGAGTCCCTCCCTCACATTTCTTTATTGTACCACGATTGTACATAAAACGTATAATTTGCATAGAATAGAAGGACTCACTTTGATGAAAGGAGATGATTAAATGCGCTATGAGTCTTTTTATCCGTTCTCACAAACAAGATCAAATTTTAATAGTCCACCACCTGTAAATTCTCCTACCCCAACACAAAATCCATTCGGTTTTGGTATGCCTTCAACTCAACAAGGAGCACAACCAAACAATTTCTTACAAGGAGTTCTCGGAAGCTTCCAGCAAAGAGGATCAGAAGGATTTGGAGGACAGGGTAATATAGGTGGCCAAGGTGGATTTTCACAAGGACCGCCTGGAGGAAATAGGACAATGTCGTACTTGCAAACAGCAGATAAATTTTTATCCACAGCTCAACAGCTTACACCTATGGTAAGACAATATGCACCGATGCTCCAAAATGTGCCTGCTCTTTGGAAGCTTTACCGAGGTTTCCAATCTGCTCCTAACGCAACTGCAGCTGCAACAAATGCACGTGCTGCTAGTCCCCCTTCTATTTCTGGAGCAGCCCGAGCTGCAGCATCTGCAACTACAAACGCAAATCCAACTGGAGTTTCCTTACCTAGAATATTCCAGCCACCAATTTAATGTTTTGAATTCGAGTAAGAGCTCCGTTATAATATGAGTATGCTCGTATTGAAGGGAGTTCTTTCAAAAATGATTGTACAAAAAATTTCGCCAAGAGGATATTGTTATGGGGTTGTTGACGCAATGGTTATTGCACGTAATGCAGCTTTAGATACTTCACTTCCTCGGCCAATATATATTTTAGGAATGATCGTTCATAACAAACATGTAACAGACGCATTTGAACAAGACGGTATTATTACGTTAGATGGTGAAAATCGTTTAGATATTCTCTCCAAAGTGGAAAAAGGAACAGTTATATTTACAGCTCATGGTGTATCTCCAGAAGTTAAAGAGCTAGCACGAAAAAAGGGATTGGTTTCGATTGATGCTACTTGTCCAGATGTGACAGTTACCCATGACTTAATAGAAGAAAAAACGGCTGAAGGCTATGATATTATTTATATAGGAAAAAAAGGTCATCCTGAACCAGAAGGAGCTATTGGCGTAGCACCTACAAAAGTACATCTTGTCCAAACATTGGAGGATATTGAGAACTTACAACTAAAAACAGAGAAACTGCTTGTAACCAATCAAACTACGATGTCTCAATGGGATGTTGTACATTTGATGAAAAAATTAGAAGAAAAATTCCCACATATCGAGGTTCATAAAGAAATTTGCCTTGCTACGCAAGTTAGACAAGAAGCTGTCGCGGAACAAGCTGGAGAAGCAGAGTTATTAATAGTTGTTGGTGATCCAATGAGTAACAACTCTAATAGATTGACTCAAGTTTCGGAGGAGATTGCTGGTACTCCTTCTTACCGTATTGGTGATGTATCAGAACTAAAGCTGGAATGGTTAGAGAATATTAATCACGTAGCAGTGACAGCAGGTGCTTCCACTCCTACTCCAATAGTTAAAGAAGTGATTCAGTTTTTAGAAAAATACGACCCAAATGATCCTTCTACTCATGATACAACCAAGAAGGTATTACCTGAAAAAATTCTACCGAAGATTAAAGTTCCTAAACCAGTAGTTCGTATTGAGCCACACCCAATATCTGAGTAAATATGAAGGGGCTGTAAAATAAGTCCCTATAATAAAGCAGAAGGAGAAAAACGACTCGTTTTTCCCCTTCTGCTTTTGTGTTTCCATCTAATATTGTTGATTGAGTGAATAATTGATTGGAGTGAAAGGCGGCGACTCCTGCGGGAAAGCGAGACAGTCCGAGACCCCGCACGTAGCGTGAGCTGCGGAGGAGGCTCGGCGCTCGCCCGCGGAAAGCGTCCGCTTGGAACGGAAATCTATCTTAATAGAAGCTACGAAGAAAGAGAGTGCCCTTAAGATTTTCAGGACAGGCCATTCTATTATATAAGTTGAAATGGTTCGGTCGAAATTTCCGAAGGGATAAATTCAACTAAAAGTTGTTTATTTTTACAAACTGTTTTCATATAATCTGAAACACCTGTTTTCATAATTTGCTCTATGTGATGCCCAGGATCAATCACTGCAAGATTGATTGCTTCAGCATCTTGTGCAACATGAAAGTATAAATCACCTGTAATAAATACATCAGCACCAGCTCTTTTGGCAGCGTGAATATATTTATTCCCATCTCCCCCTAGAACAGCAACCTTATGAACATTACTATCTAATTTTCCTACAACACGTACAAATGGAACTTGAAGTTGGTCTTTTACCGTTTTAGCATAATCTGCAAGGCTGACTTGCTGTGGTAATTCACCAATTCTTCCTAGACCTTTTTCATTCACCTCTGACTCTAGTTGGAACAAGTCATACGCAGGTTCTTCATACGGATGTGAGGAAAGTAAAGCTTTTAATACTCGGTTTTTTATAGAAATCGGAAATACCACTTCTATCTTATCTTCTTCTACAATCGATAACTTATTGGCTTGTCCTATATATGGATCTGCATCTTCAGTCGGTTTAAACCTTCCTTCTCCAGCAGATGTAAAACTACAGTTTCTATAATCTCCAATTTCTCCTGCCCCTGCATTTCCTAAGGCAACTCTAACTTGCTCAGTAGATTCTTTAGGGGTAAATACAGCTAACTTCATTAAATGTTCCGAAGCTGTTTTTTCTAAAATTTGTACATTTTTTAATTGTAATCTATCAGCTAAAAGATCATTTACTCCTCCTGAGGCTATATCTAAATTAGTGTGTGCTGCATAAACAGCTATATTATGCTTAATCAGCTTTTCTATTAGACTTCCTTGGGGTAAGTCAGTTCGAACATTTTTTAAACTACGATATATTGGCGGGTGATGGGCAATTATCAATTCACATTGTTTTTCAATTGCTTCATCCACTACTTTTGAGTTTACATCTAATGTAACAAGCACCTTGGAAACAGGTTTATTGAGCGTTCCTATTTGTAGACCGATTGAATCGCCTTCAACTGCAAGAGATTTAGGAGCCCATTGTTCAAATAGAGATATTATTTGTTGACCGTTTGTAGGTTTCACGCTTTTAAAGCCTCCTCTACTAACGCTATTTTATGTTCTAACTCTTCTTTTTTCTGTTTCACTTCTGAAGTTATATTAATTTTATTAAATTGATTTAATATTCGACGCCATTCGGCCATCTCGTTTACCCATTTTTTCGTAAATACAATAGACTTATGATGGATTAAAATAGGACCAATTAATAATTCTTTATCGGTGAGAGTCATATGTCCTCTTTTAAGTACTAAAATTTCATAAATCTTTCCATGCTCTTCCAATATTGTTTCGTCAACAATTTTCCAATCATTGTTGATTGCCCATTCACGTATAGCCTTCGCGTGAATATTCGGCTGTAAGATTAATTTTTCTACAGTATGGAGTTTATCTTTACCCGCTTCTAAAATAGATGCAATGAGTGGCCCCCCCATTCCTGCGATCGTAACGGTTTGGACACCATCTGTCGGTTGAATCACTTCTAATCCATCCCCAAATCTTACATCTATGTGTTCCTCTAATCCTTCACTTTTCACTTGTTTTAGAGCTGATTCAAACGGCCCTTTTACTACTTCCCCAGCGATTGCTTGTGTAATTATTCCAGAGTGCACTAAATAACATGGTAAATAAGCATGATCACTTCCAATATCCGCTACTATAGAATTTTCTTCAACAAATGAAGCTACTGTTTTTAATCGTTCAGATAAATTTTTTGCATTCAATATAAACACCTCTGCCAACCATTATATCAAAAATTGAAAAAGACCTCGATTCTTTTAAAGAATCTGAGGTCTTTTTAAAAATATTATTATTCACCTAAAGATTTAACCCATGCCGCCATAGCGTCAAGATTTTCTTCTGGAACTAGTCCACCAGGCATAGCGCCCTTACCATTAGCTAAAACATCTTTAATCTCATCTTCAGATAATTTTGTAGCTACTAGAGAAGGGAAAGCTCCTTGTCCTTCATAACTGTTACCATGACAACCGATACATTTTCCTTGAGCAAGAGCTTCCGGATCAAAGTTACCAGCTGCTGCTTCCTCGCCACCTTCAGCAGCACCTTCTTCACCGCCTTCAGCATGTTCTGAAGCAATTTCTTCTTTGTTATTTACGCCTTCAATAGATAAGAAGAAAATTAGACCAATACCAAATGCCATTATTAAGATAAATGGAATAATTGGATTCTTTTTCATTAGTTAACCCTCCCTCTTGATACATTCATTCTAATATAGAATTAGTCAACACTAATATTGTACTGCATTCTAAGGAAAACGAAAAGTCTAAAAGAGGAAGTTTTCTTTCTTTGTGACAATTTAGACATAAATTCGACTTAGCAACCAATATGTCTAGCTATAACCATACGCTGAACTTCTGAAGTACCTTCACCGATTTCTAGAAGTTTTGCATCTCTCATATAACGTTCAACTTCATATTCTTTCATATATCCATAACCACCGTGAATTTGTATTGCTTCATCTGCTACTTCCATTGCAATTTCCGAAGCATATAATTTACACATAGATGCTTCTTTACTGAATGCTCTACCTTGATCTTTTAACCATGCAGCTTTATGAACCATTGTTCTAGCTAACTCTATTTTCATAGCCATATCTGCTAATTTAAACTGAGTTATTTGAAACTCAGATAATGTTTTACCAAATTGCTTACGTTCTTTTGAATAACGAAGCGCGCGGTCAAAAGCTGCTTGCGCGATACCTACCGCCATAGCTCCAATTCCAATTCTCCCACCATCAAGTGTAACTAAGAATTGTCTGAAACCATTGCCTCGTTTACCAAGTAAATTCTCTTGTGGAACTCGAACGTTTTCTAAAACTAATTCAGTTGTATTAGAAGCATTTAATCCCATTTTTTCATAATTATCGATTACGGAAAAGCCCTCTGCATCTGTTGGAACAATAATAGCTGAAATTTCCTTTTTACCATCTTTTACATCAGTAATAGCAGTTAATGCTAGATGCTTCGCATAACTAGCATTTGTGATAAAGGCTTTATTTCCATTAATTACGAAGTCATTACCATCTTCTTTTGCTGTAGTTTGTGTTCCACCAGCATCGGAGCCTGCATTAGGCTCTGTTAAACCAAAAGCACCGAATGATTCGCCAGTACATACTGGAACTAAATATTTTTGCTTTTGCTCATCAGTTCCAAAAAGATTTAAAGGAGCCCCACCTAATGAAATATGAGCTGAATAAGTGATACCTGTAGAAGCGCATGCACGACTTAATTCTTCTGTTACGATGGCAAAACTAACTGTATCTGCTCCTGCCCCTCCATATTCTTCAGGAAACGGTAAGCCCATCATCCCCATGTCGGCTAACTGTTTGAAGATTTCTTTTGGGAACTCTTTTGTTTTGTCTCGCAGGATAGCACCTGGAGCAACAACTTCGTCCGCAAATTCACGTATCGTTTTGCGAATCATTTGTTGTTCTTGTGTTAAATCAAAATTCATTTCTCCATCCCCTTTGTAAATAAAAACGCTTACATTCTTATTATACTAAAAATAAAATAAATTCACACGGAAAATAAAAATTCTACTATTACTATTCTATTAAAAGGACTGTAACAGTAGATTTCTTAAGGTTTTATACTTTTACATAAATAGACTATGAATCAATACAACTGCAAGACCGACAATAATAGTAGGACATATTTATTATTCATAAAAAAATGCCAGCTGGTTTAACATACCAGCTGACATTGTAAATACTAAAAATAATATCGAAACATATAAAACAATATAAATGCAATTCCTATTACTCCAGAAATACTAAAATAAACTAGTTTAAGCAGCAAACCAGAAAAAAGCCAAATCAAACAATTACCAATGATTAAACCTATTAATACAGAAGGATATTCAACAAAATAGACATCCCATACTTTAAAAGAGGCACCTAACAATAAAAGAGCAGAGCAAACCATTAATATGGGTGTCATAATAGATTTGTTTTTCGCTAATTTAAAACCTATGTATAAAAAAGAAACTATAACAATGCCTGCAAGAATAATAGGGATAAATGCTAATGTCGTAATAAATGTTAAAGAAACTATTAAAATAAAAGTAATTATAGCTAAAGTGGAATAAGCCAGTCGTCTCTTACCTTTTTCTTTTGCTAGTACTGCCTTAGTTGATTTCTCCTTCACTTCCGATTCTCCATCTTCCCCTTGTGCATATAGAGCAGTTAGGAAGTCGCAATAATGTTCAGGAAGCAGTTTATTTTGTTTCCAAAATGCTATTTCATTCAAAATTATTTGCTTACGTTGAAGTGACATTATTCGGCCTCATTTCACATGCAATTATTTCTATTATAACATTGTCAAAGCCTAGAAAAAAAGACATCCTTTATATAAGGATGTCTTTAAATTATTCTAAGAAATCTTTTAGACGCTTGCTTCTAGATGGATGGCGAAGTTTTCGTAATGCTTTCGCTTCAATTTGACGAATACGCTCTCTCGTAACGCCAAATACTTTCCCTACTTCCTCCAATGTTCTCGTACGGCCATCGTCTAGCCCAAAACGTAAACGTAGAACATTTTCTTCTCTATCTGTCAGCGTATCTAATACGTCTTCTAATTGCTCTTTTAATAGTTCATAAGCTGCATGATCTGAAGGAGATTGAGCATCTGCATCCTCAATAAAATCACCTAAATGTGAATCATCCTCTTCCCCAATAGGAGTTTCTAAGGAAACCGGTTCTTGTGCAATTTTTAATATTTCTCGAACTTTTTCTGGAGGTAAATCCATTTCTTCTCCTATTTCTTCTGGAGATGGTTCACGTCCCAAATCTTGCAGTAATTGACGTTGTACTCGAATCAACTTATTGATCGTTTCCACCATATGCACTGGAATACGAATTGTTCTTGCTTGGTCTGCTATTGCACGTGTAATTGCTTGTCTAATCCACCAAGTAGCATACGTACTAAATTTGAATCCTTTTCTATGGTCAAATTTTTCTACTGCTTTAATAAGACCCATATTTCCTTCTTGGATTAAATCTAAGAATAACATTCCTCGTCCAACATAACGTTTAGCAATACTAACAACCAGTCGAAGGTTTGCTTCCGCTAGACGTTTTCTAGCTTCTTCATCTCCTTGCTCGATACGTTCAGCAAGTGCTATTTCCTCTGATGCTTTAAGTAGATCCACACGACCAATTTCTTTTAAGTACATACGTACTGGGTCATTGATTTTAACACCAGGCGGAACACTTAAATCGTTTAAGTCGAAAGTTTCTTCCTCTTTCCCCTTCATCAAACGATCTAAATCTTCTTCATCTCCGTCTTTACGACTAAGCTCAATTTCTTTTCCTTCCAAATCATCTATAAATTCCTCAATTTGATCGGATTCTAATTCGAAGTGAGCGAGCTTCTCAGCGATATCATGATAGGTTAATTCACCATTTTTTTTACCTAATTCAATTAGTTGTTTTTTTGCTTCTTCTAATGAGATTTCAATTTCAGTTTCTTTTGTACGTTCAGACTTGTCCGCCATAAGAATTTCCTCCTTTTGCTACCGGTTTATTTCTCAAAAGCCGCTAATGATTTTTTTAACTGGATAGCTTCCTGAGCAAGTTGTAGAGCCTTAACCATATCAGTCATTTTCTCTGCTTCTTTTGCTTCGTGTAGCTTTTGTTCTATTTGCTGCTCTACCCGGTATTTTCTAATATGGCGCAAACAGTCCATGACTTCCTCTTTTTCATGATCTGGATCACGTTCTGAGAGCGCTGCTTCCATAACTATATTTCTAATATCTGCATCATTTATTACTTCTAAAAATCGTTGAAAATCTCCTTCTGGATAATCTTCATAAAATCCTGTTAACCTTACATAAGCAGCCTCATACGCATCTCGAATGAAGCATTGCTCACCATTTATACTTCGAGCAATATCAAGTACTTGTGAATTATGAAGCATATGGGAAAGTAAAATTCTTTCCGCTCGTTCATCCGCTGATAAAGTTTTTTTCTTTTTCTTCATCTCTGGATTCACTTGAAGAGATACAGGATGTTGATCTTTCGATTGCTTTGCTTTATTACCTTGTAGTTTTCTAAGATGTTGATAAATTGCTTCCTCAGAAACGTTCGTTTCCTGCGAAAGTTGTCGAATATATAAATCACGTTCTACAGAAGAATTTCTTTCACTCAGTATTTCCAAAATTTCTTGAATATACTGCAAAGTATCATTTTCATTATTAAAGTTCTTGTCTCTTTTGGAGACAATCATCATAAAAGATAAGTAGGAATGCGGTTTTTCTATAATTTTCGTTCTGAATGCTTCTTCCCCATAGTTTTTAATATAATCGTCTGGATCCATAGCATCAGGAATTATTGCGACTTCCGTTTGAATATTTTGAGCTTGTAAAGCAGATGCTGCTCTTTTAGCTGCCTCCATACCAGCTTTGTCGCCGTCATAACAAAGCGTCACATTGGATGTTAATCTATTTAGCTTTAATATATGTTGTGACGTCAAAGCAGTACCCATTGTTGCAACACCATTAGTTATACCCGCTTTTGATGCAGCTATAACATCTAAAAATCCTTCAAAGACAATAACATTGCGCTGCTTTCTTATATCTAGTCTGGCTTTATCTAAATTATAAAGTACTTGGCTTTTTTGAAATATGGGAGACTCAGGACTATTTAAATATTTTGCTTCATTTTCTGATTTATGAAGAACTCTCCCAGAGAAAGCAATAACATTACCACCTTCATCAAACACTGGAAACATAATTCTCCCTCGAAAACGATCAAAATACTTTAGTTCATTTTCTTTTCGGATAATGAGCCCAGTTTTCTCAATTTCTTGTAAATCCATACCTTTACGTTCTAAAAGCGTAGTAAGAGCATCCCAACTTGTAAGGGACCAGCCAATTTTGTACTTTTCAATGATTTCCTTTGAAAACCCTCTTTCCTCTAGGTAATTTAATGCATCTTCCCCTTCCACGGTATGAAGTAATAAATGATGAAAATAATCACTTGCAAACTCATGTGCTTTTTTCATAATTGTTACTTCTTTTGAGACTGGGGCTTTTACTTCTGAACTATCAGAGGAACTTTCTTCTATCGTTAATCCAATTCGACTTCCGAGTTTACTTACTGCATCCTGGAACGATAGATTTTCGATATCCATTACAAAAGTTATAACATTACCACCTGCACCACAACCAAAACAGTGAAATATTTGTTTTTCCTGTGTTACAGAGAAAGATGGTGTTTGTTCGCCATGAAAAGGACATAACCCAAAATAGTTTCTCCCTCTTTTCGTAAGCTGAACATATTCGCTTACTACATCGACAATATCATTGTTATTCCTAACTTGTTCGATAATCTCTTCTTCTATACGATTTGTCATTATTTCACCATCTTTACTTGCTATTTAACTTAATTCGAGAGAATCAATAAAATTCCTGCAAGAATCGACAAAATAATTCATAAAAAAAGTTTCATAGAGAATAAATTCTTTTTTCCACAAATAACAATTATAAAACAATTATTCATATTTATCTATTACTTTATTCGATAGACAATACAAAAAAACCTTTTCACAAAACGTGAATCGGTTTTATTTCTTATAATTTATTTTTGTTGAGTATGATTAATGACTTCATTTGCTGTTTCTTCTACAGCTCTATTCGTAACATCAATCACTCTGCAGCCTATTTTTTTAACAATCTTCTCAAAATGTTTTATTTCATCATTTATACGTTCTATTTTAGCATAACTAGCATCATCATTTAAACCAATTGCGATTAATCTTTCTTTTCGAATGGTATTTAACTTCTCAGGTGTAATTACCAAACCAAAGCATTTATTTGGATCAACTAAAAATAATTCTTCTGGTGGCTCTACTTCAGGAACTAGCGGAACATTTGCCACTTTGTATCTTTTATGTGCTAGATATTGAGATAAAGGTGTTTTAGAAGTTCTTGAAACGCCTATCAAAACTATATCTGCTTGCAATAAGCCTCTCGGGTCTCTTCCATCGTCGTACTTCACTGCAAACTCAATAGCTTCAATTTTTTTAAAGTAATCCTCATCTAGTTTCCTAACTAACCCTGGTTCTTCAAAAGGTTTTTCGTTCAGGTTTTTTTCCAGTAATTGAATAACTGGGCCAATTAAATCAACTGAGTCGAGTTGATACTCATCACAATATTGTATCAATGCATCACGCATCTCTTTTTGAACAAGCGTATATAAAATTATCGCATCTTGTTCTTTTGCAAGTTCAGTAATTTCTTTAATATGATCCAATGAATCAATATGAGTAAATCTTTTCAACTTTGTATGTTGAAGGCCAGGCCTAAATTGGCTAACTGCAGCTTTCGCAACTAATTCACCAGTTTCTCCAATAGAATCTGAGATAATAAATAGGTTAAGCATTTTCATAGTTTTCCCCCTCACAGATCATGGTCATCGGCTAATGATAGGAAAGCACGCGTGATATTCGTCTTCGTAATTCTTCCAACTACCTCTAAACCATCTTTTCTTTCTCTTATTACAGGTAAAGAATCAATTTGTCTGCTCATCAATTTTTTTGCTACATCTATAATCGTATCTTCTTTTAAGCAGTACGTAATATTTGGCATTCTTGTCATAATCATATGTACCGGAATTTTATTTAAATCCTGATTTCCTATACTCGTCCGTAGAAAATCTTTTCTAGAGAGTACCCCAGATAAAAGTGAATTTTTATCTACTACGAATAGGGAACCTACATCTTCTAAAAACATATGACATATCGCATCATATACCGTCATGCTCTCTTCTACTACGACTGGTATGGATTGAAAATCCTTTACAAGCATTTGTGCAATATTATCGGATATAGCTTGACTTGTTTTCTTACCTGAGTAAAAATAACCAACTCGCGGACGAGCATCTAGAAAGCCTGCCATCGTTAAAATTGCAAGGTCCGGTCTTAATGTAGACCGAGTTAAATGAAGTCTTTCTGCAATTTGTTCACCTGTAATGGGGCCGTTTCCTTTTACAATGTCCAAAATCTCGTTTTGCCGTTTGTTGAGTTCGATTGGACTCACCGCCTCAAAGTGTTATACTTAATACTTATTAATTATATACGATAATGTCTTTTATTGCGAAGAAAACTGGCTCATGTTACAATATCAACAAATAATAAAGCGTTGAAGAGCATTATAAGTACTGTAATGATAGCGAGTGGTGATGGTGAAAGTCCACAATACAGGAAAAGGCAGCTTGGAGCTTATGCTTTTAAAGTGGATTGTAATTACAATCAATCGGGGTGGAACCGCGGGTATAAAACTCGTCCCCGGGCTATAATGGCCCGGAGACGAGTTTTTTTGCATTTACACCAAAAAAGCATTTAGAAAAATGGAGGTAATGAAATGGCATTTTCAATGGAAGAAGTAGTAAGCTTAGCTAAGCAAAGAGGGTTTGTATTTCCCGGATCAGAAATTTACGGTGGCCTTGCAAACACTTGGGATTACGGTCCACTCGGTGTCGAACTTAAAAACAACATCAAAAAAGCTTGGTGGAAGAAATTTGTCCAAGAATCACCTTACAATGTAGGATTAGATGCAGCTATATTAATGAATCCAAAAACTTGGGTAGCTTCAGGTCATATTGGAAACTTTAATGACCCGATGATTGACTGTAAAAAATGTAAATCACGTCATCGCGTAGATAAAATTATTGAAGATACACTTGATAAAAAAGGAATCGAAATGGTTGTAGACGGCCTATCTTTTGAAAAAATGGGAGAAATTATGAAGGAACACGAGATTGTTTGTCCAACATGTGGCGCTTACGATTATACTGAAATCCGTCAATTCAACTTAATGTTCAAAACATTCCAAGGTGTAACGGAATCATCTACAAATGAAATCTATTTACGTCCAGAAACAGCACAAGGTATTTTTGTAAATTACAAAAACGTGCAGCGTTCTATGCGTAAAAAAATGCCTTTCGGTATAGCACAAGTAGGTAAAAGTTTCCGTAACGAAATTACACCTGGTAACTTCACTTTCCGTACGAGAGAATTTGAACAAATGGAATTAGAATTCTTCTGTAAACCTGGTGAAGATATGGAATGGTTTGAGTTTTGGCGTAACTACTGCCGAGATTGGTTATTAAATTTAGGTGTGGCTGAAGACAGCATTCGTTTAAGAGACCACTCTGAAGACGAACTTTCTCACTACTCTAATGCTACTACTGATATCGAATATAAATTCCCATTTGGTTGGGGTGAGCTATGGGGAATCGCTGATAGAACAGACTTCGATTTAAAACAGCATATGGAGCATTCTGGAGAAGATTTTAACTATATTGATCCAATCACGAATGAACGATATGTTCCATATTGTATCGAACCATCTTTAGGAGCAGACCGTGTAACACTTGCGTTCTTATGCGAAGCATTTGATGAGGAGCAATTAGAAGGTGATGATACTCGTACTGTTTTACGATTCCATCCTGCATTAGCTCCAATTAAAGCAGCGGTTTTACCATTATCTAAAAAATTGTCTGAGGGAGCTACTTCCTTATTCTCAGAATTAAGTAAACACTTCATGGTAGATTATGATGAATCTCAATCAATCGGTAAACGTTACCGCCGCCAAGATGAAATCGGAACACCATTCTGTATCACATATGATTTCGATTCTGAAACAGATGGCCAAGTTACTGTTCGTCACCGCGACTCAATGGAACAAACAAGAATGCCTATTGCAGAAGTTCAATCATATATAGAAAAACAACTACAATTCTAAGTATAGAGGACATTTTTGAAAAATATAAAATTTTCACATGCAAAGAATATAGATACTAAAAGCCCTACTCTTTAGTAGGGCTTTTGACAAGTTGATTTTTGAAATTCATTCATCATAAAAATACGGATCAATAAAAAATCCAAGTGAAGAAGATTTATTCTTCCTCACTTGGATCTTTTTTTGGTGTATAAAATTCAGGTGTCTTTTCCATTTGGTCCAAGAAGGCCTGTGACTTTAATCGGATGCCTACCTGCTCACTATATATAGTGCGTACAATTTTTTTTATAAATCCCTTGGTCTCTTTTTTAAGCGAAAGCTTCCCGACTTGATCAATTGGTACTGTATAAAAAGTACGGATTAGTTTCACTTGTGAGGGCGTCAGTCTGATAATATAAGGATCGATGGAAAAACAACGATGACATAAAAAACCTATTTGTTGAAATGAAAAGGAAAATTCCCCATCCGTTGCGCCACAATTTGCACATTGATGTAAAACGGGATATATACCAGCTATCGGCAACATCTTCCATTCCACAAATAAACTAATTGCTTCTGGATCATACTCGTCAGAAATGGCTTGTAGTGCCTGCTGTAACATGTCAAAAAGTCTTGGCTTTGGTGACTCATCATCGATTAATTTATCCACTAATTCCATTATAAAGCTAGCATAAGCAGTAGTAAAAATGTCTTCTCTTATGGCTCTCATCGAATCGATAATTTCTCCCTGTTGAAGAGTTCCCATTCCCCTACCCTGCTGTACTAGAAAATAAGCATATGTAAAGGGCTGAGAAATGGACGCTAAACGACTAGTAGGCTTTTTAGCTCCACGAGCAAGTGCTGCTCTTTTTCCAAGCTCTCGAGAAAAAATTGTGACGATTTTGTCAGACTCTCCATAAGAAGAAGATCTTAAGACAATCCCTTCAACTTTTTGGAGCAATTGTCTTCCCTTCCTTCTGTGCTTATAAGATTAATTTGATTAGATCAATACTCATCTTCTCTAAAGCCATAATCTCTTAAATGAGTAGATTTATTACGCCAATCTTTTTGTACCTTTACCCATAGTTCTAAGAATACTTTTGTACCTAGTAGCATTTCAATATCGTGACGTGCTCTAGTTCCAACTTCCTTGAGTAAGGCACCTTTTTTCCCAATGACAATCCCTTTTTGCGAATCTCTTTCCACGATTATCGTTGCCATTACACGAATCATGTCTTTCTCGGTATCTTCTTCTTTTTTTATTTTATCGATAACTACTGCAATAGAATGTGGAATCTCTTCCCTAGTTAAATGCAGGACCTTTTCTCGAATTAATTCTGAAATAATAAACCGTTCTGGATGATCTGTCACTTGGTCCGCCGGATAATATTGAGGACCTTCAGGTAAATATTTTTGAACAGTTTCAAGTAGTCTTTCTACATTATTTCCTTGTAAGGCAGAGATTGGAATAATCTCAGCAAAGTTGTATTTATCTTTATACGATTCAATAATTGAAATTAAATCGTCTGGATGAACTTGGTCAATCTTATTGATAACTAGAAAAACCGGCGTTTCATTATTTTCAAGCATTTCAATAATAAATTCATCGCCTTTTCCAATTGGTTCCGTTGCATTTACCATAAACATGATCACATCTACTTCACGTAGTGTATTTTTGGCGACTTTCAACATAAAATCTCCAAGTTTGTGTTTTGGCTTATGAATTCCTGGCGTATCAATAAAAATCATCTGACTTTCATCTAACGTCAATACACCCTGTACCTTGTTTCGAGTAGTTTGAGGCTTATCACTCATAATAGCGATCTTTTGGCCGATTACTCTATTTAAAAATGTTGATTTACCTACATTTGGTCTTCCAATAATTGAGATAAACCCTGATTTGTAGCCTTTATTGTTTTGCTCCATATTCCATGTCCTCCGTTGTAAATGCACCCGGCAATAGTTCTGCAACCGTTGTTTCAAGCACATGTCCATTTAAATTTGTTAAATATACAGGCATATCTCTTTCACAGAATTCCACCAGTACTTGTCTGCATGCACCACATGGTGATACAGGGCCTTCGGTATCCGCTACCACTGCAATAGCGGCAAATTTTTTCTTTCCTTCAGAAACAGCTTTGAATACAGCTGTTCTTTCTGCGCAGTTTGTTAGACCGAACGATGCATTTTCAATATTACAGCCATGAATTACTTCCCCATCTACTGTTAAAAGCGCTGCTCCAACCGGAAACTTCGAATATGGTACATACGCTTTTTCTCTTGCAGCTTTAGAAGCTTCCATTAACATTTCTTTATTCATTCTTTCACCTCTAGAATAGTATTCCCCACCACTTAGGGATAAATATCATCAACCCGACAACTGCACTACAAATAGCGTAAACTAGGCATGCACCTGCAGCTAAGTCTTTCGCTTGTTTTGCAAGTTCATGATAGGCTGGTGATGCTAAATCGACAACTCGTTCGATTGAAGCGTTTAATAATTCTACCATGAACATGCCACAAATTAACATAATTATGATTATCCATTCATTTTTAGATAATCCAGTTGTTATACTTACTATAAATACTACGATTGCAGCAAATAAATGAAATCGAAAATTTTGTTCACTTTTTAAAACATGTAAAATTCCATTGGAAGCATATATAAATGATTTTAAAAATTTACGACTGTCCATGGCCTTCACGTTTCAATCCAAAAGCCTGTAGTATCGTTTCCTGTAAGCCAAACATTTCTTGTTCTTCCTCTCTTGTACCATGATCGTATCCAAGTACATGTAAAAAACCATGGACCGCTAGAAAACATAGTTCTCTCTCAAATGTATGTCCGTAGGAAGCAGCCTGTTCACTTGCACGTTCTACTGAAATAATTATATCACCTAAAAGAGTAGGAATATCGGCATTTTTTATCTCTATCTCTCCTTCACCCATTTCCTCCATCGCAAATGATATAACGTCAGTAGGAACATCTTTATCTCTGTACGTACGATTAATTTCTTGAATAGCATCGTTCGTTACAAACGTTACACTTACTTCGCTTCCATTCTTTACAGCCTGCTGATCAGCCGCAAATTGCAATACCTTTTCAACCAATTCGATTGTTTGTTCTGATAATGTATTTGTCTCATCCATTAAATCGAGTTCTAGCATAGTCGTTCCACCTTAGTTTTTATTTTGGATATTCTATTCGTGAATGGAATATCCCATTCAAAGTTGTACAAAAACTTTCTTCCATTTTCTTAATCTCACGCAAAGATAAATCACATTCATTAAATTGTCCATCTTGTAACTTATCTTTAACAATAGATTGTATTAATGCCTGTATTTTATCTGAGTTGGGCTCTTTCATAGACCTGACTGCCGCTTCTACACTATCTGCAACGGAAATAATAGCATTTTCCTTTGTTTGTGGTTTTGGGCCTGAATACCTGAAATCTTCTTCGCTTACCTTATCATTTTGTTCTTTTGCTTTATAATAAAAGAATTTTAGAAGACTTGTCCCATGGTGTTGCTCTGCAACATCAATAATTTCTTTCGGCATCTTATGCTTTCGTAAAATATTTGCCCCATCTATAGCGTGTGCAATAATAATATCACGACTTGCCTCAGGGGGTAAATTATCATGCGGATTATAGCCGTTGATTTGATTTTCTATAAAAAAACCTGGTCTTTTTGTCTTGCCAATATCATGATAATAACAACTTACTCTTGCTAGTAAACCATTTGCCCCTATAGCTTCACATGCCGCATCTGCTAAATTGGCAACCATTACACTATGATGATAGGTTCCTGGTGTTTCGGTTAAAATTTTCTTTAGTAGTGGATGGTTCGGATTAGATAGTTCAATTAATTTCATAGTTGATAGAATACCAAATAAGGATTCAAAAAAAGGTAATATTCCTATTGTTAATGCCCCAGATAGTATTCCTGATAATATTGCAGCTCCGAAATAAAAGAGTAAATCTCCTATCCCATACGTCGTTTTAGTCATGAGCAAGTAAAAGAGAATAAAAACTAAGTTAACCGAGGCAACGATTAGACTTGAACGTAAGATTTGTGAATTGTTGCTCATTTTTTGTAACGCAAAAATGCCTGCTATTCCACCAAATAAAATATACAAGGATACTTCCATTTGAAATACATTTGTATACCCCTCTTGAAATATGAATCCAGCATATGCAGCAATTATGATAGTAGATATAAAAGCCATTCGTTCATTTACAAGTAGGTAAACTAACATAGATACAATTGCTGTCGGAAAAATAAATGCAATGACAACATCAAAATTATAGGCAACAAACTGCAATACTTTCATCATTAATATGGAAATAAGTAAACTAAACAAAACAACTAATAACGATTTTGAATTTTCTTTCGTTTTTTCTTTTTTATTTACAGTTTGAACATACAAAACCCACATAGTCAAAATGACAAATAATGCCACACCAATAATTGGTTTGTATGAGGATTTGTTTGTTAACATTCCTAGTAATTTTATTTGCCTATAAACTTCTCTATCTATTATTTCTCCTTTTTGTACAAGAATTTGACCTTGTAAAATTCTAATCGGTTCGACACTAGCTTTTGCCTGCTCTATGCGAATTTCTGTTTGTTCTTCATTTTTAATTTCAGTTTCTACAATACTTGACCGAGCCATCGATGACAAAACATTCATATAGTTATTTGAATATTTTAATGAGGCCCTTACTTGATCTTCTATTTCTTTTTTCTTATCAGAAACGTTTTCTAATCGAACTGGTTGATCCAACATATCCTTCACAAGGGTGCTAATGGTTTCACTTGATTTTTCAAGAACTGCTGGACTTTGCCCCAATAAAGTTGTTAATGCCTCATCATTTAACTGCACCATACTTGCATTATCAACAATTTTATCTATTTCCTTTTTCAATTTTTCTAGCTGGCTTGTTCTATTTTCTACTTCTCCCTCAGGAATCACTTCTTTTTTAATTTCAATGACACTATCAAATATGGAACTGATGATGGCAGCTTGGTTGTCTGCAGTTTCTTCTTGAAATTGATAATATGGTTGAATCTCTGCTGCTACCCTATCACGTTCCTCTTCTGTTTTAACAGTATCTTCTATCGTTTTAACTGCACGAATAGTTTCTGGAGATAACTGAAACTCTTTAATATCATATGTATTTTCCTTCACATTGCCGATCAATAAAAAAAACATAATTATAGCCGTAATAAAAATAATAACTAATGGGAGATGCTTATAATTACTCCATTCCTTCATTTTTAATAAAATTGAATTCATAACATATTCATCACCCTTCTAAATGGTACATTCATTATACCTTATTTATTGTATGTTTTAAAAATAATTCCAAATTTAAGCATTTAGGAAAGTGAAATGTCCTTTTTGTTTTTATAAAAAAATCGGATTCAACAACTTATAGAGTACAGACGGATGTGCGCTTGCCTCACGCTTCGCATGAGCCTCCGAAGGATGAGTCGCTCCTTCGTCGCTCGTCCATCCTTTACGGGGTCTCATTCTTCACGCTCCTGCGGCGTGTAAGGCGCACATCCTAGAAATAAGCCGATGAAATAGATACAATTCAATGAAAAAGAAAGTTTACATCCTTTTTTAAGAATTGTTGTTCAGTAATCTAATATTAGAATAAAGAGACTACACTGGCATTCGCGCCTTGCAAGCCTCATGACGTGGAGGGCACTGAAAAAAAGCATATTATCTCTATGGCACAACGATATTGTAAATCCCCTTGTATGGACTACTTAAATTGAAGGTTTCTTGGGTTGAAATCATGTGGAACACCTGCCTATATTTCCTTTAATTTATTTGTAAGCATACAATAGTTGATCGAAGTGGAAGGCGGCGACTCCAGCCGGAATAGCATGAGCTGAAGACCCTGGACTGAGCGTAGCGAGGGAAGCGGCTGAAGCCATGCCGGCGGAAAGCGTCCGCCTAGAACGGAAATCAACGGGGCCTATATAAAAAACTAGAATCCGTAAAGTATATATATAACCCAATAAAAAGGGGATACCTTCGTACCTTGCCATCCGCATTAATAAAAAAAAGCAGCCCATTATGGCTGCTGTTCTTCGTATGCTTGTATTATTTTTGCAACTAATGGATGACGGACGACATCCCCTTGTTCCAAATACTGAAAATGAATACCAGAAACATTACTCAAGATTTTCTCTGCAATGATCAATCCTGATTCTGCCCCTCTAGGTAAATCAATTTGGGTTTTGTCTCCAGTGATAACCATTTTAGAACCAAATCCAAGGCGAGTTAAAAACATTTTCATTTGTGCTTTAGTTGTATTTTGAGCTTCATCTAGAATCACAAATGCATCATCAAGGGTTCTTCCTCTCATATATGCAAGAGGCGCTATTTCAATCGTTCCACGCTCGATTAAACGCTCAGTTTGTTCCATTCCAAGCACATCATGTAACGCATCGTATAACGGTCTTAAATAAGGGTCTACCTTCTCTTTTAAATCTCCGGGTAGAAATCCTAAACTTTCGCCGGCTTCCACTGCAGGACGTGTTAAAATGATTTTTTTGACGTGTGCATTTTTTAAAGCTTGTGTAGCCATTACAACAGCTAAATAAGTTTTACCAGTACCTGCTGGTCCAATTCCAAATGCCAAATCAAATTTTCGAATACCTTGTATATATTCTCGCTGACCAATAGTTTTTGCCCGAATTGCTTTTCCTTTTGTATTTCTAGCGATTTCTTCATCATACAAGCCAGAAAAATATTCAATAGTTCCATTCATACTCATTTCAATCGCAGAAGAAACGTCACGCAAGTTAATATTAATACCTTTATGAATGACCGATAAAAGTTGCTCCATTAACTTTTTTGCTTCATCTACATTTTTTTCTTCACCAACAATACGAATTGTTTCCCCTCGAGTAATCAATTGTACTTTCAGTTCTTCTTCAATAAGCTTTACATTTTTATCTGATATACCTAGAAGCATTACAGCTTCAGTTGGGTCTTTTAAAATAAGATCTAATTGTGTAATTTCGCTCATGCTTCGTCTCCTTGGGGTATTACTTGTGGAATCGCAATATTTTCATTTATCAAAAATAATACTTTCCCTTTTACTTTATCATTTTGAATGGTCACCTGTAAAATTTTATCCTCCAGTATTTGAGTATCGGCAGGTAGCTCGTTAATTATCTTTTGATAAAGTAATGGGCGTATTAATTTTTCCATCGATTGTTCATTCAATAAAAACTTATTTTCTTCCGAAAGTTGCACATAACCTACTTCCAAATATTTTTGTAAAGGTTTAGGTAGAACAACCTCTTTCCAAAACGTCGTTTTTTTCTCACTCTTTTTTTGTATTACTAGCTTTCGCTCACTGGGTTTAACGATACTTACTTGTTTTGGTAATTCAAATTCAAGCTCAATCCAATAACTTGCAAATACCTTACCTTCTGCACTAGTAATAATTCTTTTATCTCCCTGCGTTACAAAACCATTAACTAAAATGTCTCCTTTTTTTACACTAACATTTTTTTCTATTGCCCTTACCCCTTTTATTAGCTCAAAATCAGTTACGACACCACTTCTTTTTGCTATTAAATGGATAGAGGGAGCATCTTTAATAACACGCTCTGTCTGAGTTGGTGCTAACATCGGCGTTACAGTTAATTTTGATCCTGATTTTGTAAAATGCACCCAAGAGTAT
The DNA here is from genome assembly GCF_001420585.1 of Psychrobacillus sp. FJAT-21963. Lineage (NCBI taxonomy): Bacteria > Bacillati > Bacillota > Bacilli > Caryophanales > Bacillaceae > Psychrobacillus > Psychrobacillus sp. FJAT-21963. Next base: position 162,987 of record NZ_LJIY01000006.1, on the reverse strand, counting down.
TCTTTATGTTTTAGTAATAGTTTTTGCCTAATCTCTTGCTCCGATGGTATTTTAGAAGCAAGCATTCTTTCTTTAATGCTTATTTCCTTTAATTCTTCATAAATCAGTACATTGTTTTCTGGAGATTCAGATTCAATTTGTATCGTCCAAATGAATTGCGCAAGTATAACAGGAATCAATAAAAATATGATCACGCCTACTATTGAGATAGCATATGGTTGAATGATTCCTTTTTTTCTTTCATCTACTAAATAAACAGGAAGCTTTAATGACCTCCTTACTTTACGAAAAACTGGTAAGTCCTTTCTTCGAATAGAAAAATAAAAGTACTTTTCTGTACTGTAGACCTGATACACGACAATATTAACTGAAAATAACCGTTGAAATAATAGATGCTGATCTACTTTAATCGGCATCCTTACTTGAATTAGCTGCTGCATTACATTTTTTCCTTCCTCGTAATTTTGAAATGACTAAGATCTTCTACTTGCAAACATAGTCGCTCCATTGATATTGACTTTATCTTTAAAGTAGTGGCTTGAATTTCTAAAAGGAAATCATCGTATGCACAGACTAAATTATTTTCTTTTAAACGGAGGATGGTAAATTCATTATCTAACGTAATCTCACTGAAATCTTCCATCATAATACTCGCATGGAGTGGAAATAATTTTTTCAAAAAAACACCCCTTTACATGATTTTATGCATGTAAAGGGGTGTTCATGAGTTATCTTCTCGATTTTGGTGGTGCTAGTATTTCAGAGAACACAATTGCTTTAACTAAATCATCTTTGGAATTAGGAATTATATTAATATCCGGTCGTGATACTTTTTGTTCCTTATTTTCCTGATGAACGGAAAGTCTACCCGTAGATCGAGGTTTGCCCTGATTTCTCATAACTTCTCGTTCTACTTTTTCAACAAGGACAGGTGCCTTCTTTACTTCTGGGGACTTTCTATCCAATTGTTTTTTTTGCTCATCCATAAAATCCTTTGCAAAATCGCCAAGATCCTTAAATGGATTATCTTTTACTGGTTTCATTGGTTGTTGAGTTTGTTTGACAGGCTTTTGCTCTGGTTTCTTTTTCTTTCCAACCAAACTACTAATGATCGCCATTATAATGATGACAATAATACTTTCCAAGGAGAAAACCTCCTATCCATTGTTTCTTAGTCTTTCAATTCATCCGTAGAAGTTTTTTCTCCTCCGACTTTACTTATGGAATCTCTCATCGTAGTATCTGCTTGAATATTTTTATAGTTCATATAGTCCATCACACCAATATTACCTTCGCGCAAAGCTTCAGCCATTGCAAGTGGTACTTCTGCTTCTGCTTCAACTACTTTCGAGCGCATTTCAACTACTTTCGCTTTCATCTCTTGTTCAGAAGCTACAGCCATTGCACGACGTTCTTCTGCTTTAGCTTGTGCAATTTTCTTATCTGCTTCCGCTTGCTCTGTTTGAAGTTCAGCACCGATGTTTTTGCCAATATCAACGTCCGCGATATCGATCGATAGAATTTCAAATGCAGTTCCTGAATCTAATCCTTTAGCTAACACCGTTTGCGAAATTAAATCTGGGTTTTCTAGAACACGTTCATGACTAGTGCTGGAACCGATGGTACTAATTATACCTTCCCCTACACGTGCTACGATTGTTTCTTCCCCAGCTCCCCCGACTAAACGGTCAATGTTTGCTCGCACAGTAATTCGAGCCTTTGCTTTTACCTCGATACCATTCATAGCAACCCCTGCAATAAATGGAGTTTCAATAACTTTTGGATTTACCGACATTTGTACTGCTTCTAAAACATCACGGCCAGCTAAGTCAATTGCAGCCGCTCGTTCAAATGTTAAAGCAATGTTCGCTCGGTGAGCAGCGATTAATGCGTTAACTACACGGTCAACATTACCACCAGCTAAATAGTGACTTTCTAACTGGTTTATCGCAACATTCAAACCTGCTTTATGTGCTTTAATAAGCGGATTTACGATACGAGAAGGTATAACTCGACGTAACCTCATACCTACTAATGTAAATATGCTAATTTTAACTCCAGCAGCAAGTGCTGAAATCCATAATGCGATTGGAAAAAATGTAAAAAATACAGACAGCACTATGAATGCCAGAACGATTACAATTATTAAAGAAATCATACTTCCACTAATCATTCTATTTCCTCCCCTTCAGATATTTCTCGTACAACTATACGAGAACCCTCTACTTTAATAATAACAACTTGTTTGTTTTTTTCTACAAAACTTCCATCAGAAACTGCATCTATTCGCTCATCACCTATACGTATCGTTCCGGCAGGTCTAAGGGGAGTCATTGTTACTGCTACTTTACCAATTAACTCAAGTCTATTTACATTGGAAACATACCCTTGTTCAGTAGTTGTAGCATCCGAGAGAATTACTTTATTTAATACTTTTAATTGTTTACCAAAAAACTTCATTATAATCACCATTCCCACTATAGCTACTGTTAAAGCAATTAAAACAGATATACTCATTTGTACAATATTGCCTCCTGCTAGTATTATACTAGTAATAATAGCAGCTGCCCCTAATATACCACTAATTCCTCCGGGCAAAAAGAATTCAGCAATTAATAAGATTACTCCAATAACAAAAATGATAATCGTTTCGTACCCAGCAAGTCCTGCAACTAAATGTCCAAAAAAGAAAAGTGTTAACGATACAAGTCCCATCGTTCCAGCAACACCGAAACCAGGAGAATACAACTCTACTATTAGTCCTAAGCTTGCAATAGATAAAAGAATAGGTACTATAATCGGGTGAGTAATGAACCTAGCAATTGTTTCAGTAATCGTTTGCTCCGTTTCAATAATCTGTGCATCCGCTAGTTTCGTCACTTCTAGTAATTCTTCCATTGAACTAACTGTTCCATTCGAGTACTTTACTTTTAATGCATCTGCAGAGGTAAGCGTTAACAATTCACCTTTTGGAGCATTAAACTCTGGTAAGTCAACACTTTCATCTGCCATCGCTTGTGCATATATTGGATTTTTTCCTGTTCGGTTAGCTGCGTTGATCATTTTAGCCTTCCATGCACTTCTCGCTTTTACATCTGCAGCATTTCCACTGCCGTCAATTACAGCTGCCGCACCCATCGTCCCATTTGGAGACATGTATATTTCATCTGTATGTAGTGCTAAATATGCTCCTGCTGAAAGTGCTTGTGAATTAATATAAGCTATTTTTCGAATAGAGGTTGAGTCAAGTAAATTCACAATATCTTCAGCAGAATCTACAAATCCTCCAGGAGTATTAATCTCAAAAATAATAGCATCTGCTCCTGCTTCTTCCGCATCATTGATGGATCTTTTTAAAAAAGCATATAAACCTTTTTCAACTTCTTTATATACAGGAATTTTATAAACTTTCGGAGCGTCTGCAGTAATAGAAGGAACAATCATGAAAAATGATAAAAGCAATAAGCAAATTGAAGTAATATATCGGAACAATTTCATCCTTAAACCTCCCTTCTTCTATATGTATATAATACTTTACGGAGTAGAATGAAAAAAGTTTCAAAAAAAAATAAACCGAGAAAATAAATTTTCTCGGTTTACATACTTGTAAATTTTAATCATAATGTACGTGTTTTGAACGTAGGGATGGTTGGGATTAATTTACCACTTACGTTTACGTGCAGCTTCTGATTTCTTTTTACGTTTCACGCTTGGTTTTTCATAAAACTCGCGCTTTCTTACCTCTTGAATTGTACCACTTTTAGATACAGTACGTTTGAAGCGGCGAAGAGCATCTTCAAGCGATTCGTTTTTGCGAACGACAGTTTTTGACATCTCTCTTTCCCTCCCTCCGAACACACGTCAAGTACATAACCAGTTGTTATGTACTAAAAAATTATATCGTATTGTTTACAAATGGTCAATACATACAACTAAATTAATAATCAGAATTACTTGTTAGACCTTGCATAATTTCTACTCCTGAACTTGCACCAATTCTAGAAGCACCTGCATCCACCATAGCTTGTAAATCTTCTAGGCTACGAACACCGCCAGAAGCCTTGACACCAAGGTCTTGACCAACAGTATCTCTCATAAGTTTAACAGCTTCAACTGTTGCTCCACCAGTTGAAAATCCAGTAGAAGTTTTTACAAAGTCTGCTCCAGCTGCTTTAGATATTTCACTTGCTTTTACAATTTCTTCGTTTGTTAATAAGCAAGTTTCTAAAATAACTTTCACAATTGCTTTTCCTTTAGCTGCTTCTACGACTGCAGCGATATCTTTTTGGATAAAGTCATAGTTTGAGTCTTTCAATGCACCTACATTTATAACCATATCTATTTCTTCTGCGCCATTCTCAATTGCATTTTTTGTTTCAAATGCTTTCACTTCAGTAGTGCTTGCACCTAGTGGAAACCCAATCACTGTACAAACTTTAACTGGACTATCCTGTAAAAGTTTTGCGCTTAGTTCAACCCAAGTAGGATTTACACATACTGATGCAAATGTATATGTTTTAGCTTCCTCACATAATTTTTCAATCTGTTCTTTTGTAGCATTTTGTTTTAATAATGTATGATCAATTAATGCTGCAATATTTTGTGTCATTTGTATTCCCCTCTCGGCAGTTGTCCGTACCTCTTAATCATAATAGAGATTATTAAAAAAAGCCAGTGAGATAAAATTCACTGACTTTTTTTATTATACTAACTCTTCTATTTGGTCTAGCACACGTACAAATTGTCCTTCGTTATAAGGATAGCCAGCCTTTGTAATTTTTACACGAACTAATTTTCCAATCAAATCTTCAGACCCAGGAATGACAACTTTTAAATAATTATCTGTATAGCCTTCATATAAATTTGAATCTGAATCCAATTTATATTTTTCTTCTGGGATAATCTCTAATACTTCACCTTCAAATCGGGAAGCATATTCTACTGCAAGTTGATCATTTAATGTAATTAAACGATGCACACGCTCATTCTTCACTTCTTCTTCTACTTGATCTTCCATTCTTGCAGCAGGTGTACCTGTCCGCTTAGAATACGGGAAAACATGAAGTTCAGAGAATTTTTGGTCACGAATAAAATCATATGTTTCCATAAATTCTTCTTCTGTTTCACCTGGAAAACCTACAATTACATCAGAAGTAATAGCTAAATCAGGTAAAGCCTCTCTTAATCGGTCTAAACGATTTGCGAAAAACTCCATTGTATATTTTCTACGCATTCTTTTTAAAACAGTATCTGAACCGGATTGTATAGGGATATGCAAATGTCTCACAACAATTTTTGAATCTCTCAACACATCAATTACTTCATCCGATAGTTGGCTTGCTTCGATTGAACTAATACGAAGACGTTTTAATCCTTTTACATTATTTTCAATGTCTCTTAAAAGCTGTGCCAAATTATAATCTTTTAAATCTTCTCCATATCCACCTGTATGAATGCCTGTTAATACAATTTCTAAATAACCTGCATCCACTAGCTGTTGAGCTTGGTGAACTACTTCTTCTGGGTTACGTGATCTCATGAGGCCACGAGCCCATGGGATAATGCAAAAAGTACAAAAATTATTACAGCCTTCCTGTATTTTAAGGGAAGCACGTGTGCGATCTGTGAATGAAGGGACGTCCAACTCTTCATATACTCGATTCTTCATTATGTTTCCTACTGCATTAATAGGAGTTCGTTCAGACTTATATTGTTCAATATAATCTAGCATTTTTGTTCGTTCTTGTGTTCCCACTACAATATCTACACCAGGAATTGCCATTATCTCTGCTGGTGAAGTTTGTGCATAACAACCAGTAACACAGATTACAGCATCAGGATTTTGACGAATTGCTCGACGTATTACTTGACGACTTTTTTTATCGCCTGTATTAGTTACTGTACAAGTATTGATAACATATACATCTGATTGTTTTTCAAAATCAGTGCGTTCATAACCATTTTCTTTAAATAATTGCCATATAGCCTCTGTTTCGTAATGATTAACTTTACAGCCTAATGTATGGAATGCTACGGATGACATATCCTTACACCTCTTTCATTCATATTCATAGGAAATTGCAGCAAGCGCATATAACGGGGCAGTTTCAGTTCTTAAAATTCTTGGTCCAAGTGAAATTGGATGAAAATCATTTTCTAGTAAGACTTTTACTTCAGAGCGATCTAATCCACCTTCGGGACCAAATACAATAAGTATCGATTTTTTATCATACACCTTTTTTAATTGCTCAGCAAACTTTTGACGTTGCTCGTGTTTTGCATCTTCTTCATCTGCAACAAACTTCACATCGTATTTTTGGGCAATTTCTAAAAGTTCATTTAAGTTAATAGGGCTATGTATAGTTGGTATTCTAGAACGATGCGATTGTTCAGCTGCTTCTTTCGCAATCTTTTGCAAACGAACGAGCTTCTTTACGTTTTTTTGTTTGTCCCATTTCACAATTGACCTTTTCGCTTCATATGGATAGAGTGTATGCATTCCAAGTTCTGTTGCTTTTTGAGTAATCAATTCTAACTTATCACCTTTAGGTAAGCCACATACTATGGAAACTTTAATAGGCATTTCGTTTGAACTAGTTTGCTTATCGACTATTTGCAAAACGACTGCCTTTGAAGTCCCCTCCATGATTTTCATCGTATAAGTAAAGTTTTCCGCGACTACATATACTTGATCTCCGGGTGACATGCGCATCACTTGTATCATATGATGCGCATCCTCGCCGGTTATTGTAATCAAATTATTATCATTTATTGGTTCATCCGTAAAATAACGTTGCATAACAATCTCCTTATAGAAGCGGTTTTTTTGAAATGATTGTTACCCAATCTTCCATCATCATCACTTCTTCAATTTCAAAGCCAGATTTTTGCAAAGCATTTTTCACATCTTCTTTTTTAGCAGAGATTATACCTGAGGTAATATACAAGCCTCCATCTTTGACAATAGAAAAGGCGTCATCTGTAAACGTCATAATAATTTCAGCTAAAATATTTGCAACTACAATATCTGCCTGCTCATTTACACTATCAAGTAAATTACCATGCGTTACCTTTACCACATGGTCTACATTATTAATTGTGATATTTTCTTTTGCAGAAGCTACAGCCACTTCGTCCAAATCAAGTGCATGTATAGATGTTGCACCAAGTTTAGCTGCTCCAATTGAGAGTACCCCAGACCCAGTTCCTACATCTATCACTTTTGAATTCGGTTGGACAGTTTTTTCTAAAGCTTGAAGGCACATAACTGTTGTAGGGTGAGTACCTGTTCCAAAAGCCATTCCTGGATCTAATTCAATTATTAACTCATCTGTACTAACTCGTTCATAATCTTCCCAAGTCGGTACGATTGTAAATCGATTGGATATTTTTACAGGATGATAGTATTTTTTCCAAGCAGTTGCCCAATCTTCCTCATCCACTTCTTGCACAGTCACAATATTGTGTCCAATATCGATATTGAAATTTTGTAAGTTATTAATCGCAAGCTTGATCTCTTCTACCGTTTCTAATAGAAAGCTAGTCTCTGCTAAATAAGCTTTTACACGAACCCCGTCAACAGGGAAATCTTCTGGATTTAAATTATAGATTTCACCGAATCGATCTTCTCTTTCTCTAACTAATTCCTCTGAGTCTTCAATGACTACCCCACTCGCACCAGCTTCATGCAAAATATTACTCACAGCGTCTACTGCTTCAATTGTCGTATGAATAGATAGTTCAGACCATTTCACCCTGCGCACAACTCCTTTATTCACCTTTTATCGTTCTTTTTATTTTATCAAATAACGAACTACCTTGCTCTTCTGGAATGTCCCCACTAATCTCAGCAAATTCACGAAGTAGTTGTTTTTGTTTTTCTGTCAATTTTTTAGGAGTGATTACTTTAACGATAACGTGTTGATCTCCGACTCCGTAACCATGAACATTTTTCACGCCTTTTCCTTTTAAACGGAATTTCGTTTGTGATTGAGTTCCTGCCGGAATCTTTAATTTCACTTTCCCTTGTACAGTAGGCACTTCAATTTCATCACCTAAAGCTGCTTGGGCATAAGTTAATGGTAATTCATAATAAATATCATCGCCATCTCGTTCGAAACGAGGATCAGCTTTAACACGGAATACAATATATAAGTCTCCAGCAGGACCACCATTTACACCTGGTTCCCCTTGACCACTTACGCGAAGTTGTTGACCATCATCAACTCCGGCTGGAATTGTGACTTTAATTTTTTTGCGTTTATTGACAGTACCTTTTCCATGACATGTTGAACATTTATCTTTAATCATCTTACCAGTTCCATGACAGTGATTACATGTGCGTTTAGTTTGTATACGGCCAAATGGTGTATCTTGGGTCACATTCACTTGACCTGCACCATTACAATGCGTACATGTTTCTGGATGTGTTCCTGGTTTTGCCCCAGTACCTGAGCAAGTATCACAATTTTCTTCTTTTGAAATTTCTATTTCTGTTTCTTTACCAAAAACTGCTTCTTCAAACTCGATGGTCATAGAATATTGAAGGTCATTTCCTTTTCTTGGAGCGTTTGGATCACGTCGGCGAGAGCCACCCCCTCCAAAAAATGAACTGAAAATATCTTCAAAGCCAAAACCGTCTGCTCCGCCACCAAAACCACCAAAGCCTTGGTTTGGACCAGCATGACCAAATTGATCATATTGCGCACGTTTTTGATCATCACTTAACACTTCATAAGCTTCCGAAATCTCTTTAAACTTTTCCTCTGCGTTTGCTTCTTTATTAATATCAGGGTGATATTGTTTGGAAAGCTTACGATATGCTTTTTTAATCTCATCTTGTGAAGCACTTTTTGATAAACCAAGCACTTCATAATAATCACGTTTATTCATAGTTCACTCTCCTGCTCTGTTAACCTACACATAAAGATTATTGTAACACGGACAAAATCCGAATAGCAAAAAACTTATTTGTCGTTTCTAAGCTAAACAGTAAGAAAAGCCAAAGCCGAATTCGGTCTTTGACTTTTCCCACCACTCACATTACTTGTCTATCTAGTCTTACTTATCTTTATCGTCTTTTACTTCTTCAAATTCAGCATCTACTACACCATCGTCAGCTTGACCGCTATCTGCTTGACCTGCATTAGCAGCTTCTGCTTGTGCTTGTTCGTAAAGTTTCATTGTAAGTTGTTGAACGATTTCGTTTAATTTATCTTTTTTAGTTTTAATGTCTTCTAAGTTACCAGCTTCTAACGCTGCTTTTAACTCTTCTTTTGCATCTTCGGCAGATTTTTTCTCTTCTTCAGATACTTTATCTTCTAGATCTTTTAATGTTTTTTCTGTCATGAATACTAGTTGATCTGCTTCATTTTTAACTTCTGCTTCTTCTTTACGAGCTTTATCTGCTTCTGCATTTGCTTCTGCTTCTTTTACCATACGTTCAATTTCTTCATCGGAAAGTGAAGAATTCGATTGAATTGTAATGTTTTGTTCTTTTTGCGTTCCTAAATCTTTTGCTTTAACGTTTACGATACCGTTTTTATCGATATCAAATGTTACTTCAATTTGTGGAACTCCACGTGGTGCTGGTGGAATATCCGCAAGTTGGAAGCGACCAAGTGTTTTGTTATCTGTTGCCATTGGACGTTCACCTTGTAAAACATGAATATCAACAGCAGGTTGGTTATCAGCAGCTGTAGAGAAAACTTGAGATTTTGATGTTGGGATTGTTGTATTACGTTCAATTAGTTTTGTGAAAACTCCACCCATTGTTTCAATACCTAATGAAAGAGGTGTAACGTCAAGAAGAACAACGTCTTTCACATCTCCAGTTAATACTCCACCTTGAACAGCAGCACCCATTGCTACTACTTCATCTGGGTTAACACCTTTATGTGGTTCTTTACCAGTTTCTTTTTTAATTGCATCTTGTACAGCAGGAATACGAGTAGAACCACCTACAAGAATAACTTTATCAATTTGAGATGAATTTAGACCAGCATCTTTTAGCGCTTGGCGAGTAGGTACCATTGTACGCTCTACTAAATGAGCTGTTAAATCATCAAATTTTGCACGAGTCATTGTTACTTCTAAGTGAAGTGGTCCAGCTTCCCCTGCAGTAATGAAAGGAAGAGAGATTTGTGTAGATGTTACACCTGACAAGTCTTTTTTCGCTTTTTCTGCAGCGTCTTTTAGACGTTGAACAGCCATTTTATCTTGAGATAAGTCAACACCATTATCTTTTTTGAATTCTTGAACTAAATAATCCATTATTACTTGGTCAAAGTCATCCCCACCAAGACGATTATCACCAGCTGTAGCTAATACTTCAAATACTCCATCACCAAGTTCTAGGATAGATACGTCAAATGTACCTCCACCTAAATCGTACACAAGTATTTTTTCATCATGATCCATTTTATCTAGCCCATAAGCTAGCGCTGCAGCAGTTGGTTCGTTAATAATACGTTCAACTTCAAGACCTGCGATACGACCAGCATCTTTTGTAGCTTGACGTTCAGCATCATTAAAATATGCAGGAACTGTAATAACAGCTTTCGTTACTTTTTCACCTAAGTAATCTTCAGCAAAACCTTTTAAGTATTGAAGAATCATTGCAGATACTTCTTGTGGAGTATATTCTTTATCTTCGGCAGTTACTTTTTCATTTGTACCCATTAAACGTTTAACAGATGAAATTGTATTTGGATTTGTAATAGATTGACGTTTAGCTACTTCCCCAACTTGTTTTTCACCATTTTTAAATGCTACAACAGATGGAGTTGTACGATTACCTTCTGGATTCGGAATTACTTTTGGTTCTCCGCCTTCTAGTACAGATACACATGAGTTTGTTGTTCCTAAGTCAATACCAATAATTTTAGACATATATTTTTCCTCCTAATTTATAACTGATATAAGTAAGTATCGATTATTATTCGTTTACCTTAACCATAGTAGGTCGCAGTATTCTATCTTTTAACTTATACCCTTTTTGTAATTCTTGAAGCACGATTCCTGACTCTTTTGAATCGTCCTTTTCTTGCATTACCGCCTGATGGAAGTTTGGATCGAATGGAACACCTTCTGCCTCAATTACTTCAAGGCCTTCTTTCCCAACTGCATCAAGTAAAGTGCGATATACCATTTCTACACCTTTTACTAAAGACACAGCCTCTTCCGATGTTACGTTAACTGCAAGTGCACGTTCAAAATTATCAAGTACCGGTAAAATATCTGTTAGAACAGATTGAGCGCGGTATTTATAATCTGATTCTTTGTCTAATTGAACTCTTCGTTTATAATTTTCGAAGTCTGCTCTTAAACGGATCGCTTTATCTTGTTCTTCCTCTAATTGTTGTTTAACAAGTGTGAGTTCGTCTACTTCAACTACTTCTTCCACACTTTCTTCGTTAGCTACTTCTTCGTTATTTTCATTTGATTCTACTTCTAGACTTTCTTCTACGATTTCATCTTTTTGTTTTGACATGTCCACAACTCTCCTTATCCATGATGACCACGTAATATTCTAGATAGTTCTCTTGATAAATCAGTACTCATTACATCCAGTAAAGAAACTACACGCTTATAATCCATACGCGTAGGACCAATAATTGCGATTGATCCCATCTGTTCATCTCCTATTCCATAGGAAGCTGTTATAACGCTACAGTCCTCCATTGCGAGGTGATTATTTTCAGATCCTATTCTTATCTGAATTCCTTTTTTATCAACAGGAAAAATACTAGGTATTTGGTTTACATGATCCATCAAGTACATTATACTACGAGCTTTTTCTAAATCATTAAATTCTGGTTGATTTAACAGTTGCATTTTTCCACCGTAGTATACTTTATCCTTCTGCTCTATCGTCATCGCTTTGTTCAATGAACTAAGGAGATTGTTAAAATGCCCGACTCTTTGTTTTAATAACGTGCTTGTAACAGCCTCTAATTTCATAGGAACTTCATGTACATGTACTCCTATTAAGCTGTCATTTAACAAATTAACCATTCGTTCAATGTCCGATGTATTATAGCTTTCAGGAATAGAAAATACTCGATTTTCAACGTGTCCGCTATCTGTGACGATAATGGCTACAGCCGAATCTTCTGAAAGTGGCACAATTGAAAAGCGTTTTACTCGATGCTTTCGAACATCCAACCCTAATAATATGGAGGTGTAATTCGTCAGTTCAGACAAGATATTTGCTGACTTCCGAATGATTTGCTCCGTCTCCACCATTCTTTCTTCAAAGACCGAACGAATTTGCTTAATCTCATCTTTCGAAATTCGTTGTGGAGTTAACATATTGTCTACATAGTAACGGTACCCTTTTTCTGACGGTACACGACCAGACGAAGTATGTGTTTTTTCTAAATATCCCATATCTTCAAGATCTGCCATATCATTTCGAATAGTAGCAGGACTATATGGAACTTCCTCCTTTTTCGAAATCTGACGAGATCCAACTGGTTGAGCGGTTTCAATAAAATCATCTACCGTTACTTGCAATATTAATAATTGCCGATTAGTTAGCATGATTATCACCTCTGTTAGCACTCGTTCTATGAGAGTGCTAATACTCATATAAAAGGTATCAAATCTAAAGAAAACTGTCAATGAATATGATTTGGTTTATTGAAGAAAATACTGAAATACTTCATTTCCAACAAATCGTCCACGTCGTGTTAATTTCACATGACCATTTTCAATAATGATGAATCCTTTTTGTTTTAGTTCCTCTATTTCTTTTCCATATACCTTTTGAATTGATTGACTATATCGATGATTAAATCTATCTATCGAAACTCCAGCATTTTTTCGTAAACCTAAAAACATTTCCTCTTCCATCTTTTCGATAGAAGTTACTTCTTTTTGCATCATGATAGGTTTTTCATTTTGTTCGATCATATTCATATATTTTTTTAGTGGACCGTGGTTAGAGTACCGAATGCTATTTGCATAACCATGTGCTCCTGCTCCAAGCCCAATGTATTCATCATTATCCCAGTAAATCAAATTATGCTTAGATTCTTTTCCTTCCTTCGCAAAATTACTAATCTCATATTGGTTATACCCTTGTTTCGTCATTTCATCCAACAAATACCCATACATTTTTGCTTCCAGGTCTTCTCCTGGTAATGAAAGTTTGCCTTTTGACATCAAGTTATAAAAAATCGTTTTAGGCTCTACCAATAAAGAATAGGCCGAAATATGTGGAATGTTAAGGCTGTTTGCCAGTTGCAGTGAATTCTGCCATTGCTCCATTGTTTGATTTGGCAATCCATACATCAAATCAATACTAATAGACGGAAAATCAATTTTCTTTGCATTTTCTATTACTTCATAGACATGTTCGTTAGAATGAGTTCTTCCAAGGACCTTCAATAATTCTTGATCAAACGTTTGGACACCCATACTTAATCTATTTACTCCAAACTGTCGCATAAGTTGCATTTTCTCAAAAGTTAATTCATCAGGATTAGCTTCTGAAGTAAATTCAATTACTCCATCCATTGGAATGTATTGATGGATGAAAGTAAATAATCGCTCTAATTGAGATTCAGATAAAGAGGTCGGAGTTCCTCCCCCAATAAAAATAGTTTCAATTTGGGATCCATTTAATTGTTCTTCCCATAAGTGCATTTCTTTACCTATGGATTCGATGTATTCATCTACTGGTTGGTTATGAAAGAAAAATTTATTAAAATCGCAATAATTGCATATCTGATGACAGAAAGGAATGTGGAGATAAACGCCACGTACCATAGGATACACCACTTTCTATAAAAGGAAAAAGGAGGCAAAAGCCTCCTTACCTTTGGTATTTATTTGGCTAGTCCATTTAAAAAAGCCATAAATGCTTCATAGACGAGCACTTTCATATTGTATTGTATCGTATTTTATTAAATCTAACAAACCGTAAGAACTAGCGACACGTCATGTTCGTTTACGCATGGAATGGATGCCGAACACATATTGAATGAATGTCATCTTAAATAAGATTACTTGATCGACACTAGGACGATCGTATTTGGAACTAGTTGGTTAATCATCAGCATCTCCAACTATTAACATCATAATCAACCACTACTCAAGTATTGTGTGTTTTTATTTAGATCCTTAGCGGAGGCGGCGACTCCAGCGGGAAAAGCGGGACAGTCGAGACCCTGGACTGAGCTTTGTGAAATTAATTTTGCGACGAGCTTGCGCAGGAGCAAAGGAAGCGGCTCGGCCCCGCCCGCGGAAAGCGTCCGCCCGGAGCGGAAATCCTATTACTATTTATGACATTTTTTATTTTAAAAGAAAAAAGACTATAGATAAACTCAAAAACCTTAGAGTTTGTCTACAGTCCGAATGAACCTTATTAAGTCCTTTTTTCAATGCATATGTTTATTTATTCTAAAATGAAAAAAACTTGCCACCGAAAAATACAAACGGTGGCAAGTTCATTGAAAAATATTAATTTCAAAAGAATTTTATTCTTATCCCTTTAATCAATTACTTATTAGGCTCATCCATCTTCAGAACAGCCATAAATGCTTCCTGTGGTACTTCTACTGAACCTACTTGTTTCATACGTTTTTTACCTTCTTTTTGTTTCTCAAGAAGTTTTCGTTTACGTGAGATATCTCCACCATAACATTTTGCTAAAACGTTTTTGCCGATTGATTTGATCGTTGAACGTGCAACAATCTTTTGACCAATCGCTGCCTGAACTGGAACCTCAAACTGTTGTCTAGGAATAAGCGCTTTTAACTTTTCAACAATTACTTTTCCACGTTCATAAGCAAAATCTTTATGAACGATAAAACTTAATGCGTCGACTTTCTCGCTATTTAAAAGAATGTCCATTTTAACTAGTTTAGATTCTTTGTATCCAATCAGTTCATAATCAAAAGATGCATAACCCTTTGTACTTGATTTTAAAGCATCAAAGAAATCGTATACAATCTCAGATAAAGGAATTTCATAAATAATATTAACCCGAGCTTTAGATAAGAAATCCATCGTGATAAAATTCCCACGTTTTCGTTGACATAACTCCATTACAGATCCCACATAATCTTCAGGTACCATAATAGAAGCTTTAACGTATGGTTCTTCAATTGTATCTACTTTTTGGACATCTGGCATCATAGATGGGTTGTCTACTTTAATCGTTTCTCCATTGGTCAACTTAACATCGTAAATAACACTAGGTGCCGTCGTGATTAAATCTATTTTAAATTCACGCTCAATACGTTCTTGAATAATTTCCATATGAAGCAGTCCTAAGAATCCACAACGATATCCAAATCCAAGTGCTTGTGAAGTTTCTGGTTCAAACTCTAAAGCTGAGTCATTAAGTTGTAATTTTTCTAGGGCATCCCGTAAATCAACATATTTTGCGTTATCAATTGGGTATAAACCACAGAAAACCATCGGATTCATTTTTCGATATCCAGCAAGTGGTTCAGAAGCAGGGTTCGAAGCTAAAGTGATTGTATCCCCTACACTTGAATCGCCAACATGTTTCATGGACGCTGTTAAGAAACCTACGTCCCCAACAGTCAACTCTGAACGCATAGTAGATTTTGGTGTAAAAACCCCTGTTTCAACTACTTCGAATTCTTTACCAGAAGACATCATTTTTATCGTATCTCCTGGTTTTACAGTACCTTCCATAATACGAATATAAACAATTACACCGCGATAAGGGTCGAATAACGAGTCAAAAATAAGCGCTTTTAATGGGGCTGCAGGATCTCCAGATGGTGCTGGCACTTTTTCTACTATTTGCTCCAGAATATCTTCTATACCTATCCCTGCTTTAGCAGAAGCTAGAACAGCTTCGGATGCATCTAATCCTATAACTTCTTCAACTTCATTTCTAACACGCTCAGGATCAGCAGCAGGTAAATCGATTTTATTGATAACCGGTAGAATCTCTAAATCATTGTCTAATGCTAGATACACATTTGCAAGAGTTTGTGCTTCGATACCTTGAGCTGCGTCCACAACTAAGATGGCTCCTTCACAAGCAGCTAAGCTTCTAGAAACCTCGTATGTGAAATCGACATGTCCTGGTGTATCAATTAGATGAAATATATATTCTTCTCCATCTTTTGCATTGTATGTCAGTTGCACCGCATTCAATTTAATCGTTATACCTCTTTCACGCTCCAAATCCATGGAATCGAGTAACTGGTCTTTCATCTCGCGTGAAGTTAAAGTTTGCGTCTTTTCTAAAATACGATCTGCCAAAGTTGATTTTCCGTGGTCAATATGGGCTATAATCGAAAAGTTACGAATCTTTTTTTGTCGTTCCATTCTCTGTTCATGATTCATCTTGTTCACTCCTAATTAAACTACTAAGAATTATAACAGACAAAACCTTTTTCGTAACGAATTACAAATATGTCTGTTAAATAATTATGTATTTCTTGTATGTAAACTTTCCAAAGTAAAAATTCGATGGATATGTTACCTTTAAAATTATTTTTGCCAGAATATAATCTTATCAAAAAGCTGTTAGTAAAACAATCAAGTAAAAAAGAGATTAAGCTATAAGCTCAATCTCTTGGTACTTTAAGATGCTATCGGTTCGTAAAACATATTAGAAATAGCTTTCGCTAATATAGCGATAGAACGATTAATTTCTTGTTCATTATTATCGACGCCTCCAAGTTCAACCACAAGAAGATTTTTGGCAAGGTCTTGGTTGTAAACGCCATCTACACCCTTCCCTGATTTAACCAAAACCCCTCGTGATATTCCAGGAACTAATTTATTTAATTGATCAGAGAGATTATTAGCTAACTGCTCATTCCATCGGTAGTTGTCATGCTCCGCTCCAATTACAAAAATAAATTTAGCATAGCTTTCTTCGCCGACCTTAAGAGTCGTTACATTCGCTTTCATTGAGTCTCTGTGAATATCAAGAATAATATCATACTTATTATGAGCTAAAGCATTTTGAACAAATGGGCGAATCGTATGATAGTCTTTTATTTCTTGCTTATTATAGTCATCCAAAAACTCTGATTCTACTTGGTGGAATGCAAATTGAGCTGTGAGTTGTTCTTGAAAGGTAGTTATATTACTTTCAGGATGATAAACTGAAACCTTCTCTCCTTTTGCCGCAAGTATAGGCTGGTATGCTTCTTGGTAATGAGTAAAATACACAAATGCTTTTTTAGGATCAGTAATTTCTGAAACAATTGGTGGTGATTCCAGCTGTGCCGCATAGACAATTGGTGTTTCCTCTTTTTTCTTTTCTTCGGGTTGTTGCGTAACAAGAGGTGTTTGGATTGTAGCGATCACAATGGGAGCTAAAAATAATAGTATTAAAATGCTTGTTAAATTCTTAAGGGAATTAGCCATAATTTCCACTCTCCTCAAACAATCGTATGTTGAGGAGAGTATTTTTAGAACTACTATGCAACTGTAATTAAGAAGATTCCTTAAGAATAAAAGTCGCGCTAATTATCTGCTTGAAATCCAATTTTCAATTCCATTAGATAATAAATAAGCGTACTGCTCAACCCATGCGTCCGTCTCTTTCGGAGTCACAAATAAAGAAGAATTTTTTCCTACGAACACTTCTTCAAACAATTTTCTTTTTTCATCCGTTGACCATGTCACCCATTCTCCAAATATCGGTTGTAAAACCGTTTTATCAAGAGTCGATTTTTTGCTAGACACCATAGGGGTAACAGCAAGTGCTGAGGAAGGTCTACTTTTTTCCTCTACTTTAGATGCAATATAATGTATAACATTTTCCATCGCATCTGCATATAAGACTGGACCATCGACCACCATTGGTATCCCAATTGCAGTTACAGGAACACCATAAACTTCTTCTGATACTTCTTTTCGTTGATTACCGACTCCCGATCCAGGATGAATACCTGTATTCGTCAGCTGAATCGTTTTGCAAAGTCGTTCACTATTTCTTGCTGCAAGTGCATCTATCACAATTATCAAATCCGGCTGAAATGCTTTGCTAATAGCTTCTATAAAGTCACTTGTCTCAAAACCTGTCTGACCAGTAACTCCTGGAGCATACATTACTACCTTTACGTTTTCTGATTTTTGGGATAGAGAGGAACCTTGTAAGTATTCAATTGCCTTTGGTCCAATAGCATCTGGAGTTATTGTAGAATTTCCTAGTCCAATTATTAACACTTTAGAAGAATTTGATAAATTTAATCCTTGATGCATCTCGTCAAGCTTCTCTAAGAACATTTTTTCCAAGGCTTCGAAACTTTCCTCAACTTCTGGATTCACCGTCAGATCTGTAAGCGTAATATATTTACCTTTTTTCTTACCTATTTTTTTCTCACCTTGTTCATTTACTTCTATTGAAGTTATTAAGACTGCGCCGCTTCGACTTTCGTCAAACTTTATTCCTTCTGAATTACTTAATGTCTCTTTTTGAGTTTTCGTTTTGTGTTGTACCATTTCTTCCGTTTCATCTAAAAGATCTGTTCTTCCCCACATATAAATCACCTCCTAAATAGTTTGTACGATGTGTCAAGTAAATATTCTTTGCATTTATATATTGCAATTTGTTTTTTCGTTTGTTAAAATAATGCTTGTTGTATTAGACAGTTTTCAACACATAAAAGTATCATCTCAGACCTTATTAGGAGGTGAAAGGTATGCCAAATATTAAATCTGCTATTAAACGTGTTAAGAAAAACGAGACGTTAAACGCTCAAAATGCAAAAGCAAAATCAGCTATGCGTACTGCTGTAAAAAAAGCTGACACTGCTGCACTTAATAACGACGAAAACGCAAAAGAACTTATTAAAACTGCAATTCAACAAGTTGAAAAAGCAGCTTCTAAAGGTTTAATTCATAAAAACGCAGCTACTCGCAAGAAAGCTCAATTAATGAAAAAAGCGTAAGTAAAAAGACTGGATCCGATTCATCGGCCAGTCTTTCTTTTTTATTTCATCAAAAACATTTCTAAAATTCTATCTCGATTAATATTTAATGTTTTTAGTTGCAAGTCCACTGTTGCAAGATCATTTAAAGTTGAAAGCAATTTTTTTTCATTTTGTAGATTAGGATTATCAAATAATAACTTCACTCGATAAGGGTGTACTTTTAGTTGATTTGCAATTTGTTGTGCATGATATCCTCTTTTCTTTAAGTGTCCTACCTGTATCATTAAACGTACCTGAGTCGCTATTAAAGCATTTAGCTTAAGTGGGTCTTCTTTTCGTTTTAATAAGTCATGATATATTTCGATTGCTTCCCCTTTGTTTCCCGTTAAATAGGCATTTCCTAAAGAAAAAACATCTTGTTCTAATGTTCTAACGAGAAGCAACTTCACCGTATTAATATCAATTTCTTCCTGTTCCCCTAAGTAAGTCGTAATTTTCATTAATTCTGTTTGTAAATGAACTAAATTTGTTCCTCCGATTTCTATTAAACCTTCTACTGCCTCATCGGAGATTGTTTTCCCAAGATTAGAAACCTCATGCAAAATCCAACCTTTTAAGTCATGAGCTTGTAAACTAGAAGCTTCAATTACTTCAGCATGTTGTTTCATCGCTTTTGTTATTTTTTTTCTTTCATCAAGTTTTTCATAAGGCGCAATAAAAACCGTAACTGAAGTTGGAGATGGACTTTGAACCCATTTTTCTAATACTACTGTATCATGGACAATTTTCTCTTTCCCTTTTTCAGCAGCTTTCAAAAAGAAGGCATTTTTTGCAATTACTAATTTACGATCAGAGAAAAAAGGAATTGTATCTGCTTCATAAATAACTTCTTCTATATTGTTTTCTTCCAGATCAAAATTTATAACTTCTACTTCTCCACTTTCACTTAATTGTCTCTTAAGTTTTTTTAATGTTTCTTCGATAAAATAGGCTTCCGTTCCATATAATAAATAAACATCTGCTATTTTATTATTTGCTATTTGCATCCATTTTTCTGAAATCATTTATAAATCCCCTTGTTTAACTTTAATAATCTTATTATACAGTAGAATAAATGAATAATTTGTGACATTATAGTAGTGAATAGAAAATTGACCGTTTCCATGTAGATTTTTTATATATAATACTTTATAATTAGGTGGAAATAGGAGGGGTATCAATGAATCAGTTTGAACAAAATGTACAGTCGAAACGTAACGACGCTATCGACTCAGGCGTAGGTTTCGTAGTCTCCTTTGGATTTTTTACAATAATGTTCGCTATCGCAGTAATTATTGAGTTTATCGCTCGATAAAACAGAGAAGGGGCTGTCCTGCAAGTCATAAAAAATGACTTCTAAGGGCAGCCTCTTTCTTCTTACTTCTATTAAAAAGTGCGATAGATTTTCTTTCCAGGCGGACGCTTTCCGCCGGCATGGCTTCAGCCGCTTCCCTCGCTCCTGCGCAAAGCTCGTCGCAAAAATTAATTTCGCTACGCTCAGTCCAGGGTCTTCAGTTCATGCACCTGCCGCTTCGCTTTCGGTGCAGAAAACATTTGCTATTCCGGCTGGAGTCGCCGCCTTCCACTCTAATCAACTATTATCCGCTTTTCAATTAGAAAAACGTCATACCATTAATAGAGCATGTTTTCATATCTTAAATTTATAAATTAGTATTTATAGAAAATTGTTGAAAAAGGCGACACTCCTGCGGGAATAGCGTTTGCCGAAGACCCCGCATTGAGGAGAAGGCAATCTAAGTTCGCCGCATCCTGCGGCAACGATTGCATGACCAACATCGTGTTGGCCTAGGAGGCTAAGGCAACGCCCGCGGAAAGGGAGCCGTTTCAACAATTTTCTTATTTATTGGACGTCATTATTTAGTAAAGTCAAATTCTATAGACTTTTTCAGTGCCTTGCTAAGCTACGTGCGGGGCTGTGACTGTCTCGTTTTCCTTCAAGAGAGTCGCCGTCTTTCATTTAGGGACTTATTTAACAAAACTCTTTTTCTTTTATGGTGTAGAAATCATTATATCTCCATTCTTTTTTATTTCTACTTGAATCGTCCCATCCTTTCCAGTTTGTAAATAAGGTAGATTTAACCTGTTTAATCTCTCCACAACTTCTGGATGGGGATGTCCATAACGATTATTATATCCAGCTGAGATTATGGAGATGTCAGGTTCAGTCAGCTCTAAGAAAGATTCAATACTAGATGTTTTGCTTCCATGATGTCCTAATTTTAATAAAGTAAGCTGTTTAATTGCGCTTGCATAGCTTGTAATCAGCTCCTCTTCCCCCTCCTTCTCTAAATCACCCATAAACAATCCATGAAAATAGGCATTTTTCATAGACAATACGAGTGAGTCATTATTTCCCTCATACATATTATCAAACGGATAAATATATTGAAGTTGAAAATATTTAGACTCTATGTGATCACCTGCAATCTTTTCAAGCACAAGTATATTTTGTTTCCTTATTTCCTTTATTAAATCCTTCATCACTTCTTTTTGAGTGGAATCAGGGGTAATATGAACTTGCTCTATTTTTATTTCTTCTAAGACTTCCTCAGCACCTTCCATGTGATCTGCATCTGCATGTGTTATAACGAGAGTGTCAATCTTTGTTATTCCTCTCCCTTTTAAAAAAGGTACAACAATTTGTCTCCCAACCTCATATTTTTCATTAGTCTCTTTCCAGGAATCCTGTTCGAACCTTAACAGTCCACCTGTGTCAATCATGATCACTTCTTTTCTGTAGGGCATTTCAATAATAATACAATCCCCTTGTCCAACATTAAGAAAGCTAATCCATGTGGACGAATTCAAATATGGTTTGATATGCATAAAAACTATCGGAATAAGTAGTGTAATTGTTCCAATAATAATTCTCTTTCTCTTTTCCAAGCAAACAAAAAAGAAAAACACAGTTAAATAAGCAAAAAACACGATTGGTAGTAAAGGCTTCATTGGATTCCATAATTGAAATGGCAGATGACCAATATATAAGATGAATGTTTCCAACTTAACACGAATAGGCTCGTACATTGAAAACATAAACCCACTAATAGAAGTTGAGAGATAGGTTAAAAATAAGAGGAAGATATTTATTGGTAGAATGAGAAAAGAAAATAAAGGTACAAAAAGGAGATTTGCTAAAAAGGAAGATATCGATACTTCGTAAAAATGATAAAGTAGAATAGGATAAACGATTAATTGACATACAGATGTAATCATGAATGATTGCTTTAAATAAGAGGAGCTACTATTTAAAAGTACAGAAGAATAGATTAGTGAAAAAGCAGCTAAGTATGATAATTGGAAACCAATTTGATATACAATCCAAGGGCTAATGAATACAAATCCGATAATACTTAGCGAAAAAGCATCCTCCATAGCAATTTTATTCCTATATGCCATACTTAGTAATACTATTTCAGTAACGGAAACAGATCTCCATACAGATGGTGCTCCTCCAGCTAACAATGCATAAATAGGAAGCACTAAAATTAACAGCCAACTTGCTGATTCTTTTCTAACTCCAATGCGAATAAGTAGTTCGTACAAAATGAGGGTTATTAGTGCAACATGAAGTCCTGAGATTGCAAAAAGATGTGTTATACCCAAGGTTTGATAGGCCACTTGTAAATCTGTTGGCATTTGTTCACGACTTCCGATTAGCAATGCTTCCGCTTCAGATTGTAATGAGGATGGAAATGTCGACTGAATATGTTGTTTCATATCAAATCTTTTTTCCGCCATAAAACTGACAAAGCTTTTCTCATTTCCTACAAGCTGATATTTCTGTACCTCTATTTGTCCGACAGCTCCATTACTTTTTATATATGCTTCCATATCAAAAGCATACATATGAGATAAAGGGGCTTTTAAAATTTCTTGCGACTCAATTAGAAAACTTTTACCAGCAATCGACTCGTTTAAGAATACGTTTTTTTGTTGTTCTGATTTAATTTTTAATTGAACATACCACTTTTGTTGATCATCTCCAATGGCAAATCCTCGTAAATAGCTACCGTTGATCCTGTAACTATCTGTCCAGGTAATTTTATTCACAGTAACATTTTCAGATGGTTCTGGAATGCTGAAAATAAAGTACATGTAGGAAGAACTACCAAAAACGACAACCAGCACAATAAACAATATATGTTTTCCTTTATATAGTAGCCAAAATACGATCAGTACTAATAAAAACAAAAGCCTTATCGATTCATACGCTGCTATGGAAGCAACAACTACTGATAAGGCTATATAAATAATATTTCCTTTAATATTTAAAGACCGAATAACTCTGCCACCTTCGTTTCATAAGGTACCAATTCTTCTTTACTCGCTCCTTTCTCACGAAGTTTTGTAAGAAGTTCCATGTATAATTCAACTTTTTCATCACTTAAGAAATCGATTTTTCGATCATCAAATGGCACATGGATGATTTGTACACCGGATTGCTCCAGAAGCTCTACTGCATATTGGTTATTTTTATAATCCTGTGCATAGTAAAGACGAGAAACTCCAGCCTGAATGATAGATTTCGTACAAGGTAGGCAAGGAAAATGAGTAACATATAAATCTGCCCCATTCACCGAAATACCATACTTAGAACATTGCAAAAGAGCATTCATCTCTGCATGAATAGTCCGAACACAATGATTGTCGACTACATAACAACCGTGATCGATACAATGGTCTCCTCCGGAGATTGACCCATTATAGCCTCCAGCCATAATTCGACGATCTCGAACAATTGTTGCTCCTACTCCTAACCGTGTACATGTACTTCTTAACGCAAGTAAATGGCTTTGTGCCATGAAAAATTGGTCCCATGTAATACGCTCCATATAACTACCTCCTAAATATTAATACTTCCTCTAGTTTAGTAGTTTGTCCAATCACACGTCAACAACACAAATATTTACTTTATAGTTATTAAAGACTCTAATTTTTCAAACGTTTTAGTACCGATACCGGTTACCTTCATTAAATCTGCGGTTTCTTTAAAGATTCCTTGTTCATTTCGATAAGCTATTATCGCTTCTGCTTTTGCTGGTCCTATACCTGGTAACGTAGTGAGTAAAGCTATCTCTGCTGTATTTATGTTTACAAGGTTAGAGGATTCACCAGAAGAACTCAAGAGAGATTCTACTTCTTCGCCTTCTATCGGAACATAGATAACCATCTCGTCTTCTACTTTTTGCGCATGATTAATACCTTTACTATCACTTGTTGGCAAATAACCTCCTGCAAGCTCAATTGCATTTAATACGCGATCCTCAGGGGCTAGTTCATATACACCAGGCATATTGACTGCTCCTTTTACTTCGACAAATATTCGATTGTCCTCTAAGAACTCAATGGGTGATTCTTGTGGTTGAATTGCTTCATTTATAGGGATAGGTTGAATTGAATCCGCTGTGGAATTAGCGGAGTTAAAGTGGGATTGAATGATAAAAAAAAGGAATGCTAATGCAACTGAAGTTGGGAGCAACAGTTTTTTCTTGTTTTTCTGAAAAATAGAAAGTACCAGAAATATCATCCTCTCATAGGAAGAGGTAAATTATATGGAGTTACCCAAACTATACTAAATTTACCTCTTAAATGAAAGACTTATTTTACAGCGTGGATAAAGAATCTTTCAATCTCATCTTGAGATTGTTCTCCAAATATAGAAGTGGAGTTAGAAATGGAAGAAAAACCAATTTCTTTTAATAGGTTTATATATGTTTCAACTGGAAAGGTTCGTTGGTAATGTGACTCTTCAAATCGTTCGTAATAACCAGCCTCGTCACGAACAAAAAATGTAATATCATGATAAATAGAATGACTCTCTTCGCCAATTTCAGTATTCCAAATATATGCCACTTGCTCATCCTCATATGTAAATGGGCCATTCGGATATATTTCATCCATTTTGAATAGTGAATGGACATCGAAAAATAGTTGTCCACCTTCTACCAAGGAGTGGTAAATATATTGAAAAGTTTGTTTCACTTCATCCAGTTTCTCTAAATAATTTATAGAATCAATAGCGATCACTGCAACATCTATACCTTCGAAACCATCCATTTCAGACATAGACTGACAAATAAACGAGACTTGGACATTATTATCCAAACTACGATTTTGAGCAACTGTCAGCATCGATTCTGACAAATCTACACCAATTACATCATATCCTGCTTTTGCAAATTGGACGCTTAATACTCCTGTACCACATCCAATATCAACCAGTTTTTTCCCTGCAGAATGGGGTGCTTTTGTTTGCACCCATTCCGCATACTTTGCATAAGGTATATCTGACATCAATCGATCATATATAAATGCAAACTGATCGTACATAGCCATTATGCATCAAGCCCTACTTCAATCAATGGTGCATCTCCCCAAAGACGCTCTAAATTGTAATAAGTACGCTCATCTTTATGGAACACATGGGCAACAACGTCTCCCATATCAACTAAAATCCAACGTGCTTCATCAAAACCTTCTAAACGTTTTACATTAAACCCAGCTACAGCTGCTTGTTCTGAAAGTTCTTTTGCAATTGCTTGGACTTGACGATCAGAACTTGCGTGGCAAATCAAAAAATAATCTGCAAGTAAAGATATCCCTTGCATATTCAGTACGACAATATCATCTGCACGTTTGTCGTCTGCTGCTTTATAAGCAATTTCTAGTAATTTTGAAGAATTCATTCCTTCACTTTTCCTTTCTATTTAACAAATCATTGTAACAATGAAATGAATCCGGATAAACCGGTTGTTTTTTTTCAATTAAAAATTTTATACTATGTGTCACACAACTGATCATGGCATCTTCTAAATCAATTTCTGCCTTATCACGTAAGACTTCAATGCCTGGGAAACTTCGACTTGGTTCAATCATATCTGCTATATAAATAATTTTTTCCAAATTGGACATACCTGCTCTACCCGTAGTATGAAAGCGTATAGCATGAAGTATGTCTTCGTCTTCAATAAAAAATTCTTTTTTCGCTACGATACTTCCAACAGGACCATGCCATAGTTCATGATGAAACGTTAATAGCATCGGGTCCAGATGTTCAGTTAAGATATTCTGTTTCAACCAATCTTTATCCGCAAATTTTACTACGTCGTGTAAGATCCCAGCTATTTCTGCTTTTTCTTTATCTTCCCCGTATTTTTCTGCTAAATGTATTGCCGTTTTAGCTACACCTTTTGTATGTTCAAAACGTTTAGGAGGCATACGATCTTTAATCTTTTCTAGTAGATCAACGTTCTTCATATAACTTCTCCCTTTGAACGAAATCTTTAACAGATTCTGGAAGGAGAAACTTTGTTGTTTTTCCATTCTGTAGACGATTCCTTACAATCGTGGAAGATAATTCGATTTGTGGGATATCCAATTTAATAATAGGATATGCAGTTTCAAATGTAGTATTTGGTCTAGGTACTCCTACAATTTGCACTTTTTTTACTAACTCTTCTACACGGTGCCATTTCGGTAAATATTCAACTTGATCTCCACCAATAATGAAAAAGAATGTAGTCGATGGCTCCCTTTCTTGCAAAAGCTCCATTGTATCAAACGTATAGGAAGTACCACCACGTTCTAATTCAATTGTTTCTACATTCATTTTTGGCATATCCTTTATTGCTAGTTTTACCATCTTCAGTCGATTAGCTTCTGAAACGTGTTCATCTTTCTTTTTATGTGGTGGGGTAGCATTTGGCATGAAACGTATTTCATCTAAGTTCAACGCATGTAACACTTCGTTCGCAATGATTAAATGACCCATATGTGGAGGATTAAAGGTACCACCTAAAATACCTACTTTTTTACTCATGCACGACTCGCTTTTGGAAGCTCGATTCGCTTATTGTTCTTAGAAGGTTTGTATAATACAACTGTTAAGCCGATTAATTGCACTAATTCTGCATTTGCACCTTTTGCTAGTGCTTCTGCTACTTCATGCTTTTCGTCTTCACAGTTTTGTAAAATACTAATTTTAATCAATTCGCGAACTTCTAGTGCTTCCCCGATTTGTTTTATCATTGCCTCATTTACTCCGCCTTTTCCTACTTGGAAAATAGGTGATAAATGGTGTGCTTCACTTCGTAAAAATCTTTTTTGTTTACCTGTTAACATAATTTCCTCCTAAATTTTCTGTTAAACGATCTATCATATCTTCTGACTTTGGATATACACCATTCCAATAAGAGAACGCGATTGCACCCTGATGTACGAGCATTCCTAACCCATTAATAGTTCTAGCGTTATATTTTGTTGCTTCCTCTAAAAAAGGAGTAACTAAAGGATTATATACAATATCCGCAACAATTGCATGCTCTTTTAATTTATTTAGTTGTATTGGTAATGTATTTGCTTGATTTTTCATCCCTTGCGGAGTTGTTTGTACAACTATATCAAATGAATTCAATTGTGCTTCCGCTTCGTTTAAGGTGATGAAATGACCAATTTGTAAGTCATGGATCATTTTTTCTGCATTCTTAGCTGTTCTGTTCGCTATTGTAATATTAGTAAATCCACCTTGTTTAAATGCATTTACAATACCTCTAGCAGCCCCTCCAGCACCAATAATTAAAATGTTGTCCTCCAAATTAATGGGACCAAGTGATTTAATAAATCCAAAACCATCTGTATTATAACCAATAAATCGATTATCTTTTGTTTTCACTACAGTGTTAACCGCTCCTATACCCTTTGCAGATTCATCAATATCATCTAGAAATGGAATAATCGCTTCCTTATAAGGAACTGTCACATTCCATCCACTACAACCAAGAAGCTTTAGCCCCATTATTGCTTCTTCTAAGTTGTCTTCTTCGACATGAATAGGTATATAAGAAGCGTCTATCTCCAGCTCGCTAAGCCATTTTTCATGCATAAATGGGGATAGAGAGTGAGAAATAGGATTCCCTATAACTGCAAACCATTTTTTCATTGTGTTTACACTCCTAAATAAGCGATGGACGGATTGAAACTTCTACACCAGCTGGAGCATGGGCCGCTACAATAGCGTCGCCATGTTGTACCGTTATCCATCCTAAACCAGAAAAAACAATATCTGTTTTCGCATCCTTGATTTTAAATTCATGTCTTACCAATGGAGGTAGCTTGTCCGCAAATTGCTCGGATGGAGGAGACAATAACTTTCCTTTATGCTCTTTATATAAATTATCCGCATTTTCCAATTTTGTACGATGTATCGGAATATCATTAGCAATATGACATGTAAAAGCAGATCTATCACCCTTAATAAAATCAAAACGAGATAAGCCACCTAAAAATAATGTTTGTTCACTATTCAATTGGAATACTTTCGGTTTTATTTCTTTCTTAGGAGTAATAAATTTAAGCTCAGTCGGATCTAAATAATGCGCCATCTGGTGGTGATTAATAATCCCGGGCGTATCAAATAAAGCTTTTGAATCGTCTAAAGGAATCTCTATCATATCCAGTGTAGTCCCAGGAAAATGAGAAGTTGTAATAACTGCATCTTCACCCGTTGCATGTTTAATGATTCTGTTTATAAAGGTTGACTTCCCAACATTTGTACAACCGACAACATATACATTTTCCCCTTTACGGTAATGTTCAATTGCTTCGATTGCTTCGGTCATTCCAGTCCCTTTATGCGCACTAACAAAAAGTACATCGATTGGAGAAAGTCCCAACTTCTTCGATTCTTGCTTCATCCAATTTATCACTTTATTTTTCTTTACTGATTTAGGTAGCAAATCAGCTTTGTTTGCTATTAATAGAATTGGATTATTTCCTACAAAGCGATGTAATCCTGGAAGCCAGCTACCATTAAAATCAAATATGTCTACTATTTTAACGATTAATCCTTTTTGTTTACCCAGACCGTTTAATATTTTTAAAAAATCATCATCCGTCAAAGAAACTGGCTGTAATTCATTGTAGTTTTTTAGACGAAAACAACGCTGACAAATGATAAAATCTTTTTCTAACGAAGATGCAGGTGCATAACCAGGATCCCCAATGTTTTCTGTTTGAATAGTTGTACCACAACCGATACATTTTGGTGTTTCTGTCACTCTTCTTCCTCCCATGTAACTTGTCCTTTTTTATCCAAATAACGAAAAATTCTTCGCTCCACTAAACGGTTAAATTTCGTAAAGAAACCATCCGATTTTGCTACAGGAATAACTAATATAGTATGTAGCTTTTGTCTGTTTCCACCAAATACGTCCGTTAATAGTTGATCGCCTATAACTACTACTTCTTCTTTTTTTACAGACATTATTTTCAATGCTAGCTGAAAAGCTTTCCCAAATGGTTTTCTTGCTTTATATATAAAGGGAATTCCAAGCGGATCCGCGAAAGATTGAACTCGCAGCTCATTATTATTAGATACAATTGTCACTTGAATACCAGCAGCCTTCATGCTTGCAAACCATTCAATTAGTTTAGGTGTAGCATCTGGACGATCCCATTCTACTAATGTGTTATCTAAATCTGTAATTATGCCTCTAATACCCTTTTCCTTTAGCAACTCAGGCTTAATATGGAAGACGCTTCTTACAAATTCACTCGGTATAAAATTTTGATACAACTACGAACACTCCAATTCGATGCATTTTCTTTATCGATTATAGCATATTTGCTACTAACTCACCCATTCGTATAAAATGACCTTCACGAATCGTCGTTGCAAATTCAATACTTTCTTCTGAAAAGAACATTACAACCGTAGAACCAAAAGAAAAATATCCCACTTCTTCTCCCTTTGACCATTCTTTAGTTTTATTTGTCAATTCAATTGAATTCACAAACATAGCCCCTACTTTAATAAAAAAACATTTTTTATTATTTGGCATTTCTAACTCAGTTAGTAAACGATAGTTTCCGCTAATTGTATTTTTGCCATACATAAGTCCCCACTTGTTTACTGGGTATGATTTTTTTCCAAGAACATACTGGCGAAGTACTTTCCCATTTACAGGCGCATGGATACGATGATATTCTGCCGGACTCAAATATAATACAATATATTTTCCATTCACATACTCTTCTGCTATTTTCTCTGTTCCTAACATATTGTGAAGAGAATAAGTTTTTCCTTTAACATGGAATACTCCATCAGCTGTTATATCTCCTATTTTTTCTACTGTAGCGTCAACAGGGCTTATAATCGCATTTTCAGTGCTCATGATAGGTCTAGATTCATCCTTCACATGACGAATAAAAAAATCATGTAATGAAGAAAAATCATCCATCTTACTAGTTATTTCTTGAATTGATATATTAAAATATTTAATATAAGATGGTATGAGCCTTTTACTAAGTTTGGATTGGGCAAACCCTTTAAGGATGACCGAAGACCATTTTCCATTTGTTAACTCAATCATCGATTGGTATATTTTCTCTTTCATTTTTGTCTCCCTTTGAAAAACTCTTACAATTTTTTCTTATCCGAAGTATAATGAACAAATATATTATTTGTAAAGGAGTGATTTGCAATGTATTTACAAGACGTTATGACAAATACAGTAAAAAAATTGAAATCACATGCAGCAAACATGATTACCATTGGTAATCTTGCTTTTGGTGGAGCAGCAATTATGGCAACAATGAATGAACTATACACATATAGTGTTTTATTTATATTTGTAGCCGGTTTATTGGATCGGTTTGATGGTATGGTAGCAAGAAAACTTCAACTTGAATCTGAATTAGGCAGGCAGTTGGATTCAATGAGTGATATTATATCTTTTGGAGTCGCTCCAGCACTACTCATTTATTCATTGGTTTTACAGGAATTTAGTGTTGTTGGAATGGTTATTACAGTTATTTATATAGCATGTGGTGCTTTTAGATTAGCACGCTTTAATATTTCAGAGTCCAACGGATATTTTACAGGGCTTCCAATAACAGTAGCAGGAGTAATTCTAACTTTGTCCTATTTTGCTATTAATTATATCCCTTCCGTCTCTTATATGTTTTTATTTATCATTCTAGCATTATTAATGATTAGCACGTTTACTTTAAGAAAAGTATGAAATTAAGCGCCTGCATTTGCAGTCGTTTTTTTTTTATGTTAAAACAATGAGCACCTATTGTGTGATAGAGACATGCTATGGCGTATCTTTTCATATTTTGGCTTAATTCGACATATACTAAACTTATCAACAGATGGAGGTGAACACTATCTCTGGTCTTTTCACTGCTTTTATAAGCATGGTCGTTGAACTTCCTCTAGTTCTCGGTTATCTAAAAGGTCAGGCATTCCATCAACCTTTCACACCTGAAGAAGAAAAAGTGATGATAGAACGATTTTTAGCAGGAGATCTATCTGCTAGAGATGAACTAATAGAACGAAACATGCGATTAGTCGCACATGTCGTAAAAAAATTCCACCCAAAACATGAGCTTTTAGATGATTATATTTCAATTGGAACTATTGGGTTGATGAAGGCAGTAAATAGCTATACACCAACAAAAAAAACAAAGCTAGCCACTTATGCGGCTAGATGCATTGAAAATGAAATTCTTATGTATTTACGTTCTTTAAAAAAAGTTCAGAAAGATGTGTCCTTACATGAACCGATTGGTATGGATAAAGACGGACATTCTCTTGAAATTACCGATTTACTACAAGGAATAGAAAAAAGCACAGATGAACAACTTGTTGATCAGGAAGACATGAGTCGACTTTACAAGCACCTAGGCAATTTGGAGAAAAGAGAGTTAGAAATAATTGTTCGACGTTACGGATTATTAGGTCATCTTCCAATGACACAAAAAGAAATTTCAAAACAATTAAAAATTTCTAGGAGTTACGTTTCTCGAATAGAAAAACGTGCACTAGTCAAACTATATCAGTCCTATATCCATGAAAAAAACTCTCTTGATGCTACTAACACCAAAAGAGCTTAGAGGATTAATCTTCGCTAGTCTCCGAAATCATAATAAAACTTAAAACTGCAGTAATCAAAATAGACATGGCCATCAGAAAAATCATATTATCTCCTCCTAATGCATAATGAAATCGTTTATTATGCTTTCATCATACCATAAGAATAAGTAAATATAACTAATTTTTTCATTTATAAGTTGTCAATTTCATGAAGTTTTAAAGTTTTTCAATAACATTCAAAACTATTTCTGTCGAATGTTTTGCTGCTACCGGTAAAAATTCGTCAAAACTAATAGAAGACTCTTTTCCTGCAATATCAGATAAAGCACGGATAACCACAAATGGAACATTGAATTGGTGACATACTTGAGCAACAGCCGCTGCTTCCATTTCACAGGCCTTCATTTGAGGGAAATTCTGACGAACAATCTCTACCTTTTCAGGGTTGTGCATAAAAATATCACCAGTTGCTATTAATCCAGTCGCTGCTTGATGTTCACCAATCTCTTTTACAGCTTCTTCTGCTAGTTGCATTAGGTGAGTATCAGCCTTAAATGCCGGTGGAAGCTGAGGAACCTGACCAATTTCATAACCAAAAGCAGTAACATCTACATCATGATGACGTACTTCATTAGAAATCACAATAGCTCCAACTTCTAAATCGGGATCATACCCTCCTGCAGAACCAGTATTAATCACATAATCCGGTTTAAATTGGTTTAACAAAATCGTAGTGGTCATTGCTGCATTCACTTTTCCAATTCCACTTTTCAATAAAATTACTTCTTGATCTTTATACGTACCAACCGTAAACTCACTATTTGCAATAATCTCCGTTTGAGCATTTTCTATTTCATTTCTTAACAATTCTACTTCCTGTTCCATTGCACCTATTATAGCTATTTTCATTTTATTTTCCACCTCTCTAAAAAAGCACTTATTTAAAAATAAGTTAAGACGCCTCTTACGTCAAGAGGCGTCTTAACTTGATTTTTATTTTGGACCCGCTAATTTCCGTTTCGGGCGGACGCGTTCAACAGGAATGGCTTCAGCCGCTTCCCTTGCTCCTGCGCAAAGCTCGTCGCAAAAAAACAATGCTCCTGTGGGAAAAGCTTGAACAGAAGATCCCGTAGGAAAGACACTGGCCGAACTTTATTTGGCCAGTGTCTTTGCAGTGACGAGGAGGCTGAGGCCAAGCCCACGGAAAGCGAAGTGGGGGCCCTTGCCGAATTTAACATACAACTCTATGCACCAAAATTGAGCTTGTCTACAGTCTGCAACCCTTCTTAAAAGGGGTTTTATAGTGACTTAAGAATTTCTTTTTTAGTTGGTTTCCAACCTTCCCCATCGATCCATTCCAATGAAATTCGATAGATTTCGTTACCATCCTTTGAAGTTACAGTACCGATAGATTTTTGAGGACTACCGCCATTACCTAAAAACTTCACATACATATTAGAAGGGTCCAAACCTGCTCCATACGATAAAGCTTGAACTTTCTCTGCCCAATCTACTGACTTGGTATCATAGCTTGACGTGTGTTCACCTGTTTGTGAAGTACCAATAGGTTTCCAGCTCGGATCAATTATTACACTTTCGACATTCGGATCGTTAGAAGTCTCTGTTATGACTTCTGTATTTTCTTCTGTATTGGTTTCTTCATTCTCTTCTGATTGTGTCTCTTCATTTGATTCGGATTTATCTTCCGTTTCTACGGTTTCTGTTGTATTATTTTGGTCAGTTTCTGTTTCGTTCTCGTCTGCTTCCGTTGATCCGCTTTCTTCATCATTCATCGTTTCTTCAGATACTTCCGTATTTTTTTCTTCCTTCGTTGTATCCGTGTCATCACTTACTATATTTACAACGACTACGATGATTAAAAGCAAGACAATACCAATTAATATATTTAAAATTCTATTAGCTTTTTTCTTTCTATTAAATCTAGAGTTCGCTCTTCTATTGTTCTCTGACATCTTATCTCACCTCTATAGATTATTATAGTTGTATTAGACGCTAAAAAACTCGATTAGTTTCGATTAAATTAAATAAGAGGTAAACAAGTTTGTTTACCTCCTCTAATCTCAACCAAATGTAAGCGTTTTATAACCTCTTTAGATTGAATAAACTATTTCATATTAAGAAATTGAGATAATTTCTACGTCCATTTCTCCACCTGGAGTTACAATTTTAACTTTATCTCCAGTTGATTTACCAAGTAGTCCTTTTGCAATTGGAGAATCATTTGAAATAAGTCCTTCTAGAGGATCTGCTTCAGCTGAACCTACGATTGTATAAGTTTCCTCATCGCCATCAGGAATTTCAATAAATGTTACTGTTTTCCCTAGCGTTACAACGTCATTATTTTGTTCTTCTTCAATAATTACTGCATTTCTGATCATTGATTCGATTGTTGAAATTCTTCCTTCCACAAACGCTTGATCTTCTTTTGCAGAATCATACTCAGAGTTCTCCGATAAATCACCAAAACTTCTGGCAATTTTAATACGTTCTACTACTTCTTTACGTTTAACCGTTTTTAATAGTTCTAGTTCTTCTTCTAATTTCTTTTTACCAGCAACGGTCATTGGATATTGTTTCTCTGTTGACACTCCCATACACTCCTTTAAATACACACTTAAAACATATTCATGTACCATTCATATGTTGAGATTGATAATGATATGAATTTCATGAAATAATTGTCAATCCACAATCATCATATTATACAATAACATCTGTTTCAAGAATAGTTTTTATTTTTGTAACCATTAAATCAATTGCAACTTCATTTTGTCCGCCTTCAGGAATAATTACATCCGCATATCTTTTTGTCGGTTCGATAAACTGATTATGCATAGGACGGACAACGTTAATATATTGCTCTACTACAGAATCAACCGTACGACCTCTTTCGTTTATATCCCGAAGTATTCGACGGATTATTCGTAAATCCGAGTCAGTATCAACGAACAATTTAATATCCATTAGATCTCGAAGACGCTCATCTTCTAATACTAATATTCCTTCTAGAATTATTACATCTTTAGGCTCGATTGTAATTGTTTTTGTAGATCGAGTATGTTGTGCATAATCATACACTGGCTTTTCTATTGCTTTATTATTCAATAAATTACTCACATGTTCAATAAGTAAATCATTATCGAATGCTAAAGGATGATCATAATTGGTGTTCAATCGCTCTTCAAACTTTAAATGACTTTGATCTTTATAATAATAATCTTGCTCGATTACTACTACTGAATGATCTTTAAATACTTCACTAATCGCGTTAGTAACACTTGTTTTACCAGAACCTGATCCACCAGCAATCCCAATAATAAGAGGGGTTCTATTAGACATTATTTCATCCCTTTTCTCATCATATTATTTGGATATAATTTTATAGGACATGTAAATTGAACAACTTCTAAAGGATGTCGTGCAGCATCCAATACTTGTCCTTTACTATTTTTTATCTCACTTATAACAATACGAACATTTTCAATTTCTGGTCCGAAAAACTCTACTTCCTCGCCAGACTTGAAATAATTACGCTGTTGTAATGTTACCATTTGCGTTTCATCGTTATAATCTAAAACTAGTCCTACAAAATCAAACCCTAATTTTTTATCGTGTACCCCATACATCTGTTGTTTAAAACCAGGCTCTCCTTCAAAGAATGCTGTATCCGTTTCTCGATTAGCACACTTTTCTAGTTCTTCTAACCATTCTTGCTTCATTTGGAAGTTTTCAGGGTCAGCACAATAAGCATCAATCACTTTTCTATACACACTAACGACTGTTGCTATATAGTGTATGGATTTCATGCGTCCTTCAATTTTTAATGAATCAATCCCCATCTCAATCATTCTAGGAATAGATTCAACAAGCTTTAAATCCTTCGGACTCATAGCAAAAGGAACGTCATTATCGTTAAACAAAGCCTGTTCTTCACCATTTTCCTGTGCATATAAATCATAATCCCAACGGCAGGATTGACAACAACCCCCTCGGTTAGAATCTCGAGCAGTCATATGATTAGAAAGGGTACATCTTCCGCTATAGGCAATACACATGGCTCCGTGGATAAATGTTTCAATTTCAATATCCACCTTTTCTTTCATCAACTGAATTTCATCACCACTTGTCTCACGGGCAAGCACAACGCGATTTAATCCTTCTTCCTTCCAATATTGGACTGCTTTCCAGTTAGATAAAGATTGTTGAGTACTTAAATGTAGTTCTAATTTGGGAGCATTCTTTCTACAGGTTTCAATTATGAGCGGATCCGCCACAATGATACCAGTTACACCTGCCGCTTCCACAGCTTGTAAATATTCTACTAAGCCATCCATGTTTTCATTATGAGCAAAAATATTGGTTGTCACATAGATTTTAGCCCCATATCGATTAGCAAACTCCACGCCTTCACGCATTTCCTCAATGGAAAAGTTCCCAGCATTGGAACGAAGACCAAACTCTTGACCACCTATGAATACAGCGTCTGCTCCATAATGAACAGCGATTTTCAGTTTTTCTAAGCTACCAGCAGGAGCTAATAATTCAGGTTTTTTTGTAATTACCCGTTTACCATCTATTCGTTCACTAATTTTATCTATATTCGTAATAGTCATTTGAAACCTTCCCTTTCTTAATAAACTGTTTCCTTAAAGAAAAATCCAGTATCTAATGGTCTTAGTGCAGGTTGTATTTCCTTGATATTGTTAAATAGATCTTTTTTAATATCCTTATAGCTCGATTTTGAATTATAGTAGGCATCAATTGCTTGACGGTAGAAACTCGTAACAAGGGTTACATACGAGGGATCATGTAATACCCCATCAATTTTTAAGCTATCAATTTCAGCATCCAAAAGTTCGTCTAATTCATCAATCATACACATATCGTTTGGACTGAAAATATGAGTTCCATTTTGATCTTCAAAAATTGGATATTTGTTTGAACGTTCCTTGTCATGTAAAAACATGTTTTTGTTCTTCGAGCGATTTTCTATTTCCATTGCTTTGTCTTGAAACAAGAAATAATTACCAAGTAGCGGTCTTTTGGACTGGAAAATGCAGGTCATACCATGTACTTGCACTTCAACTTGGACGTCAGCATTTTCTTTAATCTCAATGACTTCATCCAAACTAAGTTCTCTAGCAAGTACTGCTCTTGAAGCGCCTCGTTTTCCCCAGTAATTTGCTGTGAAGTAATTAGTTGCTGTTTGCTCTGTATTCCAATGGAGAGGTATAGTTACACCCGCTTCTCTTCTAGCAATAATAACAGCTGGATCACCAAAAACAATTGCATCTACCCCGATTTGTTGGAGTTTTTGCATGTATGGTGCAAGTAGTTCTACTTTATCATTATGAAAAAGTCCATTCATCGCTACATATATTTTTTTATTATGCGCTTTTGCAAGTTTAGTTGCAACTTCAAGATTCTTCAAATTAAATTCTCCTGCTAAACGCAAACCAAATAATTGCTCACCTACTAAAAATGCATCTGCCCCGGCCTCGATAAGATGTTTCATATGTTCGATACTTTCTGGAGTTACTAATAGCTCTGTCTTAGTCATAATCTCACCTCTTAATACTTACTAGCATTCCATCTCCAACTGGAAGAAAAGCCGTGTCATAGTCTGGATGATTCATTAACCATTGTGTGAAATGGTGTTGATTGCGTACCATCGTTCTTTTTCTTCGTGGTACTTCACTCATCGGTAATTCGGACAGACCATTTAACAATAAATTATCACAATAAATAACCCCACGATCATTTAACAATGGAGCGTACTTTTCAAAAAATTTCTTATATTGACCTTTAGCTGCATCAATAAAAATAGCATCAAATTTCTGTTCTTTGAAAATTTCATTTGAAATCTCTAATGCATCCCCGATAATTACTTCGATACGATCCTGAAGCTTTCCTCGTTCAATATAATTTTTAGCTAAGTTTGCTTTGTCAACGTCTCTTTCGATCGTAACAATATTTGCGGAAGTTAATTTTGTTGCAATACGCATCGAGGAATAGCCTATAGCAGTACCGAGTTCTAATAGAGTTTTTGGTTTTTGTAAAGAAAGCAAATGAATTAATGATTCCATACCTGCTAATTGCATAATAGGAACGTGATTTTCTTTTGCATATTTCTCCATCTCTAAAAAAATTTCTGCACGAGGTTTTATTAGCTCTTTCAAAAATTCTTCACTTACGTCCATAAAGTGCTACCCCTTTAGATTAAAAATTAGTTAATGATTAATTATGTAAAAAACAAAACTAATAATAACATAGCAGGAGAAGGAATGCGATATCGTTCCTTCTCCTGCCTATTATTTATTTTAAATATTTGTCTACATTTTGAAGATGTTCTTCATATGACTTCGAAAAATGATTTTGGCCCGTTTTATCAGCTAAGAAGTATAAGTAATCCGTTTTAGCAGGATCTAATACAGCATCAATCGAGGATTTCCCTGCATTTGCAATAGGTCCCGGTGGCAAGCCTTGATTTTGATATGTATTGTAAGGATTATCCACTTCTAAATCTTCAAATAGGACACGCTCTTTATGACTGCCAAGTGCATATAGAACAGTTGGGTCTGTTTGCAAAGGCATCTCTGCCTCCAAACGATTGTAGAATACACTTGCAATTGTTTCACGATCTGTTTTAGCAGTTGCTTCTTCTTCTAACAAAGAAGCGAATGTTAATAACCAGTGTACTGATTTCCCTTCAGCTTCTAGAAGTTCATAGTAGTTTGCTATCGTACTATCCGTTGCAGTAATCATTGTTTCTACAATTTCTTCTAGAGTAGGTTTTTCAACATAAAAAGGGTATGTAGCAGGGAATAAATAACCTTCAAGAGCATATCGAACATTTTCACCCTTAATTTCTTCAGTTAAAAGATTTGGATACTTAACAATCATTCTATCAACAAATTCTTCACTTGTTACTAATTTAACAAAGTCATCTGCAGGTTGTCCTGTTTTCTTTTCTACAACAGCACCTATTTGGTCTAATGTTAATCCTTCAGGAACTGTCAGAGTAAATACTGGTTCACGATAAACTTTACCAGTTTTTAAACTTTGTATTATCTCATCTAATGTCATAGCCTTTGTTAAACTATAATCACCTGCTTGAAAATTAGATTCATTATTAAACTTCGCATAGTATTTAAATATTTTAGCATCCTTAATTATACCGCTCTTCTCTAATATAGAAGAAATTGAATCTAGTCCCGAGCCAATTGGTATTTGAACACTAATGGTCTCTTCTGAATTTGGATCTAAAGGTTCCAACGCATTTTTTACATATTTATACGTTATAAACCCCCCAATCCCACCAATTAATAGAATGATTAGTGCGATTATGAATACAATTTTTCTAACAACTTTTACTTCTTTTTTCTTGTTTTTCATTCTTTCTAACATTACCTCTTTTTTTGATTCATTATCCACGGGTTCCCCCCCTTTATTTCCATTTTATTATACAAGATAACAAGAAAAGCGCAAGGAATACTAAAGGGATTCCTTCTTTCTTTAGGGAATTCTGCTTGTGGTTAGCCCACAGACCGAAAGACATTACTTCTCTTTTTATCTAATATATTGGAAGGGTGACAGATGGAAAACGAGATTTTAAACGACAAAAAGAAAAAGGTAGAATGAGTAATCTCCTTCCACCTTTTTCTATTAATTATTCCTCTTCTTCTTCTTCTTCTTCGTTATCAAGGAAAGTATTTAACATTTCCTCAATCATATCCCATTCAGCTTCTGATTCAATTGGAAGTAGATCTCCATCTTCTCCATTTTCATTTGGAGTAAAAGATGATGCATGAATTTCAATTTCTTCATTTTCATCTTCTTCTGCACCTATTGGATAATATAGAACATAAGATTTGCCAAACTCTTCTGATTCAAAAGTAAATAATACGTTACAAAGCTGCTCATTTCCATTTTCATCTACAATTGTGATATTTTCTTGACCGTGGTCCATTTGCAGTCACCTCATCTATTTTTTCTATCAAGATAACCTTGTAAAATCATTACAGCAGCCATCTTGTCAATCACTTGTTTACGTTTTTTACGGCTAACATCTGCATCTATTAACATACGTTCCGCAGCCATTGTTGTCAATCTTTCATCCCACATGGTGACAGGGAGATTGTATTTATCAGTCAATAACTTCGCATAATGTTCCGATGCTTCTGCACGTGGACCGATAGTGTTGTTCATGTTTTTTGGGAAACCTACAACAAATTCTGTTACAGTATGCTCCTTGACTAATTCATCTATCCGTTCTAAACCGAACTCTAGATTTTCTTCGTTAATTTTTATTGTTTCAATACCTTGGGCAGTCCAACCAAGTGCATCACTTATTGCTACTCCTACTGTTCTTGAACCAACGTCTAAACCCATTATCCGCATACTTAAGCCTCATTATTTTTTTTAATATAGAACTTTACTAATTCCTCTAGAATTTCGTCACGTTCCAATTTACGTATCATATTTCGCGCATCTTGATGGCGAGGAATATAAGCTGGATCACCAGATAGAAGATAACCTACAATTTGATTGATTGAATTATACCCTTTTTCTTCTAATGCTGAGTGTACTTGTAGCATCACATGTTTTACTTCCTGTTCCATGGATTCTTCAGGAAAGTTAAATTTCATCGTTTTGTCAAATGAACTCATGATCAGCACCTCGCTTTCAATTTTAATAGGCAATCTTACATATCTATCCATAGTATAACCGAATTTGGAAATAGTATCAAATACACATGTTGCATGAATACTGTTTTTGTTTCTTTCATGTGATAAATTTTACCCAAAAATGTGCATGTTGGGATGTCCAACGAAATGAGAATTA
Organism: Psychrobacillus sp. FJAT-21963; assembly: GCF_001420585.1. Classification (NCBI taxonomy): domain Bacteria; kingdom Bacillati; phylum Bacillota; class Bacilli; order Caryophanales; family Bacillaceae; genus Psychrobacillus; species Psychrobacillus sp. FJAT-21963. Next base: position 122,301 of record NZ_LJIY01000006.1, on the reverse strand, counting down.
AACCGATTTGATATACTCATATACCGAATTTAAAGCAGTTTCAAGCTTGCTACCATCTTTTGCACCAGCCATTGCAAAGTCAGGTCTTCCTCCTCCTTTACCTCCACACTGTTCCGCTACTAATTTGACAATATTTCCTGCGTGGTAGTTTCCGCCAACCAAATCCTTTGTAACGCCAGCAGTGATCATTACTTTATCACCGTCAATTGCACCTAGTACAATAACTGCCTTTTCAAGTTTTTGTTTTAAATCGTCCATCATTTGACGCAATTGATTATTATCTTTTGCATCTACTTTAACCGAAAGAACCGTTATGTCATTTATAGTCTGTGCAGCCGATAATACGGAAGAAGCTTGGCTATTTGCAATTTTTGCAGATAGTGATTCATTTTCTTTTTGTACGTTTTTCAAGTCATTTAATGTTTGGGTTACTTTTGTTACTAAGTCTTTTGGTTGAGCTTTTAACAGATTCGCTGCTTCAACTAATGTTTTTTCCTCTTCTTTTACAACTTCAAAAGCACCTTTTCCTGTCACTGCCTCAATACGTCTAGTACCTGCTCCAATACCGCTTTCGGAAAGGATTTTGAAGAACCCTATTTCGGAAGTTGCATGCACATGAATCCCACCACATAATTCTAATGAGAATTCTCCCATTTGAACTACGCGTACAATCTCACCATATTTTTCTCCGAATAATGCCATAGCTCCCATATTCTTCGCTTCATCAATATTATGGTAACCTGTAACAACTTGAATATTTTCCCAAATTTTTTCATTTACAATATGTTCTACTTGTTCAAGCTCTTCTTTTGTTACTTGTCCAAAGTGAGAAAAGTCAAATCGAAGTCGATCAGGCCCAACATATGAACCAGCTTGGTTTACATGCGTTCCTAACACATCTTTTAATGCTTGATGAAGTAAATGTGTAGCAGAATGGTTTTTCACCGTATGACCACGTAATGAGCGGTCTACTTTAGCTATAACCTTAGCACCGGTTGTTACCTCTCCTGATTCTACAATGACAGTGTGTAGATTTTGACCATTTGGTGCTTTTTGAACGTCTTTTACAAAGCCTCTAAAAGTATCATTTTCAATAATCCCGTGGTCTGCTATTTGTCCGCCACTCTCTGCATAGAAAGGAGTTTGAGATAGTACTACTTGAATTTCATCCCCCTCACTTGCTGATTTAGCAATTGCTTCTCCGAGGACGATTGTTGATATATTTGTTGTAACGGATAACGTATCATAACCAACAAATTCACTATCATCGTAAATATTTCCATAAACTTCAGATTGTACTTGCATAGAATCTACATTTTGTCGTGCTGCACGTGCGCGATTACGCTGTGCTTCCATTTCTTCTTTGAATCCTTCATGGTCAACTGTCATATTAGCTTCTTCTGCATATTCTTCCGTTAACTCGATTGGGAATCCATAAGTATCATATAGTGTGAACGTTGTAGTTCCAGGAATGAAAGATTCTCCTTTTTCTCGTTGCTCCACAATTACCTTCTCTAAAATAGCAAGACCATCATGAAGGGTCTCATGGAAACGTACTTCTTCGTTTTTAATTACGCGCATAATAAAATCCTGTTTATTTGTTACCTCTGGGTAGAAGTCTTTCATTATTTCACCAACTACTGGCACTAACTCAAATAAAAATGGCTTGTCTATACCTAATTGTTTCGCAAATCGAACAGCTCGACGAAGTAATCTACGTAACACGTATCCTCTGCCCTCATTAGAAGGAAGAGCCCCGTCTCCGATTGCGAATGCTACGGTACGGATATGGTCTGCAATTACCTTGAAAGCTGTATCATATTCGTTATTCGTACGATAAGATTTTCCTGAAATTTCTTCCGTTTGACGGATGATTGGGATGAATAAATCTGTATCAAAGTTTGTTGGTACATTTTGTACAACACTTGCCATACGTTCTAGTCCCATTCCCGTATCAATATTTTGTTTTGGAAGTGGTGTATACGTATGATCTGGATTATGATTAAATTGTGAAAATACCAAGTTCCAGATTTCTAAGTATCGTTCATTTTCTCCACCTGGATATAATTCAGGATCGTTTATATCATTACCGTAAGATTCACCGCGATCATAGAAAATTTCAGAGTTTGGACCACTCGGACCTTCTCCTATATCCCAGAAATTCCCTTCCAATCGTATAATACGTTCTTCAGGAATACCTATTTCGTCCTTCCAAATAGTATATGCTTCTTCATCTTCAGGATGAATTGTTATAGATAATTTCTCTGGGTCAAATCCTATCCATTTTTCACTCGTTAAAAACTCCCAAGCAAAATGAATTGCTTCCTTTTTAAAGTAATCGCCGATAGAGAAGTTTCCAAGCATTTCAAAAAATGTATGGTGCCTTGCTGTCTTCCCTACGTTTTCAATATCATTTGTACGTATAGATTTTTGTGCATTCGTAATTCGAGGATTTTCAGGTACTACGCGTCCATCAAAATATTTTTTCAATGTTGCAACACCACTGTTGATCCATAGTAGAGAAGGATCATTGTTCGGTACTAAGGGAGCTGAAGGCTCTTGTGCATGCCCTTTTTCCATAAAAAAATCTAAATACATTTGTCTAATCTGTGCACCAGTTAATTGTTTCATACGTATTTTCCTCCTAAAATAGAAAATTAAAATCGCATTGCCGTATTACAAGCTTTCTCGACAATATAAATCTGGTCAATCGCCGAAGGCTTTCATTTTATTCAACATAATTGATTATCACTATATTTTCCATTTCCCACAAATAAAGAAAATGTGAATAATCTACTGAATAAAATAAAAAAAGCCTTCATCCCTAAAAAAGGGACGAAAGCTATAATTTCGCGGTACCACCCTAGTTACACAATACAAAATTATTGTGTCTCTCAGTAACCTTAACGCGGCTATACGGCAGGTTTTGACTGCACTCAAGAGTAGCTTTCCTACTTGTTAGGATCTGAAGATTCTTTCAGCCAAGGAATCTTTCTCTTTACAGTAAACAAGAGTACTTTCTCTATCATCGATTTGCTTATGCATTTGATTATAAAAAACTATCCTACCAATGTCAATTATCGCCTTCCATAAATTGATAAGGAGTAATACCATTCATTCCGATTAATGGATCGATTTGGTGATAATTGTCCGCTGACAAGTAAGAAGAGTCCGTTTGAATTACCGCGATTGTCTCTTCTATATTTTCTTCATTTATATTATTTTTTTCCTCACTTAAAGTTAAACGGTTCTTTAAAGTTGTCAATCGTTGAAGGTCATCTTTTCGCTGTACACCAAATTTAAAAACTTCTGGGTCTCCACATAATATTAAGAAGTTTTTTGCTCTTGTTATACCTGTGTATAATAGATTTCTTCTTAGCATTTTCATATAACTTCTCGTTATTGGCATAATAACTGTTTGGAATTCACTACCTTGTGATTTATGAACGGAGCAACAGTAAGCTAATGTAATTTGACTTAAATCATTTTTTTCATATGTTACTTCGTTTCCATCAAATGAAATAACAAGCATTTCTTTCTTTTCAACCGTCTCTGCAGCTTTAAAAATACTTACTACCTCACCCATATCACCATTAAATACATTACTTTCCGGTTGGTTAACTAGTTGAAGTACCTTGTCCCCTATACGGTATAGCGTTTCCCCAAATACCATTTCTTTTCGTTTGCCATCCGTATTAGGATTCACCATTTCTTGAATCATTTTATTTAAGGCATCTATTCCAGCTGGGCCTCTATACATAGGGGCCAATACTTGAATATCACGTATAGAAAATCCCTTTGTGAGTGCACTTTTTAATACTTGTTCAACTACTTTTGGGATTTGTTCCGTAGATGCTTTAATAAAAGAACGGTCCTTCGTCTTTTCCAATAAAGTTTGAGGGACTTGCCCATTTTTCATTTCATGTGCCAACTCTATAATAGAGGATCCTTCCGATTGGCGATAAATATCTTTTAACTCCACGGTTGGAATTCGTTCAGAAGCCAACAAATCTTTTAAGACTTGCCCTGGGCCAACAGGTGGTAATTGGTCTTGGTCACCTACAAAGATAACCTGGGCATCCTTTGGGATAGCTTTTAATAACTGGTGACCAAGCCAAGTGTCAAGCATCGAAGTTTCATCAATAATAATTAATTTCCCTTCGATTTCTTTCCCTTCTGCTTCCGAATCTTCTTGTCCATTAAAGCCTAATAATCGATGAATAGTCATAGCAGGTAATTCTGTAGATTCACTTAAACGCTTTGCAGCTCTACCGGTAGGGGCAGCTAGAACGACAGGAAAAGGCTTTTTGTCTTTTGCCCACTCTTTTGGATCTAGGGAAAGTCCATGAAGCTCACCGTACAACTCAACAATTCCTCTTACTACTGTCGTTTTCCCAGTTCCAGGACCACCAGTGAGAAGTGTCATACTTGAATTGAGCGCAGTTTCAATCGCTTGTACTTGCGTCTTAGCATATTGAACCCCAAGTCTTTCTTCTATACCACCGAGATGCTTTTTCATTTCAGATAGAGGAAACTTATGATGTGAATCATTTTCGTTAAGTAATGTTTCAATTTTAGAGCTAATTCCTACTTCTGAAAAATAAAGGGAAGGGATGTAGAATCGATTGATTTCTCCTACAATTCGTTTTTCCTCGGAGAGCTCAATACAACACTTTGTGATTGCTTCATAAGAGATTTCCTCTCTTTGTGCACTTTCCAATAAACTTTTGACAGATTCCAATAATTGTTCCGCATATAAAAAAACGTGACCCTCACTCAGAGAAGCAGTCTGTAATAAGTGGAAAATGGCCGCTTTTATACGATCCGGATGATTACCTTGAATACCAAGTTTATATCCTAGTTCATCCGCTCGAACAAATCCTACTCCCTCAACTTCTTCAATTAGACGATATGGATTTTTGGTTAATACATCTATTGTTTCTTCTCGGTATGCCTGATATATTTTCATCGCAACCTGAGGACCAAAACCCCATTCATTGAGCTGGATCATTACTTTTTCTAGACCTAAGTTTTGTTCCAAAACAGCTCTTAATGTTTGCTTTTTATCTTCAGCCAGTTTCGGAATTACATCTAGTGCAGTTGGATCATCTAATATTCTATTAATAGCATTTTGACCAAGCATCTTCACTATTTGTTCTGCCGTTTTCCTTCCAATCCCAGGAAACATATCACTAGATAAATAATGAACAATCCCTTGTTCTGTTGCAGGAACTTCCTTCTGAAAAGTTTCTGTTTGAAATTGAACGCCATATTTGGGGTGATTTTTTATAACCCCAGTAAATTTATAGGCTTCTTCCAAAACTAAAGGTGGAAAGTAGCCAGTCACAATTATTTCTTTTTCTTTGTATGTAGTGTTAGTAGATTTAATCTTTAATTTAATGATAGAAAATAGGTTTTGGGGATTATGAAAAATAGAAACGATAGGACGACCAGTAATAAATTGTTTTTCATTATTTATTTCCATGGTCATACTACCGCCTCCGATTGTAGTTAATTGCGTAGAGAAATCATATCGTACACATAACGTGCTTGATCATAACTTGGTTGAATGGTATAAGCTTCTTTTAAATGGTGCAGTGCCGCCTCAGTATTTGTAGTGGACACTGCATAAAGCACACCTAGATTATAGTGGGCATCCGCATTTTCTGTATCTGCTAGTAAAATTTCTTTTAAAATTGGTTCCGCCTCTACAAACATTTCAAAACTTGCTAGAGCAATAGCATAAGATAGCTTTATTTGTAAATCGTGTGAGTCTATCTCATATGCCCTTTGAAAGTATGGAAGCGACAACTTTGTTTGACCTAGTTTTTCAAAGCTTTTTCCTAACATAAAATAAGCATCCGGACCTTCAATTCCATTAGCTATTGCTTTTTCGTATAACTTCGCCGCTTCCTCAAATCGGTCAACTTCAAAATATAAATTAGCTAAACTATAATAAGCTGTCGCAGCATGTTCATCTATTACGATAGCTTTTTGAAAGAATCTTTCTGCCCGTTCATTTTCATTCATAGATGCTAGCAAATTTCCAAAATTGATATATCCAATTACTTCATTTGGATTTTCTTCAATCGCCTTCGTGAATAACTCTGCTGCTTTTTCATAGTTTTCTTCTTGAATGGCTTGTATACCCAATTCATTAAAATTCATTGTATATTCCTCCCAATTAGCCGACGTAATCCAATTGCATACCATCTTTGAACACTTTATCAATCGTTGCTCCACCTAAACACTCGTCTCCTTGATAGAAAACAACTGCTTGTCCTGGTGTAATGGCACGTACCGGCATATCAAAAGTAACTAAAACCTCATCATTCGGAAGTAATTCCACGTGAACTCCGACATCCTCTTGACGATATCTAAATTTAGCTGTGCAATCAAAACTTTTTGGTTTTTCTATAGTAGTAGTGAAAGAAAGACCTGTAGCTTTTAGGCTTGTAGAAAATAGTGCATCATTATTAATATTTTGACCAACTAACAATACATTTCTTTCTAAATCCTTACCAATAACAAACCATGGATCACCTGATCCACCGATACCTAAACCATGACGTTGACCAATTGTATAGTACATTAACCCATCATGTTTACCCATTGGTTTACCATCCATCGTTTCCATCACGCCTTGTTGAGCAGGCAAATACTGACCTAAAAACTCTTTAAAGTTTCGTTCTCCAATAAAACAAATTCCAGTAGAATCTTTTTTAGTTGCAGTTGCAAGACCTTGTTCAAGAGCAATTTCACGCACTTTTTTCTTTTCTAAGTGACCAATGGGAAACATTACTTTTTCTAATTGGTCTTGGTTTAATTGATTTAGGAAATACGTTTGATCTTTGTTAGCATCTTTTCCGCGGAGCATACGAGTTTGTCCATCTCTTACTTCCGCTTGGGCATAATGACCAGTTGCTAAATAATCCGCTCCAAGTGCAAGAGCATGCTCCAAAAATGCTTTGAATTTAATTTCTTTGTTACACATAACATCTGGATTTGGTGTTCTACCTGCTTTATATTCCTCTAGGAAATACGTAAAAACTTTATCCCAATATTGCTTCTCAAAATTTACAGCATAATACGGAATACCGATTTGGTTACATACTTTAATAACATCATCATAGTCCTCCGTAGCTGTACATACTCCAAATTCATCGGTGTCATCCCAATTTTTCATAAATATACCGATTACATCATATCCCTGTTCTTTTAACAAATATGCTGCAACGGATGAATCGACTCCACCGGACATTCCAACTACTACTCGTGTATCCTCTATTTTTTTCACTTTTAAACACTCATTTCTAATTATTCGTTAAAATCCTAGAATAATTTTACTAATTCTATTTGCTGCTTCAATTACTTGAGATTCCGAATTATTGATTCCAAAGCTAAAGCGTACAGAATTCCTTAGCTCTGGGGATTTCTCACCAAACATTGCGACTAAAACATGTGATGGATCTATAGAACCTGCAGTACAAGCTGAACCGCTAGAGGCATCAATACCTGCTAAATCAAGTTGAACTAAAAACGTTTCTACATCTGTTTTTGGAAAACTAATATTTAATACATGTGGAAGAACATTTACTTTAGATCCATTAATAGAAAAATCAACACCATTGTTTATTAATTGTTGGACAAAAGCATTTTTTAGACTGTTTAATGCCCTACTATTTTCCTCTAAGTGTTGTTGCTTTAACTCCACAGCTTTTGCAAAACTAACTACTGCAGGAACATTTTCTGTTCCTGCACGTTTCTTTCTTTCTTGTTGACCACCATAAAATAATGGTTTTAAGTATATTCCATTTCGTTGATATAAAAAACCAATACCTTTTGGACCATTAATTTTATGACTAGAAACGCTAAGTAAATCAATATGAAGTTCTTGCACATTAATCAAGATACTACCGTATGCTTGAACTGCATCTGTATGAAAGTAAGCAGGATGATCTTTTAAAAGCTGTCCAATTTCACGAATTGGCTGAACAGAACCCACCTCATTGTTTCCAAACATGATAGAAACTAATATAGTATCGTCTCGAAGTGAATTTTTCAAGTCATCGACCTTAATGATTCCTTCTTCATTTACAGGTAAATAAGTTACTTCAAAACCTTCACGTTCTAATTGTTCACATGCATGTAAAACAGCATGATGTTCGACTTGGGATGTAATAATATGTTTTCCTTCTTGCACTCGTGCAAAAGCAGTCCCAAAAATAGCATAATTATCTGCTTCCGTCCCACCACTAGTAATGGTTACTTCGTTTACATTTGCCCCTATACTTGAAGCTAGAATGGTTCTTGATTCATCTAGTTTCTTCCGTGCTCTTCGGCCTGTTTGATGAATACTTGAAGCATTGCCATATTCATCGTTCATTTCAGCTGTAAAGGTTCTGATCACTTCTTCTGCCATCGGTGTTGTTGCGGCGTGATCTAAATAAATTCTAGTCATTTCAAACTACTCCTTAAATGTAAAACATATATCCATCATTATTCTTTGGATCATCTTCTGTATGTTTTGCTAAATCTTCGATTGTAGTCGTCTCTAACACATTTTTCACTGCGTCACGAATACGCATCCAAAGCTCTCGTTGTGGTGGCTCTTCCTCTTCAATACCTTCAACTATTTGAATAGGTCCTTCTAGTACACGAATAACATCACCTGCAGTAATTTCGTTAGGGACTTTCGATAGCATATATCCACCGTAAGCGCCTCTGACACTTTTAACTAGTCCTGCATTTCGAAGAGGAGATACAATTTGTTCAAGATAAGCCTCCGATAAATTATGATCCGATGCAATTTGACGAAGTGCCAATGGACCCTCTCCGTACTGTTTACCTAGCGCTATCATAATGGTTAATCCATAACGTCCTTTTGTTGAAAACTTCAATATATTCCACCCCATTAAATATCTAATTAGCCTGTGCATACTCGTAGCCCAGGAATTGAAAAATTCTTTCCCTAGTATAGCATAAATACATCATATAACGACTTCAAAATGACTTTTCAGCTCTACTTCGTTATAATTAAAGAACAGATGTTTGAATAAGGAGAGATCATTTTGAATAATGAACCTTTAGCATATAGAATGAGACCCCAAACAATAGATGAAATAGCTGGACAACAACATGTTATCGGAAAAGATACAGCATTATATAAAATGATAAAAAATGGACATGTCCCTTCTATGCTTTTATATGGGGACCCAGGAGTTGGCAAGACTTCGCTTGCATTTGCAATTGCAGGTACAACTAAACTACCTTTTGTAGCATTAAATGCAACAAAGGCTGGCAAAAAAGATGTAGAAGATGTCGTAGCTGATGCGAGATTAACGGGGAAGGTCATTTTATTTTTAGATGAGATCCATCGTTTTAATAAACTTCAACAGGATACATTATTACCTCACGTAGAAAATGGCTCTATTATATTGATAGGTGCAACAACCGAAAATCCATTTCACGATGTAAACCCTGCAATACGATCCCGTTGTGGAGAAATTAAACAACTAAAAAGGCTTACATCAGAGGACGTAGATCTTCTGCTAAAAAGAGCACTTGAAGACTCTGAGAAAGGGCTCGGAAACGTAGCTATTGAAATAAGCAATGAACAAAGAAAAAAAATAGCGGATGCGGCAAACGGAGATGCAAGAAAAGCATTAACCTTATTAGAATCAACCATATTTGCTAGCTTTGAAGAAAACGGCGTTACGAAAGTGGAAGATTCTATATTGAACAGTCTTGTGGATAGAGTGGGTGTTTTTGGAGATAAAAAGGGCTCTCACTTTTATAACCTCTTATCAGCTTTACAAAAGTCCGTACGTGGAAGTGACACAGATGCCGCACTTTACTATTTGGCACATTTACTTGAAAACGGAGACTTAGTTGCTGTTTCAAGAAGATTGCTTGTTATGAGTTATGAGGATATCGGCCTTGCAAATCCTTCTATTGGTCCACAAGTGCTTGCAGCGATTCAGTCTGCAGAAAGACTAGGACTCCCAGAAGCCCGAATCCCTTTAGCGAACGCTGTAGTTTTAATGTGTCTTTCTGAGAAATCCAATTCAGCATATTCAGCTTTAGATGCTGCAATTGCAAGTATACATCAAGGCAAAATAGGAGACATTCCTAGCCATTTAAAAGATACACATTACGCGGGAGCTAAGGACCTAGGTCATGGAGGGTATATTTATCCTCATGATCATAAAATCGGTACATTCGGAGGATGGGTCAATCAAACCTACTTACCTGATAATCTTATCGGAAGCAAATTCTATACCCCAATCGAAGCAGGAGAAGAAAAACGACTTTCCGCCATATATAATAGGTTAGAAAAGTTTAAAATAGAAAAATAAAAAGCAAAAATCCAGTCATTCCAAACATGACTGGATTTTTACTTTTTAGTGCTTCTGCGCAAAGCTCGTCGCAGACCATTTAGTTAACGATTCTATATTGTAATACCTTTAAACACCCATCTTGCGTCTAGTATTACTCACTTTCTTCGTCTGTTGGCTCTTCATTTTTTGGTTGGTTGCTGTACCGTTTCCTACTGATTTTCCGCCAGAAGCTTGGTTTTTCTTTTCTTCAAGCTTTTGTTTCACTGCTTCTTGTAATGTCATTTTCTTTTTTGGAGCATCTTGATTATTTAGCTCTGTCATATATGACTACCTCCTCTTTTGTACACTTTTCTTTTTCTTTAATACTAGTATAGGCTAAAAGGAAAAATTTTCAACAAATTATTGTACTCGATTTATATGAATATCCTTCGTGATATTATTAATGACCCAACTAGCACAAATTAAACCAACAGAAGATGGAACAAAAGCATTGGAAGATGGCGGCATTTTCGCTTTACGAATTGCTGCGTCTGGTTTTCCAACAGTTCCAACTACATCTTCACGAACAATTATTGGGCTTTCATCTGAAAACACGACAGGAATTCCTTTTGAAATATGGTCCTCTTTACGTAATTTAGTTCGAATTATTTTAGCAATAGGATCCGTATGAGTTTTAGAGATATCCGCAATTTTAAAACGAGTTGGATCTGTTTTGTTTGCGGCACCCATACTTGAAATTATTTTAATACCACGTTTTAAGCATTCTTTCATTAGATGGATTTTATAAATAATCGTATCTGATGCATCGATTACATAATCTATTCCCAATTCGAAAAACTGTTCATATGTTTCTTCTGTATAAAACATATGCATGTCAATTACTTCACATTCTGGATTAATATCCGCAATTCTTTCTTTCATCACTTCGGATTTAGAGCGTCCAATCGTAGACATATAAGCTACTAATTGTCGATTGATATTAGTAATATCTACATTGTCTTTATCTACTAATATGATTCGGCCGATACCGCTTCTAGCACATGCTTCAGCTGCAAATGACCCTACTCCACCAACACCTAATATGGCAACAGTTGTATTTTTTAATAATTCGATACCTTCTTGCCCTATTGCTAGTTCATTTCTAGAAAATTGATGTAACATACTAAAACACTCCATTTATAACATATTAGTTGAATATTAAATTCGTCTTATCTCACTTGAGTTCAGCTTATGTACCTCACTTGTAGGTGAAAACTCTAAATGGAATTCCCAAATTCAAGTTGGGTGAACCATCATTCTAGTTATAGCCATGAAAAACCCCCCAGCAATTCTTGCTAGAGGGGATATAAGTAATTTAGGACGAATCCCAATAGTGCCGACAAATAAAGCGTATCGTTTTGAACCCGCATTTAGCAGGTGGGTGTCCTCTTTATTAATCCTGGCGTCCCTATTAAGGGCATGTCATTTATAATAAAAGTTAGACTCCCGACGATATAGTTGTTCGGTCAAAACTGATTAGCACGTTGCGAACACATCAGGATTCGTATTACTTGTATAATAGCACAACATTTTTTAAACTTCAATTATTTTATCGTGATATTTTCTCACTATTCTGAACAATCACATTTAGGCTTAATTCCTCAAGTTGGGCTGAAGCTACAGAACTAGGAGCCTGAGTTAACAAGCAACTAGCGCTTGCTGTTTTCGGAAATGCGATAGTGTCACGAAGATTTGTTCTCCCTGAAAGCAACATAACTAAACGATCTAAACCGAAAGCTACCCCGCCATGTGGAGGCGTTCCGTATTCAAATGCTTCCATTAAGAAACCAAATTGCTCTTTCGCTTCTTCTTCTGAGAAACCAAGAATTTCAAACATTTTCTCTTGAACGTCTCTAGAATAAATACGTAATGACCCTCCACCAAGCTCATATCCGTTTAACACTAAGTCATAAGCTTGTGCTCGCACTTTACTCGGTTCTGAATCCATTAAAGCAAGATCCTCGTCGAAAGGTCTTGTGAAAGGATGATGCGCAGCATAATAACGCCCTTCTTTTTCATCGTATTCAAATAACGGCCAATCAACTACCCATAAGAATTCAAATCTACTTTCATCGATTAGTTGAAGGTCTTTCCCTAACTTCATACGAAGTGCTCCAAGTGCATCAGCTACAACTGATTTTTTATCCGCAACAAATAATAGTAAGTCTCCTGCAGTAGCTTCTAATGTTTCAATTAAGCTTGTTGCAGCATCTCCTTCAAAGAACTTAGCGATAGGTCCTTTCAAACCTTCTTGGTCCACTTTTAACCAAGCAAGACCTTTTGCACCATAAACAGCCGCAAACTCACCAAGAGCGTCAATATCTTTTCTTGAATAGTTATCTGCTGCTCCCTTAACGTTAATTGCTTTAACTTGCCCACCATTCTCAACTGCGGAAGCAAATACTTTAAATGCACTATCTTTCACAATTTCGGATAGGTCTACTAATTCCAAACCAAAACGTACATCTGGTTTATCAGATCCAAAACGATCCATCGCTTCATCATAGTTCATACGATTAAAAGGAATGGTTACGTCGATGCCCTTTACATCTTTCATAATTTTTTTCATCATTCGTTCATTCATTTCCAAAATTTCATCCATCGATAAGAAGCTCATTTCCATGTCGATTTGTGTGAATTCTGGTTGACGGTCCGCACGTAAATCTTCATCACGGAAACATCTAGCTATTTGGTAGTACTTTTCGAAACCGGATACCATTAACATTTGTTTAAATAATTGTGGTGATTGTGGTAATGCATAAAATTCTCCTGGGTGTACACGACTAGGAACTAAATAGTCACGAGCACCTTCAGGTGTTGATTTTGTAAGAATCGGTGTTTCTACTTCTAAAAATCCTTCTTCATCTAAGAAACGTCTTACTGTTTTTGTAATATCAGAACGCATTTTAAATGTGTCATACATTACTGGTCTTCTTAAATCTAAATAGCGGTATTTCAAACGAATATCTTCCCCAGCATCCGTTTGATTTTCTATAGGAAATGGTGGAGTTTTTGCTTCGTTTATTATTGTTACTTCCGTTGCATGAACCTCTATTGAGCCAGAAGGAATATTAGGGTTAATTTGATTTTCAGCACGAGCAATCACTGTACCATGAACTTCAATAATGTATTCATTACGAAGTTTATCCGCTACATCGATTGCAGATTGTGAAAGTTCAGGATTGAATACTACTTGAACTAACCCGGAACGATCTCTAACATCAACAAAAATCAATCCACCCAAGTCTCTTCTTTTTTGTACCCATCCGATTAGCTGGACAGATTCGCCAATATGTTGTTCATTTAATTCACCACTAGTATGTGTTCTTTTCATTTTTCTTCCTCCACTCAAGCTAAAATACTATTTTTCAATTGCTCTACTAACTGAACCCAAGGAACAAGTTGTTGCTCTCCGTTTGATAAATTTTTAAGCATAACACTTTCTTTTTCCATTTCATCGTCACCGATTACAAGCACAAATTTTGCTTTGAGACGATCTGCTGATTTCATTTGTGTTTTGATTTTTCGATCTAAGTAATCCATTTCAGAAGTGATATTATTTTGACGGAGTTCATACGTAAGTTCTACCGCTTTTTTCTTAGCAGTCTCTCCCATACCAATAACATATACATCTAATGAGGATGGATCAGCCCATTCCTTATTCTCTGCTTCAATAGCAAGTAATAATCTTTCTATACTCATTGCGAATCCAATTCCTGGAGATGCTGGCCCACCTAATTCTTCTACTAATCCGTTATATCTTCCACCACCAGCAAGTGTCGTAATTGCCCCGAATCCTTCCGCAGCACTCATAATTTCAAATGCAGTATGATTGTAATAATCTAGACCACGTACTAAATTTGGATCTACTTCAAATTCGATATTAAGTGCCGTTAAATAATCTTTAACTTTTTCAAAATAAGCTGCTGATTCTTCATTTAAAAAATCTGCTAAAGATGGAGCAGTAGCCATTAATGGGTTGTTACGGTCAACTTTACAATCTAAAATACGAAGGGGATTTTTTTGAAGTCTATTTTGGCAATCTGAACAAAACGCTTCGATATGTGGTTCAAAGTGATTTACTAACGCTTCTTTATGAGCTACTCGACTTTCCGTATCCCCTAGAGAATTGATAACAAGCTTTAATTTTTTTAATCCCGCTTTTTGATAGACTGACATCGCTAATGAAATTACCTCTGCGTCAATTGCAGGATCCGCACTTCCAATTGCTTCAATTCCAAATTGAACAAACTGACGATACCTTCCTGCTTGTTGTCTTTCATATCGGAACATCGGACCCATATAATATAACTTCACAGGTTGATCAGGGTATCCAAACATTTTATGCTCAACAAATGCTCTTACTGCCGAAGCAGTTCCCTCAGGTCTTAATGTCAATGAACGGTTCCCTCTATCTTGAAATGTATACATTTCTTTTTGGACAATATCCGTTGTATCACCCACACTTCTAGTGAACAATTCAGTATGTTCAAATACAGGAGTTCTAATTTCTTTATATTGATATAGTCGACATGTCTCTCTGATTAAATCCTCTACTATTTGCCATTTGCCTGTTTCACTTGGCAAAATGTCCTGTGTTCCTCTTGGCACCTTAATATCCATGGCTATTGCCCCTTTCTATGACAAATAAAAAAAGCCCCCATCCCTTGCTTAATAGCAAGGGACGAGAGCTAATATTAGCTTCCGCGGTTCCACCCTAGTTGGTCAAACAATTGACCCTCTCATTTCTGGATAACGACCAGCCCCGTTTTTGCCTACTAAAGAATTCTTTTTCGACAAAAAACCTCTCGAATGTTGTTCACTGTTTTCGTCTGTAGGAAAGATTTCAGCCGCGTCTCTCCCTCTCTAGTCATCCGTTTATCACAGCTACTTTTTCGGTCACAGGTTTGTTAATTGAATATAATTATACTTTATCTTAATAACAGGAATGAAATAAGTCAACCTTTTTAAACAAAAGGTAGAAATTTCATGACAGAATATTTACAATAAGGATAGGGGGGATACAATGATCGACAAACTAATGCAGAAAATGACATTTATCATTATTTCTATTATTTTAGTTATACCTGTTTTTCATGTTTATGCACAAGAAAATGATGTGACAGTAAATGTGGAATCACTTAAAGTTCGTTCTGGTCCTGGTCTTACATATAACGTAATAGGTACAGTGGAGCAAGATGATAAGCTCACAGTTATTGGTAAAGAAAATGATTGGCTACAAATCAATTATGGAGAAACAAATGGTTGGGTCGCTAGTTGGTATACAAAAAGCGAAGCAATTGAAATAACAAATAAACAAATTGTTTCAAAAGTAAATAAACTAAATGTCCGTAAAGAACCTTCATTATCGTCTGCAGTAATTGGCCAACTACAAGAAGGAAATCAATTTATTGCCTTAAAATCAGAAGGTGAATGGATTGAGATAGCTTTCAACGATCAAAAGGGTTGGGTACATAGTGAATACGTTTCAATAGTAGACCAAACAAAAGAAGAACAGCCGAAAACTGAAGTCACCTCCAGCGGAGATATGTTTGTGGTTTCAGTAGATATTCTTAATGTTCGTGCGAAGCCAGATCTATCTTCAAGGAAAATCGGACAAGTCGAAAAAAACCAGGCCTTTGAAATTCTCGAAAAAGATCATAATTGGGTTCAAATAAAATTAAAGAACGGTAAAAAGGGATGGGTTTATAGCTTTTATGGTAATTTCGCAGAGCAACCAAAATCATCCGTTCAATCAGCCACGTCTAATGAAACAATTAAAATTCTATACAATGGAACAAATTTACGTTCCGATAGTGCAACTAGTAGTGAAGTGGTTGCCCGGGTGGATGCTGGTGAAACTTTTACTGTAATTGAAAAAATAAATGATTGGTATAAAATTGAGCTAGCAGATAAAACGACTGCTTTCGTAGCAAGTTGGGTCGTTTCAACAAATGATTCTGCACCAATAACTTCTGAAAAACCAACAGAAAGTCGTAAAAAAGGAACTTTAAATGGTCTAACTCTAGTAATTGATGCTGGACATGGCGGAAATGACCGTGGAACTACCGGAGCATTAGGAACGGATGAAAAAGATATTACGCTATTAACTGCAGAGTTATTATCTACTAAATTGAAATCTGCAGGGGCAAACGTCATCATGACAAGAGAATCTGATGTTTACGTTGATTTACGTAAACGAGTATCTATAAGTCATCAAAACGCTGCAGATGCTTTTATCAGTCTACATTACGATGCAATTGAAAATAACTCCGTCCGAGGATTGACTACATACTATATGTATGATTACCAAAAAGAATTAGCTTCCTATGTTCATAAAGAACTGAGCGATATGGTTTCTCTGAAAGACAGAGGAACACAACCTGGAAATTATTTAATTCTTCGAGAAAATAAACAGAAAGCTATTTTAATAGAGTTAGGTTATTTGAGTAACGCAAACGAAGAACGTCAAGTAACAACAGAAAAATATAGAGAACAAGCAACACACGGAATATATAATGGAATCATTAACTATTTTGATGATCAGTTAGAGAAATAGTGAAACCAATCATACAATTATTTTTAAGGTGAAATTTTGAAGAGCGGTAAGTGACTATGAAACTTATCGCTCCCTTTTTTTATTTTCTTATTACATAGTCTTGTGGAAACAACAAAAATACTTAAAAACTCAAAAAATAAAAAGACAGTATACACCTCATATTTTTGAGTTTTGTTTACTGTCTGAATTATATTGACTTTTTTCCACTACCACTTTTTATGCTTCTAACATTATCGTCACAGGTCCATCATTTGTAAAAGTAACGTCCATCATAGCACCAAAAATCCCGGTTTCTACAACAAACCCTTTCTCTCGAAGCTTATCATTAAATAACTCCCATAAAGGCTTTGCAATTTCTGGACGTGCTGCATCAATAAAACTCGGTCTTCTTCCCTTTCGAGTATCTGCGTATAACGTAAATTGGGAAACAGAAAGGATAGATCCACCTGCTTCTACAATAGAGTGATTCATCTTTCCTTCTGCATCTTCAAATAAACGTAGTCCAGCAATTTTGTCGGTTAAATAGTTTATTTCTTTTTCACTATCTGTTGAAGTAATGCCGACTAATAATAGATATCCATGACCAATGGAGCCAGTAATTTCCCCATCAACTGTTACAGATGCATTTTTGCAACGCTGTAATAATACTTTCATGAGAAAAAAACCCCTTTAATTTATAATTCGTTGAACCGAATATACATCCGGCAATTGCTTAATACGATCAGCCACTTTATGTAAATGGGCAATATCTGTGATTTTTATTGTCATATTAATCGTTGCAATATCATTTTCTATTTTTCCACTTACAGCAGCGATGTTCGTTTTTGACTCATTTACTACTTGCAGTACTTCGTTTAATAGACCAGCTCGATCAAAAGCAGATACTTCTATATCTACTTGATAGTCTTTTTTCATTGGAGTATCCGATTGCTCCCATTCCACCTCGATTATTCTAGAGTGGGATTCATCACTTTGAACGTTAGGGCAATCTGCTCGGTGAACTGAGACTCCTCTTCCTTTAGTTATAAAACCTACTATTTCATCTCCAGGTACAGGGCTACAACATCTAGAAAGTCGTATTAACAAATTTTCTATGCCTTTTACAACAACACCAGATTCAGTTGACTTTTTAGGTGCCGGAGCTTTCATTTCAGTTGTAATTTTTTCGAGTGCTTCTTCTTGGTCGCGAATTTTCCGCATTTTCTCAGCTAAACGATTTACAACTTGCTGTGCTGTAATTCCATTGAAGCCAACAGCAGCATACAAATCCTCTTCCCCGGCAAATGCATACTTCTCGCATACTCGTTTAATGTTATCAGGAGTTAATACTTCTTTTACATCAAATTCCTGTGCTTTAATTTCTTTTTCAATTTGTTCTTTACCTTTAATAACGTTCTCATCACGAAGCTGCTTTTTAAAAAATTGCTTAATCTTATTTTTTGCTTGTGAGGATTGGGCAATTTTTACCCAATCGCGACTTGGCCCAAAGGATTGCTTAGATGTTAATACCTCGATGATATCCCCTGTTTTTAACTTCGTATCTAACGGAACCATTTTGCCGTTCACTTTCGCGCCAATGGTTTTATTACCAACTTCAGAATGGACTCGATATGCAAAATCTATTGGAACTGAACCTGCAGGTAGTTCAATTACATCACCTTTAGGTGTAAATACGTAAACCATATCAGAGAACAAATCGAATTTTAAAGATTCCATAAACTCTTCCGCATTTGAAGATTCTTGTTGAAACTCTAAAATTTCTCTAAACCATGTTAATTTCGAGTCAATATTTTGTTTATTATTTTCAACCTTTTTACCTTCTTTGTATGCCCAGTGAGCTGCAACCCCATATTCCGCAATATTATGCATTTCTTCTGTGCGGATTTGCACCTCTAACGGATCACCATTAGGACCAATTACAGTCGTATGGAGTGATTGATATAAGTTTTGTTTCGGCATCGCTATATAGTCTTTAAATCGACCAGGCATTGGTTTCCACAGTGTATGGATAACCCCTAAAACGGCATAACAATCTTTTATGCTGTTGACGATAATTCGCATAGCTAGCAAATCATAAATCTCATTAAATTGTTTGTTCTGAACAACCATTTTACGATAAATACTGTATATATGTTTTGGTCTACCCGAAATATCCGCATCTACTTCCATATCATCTAACTGTTTACGAATATCATTCATTACATTTTTTAAATACGCTTCTCGTTCCGTACGCTTCTTTTTCATAAAATTAACAATGCGATAATATTGTTGGGGATTTAAATAGCGAAGTGCTGTATCCTCAAGTTCCCATTTCACTGCTGATATTCCAAGACGATGGGCAAGTGGAGCAAATATTTCTAATGTTTCGTTCGAAATACGTCGCTGTTTTTCTTCCGGTAAATGTTTTAACGTACGCATATTATGTAAACGGTCTGCAAGCTTTATTAAAATAATACGTATATCTTGTGCCATAGCAATGAACATTTTTCGGTGATTTTCCGCTTGCTGCTCTTCTTTTGACATATATTTTATTTTACCTAGTTTTGTAACACCTTCGACTAGTAGTGCAACTTCTTCATTGAATTCGCGAACGATATCTTCTCTCGTATATTCAGTATCCTCTACAACATCATGTAAAAAGCCAGCAGCAACGGTTTCGGGATCCATTTGAAGATCAGCAAGAATTCCGGCTACTTGAATAGGATGTAATATGTATGGTTCACCAGAATTTCGGAATTGTTCTCGATGCGCATGCTCTGCTAAATTATATGCTTTTTTGACAAAGGAAACATGCTCTTCATTCATATAAGTAGAGAGTGTTTGGAAAACATCTTCTGCTGTCTTCACTTGATCTTTTGCCATGCTAAGTCACCTGATTTCGTTATATTTCTAGAATAGTATATAAGTTATATTGTATAAAAAAAAAGATGGACTTGTAAAGTCCACCCCTTTGACTGTTGAGAAAAGCTAAGCTTAAGAAAATAAAAGCTCTCAACGCTTTCAAAGAAAGTTTGTTAATGAAGTAATTAGTATTGCATCAATGTGCAAATATCATAGTTATCCAGCTTATTTCTTCCTTCTAAATACGTTAGCTCTATTAAGAAAGCACAACCAACTACAACTCCACCTAGCTCTTCTACTAATTTAATAGTCGCATCGATTGTACCACCAGTAGCAAGTAAATCATCTACGATAAGAACCTTTTGACCAGGTTTCACGGCATCTTTATGCATTGTTAAAATATCTTTTCCATATTCCAAACCATATTCTGCACGTATTACTTCACGAGGAAGCTTGCCCTCTTTACGAACAGGAGCAAATCCAACACCAAGTGCATAGGCAACAGGACAACCTATTATAAATCCACGTGCTTCAGGTCCTACAATAATATCTGCTTGTACTTTTTTAGCATATTCGACAATTTGGTCAGTTGCATATTTATATGCTTCTCCATTATCCATAATTGTTGTAATATCTTTAAAACTAATACCTGGTTTTGGCCAGTCTTCTACTGTCGTCACATATTGCTTTAAATCCATAAATGCTCCTCCTCAGGAACGGTTTGTACTGCTTTCCGCTCTTCAAACCATTGTTTCAGCTCCATATACGGGGCGTATAATAGCTTTTGTTCAAGTTTTATTTGTTTCTCTCGTTGTTTATACGCTGGTGCTTCCGATAAATCTGACTTAGTCAGTTGTTCATTTAACACTAACATCCCATTGTCTATTCTAACAAAATTAAGTTCAAAAAACACCTGTGACATAAAATTAATTGTATTTTGACTCCAGCCTGTATGTTTGGATAGTTCATGAATATTCTTTTTCAATGCAAATGTTTTTCTTTTAGACAAAAATGAAAAATACCATTTGAACTGTTCCCGAGAAGGAAGTCCTTCAAAATAAATAGAATCATTGCCATAAAAGTGTGCATAGACTCTTGACCAATTGTGGTATTCTAACAATTTATAAATAGAAGATTCATCATTTGGCAAATCCAATATAGTGACATAATCTGCTTTGATCTGATGATTTATTAGATCAGTAAAAATCCAAATTTTTTCTTTTATAAGAGAGTTAAAATGGGAAACAGTATCTTCGTTAAAAGCAATAAATACATTTTTTTCTACAGGTATCGTCGGCAGCCAACGATTTACTTGACGAATACCACGTATATCAAACAGCTGCCAATCGTTTGACTTGGCATCTTCAATCATTAGCTGAGGTTTTTTCCGACCATTCCATTCATTAATTTGTAAATCTCCAATGAATGAGAGTTTAGCTGTTGGTGAAATCTCATCCGCTAATTCTCCTTTACCAAAGCCAATGGCATCCAAAGCTATACCACCATATTTGAGCTCCATTTTCACATGGTTTTGTGCAGAACCAATTTTTCGTACTGTTGCAACCTCCACATTTTCTATACAGTACACGGGCTTAGCAAAATCCATCCCAAAGGGAGAAAGTTTTTGTAAGGATTCTATTGCTTCCGTTGTAATTTCATTCATTTCCAGTGGTACATCGATTGAAACAACTGGTATTAAATGCTCATCCGTCAAACAAGCTTTCGCTTGGTCTATTAATCTATCTCTTAATTCTCCAACATTATCAAGCGGCAAAGTCATACCTGCTGCCATAGGATGTCCACCAAAGTGAGGTATAATATCACTATTTTTAGCGAGCTCCTTGAACATATGGAAGCCTTCAATACTTCTAGCAGAACCTTTAGCAATTTGTTTTTCTTCATCAAACCCCAATACGATTGCGGGGCGGTAATACTTTTCTACGAGTTTGGAAGCGACAATTCCTAAGACGCCAGGATTCCAATCTTTTTTACCAACAACAATTACACTAGGTCCTTCTATGTTGCCAGCCTGTTCAATTAACTGAATAGCTTCGTCGGATATCTGTTTCACAATGGCTTGTCTTTCTTTGTTTTTCTCATGTAACATGTTTGCGATTGCGTGTGCATCAGCTATGTCTTCTGTTAAAAATAATTCAACACCTGGAGCTGCTTCACCTAATCTACCTACTGCGTTTATTCGGGGTCCAAACATAAACCCTACTGTTTCCTCGTTAATGGTAGGCACTTCAATTCCGCTAACTTTTGCCAATGCTTCGATAGCTATCAGATTTGACCCATTCATTTGCTTTATTCCTTGCTGCACAAAGTAGCGGTTCTCTCCTGTTAAGGAAACTAAATCCGCAATTGTTCCAATTGCAACTAAGTAATATAACTCCTTAGGAACCTCACCTAATAAGGCATGTGCTACTTTAAATGCGACACCGACTCCAGCTAAATGTGGAAACGGATAAGATGTATTCTTTAAACCGGGATGTATAATGATATCTGCTACAGGAAGTTCCTCACCTGGTTCATGGTGATCCGTTACAATTACATCCATACCAAGATCTTTTGCAAATTGAATTGGTTTAAGTCCAGAAATTCCATTATCTACGGTAATTATTAATCTTACACCTTCATCGTAAGCTTCTTGGAATAAACGCTCGCTAGGGCCATAGCCATCAATAAATCGATTCGGAATTTTAAAAATCACATCTGCACCCATAGAAAGTAAGGTTTTCATCATTACTGTAGTACTAGTAATTCCATCAGCATCATAATCTCCATATACCATAATCCTTTCTTGTTGATCAATTGCTTTGAAAACACGTGCAACTAGCTCGTCCATCCCATTCAGTAAAAAAGGATTATGTATATGGTCTTTCGTCAAATGTAAAAAGTTATAAGCTTCTTCTACCGTTTGAAAACCTCTTGATACCATTACTTTTGCACAAACACTAGGTATAGAAAGTTCCTTCTCAAAAGTAGATACTAATTGTTCATCTGGTCTTGAAATTTTCCATCTTTTTTGCGATTGAATCATATTTTCACTTCCTTGACCTCTATTATACTACAATTACAGACGGAGCTTATAGGAAATGCATAAATATAGCGGGCTCTCTTCACGTTCAAGAACTGCTTCCAAATTTGACTTATCTAAATAATGACTTCCGATAAAAAAGAAAATCGTTGAAATAGCTCCCTTTCCGCGGGCGTTGCCTTAGCCTCCTCGCTGCGCTGTGGGTCTGAGCGTAGCGAAATTAATTTTTGCGACGAGCTTGCGCAGGAGCGAGGGAAGCGGCTGAAGCCATGCCGTCGGAAAGCGTCCGCCTGGAACGGAAATCTATCGCACTAATAGAAGATACGAAGAAAGAGGCTACCCTTAAAAGTCATTTTCTATGACTTTCAGTACAGCCCCTATGCTCATATTTAATTATTAGTCTTTATTAAAAACCGATTATATTTCGCTAACTGGTTTTATCAGTGTTTTGAAGAATTATCTAGTCGTCCCTCTTGTGCAACTAAATCATTTTGAAGTACACCTATAGAATGATCTTTCTTTTCAAGCTCTCTTTCTAGATTTTTGACCTTACGAGAAAGAACAAATGATCGATATATTGCAATAGAACCACTCAGGAGAGCACCAAGAAGTGCTGAGCCTAAAATAACTAAAATGAGCGGCCACTGCGCTGTACCAATAACGTAGTTTACAGGTACTTTTTCTACATTATTAACAGCAAAAAGAGCAATAATAACGGCAAATATTAATCCAAATAAAAGTGACCATTGTAATTTCATCTATATTCCTCTTTTCAATAAAAAAATAGAACAGAATATATAAAATATACCCTGTTCTATCTTTTATTAACCATTATACGACAGGCTCATCTGAACCCCATTTTTTCTCTTCTTTTTGTACATCAATCCCACCAGTTTTCCGCAGCTCTTTCACTTTTAAATCAAACCAAACTTGAACTGCGATAAAAATGGATGAATATGTTCCTGCTAGTAATCCAATTAGCAATGCGATAGAGAAGTTTCGAATTCCTTCTGCACCAAAGATTAATAGTGCAACAACTACTAATACAACAGTCAGTACTGTATTAACAGAACGACCAAGTGTTTGTCTTAATGACTTATTAACAATTGTCGCAAGTTCCTCTTCAGTCGTAATCTTTTTACTTCGATGCAAGTTCTCTCGAATACGGTCAAATGTAACGATTGTGTCATTAATTGAATAACCAACAATCGTTAACACTGCGGCTATAAACGTTATATCGACTTCTAAACGTAATATACTAAAAACAGTTACCATTAAGAATGCATCATGTACTAGGGATACGATGGAACCTACACCCATTCTCCATTCAAAACGGAATGCAACGTAAATTAAAATACCAAGTGCTGCAATAGAAAGGGCTTTTATTGCATTTTTTGCAAGCTCTTTCCCTACTGTCGGAGATACACTACTTACAGTTGGGTCTATACCAAACTCTTGAGTCATTTCCGTCTTAAGTGTTTTAACTTCCTCTTGCGTAAAGTCTTCTTTGTAGCGGACGACTGCGAGGTCATTATTATCACCTGAAATTACTATATCTTCTGAAGAAAGACCAATGTGGTCCAGTTTTTCAGCGACAGCTTCCTGCGTTAACGGTTGAGTTGATTGTATATCTACTCGTGTACCGCTTGAAAAGTCTATCCCCAGATTTAGTTTTAATGTACTTAACACAATAATACCTGCAACGGTCAATACAATAGAAATAGTATAGAATATTTTACGACTGTGAACAAAATCGAAACGATCAAATTTGGTCGTCAAATCAAGTGTGTCCACATTTTCTTCAGGTGCGTGAATTCGTTTCTTAGGAATACCAAACCAACCTGGTTTATTATCCCAATACCCACTATTTACAAGTAAGCCTAATAATACTCTTGAAGCCCAAACTGCAGTTATGAATACTACTAAAATACTGATGATCAACAATGTAGCGAACCCTTTTACAGAACTTGTACCAAAGTAGAATAACACGATAGCTGCCAAAAGCGTCGTAAGGTTGGCATCTAATATTGCTGTAAATGCCTCTTTTGCTCCAGTATTAAACGCTTTTTTAACAGACTTACCAACACGTAATTCTTCCCTTATACGTTCATATGTCAAGATGTTCGCGTCTACTGCCATACCTACACCAAGCACAATTGCAGCGATACCAGGAAGCGTTAATACACCATTAATCCAATCAAATATTACAAGGATCAAGAAAATGTAAACAACTAAAGAAATAACTGCTATGAAACCTGGAAGACGATAGTAGAAAATCATAAAAATAAATATTAAGGCTACTCCAATAATACTAGCTAATATTGTACTATTTAATGCTGATTCTCCAAATTGAGCACCAACAGAAGTGGAGAAAATTTCCTCTAAGTGAACAGGTAATGCTCCAGCATTTAAAATACCTGACAAGCTTTTAGTTTCCTCAACAGTAAAGGTACCGGAAATTTCAACACTATCTGAACTAATTCTTTGTGACACTCGTGGAGCTGATGTGAATTTAGGATCAGGTTTTAAAACCTCTTCTTTGTAGGAATCTACACCCTCTTCAAAATCTAACCAAATAACTAATACATTATCTGGTGCTGGTTTAGCAGCGATTTCTTCCGTCACTTGCGCAAACTTATTTGCATCTTTTAACTCAAGCGTAACGATTGGTTGTCCATTTTGGTCAAAGGCTGCTTTTGCTCCGCCTTGTTTTAAATCAGTTCCATCCAGCTTGATATTATCATCTGAATCTCGGAAAGTTAAATTTGCTTGTGTAGAAAGCAGCTCTCTTGCAGAGTTTTGGTCTTCTACTCCTGCAAGTTGCACACGGATGCGGTTGCCACCTTCGATTTGAATACTAGGCTCACTAACTCCTAATACGTCAATACGGCTAGTTAAAGCGGAAGCGGTATCCGCTACTACATCCTCTGTAATTTTCTGTCCCTCTTTTAATTCTTCTACTTGATAAAGAACTTCAAATCCACCTTGTAAATCTAAGCCTAGTTTAATATTGTTTAGTACTCCACTAACTGTAGGACTTATTGTCCCTGCAAAGATTACAAGAAGTAATAAAAACGCAACTATGCGTCCTCTAGTTTTCATATGTATATTTCCTCCTAAAAAGCTACCAACGTCGTCAGCTACGACAAGCAACAGGCGTCTGATGCTAAACAATTACTATTAGATATATGTTCTACTTCAAAAAACGCAACATATTTATTATGAAACACGATAGGCTCTCTGTCAAATAACGGAATGATTATTCATCATCCTTTTTATGATTTAACAGCAGTTGAAGTTCTTCTTGATTGACTTCAGAAAACCAATTGGATGTTTTAAAATTCTCGATCTGTTCAAAGGTCATAAATTCTGCTGGGGATATCGAAAGAATATCATTAATAATTTGATAAAGCGGAATTTCGGGTACTACTTTTTTACGCCATTTCTTCGTGATACAAAAATTCCAAATATCAATTTCTGTTACAGTCTTATATTGATAAACTTCGAACTCTGTTTTCTTACTTTCTAACGCAGGTAGTACATGTGAATATATTTCTTCGTATGTGATTTTCAAAATACCGCACCCCGTTTAAAGAATAATGTACCTACTAGTTTGCATATTGTAATTGTAAACGATGTTCCTGTATTTGAGAAGGAAGTGTTTATGTGTCTACATTTTTAAGAGGATCTCTTTTGTTAATGCTCGCCATCTTTTTATCAAAGTTTTTAGGTTTTATTTACCGCATGCAATTTGTTCGTTTAACCGGAGAAGAAGCATACGGCATATATATGACCGCTTATCCAGCTTTCATTTTTTTTCTATCTCTTATTCAGCTTGGGATCCCTATTGCAATGTCAAAGATTATTGCAGAATTAAGAACGAGAAATGCAGTTTCTAGTTATTTCTCCGTCATGCGTACATCCGTTTTTGTTACTGTTATATCTATTCTAGCATTTACTCCTATTTTCCTTTATGTCACACCATTTATTTCTGAAAATTTATTAAAAAATGATGCTATAACAATGACACTTTATGTTTCTATTGCTATTGTACCTATAGCGGCAGCAGGCGGAATATTAAAAGGATTCTTTCAAGGAATAGCAAGAATAGAAGAGACAGCCGTTTCCCAGTTGATGGAACAAATAATACGAATTTTACTTATTAGTTTTTTACTCCCTCTTCTGCTTACATCAGCTTCTCCTAAAGAAGCAGCTGCTTATGCTATGGGAATGTCCTTATTAGGAGAAGTTGCGGCCTTACTTTACCTAAGATGGAAATATGTAAAATGGAAAGCGAAGCAAACAATTAAAAAAGCTTCCAATGCCTATCCACTTTCACCACTCTTTTCAATTGCTTTGCCATCTTCAGGTAGTAAACTATTTGGTTCTTTCACATGGTTTTTAGAACCAATAATCTTTATCAAAGCTCTAGCAATAACAGGTATTACTAGTGTTGCAGCTACGACACTATACGGTGTTATCTCCGGAGTTTTAGTACCATTGTTACTCTTTCCATCTTTCATTCCTTACGCATTGTCTGTCGTGCTCATTCCTGCCGTAAGTGATGCATTTGCAAGACGGAACAATTCGCTTTTAAAAGAAAGAATTCATTTATCTTTAAAATTCTCTACCTTAACAGGATGTTACGCTGCTACACTATTTTATTTACACGGTGGAGAACTCGTTTCTGTACTATTTCATGTAGAAAATGCAACTGTTTATATGAAAATTTTGTCACCTATCTTTTTCTTTTATTATATTCAAAGTCCATTGTTTTCTATTTTACAAGCATTAAACAACTCTAAGGCAGCTTTTTTAAACTCGTTATATGGCGGAGTTGGTAAATTACTTTTACTATTTTTTCTCGCTTCTCAAGCAGCCATCCAAGAAAAAGGAGCAGTCGTTGCGATTGGTTTTGGTGTTTTGATCACTTCCTTTTTACATATTGCTTCTATAAGAGAAAAAAAAGAAGCACAGATCGGCTTCTCGTTTTTCGCACTTCCATATGTCATTTTCTTACTCACAATTGTTTCACGTCCGTTACTTTTTACTATTGGCGAAAGGTCGTTATTAATTGATTGTTTTGTAACTCTTCTATATCTAACGATTGGATTAGTTCTTTTTAGACAAATAAAAAGAAAAGAAGTCAGTGTTATTCTACAAATACTTCGAACTTCTAAAAAGAAGTTTTGAGTTGAATATACAAAGAATCATCTTCATAACTACAATAAAAAATCTTATTTACGTCCAATATTGATTTTTTTTCAAGTTCTTCTCTAAGCCATTTCTCGTCTTTTCCAAGTCTTTGTAAGTGATCTATTTGAATCTCGCCATCTATTATGAGGGGAAAGACATATTGTTGACTTTCTTTCTTAAAGACAGATAAATTTCCAGATGGTTCTAAAAAAGCGTAGGAAACGGATTGAATAGAACCTATTTGTTGTTCTCTTAATTGTTGTAATAAATCATCTAGGTTGTAACGTTGTTTTCTCATTTCTTTCTCATTGATGATACCATCTTTCATTATAATGGATGGCTTTCCTTCCATTGCGTCTCGGAAATCCTTACTTTTTAATGAAAAATAAGAAACACCAACTTGAATAATCAATAATATTACCATTGGTATTACTGCATGAATAAACTTACTTTTTGGATCATCTAAGGCTAAAGCTCCTATTTCTGCAATTAGTAAAAAAACTACTAAATCGAAAATGCTTAGCTCACCGACTTCTCGTTTTCCCATTAATCGAAGAATACCTAGAATAATCCAATATAATAAAAAAGTACGTAAAATAATGATGAGAATATCGTTCATCCTATCACCTCATTACTACTCTGCCCCAAAAAAAAGAACTTACTCATAAATAGAGTAAGTTCTTTTTTTTATTGATCTGAAACAACTCGTCCTACTGCAACACGTTCAAATTGCAAACGTGTTCCATCTGCTACGACTACAAAAATAGTTGTATCATCTACTGCATCTATCTTCCCGTGTAAACCACCAACTGTAATAATTTGATCTCCACGTTTTAGATTATTTTGCATTTGTGCTGTATTTTTTTGACGTTTTTGTGCTGGTCGAATGATAAAAAACCACATCACTGCGAACATAGCGATTATCGGCAATAAGCCTGCTAACGATTCCATAATAAATATCCCCTCCTTTTTTCTCTCTTTCTAGTATACAAGAATCAGAAATTTTTTGCATTTGGTTTGTTATACCCATATTCTTCAAAAAACTCTTCTTTGAAATCTAACAAGCGATCTTCACGAATTGCTTGTCGTACATCTTTCATTAGATTCATTAAGAAATGAAGATTATGATATGACGCTAACCTTAACCCAAATGTTTCATCTGCTTTGAAGAGATGGCGAATGTATGCACGTGAGTAGTTCTGACAAGTGTAGCAATCACATTTCTCATCAATTGGTCCAAAATCACGTGCAAATGCAGCTCCTTTGATAACTAATCGACCTTTTGATGTGAAAAATGTCCCGTTACGGGCTATACGAGTTGGAAGTACACAATCAAACATGTCAACACCACGAATAGAGCCATCGATTAATGAGTCTGGAGAGCCCACTCCCATTAAATAACGTGGTTTGTTTTCTGGCATCATTGGTGTAGTGAAGTCTAGTACTCGATTCATAACATCCTTTGGTTCCCCAACGGATAATCCACCAATTGCGTACCCCGGAAAATCGAGCGATACTAGATCTTTTGCTGATTGACGACGTAATTCTTCATATTCTCCACCTTGTATAATACCAAATAATCCTTGCTTATTTGTATTTGTATGTGCAGTCAAGCAACGTTCAGCCCAACGAGATGTACGTTCCACTGACGCTTTCATATACTCAAATGTTGCTGGATATGGCGGACACTCATCAAATGCCATCATAATATCGGAGCCTAATGCATTTTGAATTTCCATTGATTTTTCGGGACTTAAAAATAATTTGTCTCCATTCAAATGATTGCGGAAATGAACTCCTTCTTCTTCGATTTTACGCATATCGCTTAAACTAAATACTTGGAAACCACCAGAATCCGTCAAAATTGCACGGTCCCAGTTCATAAATTTATGTAGACCTCCTGCTTCACGAATAATATCATGTCCAGGTCGTAGCCATAAGTGGTACGTATTACTCAAAATAATGCCAGCTTCCATCTCTTTAAGCTCTTCTGGTGCCATCGTTTTAACAGTAGCTTGTGTACCTACAGGCATAAATGTTGGTGTTTCAAACGATCCATGGGGTGTGTGAACAATTCCTAGACGAGCGCCAGTTTGTTTATCTTTTTTTATTAACTCATATGTTATTGCAGACATTTAATAATTCCTTCCTTTTATAAACATTGCATCACCAAAGCTGAAAAAGCGGTATTGCCGTTCGATCGCTTCTTTATAGCCGCTTAATATAAATTCTCTAGATGTTAGAGCACTAACTAACATTACAAGTGTTGATTTCGGTAAGTGAAAATTGGTAATCATTCCATCAATACATTTAAATGAATACCCAGGGTAAATGAAAATTGATGTCCAACCACTATCTTCTTGTATTGTGCCATCAAACTTTGTAGCAACAGTTTCCAACGTTCTTGTGGAAGTAGTTCCTACAGCAATAATTTTACCTCCAGCTTTTTTTACCTCATTAATGGTTTTCGCAGTATCCTTTGAAACACGGTAAAATTCTGAATGCATTTCATGATCATCTATCGAATCCACACTTACTGGACGGAAAGTTCCAAGTCCAACATGTAGTGTTACAAATGCTATTTTAACACCTTTTGAGCGTATTTCATCTAATAACGTTTCGGTAAAATGGAGACCTGCTGTTGGTGCGGCTGCTGACCCTTGTTCTTTAGCGTACACAGTTTGATAACGATCTTTATCATCTAATTTTTCATGAATATACGGAGGTAGTGGCATTTCCCCAAGCTGATCGAGTACTTCAAAAAACACACCTTCATATTCAAAGTTGAACACTCTGCCACCGTGTTCTTTTAATTCAGTACATACTGCTGTTAACAAGCCATCGCCAAATGATATTTTCGTTCCTATTTTTACTCGCTTGGCAGGTTTTACAAGCGTTTCCCAATGATTACCTTGTATTTGTGTTAATAACAACACTTCAACATGTGCACCTGTTTCTTCTTTTATTCCCATTAAACGAGCAGGCATAACCTTTGTGTCGTTCAGTACGAGACAATCTCCTTCGTTTAATTCTTCCAAGATAGAAGAAAAGGTTTCATGTTTAAATGAATTATTAGGATAATCTGCTATCAGAAGCTTGCTACTTGTTCGTTCTAAAAGTGGCGTTTGTGCAATTAATTCCTCTGGTAATTCAAAATCAAAATCTTCTACTCTCATATTCCTTACTTCCTTTATTAGTTATCTCTTTCAATTGGTAATGGTATACCTAAATGTTCATATGCTAGTGGAGTAACAATTCTACCTCTTGGTGAACGTTGTATAAATCCTATTTGCAATAAGTAGGGCTCATATACATCTTCAATAGTAGTCGATTCTTCCCCAATACTTGCAGCTATAGTGTCCAGACCAACAGGACCTCCTCTAAATCGCTCAATCATCGCTGTAATCAGTTTATGATCAATATGATCCAAACCTCTAGGGTCGATTTGTAGTAGTTCTAATGCTTCGCGGGCAAGTTCAATGGAAATGTGACCATTTCCCCTTACTTGAGCATAATCTCGTACTCGTTTTAACAAGCGATTTGCAATACGTGGGGTTCCTCTCGAACGTCTAGCGATTTCTCCAGCAGACTCATGATCAATTGACGCATTAAATAACTCCGCACTTCTGACAACAATAGACGTTAAAGCCTCTTCGTCATAAAATTCGAGTCTTAGCAACACACCAAAGCGGTCTCGTAGTGGGGCAGATAATGCCCCTGCCCGTGTAGTAGCACCAATTAAAGTAAATGGCGGTAAATCCAAACGAACACTCCTAGCGGAAGGTCCTTTACCAACCACGATGTCTAAACTGAAGTCTTCCATTGCAGGATATAATACTTCTTC
This sequence comes from Psychrobacillus sp. FJAT-21963, assembly GCF_001420585.1. Classification (NCBI taxonomy): domain Bacteria; kingdom Bacillati; phylum Bacillota; class Bacilli; order Caryophanales; family Bacillaceae; genus Psychrobacillus; species Psychrobacillus sp. FJAT-21963. Next base: position 90,442 of record NZ_LJIY01000006.1, on the reverse strand, counting down.
AATCGATCGATTTAAACGGTGGATTTCATCAATAAATAAGACATCTCCCGGTTCTAACGAGCTAACAATAGCAGCTAAATCACCTGGTCGTTCGATTGCTGGACCGCTTGTCATGCGTATTTGTACATCCATTTCATTTGCTATAACTGCCGCAAGAGTAGTCTTCCCAAGACCTGGAGGTCCATACAGAAGACAATGATCTAAACTTTCACTTCTCATCCTAGCTGCTTCAATAAAGATTTCTAAATTATGCTTTATTTTATCTTGTCCAATATATTGTGATAATAATTGTGGGCGAAGGGATTGCTCAAACGGCTCATCATAATTAGAAATCTCACTCGAAATAACACGCTCCGTCATAGCTTGAACCTCCTTTCCCTATTTGCCTGAAAATAATAATTGTAAAGCTTTTTTCATAAAATCATCTGTTTTTTGTAAAGATTCATTTCCTTTTAGAATTGGACGAATTTTTGATAGTTCCCGCTCAGAATAACCTAACGCAGCTAATGCTAGCATCGCTTCTTCTAATTCATGAGTCGCTTGTCCATCCTCAAACAGAGTTGGTTCCTCTTGTGTAAAATCAAAATGCTCTATGTCAATTAAGTCATTTAATTTACCCTTTAAGTCAAGAATCATTTGACGAGCAGTTTTCTTCCCTACTCCAGGAAATTTCACTAAATAGGATTCATCTTCACGTTCTATCGCTTGAATAACATGAGTTGGTTCTCCGCTTGCTAATATAGCAAGTGCTCCTTTTGGACCGATACCAGAAACGAGTATTAGTTTTCTAAATAACTCTCTTTGGGATAAATCTAAAAACCCCATCAAATGCTGAGCATCTTCCCTTACGTGTAAATACGTGTACACTTGAATAATTTCTTCACTTTTACGAAAAGAAAAAGGATTCGGGGTTAATAATTGATACCCAATCCCTTGTTGTTCTATTACGACGTACTCAGGTGTAACTCGTGTTACTTGACCTTTTATATAATCATACATATTTTATCCCTCACTATCGACAAACCTATTATAACATAACTAGAAATGTGCACGTATAAGACAGTACACTTTTAGATGTAGAATACAAGAAAAGGTCGCTCTCTATAAAGAGCAACCTTCTCCAAGTCTATTATAATCTGCCTAAATTATAGCATAGCTTTGGCCATTCTGTTAGTGCTTTGTTGGTATACGGTATCAATTGGTCTATAAATTTTTGTTTTCTCTCTAAAGGCAAAGCATATGCATAGAGCCATTCTCTATATAATTCGTTCGGATACATCAAAGCTTCCTTATGCTTTGTTGCGACCTTTTCCAATAGTGGAAACTCACTTAACAATATAAAAATGTCATAGTTAATCGCAGGCAGAACGCGGTGCATCCATAATATTTCTTCCATTTCTTTTGGACCAATGACAGCAAGATCAAAATCGATAATTTTATAAGCTTTTTCATTGGATAAAAAATTATGATGTACTACATCGCCATGCAGTATAGTAGTATCTTTATTATTAAATAATTGCATATTTTTTAGAGCTATATCACCTAAGTGCAGGAGCATCTTTGTTTTTTTTTCACCTAAATAAAATTCCACAAAATAAGAGATTTCTTTCATTTTTAAGGAACGATTCTGCCATTTTGCAAACAAATCAAACGGCTGAAGCAGTTTCTGATTATCCCATTTGATAAATTTGTTCGTATCATGTAACTGTTCTAACAGTGAATAAACTTCCAAGCGATCCGTTTTGCTTCCATAATCAACTGGATGTGTACCTTTGAACCAAGGCTGGATGATAAAGTCTTCCTGAGCTGATTCTAATACTGGCAGTATAAAAGATTTATCGAGCTGATGTAATTTATGGTGAATAATTCGAATCTTTTCTGCATGTTCAACAGTTGGATATTTTTTTACAGAAAATAGCCCATTTTCATTTTCCCATTTCCATACATTCTTTTTTATTTGCCGAATGTAATTACTCACTTTTTAAAAGTGATGATACGGATAAGGTGGACAAGCAAAAACGGGTACATAGCAAATATGAACGTATGGATGACCACCCCATGGTTGCATCTGTTGATGATGCATTTCTGGTTGCATTTGTGGTTGCATTTGTGGATACATTTGCTGGTCCATACAACCGCAAGGATTCATTGGCTGATAGTGTTCAAATTGTTGCATTTGTGGGTACTCTTCAAATGGTTCCATCTCCTCAAATTCTGAAGATACTTCTTCCATGACTGGGCTCACATATTGTGGTTCCATTTTTTGGGGTTGTTCAACATGATATACAGGACTTTCTTCTTTTTCATGGTCATCGTTATGAATATTTATATGAATCGATGTAGATTCAATTAGTCTCCACCCTTGAGGTGACGGAGTCATATCTAAATCAGGAACTGGCATTATATGAAACGGCATTGTGTATGGCTGTGGTTGTTGAACTTGTTGAATTTGTTGGATATTTTGAATAGGCTGCATAGGTTGAGGTGGTGGAGCTGCTGGAACTTGTTGAATAGGTTGCACTGGTGGTGCCATAGGTACCATTGGAATAGGTTGAAACGGCATAGGCATTGGAACAGGTTGCATCTGTTGTGCCTTACTAATTGGTTGGACTTGCTGTGCCTTACTAACAGGTTGGACTTGTTGCATTTTCATGTTGTTACCGGTTTGCGGCTGGATAATGACTTCCTCCTTATTTACCATTTCTTTTTTTACAGGACGATCATCGCTATATGGATGTCTCATAGACTCCATTTTGCTCTTTTCAGGAATAAAAATCTTCATTCCTGGCACAATGTATTCTGGATTTGCAAGATGTGCATTTAATTTCTTTAATTCATCAAATGATACACCGTAGTTTCTTGATATTTTCCAAAGAGTATCCCCTTTTTGGACAATATGAGTTTGCAAAGACTTCCTCCTTCCTTCCCTTTAAAATATGTACATCAATTTCAAATGGTCACATCTTTTTAAAACATTCTAGCTACCCTTCATGTTAAACTTATGAAAAGGCAGTAGGTAGTTATGCAAGTTTGGAGGGTTTATAAATGAAAAAGTTAAAAGGATCAGAGAGAAGAAATTGGATTTTTTCTTATTTAAAAGAACAAAATCATCCTGTGACAGGAGGGGACTTGGCAAAGCTAGCAAATGTGAGTCGGCAAGTAATAGTAAATGATGTCACTTTATTAAAAGCTACCAATATTCCGATTGTTTCAACTAGTCAAGGATATCTATTGCTACCAGATAAAGAATTGAATTCGTGTGTTTCTAAACGAGTTGCATGTAATCACCAATCTAAAGATTCTGAAGATGAATTACTAACATTAGTAGATGCAGGTGTTACAGTTGAAAATGTGACTGTAGAACATCCCGTTTATGGCGAAATCACTTCTTCCATTATGGTTTCCAATCGTCATGATGTCGAAATGTTTTTAAAGAAGGTAAGAGAAACAGATGCCCCTTTCTTGTTGGAACTAACATCGGGAGTTCATTTACATCTTATATCTGCCCCAACGGAAGAAATATTGAATAGAGGAATTGATGGTATTCGAAAAAAAGGCTACCTAATAGAGGAATAAGCCTTCTCACATAAAAAAAGAAGCCCTTCATTCGGAAGGAGCTTCTTTTTCTGTTTCATATGTATTGTAGGACCCAAGTGATTTTACATCACAACCTAAAGCTTTTAATTCTTCTATAGCGCCAATCATCATTGGCATTTTTTCATCTTCTAAAACATCTATTACGAAAAAATATTGTCCCAAGCCGGTTTTAAGAGGTCGGGATTCAATTTTACTTAAATTGAGCTGTCTCCATGCAAAAACGGATAATACTTGATGCAATGCCCCTGAACGATCATCCTTAGGCAAAGTAATCATGACAGTCGTTTTCATTTGTCCAATATGTCCTGGCTCTTGAATACAAAGATTTTTTTTGGAAAGTACGAAGAAGCGTGTATGGTTAAAATGGAAATCGTGAATGTTTTGCTCTACAATTGCTAGATTGTACTCACTTGCTGCAGATGAATTCCCAATTGCTGCAATACATAGCTCTTCATTTTCCGAAACATACTTCGCAGCTGCTGCTGTAGAAGTCGATTGTTCAAGTGGAACTTTCCCAAATCGATAATATAAATATTTATGACACTGTGCTAATGCGTGTGGGTGCGAATAGATAGTCGTTATTTCTTCCCAATTCTTTTTATTAGTTGGATGAACCATTAAATGTTGCTCAATTGGAGCTTGTATTTCTGCAATCACATATAGGTTTGCCTCATGAAATAAATAATCAATTGTTAAAGGAACGGTACCTTCTAATGCATTTTCAAGTGGAACGACAGCGATATCTACACTCCCATTTGCAACTGCTTCTATGCATTCTGGAATTGTTCGAGTTGGAACAAGTAATTCATCTTGAAACAAAGCTTTCGAAGCAAGATGTGTAAAAGATGCTTCTGGCCCAAGAAAAGCCACTTTTTTTGTATCCATCGTAAAACCTCCTTACAAAGCACCAGAACTAATAACTTCAGCAGATTCCACAAAGTCTAGTCGCTTCATTTCATTTATAAATTCATCTAATTGCTTTGTCATTTCCGTTACATCAAGAGACAAAGTAACGCTTGCTCTCCCTTGAATAGGGATCGTTTGATGGATCGTTAAAATGTTGATAGACGATTCCGCAACGAGCTGCAAAAGTCTTGCAAGCGTCCCTTCCCTGTCCTCTAGTTGTAAAAATACAGTTAATATTCTTTCCTGGACAATCGAATGGAAAGGAAACACCGCATCACGATATTTATAAAAAGCACTTCTAGATAAATCTACTTCTTTTACCGCATCCCAAATGGAGGATACTTTACCAGATTGGAGAAGATGCTTTGCTTCCAAAGTTTTTTGCATCGCTTCGGTAAGCACATCCTCCCTTACTAAATAGAATCGCTGATGTGTAACATCTTTCATACGGTTTCCTCATTTCCCTATTCGATAAATTCAAACTCAAATTCTAATAGACGTACTGTATCTCCATCTTTTGCACCGCGCTCACGTAAAGCATCATCAATACCCATTCCACGTAATTGTCTAGAAAATCTTCTTATGGAATCTTCACGGCTAAAGTCAGTCATTTTGAATAAACGCTCCACTGTTCCACCAGATAACACAAATGCACCATCATCGTCTCTTGAAATAGTGAAATCGTCTTTTTTCGCTTCGTGTTTGTACATAACAGATGTTTCTGTTTCTTCCTCGTTCAAATCGTGCAGCGGGAATTCAGGAGCTACTTCTAACATATCTGCAATAGCAAATAGTAAATCCTGTAATCCTTGACGTGAAATCGCAGATATAGGGAAAATTTTCACTTCTGGTCCTACTTTTTCTTGAAATGCTATCAAGTTTTCTTCTGATTCTGGCATGTCCATTTTATTTGCAACGATAATTTGAGGTCGTTCCGTTAAACGAAGATTATATTGTTTTAATTCTTCATTGATTGTTAAGTAATCTTCATAAGGATCACGGCCTTCAAGACCAGACATATCAATTACGTGCACAATTACTCTTGTACGCTCTATATGACGTAGGAATTGATGTCCTAGACCTACACCCTGGTGTGCCCCTTCAATCAGTCCTGGTAAATCAGCCATCGCAAAACTACGATGATCTTCTGTTTCCACCATTCCTAAATTAGGTACGATCGTTGTAAAATGATAGGAAGCAATCTTAGGCTTCGCGGATGAAACCACTGATAATAAAGTAGACTTTCCAACGCTTGGGAATCCTACTAAACCAACATCAGCTAAAACTTTAAGCTCTAAAGTAACAGATAATTCTACTCCTGGCTCTCCTTTTTCAGAAAGCTCTGGTGCAGGGTTTGCTGGCGTAGCAAAACGAGAATTACCTCTTCCTCCACGTCCACCTTTAGCTATAACAGCCTTTTGTCCATGTTCTACTAAGTCAGCGATAACTTGTCCTGTTTCTTCATTCATCACTACTGTTCCCGGAGGAACTTTAACCAATAAATCTTCTGCATTAGCACCGTGCATGTTCTTACTATGACCATGTTCTCCACGAGTTGCTTTAAAATGGCGTTTATAACGGAAATCCATTAATGTACGTAATCCTTCGTCAACTACGAAAATTACATCGCCACCATTTCCTCCATCACCGCCTGCTGGACCTCCCATAGGCACATACTTTTCACGACGGAATCCTACCATCCCATCTCCGCCGTCTCCACCTTTGACGTACACTTTTACGTGATCTACAAACATTTAATTCACTCCAATCTTTCTCTTGCGATTAATTTAAATTTAATATGGGAATCTGAATTTATTTCTTTCTCCACATCCATTAAACCATTCAAACATTCATCAACCCATGTATAGGTAGACCATTCACCCTTCAGTTCTACTTGTACCTCTAATACATCAGCTGTAAGTATGTAGACATTTAGCGTCTGTTCCTGATAGCCCTTAAGCAATGGATATATCGTCTGTACAAATCGCTCTAAATAATTCTTTACAGGTTCATCGTAATGTCCTGCCCCTACTTTTTGAATGGAGGTTCCAAATTCCAATGTTATTTTATTGTAAGCTAAACTAAACGTTTGTAACCAATCATTTGTAAGAAGTAATCCTGTATTATTCACGTCGAAAAATTGAGTGCACTTTAATGAATACGTTCGTATAAGATTTTTTGCTTCATCATATCTTCCCATATCTAAGTTCATCTGAATTAAATGCAAATTATTTAAATAATCATGCATTGTATGACGCAATACTTCATTAATAGTTTTTTGTTTAGACTCCATTGTATACACGCTCCGTAAGTAAGCTTTCCTTATTTAGTATAACAGGTAATACTTAATTTTTCTCAAGAGAAAAGAAAAAGGACTGCAAAATGCAGTCCTTTTATTTTTTGATTAAGCTTCTTGAGCTACAGGATATACACTTACTTTTTTCTTGTCGCGACCGAAACGCTCAAAGCGTACTACACCGTCAACTTTAGCAAAAAGTGTGTCGTCTCCTCCACGTCCAACGTTTTCACCAGGGTGAATTTTAGTACCGCGTTGGCGATATAAAATAGATCCTCCTGATACGAATTGTCCGTCAGCACGTTTAGCACCTAGACGTTTCGCTTGAGAGTCACGACCATTACGAGTCGAACCTACCCCTTTTTTGGATGCGAAAAACTGAAGATTTAATTTCAACATATGTTCCACCTCCTACTTTTTGAAGGTTATTTTTATATACTTACCATAGTCTTGTTCAATCGTTTGTAAAGATACAATCATCGCTTCAAGAATTAGCTGTATATTTGCAGCTTTTTCAGGATTCGATATACTTGGCACTTCGACATATAAGTAGCCTCCGTCACCCTTTTGCTTAATAATAGGTGTGATTTCAGTAAGAGAGATGACAGCATTCACTGCACCAAATGATACAGCAGAAGCACCTGCACAAACTAAATCTTTCCCATGTTCGGCAAAATCAGCATGTCCTTTCATTTCAAATGAATGAATAAGACCTGATTGATCTTTTGTAACAGTCACTTTAATCATCTTATAAACTAATAGATTCTACTACTAATTTTGTGTATGGTTGACGGTGACCTTGTTTTTTACGATAATTCTTTTTCGCTTTGTATTTGAAAACGATGATTTTTTTAGCTTTGCCGTTTTTTACAACTTTCGCTGTAACTTTAGCACCTTCCACGAATGGAGCACCAACTTTAACATCATTTCCACCTACGAATAAAACTTTGTCAAAAGTTACAACATCATCAGCAGTTACATCTAATTTTTCAATGTAGATTTCTTGCCCTTGTTCAACTTTGATTTGTTTTCCACCTGTTTCAATAATTGCGTACATACCTGCACCTCCTCTTAGACTAAGACTCGCCTTATAAAAGGTGATTCGATTGCTCGAACACTTAAACCTTTTCAGAGCGGTTGTAACAACGGGTGCTGCTACAAACAATAACATTTAAATATTACTACATCTCCTAAGCTTCGTCAAGCACTTCTTGTTATATTATCAAATGCTAGCTTGTACTTTCTAAATCTCCAAAAGGAAATGTTTAGAATAAACAAGTACAAGAAGATAATACTGACGGATAGTAACCTAGGAAACCAATACAAGCTTGCACAGAAGATCAAAAAGCTTAATCCCAAAGAGAATCCAACAATATCATTATATTTGTTTGGGTTAAATATATATAAGACTCGTCCACCATCCAGTGGAAAAATAGGAAGTAAATTAAGAAATAATATTAAAATTTGTGTTAGAACGATAATATTTTTTTGTGGAATATCAATAAGAGTAGAAAATGCTAGCAACAATAATGTAAATAATGGACCAGAAATCACAATTAAAAATTGCTGCGTTTTTTTTAATCTGGAAAACTGCTCAATTCTGATTTCCCCACCGTACGGTAATATTGTGCACGAAATAACTCTTGCCCCAATGAGCTTTGCCGCCAATAAATGACCAAGCTCATGAAATAGTAATGAACCAAATACGACGGAATACACAGCAACTTCTCCAGATAAATAAAAAAATATAAAAAAAGGTATCATAACGGGATGTACTCTATACATTTTTTTATTCATCTTCAGATGATAGCCATTCCACTAGTTCCGTTGTATCTAGTATCTCCCCATCTTGTTCTACTTTAACATATAGCAAGTTGCTAGCAACAGTTGCAAAAATATCTCCAGTATTGATCGTAGTATAAGGTAATTGATTGAACTCTTCTAAAAAACCAAATGTCGCAGTTTCTCCAGTATCATACAAAATAGATAGGGTCTTTCCTGTCTTTTTTGTATAACCTGTAAATATGATTAAGCCATTTTCCGCAGCAAAGAGCTCTTGAGAATCATTAATAGATAAAATAGCTCCCTCTTCAAAAGGTTGAATTGATTTATATTCAATTAATGGAGGAGTTGTAACAGGTGAACTAACACTTATTACTTCATCCGGTTGATTTACCCAAGTCATTATTTTTTTATAAACTTCACTTGGCTTTTGTGGTTCCAGTAGTGTAGTAGAGTAATTGGTTGATAGTACATCACTCTTTTCAAATTTAGATAACGCAAAAAATAGTATGACAAATACAAATGCGAGCATCCATTTTTTTCTCGATAGCATAACATTCCCCCTAGTAGGAATGTATGATGGCTAGGACAAATTCATGAACAAAATAAAACCGACTTCCAAATTATTTGGAAGCCGGCCGAATATTATTTAGAAAATATAGATTTAAGTTTAGACATAACACCTTTTTTAGGCATGTCCATAGACATCAAAGGTACAGACTCCCCAAGGATTCGGCGGGCAATATTACGGTAACCTAGTGCCGCTCTATTTGATGGATCCATTACAACCGGTTCCCCTTTATTGGAAGAGGTGATAACACTTTCATCGTCTGCTACAATTCCTAATAAATCAATAGATAAATGCGTAGTTATTTCATTAATATCGAGTGCTTCACCTTTCGTCATTAAATGTTGACGGATACGGTTAATAATTAGCTTAGGTGGATCAATCGATTCCTCCTGTTCTAATAAACCGATGATTCGATCTGCGTCACGGACTGCAGAAATTTCAGGTGTAGTAACAACTATTGCTTTGTCAGCACCAGCTATTGCATTTTTATATCCTTGCTCAATACCAGCAGGGCAATCAATTAATACATATTCGTAATCTCGTTTCAATTCTGTTACGAGTTCTTTCATCTGCTCAGGTGTTACCGCATTTTTATCAGTTGTTTGGGCAGCTGGCAATAAATATAATTTATCCTCAAAACGTTTATCTTTCACTAACGCTTGATGAATTTTGCAACGACCTTCCACAACATCTACTAAATCATAAATAATTCTATTTTCAAGTCCAAGCACAACGTCTAAATTTCTCAAACCGATATCTGTATCCATTAAACAAACTTTTTTCCCTTGAAGAGCCAATGCAGTTCCAAGGTTTGCAGTTGTAGTTGTTTTACCTACCCCACCTTTACCAGAAGTTATTACGATTGCTTCTCCCACATTAGCTTCCTCCTTTAAATGTCGATAGATTCGGTCTTATTAATCTAAGTTCTTGTAAGCGATCTATTGCTATTGATCCATTTGTATGTAAATAAGCACATTCCATTTCTGGTTGCTCCGATAAAACACTTAACTCGTCTGTCATCGTTTCTACTACATTATCAATTATTAAATGCGTTGCCTCTAACCAAGATGCTGCAATGACAGCATCTCTTTTACCATTAGAGCCAGCATGTGCAATCCCTTTTAGTCTACCTAATACAAAGACATTCCCACCAGCAACTACTCTTCCGTTGGGATTAACGTCACCAATTACCACTAAGTCACCTAAAGCAGTAATTACCTGACCAGACCTTACTATACCTACATAAGTTTCTGACTGATTTTCTAGCAATTTTTTGTTGCATTCTTCTACAGTCATTACTTCACTTTGAATCTTCGTAACTCGAAGATGTTCTGTTTGTTCTACACAGTTAATAATTTCTTTGGCCTGTTCGTCGTTGCAATAACGATTTCCAAGTTGTAAAAGCACTTCAGCTTGACCTTCAAAACCTTCATCCGAAACCTTTTTGGCTAACTCTTCTAAAAGCTCTGCATATGAACACTGATCGTCTAGCCGTAATACAAGGCCCTCTTTCGTTCCTTTAATCGATATTAACTGCTTTTTTGTCAATCAAGTCACCTCAGATCCACTGTCTACCGTAAAGCTTTATTTTTGCATTAATAACGCCTTTTGATTAAACCGATTTAGAAGAATGTATTTAAATCCCCACCCGAACATTGCTAGGAAAACAAAATTAGCAATCATTGTTGGGAGAAGATTAAATTTATAAAAATCTACAAATGTCATACTTTTTATACCGATAAAAGTATAAAAGAAAAACAATAATAACTCTACAACCGCTACTAAAATTAGTGTTAAAACTGTAGCCACCAATAAATGCTGATGAACATATTTTACAACTAAACTAGCAACTAAACACATTAATGGATAAATAAAAGAATATAATCCAATAATATCAATGAAAAAGACATCGTACAAGAGTCCAAAAAACAATCCAAATAACATGGCACGTTTTCGGTCATAATATATGGATACAAAAATTAAGTACATGATTAAGAAGCGAGGAACCAAAACAAAGAAATCCCCATTTATTTCTATTGGTGAGAAAAGTCCAAAAATCGGTTCCATATAAAATAATAGAACCGAAATGATAATAACTAAAAAACGAATCATGAGCCGTCCCCTGCGCCTTCTGTTAAATCCCTCTCGGTATTTTCTCCATCCGTTCCATCAAATGTAGACATTGAACGCTTAGAAATAATCACGTGGTCTAAAATAGAAAAGTTGGCTGCTGGTTTAATATACGCTAGTTTTGTCAATCCATAATCGTCTGTCGTCACTTCAGTCACTTCTCCGATTAATATACCCTTTGGAAAGATTCCACCTAGTCCAGAAGTTGTAACTTTTTGACCTTTTTTCACATCAAAATCAGAATCTATTCGCTTCAAAATAAGCTCTTTTCGCTTTTCATCATAGCCTTCTATTAATCCAAAAACCTCTTCTTTATCTGATATAACCGCGGACACTCGGTAGTTTGGATTTTGTGTAGATAAAAGTTCAACAGTAGAGGTGTAGGGTGTAGTTAAAATGACTTTCCCAATTAGTCCTTGAGAAGTCATAACAGCCATGTTCACTTCTATTCCATGTAATTCTCCTCTATCAATAATAATCTTTTCTTCCCATTGGTCCGGATTTCTTGCGATAACAGTTGCTTGAATTGGATTATAAGCTCGAAGATCCTCTTCTTTATCAACAATATCTCGTAACTTCTGATTTTCATTTTCTAAATCATTGACTTCTGCTTGTAAGGAGGCATAATCCTCTAATCTTGCTTTCAATCGTTTGTTTTCATCATATGTATTAAGTAGTGATTCTACATTATTAAAAACACCAGTAACATACTGAGTCGGCTTGGAAAAAAAGGATTGTCCAAGGCCGACCACATCTTTAATAAGTTGTTCTGGCATAGATGCATGATTCCGATCGCGCAAAGAAAAGCTGATGAGTGCCACAAGAAATATCATCCCTACAAGCAGCAATATTAATCGCTTATTTGAAAAAAATTGTGGCATGGCTCACTTCCCCTTATTATTTCGTTTGTTGACGTTTTAATAATCCCATATGATCAAGTGCTTTACCAGTACCAATAGCAACACAATCTAAAGGATTTTCCGCAATAAATACAGGCATATTGGTCTGTTCACTAATTACTTTATCTAAATTTTTAAGTAGTGCTCCACCACCTGTAAGCATAATACCACGCTCCATTACGTCAGCAGATAATTCAGGAGGTGTTTGTTCAAGTGTTTTCTTCACTCCATCGATAATAGCCGCAATCGATTCACGAAGTGCGTTGGAAATTTCTTTTGAAGAGATATCAATCGTTTTAGGTAAGCCTGTTACGAGGTCTCGTCCACGAATATCCATCGTATCTTCCTCTGTTGTGACTCTAGCAGATCCTATTTCGATTTTTATCGCTTCCGCAGTACGTTCACCAATCGTTAGGTTATACGTTTTACGGACATAACTAGTAATCGCCTGGTCCATTGCATCGCCACCAACTCGAACAGACTCACTCGTCACAATACCACCAAGTGAAATTACAGCTACTTCCGTCGTACCTCCACCTATATCAACGACCATACTTCCAGTAGGTTCCCATACAGGTAAGTTGGATCCTATTGCAGCTGCAAAAGGTTCTTCTATCGTTAATGCATCACGAGCTCCTGCTTGTTTAGCAGCATCTATTACAGCACGTTGTTCCACAGAAGTAATACCATAAGGCACACATATCATCACATTCGGTTTGCTCCAAGACATACCAGATGCTTTCATAGCATTTTTCAAATAATATTCTATCATCGCAGAAGTTGTATCAAAATCTGCGATTACCCCATCTTTCATTGGACGAATAGCTACGATTGAGCCCGGTGTACGGCCGATCATATTTTTCGCATCATTACCAACTGCAACAATTGCACCATTTTGTACATTTTTAGCAACTACAGAAGGCTCTCTTAACACAATACCCTTCCCTTTAATAAAAACAAGCGTATTCGCTGTTCCTAAATCAATCCCTACATCTCTAGATCCAAATCCAAACACTATTTTTTACTCCCTTTCCATCTAACGCAAGTTTCATTTAAATGATTCAAAGTCATAACTCCCATTATAACGGAAAGAAAGGAAAATGCACAGTGTCACATGTACCCCTTTTCTTTTAAACTAATAAATTGATGATCACCTATAATAACATGATCCAGTAAATCGATACCGATAATCTGTCCAGCCTCTAGCAATCTCTTTGTAACGTCAATATCTTCTGAGGATGGAGATGGATTACCAGAAGGGTGATTATGTGCACATATAATGGAAGCAGCTGATCTTTTTACAGCTTCGCGGAAAATCTCTCGTGGATGAACAATCGAAGCATTAAGCGAACCGATGAAGATTGTCTGTTTATGGAGAATTTGATTTTTAACATTCAAAAACAAAACGACAAAATGCTCTTGCGTTAATGAAGTCATATCATGCATTAAGTATGTTGCGGCATCTTTTGGAGAACGAATGGTAAACTTTTCATCTGTTTTTTGCTGAGATAATCTTCGACCTAACTCAACCGCTGCAAGTAACTGGACAGCTTTCGCTTGACCTATGCCTTTTACTGACATAATTTCTTCTAGCGTAGCATTTTTTAATTCTTGAATTTGTTCGATAAAATGGAGGACACGATTTGCTAAGTGCAGCACAGACTCTTGCTTCGTACCGGTACGAAGCAAGATAGCTATTAATTCTTGGTTGGACAAGCTTTGTGCCCCTTGTCTTATTAATCTTTCTCGAGGGCGATCTGCAATATGGACATCACGAATCATTAACGTTGGAGTTAAATCTACAGTCATTTAGACGTCTCCCTCGCGAATTCTATTACCCCAAGCTTCAAGAGCGTTTGATATAACCGGCTTATAGGAAGACCTACAACATTATTATAATCACCTTGAATCTTTTCAACAAAAAGTCCTCCCATCGTTTGGATTCCATATCCACCTGCTTTATCCAATGGATCACCAGATTCAACATATGCATTAATTTCTTCATCAGATAACTCATAAAATTTAACTAAAGTAGTTTCTGCAAATGCAAGATTAAGATCTGGCCCCACAATAGAAACACCAGTAATTACATGATGAACCTTTCCTGACAGAAGCTTGAGAAACTTTACCGCCTGCGCATTGTTTGTTGGCTTCGTTAATAATGCCTTTCCTATTCGAACAGTTGTATCAGCAGCAATTATGATTGCTCCTGGATTTTTCTGTGCAATATCATTCGCTTTTAGATCTGCAATGGCTATAGCAAATTCCTCTGGTTCATATAAACCCTCGAGCTCTTCATTAACCCCAGCTGGCTGGATTTCAAATGGTACACCTAATTTACTAAAAAGTTCTTTTCTTCTAGGTGACTCACTTGCTAAAATTAGTTTATCTTTTGTAATAAGATTCATTCTTATTCCCCCTTTATATTAGGATACAAAAGATTAGAACAAAGGGAAATTGTGTATAAATCCATTACAATTCAATTTTGATTACTTTTAACTATCAAAAATTCAATTTTAAGCAATCGTTTTGCTCTAAATAATGCGTAAATACATGTAGTCTAATTACCGAGGAAACATCCGAAAACGTTGATACAGCAGTCACTATTTTCATCATGTCATCTGGATAATTTTCTTTTTTGGCTATAGAGTCAAAATAATTTTTTGATAGTTTTTCTTCCTGTAATATATTGATGATATTTTTTACTTTTGGATCTGCACAAGCATTTGTGGAAATATTAATCGTTTTTAGAAACGTGGGTAGAACATCACCCTCGCTTGTACTTACCTCATTTACAAAAAGTTCACTCCACACATAAAATTCGTTTCCTACTCTTACGATACTTGCTTTTTCAAGACTAGGTTGAGTGCTTATAAAGGACATTGCACTTTCCTTAGAAGTAAACATACCGTACTGCTTCGCTTTAAATGGTAGAGCAGCTTCCCCAGTAACTTCTACTTTCTCATCTGTTTCTTTCTCGTTCGTAGGTGTAGAAACTTGTTCTTGGGCTTGTTCTTCCACTTTTTTATCATTCGACATGTTTAAAATAAAACCAAATAACAACACTCCTACAACTCCGATAACTAATCCCTGTATACCCGCCAGTATTACTTTTTTTCTCGGGTTCCTCCTTCTAATCGGCATGTGCTCACCCCTTTTACCCACAACCTTATCATTAAGTAATTAAAAAAAGACGAGACCTATGTCGGCTCGTCCAAAAAACTTATCGAGTTAAAAAAACATATTCACATACCAATCGACAAGGGTATCGCCAAAAAAATAGGTAATAATAGCAGCAATCGCAATGGAAGGTCCAAAAGGTATGGGTGTTTTCCTACCTTTTTTAGCTATTCTTAAAGAGATCACACCCACAACTGCACCTATAAGAGAAGCCAAAAAAAGTGTTAAGAGCGTATGCATCGTCCCTAAAACTACTCCGATGACAAAAAATAATTTAATATCCCCTCCGCCCATACCACCTTTCGACAATACAGCAATTAAAAATAATATACCAAATCCAATTACAGCTCCCACAATACTATCCCACCAAGGTGTTAGAGGGGAGAAGATTCTTGCAACAATCAAAGGAACTAAAAAAAACAAAAGAATCTTATCAGGTATAAGCATATAGGCAATATCCGATACAGTAATAATGACTAGTAAAGAAATAAATAAGATGGCCAAAATCAACTCTAAATTGAAGCCAAGTTGAGTAAAAGCAAAAGCAAATAAGAGGCCAGTGACAAGTTCCATCACAGGATACATCCAATGAATCTTCGTCCCACAACTTCCACATTTCCCTTGTAAAAACAAATAGGAAAGGACAGGCATCAAATCACGAGCAGTGAGTTTCCGATTACAAACAGTACAATGAGATGGCGGTCGAACAATGGATTCCCCTTTTGGAATACGTAATCCAACTACATTGAAAAACGAGCCAAAAATTAGACCATATTTGAAAAATAATATTGTTAGGACGATTTCCATTTAGTTAGCTCCTTATTACTCATCACTTTCTACTTCAGAAGAGGCTAATTCTGTTTGTAAAACAGCTACCTCTGTTCGAACACTACTGACAGTTACTTCTTTTAATTGTTTTTCTTCCTTGAGAGGATATATCAGAAAATAATAGATTGCACCAATAATGACAAACACTAGAGCAACTATAATGAGGAAACCCGACTTCTTATCACTAAATAATTCAGGCTTATGGTAGCAGAGTAACGAGATTGAATATCAAAATCTATAGTTGAACTTTCTTCCGTACTGCATGGTGGGTCAAAATTAGTAATCTCCTGTACTTGCACATCCATGATTCCTCAAATTTATAATTTCGCAAATATGTATTTAAAAGCAAAAGTGTAAGAATATAACTATACTATATTATTTTCAGCATAAGCACAGCTAGTTATATTAATACTATTTTACCATCGGAGATTTTTATTTGATACTCTAAATCTAAAGACACTTGCATAAACACATAAAAAAGAGAATCTTCTTAAACTAAGATTCTCTTTTCTCATTCTTCTATTTCACATATTCCGCAACTTTATTTCTACCCGCTTGCTTCGCACCAATATATAATGCACGGTCTGCATTTCGAAGCAGTGACATTCCTTCATCGCTATCTTCAGGAGCAGTGGAAACTCCGATGCTGGCTGTTAAAAAGATAATTTCTTCCCGCGAAACTACATCTAAATCTAACTGTACGACAAATGGGTTTTGTTCAATTTTTCGTCTTAATCGTTCAGCAATATTGGTTGCTTCTACTTTCGTATAGTTAGGAAGTAAGATGACAAATTCTTCTCCTCCATACCTTGCAACTGTTCCATTTGAACCAATTTCAGTACTGATTACATTAGCAAACTCTTTTAAAATCATGTTTCCGCTGTGGTGTCCGTATGTATCATTGACGGATTTAAAATGATCAATGTCCATCATAATTAATGACACCGTTTTATATTCACCAAGAGTTAATTTCTCCATAAAGTATTCCAATCGTTTGTCTAAATACCTGTAATTATATAAACCCGTTAACTCGCACCGTTCACTTCTTGCCAATGCCTCTCTTACATACTTTGCTTTTTCCACAGAAACCGCAAAATATGAACATAATAAATGAACCATTTTTAGTTGGTATGCCTCAAAAGCGTATTTTTTACGTGAAGCAAGCACTAGAACACCTTCTATTTTTTGATTTCGATAGATGGGTACGCACATTACACTTTGCATATCAGTTGCAAGAAATGGTGGTTTCATTTCAATCCATTCGCTTTGTTTGTCATATAAGGTTGGAATCCCTTTTTTATAGATGATACCTGCAAGAGTACTATCTAGATCTTCTGGCGCAAAAAATAGTTCCACATTTTCTCCATCTTCTCTTGCACGTAATATTTGAAATTTACCATATAAATCATCGACTATATAGGCTGAATCGATGGGGAACATCTTTGTAATACGCTCCATGAACAAATCAATTATCTCTTTACCAGTCATTCGTTCTGCAAGCTCATGTCCAAATTGACTCGCTTTATTAAGATCCGCATTTACTTTCTCGGAGGTGCTATATAAACGAACTAAAAGCGTAATCATTAAAAAAGGCAAGCCTAAAAGAACAAATGCTATAGTACCTACATAGCTCTCTAAAAAATATAAGCTTATCCCAAAAGGTAATGTAATCGTTAATCCTACAATATCCCATACGGTAGACTCGTCCAATAATTTTGGATTGGTTCCAAACGAAGAATTTCTTAAATAAATGATTGCATGATTTAAAATGACATCACAAAGAGCGTAAATTGTACCAAAGAGAAGAACATCTTGTACTACTAGGGACCCTAAATTGTAACCAAGAAAATGTACAACAGTACCGCAGACCACCGAAATAATGAAGAACATGAAAGAGCTAAACGCGATGCGATAAAAATTATCTTTGTTAACTTTCATATGAAAAGCAATCGGTATTAAACACAATTGCATAAGAACCAGTTCGGCAAATATCCCATAATTCAAAAATGCGGCTAGAGAAACCCATTGACTAAGAAACATTGTATTACCTGAGATATAAAATGGAAAACTAGTTGTTAATAAAACTAATAACAAGAGGATTAAATAAGCATCCCATTCAACATGCCTACTTGGAGCATATCGATAAACTAAAAAAGACCCTAAAGGTACGACTAATAACCACAATATGAAAATATTTCTTTTGGCTTTTACTGATATATTCATAGGACTATTATTCTCCCCCTAAAAAATTTATCTGTTACTATTAGCTTATTAACCGATTGACTAAATTATATCACTTAAATCTCTGAAAATTTCAACTACTATTTACCTGTTTTTAATCTTAACTCTGAAATAAAATACAACGAACCTGTGACAATAGTAACATCATTATTTTGAATATTTTTAAACAAAAATTCTTCCATATCTTTAGTAATACGTTTATCATCGTGTAAACAGTGTTTATATAATTCACTAGGCGGTAATGCCCGTTCATGATGGAATTGTACAAATTCAAAAGATGAACCTATTTTTTCTAATTTTCTCAACATATATATATAATCTTTGTCTTTTAGAATACCTACAATAAAATGAATATTTTTATGTGGGAAATTAGATTTAATCGTTTCTACCAATGAATCAATACTCGCTTTGTTATGAGCACCATCAAAATATAGATTTTCCTCTATTCTCTCCATTCTTCCTTGCATTCGAGCATGTTTAACAGCCAATTGAACTTTACTTTCATCTAATGGGAAACTACTTTCCAAAAGTGCAGTTATTGCTATAGCCATATTTGATTTCTGATGGTTCCCTAGCATACTCGGATGTAATCCATTAAAAACAGTCTTGTCATATGAATACGAATTATTATGTACAATAAAATCATTACCATATTCAATAATTACACCCTTCTTTTCAAGTGCTTCTTGAAGAAAAACAGTTTTTGCTTGTGGCTCTAATTGCCCTATAATTAATTTGCTATCTTCCTTCAATATTCCTGCCTTATGCCAACTAATTTTTTCAATTGTATCTCCTAAAAAGTTTGTATGATCGATTGAAATACTAGGTATTACAGCTAACGATTTTTGAAATACGTTTGTACTATCAAATCTTCCACCCATACCAGCCTCTATAAATACAATATCCAATGTTTCAGTTTCAAAAACTAAGAATGCTGCAACTGTTAGTAATTCAAAATCAGTAAGCATTCCGCTTAAATTAGCTCGTTGCATCTTTTCGAATGCCATATCCATTTGTTCTGGCTTAACATTTATACCGTTTAATTGGATTTGGTCATGCACATCAATAATACTTGGTGAAGTAAAGGATCCGTAGCATAAACCGTGTTCCTTTGCGATAGCTCTCATAAATGCAATGGTAGATCCTTTCCCATTCGTACCTGCAACATGAATGGTTTTATGTTTATTTTGAGGATTATCAAGCTTCTCTAGTGCTTTCTTTATGGAATCTAACCCAGGTTTTATAATAGATTCACTTTTAATATTCCATTTATTTTTATANAAAATTATTTATTTCCACGTCGTTCACCCTATTCCTTCTCATATAATTTCGTGCTAAACTTCTTTATAAACACTATTATATCACGCACTAGCGGAGGTCAATCATTATGCAAACATGTTGGATTGTATACAACGGAAGTCTTACAGATGAAAAATTTATCGACCAGGCCCTTCTTCTTCAAGAAGCAGCAATTAAACAAGGCATACAAGCAACATTAGTAAAGAATTACGAATTATTAATGGACGTCCAGCTAGGATTAAGGGATACTAGACCAGATTTTGTCATCTTTTTAGATAAAGACATTTTGCTTGCAAAGTTTCTCAAAAATGAAGGCATTCCTGTTTTTAATGATCCCGATATAATTGAAATATGTGATAACAAAGCACGCCAGTATATGTTACTTGCCAAAGCACAAGTCCCAATGCCTCGTACAATCATTGCACCAAAAGTGTACACGGACTTTACAATTCAACATACTGGTTTTTATGAACAAGTTTTAGAAACTATTAAATTACCTATGATAATAAAAGAAGCACATGGCTCTTTTGGTTTTAAAGTCTATCTAATAGAAACAAAGGAACAGTTTTTTGAAAAAGTTGAAGAACTTAATGGAAAAGAATATGTTTTTCAAGAGTTTATTGAAAATAGTAGAGGACGTGACATTCGAGTTAATGTCGTAGGCGGACAGGTAATCGCTTGTATGCATCGTCATTCCGAAACAGATTTTCGTGCAAATATTACAAATGGTGGAACTGCCTCTCAAATAGAACTTACAGAAAGACAAAAAGAAGTGGCTATACATGCTGCTCAGGCGCTAAATGCAGAGTTCGCAGGAGTAGATTTATTATTTGGTGAAGATGAAGAACCACTTGTATGTGAAGTAAATGGAGTAGCCCATATTCGTAACATTTATAATGTGACCGGTATTAATGTTGGAGATGCTATGATTAGCTATGCATTATCAAAAGTAGGAACAGTTCTAATATGAAAGGCTTACTAGTTTATGAGTTACATGAAATTGAAAGAAATAGAAGCTTTATAGAACGGTTAATAAATGCTGGAGAAAAACATGGTCTTTCCATGACTATAATAGATGATCGAAGTTCCTCTATTCCAGATGCAGATTTCGTCTTTTTCAGAGCAAGGAACCCTCAACTTTCTAAGCAGTTAGAACAAAGGGATATTCCAATGTTTAATCGCGCGGAAGTGAATGTAATTGCGAACGATAAATGGAAAGCCATTCAGCTTGTTCAGCTACTAGGAATTCAAACTGTGCCTACTAGAAAAATAAAGACAATAACAGATATCTCTCATTACCCTGTTGTCATAAAAACAATCGATGGTCATGGTGGGTCACAGGTAGAATTATGCCATACGAAAGATCATGCAAATGTCTTTATTCGTGCGCATGATTCTAAAACGATTATTGCACAAAAGTATATTGAAACAAATGCAACGGATGTCCGAGTATTTATGCTTGGATCAGAAGTAGTCGGAGCAGTAAAACGAACTGGTGCAGAAGACAGTTTTAAATCAAATTATACTCTCGGTGGTACCGTAGAAAAATACGATTTAAGTAGTGCACAAATTAAAGATGTGGAAAAAATAGCTAAAGCATTAAAAAGCGATTACATTGGCATAGACTTTCTCTTACTGCCTGATGGTAGTTGGTTGTTTAATGAAATAGAAGATCCGGTTGGTGCAAGATCTTATTTTGCTACTACTAATAAAGATATTGCCATACCAATCATGGAATATATTAATAAGAAATTAAAAGAAAAAGAGTGAGCCGAGTTTTTAGCTCACTCTTTTTTCTGTTATTTAACTAGACTATTCAATATTCCAACGGAAGCATTCATAATTCCCACTAAATGCAGTCCTCCAATTTCAGTCATAATAAAAGAGAGTGTCGATTAATAATCAATCGACACTCTCTTCTTTAAATTACATGTTTTTAAGTTCTTCTAATCGTTTTAAAACCGTAGCTTGTTTTTCTATATAATCTTGTTCTTTTGCACGCTCTTCTGCAACAACAGCTTCTGGTGCTTTGGAAACGAAGCGTTCATTCGATAGCTTTCCTTGAACTAACTTCACTTCTTTTGTCCATTTTTCAAGTTCTTTTTCTAAACGAGCCTTTTCTGCTTCGATATCGATTAATCCTTGTAATGGCAAGAATAATTCTGCTCCTGTTACAACTGCAGACATCGATTGACCTGGCGCTTCAATACCTTGACCGATTACTAACGGCTCTGGATTACAAAAACGCTCCAAATATTTCGCATTTGCTTCTAATACTGCCAATGTGTCTGTATCTTTTGCTGAAATGTACAATGGCACCTTTTTACTCATCGGTGTTTGTACTTCTGCACGAATATTACGAACAGAACGGATAATTTCAGCTAGTAATTTCATACTTGCAGCTTCTTCTTTATTGGATAAAGATTCGTTCACAGTTGGCCATGCAGCTAGTGTAATCGACTCCCCTTCATGCGGAAGGTTTTGCCAGATCTCTTCCGTTATGAATGGCATAAATGGATGTAATAATCGCATAGTATTATCTAATACATATGCTAGTACCGAACGTGTCGTTTTCTTCGCTTCTTCATCTTCTCCGTTTAGTGGAAGTTTGGACATTTCAATATACCAGTCACAGAAATCATCCCAAATGAAGTTATACAGTGCACGACCTACTTCACCAAATTCATATTTGTCGGAAAGTCTCGTTACTTGTTCAATTGTTTCATTCAAACGAGTTAAAATCCATGCATCTGCAACTGATTTTTTACCGTCAAGATTGATTTCTTCAAATGTTAATCCTTCCATATTCATCAATGCAAATCGAGATGCATTCCAAATCTTATTAGCAAAATTCCAAACCGCTTCTACTTTTTCCGTAGAGAAACGCAAATCTTGCCCTGGAGATGAACCAGTACTTAAGAAATAACGGAGTGAATCTGCACCATACTGCGCAATTATGTCCATCGGATCTACACCATTACCAAGAGATTTGGACATTTTTCGTCCATCTTCAGCTCGAACCAATCCATGTATTAAAACATCATCAAATGGACGAGTTTCTGTAAATTCAATTCCTTGGAAAATCATACGTGAAACCCAAAAGAATATAATATCATATCCTGTAACAAGTGTATTTGTTGGATAATATTTTTTAAATTCTTCGTTTTGTTCATCTGGCCAACCTAATGTAGAAAATGGCCAAAGAGCAGATGAGAACCATGTATCTAATACATCTTCATCTTGGCTCCAGTTTTCAGCATCTATTGGAGCTTCGTGTCCAACATACACTTCCCCTGTTTCGTTGTGGTACCAAGCAGGAATTCGATGACCCCACCATAATTGACGAGAAATACACCAATCATGAATGTTTTCCATCCATTGCAAATACGTTTTTTCGAAACGGTCCGGTACAAAATTTACTTTTTCTTCTGCTTGTTGTAATTTAATTGCCTCATCAGCCAATGGTTGCATTTTTACAAACCATTGAGTTGAAAGATAAGGTTCAACAACTGCTCCACTTCGCTCCGAGTGGCCTACTGAATGCATGTGCTCTTCAATTTTGAATAAAACACCAGCGTCTTGTAAATCTTTCACGATTTGTTTACGGCATGCAAAGCGGTCCATTCCGTCGTACTGAGCAGCATTTTTATTCATCGTACCATCTTCATTCATTACTAAAATACGTTGTAAATTATGACGGTTACCAATTTCAAAGTCATTTGGATCATGTGCAGGTGTAATTTTAACCGCCCCACTACCGAACTCCATATCTACGTAATCATCCCCTACGATTGGGATTTCACGATTTGTAATTGGTAGAATCACTGTTTTACCTATTAAATGTTTATAACGCTCATCTTCTGGGTGCACTGCAACTGCACTATCCCCTAGCATTGTTTCAGGTCGAGTAGTTGCAACATCAATTGTGCCAGTACCATCTGCGAGTGGGTAATGCATATGATAGAATGCACCCTGTACATCTTTATGGATTACTTCGATGTCAGAAAGAGCAGTCTTTGTAGCAGGATCCCAGTTAATAATATACTCGCCGCGATAGATCAAACCTTTATTGTAAAGCTTTACGAACACTTCTTTAACTGCATTCGATAGACCTTCATCCAATGTGAAACGTTCTCTTGAATAGTCTAAACCTAAACCTAGTTTTGCCCATTGCTCGCGAATATGACCAGCATACTCTTCTTTCCATTTCCAAGTTTCTTCGACAAATTTTTCGCGTCCTAAATCATATCTAGTTATATTTTGTGAACGCAGTTTTTCTTCTACTTTTGCTTGTGTTGCAATACCAGCATGATCCATACCAGGTAACCAAAGAGCATCATATCCTTGCATACGTTTCATACGTATTAGAATATCCTGTAATGTAGTATCCCAAGCATGCCCTAGGTGTAACTTACCTGTTACGTTCGGTGGTGGAATCACAATCGTATAAGGATCTTTTGCGCTTTCTGGATGCGCCTCGAAAAATTTCCCTTTGAGCCACCATTCATAGCGACCTTTTTCAATCGATTGCGGATCGTACTTCGTTGACATAGTTGTTTCATTTGTCATATGTGTTCCTCCTAAAAAAGAATATAAAAAAACTCCTGTCGTCATTAAAGGACGAAGGAGTTTGTTCGCGGTACCACCTTTATTCGCAGATGCAAAAAATAACATCACGCTCTCAATTAGATAACGGCTTCAAACCGGCAATTGCTACTGTTAGTTCACAAAAGCTGCTCATGGGCTACCTTCAAATGGCCGTTAACAGAAACATTTCAGCAGTTTGTTTCCTTTCTTTCGATAACTAACTCATTTTACTCTTCCCATTCATAGCATCAATATTTTAATCTAAATCACCAATTCGGTTGAAAAGATTAATGCCTAGAGAATTCCACAGATGTTTAAAAATCTGTACTTCAAGGCGAATTTGATTGTTTGTTCATATTGTACCTAATCTTATGATATGACGTCAAGTCACGTCACGTGAAAGGAGAATATACAATGAGAAAAGGATATAACCCTTACTTGTTACCAGATTGGCTTAGAAAAACACGCTTTTATTGTAAAGGAATTATTATTCCTATTTGTGGTTTTCAGCTTATCCGTGTATTAATTGTTCCAACAACTTGGGATTTTATTTTACTTGTTTTTCTATTGTTCATCTGCTTCTTGCTTTACAAGGACATAATTTGATGGAAACGTAAGCTTTGACATTCCATCATCTAAATCAAAAATAAATTGAAGCTCCGATTCTACACTATTTGGACTCTCTAACATCTCTACTTCATCCGATTCTTCTCTTTCACTTTCTTTTTCAACTACCATTGGAGCTTCATATTCACAATAAACAGACCAGGCAATTTCAATAGCTGCTTGATCTGTCGTTTTAGAATGTACGCGGCGAACATCTAAAGAAGGGGAAAACCCTTGTTGTATTTTATCCTTTGAAATCTCTACACTCATCGGTACAGCATATTCGAAATAACCTACTTCTCCCTGCACATCTAAATCCTCGATTTGGGTAAATTCGCTTGTAGCGTGATGCTCATGTTCACCTTCTTCAAATTCAACATGACAGGTAATGTGATAGATCCCCATTATCTGAATCGAATCTTCTGTTTCACTTTGCTCATATTGTGGAGTTACTTCAACTGTTTTTATCTCTTTAGGAATACCAAAACTCGCTGGAAAAAGAAACTGTTCTTTTACGTCCCATACTTTCACTTCCATTTTTCATCCTCCTTCATATAGGACAAATTATGATAGAAACTCATGAAATATGAAAAACGCTCGCAAAATAATTATGAGGACAGAATATCTACAAAAAATATATCGAGGGATACACATACGGTGCCATTTGTCATTATTTTATTAAATATAAAGAAGATAAACTTAATTTTATTTTAAATAGCTAATTTCCGTTCCAGGCGGACGCGTTCCGCCGGCATGGCTTCAGCCGCTTCCTTCGCTATGCTCAGTCCAGGGTCTTCAGCTCATGCACCTGCCGCTTCGCTTTCGGTGCAGAAAACATTTGCTATTCCGGCTGGAGTCGCCGCCTTTCACTCCAAACAACTATTATCCGCATTACAATAAGAAAACCATTATGCCATTAATAGTGCAAGTTTTTATCACTTAAATCTTTCCAATTAGTATTTTTAGAAAATCGTTGAAAAAGGTGACACTCCTGCGAGAATAGCGTTAGACGAAGCCCCGCAGTTGAGGGGAAGACAATCTAAGTTCGCCGCATCCTGCGGCAACGTTTGCATGACCAACATCGTTTTGGCCTGTGGAGGCTCACGGACCGCCATCGAAAAGCGTCCTCACGGAGTGTAATTTAACGATATGATTTGTGTATTACTTTAAATTTAAATAAATTTCTCATTATTAAACGCCATCACCTATCATTGTGTATCCTTTAAAGTAAATTATCTTATTTTGATAGCCTTCAGTGGATAGAAACGGAGGGCGGCGACTCCAGCGGGAACAGCGTGTCCAGGTGAGACCCCGCAGGAGCTGGCGACGAGGAGGCTCACGGACCGCCCGCGGAAAGCGTCCGCACGGAGTGTAGTTCAAGGATATCATTGGTCGTGTATTACTTGTAATGAAAATTGATTTCTTATTATTAAGCCCTATCACTTATAATGGCGGCGACTTAGCGGGAATAGTGTGTCCTAGTGAGTACCCGACAGGAGCAAACAAAGGAACGAAGGCTAAGAACTCCACCTCGTGTGGTAACTACCACATCACCCTACATCGTGTTGGCCCGAGGAGACTCACGGACCGCCCGCGGAAAGCGTCCGCACGGAGGTGTAGATCAACGATATGATTAATCAATAACTAAAGCCCCGCAAATGATTGCGAGGCTTTTCTTTAAATTATTTAGTTGATAATTTTTCAAACACTGTATGGAATGCTGCAATTGTTTTTTCAATATGTTCTTCCGTATGAGCACTTGATAAGAACAATCCTTCATATTGAGAAGGTGGTAAATAAATTCCCTCTTCGGCCATTAATCGGAAGTATTTTGCAAACAACTCCAAGTCAGAAGTTTTAGCTGTATCAAAATTAATAACATCTTCATTCGTCAAGAAAAATCCAATCATTGATCCTGCACGATTTACTGTATGTGGGATGTTATATTTTGTTGCAGCTTCACGGAACCCTTTTTCAAGTAAATCACCAAGTTTCGTAAAGTATGCATAAGATTCTTCGTTCAATCGAGATAACGTCTCGAATCCAGCAGTCATAGCTAGTGGATTACCAGAAAGAGTTCCCGCTTGATAAACAGGGCCGCTAGGAGCAATCAGTTCCATAATTTTACGTTTTCCTCCGAAAGCTCCTACTGGAAGACCACCACCAATTACTTTACCTAAACACGTTAAATCAGGTGTAATACCATAGTAACCTTGCGCACAATGATATCCTACACGGAATCCAGTCATTACTTCGTCAAAGATCAAAACTGTACCATGTTGTTCTGTTAATTCACGAAGACCTTCTAAAAATCCTTCGACTGGTGGAACAACACCCATGTTACCTGCAACTGGTTCAACAATGACAGCTGCTAAGTCGTCTCCGAAGTTTTCGAACACGTGACGTACGCTCTCCAAATCATTATAAGGTACAGCAATCGTGTTTTTCGCGATGGACTCAGGAACACCAGGACTGTCCGGTAAACCAAGTGTAGCAACTCCAGAACCCGCTTTAATCAGTAAGCTATCACCATGCCCATGGTAGCTACCTTCAAACTTTAATATTTTATTTTTTCCGGTGTACCCTCTCGCTAAACGAAGAGCACTCATTGTTGCTTCCGTTCCTGATGACACCATACGAACCATTTCGATAGACGGTACACGTTCCATTACCAATTTAGCAAGTTTGTTTTCAATAAGTGTAGAAGCTCCAAAACTTGTGCCTGCTTCCGCAACTTGCTGAATTGCTTTTACAACATTTGGTTCAGCATGTCCTAAAATAAGAGGTCCCCATGATAAAACATAATCGATATATTCGTTTCCATCGATATCTTTTAGGATAGCTCCTTTACCACTTTCCATAAAGATAGGATCCATATCTACAGACTTGAATGCACGAACTGGACTGTTTACTCCACCAGGCATTAATTCTTTAGCTTCTGTGAAAGCTTGTTTAGATAAGTCATATGATTTTGTCATTACTTCTCCTCCAACCAACGTGCCACATCTTTTGCATGATACGTTAAAATAATATCTGCTCCAGCACGTTTCATCCCTGTTAAAGTTTCTAAAACAGTTTCTTTTTCATTAATCCATCCATTGATAGCAGCAGCCTTCACCATTGCATACTCACCGCTAACATTATAAGCAACAATTGGAACATCAAAGTTATTCTTTACATCTCGAATAATATCTAAATAGGAAAGTGCTGGTTTTACAATTAGGAAATCTGCTCCCTCTTCGATATCAGATGTTGCTTCACGAATTGCTTCCATACGATTAGAATAATCCATTTGATATGTTTTACGATCACCAAATTTAGGTGCGCCATCTGCAGCTTCTCGGAACGGACCATAGTATGCAGAAGCATATTTCACTGCATATGACATAATCGGCACATCAGCAAAGCCAGCTTCGTCTAAACCTTGTCGAATTGCTGTAACGAACCCATCCATCATATTAGAAGGTGCAATAATATCTGCGCCTGCTCTTGCTTGACTAATCGCTGTTTTTGCTAATAAATCAAGAGATGGATCATTCAGAATTTGTTCCGTTGCATCCACTACACCACAATGTCCATGATCGGTATACTCACACAAACATGTATCTGCAATGACAACAAGTTCTGGGTGTCTATTTTTGATAAAGCGAATACCTTCTTGTACAATTCCATGGTCATGAAACGCTTGTGAACCGATTTCATCCTTTTCAAGAGGAAGACCAAATAAAATAACAGAAGGAATACCTAGTTCTACTACTTCATCTACTTCTTCTGCTAAACGGTCAATTGAAAATTGGTATACACCAGGCATAGACTTTACTTCATTTTTTATATTTTCTCCCTCAGCAACAAATATCGGGTAAATCAAATCCTCTTTATGTAAATATGTTTCTCTAACCATTGCTCGTATTCCTGCTGTTTTTCTTAAACGACGATGACGTTGAAATTCTGTCATAATTCTCTCCCTTTCCATTCCACTAATGCATGGATTACTTCGGTTAATGTATAGGTTTTTGGAATCACATGAACTGTTGCACTTAGTGTTTCCAAATACTCTTTTGTAATATGGCCAATCGCGCAAACTGTAAGTGATTCGTATCCAGTTTGAACGCCGATAGTTTCATGAAATACTTTCACGGTAGATGGACTAGTAAATATGATGGAGCAATTCGGCTCATTTTCGATTAAATGTTGAATATGCTCTTTATTTTCTTCCACTTCTATTGTTTCATAAATAACCCACTCATCTACTTTATTTGTTAAACCTTTTGTTATCGTATCTTTTGCAAGACTGCCTTTAAAAAACAAACAGGTTTCAGTAGGTAAAGAAAATGCAGGAAATTCTTTTACAAAAACATCTGCACTAAAAACAGTTGGGGTAAAGTCTACCCTCAAGCCTATAGATTCAATTGCGCATGCAGTTTTTGAACCGACTACTGCAATTTTTGCTTTTATCACAGAAGGAGGTAACCCAAACTTTTTCATTTTCGAATGAAAGGCATGCACACTACTTTGACTCGTGAATATAAACCAATCATAGTCGATACATTCTTGTAGCCTATGTTCGTCAGCTTCAGAAACAAGCTCCTGGGTCGCAATGAGCGGAGCAATTACTGGGTATCCTCCATATTTCAGCGTAAGATCGACAGCCTCGGAAGACCTTAAAATCCCTGTAAATATGACATTCTCTCCTAGTAAAGGTATCTCCTTAGACATTTAAATCTGCCTTTACTTTTTGTATTAGTTCATATGCTCCTTGCTCTGTAACTAAACGCGCTACTTCTTTGCCTGCTTCTTCAGGATTTTTTCCCGTAACTACTTCTTTATAAATAACCGATGCATCTGGTGCAGCGACTAAACCTGTCATTGTAATCTCATTGCCATTGATGACAGCATGTCCGGCAATCGGCACTTGACAGCCACCGTCCATCGCAGCTAAAAATGCACGCTCTGCGTGTACAGCATTCCATGTATCCTGATCAGATAATTTTTTAAGCTCATCCAATAATTCTACATCATCTTCTCGACATTCAATTGCAAGTGCTCCTTGTCCTACTGCTGGAACACAGTCTTCTGTTGATATGTATTCCGTTACTACTTCGTCGCTCCAACCAAGACGCTTCAATCCTGCAGCTGCTAAAATAATTGCGTCATACTCACCGTCTTGGAGCTTTTGGAGTCTCGTATCAACATTTCCACGTATCCACTTAATCTCGATATCTGGGCGCAACAATAATAATTGAGCACTTCTTCTTAAACTGCTTGTCCCAACAATCGCACCTTTTGGAAGATCTGCTAACTTTACGTGCCCAGTAGAAATAAATGCATCTCGCTCGTCTACTCGCTTCGGTGTACATCCCATTACAAGACCTGGTGGTAAAACTGAAGGCATATCCTTCATGCTGTGCACTGCAAAATCAATTTCTTTATCATACAATGCCTGTTCAATTTCTTTTACAAATAATCCTTTTCCACCAACTTTTGATAAAGTTACATCTAATATTTGATCACCCTTTGTTACGATTTCTTTCACTTCGAACTCAAATGGTGCACCCATATCTTTCATTTGCTGAATAAACCAATTCGTTTGGGTTAAAGCTAATTTACTTCTTCTCGAACCTACAATAATTTTACGCATTGCTTCGCTACCTCTCTTTAATACCAAAAATGGAATTGTGATAATTGACTACCTAATAAAAAGTTTATCAAAACAAATAGAAATGCATATATATGAATCCAAGCATAGTTGGTTCCTATAAAACGTGATTTATTTCTTAAAAGAAGCACAACCACATAGATCAACAATAAAATGACAGAACTGATAATTTTAAAATCAAAAACGGTAAATATATCTAATGATACATATGCCCATTCTAACCCAAGAACTAAACTTACAAACAAAAGAGGAATACCTGTCAAGATAGATAATGTCATCCCATTTTCTGCTTGCTTCAATGACGGCAATCGAGAAAACTGCTTCGTCCATTTTTTCTTTTTGAGCACCCGATATAATATTAAATATAAGGATGAAAATACAAATGATAATGAAAATGCAGCGTAAGCTAACATTGCAAACATAATATGAATAAATAACAATTCAGATAGTAGGGCTTCTCCAACAGCGGATTGATCCATTTGATTTGGCGCAAAAGTATGGATGGTCATAAAAATAAACCCAATAATATTTAAAAAGAATGCAGGTAAATCCAATTTGAATACTATCTGCAATACAATTGCTAGAGTGATAATTAGCCATGCATAAAAGTAGATTCCTTCAAATAGCGAAAGAATTGGAAATCTTTTTGTATCAATGATATACATAACTAAAAACACCGTTTGCAGGAATGACACGATGGAAAGTAGCCATACTCCTATACGATGTGCCCGACGATCTTTATTCAAATAATCGATAAAATAAAAAACAAGGCTAACGGATTGTAGAATGACCATCATCTCGTGTAGCCTTGTCATTCCAAGATCAGTCATAATAAGCTCCTTTTTAACCTAAAAGAGTAATTGCCTAAGTCTTATTAGACAGGCAGATACGTCAAAAAAAGACGTTTTCCATATCTATTATGACACATACAGATACAAAAACGCCTCCTTTTTACTTCATCAAAATGATATTTCTTCTTTCAAGTTTTGTGATGCCACTCTAGTTTGTTTTAATTTGATTTTTGATTTTTCTACTTGAGCAGAGAATTCATTTTTTACTTCTTCTTCAATACCAAAAATCTGCTGGAATAATTGAAGTTGTTCTGCTGAATCGTTTGCAGTAGATAATTCTTTTACTTGTAAAATTGGATCTTTTAACAATTGATTAATGATTGATTTTGTATGTTTATTTAAAATTTTTCGTTCACGGTCCGATAGATTCGGCATTTTATTTTCAATAGAAACCATTGTTTCTTGTTGAATTCGATTAGCTTTTTGTCTAAGAGCAGAAATAATTGGCACAACTCCTAGTGTTGTAACCCACTCATTGAATTGCTCAATTTCTGTTTGGATCATTGACTTAATTTGATCCGCTGCACGCTCACGTTCCGCTAAATTTGCTTCTACGATACCTTGTAAATCATCGATATCATATAAGAAAACGTTCGCCAAATCACCAATTTTTGGATCTAAATCTCTTGGCACAGCAATGTCAACCATAAATAGAGGCTTTCCTTTACGAAGACGTTCTACAAACTGCATCAATTCATAGTCAATTACATATCCAGTGGAACCAGTCGAGCTAATTAAAATATCCGCTTCTAATAACGCACATTGTAACTCGTCCATCGGTTTGGCAGTGCCATCAAATTTAGTTGCCAATGCTTCCGCCTTTTCAAATGTACGATTAAACACTGTTACTTTGCCTGCTCCACTACCATATAGGTTTTGAATAGCAAGCTCGCCCATTTTTCCAGCACCGACAATAACAACATGCTTATGATTTAAAGAGCCAAAAATTTTCTTTCCTAGTTCGACTGCAGCATAAGAGACAGAAACTGCATTCTCGCCAATCGCTGTTTCTGCATGGGCACGCTTAGCAAAAGTTACAGCTTGCTTAAACAATTGATTGAAAACAGTACCCGTAGTACCGTTCTCTTGTCCATTTAGAAAGCTCTTCTTCACCTGACCTAATATTTGTGTCTCACCAAGTACCATGGAATCGACACCAGCTGTCACCTGGAACAAATGGCTGTTCGCTTGGTCATCTTCGTGAATAAATAAATAGCGGGAGAGATCCTCTAATGGAATATCGAACCAATTAGCTAAAAACTGTTTTACATAGTATTTCCCAGTATGTAATTGATCTACAGTTGCATAGATTTCTGTGCGGTTACAAGTAGATACAATAACATTCTCTAGTATGCTTTTTTGTTCCTGCAATGCTTGCATGGCATTCGGAAGTTCCGCTTCTACAAAAGATAGCTTTTCACGAATTTCCACGGGAGCAGTACGGTAATTGACACCTACCACGATAGTATGCATGGAATCATGTCACCCTTTCACGTTCATTTCATAATCCAATTATACCATAGCTTTTTTCACAGAATGGTAACCATTTGTGAACAAGCTATGAAATAACCTTTACCTTAATTAGAATTATTATAAACTAATATTAGCAAACATTAAGCACGATTACAAGGAAACTGACCAATGTTATAAAAGACGCATTTTTCTAACTAATTAGGCATCTTCTATCTCAAAATAAAACTGGTCGCTTATAGGAAAAGTTATTCCCTAAACAACCAGTTTTAATCTTCATATTTACACAAAAATTTTGAATTACATTCTACTTTCAATTTCTGCCCACGCTGCATCGAAGCCAAGACCGGTTTCTGAAGAAAATACCACAAGAGGATCACTTTTTTCCATTTGCAATTCATCTTTGACTATTTTCTTATGCTTATCCCATTTGCCTTTAGGAATTTTGTCCGCTTTCGTTGCGACAACTATGCAAGGAATATTATAATGCTTTAAGAAATCGTACATCATACAATCATCTGCAGTTGGAGGATGTCTCAAATCGACGATTAACACTACTGCTTTTAAAACCGATCTAGACGTAAAGTATGTTTCAATCATTTTCCCCCATGCTGCTCTTTCTGTTTTAGATACCTTTGCATACCCATAACCTGGAACATCGACAAATAATAAATCTTCTTCTAATTTATAAAAATTTAACGTTTGTGTCTTACCTGGCTTGGAAGAAATACGAGCCATGCTTTTTCGACCAATCATTTTATTGATAAATGAAGATTTACCTACATTGGATCTTCCTGCTAATGCAAATTCCGGTAAATCTCCTTCTGGATATTGAGCTGGTCTTACAGCACTTATTAGTAATTCTACGTTATTCACTTTCATGCTTTCACTCCTCTAATGCTATTTGAAGTACCTCTTCAGCATCGGAAACAAGCTTAAAAGTTAAGACCTCTCGAACACTCTCTGGTATATCTTCAATATCACGCTCATTGTCTTTAGGACAAATGATTGTCGTTAATCCTGCGCGATGTGCACTTAATGTTTTTTCTTTTAATCCACCGATTGGTAATACGCGACCTCTTAGTGTCACTTCCCCTGTCATCCCGACTTCTCGTCGAATTGGACGCTTAGATAATGCAGAAACTAAAGCCGTCACGATTGTAATACCTGCTGATGGACCATCTTTTGGAACTGCTCCCTCAGGAACATGTATATGAATATCATGTTTCTCATGGAAATTTGGATCTATTCCGATTGATTCAGCTTTTGAACGGACAAAAGATAATGCTGTTTGAGCAGATTCTTTCATCACATCGCCAAGCTTACCTGTTAATTGTAACTTACCGTTACCAGGAGATAAAGACACTTCGATTTGCAAGGTGTCTCCACCAACAGTCGTATAAGCTAATCCCGTCGCTACACCTATTTGGTTTTCGGTTTCTGCTTGTCCATAACGGAATTTTTTCTTTCCGATTGTATCCTCCAAGTTACTCGACGATATCGTTACACGTTTCTTTGTGCCAGATACAATTTGCAAAGCAGCTTTTCTACAAATATTTGCTAGGACACGCTCTAGACTTCTAACTCCCGCCTCACGAGTGTAATGACGAATTACGTCCACAATTGCTTCGTCTTTTACTTGTAGCTGAGATTTCGTTAGACCATGTTCCTTCGCTTGTTTAGGTAATAAATGATTTTTGGCAATAGATAGTTTTTCAATTTCTGTATAACCAGCGATTGAAATAATCTCCATTCTATCACGTAGAGGACCTGGTATTGTGCTTAAGTCGTTTGCAGTAGCAATAAATAGCACATTAGATAAATCATACGTCTCTTCAATATAATGATCGCTAAATGAATTGTTCTGCTCAGGATCAAGCACTTCTAACATTGCTGCGGAAGGATCTCCTCTAAAATCATTCGACATTTTATCAATTTCGTCTAATAAAATAAGTGGATTAATCGTCCCTGCCTTTTTCATTGCTTGAATTATACGACCCGGCATGGAACCTACGTATGTTCTTCGATGTCCTCGAATCTCAGATTCGTCTCGAACTCCTCCTAATGAAATTCGAACAAAATTGCGTCCTAATGATTCAGCAATAGATTTCGCCAAGGAAGTTTTCCCGACACCTGGAGGTCCAGCTAAACACAGGATTGGACCTCGAAGAGATTTAGTTAACTGACGAACAGCTAAATATTCTAACACCCTTTCCTTCACCGACTCAAGGCCATCATGATCTCGATTTAGAATTTTCTCTGAACGTTTAATATCTAGTTGATCTGCCGTTGATTTTGACCAAGGAATGGATACCATCCATTCAATATAGTTTCGTATTACTCCACTCTCAGGAGCTTGTGTAGGTAGTTTCTCATAACGATCTAATTCTTTTAACACATTCTTTTTCGTAGTTTCTGGTAAACCTGCTTTTTCAATTCGTTTTTTCAAGTCCGCAATTTCACCAGTTTTACCTTCTTTATCTCCTAGCTCTGTTTGTATAGCCTTCATTTGCTCACGAAGATAAAATTCTTTTTGTGTTCTTTCCATCGCGTGTTTTACGCGTGTATTTATTTTCTTTTCTAAATTTAATATTTCCTGTTCATTATACAGTCGCTTAATTAATGTTTCTAAACGCTCTTTTGCATCCATAATTTCTAAAATTTCTTGTTTCCCTGAAATTTTTAATGGTAAATGAGATGCAATCATATCAGCAAGTCTACCTGGTTCTTTAATATCTAGTACCGATTTATAAGTTTCTTCTGATATGCTTTTCGAAGCCTTTGAATACTTTTCAAAATTATGTATTAAAGTTCGCATAAGCGCTTCATCTTCTGAATCTGCTTCCGTCGGCTCGACAAAAGCGGTCACTGAAACTTCATCATACATATCTCTTTCTCTGTAATCATCCCAAATAGCCCTTTGTTGTCCTTCGACTAACACACGATATGTTCCATTTGGTAGCTTCACCATTTGCTTGACATATGCTAAAATTCCGACATCATATAAGTCTTCTGTTGTAGGATGTTCTAAATTCATATCTCTCTGCGCTACAAGAAATACTTTTTCTTCTCGTAACATCGCTTCATTTAAAGCAGCAACTGATTTTTCTCGACCAACATCCACATGCAAAACCATTGTTGGAAATACTAAAAGACCTCTAAGTGGTAATACAGGATAATATCCATCATTTATTTTCGCCATTTTGGGAAGTCACCTCCTTCTAATTCTGTCCGTTTTTCCGCTAATTAAACAGCAGAACTTTTCTATATGTACTAGTCAGCATAAATAAATAATCCATTTTTTCCTACATAAGGAGAAAAAGCCGACATCCTTGATTGCACTTAGGAAGCGCATATTGGAAGCCAGCTTATTCAATGGCATAATTAAGCCGATGTTTTTTCGTTGTCTTTTTCTACTTCGGAACCATCTGCCAATAAAAGCTTAGGAGATGCATTTTCTGTAATTGTTTCTTTTGTGATCACACATTCTACAATATCTTCTCTCGATGGTAGCTCGAACATTACATCAAGCATAATGTTTTCTATTATAGAACGAAGTCCACGTGCACCTGTTTTACGTTCAATAGCTTGCTTCGCTATTTCTACTAGCGCGTCATCTTCAAAAGTTAATTTTACATTATCTAGTTCAATCATCTTTTGATATTGTTTCGCAAGTGCATTTTTCGGTTCTGTTAAAATTTGTACTAGAGCGTTCACGTCTAATTGTTCTAAGCTTGCCAATACAGGTAAGCGACCAATAAACTCTGGTATTAAACCAAATTTCAATAAATCTTCAGGTATTAATTGCGATAATGGAGTTCCTTGGTCTAGATCAACTTTATTTGGATCGGCACCAAAACCAATTACCTTTTCACCTAAACGACGTTTAATAATTTGTTCAATGCCATCAAATGCTCCACCAACGATAAACAAAATATTCGTTGTATCGATTTGAATGAATTCTTGATGTGGATGCTTGCGTCCTCCTTGCGGTGGAACACTTGCTACAGTTCCTTCTAATATTTTTAGAAGTGCTTGTTGTACACCCTCACCTGAAACATCCCGTGTAATAGATGGATTTTCAGATTTACGCGCTACTTTATCTATTTCGTCAATATAAATAATACCTTTTTCTGCTCGTTCAATATCATAGTCCGCAGACTGAATAAGCTTTAGAAGAATATTTTCAACATCTTCTCCAACATAACCGGCTTCTGTTAAGGATGTAGCATCTGCAATAGCAAATGGTACATTTAGAATTCGTGCAAGAGTTTGAGCAAGTAATGTTTTACCGCTACCTGTTGGTCCTATTAAGACTATATTTGACTTAGATAATTCTACCTCGTCAATCACGCTATTTGAATTGATTCGTTTGTAATGGTTATAGACAGCTACCGCAAGTGATTTTTTTGCTCGTTCTTGACCTATTACATACTCATCTAGTATTGACAAAATTTCTTTTGGTTTAGGAACTTCTTTAAATTCTACTTCTTCTTCTACACCTAGCTCTTCTTCTACAATTTCAGAACATAAGTCGATACATTCATCACAAATATATACGCCAGGTCCAGCAACTAGTTTACGAACTTGTTCTTGTGGTTTGCCACAAAAAGAACATTTTAAGTTCCCTTTTTCATCATTGAATTTGAACAAAATATTCACCCCTATTCAAGCAATTATCTTACAAGATTCTTTACAAGGAATCAAATAATAAGTTTAAGTATGTTTTTAATTATCCGAAAATCTATGTATGGATAAAACAAGGCACAGACAATTTTCGCTGTACCTTGTTCTATTTATTATAACGCTTTTATGTGAAATTATGAAATTTTAGCGTTTTCTACTAAGAATTCCACTGTTTTTTGGAAACGTACATCATTCTCAAGAACA
Organism: Psychrobacillus sp. FJAT-21963; assembly: GCF_001420585.1. Classification (NCBI taxonomy): domain Bacteria; kingdom Bacillati; phylum Bacillota; class Bacilli; order Caryophanales; family Bacillaceae; genus Psychrobacillus; species Psychrobacillus sp. FJAT-21963. The sequence goes on along the minus strand of NZ_LJIY01000006.1, from coordinate 52,653 downwards.
GAAGTACCACCAAGTGCATTTTTAATATCTTCAGCAGACATATTGAATTGTGCACCCATTTTTTCAAGTTCTGCATTAATATCTTCTTCTGTTACTTGAAGATTTTCTTTTTCAGCAATCGCTTCTAAAGTTAATGAAACTTGAACGCGTTTTTTAGCATCTTCTGCCATTTGACCACGAAGTGCATCTTCATCTTGACCAGAGAATTGATAGTAAAGGTCTAAGTTCATACCTTGTTGTTGTAAACGTTGGCCAAATTCTTGAAGCATGCGGTCTGTTTCTGTTTGAACCATTGCTTCTGGAATGTCGATTGTAGCATTTGCCGCAGCAGCTTCCACTAAATCATCACGAAGACTTTGTTCAGCTAATTGTTTTTTCTCTTCTGCAGTAACTTCTTTTAATTTTGTACGTAAAGCATCGATACTTTCTACTTCAGCATCTACTTCTTTAGCGAAATCATCATTTAGTTCAGGAAGTTCTTTTCCTTTAACTTCTTTCACAGTAACTTTGAATACTGCTGGCTTACCAGCTAATTCAGCTGCATGATATTCTTCAGGGAATGTTACTTCTACATCTTTAGATTCGCCAGTTTTTAGGCCGATCAATTGCTCTTCAAATCCTGGGATGAAAGAGTTTGAACCGATTTCTAAAGGATAATCTGTTCCTGCTCCACCTTCAAAAGCAACACCGTCAGAGAAACCTTCGAAGTCGATAACAGCAGTATCACCTTCAACGATTGCATCTTCTTTTATAACAAGTTCAGCTAAACGAGCTTGTTGGCTTTTCAATTGTTCTTCGATTTCAGCATCTGTTACTTCCGTAACTAATTTAGTAACTTCTAAACCTTTATAGTCTCCTAGAGTTACTTCTGGTTTTACAACAACTTTAGCTGTAAATACTAATGGTTGTCCTTTTTCCATTGTTACGATATCGATTTCTGGTTGATCTACTGGGTCAATTCCAGCATCTTCAACAGCATGTCCATAAGCATGTGGAAGAATGATATCTAATGCATCTTGGAATAATGATTCTACACCATACATTTTTTCGAACATTTGACGTGGCATTTTCCCTTTACGGAAACCTGGTACGTTAATTTGTTTTACTACTTTTTTAAACGCTTGATCTAACCCTTTTGCTACTTCTTCTGCAGTAACTTCTACTGTTAATAAACCATTATTGCCTTCTTGTTTTTCCCATTTTACAGACAAATCCATTGACATATATTCTACCTCCAAAAAAATAATTTACAATAATTTAGCAGCTGTATAATTCATCATACAGAACAGTTTTTCACTAATTATATTGACAACTTGTATATTATAGCATAGATGCATATACTTTCAACATTATTCCTCTTCAACTATTACCGATGAGTCTTCTAATCGTTTTATCAGATTACTTAGTTCATCTTTTTGTCCGTTTCCATTTCCAAACAATGATTCGACAAAGTCCACATATCCTTTTGCTACTTCTTGATCACTATATCCAACCCAATCAAATGGGAATAACGCATAGGCATGACTATGAACTAATCCGATTGTCATTTCGAATTTCGACGGATCTTTTTCTAAAAATTCATGTACCTGTTGATTTATAGATTCTATTCGGTCTACAGCATTTGGTGTAGGTGGATTCACAGGGTTGAACTTTGCTTTATATCCAAATTTTTCAATCTCTACCTCGGTTGTCTCACCAATTGCTCCAAGCACTAAAAGCGCAAGTGACCTAATAGCTGGATAGATGCTACTATTTTCTGCTATATCTCTAATACTTGGAATAACATCTGTAACATCTCGGAAAAAAGATTCTTGCAACAATCTTTCTTGTTCTTCAACACTTAACTTTGTAAATTCATTTATATTAAACTTTTCATTGTCGGGTGTGAAAGATTGATCTGTGTCTAGTAGACTTTCTTGTTCCTTGGCAAGTTTTCCACTTAACTCTTTTAATTGTAGAAAATTTTGTTTTCGATCATTTGGAAATCTTTTATCGACAAGTAATCTGTTTAATACTTTATCTACTTCACCATATTCCTTCAAATCAAGTAAAATTGTCAAATATAATTCAACGATTTGCTCAAACATAGGTGACCTTTTCTTCATCAAATCCTCACATATTTCCTTCGCTTCTTGCTGTCTTCTAGTTTCTAATAAAGCGAGAATATATATACTTAGAATCATGTCATCTAACTCAACGTACTTTTTTGCTTCATCAAAACATTCAGTCGCTTTCATATAATTATTTTCTTCCGCAAATACTAAACCATCTTCAATTAGTTTATCAATCATTCCTGGGAAAAAAATAATATTCTCATTGTTTTTTAGGCTATAATGTTTTTTTTTCAACTCACTCGCCTACCTTTACAATCGCTAATATTTCTATACTATCTCACTTTTGACCATTTTCCTATTTTTAATTAAAACCAATTGGTAAATATCCTCCTAAAAGGTGGGTATTTTTTATCGTTAGGGATGTTTAATTATTCTGATTATAGGGAAATAGATTAATAGCCTAATAACTAGAAAGGGGAAGACAAACTTGCAAAAAAATATATTATTTATTTCAGATCATGGTGATCCCCTTGCTCCTTTAGGTAGTGAGCAAGCTGGCGGTCAAAATAATTATGTAAAGCAACTTGCTTTATCCCTTGAAAAAGAAGGAAATAAAGTGGATGTGATTACACATTGGTGTAACCCGTTAGATCCACAAATTGAAAGCTTTGGTTACTCTTGTCGAGTTATTAGAATAGGAGCGGGTAAGAAAACCTACGTTCCTAAAAGTGAATTATATGATTTGCTCCCGGTCTTTTATAAAGAAATGAAAGAAACAATTGATCTTACATCGTACGATTTAGTTCACTCCCATTACTGGCTTTCTGGACTTTTAGGTTCTTATGTAAAAGCTGATTACATGATTCCTTGGGTTCATACAAATCATTCGCTTGGTGTTGCGAAAGAAGAAGCCACTGGAATTTCAGAACCTGTCAGACTCTGCACAGAGAAAATGATTTTAACCTCTGTAGACGCAATTGTTGCCACTACAAAAAACGAAAAAAATCTCATCCATCGTTTTGTTGATCATCCATCACCTATTAAAGTAATTCCTATCGGAGTAGATCAAGCTTTCCGTCCACTAAAAACTAGTGTAGAAGGCAAAAACCCTTACTTTGCATTTGCAGGAAGATTACAAAAAACAAAGGGAATCTATACCCTTGTAAATGCATTCCGTCTTCTTGTCGAGAAGAATGATCTTGAGCCTACTACGAAACTTCTCATTGCAGGTGGAGATGCAGAATGTGTGGATTCGTACAACAAATTACCAAAGGATAGAAACCTCCGAGCTGCTATAAGAGGACTAGAGCATAGAATCGAGTTCCTAGGAGCGAAATCACAAAAACAACTAGCTACTATTTTTAATCATGCGACTGCTGTCGTAGTACCTTCTTTCTATGAATCTTTTGGGATGGTTGCTGCAGAAGCACAAGCTTGTGGCTGTCCTGTTATCGCTTCCAAAGTTGGGGGATTAAAAGATGTTGTTAAAAATAAAGTTACCGGATTGCATATTGAAAAAGGTAATGAATATAATTTAGCTCAAGCAATGAGTACAGTACTCTTTAATAGAAACTTCACGAACAAGCTTGGTAGAAGCGCTGCCATTTTTGCAAATCAGGAATTCAATTGGACCACTTTGGCACAAAAAATGGATTCACTTTACGAGGTGGTTATTGGTGAGAAAAAAACAATATATGTTAGCAACTGATCTTGATGGAACACTTGTAGGTGATCCATCAGCACTTCAAAGATTATTGCAGCATTATGAAAACTCTAATATAGAGGTAGAACTTGTCTATATTACAGGAAGACATTTTGCATCAGTTTCTTCTTTAATTGAAATTGAGAATTTACCGAAGCCGGACATTCTTATAACAGATGTCGGTGCAGCAATCTATACTTCAGAAAAACTTACGGAAGATACTACTTGGGCAAAAAAAATGCATACTAATTGGAACCCTGAACGTATCATCAAGCTTGCCAGTTTCTTTCCTGCTCTTCAAAGACAAACTCTTCCAAGTACTAAACGAATTTCTTTTACCGTCGATCAAAATGAGGAAGTCGTAAAACAGTTTGAAAAAGCTTTAGTGGTAGAGAATATTCCGCATAAGCTTATTTTTAGTTCCAATCGGGATGTAGATATTCTTCCTGAGAATAGTGGTAAAGGAGAAGCTTTAAATTATATCCTTCAAAATTATGCAAATGAAGATGTTAAAGTTCTTATCGCTGGAGATTCGGGAAATGATATGGACATGCTTGCCTTGGGTCATCCTTCTGTCATCGTAGGAAATGCTCAACTGGAACTTGTTCAAATGAAAAACCACCCTTATCTTTACCGAGCTACCGAGCATTTTGCCGGAGGTATATATGAAGCATGGTTACATTTTTATAAATAGAAAAAATGCCAACTGAATTCTAGGTTCAGTTGGCATTTTATATTAAGCGATTTGTACAGTGTGCTCTTTTACTAGTTTTTCATATAAATTCAAGTCTTCATGATATAAGTCAGTATATGTTTCTAAGCTATACTTTTTAATAGCTTCGAAGCATTTCTCTTCGACAATTTGAAACTTTTCGTTAAGTTTTTGTGCATTTTCCCATGCTGTTTCTTCAAAAATAAGATTCATTTCATGTTCTTCTATTACCATCGAAAGTAAATCTACACGATTATAAAGTTCATATAGAGAATTATTCCTTTTTGCGTCAAAAATCTCTATCGTTCGGTCTAACGTTTCCAATAGAGCCTTCCGATCAATTGCATGACCCAACTCATGCAATGTTATCGTTTTTATATATACCTCCAAGGAGATGGTTGTTTGCATTTCCTCTTTTGCTTCTATTAAACGATTTGCATCAAAACCTACATAATCTCCGATAAAGTTATAACTCATATTAACTCCAGAGTTATCTTGTCTTAATTGAACATCCATTTCCACTGACTGCATCGTTGCACTTATCAATTCACAAAGATTTTTCTCTGTATATTTATCGTTCATTTATTCGTCGTTCTTCTCCTTATAGTTCAAAATTATAAATTTNTAAGAATATGACATTCATTGTGTTTTCATGTTTTTTCCAACAGGAAATAATATATAACAATTTTTATTTTATTTCAATCTTTATGTACTGAGTTTTTCTTTGGGTAATACTTGTTTTCATTCGTTTCTGGAGCACCGTGGACAGGTAATTGCTACATCATTACTGTGTGATTTTTAAAAGACAGGAGGGTCGTGACTACCGTCTCGACCCTCCTGTTTTTTCAGTAATCTTGTGGCTGTGGTCTGTCCGTAGTCCTCCTGCAACTTTTAAAGACTGGTTAATAAAAGCATTATGTATAATTAGAGAATAAATTTTGTCCTACTAATCTTGCAAGCTCCCGAAGATGCAATTTCGGTCGCTATCCCCCCTCTTTATTCGATGGTACTTTCTATCTCCCTGAAATAAATTATTTAATCATAAAAAAAGACAACCATAGTTGAAATTCAACTATGGCTGTCTTTGAGTTACAATATAACTCTATTTAGCTATTCAATTGTGATTTTTAATTGACAATTTTTTAATTAATTATTGTTATTACGTTGTCTGCTACGAGCTTCTCCGCCCTTACGGCCAGCTTCTTCTCTGCTCATTTTGCCATTATTGTTGCCGTTGTTTTGTTCACTCCGCGCTTCTCCGCCTTTTTGGCCGATTTCTTCGTAAAAGTCGCGATCGTGATTTCTGGAGGTAGCTTCTCCACCTTTTTGACCGATTTCTTCATAAAAATCTCTGTCGTGATTTCGGGAGGTAGCTTCTCCACCTTTACGTCCCGCTTCTTCGACACTCATGTTTCCATTGTTGTTTCTGTTGCGATTGTTTTGGTTGTTTGCCATGTTAATTCCTCCTTCATAGTTTTTCAAGCTTGGTAATCAAGCTCACTATTTATATTCCCACCTCTAGTCGAGTTAAACACAAATTTTAATAGTTTTTCATAATGAGAAAAAAGTAATATGAAAAGGTGATCCCTACTTAAATGACCTTATGTAGTGTATTTGTGCTTAGATTCTTTCTTTCCCTCGATTAGAAAAGAGGAGGCTAAATAATCGAGGGCATCCATTATATTTTGATGTGGGTATTGATTCATCAATTCTTCTATTAATTCATTTATTTCTACCTCTTTTTTCTCTTGATCCACGGCAAGAACCTTCTTTCTATTCTAATAAGGTGATATCAACTATTTCATCCAATCTTAAAGAGAATGATTTGAAGGTATCTTCCATTTCAATTAATCGTCGATTTAAGTCCACCCATATCAACTTTCCAACATATATAGTAAATCCACCATCTTTCCATAGTTTAATTTTTACTTCTACGTTCCTTTTCATCGCTAGTTCGATTGATTCTTGTATGGCTTCAAGATCCCATTCATTCAATTCGGGTTTGGGTATTTTTTTTGAGTCATCATTATATTGTCTAATAAGCTTGAGATGTTCAGGTAACATCATCGCCACCCACTTTTTAGAACCTCTATCCTGCACTTTTGATAAGTCCAGTTTTTCATGTATAAAATCATCAAAGGAAGACATTAGATAACATCCTTCTCTCTGTTAATGACAGGGATGCATGCGAGAACGTTGCCAATAAGAAAAGTTCGTTTTGCGTTTCGAGTGAAACAATACACTTGAAATGATTCTCCTTGTAACTTCAAAACCTTTATTCGCCTTTTCGTCACCTCACCACTTCTCGATAGATACATTACATCCAGTAATTGTCCATAACGCATATACTTCGAAATTTCATCCTTCACATTAACCTCTCCTTAAGAACGTTTGTTCTTATTATATGCCGAACATACGTTTTTAATCAATGGTAATTATGAGTAATTTTAATCCCCTTTTAACTGCTGTAGTACATTTTCAAGTTTTTGCTCCTCGACTCCTTGACGAATGTCACGAAATGGATTGCCAATTTTTTTTATACGTTCCAAAACAGAATGAATAGAAAATAAGTCTGGCTTTAAAGAGTCACATACTTCCTCCCAAATTAATGGAGTGGCAACAAAACCATATTCGTTTCCTCTAGTAGAATATGGAGCGATAATCGTTTTTCCTTCGTGATGTTGAACATAATCCAAATATAATTTGTTATAACGATTTTTTTTTAGGCGCTCGGTGGTAAACCATTTTGGTTCCTGCTCACATAAAAAATCGCAAACAAACTTTGTAAACACGCGGGTATCATCATAAGAATACTTATTCAAAGGCAATGGAATATAAATCTGTAACCCCTTACCACCAGAAGTTTTAATAAAAGAAGGAAGTTCAAAGTGATCGAATATAGCCTTCATTCTTAATGCTGCTTCAACTGCTAAGGAAAACTCGTGAACAGAAGGAGGATCAAGGTCAAATACTATTTCAGTCGGTTTAGTTGTGTAGATAGGCTGGAAAGGTATATGAAATTCTAATGCAAGCTGATTTCCAAGCCAAAGTAATGATTCCAAATCATTACACATCACGTAACGGTTATCCTCTATCTGTTCTGTTTTAATGAAATTTGGAACATTATCAGGGAAATTTTTTTGATAAAAACTTTCTCCAGGAACTCCATGCGGATACCGAATGACCGTAAGCTGGCGGTCACTTAAAAAAGGAAGAATAAAAGAGGAAATATTTTGTAAATAAAACAAATAATCATCTTTTTGAAGACCATTAGCTGGCCAAATCGGTTTATCTGGGTGAGTAATTGTAACCTTTTCTGGCAAAGGGAATAGTTGTCTTTGCATTTGTTGCCACTGACATTCATGTGGCTCCTTTTCAAAGCTAAATCGATGGAATCTTGGTTCTCTTAAACTTTTTCCATCAAAATCTATACATGCGATATCCACGCATATCGAAGGTTCTATTTCCCAAATGTTTTTATTTACCTTCTTTCCATTGGATTGAAATAGGGTTGCCAATGTTTTTAACTCTTCTTCTTTTAGTCCATGAAGAAACGTAACTATTTCTACAAGTTCCTCATTCAAGTAAACAGCACCATGAAAAAAATTATTACTTTTATCAAATTTGGTTAGAATCACACTCACAAATTTCCAGTTTTTTATTTTCAACCAGTTACCGGTGCGCTTCTCACTAATCCACGTACTATTTTTTCTCTTTGCTATTAACCCTTCTCCATTATTCACTACTATTTGATTCCATAAGCTTTCATTATCCATGTAAACATCTATTGCTTGCAGTCGCTGTACATTTTCATAATTTATGGAAAGAGGAAGATTTAGCTTCTGAAATAGATTTTTCAATTGCTGTTTTCGCTTTGTAAGAGAAAGACCGAATTGACCTTCTCCTTTTTTAACAAGAAGATCAAAAGCAACATAATGACATGGGAACCGTTGTACATGGTTTTGAATGACATCTTCGTTACGCATTCTTCCTCTCAATTGGACAACAGAAAAGTTACTATTAAAATTATTCGTTAAATGAACCAACTCGCCATCGAGTGTTAAAGGCAAGTAAGACTGAATTTGTTCATAAATTTCATGACAATAATTAATAATCTCCGGAAACATCAGGTTAAGTATTTTCCCATTTCTACTTTTTAGTATTGGTTCACTTTCCCATTCTAAAATGCATCGAAAACCATCATATTTTGGTTCATATAACCAGTCTTTTCCTACTGGAATTTCCGTTGCATCTGTTAAAAGCATAGGTTTCAACATTTTCACCCGCATTTTCTTTTTACCTAGCTTTTGAACAATTAGCCATCCTAATACATAAAAATGGTCAAAAGATTGCATAGTAAGAAGAAAAAGAAAAAGTGGTGAATGCACATGCATACAGTTTGGAAAGGAAGTATTAGCTTTGGCTTAGTTAATATTCCGATTAAGCTTCACACTGCAACGGAAAATAAAGATATTAAATTAAGACAACTTCATAAGGAATGCCATACACCTATCAGTTATCAAAAAGTTTGTGAAGGGTGTAAACAAGAAGTAAAAAGTGAAGATATCGTAAAAGCATATGAGTACTCCAAGAATAAATTTGTTATTTTGGATGAAGAAGAACTGGAGAAATTAAGAAAAGAAAATGAGGATAAAGCAGTAGAAATAATCGACTTCGTAAAATTGGAGGAAATAGATCCTATTTACTTTGAACGTAGTTATTTCATGGCTCCAGATAGCGGAGGAGGAAAAGCCTACTCCCTTTTAAGAAAGGCTTTACTTGAGTCAGGAAAAATTGGCATAGCCAAAATCATTATTAGATCCAAGGAGCAGTTAGCGGTAGTCCGAGTGTATAAAGAGACATTAATGATGGAAACTATTCATTTTCCAGATGAAGTTAGAAGCACTCTAGACGTTCCAAATATCCCTAGCGAACAAGACGTTGTGCAACGAGAACTCGAGACGGCTCTATTATTGGTCGATCAGTTAACAACAGCATTCGATCCTGAAAAGTACACAGATGACTATCGTACCGCACTAATGGAGTTAATTGAAGAAAAGAAAACAGGCAATCAAATAGTAACAGCAACAGATGAAAAACAACCAGTTGCCCCTTCCAATGTGACAGATTTAATGTCCGCGCTACAAGCTTCCCTTGATAAAACGAAAAAGAAAAAGCCTGCAACAAGAAAGAGAACAACAAAAGCAAAAACTTTAGCGTGAATAATTGAACTTATTTAAACACACTTTATGATGAATCGATTAAATTTTGAAACGAGGGTAAATAAAGAATGTATTATTACAAAGAAGAACTAATTAATATAATTACACCAGACAAACCTGATCCACAAGCAGCAAGAGTTTTACAAGAAATACTTGGTGGACATTATGGTGAAATGAGAACGATGATGCAATACTTTTTCCAAAGTTCCAATTTTAGAGGAAAAGAAACACAATTTCGCGACCTGCTTCGAGGTGTTTTCTTGGAAGAAATCGCCCATGTAGAACTTGTACAAAATACAATAAATCAGTTATTAAATGACTCAGGTGAATCTGCAATTCCAGGAAACGCTGGAATGGATAATGCCCCACTAGATGATGCTGTAAGACATGCAAACCCGCATCATTTTATTGTTGGAGCACAAGCTTCTCTACCAGTAGATGCAGCCGGAAATCCATGGAACGGTTCTTGGGTGTATGCACACGGCAATCTAATTGCCGATTTATTAAATAATGTAGTACTGGAATCAACAGGAGTACTACAAAAGACTCGAATTTACGAAATGAGTTCGAACAAAACCTTCCGGGAAACGCTCGCTTTTTTAATCGTACGAGATAATGCACATCAAAATGCTTTTGCAAAAGCTTTAGAAACACTGGGTGTAGATTGGGGAAAAATTTTCCCGATTCCTAATTACGATATTAACAAGTATCCAGAATGTAAAAAGTATGTGGATATGGGATTCCATAATTCCCAATTTAATTTTAGACTGGATCCGACTAGAATAGCTGAAATATTTCAGGGACAATCACCAAGTAGAAATGATGGAACTCTTGCGGTTACAGATCCTCCTCAAGGATACCCAGTGCCACTAATGCCAGATATGCCAAATGAGCATAGCCCTGGATTGTCGGATATGAATAATTAAGGATGAAAAAACCGCAAAGTCTAATCTTTGCGGTTTTAAATATTCTCTACCTATTCCCTTTCTTCATTTTATCTTCATAAAAGACACTAAAATTTGGGTCTACTACTCCTATATTTAAATATCTAGCCTTATAATCTCGAAGTAATTCAAAGAATTTTTTACTAAGTATTAATATAACAACTAAGTTTACAAATGTCGGAATGGCAGTTGTTATGTCTGCAAAATACCAAACTGCTTTTCCTGGGAGATTATACATTACAGCGTAAATAACCATCAATGATCCAGGAATTGGATACAGCCACTTGAAAAGGGTTAGAATTTTATATTTTAGCGTAACCTTTTTCTCGTCTTTAAACACGTGTCTCAATAAGATTTCATAGTACGTATACCATCCGGTAGAAGTTGTTAGCCCGAATAAGAAAATTGATATGGTGATAATATAACGACCGAATTCACCGATTCCAATTTCAAAAGCAGACAATGTTAATGCAGCACCATCTAAGCCAGACGACCAAACTCCCGTAATGATGATTGTAAAAGCTGTAATCGAACAAACAATAATCGTATCAACAAAAACTTCTACTGCTCCCCACATACCTTGTTTAATAGGATGATCCGTTTTCGCTGTAGAGTGAATCATTGGAGAAGTTCCCCAGCCAGCTTCATTACTATACACGGCACGCGCTACACCCATACGGATTACTTGAGCAATAGCCGCACCAGTAAAACCGCCGACAGCTGCCATCCCAGAAAATGCACTGTCAAATATTAAACCAAAGACAGGAATGATTTCGGAGTAATTTTTGAAAATAATAAATAGACCCGCAATAACATAAAACAAACACATGAAAGGCACAAGTAAAGAGGCAATTTCACCAATACGCTTGATGCCACCGTAAATGATGATATAAATAATTGTTAAATAGATAAGAGAAGCGGGAATCATACCAATATTAAACGACGAGCTCAATGCTTCAGAAATCGTATAATTTTGAAGCGTAATAAAAAACGTTGTAAAGATTCCAAAACCAAAGAGAATGGCGGGCACTTTCCAATATTTAAATTTCTTTTCTTCACCAAGCCCTTTTTCCATGTAATAGGTTGGACCGCCATACGGATTTCCTTTTTCATCTGTGTTGCGATAGTAAACAGATAATGTTACTTCTACGGTTTTCGTAATCATACCAAGAAGTGCTGTGATCCACATCCAAAAGACCGCTCCAGGACCACCAATTGCGATGGCTGTAGCAACTCCCCCTATATTTCCAACTCCAACACTTCCGCCAATTGCTGTACTTACGGCTTGAAATGGAGTTAATATTCCTTTCGAATCTTTCGACTTGTCTCGCTTTGAAAATACTTTACCGAAGGTAGATTTAAAGATATGAGGTAAATACCCGAACTGGAATAGCTTGCTCCCAATGGTGAAATATAATCCAACAAATAAAACAGTGAAAATTAGCGGTAATCCCCATAGCCATCCAACAATTGTTTCAAGTACAGCGTCCATATTCAATTTCCTCCCTTATTTTTTAGTTACTTTCTTAGTTAATTAGTTCGTTATTTCGGTATTTAATTTCTCCGCCTATTACTGTCATTTCTACTTTTGTAGTCAACAACTCATCAGCACTTTTCATACGAAATGGGTCTTGTGAGAGTACCGTCATATCACATAGTTTTCCTCTTTCAAGTGTTCCCTTCTCATATTCCTCGTTTGTTGCATAAGCACCTCCTAGAGTAAAAAGTTGAATCGCTTCATACATGGACAATTTCTCTTGTACATTATATCCATCGTGAGTCTCTTCTCTTTTCTTGCGTGTCACAGCTGCATGAATTCCTAACAATGGATTTAACGGTTCGATTGGTGCATCTGAACCACCTGCACACAATACCCCGTTTTGTAAAAGTGTTTTAAATGGATAAGCAAACTTAGCTCTGTATTCACCTAATCTATCTATAATCCATGGGTAATCACTTGTTACAAACTTTGGTTGTACATCCGAAATTCGATTTGAACCTTTTAGTCTTTCCATCAATACTTCATTTAAAATAGATACATGAATGAGTCTATCTCTAAATCTAGTTGGTTCGAATAAATCTAAACTATCTAAAACATTTTTTAAAGCTAAGTCACCAATAGCATGTATGGCAACAGGCATATTATTTTCTCGGATATCTTTAATAATTTGAAAAAGTTCATCATTATCATACATCGCATTTCCAAAGTTATTTCCATCATCTTCATAGGGCTGAGAAAGTAGAGCAGTTCTGCCGCCTAATGCACCATCTGCAAAAAGCTTGATTGCTCCGATCATCACTTTATTATTTCCATAACCTGTAAACATATTGGATGCTTTTAATTCTTCTAAATAATCATAGTCCATTAAAAGATTACTTCTTGGACCGATACCTTCTTTATTTACAAGCTCATTGAATAGTTTGTAGGTTTGAATTGCACCTCCTAAATAATTTGGGTCATTTGTGTGTATGCTTGTTAAACCAAGGCTAACTGCATCTTGTAGTGCATTTTTTAAGGCATCTTTTAACTGTGAAAAACTTTTTTGGGGTATATGTTTTGTAATGAGGGTTGAAGCAGTTTCAAGCAATAAGCTAGTAGGTTTACTGCTTGAAGGATCTGTTACGATAGTGCCACCGTACGGAACGAACATATCGGTATGATATCCACAGAGTGAAAGGGCACGACTGTTTACTAAAAATGCGTGTCCACATATTCGAGGTAAAAAAAGCGGAAAGTAAGGAGCAACATAGTCCAGTTCTTGTATGGAAGGAATTCGTTTATCCGGAAAAATATTTTCATCCCATCCACGTCCTAATATCCATTCCCCTGGCAATAATGTGCTTGCTTTTTTCTTAATTGCAGCTAGTAGCTCATCTTTCGATTTTATGCCAATAAGATTAAGCTCTAGAGAATTAATCCCTACACTTGAAATATGAAGATGACTGTCAATCAAACCTGGGATTATAGTTTTTTCTTCCATGTTAATAATGGGTGTTCCTTTTCTCCCCCATTGAAGAATCATATCTTCGTGTGCTCCCATATCTAAAATTCTTTCATTATCAACAACAATAGACTGGACAGTAGGTTTAGAAGTATTCATTGTGTAGAAAGTACCGTTTGTATAAATTGCCTTCAAAATATTTACCCCTCTCTCTTATTAAAATAGAAGTAATTTATGTTAGTAAACTAATAGGATAGAAAGAAAATATTGCTATTGCTTTAATTNTCTGTACATTGTATTGAAAATATATGAATGATTAGAAGAAAGTAGAACGCCTAATAAATATCATAAAATTATAAGAATATAAAAAAGCACCTCTATGAGATGCTCGTTTGTCCTTAATATTGTATATGCCAATTTAATTCGTCCGCAATTTGTTTGTACGATTTATTCTCTTTGTATTTCATTCGAGAAATTTGATAATTTAACCCCTTCAGCATGCTTGTTTTGTTTTCTTTCTCACTCTTTATTTCTAAATAAAAATCATGCATCTTTTGTAGCCTACTTTTTTTGTTTTGTAAGTTCTGAATGTTTCTTACTTGTGTAGTATGGAAAATTTCCTGGCTGTTCATCACTGTGAATAACAGCTTATTTTCTTCTCTCCAAACCTCTAAATCCTCATCAATTTGTAGCAAATGCTTTTCAATAGTATCGATTTTTCTACATAGATCCACATAATTTGTGATTGTATCCATTCAAGTTCCCCCAATCCCGATTATGTATAAATATTCTATATACATTTTTTTGCATAGGCGAAAATGGAAGGCTAAATCAACGGATTACACAGTTAAAAAACTACAAAAAATAAAAAAGCGTTCGAGACGTTGATATAACAACCATCTTAAACGCTTTTTCATGTTATTAGGTTAAAACACACAGAAAATGTCCCAGGAGAGATTCGAACTCCCGACCGACGCCTTAGAAGGGCGTTGCTCTATCCAGCTGAGCTACTGAGACAATATTACCTGCCTATCCAAATAGTAGGAAGACAATATATATTATCTGAGATTTTCTATATAATGTCAAGAATAAATTTTGATAATTATTGAATTGTTTCTTTAAATGAATTTCTACCTGAATAGACCTTGATTACGCTAACATTAAGATTCCGTATGGAGTCCTCGTTGAGCTTTATCTTTCCATCTATTTGTTGTTTTTTCCAAGTCTTTACTTTTTTCTGTAAACCTGTTCAGACAGTCGGTAAATATCAATATCATTTATTAAGCCCTCTTTATATGTTTCGTTTATCTCTTTTTTCACTTGCTTAATAACACCCTTTCGAATTTCTTCAGATGTTATATTTCCTTGAAAGACACTAACATCTACATTCACACTTACATTGATATCAAATTTCACTATATCATTATTGACTATTGGATCTACTTTTACTTTAATATCATCTAATATTACAGTCTATAGTTTTCCACTTGAGGTTTTAAATTGACCTTTAATCCAGCCATCTCTCCCTACAACTTGCAAAATTGGTGGAAGGATCGTCACATGATTTTTTAACCCGATAACAGTCATCGAAAGAAAAATGATGTGTAATATACTAATTTGTCCGACACTAATTCCCTTCACTTTAAAACCTTCTATCATAAGTTGGTATTGCATAGTTTTGACAATAAAACAAAGTATTATAAGTAAAGTTATTGAAATAGAATAGAGATTGCATAGAATTCATATTCCATTGAATATATTAGACACAAAAAAACCTCCTAATCAAATTTGATTAGAAGGTAGTTTCGTTTCAATATTTAGTAGGGATATTTGGTTAGGTTCGAATCCTGACCGTTTACCCCTATTTGTCTAAACATTGATATATCATGGTTTGGATTATTAATGTTTACGTCCCAGGAGAGATTCGAACTCCCGACCGACGCCTTAGAAGGGCGTTGCTCTATCCAGCTGAGCTACTGAGACAAGAACTCCCCCACCACACAGATAGGAAAGACAAGATTTATTATATAATCTATTTTGAATTAAGTCAACGCTATTTCACTAAAACTTAAAAATTATATTTTCAATAATAATATGCTCGGAGGAATAGAAAAATACATTCCACCCATCTTTATGCTTTTCAACAATAGCATAGCTTTTTTCTTTACGGCCACGTGGCTTATGTAAGCTGCCGGGATTCACAAAAAGAATGCCCTTGTTTATTTCTGCACCAATCAAATGAGAATGACCAAAGCACACAATGGAAGCATTTAATTCTTGTGCACGATAACTCAGTGGCATAAGCGTAGATTTCACTCTATGCTTATGCCCATGAGTAACATACACAATTTCATCTCCCACTTTAAACACATGTTCCTCCGGAAATTGTAAATCAAAATCACAGTTCCCTCGAACAACATAAATTGGTTTATCTGCAAAGTATGAAAAGTCCAGTTCACTATCTCCACAATGGATGATCGTATCAACTTCATGGTGATGTTGGATAACTTCTTCCATTGTTTTTGTATCCTGATGAGTATCACTGATAATTAATAACTTCATTCTACTACCTATTCGCCCTTCAATAACTCAGGTAGCTTGACCGACAATTTTTTAATTGCATTACCTCTATGAGAAATTGCACCTTTTTCTTCTCCAGATAATTCAGCCATCATCCTATTTTCAGATGGAACATAAAAAATTGGATCATATCCAAACCCATTGCTTCCTTTTCTTTCTCTTGCAATAACACCTTCACAAGTCCCTCTTACTGTTATTGGTTCAATTGAAGGGGAAGCAACTGCAATAGCACAAACAAATCTTGCTGTTCGGTTTGAATCAGCCACGTTTTCAAGCTCTTTTAACACTTTAACGATATTTGCTTCATCACTTTTTTCTTCTCCTGCGTATCGTGCAGAATAGATGCCTGGACGTCCGTCTAACGCATCAATTTCTAATCCGCTATCATCAGCTATGACAATCGTTTGTAAACGCTCTGCTAGGGCTGTCGCCTTTAACAATGCATTTTCTTCAAATGTAGTGCCAGTTTCTTCTACATCCATATCTTCCGCAACATCATGCAAAGTTAAGACTTCATAGCCAAGTGGTCCAAATAGTGCTTCAAAATCTTTTGCTTTTCCTTTGTTTTTTGTTGCAATAATAATTTTTTTCATTCTAACACCTGACCTTTATCACCGATTTTATTGGCCAACTCTCCAAGTGCATTTCGTTGAACACTCATTAGTTGTTGAATACCAATCTCTCCAAACTCAAGCAGTTCCAATAACTCTTTTTTCGAAAAAGTTGCTTCTTCCCCAGTGCCTTGTAGTTCCACATACTCTCCACTACTTGTTTGAACAATGTTCATATCCACCGCTGCTGAAGAATCTTCCTCGTAGTTTAAATCTAATACAACACCAACATTATCAATAATTCCAACACTTGTCGCTGCTAAATAATGACGCACAGGAAATACTGGCAAGTTCTTTTCTTCATACAATTTACCAAGTGCAATCGTTAAAGCAACAAATGCTCCTGTTATACTAGCTGTTCTAGTTCCTCCGTCCGCTTGGATAACATCACAATCAATCCAAATAGTTTTTTCACCAATACTTTCTAGGTCGACTACCGAACGCAACGCTCGTCCTATTAGACGTTGTATTTCCATCGTACGACCTGTTACTTTACCTTTTGATGCTTCTCGTTGTGTACGAGATTGCGTAGCTCGTGGAAGCATAGAATATTCTGCAGTAATCCAGCCCTTACCTTGTCCTCTTAAAAAAGGTGGCACTCTATCTTCGATCGTTGCGTTACAAATGACCTTTGTTCGTCCAACTGTTATTAATACGGAGCCTTCTGGATGAATTAAATAATTTGTTTCTATTTGTATATCCCTTAGTTGATCTACATTTCTACCATCAGTTCTTGTTGTCATATACTTCTCCTTTTTTATTACTCATCAAGCAAAATAAGACCCCGCTATTCGAGGATTCTCAAGTTAACAGGGTCATGTAAATGAAATTGTTCTTACATCCGCATTTTGCAGTACTAACCACTTCTCGACAATTGTCTTAAAGATTGGAATAGAGCCAGTTGTATAGAATATTGGCTGCTTGTTACCCGAAAGTGGATTATGCATTTGATGATAATCCAAGTACTCTAATACTTCCTGTGCTGTTTCCTCTGCCGAGGAAAGCACCTTTACCTGAGGGCCAACAGCTTCCTCTATGTATTTTTGTAATAAAGGGTAATGTGTACATCCAAGGATGACCGTATCAAATTGTTCATTTTGCAATGGTAATAACGTGTTAAATACCATGTTACGGGCAAATTCCCCTTCATACTCATTGCTTTCCACAAGAGGCACGAAAGTAGGGCATGCAAGCGGTATAACTTTACTCGATGAATTCAGAGCAGTTATAGCCTCTTCATAAGCCCCACTTTTTATTGTACCGCTTGTACCTAAGACTACAATTTCATTTTTTTTTGTAGCTTTCATCGCCGCACGTGCGCCTGGAAAAATAACACCAATTACTGGAAAGGGCATTTTTTTGCTTAAAGAATCAAGTGCAACGGCCGTTGCTGTATTACAAGCAATGACCAGCATTTTAATGTTCATTTTAGATAAGGCAGTTGCTAATTGCCATGTAAACTTACGTACTTCTCCGCTTGAACGCGGTCCATATGGACATCTTGCAGTATCACCAATATAAATAATTTCTTCATTCGGCAAAAGTCGCATAATTTCTTTTGCGACTGTTAAACCGCCAACTCCAGAGTCTATAACGCCAATCGGGGCTTTCACTTTTAATTCCTCAGTTCTTTTTCATCTCTTGATGTAATTTTTCTAATAATGTAGATAGATTTGCTACTTCGTCTTTGTTAAATTGTTTTAGTATGTCTTCTAAATAATTTTGTCTTTTAGCTATTACTTCTTCAATGATACGTTCGCCTTCTTTTAATAAATGTATTCGCACTACACGACGATCTTGATCATCTCTAATTCTTTGAACCAGTTCGCTTCTTTCCATCCGGTCGATTAAATCGGTCGTTGTACTAAAAGCTAAATACATTTTATTTGATAAATCGCCAATTGTCATATCTCCTTGCTCCAAGAGCCATTGAAGTGCCACAAACTGTGGGGGAGTTATTGTATAGGCATTTAAAATTTGACGCCCTTTTTGCTTGATGATGCCCGATATATGTCTAAGTTCTTTTTCTAAAAAAGCAACCTCTTGATGATCATGGTGTGCATTTTTTGTTTCATCTGCCATTTAATCCTTCACTCCTCAAAACATTACGTTCTATTTATTATTGTGACGTGTTCTGAGGAAAATGGCAAGGATTCTAATTAATTCAACGATAGTTCACCTAATCGTAATAATTCGACAATCGCTTGTGACCTACCCGATACTCCTAATTTTTGTATCGTATTGGAAATATGATTTCTTACTGTTTTTTCACTTATAGATAACTGTACAGATATTTCTTTTGTAGAATAATCCTCTACTAATAACTGAAATATTTGACGTTCCCTGCTCGTCAGTATTGATCGATGCTGATTACTATCATACAATGCCATAGCCCCCCTATCCACTCTTCTACTAACGTATGTAGCATGGGGAAAGTAGGTGACGGCTAGTGATGCCTACTTATTAAAAACTTTTAATTTTTCTTCGGACCATTTTGATCCTTTTCCTGTTTTTTTATCAATTTGTACCATCGTACCTCTTCCAGTGAAGACGATTTCCTGCTTCACATTTTTAGCCATATAATGGATATCTATGGATGAAGAACCTACAGAATTGATTTTCACATAAATCCGAAGCTTTTCATCGAAAAACACTTGTCTCAAGTAATCGCATTGCAAATCAGCAACAACTGGGATGGTTTCATTAGTAGGGTTTAGCCAATCATTCATTAACTTTATATGTTTTAGAAACTCAATACGTGCATACTCAAAATACGCAAAAGTCACCGTATTATTTAAATGTCCGAACATATCTGTTTCTGAAAAACGAACACTTACTTCTGAATAAAAAGTAAATTCCTGCTCCCAACTTTTTATATCTTCTATGTAACTAGCTCTCATATAAACCATCCTCCTAATAACTGAATATTAATTCATTTATTATAGCAAAAAAATAAAAAATCTGCATAGAATACTAAATTCTACACAGATTTTACTTTATAGTGCTCTTAGAAAACGATTTCTACAATTAATCGACCATGTGATCGCTTCCGAAGAAGTTTTTGAACATTTGAACAGTTGTATCACGGTTTAAAGCTGCAATGGATGTTGTTAACGGAATACCTTTTGGACATGCAACTACACAGTTTTGTGCGTTACCACAGTTTGCAAGGCCTCCGTCTCCCATAATTGCGTTTAATCTTTCATCCTTGTTCATAGAACCTGTTGGGTGAGCGTTAAATAAACGTACTTGTGAAAGTGGTGCTGGTCCAATAAAGTTAGAACCGCTATTAACATTAGGACAAGCTTCCAAACAAACACCACAAGTCATACATTTAGATAATTCATACGCCCACTGACGCTTACGTTCCGGCATACGAGGACCTTCTCCAAGTTCGTATGATCCATCAATTGGAACCCATGCTTTTACTTTTTTCAAAGAATCAAACATACGAGTTCTATCAACTTGAAGGTCACGAACTACTGGGAATGTTTTCATTGGTGCCAAACGAATAGGTTGAGTCAATTGATCAACAAGTGCTGAACATGATTGACGTGGCTTATCATTTATAACCATTGAACAAGCTCCGCATACTTCCTCTAGACAGTTCATATCCCATGTTACTGGAGACGTCGCTTTTCCATCAGCATTGACTGGATTTTGACGAATTTCCATTAAGGCAGAGATAACGTTCATATTAGGACGATAGTTCACTTCGAACTTTTCCCAATACGGTGTAGATTCAGGAGTATCTTGGCGGAGAATCTCAAAAGCAACTTTTTTTGTTTCTGTCGCTGTAACCATTTTTATTTTTCTCCTTTCGTAGAAGAATAATCACGTTTACGAGGTGGAACAAGTGATACATCTACTTCTTCATAATAAATAACAGGAGCACCAGTAGCTGGATCAAACTTAGCCATTGTTGTTTTCAAGAATTCCTCATCATTACGTTCTGGGAAATCTGGTTTGTAATGTGCTCCACGACTTTCATTACGTTTTAGTGCACCTATCGTAATAACGCGTGCTAAGTATAGCATATTTTTTAATTGACGAGTAAATGAAGCGCCTTGGTTTGACCATTTTTGCGTATCATCCATATTGATATTCTCGTAGCGCTCTAGTAATTCTTGGATTTTTTTATCGGTAGCTTCAAGTTTGTCATTGTAACGTACAACCGTTACATTATCAGTCATCCACTCACCTAACTCTTTATGAAGTAAGTAAGCATTTTCAGTACCTTTCATCGCTAACGTTTTATCCCATTTCTCTTGCTCAAGTTGAACCTCTGCATCGAAAATAGTAGAATCCATATCTTCTGCATGAGAATCAAGATTTCTCATATATTTAACTGCATTAGGACCAGCTACACTTCCACCAAATACAGCAGAAAGTAATGAGTTAGCTCCTAAACGGTTAGCACCATGTTGTGAATAATCACATTCACCTGCAGCAAATAAACCAGGAATATTAGTCATTTGATCTTCATCAACCCAAAGTCCGCCCATAGAGTAATGAACAGCTGGGAAGATTTTCATTGGAACTTTACGAGGGTCATCACCAGTGAATTTTTCGTAAATTTCAATGATACCACCAAGTTTAACATCTAGTTCATGAGGATCTTTATGTGAAAGATCTAAGTAAACCATGTTTTCGCCATTAATACCTAGTTTTTGGTTAACACATACGTCGAAAATTTCACGTGTTGCAATATCACGTGGAACTAGATTTCCGTAGGCAGGATATTTCTCTTCAAGGAAGTACCAAGGTTTACCGTCTTTGTAAGTCCAAATACGTCCACCTTCACCACGTGCAGATTCTGACATTAATCGTAGTTTATCATCACCAGGTATTGCAGTAGGATGAATTTGTATAAATTCCCCGTTTGAATAATATGCACCTTGTTGATAAACGATAGAAGCTGCAGAACCAGTGTTAATAATAGAGTTAGTTGTTTTACCAAAGATAATACCAGGACCACCAGTAGCCATGATAACAGCATCTCCACGGAAAGCACGAATTTCCATAGTTTTAAGGTTTTGTGCTTTAATACCGCGACAAACACCTTCGCTATCTTTAATTATTCCAAGGAATTCCCATCCTTCGAATTTTGTAACAAGACCGTCTACCTCGAAACGACGTACTTGCTCGTCCAAAGCATATAGAAGTTGTTGACCAGTCGTTGCACCAGCAAACGCTGTACGGTGCATCAATGTACCACCAAAACGACGGAAGTCTAATAATCCTTCAGGTGTACGGTTAAACATTACACCCATACGATCAAATAAATTTATAATTCCAGGTGCAGCATCAGTCATTGCTTTTACTGGACCTTGGTTTGCTAAGAAGTCTCCGCCATAAACAGTGTCATCTAAATGTACTGCTGGTGAATCTCCTTCACCTTTTGTATTTACAGCCCCGTTAATACCGCCTTGTGCACAAACAGAGTGTGAGCGTTTTACAGGAACTAATGAAAATAGATCTACATGCGTACCATCTTCGGCCGCTTTCATTGTTGCCATTAATCCGGCTAATCCACCACCGACAACAATAAGTTTACTTTTTGCCATGTCAATCTCACTCCTCATTTTAATAGTAGTTGAACGTGTAGAAGGATCTTATACGAACGCAAGAAGAGCTTGTACACCAACTACAGATAACGCTAGGAAGATTATTAATGTTACATAAGTAACAATTTGTTGTGATTTTGCAGATTGAGTAATTCCCCAGCTTACAAGGAATGACCAAATACCATTTGCTAAGTGGAAGGTAGCAGAAATTACACCTACTATATAGAAGCCTAACATCCATGGGTTTGATAAAATTTCAACCATCATGTTAAAATTAACTTCTTTCGCTCCAATAGCTGCTTGGAATCTTGTTTCAAATACATGCCAAGCGATGAATACAACAAGAAAGATTCCAGTGAAACGTTGTAAAATGAACAAATAATTACGAAGTGTTCCAAAGTTTTTCGGATTATTTTTTGCAGTAAATGCAATATAAACCCCGTAAAATGCATGGAACATCAACGGTAAGTAAATTACAAAGACTTCCAAGAATAATAAGAATGGAAGACTCTCCATAAAGTGTGTTGCCCCATTAAATGCTTCTGGTCCTTTAGTAGCAAAATGGTTAATGATCAAATGTTGCGTCAAAAACAATCCAACAGGAATAATTCCTAATAGTGAATGTAGTCGGCGCCAGTAAAATTCGCGATCTTTCGACAAAACAGTTACCCCCCTCAGATTTACAATTGACGCAATGATTACTATTGTAATAGAACAATAGGATTCATTCCGTACTCACATCATCATGTTTCGAATTTATGACATATCCATTGTACTCTCAACACTCTAGAGCGTCAAGATTTCTTTCCCACTATTCAAAATGTAAAATGATTCATTTCCCTATAATGATTAGACTATTTTTTCACATACTATATACCCTTACCAAGTGAAATTTTTTTATGATAAAATAAACTAGATTATTAGAATTTAGCTTAGAAAGAAGGGTTGCTACTTGGATGAAAAGGAACATTCACATGTAACTTCCTTTGGATATGAATTAATACGCGATCACGTTCTTGCTTCTATTCTCGGAAAACATGAAAAAGATATTCTATATTGGGCAGGGAAAGACCTAGCCCGCAAATTTCCCCTATATTCGATGGAAGAGGCCTCCTCTTTCTTTCAAGAAGCAGGTTGGGGAATTTTAGTTTTAGAAAAAACGACAAAAGATTCCGCTTTTTATACTTTACAAACCTTAAATTTGCCACAAAGCGGGAAAGGCAGAAGTCATCGATTAGAAGCTGGTTTTTTAGCTGAACAACAGCAGAAAATTGGTGGTTATTTAACAGAATGCTATGACGAACAGCAAAAGAAAAATGGAATCGTCACTTTTCAAGTTAAATGGGACTTAAAAACTACTATTTTATAATGATGCAAAAAAGCAATGTACAAAAAAACCGTACATTGCTTTTTTGTTTGTTATGCAAACTCTAAACCAAATTCATTGTGTAAGGCATTAGCCGCTGAAATCATATCCGTTTGAGGTACGACGACAGATACTTTTATTTCTGATGTGCTTACCATCTTCACAGGAATATTTTCTTTTCGAAGACGATCGAACATTTGGGCAGCAACACCGGGATTAGAAACCATACCCGAGCCAACGATCGAGACTTTTGCCAGACCTACTTCAAAGTCAGCAAATGTAAAGCCAAGATTTTGTTTATTGGATTCCAACACCGTAATCGCTTCCGCTAATGATTCTTTTTTGATAGAAAATGAAACTGCTGGTTTTACACCGTCCACTATCGACTGCACGATTATATCAACATCTATATGATTTGCTGCAAGTGTCGTAAATATAGAAGCTAAAGACCCATTAAACGGTACTTCATATTCGATTGTTAAACGGACTATATCGGATTCAAAAGCAACTCCTCGAACAACTAAATTATTTTCCACATCGACTTCCTCCTTTAAAATTGTACCCTCTTCCTCACTAAAACTTGGGCGTACACGTAATGGTATCTTGTAGTTTTTTGCAAATTCAACTGCTCTTGGATGTAATACACCTGCACCTAAGTTGGCAAGTTCTAACATTTCATCATATTCAAGTTGCTCCAGTTTCCGGGCATTTTTGATATATCGGGGATCTGAAGTATATATTCCATCTACATCTGTGTAGATATCACAAATTTCTGCCCCGATAGAAGCTGCAATTGCCACTGCGGAGGTATCTGAGCCACCTCTACCGAGCGTTGTAATGTCTCCCTGTGTGGAAATACCTTGAAAACCTGCAACAATCACTACCTTATCTTCCGAAAGATTGTCCAAAATTTTGGAAGGATCGAGCGTAAGGATTTTGGCATTTCTATGTACATCATCTGTCTGTAATCCTGCTTGCCATCCAGTTAAAGAAATTGCATCTATTCCTAAAGTACTTAATTTGATGGCCAATAGAGACATGGTGATCTGTTCTCCTGTTGATAGAAGCATATCCATTTCCCTTTTTGATGGTGCATCCGATAACTCGTTCGCCAAATCCACTAGTTCATCTGTAGATTTTCCCATAGCTGAGACAACTACTACAACCTCATTACCTTTTTCTTTCTCCATTTGAATTCTTCTAGCAACGTTAGCAATTTTTTCTGTAGTGGCAACGGAAGTACCACCAAATTTCATTACGATTTTACTCATGAACATCTTCTCCCTTATTTCATTATCTATCAATGCAACCGCCTATGTTTGCATCATAATAAGGCGCTGGAGTTGGGACGATAACTGAATAAAAAAAGCTTCTCACATATTGTGAAAAGCTTTGTCCCATACACGGTCAAAAGAATTGTCCATGTGAGATAGCCCTCCAGAATATTGCATTCTGACAATTCTACATTTATTAAATGCAGAACCAACATAAGAAAAGGAAAAGCTTTTCTATGTTTCGGCGAACGACCCTTTCCTCAACCATCACAGGATCTTTTCATCCTTCTGCTGAGTACTCTTGTCAATTCGCACCTCTATCTTCACTTAAAGTGAATATTAAATTGTTTCAACCATAACATAAGACTATTCAGAAGACAATAACTTTTTCTGAAAATGAGCGATCATTATATCTGCTAACTTTTCAGGAAGCCCTGCCTCCATGAATTCTTCTTTACTAGCCGCTTGCATTTTCTTAATGGAACCAAAATGCTTTAATAATAATGTCTTTCTCTTTGGCCCAATTCCTTCGATACCATCTAATGAAGAAGCAATTGTATGTTTTCCACGCTGTTGTCGATGAAATGTAATTGCAAAACGATGTACTTCATCTTGTATTCGCTGTAATAGGTAAAACGCTTCACTTGTTCGTTTCATCGCTATAATTTCCATGGGATCTCCAAATAGCAACTGGGAAGTTTGATGTTTTCCATCTTTCGCAAGACCTGCAATAGGAATATCTAATCCTAATTCATCTTCGATAACCTCTCGTGCAGCCTCTATTTGACCTTTTCCACCATCAATAATGATTAAATCAGGCAAAGGCAAGTTTTCTTTTAAAACTCTTGTGTATCTTCTTCTTACTACTTCACGCATCGCTCCATAATCATCATGTTTGGCAGCTGTTCTTGTTTTATATTTTCGATAATCTTTTTTATATGCTCTACCATCAACAAAAACAACCATTGCTGATACTGCATCCGTTCCATGTATATGCGAATTATCAAAAGCTTCAATTCGACTTGGAATTGCGATACCCATTAAGTCGCCTAATTCTTCTACAGCACCAATAGTACGTTCTTCTTGTCTCTCAATAAGATGAAATTTCTCATTCAAAGCCAACACTGCATTTTTCTCTGCGAGATCTACTAAATTCTTTTTGGTTCCTTTTTGAGGTATTATAACTTTCATTTCTAGTAATTCAGTTGCTAAATGCAAATCTGTACTATTTGGCACAAAAATTTCTCTTGGCTTGATATGTTCGGGTTTTGCATAAAACTGACCTAAAAATGTTAGAAACTCTTCCTCTGGATCACGATAAATAGGAAATAAAGAAACATCCCTTTCGATTAACTTCCCTTGTCGAACAAAGAATACTTGGACACACATCCACCCTTTGTCAACGAAATACCCAAATACATCTCGACTAGTAAAGTCATTCATTGTCATTTTTTGTTTTTCCATCACTTGTTCAATATGAGATATTTGATCTCGATATTCCTTAGCACGCTCAAATTCTAAGCTTTCGGCAGCAGCATTCATTTTTTCCGTCAGATTATTCTTCACAGTTGTATGTCCGCCATTTAAGAAGCTAGATATCTCTTGAATTATTTCGTTATAAGTGGATTCCTCTATTTTTTTCACGCAT
Source organism: Psychrobacillus sp. FJAT-21963 (assembly GCF_001420585.1). Lineage (NCBI taxonomy): Bacteria > Bacillati > Bacillota > Bacilli > Caryophanales > Bacillaceae > Psychrobacillus > Psychrobacillus sp. FJAT-21963. The sequence continues at coordinate 26,031 of NZ_LJIY01000006.1, read as the reverse complement.
GGTGCTAGACATTGTCCCATGTGATAATATAGGCAAACACGATTAGGCATTTTCTGACATTTACGTAATGGATATAATCTGTCCAATAGCTTTTTTGTTTCATGAGCGGCGTGAGAATTAGGATAGGGGCCAAAATATTTCCCTTTATCTTTTTTAACCTGTCTTGTAATAATAAGTTTAGGGTTCTTTTCAGCTGTAATTTTAATGTATGGGTACGTCTTATCGTCCTTTAGCATGATATTATACTTTGGGTCATGTTTTTTAATAAGATGAAGCTCGAGTATTAATGCTTCTAATTCAGACGATGTAACGATATATTCGAAGTCAACTATTTCTTGAACAAGTCTTTGGGTTTTTCCATCGTGAGATCCAGTAAAATAAGAACGCACACGATTTTTTAGTATCTTAGCTTTACCGACATAAATAATAGTACCTTGTCGATCCTTCATTAAATAACAACCAGGTTGATCTGGTAAAATTGCACACTTCTGTTGAATCAAATCATTCATATTATCACCTGTTTAAAAAAACCGGGCACCATTCAGGACACCCGGTTTAATATTATGCGTTTTTTTCTACAAATTGAACTAATGCTTCTTTTGGTTGGAAACCAACTGCTTTGTCTACTGGTTGCCCATCTTTAAATAATACTAAAGTTGGTATAGACATAATGCCAAATTGACTTGCAGTTGCTTGGTTTTCATCTACATCTACTTTTACGATTTTTACTTTATCGCTCATTTCAGCATCCATTTCTTCTAAAACAGGAGCAATCATTTTACAAGGGCCACACCATGTTGCCCAAAAATCTACTAATACTAATCCTTTTTCCACTTCTTGAGAGAAGGTTTGATCTGTTCCGTGAACTATTGCCATAAAAAAATTCCTCCTTTGGTTAACTATAGATAGATTATAGCAGACTCATATTGCTACTTCTACATATTAGCTTACACCTGTTGAAGCATTTGATTTTCGAAGCTTACCAGTCGCTTTTAGCGGGAGATCGAGGAGCCTCCAAACAACATATAGAAAATCGTTGAAAAGGCGATACTCCCTGCGGTAAGAGCGTTAGTCGAAGACCCTGGAACGTAGCGAGGAGGTAGAGGTAACCCCTGCGGAAAGGGAGTCATTTCAACGAATTTCTTATTTATTGGACAACCCCAGGGGTGTCATCTTACTCCCTTACTCTCCTACAAGCAAAAGCTCGGCTCCAAAGAGAGCCGAGCAATTTTTTAAGCGTTTACTTTTAACTTCTTAAATTCCTCTGTAAGCATTGGAATTACTTCAAATAAATCTCCTACAATACCATAGTCAGCTACTTTGAAAATATTCGCTTCTGGATCTTTATTGATCGCAACAATAATTTTCGAGTTAGACATACCTGCTAAATGTTGGATAGCTCCTGAAATACCTGCTGCTATATAAAGGTCTGGGGTAACAACTTTTCCTGTTTGACCAATTTGCAGTGAATAGTCACAATAGTCCGCGTCACAAGCTCCACGAGATGCTCCAACTGCCCCACCTAAAACGTCTGCAAGCTCTTTTAAAGGCGCGAAACCTTCTTCACTCTTCACACCACGTCCACCAGCAACAACCACTTTTGCCTCTGATAAGTCAACACCTTCAGTAGATTTACGAACTACTTCTTTAATAATAGTTCGTAGATTCGTAATATCAACAGATAAGGAAGAAACATCTACTGATTTACTATCATCTTTTGCAAGTGGTGCAATATTATTTGGACGGATCGTAATAAATTCAATTCCTTCTTTTACTTTAACCTTTTCAAATGCTTTACCAGAATAAATTGGGCGAACAAATACTGCTGAATCACCTTCACCCTCAATTGATGTAACATCCGATACTAAGCCAACTTGTAATTTACTAGCAATTTTCGGTGATAAATCTTTACCTAATGCAGTATGTCCAAAAACAATAGCTTCTGGTTGCTCTTGGTCAATTACAGCAAGTAATGCTTGCCCGTAGCCATCAGAAGTATATTGTTTTAAATGAGGATGTTCTACAGTGATAACGCGGTCTGCTCCAAATTTTCCTAATTCACCAGCAAAATCCTTCACTGAATCTCCTAAGAGAACACTAACTACTTCTCCGCCACTTGAAATTTGTTTTGCAGCGGCAATTGCTTCGTATGATACATTACGTAAAGCACCTTCACGTGCTTCTCCTAATACTAATACTTTTTTAGACATGTTTATTTCCTCCTATTTTAAATATAAATTCGTTCATAATCAGTTCTCCACATAAATGTGGAAGCTTCTGAAGAAAATGATTAAATCACTTTTGCTTCTGAATGAAGTAAATGAACTAACTCTTTTACTTGGTCAGCTAAATCGCCTTCCAATATTTTTCCGGCTTCCTTTTTAGGAGGTAAATAAATTTCAATTGTTTCTGTTTTTGCTTCTACATCGTCTTCATCAATATCTAAGTCATCCAACTCTAATTCTTCTAGAGGTTTTTTCTTTGCTTTCATAATTCCAGGCAATGATGGGTAACGTGGTTCGTTTAGTCCCTGTTGAGCTGTTACTAATAGTGGTAAAGAAGTTTCCAGAACTTCTGTATCTCCTTCTACGTCACGTTTGATAGTCACGGTAGTTCCATCAATTTCTAAATTAGTAATAGTTGTAACATAATTGATGCCTAGTAATTCTGCAACACGCGGACCAACTTGACCAGAACCACCGTCAATCGCAACGTTACCTGCTAAGATTAAGTCTGGATTTTTATCTTTTAAGTATTCAGAAATAATATAAGCCGATGTAAATTGATCCAATTCTTCTACATCATCCTCTGTATTGATTAGAACCGCCTTATCTGCTCCCATCGCTAGTGCTGTACGAAGTTGTTTCTCAGCGTCTTCTCCGCCCATCGTTAAGACAGTTACTTCTCCACCATGTGCATCACGAACTTGAATAGCTTCTTCAATTGCATATTCATCGTATGGATTAATGATGAATTCTGCTCCGTCTTCTTGGATTTTGCCACCGTTTACAACAATCTTTTCTTCTGTGTCAAATGTACGTTTTACTAAAACATAAATATTCATATAGAATTCCTCCTATTGCATCTTATTATTATTTTTACTTCCCTTTAAATACAGGATTTCTTTTTTCTAAAAATGCAGTAATACCTTCTTTTGCATCTTCCGAAACAAAAACGGTTCCAAATGCACTTGCTTCCGCTTTCACGCCTTCATGATATGATGCCGGTTTGACAAATTGAAGCATTTCAAGTGCTGCTTTAACAGCAATAGGACTTTTAGTTGCAATTTTACTTGCAAGTTCTTGTGCTCTATTAAATAGCTCTTCTTCCGGATATGCATGATTTGCAAGTCCAAATTGCGCAGCATCTTTGCCACTTATTGGATCACTCGTTAATAACATCTCTGCCGCTTTCGCAAAACCAACATAACGAGGTAGACGTTGCGTTCCTGCAAAACCAGGTATTAATCCTAGTTGTAACTCAGGTAGCCCTAGCTTAGCATTCTCTGCAACTAGTCTTATATGACAGCTCATTGCTAGTTCAAGACCACCACCGAGTGCAGCTCCATGAATTGCAGCAATGACTGGTTTTGAGAATGTTTCTAGTCTTTCAAAGATAGATTGACCACTTGCTGCCAATTCAGAAAATTCTGCTCCTGAAGAAATGGAAGTAAACTCTTTAATATCAGCTCCTGCTGAAAAGAATCTTCCTTCTCCCCTCAACAATATAACTCGGACAGATTCATCGTGTTCTACTGCATCCAGTAATTCATTTATTTCTAATATAACCCCTCTTGCCAACGCATTTGCTGGCGGACGGTTGATTGTAGCTGTTGCTACTCCACCCTCAATAGTCCATGACAAAAATTCCATCTGTTCACTTCCCCTTTGTTATGCTTTTAACCCCTTAAATAATAGACGATGTACTTTTTCTGTTAAGGCAATTAAATCATACTTGTACTCATTCATTACCCAAGTAGTAGTCGTCTCATCAATTGTACCAAAAACCATCTGTCTTGCTAAGCGAATATCGATCGTTGGATCAAATTCGCCATTTTCAATTCCTTCTTTTAATATAGTATCCAATAAAACTAGATAGTTTTTCAGTATCTCATTGATTCTTAGTCTTAGCGCTAAATTAGATTGTCTTAACTCTAATTGAGTCACTGTTGCTAAATGATGATCTTCTGCTAATACATTAAAATGATTTTCGATCATTTTAAATAATTTCTCGGAGGATGTCGTATTTTCTTCTAAAATAACTTTTAAATTATCTGCGAACATCTCCATCTTCTCTTCGAAAACTGAGATTAAAATGTCTTCCTTGTTTTTAAAGTATAAATAGATCGTACCGTCGGCTACACCTGCTTGTTTAGCTATTTTTGAAACTTGTGATTGATGATAGCCATTTTCTGCAATAACAATAATTGCCGCATCGATAATTTGTTTATACTTAGGCTTGTCTTTCTTCAATGAATTCACCACCAAAATAAAAATATGAATGATGATTCATTCATATTTTTNATTCATATTTTTATATTATATTTAATTTTTCTGAATGTCAATCTTGAATTATGCCTCGAGTGCTTGTGTTAATTTTTCTTTTTCTTCTTCAATTAACTTTCTTCGTAATATCTTTCCGACAGCTGTTTTTGGTAGTTCTTTTCTAAATTCATAGATTCTAGGAACTTTAAAAGCTGCTAGATTTTCACGACAGAACTGATTTAAATCTTCCTCTGTAACTCTTGCACCTTCTTTTAAAACGATAAACGCCTTAACCGTTTCCCCACGATAAGGGTCGGGTACACCTGCTACAACACACTCTTGGACTTCAGGGTGTTCATATAATATTTCTTCCACGTCACGAGGATAAATATTATACCCTCCTGCTATTATCATGTCTTTTTTACGATCAACAACGTAAAAGAAACCGTTTTCATCCATATACCCTAAATCACCTGTTAAAAACCATCCATCACGCATCGACATAGCTGTCTCCTCTGGACGTTTCCAATAGCCCTTCATTACTTGAGGTCCTTTAACAGCTATTTCACCTATTTCACCAGGAGGTAGGGGAATCGTCGAGTCAACATTAAAAATAGCAGCATCCGTGTCTGGCCATGGAATACCTACTGATCCTTTTACACGTTCGTCACTATATATTAAATTAGCATGGGTAACAGGGGAAGTCTCTGTTAAACCATAACCCTCCACTAATCGACCACCAGTAACTTTTTCAAACTTCTCTTGAACTTCAGCTGGTAAAGCAGCTGAACCGCTTAAACAAGCAACGATCGAGGATAAGTCATATTTTTGAATATCAGGATGATTTAAAAGACCGATATAAATTGTTGGAGCACCGGGAAATATAGTTGGTTTTTGCTTATCTATCGTTTTAAGTGTAGTCTCCACATCAAACTTAGGTAATAATATCATTCTATTCCCTAACATTACGGAGAAAATCAATACAGTAGTCAGGCCATATACATGAAAGAATGGAAGGACTCCTAAGATACTTTCTTCTCCTTCAACACATTTATAATTCCAAGCGGTACACATAGCAGTATTCGATACTAAATTTTTATGTGTCAACATAACTCCTTTAGGAAATCCGGTTGTACCCCCAGTGTATTGTAAAAGAGCGATATCTTCTTCAAAATCAAACTCTAGTTTAATAGGTTCCGCTTTTGCGACTTTCATAATTTCAGGGAATAGATGATTCATACCACGATGCTCTACTTTTACACTAAATCCATATTGCTTCTTTTGAATAAATGGATACACTACATTTTTAGGGAAAGGCAAGTAATCTTTAATACCTGTAATAATAATATTTTCAAGCTCTGTCTCTTTTAAGATTTTTGAGATTCGAGGGAATAAAATGTCCATTGCTAATATAACTTTTGCACCCGAATCTTTCATTTGGTAGGATATTTCTCTTTCAGTATACAATGGGTTTGTCTGAACAACAATTGCCCCTGCATAAAGTGCGCCATAGTATCCAATAACCCCTTGTGGACAGTTTGGCAACATAATAGCTACTCGATCACCTTTTTGAATTCCTAAAGTTTGCAGATAATTCGCGAACTTTAAAGAAGATTCATAGAGTTCTTTGTACGTAATATCCTTTCCCATGAAATGAATAGCAACATTTGATGGGAACTTTTCATACGATCTAGTTAGATATTCTTGAACTGGAATAGCTTCATAATCAAGCGTATGCGGTATTTCAGGTGGATAATTTGATAACCATCTTCTTTCTGTCATTATAAAAACCCCCTTTGTTTTATAATAGCGTGAATATTCCTATTTTTGATTATAATGAAAAATGAATGACAATTCAATTCCTTGTAAAAAAAAGAATGAGTTGGCTGCTCATTCTTAATTGATTACTACATATACTATTCCGACTATAACAAAACATATGCCTACTGCTATTAACACTTTCGATAATTTTTCCATTTTAATCTCTCCTAAGAAATACTTGCACCAATAACAAATGACAAACCTACGGAAATTATGAGAGAAATAAAACCAACAGAACGGTTGTCCTGTTCAATTTCTTTGTCCACATTAAAAGAGGGTGTTAAAAATTCAAATAACCAATATGCAATGATGAGCAGGAAAAAGCCAAACCCTCCCCATCCAATCATTTCAAAAAGTGAATTATGTTGTTCAATTGAGTAACGGAAAATATTACATACACCAAATATTTTCCCTCCTGTTGCCATTGCAACAGCTATATTCCCGTTTCTGATTTCTGCCCAATTTTTATACTTTGTTACGATTTCAAATATTACCATGGAAACGACTAAGCACAATATGACTACGCTAAAATAGCCAGCAGACTCTACAAGTGGGTTCGACCAAAAACTTAATAGTATCATTTAAATAACCCCTTTAAACTTTTCTTACTCTACGTTCAACAAAATAAAAGGTTTCAAAATTTAATATTTTACTTTAATTCAACTACTGTAACTCCATGTCCGCCTTCTCCCGCTTCTCCATATCGATAACTTTTCACTCGAGTGTGGTTTTTCAAATATTGTTGAATAGCTTGCCTTAATACACCAGTGCCTTTCCCATGAATAATGGAAACACGTGGATAGTTGGCAAGTATTGCGTCATCTAAATATTTTTCTGTACGGATAATTGCATCTTCGTATCTTTCTCCTCGAAGATCTAGCTCGAGTTTCACATGTGAGTCTCTTCCTCTAACCGCATTAACTGATACTGTTTGTTTTTGTTTTTCAGGTTTTATATATTCCAAGTCTGCTTCATCAAGCTTCATTTTCAACATACCTATTTGTACTGACCACTCAGTGTTGGATAGCTTTTCAAGCAATGTACCTTTTTGTCCAAAACTAAGTACCTTTACTTCGTCACCTGCTTTTAATTCTTTCAGTTGTTCGTTTAATTTCTTTTGTTTTTTAAGTACAGGATTGTTCGGTAATGCCTCTTCCAAACGTTTTTTTGCGTCAATTAATTCATGTTCTTTTACGAGCTTATGTGTATTTGCTTGCATCTTTCGTAACTCGCTAATTATTTCATCCGCTTCACGTCTTGCATCTTCCACTATTTTCTTTGCTTTTTCCTTTGCTTTTTGCTCTAATTGCTCTTTCTTCTTATCAAGTTCTGATAGTTTTTGTTCTAACTCTTCTTTTACTTGACGTGCTTCTACTAACTGTTCTTCTGTTTCTTCCGCATCTTTTTCTGCTTGTCTTCTACTTTCTTCAAGAGATGCAATCATGGAATTTACTTCCCCACGGTCCGTACCTGTAAAGGATTGAGCCTGGGAAATAATATGTGTTGGAAGCCCTAAACGTTCCGAAATTTCAAATGCATTACTGCGACCAGGAACACCGATTAACAGTTTATAAGTGGGACTCAGTGTTTCAATATCAAACTCCACGCTTGCATTTGCCACTCCAGGACGATTATAGCCATATGCTTTTAGTTCAGGATAGTGAGTAGTCGCCATAACGCGTGCACCTGTTCCATGGACCGCATCCAAAATAGATATTGCAAGGGCAGCTCCTTCTTGAGGATCGGTACCTGCACCAAGCTCATCAAATAATATTAAAGACTTTTCATCATATTTCTTTAGAATATCTACGATATTAACCATGTGTGAGGAGAACGTACTTAGACTTTGTTCGATCGATTGCTCATCCCCGATGTCTGCAAATACCGATTCAAACAAAGCCACTTCAGAACCGTCTAAAGCAGGGATTGGTATTCCACTTTGTGCCATCAAAGTACATAAACCTACTGTTTTTAGTGTAACGGTCTTCCCCCCTGTATTAGGACCTGTAATAACAATAGCCGTAATATCTCTTCCAAATTCAATTGTATTTGTAACAGCGGAGTCTACAGGAATAAGTGGATGTCGTGCTTTTACTAACCTAATATATCCTTCATTATTAATAAGCGGCATCGTACATTTCTCCGCTTGTCCATATTTTGCTTTGGCTAGAATAGCGTCAATTTCGCCTAGTATATTAACTAATTGAAAAATTTCGTGACCTACAACTTCAACTTCTGCTGTTAGCTTGATTAAGATTCGTTCAATTTCTTCTTGTTCTTTTACTTTCAAACCCCGAATATCATTATTCAATTGAACAACTGCAGATGGTTCAATAAAAAGCGTTTGCCCTGACGAAGATTGATCATGAATAATTCCACCATAATGGCTTCTATATTCTGATTTCACAGGTATAACATAGCGGTCATTACGAATCGTAATGATTGAATCTGACAACATTTTAGATGCATTTGCACCTCTAGTATAGCTCTCTAATTTTTCACGTACTCGTCCTACATAAATACGTAGTTGCTGACGAATAGATCTTAGTGTACTACTAGCGCTATCTAAAACGGTACCATTTTCATCTATGCAATCATTTATTTCGTGTTCTAATGCAGTTAGAATAGGAATGGCTTCCTTTTTTTCTAGAAGGTGAGCTATCTGCACATCTTCAGTTTCCGCCACATTTTCTAAAAATTGACGTAAAATTTTACTTGCACGTATGGTGCTTGCTGTTTCCATAAGCTCCATTGGACTTAACATTCCACCTATTTGCGCTCGTTTAGCATGGGGACGTATATCTGTGATTCCCCCCATTGGAACATTACCTCGTAGTCGTAGTACAGTTAAGCCTTCATCCATTTCTTCCAAAAGCTTAGTTACTTTTGCATAGTCCACAGAAGGAACAAGCGCCTCTATATGACTTTTTCCTATAGAAGACGTACAGTATTTCGAAACTTCTTCTCTAATTTTAAAGTATTCTAATGTTTTCAGTGCTCTTTCAGTTATCACTAAGGCACCTCCTATTTATTTCGTTATAAATTGCTTAAACTTATCCAATGACCATGTATTCACAATTTCATCTGTGGATAACCAAGCTTTTTGTGCATAACGTACTCCAAGATCCATGTATTTAAGTTGGTTTATATGATGAGCATCCGTATTTATGGCAATCGGAACACCTGATTCTTTTGCAATCCTCAAATATTCTGTTTTTAAATCTAACCGATAAGGGCTAGCATTGAGTTCAAGTATCTTTCCATATTCCTTTGCCCACTCGATTAAAGTCGGGACATCGGGATTGTACCCATTCCGAGTTTCAATTATTCTTCCGGTAGGGTGTGCAATCATGTGAACAAAAGGATTTTTAATAGCGTTAAACAAACGCTCCATTATTTTCTCCTCCGGCTGACTAAAGCTTGAATGGATTGAAGCAATAACAAAATCCAATTGTTTTAAAACATCCTCATCAAAGTCTAGCGAGCCATCAGGTAGAATATCCATTTCTGTCCCAGTAAATATTTCGATATCTGTATACTTTTCGTTTATCTCGTGAATTGTTTCTATTTGATGCAACAAACGCTCTTTTGTTAGTCCATTTGCTACTTTTAAATAATCGGAATGATCCGTAATGACTAAATGCGAATATCCTTTAGTTCGACAAGCTTCCACCATTTCCTCTATGGAATAAGCTCCATCAGACCAAGTAGTATGCATATGAAGGTCTGCCTTTATATCCTCTAACTTTACAAGTCGTGATAGCTGATCTAGTTTTGTAAATTCTGAGCCATCCTCTCGAACAGTTGGTGGAATAAATGGCAAATCGAAAAATGCGTAGAATTCCTCCTCAGTTTTAAAATGCTGAACTGTCCCGTCTTCTAACTCCACACCGTATTCACTTATTTTTTTCCCTTGGTCCTTTGCAATTTGCCTCATTTTAATATTATGATCTTTTGAACCTGTAAAATGGTTGAGAGCGGAGGCAAATTGATCAATGTTTACTAAACGAAAGTCAACGTCTACCTCATTCTCTACGTCAAGTGTAATAGAAACTTTTGTGTCGCCAGCAGCAATAACTTTTAAAACCGGGAGAACTTTCAAAATTTCTTCTCTAACTTCGATTGGGTACTCTGTTGCAATGATAAAGTCAATATCCTTACTTGCTTCCTTTACCCGTCTATAAGAACCCGCAACAGAAAATTTTTCAATCGTGGTAATATGTGAAAGCTTCTCATTAATTATTTCAACAATTGGCTCTAATAGCCAAACTGCACTTCTTTCAGGTTTCACTTGAAAGTTTTCTAATTCAGCTAGTATTTTCACTTCTGTCTTCGCGGCAAAGCCAGGAAGTTTTTGAACCTTATGTGATTCACATGCTTCTTTCAATGCTTCAATTGAATCTATTTGTAATTCTTTATAAAGCTTTGCAATTTTCTTACCGCCAAGCCCAGGTATTTTTAACATGGGAAGTAATCCACTTGGCACTGAATTTTGTAGTTCAATTAGGAAAGAGGATTCTCCTTTATTCATCAAATCTTCAATAACAGCTCCTGTCGCAGCACCGATCCCTTTAAGTGATAAAATATTATCCATTTCTGAAAGACTTCTTGAATCTAATTCTATTACTTGGGCAGCTTTCCGAAATGCAGAAACTTTAAAAGGATTCTCACCCTGCAACTCCATATATAATGCAATCTTTTCTAAAGTTTTAATGATTGTCTTTTTATCCAAAACAAAAACCCCTTTCTGTCCATAGAAGCAAGCACTTGGTCAGTGCCTTAAGTTGCTATGTGCTAAGTTTAGATATTCAAAAAAAACTTCCCTCTACTGAGAGAAGTTATTTTTCGATATAAATATACCACCATTTTTTTACTGTTTCCGATAGTAAAGGAGTATGATCCAACATCCAAGATGTCAAAATAGACTTGGAAATTAAATTTTGAATAAAATCTATCGGTAGTAACGCAAAAACATAAAGTAAAACAAATAATATAAAATAAAACTCTATAAATCCTAAAACTGCACCCACAATATTGCTTATAAAACCAAGTATAGGCAAATACTTTAAAAAATCAAACATCGAAGCTAATAACTGTAATGCAAACTTTACAACAACAAAAATAAGTGCAAATGCAATAATACGATAAAATGTTTGATCCAAATCTAAACTTTCTACAGCAATTGTAAGCTTAGATCCCGCAGTTACTGCTGGAAACGGAATCCATAAAACAAATTTATCCGCAAGTGGTTTATAATAAGTATAGGCAACGATTAAAGCGATGATAAATCCAGTCATATGAATAAGCTGAACAATTAACCCTCGTTTTGCGCCAGTAATTAAACCAGCTACTAGTAATATTAAAATCAGAATATCTAACATTTTTTCAGTCCTTTAACTTTTTCACTTCTTCTTCCAGAAGCTCTAATTGTTCTTTTACTTTTATGTAATCGTTTACTGCATTAACGGCTGTTAACACCCCAAGTTTAGCAATATCTAGTTGACTATTATGAGAATGAATTTCTCTCATTTTATCATCTACCATGGAGGCTACAAGACGCATATGTCCAGAAGTTTCTGGACCTACCATTGTATAATTCTGTCCATATATATCAACAGAAATTCTTGTTTTTTGTTGTTCTGACAAAGACATACCCTCCCCCAGAAAATCCTATTAATTATAATAACACGAAATAGATTCTGATGTGAAGAAAGGAACAATCGAATGTCCAATGTAGTGCTAGTGTTATCACCCGATGAGATTAAAAAAGTGAAACTTCATTATATGAATTATAAAATTGAAAGATCTGCTCCAGGTGTCGTTTTTGCGGCAAAGCTAACCGATACAGCTATAACAGTCTATAAATCTGGCAAAGTCATGTTTCAAGGAAACGGAGCATCTCGGGAAGCTTCTTTATGGGAGATGTCTCCTGAAAAAGTTACCGTTTCTACTAAAGGCGATACATTACCACCTAATTTCTCTTCTCTATCTGTCATTGGATCAGATGAAACTGGAACGGGTGATTATTTTGGTCCTATAACAGTTGCTGCATGTTTTGTACGCGAAGACCAAATAGAGTTAGTTAACGAGCTAGGAGTCAAAGATTCAAAAATGCTTACCGATGATGTGATGCGTAAAATGGCACCTGATTTAATGGCTTCATTATCACACAGTGTTCTAGTATTAAAAAATGAAAAATATAATGATATACAGAGCCGAGGTTGGTCCCAAGGGAAAATAAAAGCACTCATGCATAACCAAGCACTCAAGCATGTAATAAACAAAATAAATCCTGAAAAGCCATCTTTTATATTAATCGATCAATTTGCTGAACGTGGAATCTACTATAATCATATTAAGATGGAAAAAGAAATTATACGTGAAAATGTACTCTTCGCTACAAAAGCTGAACAACTTCATGTTTCTGTTGCAGCAGCTTCCATTATAGCAAGATATGCTTTTTTGAAGGAGATGGATCGTCTTACCGAAATAGCCGGAACAACTATCCCTAAAGGTGCTAGCGCAAAAGTGGATGAAATAGCAGCAAAAATTTATATAAAAAATGGAGAAGCATTTCTAAAATCTATTACAAAATGGCATTTTGCAAACACGCAAAAAGCAATGATGCTTGTTAACAAAAGAGAATTTTAAGCATACTAGAGCAAACGCATTCCATTGTTTTTGCTCTTTTCTTTCTACACCCGTGTTAGAACATTCTTAATATTCATTATTTTTGTCGAAAATTCTGAGAATATATTGTATAATAATGAAAACGCTTTCGTAATTACTGAAGGAGGTTAGTTAATGGATTTGATTCTTAACCAAAGACAGGAACTCGGCTTAGTTATGACATTTCAGTTAAGACAAGCCATCGAACTATTACAATTCTCCACTTACGATTTATATCAATACATAAAAGAACAAGAGATTGAAAATCCATTGATAGAATTAAAGGAACAGACAAAGGATATAGTATATACCGAGCAAACGAATAGAAAATCGCTTTCTTCCTCTCCTACATCAGATATGCTTGATTTTATAAAAAACGATGAAATCAGTATGAGGCAGAAGCTATGTGAACAAGTTAGGCTTCATTTCAAAGAAAAAGATCAACAATTACTTTTATATCTAGTTCAAAATTTAGATGATAGCGGGTACTTACGTTTAGATGATAGTGCAATATATGATGAAAATACAGTTAAAAGAGGCATCCATCTTCTCCAAGAGATTGGACCAATCGGTATTGGCGCAAGAAGTTTAGTAGAGTGCTTACAATTACAATTAACATACAACTATCCAGATCAATTGCTGGCTAAAGCGATAATTGACAATCACCTTGACCTAATAGCGAATAGAAAGTGGAACGATATTGTACGTGTGATGAAAATATCATTAGAAAAAGTAAAAGAAATTTATGAGTTTATACAAACCCTTAACCCAAAGCCTTGTATACACTTGGCTGATTTTAAAGTGGAATATGTAGTACCAGACATTGTAGTTGAATTGAAAGAAGGAAAATTAATTCATTATTTAAATGAAAGCTATTTACCAAAAATTAGTCTAAATAAAGACTATTCCAGTTTATTAAACGTTAAAGATGAAACATCACACTATATTTCCAATCAATTTTCCAAATACAAGTGGCTGATAAACAGTATAGAGCAACGCCGCGTAACCATTTTGAAAATAATGAAAGTGTTATTGGAAAAACAAGCTAGTTTTTTTAAAGAAGGCTTTTCATCATTAAAGCCATTAACATTAAAAGATGTCGCAACGGAAATTGACATGCATGAGTCTACTGTTAGTAGAGCTACTATGAATAAAATTATTCAAACTCCTCATGGTACGTTCGATATACGCATGTTATTTACCTCCAAGCTTGAGACAGTGGATGGGAATTCTATCTCTCAAACGGAAGTTAAACAACTCTTAGAAAACATTATTAAGAAAGAAAATAAATGTAAGCCATTATCCGATCAAAAAATAGCCGATTATTTTATAACCGAAAAAGGAATTACAATCTCTAGACGTACAATAACTAAATATCGGGAAGAGTTGAATATTCCTTCTTCTAGTTTAAGAAAAGAAATTTAATAGTTTCTGAACAATAGAAAAAGAGATTATGATATTACATAATCTCCCAGACTGTAGACAAACTCAAAGAAATTTGAAATTGTCTATAGTCTTTTTTTATTTACAATACATAGTAAGAAATCGTCGATTTCCTTTTCAGGCGCTACGCTTTCCACTGGCACGGCCTCAGCCTTCTCCCTCGCTACGCTCAGTCCGGGTGCTTCGGCTCGTGCTGTTCCCGTAGGAGTCTTCGCGCCTTCCACTCCCATCGACTAGTGTTGGCTAATTTAAAAAGTGTTGAGTTTCTAAATTTTCTAAGACGTTGAGGTGTTGAATATCATGATGACTAAAAACCAGATCAATGAATATGAACAACTTGAAATGCTAACGATTGAGCAGCTTGTACCAAAGGACCATTTTGTCCGTAAATTAGATGCCGCGATTGATTTCCATTTCATTTATCCATTAGTAGAACATCTTTACTCTGCTACAATATACCTTTGGCATCCGTTCGATGCGCCAAACACAATGCCTATATCTGTCCAAATTATTAGCCACTAGCCTACACAACGACAACAAAAGAAGGGTATCGCCAATACAAATCCAAACCAACAGTTTGTGTAAATTGTCCTTTCTTAACACAGTGTACAGAAAGTAAAAATCATACGAAGCTGATTCAACGACACATTTGGTAAGAGTATGTGGAGGAAGCTATGCTAAACGCAAAGAAACAATTGAACGTGTCTTTGCTGATGCGAAAGAAAAGCATGGTATGCGTTGGACAACCTCACGGGGCCTTAAAAAATTGTCTATGCAAGCGATGCTTACTTTTGCTGCGATGAACTTGAAAAAGCTAGCCACTTGGACATGGCAAGCTGCCTAATGCGAGTTGAAAACGTCTCGTAGAGACGACCCATAAAAAACTCAGGGGAAATTTGAAATCAAATACCTTCAAAATTGACAAAGTACCCCGAGAGACGAACTCTCGAGATACTTTGTCTACAGTCTGAGAGATTATGATATTACATAATCTCTTTTTCTATTTCTCTTTATAGTGTTTTTATTAATATACTTGCAATAATAACCGACCCCACAGTTACAGTTGTAAAACCACCTACGAGCATGGGGGTTAATATCTCATTAAAAATCTTTTCTTCTTCTTCTTTATCTCTTCCTACACTTCTGCTAACTTCTTCACACACAATATAATCTCCAGGGAAGCCGAACGTAGCAGTAAGGGCCACTGGAATCCCTTTAAGTGGGTCCCACTTAAATATTTTTGATCCGATGTACCCACCGACAATAATTCCTATAATCCCAACAACCATAATGGATAGTACTTCTGGGAGGTAGCCAATAAATTGGCCAAATGTAATATCATTCATCATGATAATAATTAAAAATATAATTCCTGCCATACCGACAGTAAATGCATTCGCACGCTCCATTACTCTCTCTGGATAGAATCCAATTAACCTACCTAAGACACCGATAACTAGAGCCCATAAACTATATGGAATAGGTGTGTATTTCCCTAGAACAACTGCAAGAGCTCCACCGACAAATAATAAGAAGAGTAAAATTAAATTACTTCTAAATTTATCCGGAAGAAAAAACTTGTCATTTTCCTTTTCATTATTATCGCTTGCCTTGTACTCTGAGACGTAGGTTCCATTGTCCATTTCAGAACGAATTTTCAGTGCATATTTACGGAGAATATTTGTCGCGATAGGTATTCCAAATAAGGATTGTATCGCCATAATTAATACAGGAATTGTCACCAATGAAACTAAGCCTAACTCCGCTAGTCCTTCTGACGTAACAAGAAGGGCGATAATACCTCCAGTTAGAGGACCAACACCAGCAACTGCTACAGAATAATCAAAAATGAAAGTAACAATCGTTAAGATTAGCACAGAAGCAAAGATTATACCTAACACTGCTATTGCAACCGCTCTCCATTGGGACTTAATGCTTTTTAATGGAATTAATGTCCCCATATGAACAATAATCGGAGCAGTACCTAAAACAGTACCTACAGTTACGAAACCAGAATCAACAATCATACTCTTTGGTAATATTCCTGTCCAAATTAGTACAAGATAACCCATCAACGCTATGAACAGCATTGGAATTCTTGCTTTTGTTAAAATAGATATTACCTCTCCAACAGCGATTAATCCTAAAATCACCATTGCTGCTACAACAGGGTCTTGAAACATACATCTTTTCCTCTTCTCTATCATTATTTTATGGAAAATTATTTATAGAGTTTTTCTAAGATGATGTACTCGTTAATTCAATAATTTAAACGGTGCCTTAATCAATAGCTTAAGGCCCATCTCCAATGATTTTTCATCAATATCGAATCGAGGATGATGATGGGGAAAATTACGCCCATCATCAGCAAATGCTGCTCCAACACCTATAAAACAACCAGGAACTTTGTCTGAAAAAGCTGAGAAGTCTTCCCCACCCATCATTGGTGGAACAATCATAATTGTTTCATCACTAAATTCTTCCTTAATAAGTTCTTCCATTTCCTCCGTTAACTTGTGATTGTTCATTACAGAACCATAACCATATATATAATCAAACTCGTAGGATGCTTTGTGAGCCTCTGTAACTCCTTTCACTATTTCTTCCATACGATGTACAATTTTTTCTCGAACTTCTTGATCAAAACTTCTTACTCCACCACCGATTTTAATGGAATCAGGTATGATATTTTTTGCGGTTCCACCATTAAACTCCGTAACGGAAACTACCGCTTGCTCTAATGGAGCTACATTGCGTGCAATTATATGCTGCATGTTATTTACTACTTGCGCTCCTATTGATATGGGATCAATTGTTTCTTCAGGCTGAGAGGAATGTCCCCCCTTACCAATAATTTTAATGTCAAACACATCTGAATTTGCTGAGAAAGTTCCATATGGCATAATAACTTTTCCAGTTGGAATATTGGAAAAAACATGTAATCCAATTATTTTGTCGACACCATCCAGCACTCCAGCTTTCACCATTTCTTGCGCACCACCAGGAAAGAGTTCTTCAGCGTGTTGGAAAATAAATCTTATCTCACCTTTTATTTCATCCTTTAGTTGCACAAGAATTTTAGCAGCACCAAGGAGCATAGCAGTATGTCCGTCATGCCCACAAGCGTGCATGATGCCCGAATTACTTGAAGCAAATGGCAACCCAGTTTCTTCCGTTATGGGCAAAGCATCCATATCAGCTCGCATCGCTAGAACTTCACCGGGCTCGCTACCTTTCAGACGTCCCACTACACTTGTTTTTGTTGGACGTGTAACTTCTATATTTCCAAATGATGTGAGTGTTTCAAAAACATATTGAGATGTTTTAATCTCTTCATACGATAATTCAGGGTTTTGATGAAAATATCTTCTCCATTTAATTACGTCCTCAAATACATTTGTAATGAGGCTATCCATGTTACTTTTTAATCGAAATTCCGTCATTTCCTTCCCCCCATTTTAGAAATAGCTTTATTAATATTACTTGCCGAATTTTAATACGTCTTCTCGCAAAATATACTGGGCTAATGCTTCCATTTGGTCAGAGATTGCTCGATCACTATCTAATGGCGGGCATATCGCTCGCACTTTTTCTAAGTAATCCCTTGTCGCTGGTGCAAGTTGGTTTTCCGCTTTCTCTAAGTAAATCGCTTGAGATGCACATATTAACTCAATAGCAATGACTCTCGCGCTGTTATGAACTATTTCACGTGCTTGGCGTGACCCAATAGTCCCCATACTCACATGATCTTCCTGGTTTGCTGACGTCGGAATGGAATCAACACTCGCTGGATGAGCAAGGACTTTGTTTTCCGAAACTAGAGCAGCCGCAGCATATTGCGGAACCATTAATCCACATTCTAAACCTGGATCCATAGCTAAAAATGGAGATAACCCACTTAATTGGGGATTAACTAGACGTTCTGTTCTTCTTTCTGAAATATTCGCCCACTCTGCAGCCCCAACTTTCAAAAAATCCATAGCCAATGCAATTGGTTGACCATGAAAATGTCCACCAGAAATTATTTCACCATTTTCTAATATAATAGGGTTATCCGTTGCAGAATTAATTTCAATTTTCAGTCTTTCTTCTACATAATTAAATGCTTGCCAGGATGCACCATGAACTTGAGGAATGCATCGAATGGAGTATGCATCTTGCATTCTTATTTCCCCTTGATGCGTAATTCGTTTACTTCCTTCCAACCAATTTCTCATTCGAGAAGCGACAAATTCCAATTCCGGATGTGGGCGTACAGCTAATAATTCACTATCAAAAGCAGAAATAATTCCTTGTAGTGCTTCCATCGTTAAGCATGCAGCCATATCCGCGGCTAAGCCTACACGTTCTGCTTCATTAAGTGTAACAACTCCAACTCCAGTCATCGCCTGTGTCCCATTGATTAATGCAAGTCCTTCTTTTGCTTCTAAGGAAACAGGTGTTAAACCAGCTCGCTTGAGAGCTTCAGCACCCGAAAGAATCTCACCTTCATATTCGGCTTTCCCCTCACCTATTAACACTATTGCTACATGAGCTAACGGTGCCAAATCGCCACTTGCTCCAACTGACCCTTTACTAGGGACAATAGGATGAACACCTTTATTAATCATATTTACTAATAATAGAAGTGTGTCTTCTTTAATCCCTGAAAAACCTTTTGCTAGTGCATTTGCACGAAGAACCATCATCGCCCGTACAACGGGTGTTGGTAGTGGGTCTCCTACCCCAACTGCGTCTGCACGTAGTAAATTTAATTGTAATTTCGCGATATCTTCTTTTTCTATTTCGATATCACTTAATTTACCAAATCCAGTATTGACTCCATAGATCACTTTTCCATCTCTAAGCTGTTTTTCGATTCTTTCCCGACTAGCACGTACCCTTATTAAATCAGCCTCTGGTACAATCGCCTTTACATCCCCATAAACCACACGCTCAATTTTATGTCTATCTAACGTACGTCCATCTAATTCAACTACTTCTTCATTTCTCATTGTCCGTTCACTCCCTATGTCTACTACTAAATAGAATAATTATTTATGATTCTCATACCATTGTTCTATTAATTCAGCTGTTAGTCTACCTGTATTTATTAAGTTTTCTATACTAATACATTCTCTAAAGGAGTGGATGTTTTGAAACCCATTACCTAAAGTAATACAAGTCAAACCATTCTCGTTAAGTACATTAGTATCTGCACCTCCTAATGTTTCGGTTAAATATGGTTTTACATGTATGTTTCTCGCTGATTTTTCAACCGTGGAGGTTAGAATATGATCCTTAGGAATATCAAATCCGCTATATTTCTTTTCAATACGAACATTTACTTTACCATCACTTTTTCTAGCTGCCTCTTGCATCGCATCCTCCATATGCTTTAACTGGCGTTCTAATTTATCTTTAGAAAAGCTTCGTACTTCTCCTGCCACCGTCACAGAACCAGGAATAATGGATGTTAATTCTCCTCCATTTATAATACCTATATTAGCTAGTGTTTCTTCATCAATGGTGCCTAACTTCATATTCAATAGACCATTTGCAGCTATTAGAAATGCACTATTTCCTTCCTCAGCGTTTAGTGCAATATGTGCCGCACTACCTTCCACTTCCATCCAGATGCGACTACTGTATGGTCCTTTTAAAATTATTTGACCGACATCGCCACTACTATCAAAAATGTAACCTGCTTTACTCTTAATCTTTGAATAGTCCATATATTTTGCTCCCACAAGTCCTGGTTGCTCATTAACAGTTAAAACAAATTCAATTGGTCCATGTTGTATCCCACTTTCAATAACCGCTCGTATTCCTTCTAAATATGCAGCTACTGCAGCTCGATCATCTGCACCCAATATAGTTGTGCCATCAGAATAGATAATTCCATCTTTTATAACTGGTTTAAGTCCCTCAGTTGGAAGCACTGTATCCATATGAGTAGAGAAAAATAGTGGAGGAATAGTTGCATCAGTTCCCTCATGCCAAGCAATTAAATTACCAACTTCACCATTAAAATTTTTATGTGCTTCATCAAATTCAATTGTAAATCCAAGCTCCGGTAATACTTTCATCAAATATTCCGCTACAAGTTGTTCTTTAGTACTTGGACCATTAATTTTTGCAAGTTCCAAAAACAACTGGAGCAAGCGCTCTTCTTTTACTTCTTCTGCAGCTGAAGTGAATTGTTTTTTTGTCATCCATAACTCCTCCTATTTTATCGACTGACTACTACTTTGCCGTCTTTAATAACTGTTTCAACTATGTTCGTTCCAAGCTCGTATGCTATATGTTTATACGTAGGAATATCCCAAATCTGCAAGTCTGCTAGTTTACCTACTTCAATAACACCACGATCATTTAAATTTAGTGCTCGTGCACCTCCATATGTAGCCGCTTTTATTGCTTCTTCAACTGTGAATTTATACAGTCTACATGCAAGGTTAATAACAAATTGCATGGACTCTGTATAACATGCAGGGCATAAATCAGTTGCAAGAGCTATTTCCATCCCTAAGTCGAGCATTTTTCTCGCATCAAATGGTTGTTTGTGTCCAACAGCAAAATCCAATGCAGGCATTAATACTCCAGTGACTTTGGAATGTGCAAGCCTTTCCATTACTTCAACAGGTGTATAATTAAGATGATCTACGGAAACCATGTTCATCTCCACCGCTAAATCTGATCCTCCAATATAGGAATATGCATCTGCGTGTAACTTCGGTTTCATTCCATATTGCAAAGCAGCTTCCAATATTTGCTTTGATTCCTCCGCCGTATAGTAACCTTCATCACACCAGGCATCACAGAATTCTGCAAGATTGCGCTTACCTACTTCAGGAATCATTTCATCTATAATAATAGAAAGATAATCACTCTTTTCCATACCTTTCGGAAAACCATGAGCTCCCAGAAAAGTATTTAATACGTCTACAGGAGTTTCCCTATCAAGCCTTCTTCCCACCTCAAGTATTTTAATTTCACTTTCGGTAGTCAAACCATATCCACTTTTACTCTCTATTGTTGTAATTCCGTAATTTAACATGCTTAGCATTCTTTTCTTGGACTGTTCAAATAAATCTTCTATGGAAGCATCCCGCGTCAATTCTATTGTCCGATTAGGGCCTGTAGTAATGCCAAGTTCTTTTAATTTTTCAGGATTGTTGCCAGTCAGTTTTGCTGCATATTCCTCTACGCGTGTACCGTTAAATACTAAATGTGTATGACAATCTACAAATCCAGGTGCAACTACTTTTCCAGTCGCATCGATTATTTGTGTATTTTCAATATCAAACTTCTTACATAGTTCATCTTTTAACCCGACTCCAATAATTCTTCCATCATTAATTACAATCGAAGTATTCTTTAGAACTCCAATGCCAGACATACCTTCGCCAGAACAAGTTACGATTTCCGCTGCATTACTAATTAAAAGGTCGACTTCTATTTTTTCACTCATTGTTTTCATACCTCCATTATAAGTAGTAAGAGACACATTTCAGCTACACACCTCGCTATTTTAGAGGAATAAAAATACAAGTGGTGTAACAATAATTAGCGTTAATATTGTTCTCCAAAACCAAATTGCTAATATATGAGTCATCTTAATTGGTATTTCCGTTGATAGAATACAAGGTATCAAAGCAGAGAAGAAAAGAATCGTTGAGATGGAAAGAGATCCAATGATAAATCGAGTTTCTAAACTTGCCTCCAATACAACCAATGACGGTAAAAACATATCGATCAGGTTAATGGCTGCAGCCTTTGCAGCTAGAAGTGGTTCTGGAATTTGAAGAATCCAAGTTAATGGATAAAAAATATAACCAAGAAAGTCGAACACCGGTGTATGATTGGCCAATATTAGCCCAAATAATCCAATGGACATAATTGACGGTAAAATACCCATTGCCATTACTAATCCATCTTTGACATTCTCATAAATATTTGTCTTTAATTTAGGAGCATTATGAGCAGTAAGCATTGCTTGCTCCCATGCATACTTTACTCGATTCTCTTTTATAATTTCTTCTGGATAACCTTCTTCTGTGTAATACTCATCGCTCATTTTATTTATTGGCCAAATTCTTACCGTAATTGCTGTTACCACAAAAGTAACTAAAAATGTGAGCCAAAAATATAAATTCCAAATATGCATTAAGTCTAAAGTGTTTGCCACAACAATCATAAATGTAGCGGACACAGTTGAAAAACCAGTTGCAATAATAACAGCTTCTTTTTTTGTATATTTACCTTCCTTGTAAATTCTGTTCGTTATTAACAAACCAATTGAGTAACTACCAACAAACGAGGCAACAGCATCAATAGCAGATCTACCAGGAGTTCTCCATATTGGACGCATGATCGGCTGCATGAAAATACCAATAAACTCAAGTAATCCATATCCGACTAACATTGCTAAAAAGATGGCACCAATTGGTACAAGAACTCCAATAGGAATGAGCAAACTATAGTACCAGTAAGGGCCCATATCTTCTGCCATAAGCCAGGCAGGACCAATTTCAAACAATACAAGAAAAGCAGCAATAGCTCCTAATACTTTAAAGCTAGATAACACCATTTCCACTTTACTTTTGCGCCATGTCTTTTTGTAAAATGGGTAAGCTGTACCCAAAACTACTAATATCATGGCATAATAGGCATTTGCCGTATTAGAAAATGACCGAATCCATGTAACCAAATGATCTAAAGGAATGGAATTTTTATCATTTATATTGATAGGTATAAAAAACATAAAGATTCCTATCGTACTAAAAAAGAAGAACTTTAAGAAATTCCGAAACGAATATATTTTTTGTTGCTCATTAAACGAAACTTGATGATTTTCTAATGATTCTGGAAGGCTATTCATTTTTTCACCCCATTTTTGATTTCTTAATCTCGGAAACTATTAGAGAACCTTGCTCAAGAAGGATTTTGTACGATCGTGTTGTGGATTTTCAAAAATTTCTTTTGGAATATTTTCTTCCACTATGAAACCACCATCCATAAATATAACGCGGTCACCTACTTCTCGAGCAAATCCCATTTCATGAGTTACTACTACCATCGTCATCCCCTCTTTTGCTAATTGCTTCATTACTTCCAGAACTTCCCCAACCATTTCAGGATCTAATGCAGATGTCGGTTCATCAAAAAGCATAATTTTCGGCTCCATCGCAAGTGCCCTTGCAATAGCTACTCGTTGTTTTTGACCGCCTGATAGGGAATCGGGATAAGCATTTGCCTTCTCTTCAAGTCCCACTTTGCGAAGTAAATCTAAGCCTTTTTTCTTTGCTTGTTCTTCCGAAAGTTTTCTCACCCTCATAGGGGCAAGTATTATATTTTCCATTACCGTTTTATGGGGGAATAAATTAAATTGTTGAAACACCATACCTACATCAGTTCTAACTTTATTAATATCTGTCTTCTTATCCGTTATATCAACACCTTCTATCGCAACACGACCATCCGTGATGGATTCCAGTAAATTCAAGCATCGTAAAAAGGTAGATTTTCCGGACCCTGATGGACCAATAACTACCACAACTTCTTTTGGCTTTATGACAACATTAATATCTTTTAATACTTCGTTACTACCAAATGATTTTTTTAAGTTCTTCACTTGTATCATTCTGTTGCCAACCTTCTTTCAAGATGATTTAACAAGAAGCTTAAAGTAGTTGTTAGTACGAGATAAATAAGGGCAGCAGTCAGATAAGGCTCCCATACTCTGTAATATTGACTTGCTAATGCACGCCCATAATACATCAGCTCTGGAGTTGCAACAATCGCTGCAAGTGAAGATTCCTTAATTAGGACGATAAACTCATTACCCAGTGGTGGAATCATTCGTTTGAATGCTTGTGGCAAAATTACATCTTTCATTGATTGCACATGATTCATACCTAGTGAACGTGATGCTTCCATTTGGCCTTTATCAATCGATTGAATCCCAGCTCTGAATATTTCTGATATATAAGCACCCGCTATTAATGAAAGTGCGATAATACTAGCTATTATTCCATTTGTATGACCAATAATCATAGGAACTACCCCAAAGTGGATCAATAAGATTTGGACAAATAAAGGTGTTCCTCGGAAAAATACTATATAGCAACTACATATAAAAGAAATAACTTTATTTCGCATCATTTTTCCTAAACCTATTAGTAATCCTAATATTGTTCCTAGTAGTATTCCAATAAGTGATAATCCTATTGTTAATAACGTTCCCTTTAAAAAGAAAGGGATATATTCCACTAAAATGTCTAGTCTAAAATCCAATAGGTTCCCCCCCTAGTAAAAACTAAATAGCGTAACTAATAAATTCAAAGTTACGCTATTTCATTTTCATATCATTCCTGTTGAGCAAGTATTGTATCTACATCCGGTTCTGTTCCAAACCATTCTTTATAGATTTTTGTATAGGTTCCATTTTCAAGAATTGTAGTCACCGCTTTATCAAAATCTCCTGTCAGTTCACTTCCCTTAGGAAACATAATTCCATAAAACTCACTCTCAAATCCTTGTTCATCTGTAATTACTACAAGCTTTTGGTCGGGATTATTTTTTGCATATTCTTCCACTACTGCATTATCTGCAACAACAGCATCAGCCCCACCGCTAATCATTTCCATGATAGCTAAGTTATTATTATCGAATTTTTTTATATTACTATTATTTTTACCAAGAATACCTTCCACTGCTTCCTGACCAGTCGTTCCACCTAATACCGCTACTACCTTATCATTCTTTAAGTCCGCAGCAGTTTTAATATCACTACCTTCTGGAACTAGAATTTTATTAGTTGATAGATAATATGGAACTGAGAAATCGTACGTTTGCTTTCTTTCATCATTGATTGTAATTGCACATATCCCTAAATCAGAAAGCTTACTTTTTACTTCAACAAACAGTGGATCCCATCCAACATTAACTAGCTCAATCTCATAACCAGCTTCTGCTGCAACAGCATTCATAAAGTCTACATCGAAACCAGTCATATCTCCTTTATCCAAATAAACAAAAGGCGCATAATTAGCCTCTGTTGCAACTTTAAGTGTTTTCTTATCTCCACCGCTACCATTCTTATCTGCATCTGCATCAGCCTCTCCTGACCCACATGCCGCTAAGATTAAAGAGAAAATCATGACTATCGTAAGAAATAAATTCTTTTTCATTCCATTGCCCCCTATTTATGTTTTTTTAGAGCCATTTATCCATGAAACTAAAAGAAAAGAAGGGTAGATATCCTATGTCTAGATATCTACTACCTTTTTTCATTTCCTTATGCCTTAACTTCCTTTTTTACATCTTTAGGTCCAAATGTAGCTTCACGCTTCCACCATAATGGGATCTTGATGCTCTCCTCTGTTAATTTTCCTTTTCCGTTCGCTACGTCCTGTGCAATTTCATAGCCCGCCTGTGCGTGACGAACAACCCCTATGCCTGAGTCTACGGTCATCGCCACCTCGAGTCTCATGTCCGATTCTGCCGTTCCGTCCGCAACCATCGTCACGCCTGTATGAACTGCTTCCCCCATCGAATAGTTCGCTTGGATCGCGATGAGGTCACACATGCCTACTGCGTTTAAAAGTCCGTTCAACATCGGCCAGTCAGA